>JAOTYE010000021.1 GCA_029862045.1 Gammaproteobacteria bacterium
GAGCATGTCGAACTCATCGCTTCCGAGAACTACGCGAGTCCGCGAGTCATGGCGGCGCAGGGCACCGTGCTGACGAACAAGTACGCCGAAGGCTACCCGGGCAAGCGTTACTACGGCGGTTGCGAGTACGTCGACGACTCCGAGACGCTCGCAATCGAACGCGCCAAAGCGCTATTCGGCGCCGACTATGCGAACGTGCAGCCACACTCGGGATCGCAGGCGAACACGGCGGCCTATATGGCGCTTTGCGAACCAGGTGACACGATTCTCGGCATGAGTCTGGCTGAAGGCGGCCACCTGACGCACGGTTCAAAAGTGAATTTCTCGGGCAAGCTCTATCACGCGGTGCAGTATGGCCTCGTCGCCGAGACCGGAGAGATCGACTACGACCAGGTGCAGGCGCTTGCCGAAGAGAACACACCAAAAATGATCGTTGCCGGATTCTCCGCCTATTCGCGCGTTGTCGACTGGCAACGTTTTCGCGAAATTGCCGACAGTGTCGGTGCTTATTTGATGGTCGACATGGCGCATGTTGCTGGCCTCGTCGCAACGGGCCACTACCCGAACCCGATTCCGGTCGCTGACGTTGTGACGACGACAACGCATAAGACGCTGCGTGGACCCAGGGGCGGATTGATTCTCGCGAGAAAAAATGACGAGCTGACCAAGAAATTCAATTCGCTCGTATTTCCGGGAACACAGGGCGGACCGTTGGAGCATGTCATCGCAGCAAAGGCGGTCGCCTTCAAGGAAGCGATGGAACCGTCATTCAAAGAATACCAGGGTCACGTTTGTGACAATGCCAAGATCATGGCGGGCGTGCTGGCCGAGCGCGGCTACCCGATCGTATCGGGTGGCACCGACAATCACCTGATGCTCGTAAGTTTGATCGAAAAGGGCATCACCGGTAAGGACGCCGATGCGGCGCTTGGGAGGGCCAATATCACCGTCAATAAGAATGCTGTGCCGAATGATCCACAGTCCCCATTTGTCACGAGCGGTCTGCGCCTCGGAACACCGGCAATCACGACGCGTGGCTTCGGCGCTGATGAGACCCGGAAGCTAAGCGGCTGGATAGCGGATATACTCGACGACATCAATAATGAGGAAACGATCGAGCGTGTGCGCGGCCGGGTCCTCGACCTTTGCAAGCGATTTCCTGTCTACGCCTAATACCAAATTGATGGAGTTCTGAGAACCCGTGCATTGCCCGTTCTGCAGCCACGAAGAGACCAAGGTGATCGACTCTCGCCTGGCGGGCGAGGGCAGGCAGATTCGCAGGCGCCGCCAGTGCCTCGACTGCAACGAACGCTTTACAACATTTGAATCGGCAGAGCTTGTCATGCCGCGGTTGATCAAGAACGATAACAGCCGGCAACCGTTCGATGAATCCAAGCTGCGCAACAGCATGACTCGTGCGCTCGAAAAACGTCCGGTGCCGAGCGATGAGCTCGAGCAAGCGATCGGCAGGTTGGTACATCGCCTCAGGACGATGGGTGAGCGTGAGGTGCCGTCTCGTCTGGTGGGTGAGCTTGTCATGGAAGAGCTGCACGAACTCGATGAAGTCGGGTATGTGCGTTTTGCATCCGTCTATCGTCGCTTTCAGGACATCACCGAATTTGAGGAAGAGATCAAGCGCCTGCAACGTATCTCCGAGACGGCCGCCTCTCGTGAGCAGATGTCGTTGTTGCCAGAGTTGCTCGGCAAGAAAAACAAGTAATTTCAATGACCGAATTTTCCGCAACCGACTGCGCACACATGGCGCATGCTCTACGTCTTGCCGAGCGTGGCCTGTACACAGCGCATCCCAATCCGATGGTCGGGTGCGTCGTCGTGCGCGATGGCGAAGTGGTGGGCGAAGGCTGGCATAAGATTGCCGGTGAAGAGCACGCGGAAATCAATGCGTTAGATGCAGCGGGTGACAGAGTGAGTGGTGCAACGGTCTACGTAACCCTTGAGCCATGTTCTCATCACGGCAAGACGCCGCCCTGCGCAACCGCGTTGGTCGATGCCGGCGTTGCTGAGGTCGTCGTTGGCCTGCAGGACCCGAACCCCAAGGTGAATGGCGAGGGGCTGGAGTTGTTGGCTGCTGCTGGTATTCAAACGCGGGTCGGTCTGATGCAGGGCGAAGTCGAGAAGCTCCTTTGTGGCTTCCTGAGTCGCGTTACGCGTGACCGGCCGTTCGTGCGGTTAAAGATGGCATCGAGCCTCGATGGCTGCATCGCGATGTCGAGCGGCGAAAGCCAGTGGATCACCGGTGCTGATGCACGGTCGGATGTGCAGCGCCTGCGCGCGCGCTCAGGCGCAATCGTGACCGGCATTGGAACGGTGCTCGCCGACGATCCATCATTAACCGTGCGCGACGCAGCAATCGATAGCGGAGACAGGCAGCCATTGCGGGTGGTCCTGGACAAGAATCTGCGCATGCCGTTGTCTGCCGAAATGCTCGCGCTCCCGGGCAAGACGCTCATTTACTGCGTCAGTGACGGCAAGCGGCAAGCACTGGCGAACGCGGGCGCCGAGGTCATCAAAGTTGATCAGCACGACGGCCTGGTTGATGCGAGCGCAGTGCTTTATGACCTTGCGAACCGCGAAGTCAATGATGTCCTCGTCGAGGCCGGGCCGACGCTCGCGGGAAGCCTGATTGCCAACGATCTTGTCGACGAGCTTGTGATTTATCAGTCGCCGCATATCATGGGTAGCGAAACGATGGGGATGTTCCGCACACCAGCGTGGACTGAGCTGGCGGACCGGCAGGCTCTCGATATCATCGACGTACGCCGCGTCGGAACCGACACTCGCATCATGGCACGACTCGCAGGATAAGAACGATGTTCACAGGCATCATCAAGGCCATGGGTACCATTTCCGTCATCGAGCGGCGCGGCGGTGACGTGCGTTTGTCCGTGCGATCCGGAAACATGCCGTTCGCCAGTTATGAAGTTGGCGAGAGCATATCAGTCAACGGCGTGTGCCTGACCGCGGTCGCCTTGCGCGAGGACGGCTTCGATACCGACGTGTCTGTCGAGACGCTCGACGTCACGGCGTTGGGCACACTCTGCGTGGGCGACGCGGTCAATCTTGAACCCTCACTCGCTTTTGGCGACCGGCTGGGTGGCCATCTCGTCAGCGGGCACGTGGACTGTGTGGGTAGAGTCGCGAAAGTAGCAGCTGACGCTCGCTCGATCCGTATGGCGATAGAGATCGCACCAGAAATCGCCCGCTATGTCGCCAAGAAGGGTTCCGTTACGGTCGATGGTGTCAGTCTTACCATTAACGAGGTATCGGGAAACGTCTTTGATGTGAATATCATCCCGCATACGGCTGACGCTACAATCATGGGTAACTATACGGTTGGTACGGCGGTGAACATCGAAGTCGACCTGCTGGCGCGTTACATTGAGCGATTGCTTGCCAAAGATGGCGATGAGCTGTCGAAGGAATTCTTGAAGGAACACGGTTATGCCTGATAACACGACAATGCACCCAAGTGCGATGGATGCCGCATTCAGCGGTATTGAGGACATCATCGCCGACATAAAGGCCGGCAAGATGGTCATCATGGTCGATGATGAGAATCGCGAGAATGAAGGCGACCTGATCATGGCGGCCGAAAAAGTGCGTCCCGAGGACATCAATTACATGGCCACGCACGGCCGAGGTCTGATCTGTTTGACACTTTCTCGTACGCGCTGCGCACAGCTGCGGTTGCCGTTGATGGTCTCCGAGACGGATGATCATCATGCAACAAACTTCACCATTTCGATTGAGGCTGCGGAAGGCATAACCACCGGTATCTCTGCACACGATCGGGCAAGGACGATTCAGGCGGCGGTTGCGCCGGCAGCCAAACCCGAGGACCTGAGCCAGCCAGGGCATATCTTCCCCGTCATGGCACAACCCGGCGGCGTGTTGACACGGGCGGGCCACACCGAGGCAGGATGCGATCTCGCCAGGCTTGCGGGTCTCGATCCGTCAGCGGCGATCGTCGAGATTCTCAACGCCGATGGCACGATGGCGCGGCGTCCCGATCTGGAGAAATTCGCGCGCGCACACAAAGTCAAAATTGGCACGATCGCGGACTTGATCCGCTACCGGCTCGAGAAAGAACGTAACGTAGAGCGCATAAGCGAACAGACAATCGATACCGTCCACGGTGAGTTCAAGATGGTCTGCTACGACGATCGCGTAAATCGTTCAGTGCACGTCGCGCTTGTCAAAGGCGACCTGAGTAACACCGATAACCCTCTCGTGCGCGTACACCTGCAGGATACCCTGGGCGACGTCATCGGCGTGCAAAGTCGTTCGCTGGGCTGGCCGCTGCACAGCGCGATCGAACGAATCGCGAAGGAAGACAGTGCTGTTATCGTTTTGTTGCGCAATCAGGAATCGTCGCGCGATTTCATGGATGCCGTGGAAGGCCTCGAGCAGCAACCCGACGAGCTGACAGAGCGCCGCAGCGGTGACGCTGTGCTCCGCACCTACGGTATAGGCGCACAGATTCTGCGCGACCTCGGACTGTCCAAAATCCGTGTATTATCGGCACCCAAACTTATGTACGCGATCTCGGGCTTTGACCTCGAGATCACCGAGTACGTCGAAGAATAGCCACACATCATGGACAATATAAAAACTACGGAAGGGGACCTGATCGTTCGCGACGCGCGATTTGCGATTGTTGCGGCCCGCTTTAATGACTTCATCGTCGATTCATTGCTCAAGGCGTCGGTGCGTTGCCTGCGGCAGCACGGCGCCGCGGACGCCGATATTGAGATAATTCGCGTGCCGGGCTCGATTGAGATGCCCCTTGCAGTGGACAAGATCGCGGCATCGCGACGCTTTGACGGCATTGTCGCCCTGGGTGCGGTAATACGCGGTGGCACCCCGCATTTCGGCTATGTGGCAGGCGAGTGCGTGCGTGGAATCACCGCCGCAGCGAGAACGCATGGTGTACCAGTCGGTTTCGGGGTATTGACAGTTGATACGATCGAGCAGGCTATCGAACGCGCCGGTACCAAGGCCGGCAACAAGGGCGAAGAGGCAACGCTTGCCGTCATCGAGATGGTCAACACGCTGCGTCGTCTCGACTAAGCGTAGCCCGGACACGATAAATGACCAATGCTGGTTCAACAGGCGCTCGGACGCGCGCTCGCGAATTGCTAGTGCAGGCTTTGTATCAGAAACAGCTTGCAGGGCATGAATGTGCCGAGCTGGTTGAGCAATTTCATGAACAGGCAGCTTATGACCGGGTCGACAAGGAGTTCTTTGACGAGGCATTGCCAGCAATTTGCGCAGCGCAGGCTGAGCTCGAGGCAAAGATCGATGGGTTGATCGACCGGCCACTCGAGCAACTGGATCCGGTTGAACTTTCCGTACTTTTGATTGGCGTGTATGAACTCGAGTCGCGCGCCGATGTCCCGTTTCGCGTCGTCATCAATGAAGGCGTTAATCTCGCCAAGCGTTTCGGTGCGCTGGATGGCCACAAATACATCAACGCGTGTCTTGACGTTGCGGCGCAGTCGCTCCGCAGCGCCGAAATTCAAGCACAAGGCAGTGGATGAGTTCGAGCTGATCAATCGCTACTTCGTTCGAGCGAACGAAGCACGCGGCGTAATCACGGGCATCGGTGATGATGGCGCTGTCTTGCAGCCCGATGCCGGACGCGAGCTCATTACCGTTATCGATACGCTTGTCGAGGGCACTCACTTTCCCGGCCAAATTGCAGCGGACGACTTGGGTTATCGTGTGGTTGCAGTGAACTTGTCCGATATCGCAGCAATGGGTGGTCGTCCCCGTTGGATGACACTTGCGTTGACGATGCCGAGTTCCGATACAGCGTGGATTGAGCAATTCGCAGACGGTCTTTATGCGGCTGCTGACGAGCATGACGTTGCTCTGGTCGGTGGCGATACGACGCGTGGCGAAAGCACGGTCGTCACCGTACAAATCACCGGCGATGTGGCCGAGGGCGGGGCGATACATCGTTCGGGCGCCAAAGTTGGTGACACGATATTCGTCACGGGAACCGTCGGTGACGCTGCGGCCGGGCTTGAGTTGCTGTCGGCAGGTAAGCCTGACGATTATCTATCGAGCCGCTTTGTGCGACCCATCGCGCGAGTAAGTTTCGGTCAGGCGCTGGTTGGCACCGCACACGCAGCGATCGATATCTCGGATGGGTTACTCGCCGATTTGCAAAAGTTGCTGACAACCAGCGGCGTCGGTGCCGAGATCGACATCGGCCAAATACCGATTTCCGAGCCGCTGCGATCATCGTTTGATATCGATGCGCAACGCCGCTTCGCGTTGTCGGGCGGTGACGACTACGAGTTGTGCTTCACAGCAGCCGATGACGCATTACCGGATAGCGGTGCTGTCCGGGTTACGGCGATCGGCAGGATCACGGCAGGTGCATCGATAGTCTGCCGTGACCACGGCGCCATTGTGGAGTACGCCGACAGCGGCTACCGTCATTTCCAATGAGTCGTATCGAGAAAAACTTCGCTATACGCATATTGACCGACCCGGTGCACATTCTTGCTTTTGGCCTTGGTACAGGTCTGGCACCCATCGCTCCGGGTACCGTTGGCTCACTGCTAGGTGTGCTGCTGGCCTGGCTGACGCTGGATTTGGGCCTGATAACACAGATAGGAATCGCGGTCGCATTGTCCGTCGTCGGCATCTGGATTTGTGGTGAGAGTTCTCGTCGACTTGGGGTTCACGATCACGGCGGAATCGTCTGGGATGAGATTACGGGCATGTACGTGACGCTGTTGGTGGCACCGCCGCTGTATTCCGCATGGATCCTGGGGTTTTTGCTGTTTCGGGCCTTCGATATCGTCAAACCGTGGCCGATTCGGGACCTGGATCACAGACTGGGTGGAGGGGTCGGAATTATGCTGGACGACCTCGTAGCCGCTCTGTACGCCGCTATTTTACTGGCTTTGTACGGGTGGCTTATGACTTGACGTGAGATGACATGGCCAGCCCTGTTACTGAAATTGAGCGCCCGAGTGACGTACCCGAGAAGATCGGTAAATACGTCATTATCAACAAAATCGGTAAGGGCAGTACGGGCATGGTCTATCTTTCCCACGACCCGTATTATCGGCGCGACGTTGCGATAAAGGTCTACAACATCGAGGAAGACTCGGACGCCGATCGCGCTCGGGTCGCTCGCAAGATGTTCTTCAACGAAGCGCACATGGTCGGCATGTTGCAGCATCCGAACATCATGCCGATCTACGACGCCGGCGAAGAAGACGGCCAGTACTACGTCGTTACCGAACACATTCAGGGTGCACGGACACTGGCTGCGTATTGTCGCCCCGACAATCTGCTTCGCGTCGATGACGTCGTAGAGATCATCTACAAGTGTGCCAAAGCGCTGCACTATTCGCATGGCCGCGGCGTTATCCATCGTGACATCAAGCCATCCAACGTAATGCTCACGATCGACAACGATGTGCGCATCATCGACTTCGGTATTGCGATCGTTAACGACTCAGAAGTGTCACGCATTGAAGGTATCGCCGGTTCGCCGAGCTACATGTCACCCGAGCAGGTGCAGTCTGAAGAACTAACGCCCAGATCGGATCTGTATTCTCTCGGCGCGGTCATGTACGAATTATTGACAGGCTTTCGTCCGTTCCGCGCCGATAATCTGTCGAAGTTGTTGCATCAAATCGTCTACGCGACGCCGCCGCCGATACACACGTACCGCGACGACCTGCCTCAGGAGCTCGAAGACGCCGTTGCAACGACGATGCAGAAAGACCCGGACAAGCGTTTGTCGAGTGGTGCCGCGATGGCCGCCGAACTTACGCGCGTCTACAAGGATCTGCGCCAGAAGTACGACAGCCTCGACAATCAGGAGCACTTCGATGTGCTGCGCTCACTGACCTTTTTCCACGAGTTCTCGCACGCCGAAATCTGGGAAGTGCTGCGCGCATCCGATTGGCACGAGTACAAGGATGGCGATGACATCGTCAAAGAAGGTGAGATTGACGATCGCTTCTATATTATCGTTACCGGTGCCGTGAAGGTGCAGGCCAATGGAAACAACATCGGCAGCCTGGCTAACGGAGACTGTTTCGGCGAAACGAGTTACGTCCGTGGCGCCAAGCGGCAGGCCTCAATCATGGCCGACGGCGCCGTCACAATACTGCGCGTAAGCTCGACGCTGATGGAGCAGGTCAGCTCGTCCTGTCAGCTGCGCTTCAATAAAGTCTTCCTGCGCGCACTGATCACACGCCTGCAAGGCACGACCTAAGCTACAATCGCCCCACAATTCGAATAATCGGGGCCTTCCATGCACAAGAAACTTGGCGCGCTTGTCAGTGCGTTCGTGGTAATTTCGTATCCGGCATTTGCCGGCGAACTGACCGACAGCGTCAAAACGGACTACGACGCCTATCTTGCCGACCTCTGGGATCACTTCCATCAAAACCCCGAACTCTCACTCGTTGAATTTCGAACTGCGGAGCGCATGGCGAAAGAGTTTCGCGACGCTGGATTCGAGGTGACAGAGCAGGTCGGAGGGACCGGCGTCGTCGCGGTGCTCGAAAATGGTAACGGCCCGCTCGTCATGATGCGTGCTGATATGGATGGCCTGCCCGTAGAAGAAAAATCGGGATTGCCAAACGCTTCCAGGGCACAGCAGAGAAGTCCGATTACAGGCGAGGTCGTCAATACGATGCACGCCTGCGGCCATGACGTTCACATCACGAGTCTGGTCGGCACTGCGCGGCATATGGCTGCACGCAAAAATGATTGGAGCGGCACGTTGATGCTCGTCGTGCAGCCGGCCGAGGAACGCGGCATGGGCGCTACGCTGATGCTCGAAGACAAAATCTGGGAGCGCTTCGGGGCTCCGGACTACGCGCTGGCTTTTCACGTTGACGCTGTGCTCCCTGCCGGCACGGTCAACCTGGTTCCCCGGCCCTGGGCCGGCGTCGACTCGGTCGACATCATCGTTCATGGTGTTGCGGGGCACGGGGCTCGCCCGCACCAGACCAAAGACCCAATCGTTATCGCCAGTCAGATCGTGACGGCTTTGCAGACACTGGTGTCACGCGAACTGTCACCGCGCGAGCCAGCAGTGGTTACGGTCGGCTCGTTTCATGCGGGCACGAAACACAACATCATTCCAGATAGTGCGCATTTGCAGTTGACCGTGCGCAATGTAAATCCGGATACCCGTAAGGCGCTTCTTGATGGTATCGAGCGAATTGCCGTGAATATCGGTCGTGCAGCAGGGCTGCCGGAAGACAAGCTCCCTGAAGTCATCGTCGATGATGACTACACACCACCGGTTATCAACAATATGAAGCTCGGCGAGCGGTTGCGGGTTGCCTGGGGCGATGAGATGGGCGCCGACATCGTGACTGCGATTCCTGCTAAAGGGATGGCCGGCGAGGATTTCTCGCGCTTCATGGACCCGCCTGTCGGCGCGGCCGTTTATTGGCAGGTTGGAGGCACGCTAGCGGAGGATTTCGAGCGGGAAGCGGCCGGCGGTCCGGCCGTTGCAGGTCATCACTCGCCATTATTCAAGATCGCACCCGAACCGTCTGTTCGCGTTGGTGTCGAGTCGACGGTCGTCGCCCTACTGGAGTTGATGGGAGACTAGTCGTCCTCGACCTCGAATTCCTCGAGTGATTCTCCACCGGCGCTCTTCAACAGAATCTCGACCTTCTGCTCGGCTTCTTTAAGTGCTGCCTGGCAGCCGCGCGTCAATTTGATCCCTTCCTCGAACTTTTTCATAGCCTTTTCGAGAGGCAGATCGCCGGACTCGAGCTCTTCGACGAGTGCTTCGAGATCGGCAAGGGCTTTTTCGAGGTTCACAGTTTTCTTGGCGCTCATCGGGTCATTCCATGGTGGACTGCGCCGCTACGCTACAGCGACAGACATTAAGCGTCAATTCCTGGCCAACCTTGAGGAGATTCCCGCTTCATAGGAGTAGAATTCACGCCGCTGAAAGACCTTAACGGAATGGCCTCAGGCTTCAAAGGACTCCGGGGTGAGTGACAGAGTGAACGAGAATGCGCTATCTGGGCAGTCAGATGAGATAAAGCGTCTATTTGCGTTCGCGCCGGTCGGGCTCTGCTATTACGATACGGACCTGCGATACCGCTATCTCAACGAGTGGCTAGCACGCATCAATGGCGTTCAGGTGGAAGCATGCCTGGGAAAAACACTCGAGGAGGTGCTTCCAATCCTTGCGGCCAAGGTCGCGCCGCGACTTCGCAAGGTGGTCGAAACGGGGCAAGCAATCATCAATGTGGAGATCAAAGCGGAGACACTGGCTCATCCAGGAGAGCCGCGGCACTTCAGGAACAGCTATTATCCGGACAAGAGTAAGGACGGCACCGTCATTGGCGTGTGCTGCGTAGTCCAGGACATCACCGCCCAAAAAGAGGCAGAACTTGAGCTCGTTAAACGAAGCAAGCAGCTTGAGCACCTCGCAATGTACGACACGCTAACCGGACTGGGTAACCGAAACCTGTTTCTGAAGCAGCTGGAGCATCTGATTGCCATCGCACGACGCAAAAAAGAAGAGGTCGCCTTGCTTGCAATGGATCTCGACGGGTTTAAAGAGGTCAACGACCGACTGGGCCATGCTGGAGGCGATGCGGTGTTGCGAGAATTCGGCGCTCGTCTGGGCCAGGCACTCAGGGAGGCCGATCAGAAGTATCGGATTGGCGGTGACGAGTTCGCCGTGCTGCTTGAGCCACGGAGCGATAGCCACGACGGTGCTCTCGCGGTGGCCGAAAAGATTGCGAGACACCTGGCTGCCCCGATGGAAATCAAAGGCTACGACTGCGCTATTGGCGTCAGCATAGGGGTCGCCGTTTTCCCTCAACACGGAGAAGATTCGAATACGCTTCTTCGGAAAGCTGATGCCGCGATGTATGAGGCGAAAAAGACGCATCAAGTTGTTGCCGGGGCTTCTGACTTGGACGCCACTACAATTCTCAAAAGGCTACACTCAGATTCTTGAGTCGATAATCGCGGTGATTCCCTATTGCGAATGTCCGCGTCTGGCCGTTTGGTATGGTCCCAGCAAATCGGACCAATTGACTAAGACCTTATTGACCTGAATGTACCGGTCCCGAGAATTCGCAGAGGCTGCGACCGAACGTCGCGCGTTACAGCTTGTCAAAAGCTCGAGCAAAGAAATCAGGGGGGTGTCTCATGAGGACCACAATCGCGCTGCTGCTGTGCCTGTCCATCCAAATTTTGCCACTCAATGCTTCCGGAAGCGAAGTGGCCAGCCATCCTCAGTTTGATAGCAGTACTATCAGTTCTTTCTCTGCCCGTTACACGCAAGGTGGCGAGCCGCTTGTCGTCACCGTGACGCGCAGCGGCGGGGACTATCCCATGCTGCATGCCGTCTTCGGTAACGATTGGGACGATTCGTCTGCGGACAAGATCGGGCACCGGCTCCCCGACCTGACTTTTGCCTACAGAAATGTCGCCGGGCGTACGCTGGTCGCTGACGGCGACAGTATGATCTCCGTAGGTGTCCAACCCAATGGACCGGCTGAGGCCAATGTCGAACCGCTGGCCCATCCGGTCATTGACGGCACACTGAGCTATTGGCTACTCGCAGGGTTACCACTGGTCGAGGGCACAACCGTGACGCCGCACGTGGTCATGCCGGATTTTCGCACCACGGGGGCGTTCTGGTCGCGGCCGGCTCCATTCGAGGTCGGCGGTGTGGAAAAGGTTGTTATTAACGACCGAGAATCGATCGCGTGCCGACTCGTCACCACAGTGGGCGGCGATGGACAATTCGAGGCCTGCGTGGCCAAGACTGCGCCTTATCTGATTCGACAGCGATATCTGCCTGCCGATGGGCTGCCCCAGACGGTTCTCATGTTCGAGGAACTGCTTCCCGAGCCGTGACAGGCCTGATTTCACAGCACGCGGTGTACCGCTCAGCTGGAATTACCGTCCAACTATCGGTTGGGGAACGTCCGCTTTTCCCCTGGAAGCAGACATTCAGCTAGTATTGGTGAAATAGTCTGCTACTGACCCGAAGCGGACATAGAAATCCAGCAAGTAATCTTGGTCAAGTTTGTTATCGACCGCGCGGTTTAATAACAAGTAACTATACTTAAAGCATTCAAGAATACGTCGTCATGGAGAATAACCATGCGTATCTCAAGACTTGCGGCACTGGTCTTTATCTCTGCATTGGTAGGTTGCTCAGGCTCCAACAACGTCGCAGCCGACGAGGAAAATTCTGATCAGCTTATCCGTCAGGCGGTTTTTGCCGAACCGGGTTCGGGCGTACCGGAAGTTTCCACAGACGAGTTGGAGCAAATCATCCAAAACCGGAGCGCAGTAGTGTTGGATACTCGTCCGCACCGAGAATGGTCGATCAGCCATATTCCCACGGCCTTAAATGTGGCACCAAAACCGGGCACGCCCATGGCTCTTTACACCTCAGATGTGGCAAAGGTCGGAAGACTGGTGGACGGGGATAAATCCCAGCCGCTGGTGCTGTATTGCAATGGCCCATACTGTGGCAAGAGCAAGCGAGTTGCCGGGGCACTATTGGAAGAAGGGTACACAAATGTTCGTCGCTACCAACTTGGCGCTCCGGTCTGGCGTGCATTGGTAGGGGTCATGGTGATTGAACCAGACGGCGTTCGACATATATTTGCGAACGATCAGACTGCTGTCTGGATCGATGTTCGAGACTCTTCGGAATATCGTGAGGGAAGCGTCCCCGGTGCAAGAAACTTGCCCCAAAGTGGTGTACTCCCGGAGAAGGATACCGGGGAAGTCTTTGCCGCAAAGAACGACGGGCGACTTCCCATGGAAGATCACAATACTCGTATTATCGTTTTCGGGCGGGATGGCAGTCAGGCAAATGAGGTAGCCAAAGCGCTCGGTCGCGAGGCATTCCATAACGTCGCGTATTTCGCTGGTACGTATGAGGAACTCAAAGCGTTGACCGAGTAATTGTCCGCGAACGGCTGCTGCTAGCCGAGGCTGTTGCGAGTTTGTATCGATTGGTGATTCCAGCGTCCTTGCGAGACCTCTGGCAGAGGGTTTAAGTTATGTGGATTAAAAGTTTTTCCGTTTTGGTACTCATCATGTTGGCGTCTTGCGATTCGACATCGACAGGTACTTCAACAGGTTTTTCCCCTTCCGAGGTAATCGATCTCGGCGCGCTAGTGACTGAGGATATTAATCAACGGGGCGCGGGGCGAGCATTCCTGGCCGTCAACGGCACCGACCGTCCAAATCAATTCGAGTTGGTTACCTGGACAGTAGAAATCGGTGGCGGCAGCGTTTCGGGTTCAAATGCGTTTTATACGCTCGCGAACCACGGTGGCCCACACGTGGATGCACCCAATCACGTTGGATTGGAAGGCGGGATCGACTCGTACTCGATTGGTGCCTTTTCGGGTCCGCTCAAGGTGTTTGACGTCAGCGAGTACCCAACAGGGTTCTCCGTTCCGACGACGGTCTTCGACGGCCAGGGCATCAAACCCGGCGACGTTGTGATGATCTACACAAACTATCAACCTCCCCAAGATGATAAGAGCTTTCCGGACACGGTCACGCTCACTCGAAGTGCTGCAGAGTATCTGGCGAAAATCCCGGTCCGCGCGTTTGCCACTGATGCATTTAGTGTCGCGAATTTGCATCAAGAGGCGCAGGTAGAATCGAAAGACCTAACCGCGCAAGTTGTCCCGATACACCACTCATTCTTGTCACGCGGCATTCCTGTATACGAACAGCTATTCAATGTTGAGACCTTGATTGGAAAAGACCGGATGTTCTTTGTCGGTGTTCCGGCAAACATTCGCAATGGCGATGGAATGATCGTCCGCCCGGTGGTTTTCGTGTACTGAATGGCCGGTTCTGGCCGAAAGCAGCCCTTAGATTTACTCAATATCGAGCGATCTGAACGTCCGCTATTGATGAAAGCAGACGTTCGATCCGGGGCAGTCGGCAAATCCGCACGGGCACGTCCGCTATGCACCCAAAAGCGGCTGTTGGGCTAAACTGGTCCTTAAGGGCCGCTAATGACCCAAAGCAGCCTGTCGCGATCTTGAGAGACGGATGCCAATCGATGTGAAAAAGAAGTGGCTTGGCTATGGATTGCTCGCCGTCATTGTCGTTATCTATGTCCTGCTTTGGCTGGCAATTGGTGACCCGGTTGGTGCATTTCTTTCGCTGATCGTATTGGCTCTAGGTGGCGGCCTCATTCTCGCCATTCTGGGTTATTTCTCTTCAAATGCCCCTGCGTGGTTTCGTCGGCTCCGCGGCGTTTCTTGGGATGAACATCTCAGGCAGCTTGAAGCCAACGGTGAAGCTGTGCGAGACGAGTACGAAGCAATTCGGGCTTTGACGGTCGAGGAACTGAACACCAGCTCCCTCCTACATTTCGTCGATGTCGGTGGCGGAAAGGTTCTGTGCTTGTATGGGCAACAATATTTCGATTTTGAGCCGATAACCGATGACCCAGAGGTCAATCAACCGAGACTGTTTCCTACCAAGAAATTTTCCCTGCTGCGTCACAAAAAGAAGGGCGAAGTGCTCTCCGTATTCCCGGGTTCCGATGTGTTTGAACCGACCGTTTGTCACCCAATAACTAAGCCGGAGAAGCTGTTCGATTTGGGGTTCGAGCTCAAAGATGGAGAGATCGTATCCGGATTGAGTTTGGACGTGATTGAGCGTGTCATGCAGGCTGCCAAGTAGCATGTCCCAACGGCTGCTTCTGGCCGAAAGCAGACCTTCAATTCCGCCAGATTTCCATGATTGGAATGACCGCTTTGGGTGAGACCGGAGATTGGGTCTTGGGCGACAGAAAAACTTGCTCCGAAACGTCCGCTATGCGCCCGAAAGCGGACATTGGGCTAAACTTGGACTGAAGGGCCGCTAATGACCCAAAGCGGACGCCACTCAGAGGCGACCAGATAGGGGCGGAAACGAATCGCTCTCAGGTTCGTTGCGAGCCGACCACCACTTGAAAAGCAGATGCATTATCAGGGCCTCTGCAAACATTAACCCGGAAATGGCTGAGGTAATGATCAGCATTATTTGAGCCCAAACTTCGGCCAGAAAGTGCAAGTAAATGGTGTAAAACAACAGGCCAATGATTGCGATCAAAAACGTACCGCCGAAGAACTTCCAAAGCCGATCTCTCGCTTCTATGTACCGGTAATACATAGGTACGTAATAGGCCTGAATCGCGATCAGACCAGGAATAATGATGTCCAGCGAACCTAGAACCGACTGCCTATCAAGGGTCAGATCCAAGTCTGGGACCCAACGATTAACGCATACCACCAAAGTAATGAAGATCAGGATGAGCGCCACATGGGCGCATATCTGAACTGCCCACCATTGTCGGCGATCTTCTGGAATTTGATACGGCTCCGGTAAGTAGCCATTCAATACTGAAACCAGCTCATCCGCAGACTTCATCAGGAACGATCCTCGCCAAGAATCGCGGGTCAATCCGGGTCCTCAGCCTGACTATTCTGGCCAAGCTGCCCGATGTGTCAATCGGCAAATCTATCTATGGACACGATCTAAACAGGCTTATCGAGCCATACAAAGGATACATAGAGCATTGCCACTCCAATGGTGGCTAAGGCGGCAAAGGCTACATAGGCGTTTCTTTTTTGCCCAATTCTCAGGGTCCGCCTCTCCCGAAGGATGCTGTGCAGAAGGCCGAGGCTAGTGCAGAGAATATAAACTGATGGCGGCAGGTACCAGATCCCGAGGACGAAGATCATCGCCCCCCACGGTCCCGCGAGCCCCGAGAATAAGAGCAGAACCACGGGGAAAATCAACGATAAGAGAAAGCCCGCTCGTAAGCTCCTGAGTATAAGTGGTTTCCACCTGATCAGGCTCGTAAAGATCATGCCGCGAATCTCGAATATCAACCAGCAGGTAAAGACAACTAGTGCAAAGACCCAGATCGCATAGAACGCCGCGTTACTAGCTGCCAGCCTCTCAATGAAGTCCAACACAATCGACCGCCTATGTTGCTTTTGTGCAATTGCGAATGTATGGGCTGACTACTGAATTGCTATCGTGGGTATCCGATACTTGGGCTCGTCGTCTGGACGAGATCGTATGTCCGGTAATGGCCGTTAGCTGCCATTGAAAATAGTTCGATCCGAACGACTTGAATGACCGCTTTGGGTGAGAGCAGACGCTCGGGATTGGCTGATCCGAAATCCGATTCTACAATGTCCGCTATACGCTCCAAAGCAGACATTAGGCTAGAATCGGTCTGAAGGGCCGCTAATGACCCAAAGCAGACATTCGCATCACATCGGCGAAATTTCGTTGCGCATCAATTTCGTGGACATCTCACCTAGTTTCTACGATGTACCAGCCAACCCACTGATTTCTGGTCCGGAATGACCATTTATTGTGGATAAATAGGTAGTGTAAGCAAATGTGGTATAAAGGAACCATAATCAGTCCTAACAAAGCCAAACTCACCGAAAGGTGGCGACGGAAAGCCACGGGTTCTTGCTTTCTCCGCGACGGTCTGTCCGACGGTCCCACGATTGCTGGGCTACGTTTGACAAACTCGATTTAGTACTTACGGCGTGCAATGCGCCTTACGCAACCAAAGGGGTCTAGCAATGGAGAGATTATTCACAACTTTGATATCAAGCGTCGCGATGGTGATTCTCGTAGTACCAATGGCGCTTGCACAAACACCGGATGGAGATACACCAGCCGAAGAAACAATTTGCAATGCGTTGAAGGACGACGGCGTCACAAAGGGTCTCTATGGCCTTTGCGTCGCATTCTGCGAAGCGCAAGATCATGCTGCAGTTACCAATCCAATTACAGAAGTTGGACTCGACGCGCTGTTAGCCGCGGTACCCTCGGGCAGCATTTTGGAGGCTTACAACAGGAAGAAAAATAGAGCCAACAATCCTTTGGACATCGACATGCCCTGCATTAACGTCGAAGAACCTTGCCCGTGTTGGACCGCTCAGGATCTAGCAGCGGCGCTCCCTCCCGTGAACAATATTGACGTGGATTTTCCACACGCATGTGCCACCGGCGATGCTGGTGGTTTTGATTTAGAATTAATAGAGAACTTTGAAAATGGGCTTTTTGACCCACCTTGGTTCCAGATATTTACCTTCGCTAGTGGAAATACCCGTGCATGCAATTTGACCAACTTTAGTTTCCCGGGTCTGCCTCCTTCTATTTCTATCCCCATAGATGCGGAAGAGTTAGCTGCATGCAAAACGTCAATCGCGGCCCATGCGAACATCTACAGAATGGATGGCGTGGTTTGGGATTGCTTCCCGCCGTAAACAACTATTTCTGAGGTACTCCAAAAACCCCGCCTCGGCGGGGTTCTTCTATGGCCGCTTTTGGCCGAAAGCAGACCTTCAATTCCGCCAGATTTCCATGATTGGAATGACCGCTTTGGGTGAGACCGGAGATTGGGTCTTGGGCCACAGAAAAACTTGCTCCGAAACGTCCGCTATGCGCCCGAAAGCGGACATTGGGCTAAACTTGGACTGAAGGGCCGCTAATGACCCAAAGCGGAAGTTCATCAAGCACATCTGGCCGAGCGCAGCTAGCATCACCAAACGTCCGCTCTAACCTCGAAAGCCGACACTCGCCATGCCCAGCTCTTTCTTCGGTGGCGGGAAGTAAAAGGGCCGCCAAATCGCGGCCCTTCTTTCGGCCAATCAATTCTGGTCTCTGTCAGGTTACGGCAGCTGCCCGAGCGCGAATTCTGCGAGCAGGGCGTGTACCTTTTTCGTTGGGTGCAGGGCGTCCCAGAAGAAATACTCATCACGGTTTTTGCAGAAGGCGCCCCGCGTCACGTAGGGCGTGATGCAAGTTTCCGTGACATTCGTTAAGCCATACACATCCGGCGAATTCAGCATCGTGCTGATGAACGCGAAGAAATCGACCGTCGAGATATTCATGTTGAACGGCTCGCCGGAGTAGCCGGCAACAACGGGTTGCAGGAACAAGTAATTGTAAATTGCGCTCAAGCTCGGTTGCGTCGGATCCTCGGGAACTATTGGCGACTTCTCTAGAGGCGCCGTATACGCGAACAGGACGTTGCGTGCGCCGCAAGCGTGGAGTCTGTAGAGATTATCGGCGACGCCGGAGGTCATGCCGCTCAGGACGGCTACAGGGTCATGTCCGTCCAACAGGTCGAGCGCGTCAGCGTAGCCGGAATCCACGATAAACAGCGTGTCATTCATCGGGCTCGTCGGGCCGCCCGTGCAATAGCCGTTATTGATCCATTGCGTCACCTGGTCGTACAGGCTTGGTTCCACAGGATCGGGCAGGACGTCAGTCGCGCGCCCGTAGGCGACCGCATAGTTGCCGTAGGCCGAATCGCGATAGGCAGGTTTCGCCCATTCAGTGAGTTTCATGTCCTGTGCTAGGACTTCGACCCAGGTGTGGCCGTTGGTGGGACGATGCCCTCCGACGCCGTAGCCAGCGTAATTTATAAGCTCGAATGGTGGATGCGCTGTTTCACCTGTTAGGGCGAAGTGATTGCCGGAATCCATGAAACTGGCACCGAAGATGAATATCCGAGAGTAATCGTGCTCGGTGTCCGCTAAGGTCGTCCCGGCCCCGAGTGCCAGCATCGCAAGGACGGCGACCGTCGTGCGTTTTAGGGTTCTCATTTTTCTGCTCCTTTCAGAAATTGCCTGTAGCGGCAGCCTGGCAATCTTGGGGTCCTTCGCGGCGTCGCAGAAGGCGTCGCGGAGGAGGCGAGGACCCATGGCTTTGCGTCTCGAGCTTTCGCCCGATTTGCCTTTATCGCCGGATCAATGATCCTCCGACGGTGAGTTCTGTCAATTCGGGGAAGTACTCAGGACTGACCGCTTTCAAATCGGTAGCCGACTCCAACGGCGGTCTGATTACCGGTTCCTTGAAGGACCGCTCATGGCCGTTAGCTGCCATTGAAAATAGTTCGATCCGAACGACTTGAATGACCGCTTTGGGTGAGAGCAGACGTTCGGAGTCCGGCCGCCGAAAAACGGCGTTTGAACGACCGCTATACGCCCCAAAGCAGACATTGGGCTAAACTTAGCCTGAGGGGCTGCTTATGACCACAATGCAGTCGTTCGTAAACCAGTGTATTGAGCGCAAATTGTTCTTACGAAATTACAACTTGATCTGAATCCGCCGTCACGTATTGCAGCCTACCCTCGAAACTTCCCGTCTAGTATTGCGTCCTTTTCGCAAGGACGATGCTTTGTCAGTTCAACAACTGGCCGGGGAATGGGAGGTTGCAGATACGACATTGAATATTCCGCATCCGTATGAAGACGGGATGGCAGAAGAGTGGATCGAATCGCACGGGCCAGGCTATGAGGCGAAGAAACTTGCGACTTTCGCTGTTGTGCTTCGTGATAGCGAAGAACTGATTGGCGCTATTGGACTGAGGGTTAACTTCAGCTTGAATAAGGGCGACCTCGGATATTGGATTGGAAAACCATACTGGAATTTGGGTTACGCGACAGAAGCAGCTCGATCCATCATTGCTTTTGGTTTCGATGACCTTGGTCTCAATCGAATTCATGCTTGCCATTTTGCTAGGAATCCGTCGTCTGGACGAGTCATGGAGAAGATCGGCATGCTACGGGAAGGAACAGCACGCCAAGATACGATGAAGTGGGGCAAATACGAAGATTTGGTGACTTACGGCATGCTGCGTGAAGATTGGCTAGAAATCCAACAATCGCCGAGATCGTTGTAGTTGTCTGAGTGGCCGCTTGTGGCCGCTTGTGGCCGAAAGCGGCCTGTCATTTTGATTGATTCGCAATGCTCTGAAGGTCCGCTCATGACGCAAAGCGGCCCTTGTTCATGGACGGAGAATCGCAAGTGACCGTACCGCACCTCTATCGCGTAATACTCCCGGTATCGGATATAGGTCTCGCAGCCAAATTCTATGGTTACGTGTTTCAAGACGACGGGCAGCGCGTGTCGCCTGGGAGGCACTATTTTGATTGCGATGGCGTAATCCTGGCTTGCTACGACCCGTCAGCCGACGGCGATGACGTTGGTCAGGGGTGGCTACATCATGAGAATCAGTATCTCTACTTTTCCGTATCTGACTTGGTAGCCGTCCGAGACAGGATCGAGAAAGGCGGCGGTCGCAACCTCACGGAAATTGAATCGATGCCGTGGGGGGAGCGAGTGTTTTACGCGCTCGACCCGCTTGGCAGTCGCTTAAGTTTCGTTGATGCATCTACTCTCTTCACGGGTTCCGAGTAAATAGTAGTTGAACGGCCGCTTCTGGCCGTTAGCAGACGTCCGATTTTGGCGACTCTCCAGTTCTTAAACCGTTATCCTTGCGGCCATGAGCCCAACCGTCATCAATTCGCGAATGGGACTCGTGGAATGGTCCATGCTTTTGCTGTTGTCGATGCTCTGGGGTGGCTCCTATTTCTTTGTGGAAATCGCCCTGTTGGAGTGGTCGCCATTGCTAATCGTAGCGGTGCGCGTTGTTATCGCGTGCGTCGTGATTTGGGGCATCGTGCTGGCAGCAGGGCTTCCGATCCCGCGGTCACCGCTCGCCTGGATGGCGTTTTTCTGGATGGGGTTGCTGAACAACATAATTCCGTTTCTTCTCATTGTCTGGGGGCAGAAAGAAATCGAGTCGGGTCTTGCTGCCATTCTCACCGCGGCCGCACCAATTTTTTCGGTGATCGTTGCCGGAGTTTGGTTAAAGGACGAGCCTTTAACCCGCTCGAGGTTGCTGGGTGCCGTGTTAGGTCTTATCGGCGTTGTTGTTCTTATTGGCCCGAGTGCTTTGGCCGGCCTCGACGCCAATCTGCTCGCCCAGCTCGCGGTACTGGGCGCTGCACTGTCGTATTCGTTCGCGGGGGTCTATGCGCGGCGGTTCACACGGATGAATATCGACCCGATTGTTGCAGCGTCCGGTCAGCTGCTCATGTCATCGCTCATTATGATTCTGCTGGTGCTCGCGTTTGAGGCGCCGGCTCAGGTGATTGAATCGAGTGCCAAGGTTTGGGCAGCTGTCGGGTTGATGGCGGTTTTTTCGACAGCGCTCGCGTACATCTTGTACTTCCGGCTTCTGGCATCGGCCGGCGCAACCAATGCAATTCTTGTTACTTTGTTGATTCCCGTAACCGCGATCCTGCTCGGCGCACTTGTTCTCGATGAGCGACTCCAGTGGTTGCACTTTCTGGGAATGGCCGTGATCGGACTCGGTCTTTCGGTGATCGACGGCAGGCTCTGGCAGCGTTTTATTCGCCTTCATGGAGCGCCGAGATAGACCGGCACGAGCGTCTGCTTCCGGCCGTACTAAGTCGAAAGGCAACCGTCTTTGGATCAGTCACCTTTGGGGCTCCGGAAGGATATACTGTTGCCTCGGTTCCGATAACAAGAACAACGACTCGAGGGTTCGTCATGGCAGACAACTCGATTCTCAGGCCGCTTACAGGCTGTCGCGATTTTGACAGGCAAATCGCGGATTTCGCGGACTTGAGTGATCCGGCGGAGCAGGAATCAGCGCGCAGTAAAATTTGGGACAAATACGGCGTAAATGGCGCTGTTTTTATCTCCGATATGGCCAGATTTTCGAGCACATCGAGAAAAATCGGCGTCTGTCACTTTCTGAAGCTGATTCATCGTGCCCGCCAGATCATTGCGCCGATTATTGCTGCTAATAATGGCTCGCTCCTTAAATGCGATGCGGATAATTGTTACGCCTTCTTTTCGCGACCAGACGATGCGATACAAGCCAGCTTCGACATTGATGCGGCGCTGTATGAGTCCAACGAAGCATACGGAATGGAAGAGCAGATATATCTGTCGGTTGGGATCGATTACGGACGATTACTGCTCATCGACGATGTGGACTTTTATGGCGACCCGGTCAATACGGCGTCAAAACTCGGTGAGGACCTGGCTATCAAGTCAGAGACGTTGGTGACCCGGCGTGCAATCGATAATTCAGAATATGTCATTCCGGAAAGAGCAGAACGCATGACCGCACGTATTTCCGAGATTGAGATTCAATACGTGCGTATTCCGATGACCGAGACAACACCACGTGACTCAACAAGCTAATGAAGCGAAGGCATTGTGGCGAGTTCTGGAAGTAACTCGTAAGCTTGCCGCGCCGTTTGATCTCGATACGATGTTGACTGAAGTTGTCGATGTCTCACGAAATATTCTCGACGCCGATCGTGGCACTGTTTTTCTCTATGACGAGCATACTGACGAGCTCGTCGTTCGTGTTGCAACAAAACTAGGCAGTTTTCGAATACCTGCCAACAAGGGAATCGTTGGTGAAAGCGCTCAGACCAGAAAGCTGATCAATGTTCCGGACTGTTACGCCGACGATCGATTTAACCGCGACATCGATAAACAAACTGGATATCGAACGCGTTGCATGCTGACGATTCCGTTGATCGGATACGAGGACTCGCTGGTCGGTGTGTTGCAAATACTCAACAAGAATACCGGCACGTTTGATGAACACGACGAATTTATCGCGATGGCGCTGGCCGCTCAGGCGGCGGTGGTACTGCATCGGGCCAAGATAACCGAGCAAATCATCGAGTCAGAAAAACTGGATCGTGAAATCACGGTCGCTCGGGATGTGCAGATGGGGACGCTACCCAAAGAGATGCCGTCGATCGAAGGATATGGCTTCGCAGGCGCGTTCGCCCCTACCGATCAAACCGGCGGTGATCTGTATGACTTCGTGCAACTGGATCATCAGCGTCTGTTCCTGCTGATGGGTGACGCCACTGGACATGGAATCGGACCGGCCCTGAGTGCGACGCAGGTCCGAGCGATGTTGCGTGTTGCAATTCGCCTCAATGCCAGCCTTGACGATGCGTTTGTACATATAAACGACCAGCTTTGCGACGACCTGCCGGATGATCGCTTCGTCACCGGTTTCTTTGGTTTACTCGATGCATCAGAGCATCGGGTCTATTTCCACTCCGGCGGGCAGGGTCCGATCATGCACTACCATGCTGAGTCCGGCGACTTCGACTGGCATCCGGCGACGACATTTCCTCTTGGCTACATGCCGCAGACCGATCTTGCGGACCCGCTCGAACTTGATCTCGAACCAGGCGACATACTTGGGCTCATTTCAGACGGCATTTACGAATATGAGAATGAGGATGGCGTGCAATTCGGACAGGAAGGGGTGATAAGCGCAATCAATAATGTATACGACGCAAACGCCGATGAAGTGGTTGCGGCGATAATGCAGGCGGTACGACGGCATGGCGGGAATGCACCACAAGCTGACGATATTACGATCGTACTGGCGCGGCGCTCACGCTGACGACACGCAGTCGATGCAGAAGAAATTTACAAGAAGCTTTGATTCGCTCGGCGCCATATACGAATTCACCGAGGATGTCCTCACATCAGGCGATGTCCAGGACGCGGCGCGGTTCCCTGTGCATCTTGCAATGGAGGAACTGTTCACCAACATGGTGAAGTACTGTCCTGGAAACGACAACGAAATACTGCTGGACGTGACTACGAATGACGGCGACGTCAGCGTCGTGATCACGGATTATGACGTCGACCCGTTTGACGTCACCACTCCCAGAGACGTCGATACGGAGACTCCGCTTGGACGGAGGATCCCAGGCGGCCTCGGCCTGCATCTGGTGCAGCATATGGTCGACAGTCTTGAATACGACTACCACGACCGCCAGAGTACGGTAAGATTTACCAAGGAGTCAGGTTAACTATATGTTTGCTATCGAATTTGGCGAAAACGGCGACATTCTTTGCAGCGGCAGGCTGGACGCGGCAGAGTGCGCCAAAGCACAGGATTTCATGGACTCGGTCAGCGGCTCAAGCGTGCTCGATTTTGCCCAATTGGAATACATCTCGAGCGCCGGCCTCGGTATACTGCTCAAGACACAAAAACGCCTCGTCAGCGCTGGCGAGGGGCTAAAAATAATAAATGTTAATAATCACATACACGATGTTTTCCGATACTCGGGGTTTCACTCGATCTTCGAAATAGAAACACAATAAGGTCAGCCCGAGATCGCGTCAGGGAGGTGGCGCAATCCAGATGGACGCCAGCGAATACTCGATCGCAGCGCCGCCACGCCTGCCGCCAACCTTTTCCGTTGCCGGTTGTAGGTATGAATAAGTCAGACGACAAAACGTTGATGGAGCGTTCCTTGAAAGGCGACCGGCACGCGTTCGAGACATTGCTGGTCAAATATGAACGGCCCGTCTACAACGCAGCGTACCGGATGCTACACAACCCGGACGACGCGCGAGATGTAACGCAGACCGTTTTTCTGAAGGTCTACGAGCACCTGGACCAGTACGATCCTGCGCGCCGTTTCTTCAGCTGGGTGTATCGCATCACGTTGAATGAGTCGATCAACTGGCTGAAGAAGTCGAGCCGCCAAGCGACACTCGAGCAAGATACGGCAGATCAAGGCAGCGGGCCGAGGCAACAGGCGGGACAGGCCCAGATTGGTGAAGGAATTCAGGCAGCACTCATGACGATCAAATCCGAATATCGAGCTGTAATCGTTCTCAAACATGTGCTGGGTTGCAGTTATAGCGAGATCAGCGAAGTTCTTGATATTCCAGTGAAGAAGGTGAAGTCGCGTCTCTATACGGCCAGGCAATTGTTGCAAGAGAGACTCACAGAGCAAGGATTGCACTAATGGCAATTGATCCGAAATATGTCGAGCTGATCAATGCCGATATCGATGGTGAGATCAGTTCAGCCGACCGTGCAGCATTTGAGGCATTTATTGCCGATAGCCCTGAGGCACAGGCGTTGCATGCGGAGCTCTCGGCAGTGCACGCATCGCTGGATAGCCTGCCTGAACTGGATTCCCCACCGCACCTGAAACACACGATCATGGCTTCGATTCCGGAGCAGAATGAGGGAGCGCGCAGCACCCCCGGCGCATTCCTGCAGACCCTGTTTGCGGCGCCAGCGCTTCGCTACACGGCGGTGTTTGCTGCCGGATCTGTCCTGACACTGAGCCTGGTCAGTTCCGACATAGTGTCGCAAGGCGCGTTTGATGACATGACCGGGCTGGTTGGCACGATTTCCGACCAAATACCGCAAGGCCCCAGCATTCAAACTACACCGATCGAAAGCAAGGATATTGCTGGCACTGTCACTTTGCATAGCAGCGGACCGATTCTGATCGTTGATTTTGATTTGGTCTCGAGCGGACCTGTCGACATTGTTGCTTCATACGTCGACAAGAAGGTCTGGTTCAATGGCTTCGCCCAACTCGAGAGCCCGGGCGTTAGTGTTTCGGCGGAATCCGGGCGTATCACGATGCAGATTGACGGGAAACGGCGTTATGCCTTGTATCTGCACAACGCTGGCGATCGCGATATCACGATCCATTTGCAGTTCACGTCGAACGGCGAGGCCGTCTACGACACAGATATTGAATACGTGCAACCCGGGCATTCCGGCTAAGGAGTTACCAACTTTTTCAGATTAGCGCGGTATATCAGTTACAGACACGTGAATCACAGGGGGCCCGGAGGGGCACCGGAGGAAAACATAATGACTACAACGAACAAGACAATCCCTGCATTTGTACTGGGGGCAGTAGTTGGGGTTGCGATCGCCTATTTCGGACTGAACAATCCGCCGGGCGCAAACGTTACAGGTACCATTGCACCCGCCGAGCGTTATCGGACCGACCAGGCTGGTTCTGACGACATCCAGCTTGGCAATCAGGAGTTGCAGGAAGTCATGCAGACTGATGTCTTTGCGACTCTTGTTGCTGACGAAGCGTTTCGTAACGCAATGAACAGCGAATCATTTCGGTCGGCGATGAACAGTGAAGCACTTCGCATGGCATTGAACAGCGAGGAATTTCGCACTGCTCTGAATTCCGAGGCTTTCCGTGGTGCGATGAACAGCGAGGCGTTTCGAGGCGCGATGAACAGCGAGGCCTTCCGTGGTGCGATGGCAAGCGAAGAATTTCGTGGTGCCCTGTCCGACGAGGCTTTCCGTGGTGCATTATCCAGCGAGGCTTTCCGCGGCGCCCTGTCCAACGAGGCCTTCCGTAGCGCACTATCTAGCGAGGCGTTCCGTGGCGCACTGAACAGCGAGGCGTTCCGCAGTGCGGTGAACAGCGAAGCGTTCCGTGGTGCAGCGTCCAGCGAGGAATATAGAGCCGCGCTGAACAGCGAAGCATTTCGAGGTGCGATGGCTAACGAGGCCTTTCGAACCGCATTAAATAGCGAAGCGCTTCGCACTGCCTTGAGCAGCGAAGCATTTCGCGGGGCATTGTCGAGCGAAGCATTTCGTGGTGCGCTGTCCAACGAGGCCTTCCGTGGTGCATTGTCGAGCGAAGCATTTCGCGGCGCAATGTCCTCGGAGGCTTTTCGTGGCGCGATGAATAGCGAAGCATTTCGTAATGCGCTCAATAGCGAAGCATTTCGATCTGCACTTAGCAGCGTAGCGTTCCGCAGCGCGATGTCCAGTGAGGCATTCCGAGGCGCGATGTCCAGTGAGGCATTCCGCAGCGCGATGTCCAGCGAGGCGTTTCGAGGCGCGATGTCCAGTGAAGCATTCCGTGGCGCATTGACGTCCGAAGCTTTCCGCGGAATGGCAAGCGAAAGATAGCATGTGCCTTGAGGGCGCGGCGCAATGCCGCGCCCTTTTCCGTTTTCAGCACAAGGGGCGAAATTGGGGGGATTCATCCGCACCATATTGGTTGCTGCCGTACTCTTTGTCGCAAGCAACCCGATTCAGTCGCAGTCGCTCCAGATCGTAGAAACGGATGAGCTGCGGCTTCTGTATTTTGATCCCACCGAAACCTATCTCGTCCCCCGAATCATCCAGACGTATCACGATTCGCTCGATCGTCAAAAAAGCATCCTCGGTTACACGCCGGCAGAGAAGACTACCGTTCTTCTAACGGATTTTGCAGATTACGGAAACGCCGGCGCAAATTCCGTGCCGGCAAATTCCGTCGTTGTCGACATCGCGCCAGTGCCATTTACCTTCGAGACGATCGCGCCTGCGGAGCGTATGTATACGCTGATGAACCATGAAATGGTTCATGTTGCGACAACAGATCAAATGGCGCCCGCGGACAGTCGGTATCGCCGATTATTCCGCGGCAAGGTGTTGGCAACGGCAGAGCATCCGGAAACGATCCTCTACCAATACCTGACAGCCCCTCGAAAATCGAGTCCTCGCTGGTTCCTGGAGGGTATAGCCGTTTTTCAGGAGACCTGGATGGCGGGCGGCCTTGGCCGCTCTCAGGGCGGCTACGATGAAATGGTGTTTCGATCAAAGGTTGGGGACAACGCGCATTTCTATGACCCGCTCGGGCTTGTCTCAGAGGGCGTCAGAGTTGACTTTCAGGTGGGCGCAAATGCCTATCTATATGGTGAACGCTTCATAAGTTACCTCGCCTACACCTGGTCGCCCGAAAAGCTGGTCGACTGGGTCGTGCGCACGACCGACAGCAAGCGCAATTACGAAAACGAGTTCGTCAACGTATTCGGTCTCACGCTTGATGAAGTCTGGCAGGACTGGATCGAATTCGAGCGAGAATTCCAGGCAAGAAATCTCGAAGCGTTGCGTCAGTTCCCCATCACGGAACATGAAGATCTGGCCTCGGGCGCTCTCGGCTCTGTGTCGCGGGCCTTTTACGACGCCGACCGCAATAGTTTGATCGCCGGCGTTCGATACCCCGGCGTCGTCGCCCATATCGGAGAGTATTCGCTTGAAACGCGTGAGATGGACCGTTTGCGCGACATAAAAGTGCCAATGATCTACCAGGTATCGTCACTCGCTTACGATGACGAATCCAAGACCATTTTTTATACGGCGGACAATTACGCCTATCGCGACCTGATGGCGATCGATTTGGCGACCGGTGAAACGCGAATGTTGCTCGAGGACGAACGCATCGGTGAACTCGCCTTTAATTCATCTGACCGTTCTATCTGGGGCATTCGCCACCTGAATGGGTACGCGGCCCTAGTACGTGTGCCATATCCTTACACCGAGTGGAATCTCATCGAGTCATTGCCTTACGGTGAGGTCGCCTACGACCTGGATTTCTCACCGGATGGCAGTGCGTTATCGGGATCATTTGGTGATGTCAAAGGCCAGCAATCACTGCAGGTATTTCGGACTGAGGATCTCCTGGCAGGACACTTTGAACCGGTCAACACACTTGATTTCGGCCAGGCTGTACCCGAGGGCTTTGTGTTTTCCCCTGACGGTCAGTATTTGTTTGGCAGCGCGTATTACACGGGTGTCTCCAATATCTTTCGCTATGAACTCGCGACCGAGGAGCTCGAAGCGGTTTCGAATACTGAAACGGGGTTCTTTCGACCGATACCAGTCGATAACGAGAACCTGATCGTGTTCCGCTACACGGGTCAGGGCTTTGTACCAACCCGCATTAAGGCCGAACCGGTCGAGGATGTCGCAGCGATTACTTTTTTCGGTACTGAAGTCATCAAAAAGCACCCGCAGCTCGAGACATGGCGAGCCGGGTCGCCGGACAGCCCGCCCGCCGAATCCCGGATCCTGTCAACGGGCGATTACGTGCCGCTCAAGAACCTGCGGCTCGAGTCCATCTACCCGACTGTGCTCGGTTACAAAGACTCAGAATCGCTCAGCTTGAAAGCGATTTTCTCGGATCCGATTCGTCTCGACATGCTGTCAATCGGCGCCGGTTACAGTATCGATAGTGATCTTCCCACCGATGAACGCCTGAACCTGAGCATTGATTATCAACATACGGTCGTCAGCGCATCGCCACTGTCCGGCACCTGGCGTCTTGGCGCCCGCCTGAACCACGCGGATTTCTATGACATGTTCGGTCCGACGAAGACCAGCCGTAAGGGACAGCGCTATTTTGTCGCTTATGATAAGACGCTGATCTTCGATGAACCTCGGCGTTTGGCCTTTTCAGCGGAGCTGAACCATCACCGAGACATGGACGCATTGCCGCGATATCAGAACGTGGCGTCCACCATCGACGAGATGTCGACTTTCGACGCGTACCTGAGCTATGAGCACATACGCAGCTCCCTCGGTGCGGTCGATGGCGAGAAGGGTTTTCGTTGGGATCTCGGTACATCTATTGGTTACGTCGACGGAGACACCATCCCGCAGGTCGGGGGGAGCTTCGATTTCGGATTTGCGTTGCCATGGAAGCACTCGTCGATCTGGTTGCGCAATGCGGCCGGTGCGGCTTTCGGCGAACCTGACGATGAGTTCGCGAACTTTTACTTTGGTGGTTACGGCAACAACTATGTCGATCGGGGCATCGTCAAACGTTACCGTGAATTCTATGCGCTTCCGGGCTTCGAGCTGAACGCAATTCCCGGCCGAAATTTCTATCGCGGCATGTTGGAGTGGAATTTGCCACCGATTCGCTTCGAGCGTGTGGGTACGCCCAGTTTCTACCTCGCATGGGCGCGACCATCGTTGTTTGCAAGCGCACTCGTTACGAACGCGGATCGGAGCGAGATACGCAACAATGCCAAGAACATCGGTATGCAGATCGACTTTCGATTCACAGTAAACTCTCGTTTCAATATGACATTGTCGACTGGCTATGCGAAAGGATACGGCGAGGGATCATTCACCGACGATGAGTGGATGATCTCGCTGAAAATAATGTGACCGCCGACTTTGTGATTCACGCCTTGCTTGGGCTATTGCCTGTCTGTTGCTTTCTCGCGGGTCTTGTCTACCTCGACAGCTACAAACTCGTCCCGATTCGCTGGGTTCTCACGGTTATCGTGCTCGGCTGCGGCACTGCCGTTCTGAGCTATCCGGTCAATCTGTTTGGACTCGAGTGGCTTGGAATCGAATTTACGACATACACACGTTACGTAGCGCCTTTTATCGAGGAAGGTCTAAAGGCGCTGATAATCATCGTTTTGATTCGACGCAGCCGTATTGGGTTTCTTGTCGATGCGGCCATTCTGGGCTTCGCTGTCGGTGCCGGCTTCGCGATCTTTGAGAACATGTTCTACCTCCGTATCGTGCCGGAAACTCAGCTTGGTACCTGGATAGTCAGAGGATTCGGTACCGCGATCATGCACGGCGGTGCAACGGCGATCTTCGCCATTACAACGCAAGCGATCGTCCGGCAAAAACAGAAGATCAAAATGGCCGCGTTTTTGCCCGGGCTTCTGATCGCAACGATTATCCACTCGGTGTTCAACCATTTCTTCTTCGTGCCGATCGTCAATACGCTTGGCGTGTTGCTTTGCCTGCCATTATTGCTCGTAGCCATATTCGACCGCAGCGAGCGGGCGGTAGCAGACTGGCTGGGAATGGGCTTCGATGCCGATACCGAATTGCTGCAGATTATCAATTCGGGTGAGTTCTCGACATCAAAGATTGGCTTGTACCTGCACTCGCTTAAAGAGAAATTCGAAGGCCCGATCGTTGTGGATCTGCTGTGCTATTTGCGCCTTCACACCGAGCTTTCGATCCGAGCGAAAGGCTTGCTGATGATGCGCGAAGCCGGATTTGTGAACAAAGCCGGCGAGGAGACGCAGGCCAAACTCGAGGAGCTCAAATATCTCGAGGGTAGCATCGGGGCGACGGGCAAGCTCGCGATCAAACCGTTCATGCAAATGAGCCAGAAGGACCTGTGGAAGTTCTACATGCTTGCGGAGTAGGGGCCTGCCACGCGGCCGACACCCGGGGAAGGGACCGCCCGAATCAGCACGGCCTTAAGGACTGCTCCTGGCCGTTAGCGACTTGGCAATATATTGCAATATTGGTCGATTGAAGGTCCGCTATTGGTGAATGCAGACATAGCGAGGTGTGGCGGCGGCTCGGCATCCACGGATTGACAACATCGAGGCTTGGGCATAAAGTACTGTCCTCTTAGACTCAGTCTAACCCATTACAATTCTCAATTGAGAGGACCCGAAATGTCACTGAAAGACAGTAAGACTGAACACAATCTCAAAGAAGCGTTTGCGGGTGAATCGCAGGCGAATCGCCGTTACCTGTATTTTGCGGCCAAGGCTGACGTGGAAGGCTATAACGACGTTGCCGCCGTTTTCCGTTCCACAGCGGAAGGCGAGACCGGTCACGCGCACGGTCATCTCGAATACCTCGAAGAGACCGGCGATCCGGCAACAGGTCTGCCGATCGGTCCCACGTCCAGCAACCTCGCAGCTGCAATTGCGGGCGAGACCCACGAGTACACCGACATGTACCCGGGCATGGCACGGACCGCACGTGACGAGGACTTCGACGAGATCGCTGACTGGTTCGAGACGCTTGCGAAAGCCGAGCGTTCGCACGCCAATCGCTTCCAGAAGGCTCTCGATACGCTAGACGACTAAGGTGTCCAACAATCGCGAGGGGAGCCTCGAGGCTCCCACTCGTCACCCGCTCGACTGGCAAAGCGACGAGTTTTACGACGAGCCCGCGCTCTTTGAAGAGCTCGAGCGCGTGTTCGATGTCTGTCACGGTTGTCGTCGCTGCTTCAACCTGTGCAACTCGTTCCCGACACTCTTCGATGCCATCGACGAGTCCGATAGCATGGAACTCGACACGGTCCCGAAGAAGGTCTACTGGGACGTCGTCGATCATTGCTACTTGTGCGACATGTGCTACATGAGCAAATGTCCGTATGTGCCGCCACACGAGTGGAACATCGACTTTCCGCATTTGATGCTGCGAGCCAAGGCTGCGCGTTTCAAAAAAGAGGGCGCCCCATTCCGCGATCGCGTACTCAGCGCTACCGACAAAGTTGGAAAACTGGCTGGCATTCCCGTCGTTACTCAGGCCGTGAACGCGATGAATCGCAGTAAGGCAGGGCGCGGCCTGCTTGAAAAAACACTGCGCGTGCATCGCGATGCGCCTGTGCCCGATTACCACTCGAAGTCGGCGCGTAGACGTCTCAAGTCGCATCGAGGCACGAGCGGCGACGCGTCAGCTGCGACTGCCAGCACGAACGGTAAGGTCGTGCTGTACACAACGTGTTACGGCAATCGCAATCATCCGGCGATTGACGAAGATCTCGTCACCGTGTTCGAACATAACGGCATTCCCGTGGCGCTGGCCGAAAAAGAGGCCTGTTGCGGCATGCCTAAACTCGAGCTTGGTGATCTCGATGCGGTCGCGAAGGCAAAGAACGTCAATATTCCGGTGCTTGCCGCATGGGTCGACAAAGGCTGGGATATCGTCACGCCGATTCCATCGTGCACATTGATGTTCAAGCAGGAATTGCCGCTGATGTTTCCCGACGATCCTGATGTTATGAAAGTTCGCGACGCAATGTATGACCCGTTTGAGTATCTGATGCTGCGCCACAAGGACGGCAAACTGGACACGGCATTCCAGAACTCACTGGGCAAGGTGTCCTATCAGGTGCCGTGCCATCTTCGCGTGCAGAATATCGGCCTGAAAACGCGCGACATCCTGCAGCTTGTACCGGATACGCAAGTCGAGGCGATTGAGCGCTGCTCCGGACACGATGGCACCTATGCCGTAAAGAAAGAATTTCACGATATTTCGAAGAAGATCGCGCGGCCTGTCGTCAACAAGGTCAAGAAGGCCGCGGCCGATCATTTCATCAGTGATTGCCCGATGGCGGCCGAGCAGATCGCACAGGGTCTTGACGATCATCAACCCGAGCATCCGATGGGCCTTTTGAAACACGCTTACGGACTATGATGAACATGCGCAAACTAAACCGGGACGATCTGTACAGCCTCGAGCAATACGCGGGCGTCCGCGATGAATTTCGTGGTGAGGTCCTTCTGCACAAGCGCAACCGGCGCCTGGAGCTCGGCAGCAACGCGGCGCTGTACTTTGAGGACCGCATGACGATGCAGTACCAGATTCAGGAGATGCTGCGCATCGAGCGGATATTCGAGGCCGCAGGTATCGACGAAGAGCTTGAGGCCTATAACCCGCTGATCCCTGACGGCTCCAACTGGAAGGCGACGTTCATGATGGAGATCCCCGATGTTGAAGAGCGCCGCGTGATGTTGGGGCAGCTCGTCGATATCGAGCATCGCGTGTATGTGCAAGTCGGCGATATGGAGAAGAGTTTTGCGGTCGCCGATGAGGATCTCGAACGCTCCGACGAAAAGAAAACGTCGGCCGTGCATTTCCTGCGCTTCGAATTGAATGACGAAATGGTGGCGGCACTTAAAGACGGTGCTCAGCTGGCGGCTGGCATCGACCACAAGAATTACCAGGCCGAAGCCTCTCCAGTTGCTGAAAATATCCGGCGCTCGTTGCTTGGCGACCTCGATTAGCAAAATGGGGACATTCCGGATTTTCGGTTGCAGGTGAGTCTACTCAAAGCCGGGAAAAGAGGAATGTCCCCGTTTTCTGTTCGTGCACCGCTCCGGTAATCACGCTAGAATCCTGCCGAGCATCGCTTTGGCAACCTCTGGCAAGGGATAGATGGCAAAACGCTACGACGCGGCGGACATTGAAGTCCTGAGCGGGCTGGAGCCTGTACGGCGCCGGCCCGGCATGTATACCGATACCACGCGGCCGAACCATCTCGCCCACGAAGTCGTCGACAACAGCGTTGACGAAGCCCTTTCGGGTCACTGCAAGAAAATCGATGTGACGTTGTACAAGGATGGCTCGCTCGAGGTCATCGATGACGGTCGTGGCATGCCGGTCGACAAACACCCGGTAGAAAAAATTCCGGGCGTCGAGCTGATCCTCACGCGTCTGCATGCGGGCGGCAAGTTCAATCACGAGAATTACCAATACTCGGGCGGACTGCACGGCGTCGGCGTGTCTGTCGTAAACGCGCTGTCCAGGAACCTCGAAGTCTGGATCCGGCGCGGCGGTAAGGAATACAACATGAGTTTTGCCGGCGGCAAGAAACGCGGCAAGCTCGAACAGGTCGGTACAGTTGGTAAGGCAAACACGGGTACGACGATTCGCTTCTGGGCCGACCCGCAGTATTTCGACTCGTCAAAGATATCCGTATCCCGGCTAAAACATGCGCTCAAGGCAAAGGCCGTTCTTTGCCCCGGCCTGACCGTTCGCCTGAAGGTCGAAAAGCCCAAAGAAAAGATCGAATGGTGTTACACCGGCGGCCTCGAGGAATATCTGCTCGAAGCGATCGGCGGCGGTGAGCTGCTACCGGCTGGGCCGTTCTCAGGGAGCCTGTCCGGCAACAACGAGGCTGTCGACTGGGCGCTGGCCTGGACGACTGATGGTGGCCCGAGTGTTACCGAAAGCTACGTCAATCTGATCCCGACGCCGCAGGGTGGCACGCATGTCAACGGGCTGCGCACGGGCCTCACCAACGCGTTGCGGGAATTCGCAGACTTCCGAAGTCTGTTGCCGCGTGGCGTGTCGCTCGCACCTGACGACGTTTGGGACGGCCTGAGTTTTGTCCTTAGTGCCAAGCTCGAAGATCCACAGTTCTCCGGGCAAACAAAAGAACGTCTGTCATCACGCGAATCTGCCGCGTTCGTCACCGGTGTTATCAAAGACAATTTCTCGCTGTGGCTCAATCAGCATCCGGAAACCGGTGATCAGATTGCGCAACTGGCAGTTAGCAAGGCACAAAAGCGGCTCAAAGCCGCCAAAAAGGTCGTGCGCAAGAAAATCGTCTCGGGCCCCGCATTGCCGGGCAAGCTCGCCGATTGCACCTCGCAGGAGCCGGAACTGTGCGAGATCTTCCTCGTCGAGGGTGATTCAGCCGGCGGTTCGGCCAAACAAGCGCGTGACCGCAACACCCAGGCAATCATGCCGCTCAGAGGCAAAATCCTGAACACCTGGGAAGTGGATTCGGCGGAGATTCTGGCTTCACAGGAAGTGCACGACATAAGCATCGCACTTGGTATCGATCCCGGTGATACGAATCTCGATGATCTCCGCTACCACAAGGTCTGCATCCTCGCCGATGCAGACTCTGACGGCCTGCATATCGCCACACTGATTTGTGCGCTGTTTTTACGACATTTCCGCGAACTTGTTCTGGCCGGACACGTCTACGTTGCCATGCCACCGCTGTATCGGATCGACGTTGGCAAGGAAGTCTTCTACGCGCTCGACGACAGCGAACGCAAAGGCATTCTTGATCGCATTGAAGCCGAGAAATTGCGCGGCAAGGTGACTGTCACACGATTCAAGGGTCTCGGTGAGATGAATCCATCACAGCTCAGGGAGACGACGATGAACCGCGACACGCGGCGACTCGTGCAACTCACGGTCAGCGGCAAAGACAAGACCGATCAGACCATGGACATGCTGCTGGCAAAGAAGCGGGCCAAAGACCGCCGCAAGTGGCTCGAGACCAAAGGCAATCTTGCCGAGTTATAAGTTAGGGGTTCTTTTCCATGCAGAACAGTCTGAATCTCGAAGGCGTCGAGCAACAACCGCTTAAGGAGTACACCGAGAAGGCGTATCTCGATTACTCGATGTACGTCATTCTGGATCGCGCGTTGCCGCAAATCGGTGACGGGCTGAAGCCGGTGCAGCGCCGCATCATTTACGCGATGAGTGAGCTGGGCCTGTCTGCGGGACAGAAGCCGAAGAAGTCCGCGCGTACGGTTGGTGATGTCATCGGCAAATACCATCCGCACGGCGACTCGGCCTGCTACGAAGCCATGGTCCTGATGGCCCAGGATTTCTCCTACCGTTATCCGATCGTCGACGGACAAGGCAATTGGGGCTCGACCGACGATCCCAAATCGTTCGCGGCCATGCGCTACACGGAATCGCGCCTCAAAGCGTACGCGAAAAGCCTGTTACAGGAGCTTGCACACGGCACTGTCGATTGGGTGCCTAACTTCGATGGCACGATGAACGAACCTGTCGTGCTTCCCGCGAGATTGCCCAATCTGCTGTTGAACGGCACGACCGGCATCGCAGTTGGTTTGTCAACTGACGTGCCGCCGCACAATCTCAACGAAGTCGCGAGCGCGCTTATTCACCTGATCGACAACCCGAAGGCAACTGCCGCCGCCCTGATGAAGCACATCAAAGGCCCGGACTATCCGACCGGTGGTGAGCTCGTATCGGCCCGGGCCGACATCAAGCAGATATACACGACTGGCAGCGGCACGCTGCGACTGCGCGCGGCATACAAGGTCGAGGATGGCGACATTGTGATCACATCGTTGCCACACCAGGTCTCGGGCGGCAAAGTGCTCGAGCAAATAGCGACACAGATGCGCAACAAGAAGTTGCCACAGGTCGAGGATCTTCGCGACGAGTCTGATCACGAGGATCCAACCCGCCTCGTCATCACGCCGCGATCGAATCGCGTCGACAAAGACGAATTGATGTCGCACCTGTTCTCGACCACTTCGCTTGAGCGCACCTGCCGCGTCAATATGAACATCATTGGGCTCGATGGTCGTCCGCAGGCATTCAATCTTGTTGGCCTGCTAACCGAGTGGATCAAGTTCCGCAAGGACACAGTCAAACGACGCCTCAAACATCGCTTGCAGATCGTTACCGATCGTTTGCATATCCTCGACGGCTTGCTGGTTGCCTACCTCAATATCGACAAAGTCATTGCGATCATTCGCAAAGAGGATGAACCGAAGCCCGTATTGATGAAGTCATTCAAGCTCACGGATATTCAGGCGGAGGCGATACTCAACCTCAGGCTGCGCAATCTCGCGAAGCTCGAGGAAATGAAGATCAAGGGTGAGCAGGACGAGCTCAATGAAGAGCGTGACGAGCTGGAGAAGACGCTCAAGAGCGCGGCACGACTGAAGACGCTGATCAAGAATGAAATCCTCGAGGATGCCGAGTCCTATGGCGACGATCGCCGTACTGAGATTGTCGAGCGCGATGCCGCACAGGCGCTCGACGAAACGCAGCTTGTGTCGAGCGAGCCCGTAACGGTCGTGTTGTCCCAACGTGGCTTTGCGCGCGCCGCAAAAGGTCATGAGGTCGACGCGCTATCGCTGAGTTACAAATCGGGCGATGGTTATCTCGCTGCAGCGATCGGTCGCAGCAACCAGTTGGCGATGTTTATCGACAGCACGGGCCGCGTGTACAGCGTGATTGCCGGCACATTGCCCTCTGCACGCGGGCAGGGCGAACCGTTATCGAGTCGCTTCAAGCCGCCTGACGGTGCCGAGTTTTGTGGTGCCATGATCGGCGACAACGAGCAGAAGTACCTGCTTGCGAGTGATGCGGGCTACGGCTTCATCGTGAAGCTCGAGGATCTGGTGACACGCAATAAGGCCGGCAAGGCCGTTCTTCGCGTGCCACCCGGTGGCAAGGCGGTCGTTCCGGCGCCGGTGCCCGCGGACACCGAGTGCCTGATCGCGGCGGTCAGCTCCATTGGTCGATTGTTGATGTTCGAAATGGACGAGCTGCCGGAGCTTGCCAAAGGCAAGGGCAACAAGTTATTGAACATACCTGGCAGGAAATACCAGAGTGGAGAGGAGAAACTCATAGCCGCGGCTGTGGTTCCCGAAGATGGCAACCTGCTCGTCCACTGCGGCACTCGTGTGATGACGATAAAGTGGGACGACTCCGACCCGTATTATGGCGAGCGCGCGCTGCGCGGTGGTCTTTTGCCGAAAGGATGGCGCAAGGTCGACCGTCTGGTTGGAATCGGTCCGGACTAGCCGCGGGCGGGCCATGAAGATGACTCATGGTCTGTGCACGGATCGTTTAGCCGGTCTTTGAGCCGTCTTTTGGCATCTCGACCGTGCTTTCCTGCGTCATTTCTACCGTCTTGTCTTCCGCTTCCAATTGCACGGTCGGGTTGACGCCCGTATCGTCGAGATCGCCGATCTCGTCGTCGTTCTCGTCCTTGGCAGGCATCTGTGCCGTTACTTCGAGTTCGTGAACGGTAGCAAGCGGCTTCTCCGCCGTGTTGTCAGTGTCGCTCTCATCCATACGAACAGCCAGATCTTCGGCAGCTTTCTGGATTTCGAGGTTCAGAGCCTGCGTCGCCGTCATCTCATCCTCATAGTCCTGCTCGATGATTTTGTAGTCGACTTCCTGGCTGACCGTGTAGTCGTCAGTAATCAGGGTCTCGTCATCCGAAACAACCTGAATGGCCTCGAGGTCTTTTTCCGTGACGTCATCCGGATGCGGCATCTTTGTTGCGTCAACCATCACCGACATATCGTAATCATCGTCTTCGGGCAACACTTCGCTTTCAAGGATTGACTCTTCTGCCGTGCGCATCGCCGGCAGCATGTCGGTCGGTGGCACGTATGCACCGCTTGACATTTCCTCGGGCAACTCAAGATCCAGATCTGTCGTGGCCGCAAAACCGAAGTCCTGTGCAACGTCCATGTCAGTGCCGTCCTGCAGTCCTGTACCAACAATCAGGTCAGCATCGAGGGCGAGGTTTTCCGCGGTCGGAGAGTCGTCGGAAATTTCCAGGTCGACATCGCTGATCGCCTCTACTTCCTGCGTGTCCGACTTGCGACGCTGCGGCACGGCGGGTGCGATCGGTGCAGAGCCGAATTGATCGCGGAATCTGCGGCCAAACAGCAGTAGCACAACGATGATTGCGATACCGCCGCCAGCGAGCCACGCCAACCAATTCGTGGTTTCCGGCTCGGCCGGACCAACTGGTTGAATCCTCGCAATGGGGACGTTCGGCGAACTCGAGGTCGCTGCCGGGCCTTCGAGCAAGGTGTCGGGAATCACGACTGTCTCATCACTCGTCGTCCCAACTGGCACGACGAACGAGTTATCACCATCGAGAATTACGTCTCCTGGTTTGAGATCGGCAAGACCTGCGTCGGGCTCAGCCGCCGCCGGCTGCTCGACGGGCTCAGTGACATCTGCGGCGAGATCGTCCACGGCGCCAGATGGTTCGAATGCGGCCGGTTCATAAGGGGCGCTGTTCGCTGCCGGTCTTGCCGCAGCGCTGGCCGGAGCCGGGACCGCCGCAACGGTTACAGGCGCGTCCGCTCCGAAGCTGGGAATACTCAGCCAACTGCCAGCTTTGAGTTTGTTCGGATCGTTATCGATGAATGCGTCCGGATTGGCAGCAAAAATCGTGTTGACCGCATCCCAGAGACCGACCGGCCGATTTTCGATTCTTTGTGCTATTTCTGACAGTGTTTCGCCGATTTGCACCTGATGGCGCGTCGCACTTGCGATCGGCGCGGCACTGACGGCGCGGTGACGGGCAGGCGCAGGGTTTCGCACGGCCACGGGCGCCGCAATCCGCGGTTTCGCCGCAACCGCTGCCGCAACAGGGGCAGCGATCGGTTCCAGTCCCGCCGGATCGATAAACATCATGTATTCGCGCGTCAGCTGCGCCGTGTACGGGCAGCGAATACTGATACGCATCGTCATTAGCGGCTCACGTGCAACCGAACTTCCTGTTATCGCGATGACGCCATCAGTAACGATCAGCGATGCACGATTCAGCGACGGCAGGCTGTTTGCCGCTACGTTTGGCTGCAGCGTTACGCAGGTATCGGAAAGGGCTTCGTTCGGTCCAAGTGCATAGGCGATGCTGGCGCGGAGCGGTTGCCCGATTGTGGAATGAACCTTGACATCACCAAGTTCCAGCGCAACAGCTGGCATGGCGGCGAGGCCACCACCAACTGCGACGAGGGCGGTTTTCATCGTTGACGATTTCTTCACTTATCGACACTCCGTCATTACACTTTGCGGTGATCCCATGTTCTGAAAGCGTAATTAGAATTTGTATTACGAACCAAGAACCTATTCTAAGATTTGCCGGGTGCTTGCCGTTAGCGTGTGGGTCGGACAACAGAGTGTGACGTGCGTCACAGTTTGTAATCCTCGCAAACCATTTAGCCGGCCTTGGCTGCCGTCAATTCGGCTAATGAGACGCGGTTGCTGGCGGTCGTAGCCTGCAAAACGACCTCGGGCTCATTAACATAATGTCCCTGCATGTAATCAAGACCCAGCTGAAACAAGACAGCCATCGCGTTAGCGTTCTCGACACGTTCGGCGATCGACTTGATGTCACGCTCGGCCGCTGCACGAACAATCTTCTCCACGCTTTTCTGCATGTCCGGATCGGTCATTAGCGTATGCATCAGTTCGCCGTCGACCTTGATGTAGTCCGGTTTGAGGATATCGAGGATCTGGAATCTCTCCTGATCGACCCCGTAGTGTTCAATTGCGAAGCCGACGCCCATTTTGCGAAGTTGCTTGACGATCGCACGCGTTTGCTTGATGTGCTTGGCGGCATCTCGCTCCGGAATTTGCATCACGAGACGCGTACAGTCGAATTTGACATCGTCGAATTCCTGTTCCATCCATGCGATCGTCGTCGTATCAAGGACGGATTGTCTGGACAGTCGCACAAACACGCGATCTGCTTCCGATTCATGACAAAAGTCCATAGCAGCCCTGATCATCCAGCGATCGATGTTTTTCATCATGTTGTTGCGTTCGGCCGCCGGCAGGAATTCCGAAGGCAATACCGAGTTGCCCTGTTCGTCCAGCATGCGCACGAGCAGGTCGTACATTTCGATACCGTCGCTGCGTAAACCGGCAATCGGCAATTGTGCGAGACGGAAGCGGTCGTCCATGAGTGCGGACTTGAGATGCTTAACCCAAATCGCGTCAAATTCTTTTTGTTTCGAGTCTTCGTCAGCGCTCTCACTTAGCATCGCGGTGTTGCCACCGGCTTCCATGCCCATGTTATAGGCATCGATGGTTGCGGCAACAAATTCCTCGAGGCTGCTGAAGATCTCGTTCGCTGCACAAACACCAACAGTGCAAGTCAGATTTGTCGAACGGTCTTCAACTTCAAATGTTCGATTGCGAATGTTTTTACACAGCTGCTTACCCCAGACCTCGGCGTCGCGCACTCTACCCCGCTCAAGCAGGACCATCAGCGCGGTACCCTCGAAACGACCTGCGACATCGCGTGGGTGCATGCGTTTGCGAACGACTTCGGCAAATTGTGCGAGGATCTCGTCCGAATTCAGAATGCCGACCTTTTCCAGGACGCCAGAAAAATTATCTACTCTGACGTACGCAAGCACGTGTGTACCCGACGACGGTTTCCTGCTCAGGCGCTTCTTGATTCGATCGAGGAACTGGGCGCGGTGGAAAAACAGTGTGGTCGGGTCCCGTTTTAGCGCATCGTGAACGAGCTTTGTAGGCTCTTCAGAGGACCTGTCGGGTGTTATACGGACCTGAACACAAGGCTCATTATCAAAAGAGAACTTGCGGAACTCGAGGTGTACCTCGTTCGTATCGTCGCTCGTAATGTGGGATCTCGCGATGAGTTTTTCGTTCGCCGCCCATTTGCCTTCGATCGCTGCGATGAGAGCACCCTTGATCGCAGCCTGACTCTCAGACTCGAAGTTATCCATGAGCGGAAGACCGACAACCTCGTCATTGCTCGCAGAGCGGAATAAGGACAACCAGGCGTCGTTAACATCGGTGATGATGCCTTGCTCAACGAGTGCAATCGCGCTCGCCGATGATTGCATGTAATCCTTGAGCTGTTTCTTGTATTCGGTGGCAGAGTGGATCGTCGAATTCAGAGCTCGCTCGACGCGTAACGCGCGTAATTCGCGGGTCACAACGGATTTCAGGCGATCTTTCAGCCCGATCGAAACGAGGTCGCAGGCACCATTTGCCATCGCTTTCTGAATGCTCGCTTCGTCAGCCTCCGTCTGGAGTGCAATGACGGGCACCTCCGGGTTAAAGCGGTCTTTCTGCTTGATGACCTGGCGCACAGAATCCTGATAGCTGTCACAATTCAGGATCAGCAATTCGACGTTCTCGGCAGACAACGTCTTGCCAAGGTCCTTGGGGTTGTTGATCCAGTGACAGTGTGCTGCATGACCGGCATCGCGAAGCGTGCCGTTTATCAACGCTACGTCGTCCTGATTGTCGGTCAGAACGGCAATCGAAATGCTATGGCGCCCGTCCAAATCGCGTCCCTTGCAGCGGCCGGCGATATCCGTATCGGCCCGGATTTTGTAAACAGCGAGTAGTCTAGCACCGCCACTCAAGTAGTCTTGCTTGGCGTGCCAAAACCGTGACGGGTATCAAGTTTCAGTGTGCATTGGCGGGAATCGCTGTGATAATCATCGATTCAGTGGCACTCATACAGGACTCGGGTATCATCCGACGTTATGGCAAATTACAGCACAAATGAGTTTCGTTCGGGGCTCAGAATCATAATCGATAACGATCCATACATCATTGTCGAGAACGAGTTCGTCAAGCCTGGTAAGGGCCAGGCGTTTAACCGGGTGCGCATCAAAAACCTCAAGACCGGCAAGGCCGTCGACAAGACATTCAAGTCGGGAGAAAGCGTTGAGGCTGCCGACGTAATGGACACCGAGATGCAATATCTCTATGCGGATGGTGAATTCTGGCACTTCATGGTCGCAGATACGTTTGAGCAGTATGCGGCTGACGAAAAAGCAGTCGGCGATGCGAAAGACTGGATAAGCGATGGCGATATTTGTCAGATCACGCTGTGGAACAATTCGCCGCTCCAGGTTGAAGCGCCGAATTTCGTGGAACTGGAGATAGTTGAAACGGACCCGGGCGTCAAAGGCGATACGGCCAGCGGTGGCGTCAAGCCAGCAAAACTGTCAACGGGCGCCGTCGTGCGCGTACCGTTGTTTGTCGATCAGAACGAAGTCATCAAGGTCGATACGCGTTCGCGGGAATACGTCTCGCGCGTCAAATAAAGTCTTTGCCCGATTGCAGTTCGCTATATACGCCGCACAACGATTCGATACCCACCTGATCGACCTCGCTGAAACGGTCGGGAGATGGACTGTCGATGTCGAGTACGCCCAGCAAAACGTCTTGAACAATCAACGGCACGACAATCTCGGATCGTGAGTCCGTGTCGCAGACGATGTGTCCCGGAAACGCGTGCACATCGGCGACGCGTTGCGTTTGCAATGTTGCGGCAGCTGTTCCGCAAACACCGTTGCCTACCGGAATGCGCACGCACGCAGGCTTACCCTGAAATGGGCCGAGCACGAGTTCACGCTTGCGTAGCACATAGATACCGAGCCAGTTAATGTCATCGAGGGAATTGAACAACAGTCCGACAAAATTGCTCGCGATTGCCAGCGCATCGGTTTCATCGCCGACAAGTGCGACGAACTGGGATTCCAATAAAGCGTAGTCGGATTCGGTCATGAAGCGTCGGAACTAAAGGCAATAACGTCTCTTATATCGTCGGTCTTGTCGAAGGCCATTTGCAAGCGCTCAACGCCGACTGCAACGCCGGCACAATCAGGAAGGCCGGCTTCGAGCGCGCTGATCAACGATTGATCACTGGAATACTGGCTACGACCTGTTCTTTTTCGCGTCTCGATTTCCCGGTCGAATCGCCGCTGCTGCTCGATAGCGTCGTTTAACTCGACGTAGCCGTTGGCGAGTTCGAGCGCGCCGATAAACACCTCAAAGCGATCTGCAAGCCGTTCGTCGTCAGGGCAAAGCCGGGCAAGAGCGGCCTGGCTCGCAGGATAATGGCGCACCACTGTCAGCTTGTCGCGCGCAAACTGCGGCGCGATGATTGTGCTCAGCATCAGGTCGAGCCAAGCGGATCGATCTACTCCGATTTCAGACTTGAGCCTCTCATCGCCAGTGCACAAGTAGGCAAGTTGATCGACGGAGGCCCCAAAAACATCGATACCTGCAAACTTCTCAAAAGCGTCGCAGTAGTCGTACTGTTCGACGTGGTTGGCCAATTCAGGCTCGTCGAGGCAGGTAGCGATGAATCGTGTCGTGTCCGCAATCATGGCACAGAGACCGAAACCCAGCCGATACCACTCGACCATCGTGAACTCCGGCATGTGCTGCCGGCCGGCCTCGCCATCGCGATACACACGACATATCGAGTATATGTCGGGATAGCCGTCTGCGAGCAGGCGCTTCATACAGAATTCCGGTGATGTGTGCAGGAAATGTCTAGTTCCCGAATTGGCATGAACTGCAAGGCTTTCGATGTTCGGGTCAGTAGCTGGGTATTGGCCAAGCGCCGGCGTATCGACCGCAAGAACCTTTTGCTTCGAAAAGTAGCGTCGCGCGCGTTCGAGCATCGCGGCGCGGCGTTCTGCTGTGGCCGAGTCGGATGCCGCTCGCCAGTTCGTCATGTCGCGGTAACCGTGCCGATTGCTTCGCCCATTTTTACTGTTTCATCGGGCCCAAGCTCTGTTTTCCAAACACATGTGTCGCGTGGCAATAAGACGATTACCGTACTACCCATGTTGAACCAGCCGAGTAGGTCGCCTTTTCCAATAGTGCGCGGGCCGTCATCGAGATCGATCATCTCAACGACGCCGTGCTTGCGCGGGCGAACTTCGCCGCTCCACGGCGTGCTGATGCTACCGACATTCAGCGCGCCCACGAAAATCAGTGCGACAGGTCCATGCGCTGTGGTGAAGTGCAGGATCAATCGCTCGTTGCGGCGAAACAGTCCGGGCACGTTTGTAACAGTTGCTGCATTAACACTGAACAAATCGCCGGGCACGTAACGTGCGGCGACAATTTCGCCATCAATCGGTGAGTGGACGCGGTGATAGTTGTAAGGTGCGAGGTAGATTGTCGCGAATGACCCATCCATGTAACTGCGAGCCTCCTGGAGATCGGTCGCGAGCAGATCATCAAGCGAGTAATCGAGTCCCTTGGCCTGAAAAATCGTGTGGGCCGTAATCGTGCCGGCGTAACTGACCGTGCCATCCGCTGGGGCGACAATCGATCCCGATTCCTTGTCAACTGGTCGTGCAGCGTCTTTTAGCTCGCGAATGAAGAAGTCGTTAAATGTGGCAAAGTCCCCGGGCACATCGAGTTTGACCTCGTCGGTGTCAACGTCATAGAGACGAATGAAACGCGCGATCAGGAAGTCCTTGATTGCGCGTTGCCTGATTCTGGCAATTCGGTAAACGATTGACGTCAACCAGTAGCGCGGCAGGATGTACTGCAGAAGAACGAATAGACGGGCAAGCATAAGAGACTAGTCGGTGAGCGTAACGTTGACCGTCAACATGACCGCTTCGCTGTTGTAAAACTCGAGAGTTGTGGCCTCGATTTCGCCAACAGGGCGTGTCAGCATCAGATGCTTGCCGCCGGGCTCTAATTGCACAGATTGGCCCGCACGTATCGTCAGATCGCGAAGCGGCCGCATTCGTGCCACGCCATCCTCGAGAACCGATTCGTGCATCTCGACAGATTCAAATTCGGGGCTGCTTACCTGCGTGATCGTGATCGTCTGAGTCGTGTTGTTCCTCAACGTCAGGTAACCGGCTGTCATTTGCGTGCCCGGCCTCGGCTTCGGCACGACGATATCGGTGGCGACGAGCGGGGCGCGTTCTGCCAGGCATGCCGAGAGCATGGCCGTCAGGATAACGGTCAGGACAAATCGCATCAGCGGCGTGCCATGATTAATGGCAGGTCGTGCACATAGTTTTCGGCCAGATGCGGTGCGCCGAATAATGCGTGTAACCTGCCGTCGGGATTGATCACGAGCACGACAGCGGAATGATTAATCGAATAGTTGTCCCCATCCAGCACTGCCTTTTCGAAAAAGATGCCGAGACCGCGTGTTAGTTTGCGGAGTTCTTCAAGTTCGCCCGTTACGCCGAGAATGTCATCCCCAAAATAGGCGACGTATTGTTGCATGATTTCAGGTGTGTCTCGTTCCGGGTCAACGCTTACCAACACGATGCGCGGCAGCGGCTTCTGGCCCTTGTCCGCAAGTTGCATGTTTGCGTTGGATAGCACCTGCAACGTGAGTGGGCAGATGTCGGGGCAACGAGTGAAGCCAAAAAACACGAGGCTCCAATGGCCGTCGAACACGTCGCGCCCGATTGCCTGTCCATTGTGGTCAAGGAGCGAAAACTCGGGCAGTTCGCCGGGTGCGGGTAGCACGGTAGCGGTTTGCAGTGCCGGTGGCGGCAGCAGCAGCCGAGACGAGAACCAGGCACCGGTGCCGATCGCGATGACCGCAACGATAGCGATGAATATGTTCTTGGGGCCCATCTTTTCCTGTGCAGGGTTTGCGCGAGGCGGACATTCTAAACGACACTCCTTAACTATGGCACCGGAATCCGAACAGCCCGTCAGCGTCGAGCAGCTGATCCATCGCATCTCCGCTCAATTTGCAGCGGCTCAGCTGAGCTACGGTCATGGTACCGAAAATGCAGTTGACGAGGCCGCATGGCTGGTGTTCGCACACCTGGGGCTATCCCACGATGCGGCGCCAGCCGCATACGCAAGAACGGTCGACGCCCAGGAGCTCGCTGGCCTGGAGGCCCTTGCCAGAAGGCGTATCGAAGAGCGCGTGCCGATCGCCTATCTAGTGAATCAGGCCTGGTTCGCGGGACTTGAGTTTTACGTCGATGAACGCGTTTTGGTACCACGCTCGCCATTGGCCGAACTGATTCACGATCGTTTCGAGCCGTGGCTGGCTCCAAACGCACTCAAGACGGCTATCGATCTCGGCACCGGCAGTGGCTGCATCGCGATCGCCATTGCGCATGCGTTCCCTGCGGCGGTCGTGGACGCCGTGGATGTTTCGGCTGACGCTCTGGCCGTTGCGGCAATAAATGTCGCGCGTCACGAGGTCGACAATCGCGTGCGCCTCATACGGTCCGATTTTTTCGACGCTCTTGAGGACAGGAAGTACGAATTGATCGTCAGCAACCCGCCCTATGTCGATAAACAGGACATGGATGGGTTGCCGCATGAGTTTCGTCATGAGCCTGTGCTGGGGCTTGCCGCCGGTGACGACGGTCTGGATTCGGTTAGCACGATCCTGCATCATGCATCGCGCTTTCTGCGCGATAATGGAATACTCGTCTGCGAGGTTGGTAATAGTCAGACAGCGCTGGAAAATCGCTATCCCGGTGTTGCATTTACCTGGCTAGAGTTCGAGCATGGCGGGTCAGGCGTGTTCTTGCTGACAAAAGAAGATCTCAAGGATTTGTAGAGTGTCTGGCAACAGTATCGGAAGAAATTTTGTCGTAACGACGTTCGGTGAGAGTCACGGACAGGCACTCGGCTGCGTGGTCGATGGCTGTCCGCCTGGAATGCAGCTCGCGGAGGCCGATATTCAAATCGATCTCGATCGCCGCCGCCCGGGCCGTTCACGGCACACGACACAACGTAATGAACCCGACCAGGTTGAAATCCTCTCTGGCGTATTCGAAGGCGTGACAACCGGTACGCCAATCGGACTCCTTATCAGGAACAAGGATCAGCGATCGAAGGACTATGGCGACATCAAGGATAAGTTCCGTCCTGGCCACGCCGATTACACGTATCAGCAAAAGTACGGTATCCGCGATTATCGTGGCGGCGGTCGCTCATCAGCTCGCGAAACAACGATGCGGGTTGCGGCCGGTGCGATTGCCAGGAAGTTCCTGCACGAGAAGCTCGGCATTGAGATTCGCGGTTATCTGTCACAACTTGGTCCGATCGAACTTGCTGCGACGGACTTGTCGATTGTCGACGAGAATCCGTTTTTCTGTGCGGATGCGCAGCGCATCCCGGAACTCGAGGCCTTTATGGATGCATTGCGGGAGGAGGGCGATTCGATCGGCGCCAAAATCAGCGTTCTGGCCAGCAATATTCCACCAGGGCTCGGCGAACCTGTTTTCGACAAGCTTGAAGCGGCGCTTGCGCATGGCTTGATGAGCATCAATGCGGTGAAGGGCGTTGAACTTGGCGCAGGATTCACCGCCGTGACGCAGCGCGGCAGCGAACATCGCGATGAAATCGGCCGCGACGGTTTTGCCAAGAATGACGCTGGCGGCACGCTTGGCGGAATTTCCTCAGGTCAGGATTTGCTTGCGAGCATTGCGCTGAAACCGACCTCGAGCATCTCGGTACCGGGCAAGACGATAGACAAGCAGGGTAAGGAAACCAGGATCGTAACCAAAGGTCGTCATGACCCCTGCGTCGGACTCAGAGCAACGCCGATTGCCGAGGCGATGGTCGCACTTGTACTGATGGATCATTACTTGCGCAATCGTGCGCAAAACGCGGATGTCGAATCGGTCACTCCAACTATATAAGCAAGCTGTAGCGTCCGCTGCTGTGCAAGAAATCAGGGGCTACGCTTAGCAAAGCCAAGTTATGACCACATATAACCATGCCAAATAAAATGAACATTGCAATCGTCGGCGCGACCGGCGTCGTCGGCGAAGCGATGCTGCAGATACTTGTGGAGCGCAAGTTCCCGATGGGCACCGTGCACGCGCTCGCCAGCGAGCGTTCGGTCGGCAAGATCGTGGCATTCGGCAATCGGGAGCTAGTGGTGAGCAATCTCGCTGACTTCGACTTCTCGCAGGTGCAGATCGGACTGTTTTCCGCCGGCGGATCGATATCGGCTGAGTTCGCTCCAAAGGCTGCGGCCGCGGGCTGTGTCGTCATCGATAATACGTCGCACTTTCGTTACGACGATGACATTCCTCTCGTCGTGCCCGAGGTTAACGCGGACGCTATCGCTGACTACAAGGAGCGCGGCATCATTGCGAATCCGAATTGTTCAACGATTCAAATGGTCGTCGCGCTGAAACCGATTTACGATGCGGCCGGTATCGAACGTATCAATGTTGCGACGTATCAGGCTGTGTCGGGTGCCGGGAGAAGTGCGGTTGAGGAACTCGTGCGGCAGACAGCCATGCTATTGAACGGTCGTCCTCTCGACATCGAGGGGGACGCAAAACAGATTGCATTCAACGCGGTGCCGCATATCGACGACTTTCAGGACAATCGCTACACTAAAGAAGAAATGAAAATGGTGTGGGAGACGCGCAAAATCTTTGCTGATGACAGCATTCTCGTCAATCCGACTGCGGTGCGCATACCCGCGTTTTACGGCCATTCCGAGGCGGTACACATCGAAACCCGGGAGAAGATCTCGGCCGAGAAGGTGTGCGATTTACTCAGGAATGCACCGGGTGTGACCCTGCTCGACGGCGTTAAAACCGGAGAATATCCGACCGCGGTCACCGAAAGCTCGGGTTCGGACGCGGTTTACGTGGGTCGCGTGCGTGAAGACATTTCCCATCCACGCGGCATCGACCTGTGGGTCGTGTCCGATAACATACGTAAGGGCGCGGCTCTAAATAGCGTCCAAATTGCTGAAATATTGGCGAAAAACCATTTATAAGCTATAGTTCGGGACCATATGTTAAAGCGGTCCGCCTGCTGTAATGTTGCCCCTTGCGGGCGTCATCTTAGCGGCTCTTGGGGAGCTGGAGAATAAAACTATGTCGAGACGACTCTCTCGAATCTCGCTAGCGCTTGTCATCTTGTTGTCGAGCGAGGTTTGGGCCCTTGGGCTGGGAGATATTCGAATGAATTCAGCACTCAACGAGCCGTTGAGTGCGCGTATCGAGCTGTTGTCGGCAACGCCGGATGAACTCGACAACCTGACCATCGACATGGCATCCGCCGATACGTTTGAGCGTTACAGCCTCGATCGTCCTTTCTACCTGCAGGACATCCAGTTCAATATCGTTCGCAGCGGCCGCGTTGATGGCAACTACGTAGAGCTTCGTTCAGGCTCGCCGATGGCTGAGCCGTTCCTGACGTTCCTCGTTGAAGCATCGTGGTCGCGCGGCAGATTGTTGCGCGAGTACACGGTGTTCCTCGATCCACCGACTTTTGCACCACCAACTGCTGATTCCGCGCCGGCTGTACAGGCTCCGAGTCGCGCCGCGCCGGCTGACAGCGGCCGTATCGAGCGGCCCGCACCTGCGCAAACAAGCCCGGCTCCCGCTCCAGCACCGACCCGTCAGGCAAGACCGGCACAAGCGAAGCCGCAACCGGTAGCCGACGATACGCCGTATGACACCGCGACAGGCGGCGATTACAACGTGCCGCGCGGCGAAACACTCTGGGGCATCGCATCGCGCGTGCGACCTGACAGTCGTCTGTCGATGAATCAGACCATGCTGGCGATCTTCGAGGCGAATCCCGACGCTTTCGGCGGCAACATAAATATTCTCCGGGCCGGCGCGTCACTGCGTATTCCGAGTGCGGACGAGATTTTCCGCATCAGCCGTGGCGAAGCGCTGGCAGAAGCACAACGGCAAAACGCGGCATGGTCAGGCGGTACCGTAGTGCCAGTTGATGACACGTCTTCGCGGCCGAGCCTGACGCTCGTGCCACCCGACGATGACATTGCCGACGATACGCTTGGCACTGGCGCAGACTTTGATACTGAACCTCTGTCACGAGAGGAGGAGATTGAGCAGCGTATTGGTGACCTCGAGGCTGCCGACGTCCCGCAGCAACAGTCGTTGATCGAGATTCGCGACAACGAGTTGGCAGCGCTGCGCGAAGAACTCGCCCGTATACGCGGCGAAATATACGAGCCGCCTGGAGACGAAACGTTTGTCGATGAACTGGACGATGAGGTCGGCGCTGAGGACATGGACGGTGGTCCGTTCGCCGATTACGACGACATCATGGTCGAGGACGGCGCCGATGACGTCGGTGTCGACGACGAGGGGCCGGCCGATGAGGACGTGACGGCTGACGATGCTGCGCCTGCAGACGCGATTCGCGTGTCGACGCCTTCCGAACCTGGTCTGGTCGACAAGGCCATTGCGGCTCTGACGAGCATTTACGCACTGATCGCCGGCGTGGTTATTGTCGTAGGTGGCCTGTTGTTCTGGTTTATGCGTCGCGGCGGCGATGACGATGATGTGGACTCCTGGCAGCCGCTCGATTCGGATGAAATTGGCGATGATACGTTGTCCGGGACGGAGAGCCTCAGGGCGCCGATGCGAGACGACGAATCGATTGTCGTTGTCGAACAGGAATCGACAATGCACCCGTCCGAGGACGCTACAGTCGAAACGCCTCCACCAGCGATCGAAACGTTTGCTCCCGCCGCGGAAGCAACCGGGCAATTCGATTCGCTCGAAGACACCTTCAGCAGCGATACGGCGATCAATCTCGACCAGACTGATCCGATCGCCGAGGCCGATTTCCACATGGCCTATGGCTTGTACGATCAGGCGGCCGACCTTATTGATGGCGCATTGTCCGTCGAGCCACAACGCCCCGATTTGCTCACCAAACTGTGCGAGATCTACTTCGTTTGGGGAAATCGCGACGCCTTTATCGACGCAGCGGGCCGCCTGAAGGCGGTGGTCGGTGATGCAGACAGCGCTGACTGGGACAAGATTGTCATCATGGGCCAGCAGATTGCCGCGGACGATGACCTGTTTGTTGGTGCCACTGCGGCTGGGGCGACGAAAGAGGTCGACCTGTCGTTCGAGGCTGGCATGGATGATAGTGCTGCACTCGACATGGAACTTGTTTCCGATGCCGGAGATTCCGGCGACATCGTTGATCTGGGAGCTGGTGATGCGTCGGTAGCAGCAGATGCTGATGCGGAAATCGATTTCTTCGTCGACAGCGATACCGCAGAAACCGAAGTCGCAAGCCTTGATGTTGATGAGACAACAGACAGTCCGACCATCGAGACGCCGGACTTCGATGTGACCAAAGAGATGCCATCGGCCGAGGAGACAGCGGAAATGCCGCCGCTGGATTCGACAGTTGAAACGCCGACGATCGAGCAGCAATTTGACGTGCTCAGCGGTACGGCTGAACTGCCGTCACTTGATGAGACGGCAGGAGCGGCAATTGCGGACAGTGGTCAGTCTGACGACGAAACAGCAGAGATCAATCTCGATGATCTCGGGCTTGATGTCGACGGACTCGCCGCGACCGAGCTGGCGTCGCTCGATGAGTTTGATGCGACGAGCGAGACTGAAGTGCTCGATGACACCGGGATCAACGAGGCGCTCGAAGACTCTGCCGCCGTGACCGGCAGGAATCCCGAGATCGATCCCAATGCGACGGGCGTGCAAGTAGCCTTGGGTACTGATGACACTGGAATCAGTGCGGCGCTCGATGTCGACGATGCACTGGCTGCAACCTCCGAAATGCCCGAGGTTTCGACAGATGTCGGCATCGACGAGAGTTTGCTCGATGCGACCGGTCTGACACAGGTGCTTCCCGAAGATCTGGCGGTTGAAACCGCGTCCGACGTTGGCGCTGAGTTGTCCGATGACGATGCAACCCTGTTGGCATCCGGATACGGTGACGACACGGTGGGAACACTGGCCGACGATGCGGAGACATTGTTGGCAAGCCTGGATGATGATGACGAAGGTGATTTTGACTTTGCGAAGACCGAGGCGCTGCCTAAGGAAGCCTTCATCGGTGACGCCAGTCTTGATGAGACGGGCGAGTTGCCTGCGGTCGCCAGCACCGATGTGGACCTCGATCTCGACGACCTGACGGCCGCACTCAAGGTTAGCGAGGCTGGCGACACGGTTGAACAGATGCGCGATGATGCCACCGTAGAGCAACCGCGTCCGCAAGTGAGCGACGAAGCGGCAGCCACGGTTGCACTAGCGCCAGACGAGATAAGTGACGATCTGTCCGATGCTCGCACGATGACCGAGGTCGGTACGAAACTCGATCTGGCACGCGCCTACGTCGACATGGGCGACCCCGCTGGTGCTCGTTCGATTCTCGAGGAGGTTCTCGACGAAGGCGACGATGGTCAGAGACAGCAAGCCCAGCAACTTTTGGATCAGCTACCCAGTTAGTGCGCATTGCCTTAGGTCTTGAATACGACGGCACCGCGTATAACGGCTGGCAACGTCAGCGCACCGGTCAGGGCGTGCAGCAGCGCGTTGAGGAAGCCCTTTCCATAGTCGCTGACGAGACCATAGACGTCATCTGTGCCGGCAGAACCGACACAGGCGTGCACGCATCGGGTCAGGTCGTACATTTCGATACGTCCAGCGAGCGTCCCAGTCGCGGCTGGCTGCTCGGAGCCAACAGTAACCTTCCCGACGACATCAGCGTGACATGGGCACAGCGGGTCGATGACAGCTTTCACGCACGATTCTCGGCAACCGCACGCAGCTATCGATACCTGATCCTCAACCGCCTCGAACGCTCGGCGTTGTACCGGCATCGGGCCTGGTGGGTTTACGACCCACTTGATGCTGAACGCATGCACGTCGCTGCACAGGCGTTGCTTGGGCGACACGACTTCTCGGCGTATCGAGCGGCGGCATGCCAGGCCTCGACGCCGGTTCGGGAGATAACTGCGATTGCAGTCAGCCGCAATGACGTCTGGATCTTGCTCCACGTGACGGCCAATGCTTTCCTGCAGCATATGGTGCGCAATATTACGGGCACGCTGGTTGCGATCGGGCGCGGCGACGAGCCTGAAGACCGGGTGGCTACGGTATTGGACAGCCGGGATCGCAGTGCTGGTGGTGTTGCGGCACCACCGCAGGGGCTTACGCTCGTCAATGTCGAGTATCCGACCGAGTTCGATTTGCCACCCAACCCAAACGAACGTCTGTAGCCGCTCCTGCAGGCGGACTCCTACAGCACTCAGAATTGAGATAGGATGCGCGAATGAGTTGGTTCGAGAAACTGATGCCGTCGCGCATCAGCACCGAGAAGCGCACGCGTTCGGTGCCCGAAGGCGTCTGGATCAAGTGTCCGAAGTGCGATGCACAGTTGTATCGCAACGAACTCGAACGCAATTTGCAGGTGTGTCCGAAGTGTGATCATCACATGCGGATCGGCGCACGCCAGCGCCTCGACTTTTTTCTCGATCCGGACTCGCAGCACGAGCTGTCGTCGCAACTCGAACCACAGGATCCACTCAAGTTTCGCGATAGCAAGCGCTATCGCGATCGACTCGTCCAGGCACAGAAAATGACCGGCGAAAAAGACGCTATTGTCTCGGTCAGCGGCACGTTGCTTGGTCGTGCCGTTGTCGTCTGTGCGTTCGAGTTTGGGTTCATGGGCGGTTCGATGGGCTCGGTGGTCGGTGAGCGCTTTGCTCGCGCGGCCAACTACGCGGCAGAAAACAACATGCCGTTGATCTCGTTTGCAGCGAGCGGCGGTGCCCGCATGCAGGAGGCGCTGTTTTCCTTGCTGCAGATGGCCAAAACGTCAGCGGCCCTCGCCGATCTCGGCAGTAAGGGGGTGCCCTACGTGTCCGTGCTGACCGACCCGACGACGGGCGGTGTATCGGCGAGTCTTGCGATGCTCGGCGACGTCAATATCGCCGAGCCGAATGCATTGATCGGTTTCGCCGGGCCACGTGTTATCGAGCAAACGGTCCGGGAAAAATTGCCCGAGGGCTTCCAGCGCAGTGAATTCCTGCTCGACCATGGGGCGATCGATATGATCATGGATCGTCGTGAGATGCGCGCACAGATTGCGGACTTGTTGGCCAAGTTCGAACAACGCCCAAGTCCAGTCGCCAAGTAGTTCCTTTTCGTGAACGTAGTCGGTACGCCTCTTTCTGATTGGCTGTTGCGGCTCGAGACCCTGTCGCCGCAGGAAATCGATCTGGGTCTGGAGCGTGTCGAACGCGTACGCGACCGGCTCGCACTTGCGCCTCCTGATACTGTTTTTCATGTCGCGGGCACCAATGGAAAGGGATCGAGCGTCGCGATGCTGGAATGCTTACTGCAGAAGTCCGGCGCTCATGTCGGCAGCTACACGTCGCCACACATTCATCGCTACAACGAACGCATTCGCATAGACGGCAGCGAGGCCAGCGACGAACAGATCGTCGCAGCCTTCGAACGGATCGAGGCCGTGCGTGACAATGAGCCGCTCACGTACTTCGAGTATGGCACGCTTGCGGCAATGGTTGTGTTCGCCGATACGGGCATCGATACCGCGATTCTCGAGGTCGGCATGGGAGGGCGCCTGGACGCTGTCAATGCGATCGAACCCGATGCCGGTCTGATTACAAACATTGCGCTGGATCACTGTGACTGGCTTGGCGATAACGTCGAATCGATCGCGGCGGAGAAAGCCGGCATCATGCGCAGGGACAAGCCGATCATCTTCGGTTCGCGCGCGGTGCCAGATTCGATCGACGCAAAGGCCGCCGATGTCGGCGCGCAGCTTATCGTCGCCGGCCGGGACTACGACTGGTCTTGTGATGGGGAACGCTGGTCCTGGCAGGGTTTGACGCATCAGCTTGAAGGTCTCGCCGTGCCGTCCCTGCAAGGTAGACATCAGATCGGGAACGCCGCCGCGGTGCTTGCATTGGTCGAAGCTGCAGGACGAGGCGATCTGCTCTGCGTGGAGGTCGTGAACGCATGTTTCGCACAGCTGCGTCTCGACGGCCGTATGCAAGAAATCGACGAGGATGTGCACTGGCTGCTCGATGTCGCGCACAATCCGGCCGCGGCAAAGGCGCTGGCAGAGGCTCTGCATGCGCGAGCGCATGCAGGTCAGACAGTAGCAATATTCGCGATGCTCGACGACAAGGATGTTACCGGCGTTGTGGCCGCGTTGGCGGACCACGTCGACCACTGGATTGCGGTGACGGCTGATAATCCGCGGGCGATTGCTGCGGGAGAGCTGGCGCGTCGGGTCGCAAATGCGACAAACGCGGCCTGCCTCGTGGCGGAGTCGCTTGAGGCGGCGATCCGTCACGCGCGAGAACTCACGACAGGTGCTGACAGAATCCTCGTCACCGGATCTTTCTATCTCGTCGGCCCGGTCCTCACTGAGCTATACTCGCGTCGCTAATCATGATGGATCGAGCTTTGAAAGAACGCATTATCGGCGCTGCCGTCCTCGTACTGGTCGTCGTCCTCGTTGTGCCCGTATTTCTCGACGGGCCGCCAGGCGGGGATGAAATTGTCAGTGCGCGCGTGCCGCTGCCGGGCCAGGCGGAGCAGAAGTCGCAGACCGTTGTGTTGGATCGGGACCGGAAAGATCCTGTGCCAGCCAATGGCGGCAACGAACCTGTACAGTCGCCGCAACAGCCACAACGGACGGTCAGGCAACAGGACACCAGTCCAGCGCCCGTTACGAAAAAACCCACACCGAAGCCGGTTGTGCCTGACCCGGTCCCCGAGGAGGCTGCGACGGCTACTGCGGCTGCGTCAACGACGGGCATGTGGGCTGTGCAATTGGGCAGCTTCGGCAGTCAGGAGAATGCCGAACGGCTTGCCGCGGATCTCCGCAAGCAGGGTTTCGCCGCATTCCTGAGTCAGTTGTCGACGAGTTCGGGGCAGCTCCACCGTGTTCGCATCGGACCACAAAAAGACCGCGAGAGCGCAGAGGCGATAGCCAACCGGCTGCTAAAAGCCGGCCACCAAGGACAAGTAGTACCGCATCCCTAATCTGTTAGAATCCCCATCCATTCTCCCCGATCACATTGAGCCGAGCCGACATCTCTGATGCCGATCATCGATATTCTCATTGCCGTAGCCATCGCTATATCCGTGATCGTGGGCATCGTTCGCGGATTTGTAAAAGAAGCGATATCAATGGCGGCGCTCTTGATCGCGATTTGGGCCGCGTTGTATTTTGGCCCGGGCGTCGGCGATATTTCCGACAGCTGGATCAGTTCCGAAGAGTTGCAGATGTGGTTCGGTCGCATCCTGGTCTTCGCGGTTATCCTGTCGATTGGTGGTTTGCTTGGCTGGGGCATCTCCAAACTCGTGCGCTTGTCTATTCTAAGTGGCATGGACAGGTTGGCGGGCGCCGTGTTTGGTGCGTTTCGCGGCGTCCTGCTTGCAGCAGTATTCGTTCTTGGCGGCCAGTTCGCGGGATTCGACAACGACGACTGGTGGAAGGGATCGATCCTGATCCCGCGGCTTGAAGTTGTTGCAGAATGGATAAAAGTCATGGCGCCCCAGGGCTATGAATTAATAATGCCGAATGAGGTAGAGATCTGAGCTATGTGCGGCGTTGTCGGAATTGTTAGCCAGCGGCCGGTTAATCAGGCCATTTATGATGCACTCACGGTGCTGCAACATCGCGGCCAGGATGCCGCCGGCATTGTCACCTGGGGCGAGGACGGACTCCGCCAGCGCAAGAGCAACGGGCTGGTGCGAGACGTGTTTCGGCATCGACACATGCTGCGTCTGACGGGCAATGTCGGTATCGGCCACATTCGTTATCCGACGGCCGGCGATTCAAGGGCGGCCGAGGCCCAACCCTTTTACGTCAATTCGCCGTACGGAATTTGCCTTGGGCACAACGGTAACCTGACGAACTACGACGAACTTGCCGAAATGTTGACGAAGGAAGATCGCCGACACCTCAATACGGGATCAGATTCCGAAGTTCTACTTAATGTCTTTGCACATGAGTTGCAGACGCGCGCAAATGGGAACCCTACGGCGGAACAGATATTCGATGCTGTCGAAGCTGTGCATCGGCGCTGTAAAGGTGGCTATGCCGTCGTTGCGCTGATGGTAGGAATCGGCGTTGTCGCGTTTCGGGACCCGCACGGCATTCGCCCACTGGTGCTTGGCGAGCGCCAGGCCGGTGAGGGCACTGATTACATCGTGGCCTCGGAAAGTGTAGCGCTGGACGTCCTGCAGTTTGAGCGCTTGCGCGATGTGCGGCCGGGCGAGACGGTCTTCATTGAGAACAAAGGTGTTCTTCATAGTCGCGAATATCGCGGCGAGACGCGCCACACGCCCTGTATTTTCGAGTTCGTGTATTTCGCGCGACCCGATTCAATTCTCGACGATTTGTCGGTGTACAAAACGCGGTTGCGCATGGGCGAACAACTAGCAGGCAAAATTGTTCGCGACTTTCCCGACCACGATATCGATGTGGTTATCCCGATTCCGGACACGAGTCGCACATCGGCGGCCCAGGTCGCCTATCACCTCGGCGTCAAATATCGCGAAGGTTTCATTAAGAACCGTTACATCGGACGCACCTTCATCATGCCGGGTCAGGCGGAGCGTGCGAAGTCGGTCCGCTACAAACTCAATGCGATTGACCTCGAATTTCGTGGCAAGAACGTGCTGCTCGTCGACGATTCAATCGTGCGCGGCACGACCTCGCGACAGATCATCAAACTCGCCCGCGAAGCTGGCGCGCGCAGGGTGTACTTCGCATCGGCGGCACCGCCGGTGCGGCATCCGAATGTCTACGGCATCGATATGCCCGCCGTGACGGAACTGATCGCGAATGGCCGGTCGGTCGAGGAAATTGAGAAACTGATCGGCGCCGACCGACTGATCTATCAGGATCTGCATGGATTGATTCGCTCGGTACGGCACGACAATTCATCGATCACAGAGTTTGATACTTCGTGCTTCTCCGGCGAATATGTGACCGGTGATGTCACTGACGAATACCTGCATGAGATTGAGCAACGCAGAAACGATGCTGAGAAGCAACGACGCAAAGGCAAACGTAAGGGCAAACGCAAGGACCGGGCCGCCATTGACGGACCTGCTGCAGAAAGCACAGACGCTGCTGTCGGCATGTAGTCGGGTATTCGTAACGGATGCAGTCCAATGAGCGTTAAGATGATGATCATTGACGCGCGGGCCGATTTTCGCAGCCTGCTGATGCATCACGTCACGACGCACTGGCCCGACGCCATCATGTCGGCCTACGACCCGAGCGAAGCTGGCTACTTGCCAGATGAATTCTCCGGTGCAGGCAACGATATTGTGTTGCTGGGCAGTGAAGTCGGGGATCGAGAGGGATTGGCCATTCTCAAGCAGTTCTGTAAGACTCCGGGATTCCCGGCCGTGGTCTACTTCGGCAAAAGCAGCGAGGAAGGCTCTGCTCTTAGGGTGGGTGCCGATGCTTTTTTTGTGTTCGACGAGATTCGGCATGATGCACTCACGGTACAGTTGAGCGACATCCTCGCATCGCGGCGACCTGTTTCGTCGACAGGTTCGCTTTTCGTCGGTGATTCAAAGACAGGTATTCATCCGCTGATCCGCGGCTATCGTTTCATCGAGAAACTGAGTGCGACCTCGCACTCCTCGATTTACCTGGCGGAAAGAGAGTCGAACGAGCTAAAAGTCGTGCTCAAGGTGTTGCAACAGCTACCGGATGTTGCGGACAGCATTGGCGCGTTCGACCGATTCTTGCAGGAATACGAACTGATCGCCGAGATTGACCATCCGAATATCGTCAAGATTTACGACCTCGGTGTGGGTGATGATCATGCACACATCGCGATGGAGTACATCGACGCCGGGGACCTCAAACGACGTATTTCGGCCGGCATAAACGAACCGGACGCCGTTAGTTACCTTCGTCAGATCGGGAGCGCTCTGGCGAGAATCCATGACGCCGGGATCCTGCATCGCGACCTCAAGCCCGGCAACATCATGTTGCGTAGCGACGATTCGATCGCGCTGATCGATTTTGGTCTGGCAAAGCGCTTGCGACTTCGTATGGAACTTACGGACGAGGGTGAGATTTTCGGTACGCCGTATTACATGAGTCCGGAGCAGGGCCACGGTAACGGCGTCGATCATCGCAGCGATATTTACAGCCTTGGCGTTATCTTTTTCGAAATGCTGACTGGCCGGAAGCCGTACCGGGCGGATACCGCGATGGGAATCATTTACTTGCATGCGCAGGCGCCCATCCCGTTGTTATCGCCGCGATTCGCGAAATATCAGGCTCTGATCAACATGATGTTGGCGAAGGACCCGGACGATCGACTGCAATTGGCGACCGAGATCGAAGAGTGGCTCTAGTACCCAAGCCGATCGCGGAGTTTCTTGGAACCGCGACACCGAGAGAGTGGATTGTCGAGGCGAGTGGACGCTTACCCGAGGTGCTGCGCGATCATGCCAACTGTGAACTCAAGGCGGCGTCCACTGCACTTGGGTTTCTGTATCGGTACCCCGATCGAACCAGGTTCGCGCAACGCATGTCGCGACTGGCGCGCGAGGAGCTGCGGCACTTCGAGCAAGTGACATCGATCATGGAGGATATGGACATTCCATTCGAGCGTCTGACGGCGTCACGCTACGCGGGCGGTCTGCGCGATGCTGTGCGAGACCAGGAGCCCTACAAATTGTTGGACCTGTTGCTTGTGGGGGCCCTGATTGAGGCGCGATCGTGCGAGCGCTTTGCAACGCTGGCGCCGCACTTGCCGGAAAGGCTTGGCAGATTCTACCGTGGACTGCTTGCCTCGGAGGCGCGGCATTTCGAGCACTACATCGCATTTGCGAGATCGGAGTGTGGCATCGATAAGGAAGAAATCGATGCGCGACTTGAAGAACTCAAAGCAGTCGAAGCGACGCTGATTTCAGATCCGGATCCGCAGTTCCGCTTCCACTCCGGTACGCCTTTGTAGAAATATGGGGACATTCCTCTTTTTCAGGAGACACTGAAAAAGAGGAATGTCCCCATATTTCTAGCGCGGTATCTTCTCCAGCTTCGGGCCGCGCGAATCCCACCGGACAACACTGCCCTGCGTGTACCAGTCACCGAGCACTATTCGCTTTGCCTTGCGATTGCCGAGATCGACAGTGTGCACACCTGGGCGATGCGTATGGCCGTGCAGCAAAACGTCCACGTTGTTCTTGCGGATAACTTCTGCAACGGCCTTTTGGTTGACGTCCATGATGTTCATGCTGAGGTTGAGGGTCTGCTCGAGGCTTTGCCGACGCGCTTCCGCGGCCATCCGCAGTCTGTCTTTGAGTGGCTTGGCGCGCATCGTCGCTTGCCATTCCGGGTCGCGCGTCATTTTGCGAATCTTCTGGTATTGCACATCATCCGTGCAGAGTTTGTCACCGTGGCTAAGCAAGACTTTTTGGCCGTACATCGATACTTTGCAGGGATCTTTGAGAATTTTGACGCCGGTTTCATTCGCAAATCCGCCGCCGATCATGAAGTCACGATTGCCATGCATGAAATACACGGGAATGCCACCGTCAACGAGCTTTCGCAGCGCACGTTTGATAGTGAAGTAATGCGTGTTTGGATCGTCGTCTCCGACCCAGGCCTCAAAAAGGTCGCCCAGAATGTACAGATCGTCAGCTTCACTCGCATCTGTCTTGAGAAATTTCAGGAACTGCTCGCCAATATCGGGACGGTCGGCTTCGAGGTGTAGATCGGAAATAAACAATGTCGTCATGTTTGGCTACTCGAACGTGTATCGCGATATTTTTTTGATGACGATCGGTACCATCGGTACGTCCGACTTCAAAGGTCCTTGCGGGCCTGTTTGCACCGCGGCGATCTTGTCGACGACCTCCATCCCCTGAATCACGAAACCGAACACCGTGTAGCCCCAGGATCCACGCACAGTGCTCTTCTTTGGGTCGAGGCGATCGTTGTTGCCGACGTTGATGAAAAACTGAGAATTCGCCGAGTGCGGGTCGCCTGTGCGCGCCATCGCTATTGTGCTGCGGATGTTGCTCATGCCGTTGCCTGACTCGTTCGGGATCATATCGTCGGTCTCTTTAAGCTTGAGACCGGGCGTGTAGCCGCCACCCTGGATCATGAATCCCGGCATGACGCGGTGAAAAATCAGACCGTCATAGAAACCACTGTCGACAAGCTCGAGAAAATGACCGACCGTGATTGGCGCCTGTTTGCCATCAAGTTCGAGAACGATGCTGCCCTCGGTCGTTTCGATTTGGACGTAAGGGTGCGCCGGGACCTTGTCGGTGGCAAAAGTCAACGAGCAGGAGAGCCCGAGAATCAGGGCGATCAGGGTCTTGCGCATAGCTGCCTCAAGCGATGACGGGTTGTTTCAGCACATACGATACCAAATTGTTGGAGCCCGCCCCAGCGGTTGACCTATGTCGTTGACTGGTCAGGACCCCGCCCGTATTATCGTGCCCCCGCGAGGTCCGGCCCCGGCCAGGACAGCGTGTGGCAGAATATCTGGCATCGGGGCATGGCGCAGCCTGGTAGCGCATCTGCTTTGGGAGCAGAGGGTCGGGGGTTCAAATCCCTCTGCCCCGACCAAATTTCTGTTGTGTAAATGGAGAAAATTGCGTATTTGGACAAGAAGCGCCCGTAGCTCAACCGGATAGAGCATCGGCCTTTGAGTGAGGAGCCTGTGCCGGGAAAGTAAATCGGTACAGTGGACTGCACTGTAACGGGGAAACCTTAACAGGTAGAGCTGATGGCAATCCCGTGGAAACCTGTGGACATCCGACGTATGTGGTGTTGTAGGGTGTGGCGATGGAGTCACATCACACCAAGGACAAGGGTGACCTGGGCGTCTTGAAGGCTCAGATTAATCTGTTCGAGCAAGGATTCACGATTTTTGTTCCGCTGACCGAACATTGTCTGTTCGAATTGGTGGCATAAAAATTTGGCTCGAATGTATCGCTGAGGGTAGAGATTCCCAAGAATATTCAGAGGACAAATGTGAATTTTGCCTCTGACTTTCGTGGGGTTCCGTAGAGACTATACGTGCGGCACCTGAGACGGTGAAGAGATAGTCCAGACCACAAACCTGCTGTGGCAGGGCCGCGAAAGCGGTAGTTGGTAAGCTAAGCCGAATGTTGCAGGTTCGAGTCCTGCCGGGCGCGCCAATATGCAAGACGGAGTAAAATAGACAAGATCGTTCAATGGTGGGCGTAGCTCAGTTGGTAGAGCCCCGGGTTGTGATCCCGGTCGTCGTGGGTTCGAGTCCCATCGTCCACCCCAATTTCAAGGTGACCAGCTTCGTTCAGCTGAAGTTGGCACGACGACCGGGATCGATTGTTGGTGACCCCGGTCGGTCGC
>JAOTYE010000022.1 GCA_029862045.1 Gammaproteobacteria bacterium
ATCTGTTGGGCACCGTGAACTTTGCGTGCTGGAGCATGCCAGTGTCATCCGTCATATTGCAGAGATGATTCAGGTTGATCTGCGGCAGTCGCTGTTCCTTTTGACCCAATGTATCGAGTGCCGGGAGATCTCGCGCACGGGCATGTTGCACCTTGGCCTGCGAAAAAAGAGCCAGGTAACGGCGGCCCATCTCTTTCATTACCATAGGCCGCGAATAGTCATAGGCAGCCTGGCGCATCTTGAGCCGCTCTTCCGGAACGTCCAAAAGTTGATTAATTTGCTGCGACAAAGCTCTGGAATCTTTGAAGGGCACGAGCCTGCCGCGCCCGTCGGCCAACATCTCCTGTGCGTGCCAATAGGGGGTGGACACGACGGCCTTGCCTGCCCCAACCGCGAACGCGAGCGTGCCGGAAACGATCTGAGCCTCGTTCAGGTACGGGGTAACGTAGATATCGGCAGCCCGAATGATCTCAAGCAATTCGTCGCGTTCCAGGAACCGATCATGAAACACGATGTTGTCGCCAACGCCCAGTTCCTTTGCCCGATGATGCAGACTCAGGCGGTAGTCCTCACCACTTTCGGCTATGCAATGAGGATGGGTAGCGCCGACCACGTAATAGAGTACGTCCGGATGTAAGCTGACAATATCCGGCAAGGCATCGATCATGAACTCGATACCCTTGCCTGGTGAGAGCAGGCCGAACGTCAAGATTACGGTCTTGTCGCCAGCCCCGAGCTTACTCTTGCAGGGATCCGGGTCCAGAAATGGAACATCGGGAATTCCATGATGAATGAGCGCTATTTTTCGCTCTGGAACCTGATAAATATCGCGAAGAAAATCGGCAGCATGTTCGCTCATGACGACCAGGCTGGCAGAGAGCTCCGATAGTTTAGTGATGACCTTCCGCTCGTCCGCCGATGGATCTCTCAATACCGTGTGCAGGGTCGTAAAAAGAGGACTTTTGACGTTCTTCGCGAGTTCGATAATGAAGCTGCCGCGTTGGCCGCCGAATATTCCGTATTCGTGTTGCAGACAAATTGCCGCTGGATTCCTCAGGTTCAGGAAATCCGCAGCGCGACGGTATTCATTCAAGTTGTCCTGATTGATCTGAAATTTGACCGTCTTTGGATACTCGTAACCCTCACGTCGATCATTCATGGCCACAATCGTGCAGTCGATGCCTGGATCGTTGTCGAGAATCGCGTTGGCGAGGTCAGACGTAAAGGTGGCGATACCACATTGTCTTGGCAGGTAGGAGCCGATCAGAGCAACTGAATTTGGCGACGGCGGCATCCTGAGATCCTTCCGATAATCGGTTCTTAAGTAATAAATCTGAGCGGCACGCTGGACCGGCTATCCTGAGTATAATTCATTGCTCCACCAACAAGAACTGCCGCCTGGGACAATGTGCCGTGAAATCTAACGAGACAATGTACCACTCACGAGTGAAGGTCGAACGTGTTGCCGAGCAGCTCGACCCGGATCCGACGCGTGTTATTCCTCGCTTCTTCGGCCCCGGCGACGAGAAACGGCTACGCGGAATCATCGAACGGATTCGAGCGCTCGAGCGCTCCGAAGTCTCCGAACTGGTGAGGGGCCTCAGGCGGAGCTTCCAGACGAAACACCCGGATCTCGCCATGATCGCCAAGAGCAACTACGATGCGGTCAAATACCTCATTTCCGATGAGCCCGAACTCGAAATGAAGCGGCGGCTCCTGATCGGCGCCTACTTCACGATGGAGTACGCGATCGAGTCGGCGGCGCTTTTTAATCCCTCGATGGTGCCGGCCATTATGCAGGACGAGGCTGATGTGGGGAGCACCCGTTTCGTAATGAGCCTGCGGGCAACCGGCGAAGGACATATCTCTTCGGCTGTCTTCCGTCGTGGCGTCATCGATCGTGATAATCGAATACGAATCGAGCCTGTCAGCCAACACAGCCGTCGGCTTCAAGTCGTTGAGAATCGGGAATTCGAGAAACCAACCTACCAGAAGAGACTCATTGAGATTGGCGCGATCGGGAAATTCACGAATGAAGTTCTGGACTATCTCGGTAAGACCTTCAACTCCGTCGAACTCAAGTTGGCGATCGATGCCGTGTGGGAGTCACACGAATTTGCTCTGCTGTATTCCGAGACGGTCGACAAGATGGTCGCCATCTCACGAGCGAACTACGATCTTCACATGCCAGATCTCTACGACCCGTCGGAGTTCGTCATCTTCCCGAATTCCGACGCCGAGAGTCACGGCATCGAAGACATGCGTTTGGTGCAGTTTCACTCCGACGATGGCGGAATTTGCTATTACGGGGTCTATACCGCCTACGATGGTTCGAACATCATGCCCCAGATCCTCGAGACTACGGGGTTTGACAGGGCCAAAATTCGAATGCTGGGCGGTCGATACGCCCTCAACAAGGGGATGGCGCTGTTCCCGAGGAAGATCGACGGCCGGTACCTGATGCTCGGTCGGCTCGACAATGAAAATCTGTTCCTTTTGAGGTCGGACGACGTACTTTTTTGGAACGAAGCAGAACTCCTGCTCAAGCCCAAATTTGCCTGGGAAATCATCCAGATTGGCAATTGCGGGTCGCCGATAGAAACCGAGTCGGGTTGGCTGGTGCTTACCCATGGCGTCGGTCCGATGCGCCAGTACTCGATCGGCGCCGCGCTGTTAGATCTGGACGACCCTTCCCGAGTCATCGGCCGTCTTGCCGAGCCGCTCATTGTGCCACTGGAAGAGGAGAGCGTCGGCTACGTTCCGAACGTTGTCTATTCCTGCGGCGGCATGATCCACAACGATAAGCTTGTGATCCCCTACGCCATCAGCGATCGTTCGACCACGTTTGCCCTTGTATCGTTGCCCGAGCTGCTGGAGGAGCTGACCGCGTTCTTCTAGGAGCGGACGGTCAGATTATAGAATTCTGATACGCGCGTGATTGCCAGTACTTCACTTTTTGGGTGACTCTGCGGTTGAAGGAAAGCTCGTTGGATGTCGAGAAGTCCAATTTCGCGGTCTATATGGCGCCCGCCTCCGGTTTCGGCAGTCGTCTCTGGACGTGGGTCTTCGATCGCCTCACTTGCATGAGCATCAGGTGCAACCCAGTGACGATTAGTGCACACCTCAGTCGCAACGGTTTCATAATCCAGAAAGAGGTGTTTGTTCAGAGACATGGATTCTCGGTTATTTACAGCGTTTCGGAGCGGCCTATTCCAGCTGCCTAGTTGGCGGCTGAACGCCGACGCGGCCTGCGGATGGTGCGGGTTAATCCATTACGTTAGACGGACTTTCGAACATGAGAGTAAACAGCATTAGGCGAAATGCGCTCTTGGCGACGGCGTTTCTGGTCGCCTTCGTCGCCTTCTTTCATCTAGTCTATCGCCCTTGGCAGTTGTCCTGGGGTGCGACGGCCGATGAAGTCACTCGTCCGATGGTCGGAGATGGGCTCGTTAAGAAACCGACCTTTAATGCGACGCGCGCGGTGACAGTCAATGCACCAGCGGAGCGCATTTGGCCTTGGATAGTACAGATAGGATACAAGAGGGCGGGATTTTATAGCTGGGACATTCTGGACAACGATGGCATTCCGAGCGCCGAGCGGATTATGCCTGAGTACCAGAATCTAAAGATCGGCGACCTGGTGCCTCTTAGCGAGGAATCCGATGCCGAGGTTGTTAGTATGGAGCCGAACGCGGCACTGCTGCTCGTTTTTCAATCTGACGGCACCGTGACGTGGGCATGGGCTCTCTACAAGATCGACGCGGACCGAACAAGACTGGTTACCCGCCTCCGGTGGCGTACTACGAGCGTAGTTTCCCAGTTCGTGTTGGACGCCTTCGAAATAGTAATGATGCGGAAGTGCCTCTTGGGTATCAAACGTCGAGCAGAGGCTGCGATGGGGCCGGCTTGATACGCTGAAGCGGACATCGCTTGCTATGTATTTCTCCGAATTGACTCCGACTGTGCAGCGCGTCTAATTAAAAGCATTAATTGTCGACATGGGCGAAAAGGCTTTCCACTTGATGGCTAGTTCGCGGCGCTCGACGGTGGCAAGTAAAAGCGGATGTGAGCCAGGAGAACAAAACATGAATATCCGTGAACGCTGGGTCAACCTGATGTATCGCGCAGCGACCGGGACCAAGAAGACGCGCGCCCTTCTAACGCCAGTCGGGGTAGTGATCTTCGTCCTTTTCACCGCGCTGTTTGTGTTTCTCGCGGTGCTTTTGGATGAAGCGCTTGCGCTGCGATGGCCGATTCCAATTACTGTTAGTGAACTGGTGTCGGTTCCGATGATGGCTATCGGTATTGCCATAACTGCTTGGTCGGTGTTCCATTTTCTAAGGGTCCATGGAACTCCGGTACCCTTCAACCCCCCCCCTACGCTTGTCGAGAGCGGTCCCTATAGATATGCAAGAAACCCGATGTTAACTGGGGTCTTCCTGCTGTTATTCGGAATAGGCTTCGCCATCCAGTCACGTTCACTTGTGCTCATCTTCACGCCGCTTTACGTGCTGGCAAACGTCTGGGAGCTAAAAGAGATCGAGGAACCTGAGCTAATCAGGCGGTTGGGAGAAGACTACCGTGCGTACCTGAATCGGACGCCGATGTTCATTCCTGGAACCAGGCTGAGCAAGTAACACACGTGCCTACTTGGTGCCGCGCCGCGCAGCATGACGATGCAGATGACGGAAGGAGCCTGGGAACACTTCGAGCACGATGCCGACATCGGCCTGCGAGCGGTTGCACCCAGCCGAGAGCGGCTTTTTGAGAAGATGGCCGAGGCGCTGATGGCAGTGATTACTGATCCCCAGCGGGTACGTCCGGCACGGCATTTGTCTGTTCATTGCGAAGCGCCAGACGACGCGATGCTGTTGGTCGACTGGCTCAACGCACTGATCTATGAAATGGCAGTACAACGCATGTTATTCGGTGTGTGGCAAGTCAGCCTCAATGGGCACGCGCTCGACGCGCGTGTTGCCGGAGAAGTTGTCGATCGGGCGCGGCATCGTCCGGTCGTGGAAGTCAAAGGTGCAACCTATACCCAATTGTCAGTAACGCAGGACGATGCAGGCACCTGGCATGCGCAATGCGTTGTGGATGTTTAACGACGGGTAGCAAATGGACCTGAAGCGGCTGCAACAGGACAGTGAATACTGCTGGCGTGTCCCATCGGAGGCACCGATGAATGTCGCCGGCATCATCTTCGCGGACCGCGAGCAAATCCTGCAGATGGATGACAAAGTCTACGAGCAATTGCGCAACGTTACTCAGCTGCCGGGTCTCGTCGGCGCCGTGTACGCGATGCCCGATGCGCATTGGGGCTACGGTTTTCCGATCGGCGGTGTCGCGGCATTCGATGCGGAGGCGGGTGGCGTCGTGTCCGCAGGTGGGGTCGGATTCGATATTTCTTGTGGTGTGCGCACACTTCATACAGGCCTGACGGCCACCGAACTTGAGCCAGTCAAAACAGGTCTTGCGGACGCGCTTTATCAGGACATTCCCGCGGGCGTCGGCAGTCAGGGTACGATTTGTCTCAGCGATTCTGAAATGTCGGCCATGCTCAAGGGCGGTGCGCGCTGGGCCATAGGTCAGGGCTACGGCAAGGCGGCGGATCTCGAACGCACCGAGGAGCGAGGCTGCATTGCAGGCGCGAACCCGGCCGAGGTATCGGATCGCGCCAAGCGCCGGCAACGTCGTGAAATGGGCACGCTGGGGTCAGGCAATCACTATCTCGAGGTGCAGCGGGTTGCCGAGGTATTTGACGCCGAGATCGCAACTGCTTATGGACTGGCGCTGGACGATATCCTCGTGAGTATCCACTGCGGATCGCGCGGCCTTGGTCATCAAATCGGTACAGACTATCTGCGCGAGATGCTGATTGCGGCACCAGACCTTGGCTTACGGCTGCCGGATCGCGAACTGGCCTGTGCGCCGATAAATTCTCCGCTTGGCCAGCGCTACCTCGGCGCGATGCGCGCAGGCATGAACTGCGCGCTTGCGAATCGGCAAATCATCAGTTACCTGACTCGCGATGTGTTTGGGCGACTGCTGCCGGCCGCAGAACTCGAGATGCTTTACGACGTTTCGCACAACATCTGCAAGGTCGAGGTGCACGTCGTCGACGGGGTAGAAAAAGAGCTATACGTCCATCGCAAGGGCGCAACGAGGGCATTCGGCCCTGGAAACCCGGAACTTGAGTCGACGTTGAGGTCGGTAGGACAGCCGGTACTGATCGGCGGCTCGATGGGCACGGGGTCGTATGTACTTGCCGGTGGGCGGGAAAGCGAAGCATTGGCACTGAGTTCTGCCTGCCACGGCGCTGGACGGTCGATGAGCCGCCGGCAGGCCCGTCGCCAGTACCGCGGCCGACAGGTCATCGACGAATTGGCCGAGCGCGGTATCGTGATACGCAGTCCCTCGCAGCGTGGTGTGGCTGAGGAGGCCCCGCCAGCCTACAAGGACGTGCATCGAGTGGTCGATGTCGCCGACCGAGCCGGCCTCGCACACAAAGTGGCCCGGCTCGAGCCGATCATCTGCGTTAAAGGATAGCCCACGATGCGGTGCTTGCCTGATGCCATCCGGCGAGCCGGCGTTCTCGCGACCTGCCGCGGATGTGTACAAACCCTGATACGCGCGCCAGGGAAGATGATGCACTATCGACACTATGATAACGGTCACACATGACGAAATCGTTCGGTTATTTCCGGGTATCCAGGATCACACAGTGGTCGAGATCCTCAACGCGAAGGCTACCGTCGATGAACTTGAGGCCGCCCTACTGCTGTTACAGGATGCTGATGAGGGGCTGATCGGTATCGAGCAGCGGGAGCGTGATCGGATCAACCGCCTGCTCGACCTACTGGGCAGCTCGGAGTTACGGCCGCAGGAGGATCGCGACAGGTAGACCGGGCTTGTCGTCGACACATGAATGAACGGAGGCGGAATTGAACAACGGTAAGCCGGAGATTCCACCGCAGAGTCCGACCGAGATACCACCGGAACAGGTCCCGCCCGGTATTCCCCCCGGTGGGCCAATCGAAGAACCCCAGCAGCCAACGGTGGTGCCGCCGGAGCCATCGCCAGAGGTGCCAGCGCCGTCCGAAGGCTTGGCAGGCTAATCAGCTTCCCTGTTCGCGGTTGTCTTCAGTCGTGTCCCTGGCGATTCTGTATCCGATCGAGAGTTTTCAACCCTCATTTAGGACCATTGGGGAGAGATCATGAAAACACTACAAATCGCATTGATTGTCCTTTTGCCGAGCCTTGGCGGCTGCACGTTAATGCCAGTCGCCGAGCGTGTCACGACGCCACAAGCAAAGCATTCTTATGTTCTGGCGGGAGAGGGATCACCCACGGTGATTCTCGAATCCGGCTTAGGCGACGGCAAAGAAAGTTGGCAGCCAATCTATGAACAAATAAGCCAACTGACGCAGGTGTTCGCCTATGATCGTGCGGGCTATGGCACGAGCAAGAGCGCGAGCGAACCGCGCGACGGGGCCACCATCGTACGGGAACTACGGGCGACGTTGCAGGCACTCGATCTGCAACCACCGTACGTTCTTGCTGGCCATTCAATCGGCGGAACCTACATGGAGCTTTATGCGAGAACCTACCCCGAAGAGGTTGCTGGTGTGGTTCTGGTCGACTCAAGGCATGCTGACTTCACGAGGCAGTGCCAGATTGCCGAGGCAGGATCCTGCACGCCGCCGGCGTTACTTTCGGCATTGCTGCCACACGCGGCGAAGCAAGAAATTGCTGGCGGAGACAGAACAATGGATGAAGTCAGAAACGCGGCGCCTTTCCCCAACGTGCCGCTGTATGTGCTGACAGGCGGAAAGCAGTTTCTTGTGGGCGACCGGTATTACGAGGTCTGGCTTGAAACACAAAAGTCGCTGGCAGCTTTGAGCAGCGAATCCATGCATTCTGTGTGCAGCCGCTGCGGGCATTACATTCATAAGGACAATCCCAAACTTGTTGTTGCAGCGCTTGCGTCTGTCGTTGAGCAAGGACGAAGAAGATAGGATTATGAGCACTTCATAGCCGAGCTGGCGGATACTTACGGGTTTAGGTTGTGCCTCGTTGCGTGTTGTTATGTCGATCGTGCTTCGGTCGCCATGACGACTCTTCTCTGATAACGATCATAAACACACGTTATCAAATCAGCACGCGGCTCCGCTGTTGCTTGAATCGATTCCTTGGCCTCTGTAGACGCGAATCCAATTAATCGAATTCAGCCAACTTCCTCTCAGCTTCTAGCACGAGCATATCCGAGCGGCCGTCGGAATTGTCACAGATGATTCATCAGGCGGGACAGGCCCTGGTAGAAACAATTTGTAACAATATTGATTGCTTCGGAAATCGTTCTGTAACACAACTGTCCGACACTCATAATTATAGATTGACTATCTCCGCGACAATTTGGTGTAAGACGAATTGGAGGCAGGTGATCAGGCATCGAGTGGCATAAGGAGGACAGGTAATGAAATACAGGACAGCAATCAGCATATTAATGGCGTCAATACTCGCGGTAACGTCTGTTTCGAGCTTCGCCGGACACGGGAAAGGACAAGGCGGCAATGCCAGTGCAGACCGAACTCAACAAGTGGACCGTGATCGGACATACGATCGGGATCGCATTTCTGACCGGGATCGCACACAAGATCGCGATCGAATTGACGTCCCGGACCAGGTCCGTGATCGGGACCGCATTCATGATCCTGCGAATCTCAAAGATCAGGATATCTACGGCAACGAACTCATGAGCACGGCGGAGCGCAAGAAATATCGCAAGGAGCTTGGCAAAGCAAATACGCAGCAGTCACGCGAGAAATTCCAGGCGAAGCATGAGACAAAGATGCAAAAGCGTGCACTGAATCAGGGTCAAGACCTTGTACCGCCGGGCCAGGGACCGATTCATGGTGGCGAGTATATGACCGTGCAAGAACGCAATGAGTATCGTGAGCAACTGCGTTTGTTCGATTCCGAAAATGAACGTCAGAAATATCAGGCGCAGCATCGGGAACGGATGGATGAAAGAGCCCGCGCGCTAGGTTACGAAGTCGAGGAAGCTGAGTAATCCCCCTGCCAGCATCCTTGTAGTTGGGGCCGGATTTTTCCGGCCCCGTTTTTCTCGGGAGCGGTCGCCGAGACCTGAGCTACAAATCGTCGACGTGCTGCTTCATCGTCCAGGACAGTACAATGAAAGCTAAATTAGCACAGATAATGCCTTTCCTTGGTTGCTTGGTCATGCTTCAAAGTGTGACGGCCGTAGCCCAGGACAGCGACCCAAAGTTCAGTCTATCAGCAGGTGTGGACATCACCAGTGGTAACTATGGCGGTGATGTTGATATCGAAGATACCTACGTTCCACTAACGGCCAAGGTTGACTACGGTCGTATCGCGTTTCGCCTCACAGTGCCCTACCTCAGCGTGAAAGCACCGGAAGGTACAATTTTCGATTCGGGCGGTGAGCCGTTACCGGGCTCCGGCGCCTTGACCACCGAAAGTGGCCTGGGGGACATCATCGGTAGTGTCACCGTTTATGATGTCGTCAGTAGCCAGCGACTGGGCCTCGCCATGGACCTGACTGGCAAAGTCAAATTCGGAACGGCGGACGAGGACAAGGGACTCGGTACCGGCGAAAGTGACTACTCAGTACGGGCGGATTTTTTCAAATTCGCAGATCAGCTCACATTGCTAGGCTCGGTTGGTTACAAATTTCGTGGTGATCCGACAGGTATCGATCTCGACAACGTCCTGATGGCCTCCGTTGGCGGTACTTACAAGTTCACACCAGACGTAAGAGGTGGCCTGATCTTCGATTATCGCGAATCGACTATCAGCGGTAGCGATTCTATTCAGGAGTTAACCGGATTCGTGTCCCGCCGCATTAGTGAAGACTGGCGAATTCACGTGTATGCGTTGACCGGGTTCACCGATAGCAGCCCAGACTGGGGCGGCGGAGTCCAGATCAAGAGGGCATTGAATCGATAAGCGAAACATGACGATCAACGTGACTCACAGTCGTTGAGCGAATGGCAAACCCAGTTTTGCGACCGTACCTCCACCGTCCCGTGGCAGTAACTCAATCGTCCAGCCATGTTTGATTGCGAGCTGGCGGGCAATGGCAAGCCCGAGGCCACTCCCGCCAGTTCCTTTACTACGCGCCGATTCCAGACGGTGGAACGGCCGAAACACGGCCGCGACCTGGTCGGCGGGAATTCCTGGGCCACGGTCGCTAATCTCAATCGAAACCGCCTGCTCATCGCATTGCAGATCAACATTGATCGGTACGCCGCCGCTATGATGGGCAGCATTGTCCATCAAATTCGCCAACAGACGCTGCAACGCAACGGGACCGGCAATGTAGGGGCATGGCGCAGCGCAACCACTTAGTTGTACCTCAGTTCCCGTGCGGCGCAGATCCGCTGCCTGTGCCTCAACGACCTGCCATAAATCCAGCTGCACCGGATGTTCATCATCGAGGCCTTTTGAAAAAGTCAGAAACTGGCCAATCAAGCTGTTCATCGCTGCCAGATCACGGCGAATGCCGGCGATAAGCTCCGGTTCCGAATCCTCGCTGAGCATCTCGACGGCGAGCCCGAGTCGAGTCAACGGCGTTCGCAAGTCATGCGATATGCCAGCGACAATGACGGTCCGATTCTCCGCCAATTCCCGTATGTCGGATGACATTCGATTGAGTGCTCGCGCCAATGCCGCAATTTCCTCAGGCCCATCCTCAGAGAGCATAGGAAATTCGTTTTCGCGGCCCATCGCCTCAACCGCAGCCGACAGTCGAGCCAACGGCCTGCCGACCCGACGCACCTCCAACACACTAACGAGCCAGGTAAGAAGAGCGCCCCCGCCAATCACCAAAATCAAGACAACTGGTGGATTTGTGCCTAATCGCCCTCTGTCAAAACCCAGGCGATACATCTTTCCATGGGCTGGAACATCTACCCAAATGAGCGGGCCCGTTTCGGACTCGAAGAGTAGCAATTCCTGACCTGCACGGCGGGCCAGAGATTCCCGAAAAAACAGGTAGTAGGGCACGTCGAACGATTTCTCGGACAACACGTGTATATGATTGGTCACTATCAACCCGTGGTCCAAAAGCAGTTGCTGTTTCAGATCCGCATGTATTTCTTCAGGCAAACTCTGCAACGAGTGCGCCGCCGACACTATCACTGCAGCAAAATCGTCCGCCGACCGTTTGGCCATCGGTATCGCAATGAAATAGACTGCCGTGCCCAGGGAAATGATCATGAATGCCAACAGCGTCAGCGCAATCGTAATCGCGCTACGTCCGAGCAAAGTGCGCGGCGGCAGTTTCAAGTCGTGGGTTCCTCGGGTGTAAACTGATATCCAATTCCCCACACGGTGCGAACAAATCGGGGCTGCGCCGGATTCTCTTCTATCTTGTGTCGCAATCGCGTTACCCGAACGTCGATGCTGCGATCGAATGGATCCCGATCGTTACCGCGCAGACACTCCATAATGAAGTCCCGACTAAGAACTCGATTGGGATGATCGATGAGAACTTCCAGAAGTTCGAATTCAGCCCGGGACAGGTCTACTTCGTTCGCGTCCCGGTACAAGGCCCGTTTATCGCGCTCGAAGCGAAATGGCCCAAAACTGAATCTTGCGCCCTCGTCTTCTGCAGGGCTGGTAGTCGGCCAATTGCGACGCAACACTGCTCGAACTCGCGCCAATAGCTCGCGCGGATTAAAGGGCTTCGGTAAGTAATCGTCGGCGCCGACCTCGAGGCCGACTATACGATCAACTTCCTCTCCGCGGGCCGAAATCATGACGATAGGCAGCTTGTGATCGCTACGCAGGCGGCGCGCGAGTGACAGCCCGTCTTCGCCGGGCAGCATCAAATCGAGAATTACCAGATCCGCAGTATTCTCGGCCAACCATTCGTCCATTGATCTGCCGTCTTGCACAGCGGAAACCCGGAAACCCTGCTCCCCAAGATACCGGCATAGCAATTCGCGGATTCCTGGGTCGTCATCCACCACCAGCAGCTGCAGACCTTCGTCGAGCTTACCGTTTGCAGTAGTGCTCATTGGAAACACCTTGTAACAAATTCGCTCGTTCCCGAAATCAGCCGGAAACATTGCTGCCACATCCTGACCATAGTAATCGGATTATACGCGCACCAATTCACACACGTGAGGAGACACACAATGAACGCAATATCCAAGTATGCCGCAGCAACGATTTTCGGACTTGGCCTCGTAATGAGTGTCGCACCGTATGCGCAGGAGGCGCAGAAGGGTATGGGTCAGAACATGCCGACCTTCGCAGACTGTGACCTGAATGGCGATGGGACTATCAAAGAAGATGAATTCAACAAAGCGCGCAGTGAGCGGATCGCGAGGCGTATGCAGGAAGGACGGCAGATGAAAAATCTGGCTAGTGCGCCGTCATTCGAGGATATTGACGCTGATAGTGATGGTGGCGTGAGTCGCGACGAGTTCGCCGCACATCAGGCCGAGCACAAGGCGAAAAAGCGCCAGCGCTAAACGGGATCACAAGTTGACCAGCATACTGTTATTGTTGTGGTCACGTGCATCAACATCTGGCATGAATTCTTGATATGAATACTATCTCGCAACCCTCACCTGTGGTGATTCGACATCGGTGGCGGACTGCACCCATTGCGATCAGGATTCTCAGCATTGCATTGAGCGCGGTTGCAATACCGGGCAATGCTCAAGACGTAACGACGGGACGGCTTGAAACGGCCGCCGTCGTTCGGGAAGTGGCACGCTTAGAGCGCCTCTATGACGGCACGGTTGAAGCTGTAAACCAGGGCACCGTTTCCGCGCAGACGACGGGGCGGATCGCCGAAGTATTGTACGACGTCAATGACTACGTTAAAGCTGGTGCGCCCATTGTCCGGTTCACTGACGTGGAACAGCAGGCGGTTCTTGGACAAGCGGAAGCCTCGCTCAAAGAGGCGACCGCTCGACAACTGGAGGCCCGCCAGGAATATCGTCGGGCATCCGACCTTTACGTATCCGGCGCCGTGTCCAAACAAGGGCTCGATCAGGCACGTGCGGCAAGGGATGCCACCGTCGCACGCGTCAAGGCCGCACAATCGGCAGTCGAGTCCGCCAAACAAGGTGTGGAGTATACGTTAGTGCGTGCGCCTTACGCCGGCATCGTCACCGAACGTCTGGCAGAGGTTGGCGAGTCGGTCACGGTCGGTACACCACTAATGAGTGGGCTCTCCCTCGAACAGCTGCGCGTCGTGGTGGACCTGCCACAACAGGTAATGACGCTAGTGCGAGCAAACCGTGAGGCTACCGTCCTAACCGACGAAGGGCGCGTTTCGTCCACAGAAGTGACGATCTTCCCCTTCGCCGATACAACCACGAATACCTTTCGTGTTCGTGCCAACCTTCCTACGGGGCAATTCGGCCTTTATCCGGGAATGTTTGTCAAAGTGGCCTTCGGTATCGGTGAGTCGGAACGGCTGCTTATTCCCAGTACCGCGGTATTGAGGCGCAGTGAGGTGACGGCGGTGTACGTTGTGAGCGATACGGGGAACGTGCGGTTACGCCAAGTACGCATTGGCAACAATTTCGCGGACCGCATCGAAGTCCTGGCAGGACTTGTCGAGGGTGAACGTGTTGCGGTCCGCCCGGTGCTCGCTGCTATGCAAGCGAAATCGAGCGGAGTACCGGACCGTGTCAAATAGTCTCGGTATTTCCGGGGCTATCGCCCGACGTTTTCAAGACAACCAGTTAACGCCGCTGCTCGCACTCGCTGGCTTGTTGTTGGGAATGTTCGCCGTCGTGGTGACGCCGCAGGAAGAAGAGCCACAGATCGACGTTACCTTCGCCAATGTGTTTGTACCGTTCCCGGGCGCGAGCAGTACGCAAGTCGAGAATCTTGTGTCGATTCCAATGGAACAGGTGCTCGCGGAAATCGAGGGTGTGAAACACGTCTACTCGGTGTCTCGTCCCGGCATGGCGGTATTGACCGTTCAATTTGACGTTGGTGAACGGCGCACGGAGGCTTTAGTCCGACTCTATAATGCGATTTACTCCAATCAGGATTGGCGTCCCGGCAACGCTGGGATCCTATCGCCATTGGTTAAGCCGAAGGGTATCGATGATGTACCCATTGTCACGGCGACACTCTGGACCCGAGACGTGGAACGCGCGACACATGAGTTGGTGCTTGTCGCTCATGCGCTCGAAACCGAACTGAAACGCGTCGCCGGAACACGTGATGTGTACACGGTGGGTGGCGCACAAGATGTCGTGCACGTGGAGCTTGATCCGCAACGCATCGCTGGCTTTGGCCTGACCCTCGATGACCTTCGATTTGCCCTGACAAGCAGCAACGTCGTGCAGCACGCTGGATCTCTCACCTCCACGAACCAGGAGTATCCCGTGCAAGCCGGCCAATTCCTGGCAAGCCGGGATGACGTCGCCCAGCTGGTCGTGGGCCTTTTTGACGGCCGCCCCGTGTTCCTCGACGACGTTGCGCAGGTTCGCCACGGAGCCGATCAACCCGAGCAATACAGTTGGTTTGCGAGCGGATCGGCGGCCGCTGAGAACGGCCTCGACCCAGTCTCATATGCACCCGCGGTGACTCTGGCGATCGCCAAGAAGCCTGGCACGAATGCGGCCAAGATTGCCGACGATGTAATCGAGCGCCTGAGCCAACTCGAGCAAACACACATCCCCGAAGGTGTTGAGGTCAGTGTCACGAGAAACTACGGTCAAACGGCCAACGACAAAGCCAAGAAGCTGATCCAAAAACTATCGTTCGCAACCTTGTCCGTCGTCATCTTGACCCTTTTGGCGTTGGGGTGGCGCGAGGCGATCATTGTCGGTACGGCGGTAGTGGTGACGCTGGCTCTGACCTTATTCGCGTCCTGGGCGTGGGGGTTTACGATTAATCGTGTGTCCTTGTTTGCTCTCATTTTTGCGATCGGCATTTTGGTCGATGACGCGATCGTCGTTGTCGAAAATATCCATCGACACCGATTAATCAAACAAAGTCCGTTGGGTGCACTGATTCCTGGCGCTGTGGACGAGGTCGGTGGTCCGACTATTTTGGCCACGTTAACGGTTATTGCGGCTCTATTGCCGATGGCGTTTGTGACCGGACTCATGGGGCCTTACATGAGCCCGATTCCAATCAACGCAAGTATGGGCATGTTGATTTCCCTGGCAGTCGCGTTGATCTTGACGCCGTGGATGAGTCACCGCTTGCTATCGAACGCTCCGCTGCACTATGCACCTGCGGATGACGATTCAAGAATTCAACGCCTGTTTCAGCAACTCATGCGACCATTCCTGCGTGGTCGAGTCGGCCGTCGCGCGCGATTGTCGCTCTACGGCGGTCTCACGCTCGCGATCGTCTTGGCAAGTAGCCTGGTATTGTTTCGAGCGGTCGTACTGAAAATGCTCCCCTTTGACAACAAGTCCGAGTTTCAAGTAATCCTCGACATGCCGGAGGGTTCCAGCATCGAGGCGACAGCTCGGGTACTCGACGAATTGGGGCAAGTGATCGAAACCGTACCAGAGGTGACCGACTACCAGGTCTATGCGGGGACGGCGGCGCCGATTAATTTCAACGGCCTCGTGCGGCAGTATTACCTGCGCGCAGCGTCCAACGTTGGTGATCTGCAGGTCAATCTCATAGATAAGTCGCATCGGCAGCGTACGAGTCACGAGATCGTGCGCGCAGTTCGCGATGCTCTGGCTGCGATCGGTCAACGCAATGAGGCATCCGTGAAGGTGGTCGAAGTGCCGCCAGGTCCACCAGTCCTTTCACCCCTGGTTGCAGAGCTTTACGGTCCCGATTACTCGGAACAGCAGCGTCTTGGCCGCATTGTTGAAGGCATCTTTGCCAGCACCGCCGATATCGTTGATGTCGACAGCAGCGTAGAGGCGGACGCAAAGCGCGTGATCATCGCCGTAGACCGTCAGCGAGCGGCGCTGCTCGGCATACCCCAGCTGCGAATCAGTTCAGCGATCAATATGGCGTTGGCGGGCGAAGACGTCACCTATATTCACCAAGGCAAGGAGAAATACCCGATTCCGGTACGTCTGGAAATTCCGGTTGCCTTAAAGACTGATCTTGACAGTCTGCTCACCTTGGAAGTTAGGAGTGAAACCGGCCAACGCGTGCCAATTTCGGAGATCGCAGTCGCAGCCGAGGTGCCTTGGGACGATGCAATCCATCACAAAGATCTACTGCCGGTCGTCTACGTGACCGCCGACATGGCCGGCAATCTCGACAGCCCGCTTTACGGGATGATCGATTTGTCCCGCCAACTCGATGAGATTGGAAGTGTCGATCACACTGTCGAACAGCGCTACATCAGCCAACCCGATAACCCCTTCAATTTTTCGCTAAAGTGGGATGGCGAATGGCAAATCACCTACGAGACGTTTCGTGACATGGGCATAGCGTATTCGGTGGGTTTGCTCCTGATCTATCTATTAGTCGTCGCCCAATTTCGGTCCTATCTGGTGCCGCTGGTGATCATGGCACCGATTCCGCTCACCGTCATTGGCGTCATGCCCGGCCACGCGTTGTTCGGTGCGCAGTTCACGGCCACGTCGATGATTGGCATGATCGCGCTGGCCGGTATCATTGTTCGAAATTCGATTCTTCTGGTCGATTTCATTGACGATGAGCGCGGTGCAGGGCGACCGCTTGATGAAGCGGTTGTTCGCGCGTCAGCTGTGCGTGCCAAGCCGATTGTTTTGACTGCATTGGCCGCGATGCTTGGCGCCCTTTTTATTCTCGACGATCCGATATTTAGCGGATTGGCGGTCTCTTTGATATTCGGCATATTCGTGTCGACATTGTTAACTCTGATTGTCATTCCCGTCCTTTATTACAGTATTCGGTATGCGCCCTATGAGTCGGCGAAGACCACTGTGTGAATTTTCGAGATCTCGATAATCATCGAGATCGTAACCCGGTACAAATCAAATACATGTTGGCCAATACACCAATTTTGAACCAGCTGCTTCTCGTGACTCTGCTGCCGATCCCAGGCAGTGTTCCTATGCTGAGCGCAGGGTGGGGCACAGGCGTCCTAAGGAATGAGGAGATTTAGTGCCGGCAATGTGCCGGTCATTCGAGTCCAGCAAAATTCCGGCACTGAGCAATGCGGCAAAAAGCAGTGCTCTGGTAAGTTGACGCTAACTGTATGAATGTTAGAGGGAAATATTGGTCGGGGTGAGAAGATGGACTCGCGGCTTTGCCGCTGGGGCCTTCGGCCCGCACTTCGTGCGTCTGTCGGCGCTGCGCGCTTCGGTGCGAACTGTATTCACAGTGCACGGATGTAATCGGCCAGTGTGTGGCATCGATAAAGTGGGCCCCTGCCTCCCGAAGGCATTTGAGTGTTTGTAAGTAGTTGTTATTAATAGGCATGCTGGGGACGCCCGTGGACGCAAATGCCTGACAAGTCATAACGGGGCCGGACTGATCCCGGCAAAATTCCGGCAGCGCACACGCAGCTCATAGGTCGCTACAGCTGACGTGTCAACGCGTAATTGATTCAACGAGATGCACCGCAATCGGGCCTTTAGTGGTCGCTTGGGTTGCGTCGGAACGATGCTTTTCCGTAAGGGACAGAATAACTGCTCAATTAATTGACAACGACAATTGAGTGATACCATCTCCGCGCGCTCACTCCGGACCCCCAGACAAATGTTCGAACAACTCGGCTCGATTCACCCGCTTCTGCCACCCGTCGCCGGCGTACTGGCGCTGCTTGCGGGTGCGGTTGTCATCGACCTGATCGCCAAACGCCTACTGGTCGGTACTGTCCGTGCGTTCGCCAAACGATCCAGCTTCACATGGGATGACGCGCTGGTCACGCACAATGTCATCGGTCGTCTCGTGCAGGTGGTGCCGGCGCTGATCGTATTTGTCGGCGTGCCGTTCGTCCCCGGTCTGCCGGAAGGCGCTGAGCAGCTTATGCGCAACGTCGCGATGGGCTACATGGTATTGATGTTGACGCTTGCGCTGACTGCCATGCTCAGCGCAGCAAACACGATCTACGCGGCCTCGCCAGTCGCAAAGGATCGTCCGCTAAAGGGATTCGTGCAACTCGTGCAGATTGTCGTCTGGATTTTCGGCGGCATAATGATCATAGCGGCTGTGCTGGACCGTTCACCGCTGTTGCTACTCAGCGGTTTCGGGGCGATGACCGCTATCCTGCTGCTGGTATTCAAGGACACGATCCTGTCGCTGGTTGCCAGCGTGCAGCTCACCGCGCAGGACATGGTTCGTGTCGGTGATTGGATCGAGATGCCGCAGTTCGGCGCAGACGGTGACGTGGTCGACGTGCAACTCCACACCGTCAAAGTGCAGAACTGGGACAAGACGATCACGACGATCCCGACGCACCGGTTAATCACCGACTCGTTCAAGAATTGGCGCGGCATGTCGCAGTCGGGCGCCCGGCGGATCAAGCGCGCAATTTATGTCGACGTGTCGTCGATCCGCTTCCAGACGCAAGACGAAGTTGATCATTTCACACGTTTCGCACTACTGAAGGACCACATTGAGAACAAGGAACAGGAACTGGCCGACTACAACGAGGGACTCGCGACCGAGGTGGACTCTGAAGTGAATAGACGGCGGCTTACGAACGTTGGCACTTTTCGCGCATACGCGTACAACTATCTAAAGAACCACCCGAAGATCCACAAAGGCATGACGCTGATTGTTCGTCAGCTCGGCCCGGGGCCCGAGGGACTGCCGTTGGAGATTTACTGCTTCACGAACACGACCGAATGGGCTGTCTACGAAGACATCCAGTCGGACATCTTCGATCACTTGCTGGCAATCGTGCCGGAATTCGGGCTGCGTCTATATCAGAAACCGGCGGGTTCCGATTTGGCGAACCTCAAATGAGTTGGTCGGGGTGAGAGGATGGAACGGCAGCTGCACTGCCTCGCCTGCGGCGTCTGTCGACCGGCTGTGCCGGTCTCGGTGCGAACTGTATTCTCCGTGCGCCGATGTTATCGGTCGGTGCGTGGCTCCGACTGAGTGGGCCCCTGCCTCCCGCTTCCAGATCGCGGATGTTAACTGACTGTTTTTATTGATCAATCGGGAGGCGTCCACGGACAAGATTGCAGTACCGCGCACAACGATGCAGGACTGTGTCCCGCAAAAGTCCCGCAGTCTTTCGATTTGCAGGCCGCTCGCAAATGTTCACTTTCGGCCAAAGACGAACGATCAGACACATCTGGCTTGGCAACTCTGTTCGGTAATTACGAATTGAATGTTTGCCTTCAAATCATCATGGTCACATGGCGGATTTCCATGACGTTCCTCGATGCGCTGGGTGCCTTTGGAGCGGAGGATGTAGCAAAGATGCGTAACATAAAGAAGCTAGTCTATTGCGTCGTTGCCCTGTTGGCGGCGAGTATTTTGGCACCGGATTTCTTGTTTGGCCAATCCCAGCTGCCAGTTGCGTATCCAGACGGCTATCGTGGCTGGGAGCGCGTGAAGTCCATGGTCATTCTCGAGGGACATGAGCATTTCGAAGCATTCGGAGGATTTCACCACATCTACGCCAACGAGCAAGCAGTAGTAGCTTTAAAAGATCAGGTAGCTTTCGCGGATGGTGCGGTTCTGGTCTTCGAGTTGTTCGAAACCATCACTGTAAACAACGCAATCGTCGAGGGCCAACGTCTTGTCATTGGCGTGATGGAGAAGGACTCTGAGCGCTTCAGTGCAAGCGAAAATTGGGGATTCGAAGATTTCAAAGAAGCCAATCCGCGACTGAGGATGGTAACCGACATGCGCGAGCAGTGCTTGTCCTGCCATGCAACCCAGAAGGCTAATGATTTCGTTTATACCACCTATCACCGATAGGGAGTTTCGACCGCAACTAAATAGTGGCTGGCATGCATAGCGATGGCAATCGACAGCGCGATGACGCTGGCGGGCGGACCGACGTTGGGCCCGCCGGCCAGGTAGCGGATGTATTGAACCGCTCTTGCCACTGCATCAACGTCGATACAGATGTCCTCCGGCAAACCCTTGAGACCCACCTCGGGAAGGCCGGAGCCTATACGCCTCTGCTGGAAGCTCACCCACACTTGCTCGCGGAGTCGCCTGTCTTCGTTTCTCGCGACCAGCTCGATCAGATGACAGAAATCATCGAGTCTATCGAGAGCGTCTTGGCACTAAAGGCTTACCAGGACCTGGTGTTGGATTGGGCGCCAGAAATTGGTAGGCAAAGCCATGGATCGCGCGGTGTCTTCTTTGGCTACGATTTCCATCTCATGAACGATGGGCCCAAACTCATCGAGATCAACACCAATGCCGGCGGTGCTCTGCTGGTTCTCCACCTTGCCAGCGCTCAGCAAGCTTGCTGCCCCGAGGTAGAGAATTTCATCGTCGGAAGCGTCAACCTGGCCATTCTCGAACAAGAGTTGATCGCGATGTTTCGCGCAGAGCTGCAGCTGCAGTTTCCCGGAAGGGAGTTAAGTCGGGTTGCTATCGTCGACGAAGATCCGACCGAACAATTTCTCAGTCCGGAGTTCGTCCTCTTCAAACAAATGTTCGAGCATCACGGAGTCGATGCAACCATCGTGGGGCCGGATCAGTTTGCGCTTCGCCACGGGAAATTATTCGCAAACGGGCAAACCATCGACCTGGTTTACAATCGATTGACCGACTTTTACCTGCAGTCGGCGGCGTGCGCGGTCCTCCGCGAGGCATATCGGGATGATGCGGCCGTGTTCACTCCAAGCCCATACGCTCATGCGCTCTATGCCAACAAGCGAAATCTCACCGTGTTCTCTGATGCCGATCTCCTGGCACATCTGGGCATCGACGCCAACGTTGCGGAGGTCCTCTCTGCCGGCGTTCCGAGCACGGTGATGGTGTCCAAAGACAACGCCGATTCATTATGGGCGAAGCGACGCCGCCTCTTCTTCAAACCGGTATGGGGCTTCGGTAGCAAGGGCACGTATCGAGGCTCCAAACTGACGCGTCGCACCTGGCAGTCAATCATAGACTCCAATTACGTTGCCCAGGAGTTGGTTCCGCCGAGCGAACGTCTGCTGATCGTCGACGGCGATCGACGCACCTTGAAGCTGGATGTCCGCTGCTACGTCTATGACGGTGCAGTGCAGCTGCTCGGAGCGCGTATGTACCGCGGCCAGACGACTAACTTTCGGACTGACGGTGGGGGACTTGCAGCTGTGTTCACGGCCCCGATGACCACCGGCCTGGGGGTCTCTCGCGCAGTCGGTTTTACCAAGTGAGGAGATGATTATGGCTATGAGCACATCAACACCGGATTTCTCAATCGAGGTTAGCGAAGTCAAAGGACTCTGCCCCGCCGGCGAGGTCTATGCAAAACAGAGTATCGCCGACAAGAAGATTCCCGTCTTTTCCTGCGAGGGAGCTTGCCTTCGCGGAGAAATAGCGCGTCTTGCGGCCAATATGGTAACGGATGAAGTGCCATATGCTCGCGGCTGCTATGGCGAGATGTTTTTGGTCCCTCATTCGAGTATGACGGCTTGGGTCAAGGGAGCCGAGCAGGTCGTTATGATTGACGGCTGTTTCTTGAAGTGTCTCGGCAGGGTTTTAGAAAATGTGATCGATAAAGAGAGAATTATCCACATCGACGCACATCCGCTATACAAGGAGTATTCGGACGTTTTTCTGTATACCGATGTCCCGGAAAAGACACGTAACGAACTGGCCCGCAAGGTTGCCGACAAAATTCTTGAGAAGCTCAGGGAACAACAGGTAACGGTGAACTGAAACGCGCCAGGCCAGATTCGCTGTATGGATGGGCTGTCTTAGCGGGGGCCGGCACCTGCCGTACTCAGGCAGTGGCTGGCTGAATTGAAACACACGGTTGCAAGAACAGCGCGGATGTTTGCGGGGACAGCATCAGTTGTAAATCTGAACTGAAGCCTGGAGTTACCCCGGCATAGGTTAGGCGGCCTGGCGCTTGACCTTGATCTCGACTTGGCGCCCGGTTTTTGCCAGGAGTTTCACGAGCATGTCGATACTGAAGCGATCGATCTTTCCTCGAACCAGATCGCTAACACGAGATTGATGGATACCAAGTAACTCGGCAGCTTCACTCTGCGTCAGACGCTGATCATGAATCAGTGTTTCGAGTTCCCGCATCAGCTGGGCACGCAGCTTTAGATTCTCCGCCTCCGAGGTGTCAAAGCCGAGATCCTCGAACACATTGCCGCTGGATTTGGTCACGTTGCCCATGGCTCATTCTCTTTGATCAACTTGATACGACGTCTCGCAATCTCAATGTCTTGCTTTCTCGTCTTCCGCGTCTTCTTCTGAAATGCATGCAGTACGTAAACGGCGTCGTCAAACTTTGCCACGTAGATCACCCGATACTGACCTTCATAGTGAATCCGAATCTCACGAACACCGCGGCCAACGGTTGGAACTGGCTTCCAGTTACTCGGATCCAGACCAGATTGCACACGGTCCAGTTGGTAGCCGGCTTCTCGTCGCGGTGCCCGCGGCAAGGCTCGTAAATCCTCAAGCGCCGAACCGACGAAAAAGAGTGGCTTTGTCATTAGGAATATATAGGTTTAATGATAATTTATCAATAATTATATATGACATAGCTGGTACGATTATTACAGCGTGTGGCCGTTGGGAAAGGAACTCGAGAATCCCCGCAAATCTCCCGCAAAGGGACTCCCGCAAGAGGCAGTGGCCTACCTGGGGGCGCTGTAAAGGATTGATCTGGAAAGGGAGAAATTGGTCGGGGTGAGAAGATGAGCCGACCTTTGGTCGGCTTGTCGGCCAACTTCGTTGGCCTCGGTGCGAACTTTGATTCAGTTCCATCTCCCGACCTGCATCCAGAAACAAAAAATCGGCTCCCCCTCTGGGTTAGAAGCCAATTTTTCTTATCCTGAATTGGTCGGGGTGAGAGGATTTGAACCTCCGGCCCCTGCCTCCCGAAGGCAGTGCTCTACCAGGCTGAGCTACACCCCGAACCGCGCGCAATCATACACTTGCACACGATCGCGGGCCAGAGGAACATTCCCAAGTGTGAGAATCTTATCGGGCAGATCGATAGGCTGCCGGCAAAGGGGAAGTTCTGATGGCGGGTATCTACAAAGAAGCAATTTTTGAAGGCAAAGTCGCATTCATAGCTGGCGGCAGCAGCGGTATCAATCTCCGTATCGCACAGCGGCTGGCTGAACTCGGCGCGCGTGTGTCGATCATCAGCCGCTCGGAAGATAAAGTGCAGGCGGCTGTTGACAGCATCGTCTCGGTCGGCGGCACAGCGTTTGGCCAGTCGGCCGATGTGCGTGATCCGGAAGCAGTCGCCAAGGCGCTGCACGCCACCGCGGAACAGTACGACGAGATCGATATTCTGGTGTCCGGAGCGGCGGGAAACTTTGTCGCGACGGCCCTGGACATGTCGCCGAATGCGTTCAAGACGGTGGTCGATATCGACTTGCTCGGTACATTTAACGTGCTGCGGATCGGTTTTGAGCATCTGCGCAAGCCGGGCGCATCGATCATCAATATCTCGGCCGGACAGGCGTTTGTGCCGATGATCGGGCAATCCCATGTTGGATCGGCCAAGGCCGGTGTGGACATGCTTACAAAGAACCTGGCGATGGAATGGGGCCCGTCGGGAGTCCGTGTGAACTCCATTGTCCCCGGGCCCATCGAGGACACGGAGGGCATGGCCAGACTGGCGTCGAACGAGAAGATCAAGCAGGCGTTTAAACAAACCGTGCCATTGCGCCGATACGGTAGCAAAGACGAGATCGCGGACCTGGCGGTGTTTCTCAGTTCCGACGCCGCAGCGTATATTACCGGCGCGATCGTTGTCTGCGACGGCGGACAGACGCTGTGCGGGTCAGGCGGCGTCAACGTCGGATAGGAGTGAATAACGTGTATCCGGATCAGTCATCAGAATCAGCCAGCCTTTACAAACGCGCAACACGCGTGCTCCCGGGTGGAAATACGCGACATGGCGTCCATTTTGCACCGTATCCTATCTACCAGGCGACGGGTGACGGCTGCCGTATCATGGATGTCGACGGCGTGGAGCGCATCGACTTCGTGAACAACTGGTCGTCGCTGATCCACGGTCACGCTAATAAGGCAATCACAGCGGCAATCGTCGCGCAGTCCGGAAAGCTGATGGCGATCGGCGCGCCAACGGAAGCCGAACTCGAGTTCGCGGAACTCTTCGCCGAGAGAGTGCCGGGCATCGATCAGATTCGTTTTTCCAACTCCGGAACCGAAGCCGTACTGATGGCAATACGCGCAGCTCATGCTTATACCGGCAGAGCAAAGATCGCCAAGTCGAGGGTGCCTACCATGGCAAGATCGATTCGGTATCGATCAGCATCTCGCCGTCTCCGGAGGTGTGGGGCGACGCCGCGGCGCCCGCGTCCGTGCCGGCATTCGATGGAATACCGCCGCGTGTACTCGATGACACGATCGTGCTGCCGTTCAACGATGTCGAGTCGACCCGAAACCTGATCAGCCGTAATGCTGATGAGCTGGCGGCGGTTCTGATCGATCCCCTGGTATCCAGAATGGCTTTTGTTCCCGCAAGCGCCGAGTACCTGACTATGATCCGTGAGCTCACTCGCGAGAAAGGCATCATGCTGATTTTCGACGAGGTGTTCTCGTTCCGGCTCGGATATCACGGCGCGCAGGCAGTCGTCGGTATCACGCCGGATCTGACAGCGTTGGGCAAGGTGATTGGCGGCGGTCTGCCCGTTGGCGCCACCGGCGGTTCAGCCGAAGTGATGTCGGTATTCGATGGATCGGGCGGGCAGCCCCGTGTCGAACATGCCGGCACGTATAACGCGAATCCGATGACGATGGCTGCAGGTCTGGCCTGCATGCGGCAACTGACGCCGGATGCGTACGAGCGGCTGCAGACGCTCGGCGAAAGACTTCGCGAGGGGCTTAGGGAAGCGCTCAAGATTGCCGGGTTGTCGGGGCAGGTGCTCGGTCAGGGTTCGCTAGTGGCGCTGGCATTCAACGACCGCCCGTTCACGAATTTTCGCGAGATGCAGAAGGGGCCGAAGGAGAACCAAGCTATAATCAGTCTGCATCGCTACCTGCTGAATAATGGCGTGCAGATAGTTCCGTCCGGTTCATTCATCCTTTCCACGCCCATGACCGAAGCCGATATCGACTTCACGTTGGAAAAAGTGCTGGCGGGAATGCGCGAGATAGACAAGTAAGAGCTGCGAAAAATACGACAAGAGGTAAACGAACTGTGACTGAAATGAATTCGAAACAGTACATCGCGTTGGCGATGCGACAGGCCGCCGACGTTCCGGGAATTACGCCGGGAATCATAGGCCGCGACATAAAAAAAGTCGCTGTCATCGGTGCCGGAACGATGGGTGCAGGGATTGCAGTGTGTTTTCTGGGTGCCGGCATACGCACGGTTCTCATGGATCAATCGGAGGAAGCCCTCGCGAAAGGAAAAGCCACGATCGGAGGCGTCTTCGCCGCCGGCGTCAAGAAGGGGCGATTGACACCGGATCAGGCCGAGGGAATTCAGGTGCTGTTGTCGACGACACTCGACTATGCGGACTTGGCCGATTGTGATCTGATCATCGAGGCCGTGTTCGAGCGCATGGATATCAAGGAAGATGTATTCGGTCGATTGGGAAAGATAGCGAAAGACGGCGCCGTGCTCGCAACCAACACGTCCGGCCTCGATGTCGACCATATCGCGGCGGCCAGCGGTCGGCCGCACGATGTCGTCGGACTCCACTTTTTCTCACCCGCATACGTCATGCCGCTCCTGGAAATTGTGCGCGGCAAAGAAACGTCGCCCGAAGTACTGAAGACCGCGTTGTTCGCCTCGACGATTATCAACAAGATCGGCATTGTCGTGGCCAACTGTTTCGGCTTTGCGGCGAACAGGATGCTGCGGGGCTACGGGCGCGAAAGCGAGTTCATGTTGCTTGAGGGCGCAAATCCCGGGGACATCGATCAGGCGATCACGAATTACGGATTTCCGATGGGACCGTGTGCGATGGGCGACCTCGCCGGCATTGACATCAGCAATTTCGTGAACGACGCCTTGCGAGCGGAAGGGCTTGTGCCCGACGATCCACGCCTGGGTGTCATGGGCAAGGCGCTGGCCGCCGAAGGACGGCTGGGCCAGAAAACCAAGGCGGGTAATTATGACTACGGTGAAGATGGCAGGACGCCGATTCCCTCGCCAAAAGTCCTGGAAATTCGTGATCGCGTGGCTGCCGAGCTCGGCATCGAAAAGCGCGAGATAAGCGAGGAAGAAATCGTCGAACGCTGCCTGCTACCGATTATCAATGAAGCCGCCAAGATTCTGGATGAGGGTGTTGTCAATAACACCGGTAGCATCGATCTCCTGTGGATCTACGGCTTCGGGTTTCCGGCGGCGAAAGGCGGGCCGGTCTATCAGGCACGAGAAATGGGCTACGAACAGGTGTTGAGTAAGTTGAACGCGTACAAGGACGCCGACCCACAATTTGGCGACGTGTATTGGGCACCAGCGGCGGCCCTACAGAAACTATTTAATTGATTTTATTCTCGAGGAAAAAATAATGAGAGAAGCAGCCATCGTCTCGACGGCCCGTACGCCGATCGGCAAAGCGTATAAAGGTGCATTCAATAACCTGGAATCACCGTCACTACTTGCTGTTCCGATCCGGGCGGCCATTGATCGTGCGGGTGTCGATGGCGATGAGATTCGAGATTGCATTATTGGTTGCGCCATGCAGCAAGGTACGCAGACGTTCAACATCGGTCGCCTCGGTGCGATGGCAGCCGGACTGCCGGCAACAGTGTCAGGCATGAGTATCGACCGACAATGCTCATCGGGTCTGATGGCGATCGCAACGGCATCAAAACAGATCGTCATGGATGGCATGGATGTCTGTGTCGCCGGCGGCATCGAGAACATCAGCCTGGTACAGAACAGAGACATGAACGTAACGAGGGTGCCGGATCCCCGTCTGCTCGACCTGCACCCCGACACGCACATGCCCATGTTGCAGACGGCCGAAGTTGTCGCGAATCGCTACGGTGTTTCACGAGAGTCTTGCGACGAGTACGCGTTGCAAAGCCAGCAACGCACAGCTGCCGCGCAACAGGCCGGCGCATTTGATGACGAAATTGTGGCGGTTACCGCAATCAAGTCCGTTAAGGACAGAGACAGCGGTGAGGTCAGCTACGAGTCTGTAACGCTCAGTGCGGACGAAGGCCCACGTGCCGATACGACGCTCGAGGCTCTGCAGAATTTGAAGCCGGTCATGGGACCGCACGGCAACGTAACGGCAGGTAATGCGAGCCAGCTATCAGACGGTGCCAGCGCCAGCGTCGTCATGGAAGCATCGCTGGCTGCGAAGCGCGGCATCGAACCGCTTGGATTCTACCGCGGCATGACGGTCGTTGGCTGCGATGCCGACGAAATGGGCATTGGGCCGGTTTTTGCGGTGCCAGAGCTACTAAAGATCAATGGCCTGAAGATGGACGACATTGATTTATGGGAACTGAACGAGGCGTTCGCTGTGCAGGTCATCTATTGTCGTGACCGGCTTGGCATCCCGAACGAAAACCTAAACGTAAGCGGCGGCGCGATTTCTGTTGGGCACCCTTACGGCATGTCGGGTGCACGCATGGTCGGGCATGCATTGCTCGAGGGTAAGAGGCGTGGCACGAAGTACGTCGTAGTAACGATGTGTGTTGGCGGCGGCATGGGTGCCGCGGGCCTGTTCGAGGTCGCCTGAGCACCACTAATGGGGACATTCCTGATTTGATGCATCAAATCAGGAATGTCCCCATTTCTCTTAGGATCGTCGTTGCACGGAGAAATCGGCGATCGCAACCAGGGCCTGTTTGTAATCCGAATCGGGAACATCGGACAAGGCTGCTATTGCCGTATCGGCGGCCTGCTGAGCCCGCGCCGCAGTGTACTCGAGAGCACCTGTCGATTCGATGATTGCCGTGATTTTCTCGAGGTGATCGAGGCCACCTTCGAGTATGGCGCTACGGATCAATTCCTTATCGCTGGCTGAGCCCTTTTGCATCGCGTAGATCAGAGGCAACGTCGCTTTGCCCTCGGCCAGGTCATCGCCCAGGTTCTTGCCAAGCTCACTGGCGCTGGCGTTGTAATCGAGCGCGTCATCGACGAGCTGAAAAGCGGCCCCGAGATTCTGGCCGTACGTAATCATGGCTGCCTCGTCGCCCGGATCGCGGTTTGCAAGTACTGCCGCGATTTGAGCACCGGCTTCGAAGAGTCGGGCTGTCTTTCGATAGATCACCTGCTGGTAGGCGTCTTCGGTCGTGTCCGGGTCATGCACGTTCATCAGTTGCATGACTTCGCCAGCGGCGATTGTATTGGTCGCATCGGCCAGTATCCGCATGACGTGCATGCTGTCGATCTCGACCATCATCTGAAACGCCCGCGAGTAAAGAAAATCCCCTACGAGCACGCTGGCCTGATTGCCGAAAACGGTGTTTGCCGTGTCCTTGCCGCGCCGCCGTGCAGAGCTATCGACAACATCGTCGTGCAGTAATGTTGCCGTATGAATGAACTCGATGATCGCGGCCGAACGGACGTGCTGCTCGCCGTCATATCCCAAGGCGCGAGCCGCCAATAATACAAGCAGCGGGCGCAGCCGCTTGCCGCCACTGGTGACGATGTATTGCGATACTTGGGAGACGAGCGCCACGTCGCTCTCGAGGCTCTCGGATATCAGGCGGTCGACGGCCTGCATATCGTCACGCGCGAGCGCGACAACGTCGTCGAAAGTCGCGGATTCGAGGGATTTTTCTGCCACCTGCATGAGAATCTGCATGATGCCTGAAATGCCCGTTTTTGGCGACCGCACAGGTCCCTGGACGGTGCCGATGCCGTAATCGCAAGCCCTTGAATTCAAGGCCAAAATTGATGGCATCTGAGTTTGACCCGGAGCGGGGTTATCTATAGAATTCCCGCTCCCTTGTGGCAGCCGCTGGAGATACGCTCGTGTGGCGATCCGGCAGCTACAAAAAATCATTTAATTCTCAGTGAGTTGCGTGGGTTACGCGACTCGCGGTACGGAGCAAACTACGATGTATGCGGTTTTTCGCAGCGGCGGCAAACAATACCGCGCGGCCAAAGGTGACGTCCTGCGCCTCGAAAAGATCGAGGGAGACGAGGGCGCCACGGTCAAATTTGACCAGGTGTTGCTGGTCGGCGAGGGCAGCGATATCAAGGTCGGTAGCCCGACGCTATCGGGTAGCACTGTCAGTGGCAAGGTTGTCCGTCAGGGCAAGAGCAAGAAGGTATCGGTCGTCAAATTCAAGCGCCGGAAGAACTACCTGCGCCAGGGCTCACACCGCCAGTTCTTCACTGAAGTGGAGATCACGAGCATAACGGGCGGATCGGCGAAGAAAGCGGCACCGGCGGCTGAAGAGCCTGCCGAGAAAAAAGCAGCGGCTCCGAAGAAGCCGGCCAAAAAGAAAGCGGCCAAGAAAGTAGCGAAGACGGCGGCTGCCAAAAAGCCAGCAGCTAAAAAGGCGGCCTCCAAAAAGAAAGCAAAAAAGAAAGTGGCCAAGAAGTAGTAAAGACACTGGAAAAGGTACAGATCAATGGCACATAAGAAAGCAGGCGGCAGCAGTAAGAACGGTCGCGACTCGGAATCGAAACGGCTAGGCGTCAAGATTTACGGCGGCCAGTCAATTCTGGCTGGCAGCATCATCGTTCGCCAGCGTGGCACGCGTTTCCATCCGGGAACCAATGTGGGTATTGGTCGCGATCACACCTTGTTCGCGAAGAAAGACGGGCACGTCAAGTTCGAGAGAAAGGGTCCGAAGCACCGCCAGTTTGTTAGCGTGGTACTAAGCTAAGTACTGATGACCCGCTGAGTATCGCCCGCTGGGGCGGGCTCCTACAGGCGGGCTCCTACGAATTGAGAAGCCCCGCCTAGTGCGGGGTTTTTTTTAGGCCAGCATTATGAAATTCGTCGACGAAGCGACAATCCGGGTACAAGCGGGTAACGGTGGGCATGGCTGCCTGAGCTTTCGGCGTGAGAAATACGTCGAGCGCGGCGGGCCCGACGGCGGCGATGGTGGTCATGGCGGCAGCGTGTATCTGCTGGCCGAGCCGTCGATGAATACGCTCGCCGATTTTAGGGTGGCGCGGAAGTTTCGTGCCGAGACCGGGCAGGGTGGTGCCGGCCGCAACAAGACTGGCCGTTCTGGCGACGATCTCGATGTGAGCATTCCGTGCGGCACCATCGTGCACGATATTGATACGGGGGAGTTTATCTGTGATCTGACCAAACCCGGTCAACGACAAATGGTTGCTGAAGGCGGCCGCGGTGGGCTCGGCAATACACGTTTCAAAAGCAGCACGAACCGGGCACCGCGAAAGATCACCAACGGTACGCCGGGCGAGGCTCGACATCTGAGTCTCGAGCTCAAGGTGCTGGCTGACGTGGGTTTGCTCGGTATGCCGAATGCAGGCAAGTCGACATTGATCAGTGCGATGTCACAGGCAAAACCGCGCATCGCCGACTATCCATTCACAACTCTGCACCCGAATCTTGGCGTTGTCCGCGTCGGCCGACTGCAAAGTTTTGTCATGGCTGACGTTCCAGGACTTATTGAAGGCGCATCAAAAGGTGCGGGTCTTGGCATTCAATTCCTCAAACACCTGCAGCGCACCGGCCTGCTGTTGCACCTCGTCGATATTGCGCCGATCGACGGATCGGATCCCGCGGGGGTCGTAAACGCCATTGTTAAGGAACTCGGCAATTTCTCGGAAGAACTGGCCGACAAGCCGCGATGGCTCGTCATCAACAAGATCGACCTGTTGAATACTAAGGATCTGGAGGCTGCCCGCGGCGAGCTGCTAGAGAAGCTCAATTGGAAGGGGCCCGTCTTCGAGGTCAGTGCGGCAACCGGCGAAGGCACCGAAGCGCTTGCTCAGGCGGTGATGCGAGAGCTGGAGGACTAGAATCTGCGTTTCAGACCGTCAGGACTCTGATTCAACTCGCAGGTCTGCTCCAGATACTCGTCGTAGGTCTCGATCGGCTGGCGATTCAGTCGCTTAGCGCGCCTGATGAAAACCACGACACTCCAAACGATGCATGTCACGCCGGTTGCGACGCCGAAATACATGTACATACGCTCGACCTGCAGGCCGAGGTAAGTTCCTGTAATCACTAGCAACAGCCCGATCAGGAGCCAGTACTGAGGTGCCCGCTCATAGAAATTTGATGATAACCACATTGTTACTACCTCACTACGATTTTCGCATTGCAAACATGTGGCGTCGCATGCGTATCGCTGTTAACCGCACAACTCATCTCGCCGCGCGCGCGTTTCGCCAATCGTCCTGTCTGCCTCTTGCTTGCTCAGATACTCACGCTCGCCATCTTCCCTCGTGCGATAAAGTTGCGGCGCATTGGCGTAAGACTCATATATTTCAGTCGCGCGCTCACAATAGTAGGCTTCAGCCTGTTCGCGTACAGCGCGTTCTTCGTCTGTTTCTCCGGGAAAGGCATTGTCGTCCAATCCTGCCTCATCCTCCGTGATGCTGAGATCCTGCATCGATCCCGCTGAGTGCCAGACGAACTCGACGGATACTGCGTCCTCGTGATCAGGCGTATCGCTGTAATAAAAGTTGCCGAACTCATCGGTCCAGGTGTAGATCGGGGTCATCGTATCAACAAAATGCGTTTTGCCGTCAGCATCAACCCATTGCCAGACGTCCGCATGTGCTGAGAGGCTGACACCCATTACCGCCACGCAAATAGCAAGGACGTGTTTCATATCTTCTCCTGTCGGCGCCAAGTATGGTGGCATGCGCAATTAATTCCTTTGATTGCCGTCACAAATCGTGTCGGAAGTTTCCTGGCATTGTCTGGACGCGCGCGCTGGAAGTCAGTAACCCCGACTCGATATGACATAACGCAGATCGGCACTTTAGGTGGATATCCGCTCATCCGGAGAATTTATCCGCTCGTCAGCTCACCGGACCATATCTAGTGGAATTGCGACGTGCCGCAACGCCCGCCACGCCTGGTTTCGGCATACTCGTTGCCTGGATGACCACTGCTGCACGACTCAGTGGAAACGCAACACCAAGGTGATTATGTAATGCGCAGGGAACACGGATTCACGTTAATCGAATTGATGATCGCGGTCGCCTTGATGGGGATACTGCTCTCGATGGCGGTCCCGGCGATGAACCTATTCGTATCCAACGCCCGACAGACAGGCGCGATCAATGACTTCGTGTCCTCGATTCATACGGCACGAAGCACCGCGATCACAACGAACGAGCGGGTCACGATATGTCCGAGCGCCGGCGGCAATAATTGCGAGGCGGTCACCTGGAACCAGGGATGGATTGTGTTTGGCGATCCGGACAGTGATCGCGTTGTCGATGGTGACGAGACGATTATCGCGGCATCGGACGGTGCTGATCAACTGTCGATTCAGTCCGGTGAATTTCCACTGTTCCTGATGTATCGCCCGAACGGTCGCGTGATGAACGCATCACTGGACGGCAGCTCGGGCGAGTTTACTGTATGCGACAGCCGCGGCGCGGATCGCGCGAAGGTCCTGATCGTCGACCTGTCGGGCCGGCCGCGACTGTCCGAGTATCTCGCGGACGGCAGTCCACCGACCTGCCCCTGACCCTACGTTCTCAGGACTATTGACATGTTCAGATATCATCACCAGGAACGCGGATTCTCGTTAATCGAGTTGCTCGTTACGGTTGTTGTATTCAGTGTCGGCCTCCTGGCCGTCGCGGGTCTGCAGACGGTTTCAAAGCAAGCTAATTTCGAGGCCATACAGCGAACGTCTGCGTCGCAGGTCGCCAACGGGCTCCTCGAGAACATCCGCGTCAACGCCAACGCAGCGGATATCTATCTTGCAGCCGGGCAACTCGGCAACGGAAGTCGTGGCGCCGAACCTGCGCCAAACTGTCGCGGTGGCGCGGAGTGCAATGCCGCGCAGAAAGCGGCGCACGATCTGTGGTTCTGGGAACAGGTCATCGATGGCAATCTCGAAACCAATGCGGGTGCCGGCACCGGCGGCATGGTTCTTCCGACGCTATGCCTTACTGGCCCGGTGGGCGCTGGCGCCGGCGTCTACCAGGTGAGCATTGCCTGGCGCGGTACTGCGTCATTCAATAATGCCGTCAACAATCCTTGTGGCGCTGCATCTGGTAGCTACGGCGCCGGAAACGAATTCCGCCGCATTATCCAGATCCCGACCTTCATCGATCCGAATATTTGAGCAATATGACCATGCAAGTTCATTCATACAACTCACAAGCCGGTTTTTCTGTCGTCGAAATAATGATTGCGATGCTGTTATCGCTGGTAATGGGCGCAGCGATCGTCACTGTATTCGTCAATAACAGTTACAGCTTCAACCAGGACGAAAATATCGCACGCATGCAGGACGATGCCCGTCACGCATTGCGGGAAATAGCTTTCGACATCAGTATGGCAGGGCATTATGCCGAACTGCATATTCCCGAGGCCGTGACTGCCGATGGTGGCCTGTCCATCGGTATCGACTGCGGTCCGGCTGGCGACCTCAACTGGATGTACCGCACGATCGAGGCAGCCACCGGTAATTCCATGTCGATCGCCGCCATTGACAATGCCTCGAATTCTGCCGCGGCCGCGGCACATTCGTGTTTTCAATCAGGCGAGCTTCTCGATGGCACTGATGTCGTTTCGATCAAACGAGTTGCCGGCGCCGAAGCGGGTGCATTAACCGCAGGCACTGTTTACCTGCGGACCAATGGAACGGTTGGCTTCCTTTTTAATGGGCCAGCACCTGCAGCACCACCGGTTGCTGTCGGGATGCCGCGTGCGGACTGGCAGTACCGGCCGAGTATTTATTACATTCGCCGGTTTGCGAATGCGCCGGGCGACAATATCCCGACGCTGTGTCGCAAGGCGCTGCGTGGTACCGGCCCCGACATGGCGACAGAATGCCTTGCGACCGGTATCGAGAACCTGCAGATCGAGTACGGCGTCGATACGAGCGAAGATGGTCACCCGAATGTTTACATGACTAATCCGAGTCTTACGGATATGCAGAGTGTCGTGGCAGCGCGCATCTTCCTGGTCGCTCGCACTACCGAGATTGACACTCGTTACACAAATAATAAGACCTATTCAATCAGCAACGCGCCTGACATGGTGCCAGGCGATTCTTTCCACCGCCGCGTGTTCTCGACGAGCGTTTCGATCCAGAACATACGCAGCATGAACAAAATGGGTTTCTGACATGAGACACGCCAAATATCCCTTAAGGCACAGACAGCAAGGCGCGATCCTGGTCGTCGCGATGATGTTCCTCGTGGCTATCATCCTGTTCACTATTTCGTCGATGCGCTCGAGCAAGATAGGACTCTTTATGGCGCAGAACGAGGAGTCACGTGTTGCCGCCGAGCAGGCGGCGCAGGCGCTGGCTGACGCCATCGTCGCGAACCCGGCGTCGACACCGGTCGTGGGGACGACAGGGTTCACAGCATGCACGGCGGGCGAAACCGGCTGCAATCGCAATGACCTTCCCGTCACTAATCCGATTCTGGCCGCCGCGATTGCATCCAACCATATCCAGGCCCGGGTGGAACGCATGGGGGAGGAATTTCGTCCGCCGCCGCGTGCTGTCGAGACGAGTATCGACAAATTCAGCAGCGCGTCGTTTCGCGTAGTAACAACTTACGATCGTGTTGACGCAGGCCTTGGGCGCAAGCAAGTCACCGAAGGGGTGCTTGTACTTGTGCCGAAGCTATAGTTTGTAAATTTGAACAGAGATTTCCGGTATGGATACCAAGCTTAGAAAGATTTTCCTGACGACTTCGCTGGCCGCCTTGATCTTCATTATTGGATCGGCCCAGGCAGACGATACGGACGTTTACATGAATCCGGGCGCCGGACTGCCCGCCGGCAGTGAGCCAATGGTCATGTTTTCGCTCGACTACCGGCCGAACCTCGGCTCGGCTGCCTGTAATGGTGGTGAATGCAATACTTTGATCGCCGAAGGCTACATGAGCCCTACGGGTCCCTATACGTTTTTCGATGTCCTGCGCGGCGCGCTACGTAAAGTCTTCGATCCGCTCGAAGGTGTCCGGGTCGGCCTGATGCTGAACCATAGCAACAACAGCAGTTGCGAGGGCTTCGGCCGCACCAAGTGCAGTAACGGCGGCTACATCGCTATGGGCTTCGATTCTTTCTTACAGGACGATGGCAACGGCGCCAAAGCGCGATTCCACGCGATTCTGGATTCGATGCCGACGCCACAGGGTAATCTCAGTCATTCCTACCAGGGTAAAGAATTGTTCTTCGAGTTTTTCCGCTACCTGACGGGCCAGGGCGTGTACAACGCGCACAACGGCTATACGGATTACGGTACGAGCAACAATGACAATCTCGATGTTGATCATCCGGCAATTTCCTGGGATACGAGCATCGAAACGGGAGCGAAGACAAAGCCTGTGTATGACAGTCCTATGAGCGCCGCAGGCTCCTGCTCGAAGATCTATACCGTAAATACGGTGTTCCAGGTTTCGAACCAGGATGATGACTCGGATGCCGCGATCGAGCAAACGGTCGCGTCAGGTGGCTTCGGTTCGCCACAACGGGAGTTTCCGGACGTCGTCCAGTATCTCAACGACGCTGATCTCGCCAACGGCACCTACGGGACGGTCGCGGACCTCGATGACAAGCAGAATGTCGTCTCGTACTTCATCGTCGATAGTTCGAAGATCAATACGACGACAAAAGGTTACGCGCGCGCTGGCGGCACAGGAGTTCCACTCGCGCTCGACGAGAATCCCGACGAGCTCGTCGCCACTTTGCAGGAGATTTTCAAGCAAATCCTCAGTGTCAGCACGACCTTTGTTGCCGCTTCGGTGCCGGTCAACGTATTCAACCGCGCCGAGATCACGGACAACGTCTACATTGCCCTGTTCCAGGTTGATGGACAGGCGCGACCGTATTGGGTTGGCAACGTCAAGAAACTGAAGCTGACCGGTGCCAACGACTCGTCGGCCACGGCAACGCTGGTCGACGCAACCGGTACCCCGGCGATCGCCGCAGACGGGCGTATTCGCTTTGATGCCCTGACGAGCTGGACCGTGCCAGCTTCGCTGCCGCCGCCCGATGTCGATGCTGGTGAGGTTGCCGGTCGCGACGGCCGTGTCGTTAATCGTGGCGGCGCCGGACAACGTGTTCCGGGATTCGTTATAAGCAGCCCGCAGGAAGCCAATGGCCTGGGTGGACGGACGATATACTATGACCGCACGACGTCGACACTCGCTGGCCTCAACGTTGACGCCATCACGGCGACGTCGGTGCAAGCTGATCTAAACGCCGCCACCGCGGCCGAAGCGGCAGAACTGATCGCGTACGCGCGCGGTCTCGATATCGACGATCTCGACGGCGATGCGGAAAAGAACGAAGCGCGCGACTGGATATTTGGCGACGCGCTGCATTCGCGCCCGCTGCCGTTGAACTACGGTTCAATCGCGGGCTTCAGCGATCCTGGCAACCCCGCCATCTATCTTGCTGTTGCAACTAATGACGGCATGCTGCGCATGATTCGAAATACCACTGGCAGCGGTTCAGAAAGCGGCGAAGAGGTGTGGGCGTTTATGCCGCGTGCCGCGATGGCCGCGCAAAAAGTACTGCGCGCGAACGGCACGGGAATGAAACATCCGTATACGGTTGATGGTGCACCGGTCGCTTTCATGCAGGACGTCAATCACGACGGTTCCATCCTCTCGAACGACGGCGACCGTGTTTACCTGTATGTCGGCATGCGCCGCGGCGGCAAAGCGTACTACGCGTTCGATGTTACGAATCCGGAGAACCCGGACCTGATGTGGACAATCGACAAGAGCGGTGATTTCGCGGAGCTCGGTTACACGTTCTCGAATCCGCGAGTTGGTCTGATCCCGTCGGCTGGCGGCCCGCGGCCAGTCGTGATGTTCGCCGGCGGTTACGACACGAATAAGGACACACGCGGATCGGTGGGTACGGACGACTCCGAAGGCAACTCGATGTACGTAGTCGACGCGGAAACCGGCGCGCTGATCTGGAAAGCGCGTGGCGGTTCCGGCGGCGGCGGCAACGTCTTTGAGCACCCGAGCCTGGTCGACAGCATTCCGTCGACTCTTTCTGTCGCCGATACCAATGGTGATGGATTCACGGATCGCATGGTCGTCGGCGATACGGGCGGCAATATCTGGCGCGCCGATATCCAGGGTTCCGACGTCGGCAACTGGAAACTGACACTGCTGGCGAGCGTGGGCAGGCATGCTTCCGGCGCTTCTGGCATCGCGACCGACCGGCGCTTTTTCCATCGTCCGGACCTCGTGCCGAGCAAGGATGGCAATGGCTTGTTCGATGCTGTTGTTGTCGGTTCGGGCAACCGCGCCGATCCGCTCGACAAAGGCGGCGCGGCAGTTAATTACACCTACATGATCAAGGACCGCCGTACGGCGTCCGGTAGTGCTGTGGACAGCGGACTGGAGCATGCCGACTTTGGCGACGTTACCAGCAATTGTCTGCAAACCGGTGGCCCATGCGCAGTCAATCTGACCCATGGCTGGCGCCTTGGTCTGGAGGATCCTGGCGAGAAAGTGCTGGCTACACCGTTGACGATTACCGGCATGATTTTCTTCACGACGTACCTGCCGCACTCCGGCACGGGAGCCACGGCTTGTGCGCCATCGGAAGGGGCAGGACGCCTTTACGCAGTGTCTCTGCAGGACGCTAAATCTGTTATCAATTATGATTCCAGTGACGACGACCCTGACAACCCGGACGATCCGTCGACAAAGAACGATCGTAGCGTCGAGTTGCAATCTCTCGGTATCCCGGCGGAAGTCGTATCGGTACCGCCGAACAAGATTCTGCGACCTGACCTGCAAATCGATAATGTCGATGCAACGACGCGCTGGCGGACTTACTGGTTCTTGCAGGAAGACGCAGACTTATGAGGCGACTGGCCTTGAGCACAAACACGCACAGGATAATGACAATGCAGCAAAACCCGACTCTAGCCAGCAGGCAACGTGGCATCACGTTCCTGGAACTGTTGATTGTTGTAGCGATCGTCGCGATGATCTCAGCATTCGCTTTTCCGTCCTATATGCAATACATCGTCAAAACGAAACGGACGGCTGCAACGTCAGCATTATTGCAAATCGCGGACCGGCAGCAACAGTTCTTCATGGACAACAAGACGTATGCCACGGACCTGTCCGCTCTCGGATTTGCCGGCAGTCCGTTGTTCGTCTCCGACGCAGGTAAGGCGGTTGCGGCCGGGGACGATGATGCCGTCTACGTACTTTCGATTGTGAATGTGACTCCGACAACCTACACCGCAACAGCGGCACCGTTGGCGGGACAACTGGAACGCGATACCGACTGTGGCACGCTGACCCTCAGCCAGGCTGGAACGAAGGACGCGCTGGGTGGCGGAGACGACTGCTGGTAGGGTAGCGCCGGACGCTTAAGCTCTAGACATATAAAAAGCCGCCAACAGGCGGCTTTTTCGTGTCGATTGGCAAAGTATTGTCAGGCGACGAGGGCCTTGACGCGCTTGTTCAGCCGGCTCTTGTGACGCGCCGCCTTGTTCTTGTTGACGATACCCTTGTTTATCATGCTGTCGATGACCGGTACGGCGTCTTTGTATGCTGCCACGGCGGCATCCTTGTCGCCCGCATCACAGGCCTTGACGACAGTTTTGATCTTGGTACGCATCAGAGAGCGCAGGCCCATATTCTGCTTGCGGGTCTTTTCCGCCTGGCGGGCGCGCTTCCTGGCTGACTTGATATTTGCCACTGGTATTACCGTGTCCTGGGTCGAAGAGGCGCGTATTATTCGTGGCCGGAGGGGCATTGTCAATGACAATCAGCAAGCCCCGCCAGTGCGCACCGGAACGCCACCTAAATGACTGATTTCATATGTTTTATGGGCTAAACTCGTAGCGGTGATGACGACGAAAAAGGTCTCCGGGCTCAAGCTGATACTGAAAACGTCTGTCGTCAGCGGCATGACGCTCCTGTCGCGCATCCTTGGTCTGGTTCGGGATATCGTCTTCGCCCGCTTCTTTGGGGCCTCGCTCGTCATGGACGCGTTCCTGGTCGCCAATCGCATTCCCAATATGCTGCGGCGCTTTTTCGCCGAAGGCGCCTTCTCGCAGGGTTTTGTGCCGGTCATGGCGCGATACCGCGAGAAACATAGCCACGAAGATGCACGCGAGTTTGTCGACGCGGTCGCCGGTACGTTCGGGGTCCTGCTGTTTCTCGTAACCCTGTTTGGTGTGGTCGCAGCACCGTTGCTCGTCGCCGTCGTAGCGCCGGGCTTCATCGGCGAGGACGGCCGGTTCGATCTTGCGACACTGATGTTGCGGTTTACATTTCCGTACCTGTTCTTTGTGTCATTGACCGCATTCGCAGGCGGAATCCTCAACACATACGGTCGTTTTGGTGTCCCGGCGTTTACTCCGGTGATACTGAATATCGTGTTGATTGCTGCGGCAATCTGGCTCGCGCCGCTGCTTGAAGAGCCGGGCATGGCCCTGGCCTACGCCGTGTTTATTGCCGGCCTTTTGCAGCTCCTGTTTCAGATTCCGTTTCTCATGCGAATTCGGGCGCTGCCACGCCCCAAATGGGCGATACGGCATGAAGGTGTGCGGCGCGCGGGCAAACTGATGCTCCCCGCGATCTTTGGCTCGTCTGTCGCACAAGTGAATGTGCTGGTCGGTGGCATCATCGCCTCGATGCTCGGTGTCGGGAAAATCAGCCTGTTGTATTACTCGGACCGGCTCATGGAGTTCCCGCTTGGACTGTTTGGGATCGCGCTTGCGACCGTAACGCTGCCCTACCTGTCGCGGCAGTATGCAAACGAATCCCTTGAGGCGTTTTCCGCAACGCTCGAATGGTCGATGAAGCTCGTCATGCTGATTGCCGTGCCGGCGGCGATTGGCTTGGTTGTTTTGGCCCAGCCGCTCGTTGCAACGATCTTTTATGGCGGCGTGTTCTCCCCGGATGATGTACGCATGACCGCGCTTGCGCTGCAGGCGTTTGCAGTCGGGCTCGTTGGTTTTTCATTCGTCAAAATTCTTGCGCCGGCCTATTTTGCGCGCGAGGACACTAGAACTCCGGTGCGTGTCGGTCTTATTGCGCTGGCTGTTAACTTCGTTCTGAGCGTCACCTTGGCGTGGTACCTGACGAGTATCGGCTATGCGGGAACCCACGCGGGCCTGGCGCTTGCAATATCGGTGGCTGCCTTGCTCAATGCCTATTTGTTGTATCGCGGTCTGCGTGAGCAGGCCGTACTCAGACTTTCCAATAACTGGGGATCTTTGCTTGTTCAGGTTCTCATCGCTAATGCCGTAATGGGCGCAGTGCTCTTGTACCTCGGCCGGCCTTTGGCATGGTGGCTAAGCGCTACTGTCTTGGATCGATCCGCCTGGCTGGCCGTGAGCATCGTCGCTGGCGCACTTGCCTATTTCCTTATCTTGTTTGTGCTTGGCCTCAGACCATCGAAGCTCGGCATGAGGCCACACTAGTGAGACTCGTACGTCATCTGACCGACATGTCGTTTAATGATCTTGCTAACGGCAGCGTTGTGACGATTGGTGCTTACGATGGATTGCACCCGGGACACGAGCATCTGTTAAGCAGGGTTGTAACGGCGTCGCAGCAGCGCAATTTGCCGTCAGTGGTCATGAGTTTCGAGCCGACACCGAAAGAGTTCTTCTCAGCCGACAGTCCGCCGGCACGTTTGATGCGCTTTCGCGAGAAGTTCGATGCACTCGAGAATCACGGCATCGATATTTTTTATTGCCCGAGGTTCGCGCAACCCATGCGTGATATCGGCGCCGCCGATTTTATTCGCCGCATCCTGATTCATGGATTGTGCACGCGCCATCTCGTGGTCGGTGATGATTTCCATTTTGCCCGTCGCCGTGAGGGCAGTATCGAACAACTGCAACGCGCGAGCAGGGCGTTGGACTACACGATTGAGCAGGTACCGAGTGTAATCGTCGATGGCGTACGCGTGAGCAGTACGGCTATTCGTGAAGCGCTTGCGGCCGGCGAGATGAAACGCGCCACCGCGTTGCTCGGACGCCCGTATCGGATGTCCGGCAAAATCATCAAAGGCAAGAAGGTCGGCAGGACGCTGGGATTTCCGACTGCGAATGTTGAACTCAGGCGCCGCCAGAGTGCGGTGATGGGCATTTTCGCGGTGCGTGTTGCAGGATTGCCTGGCGGCTCGAAAGATGCAGTTGCCAGCCTCGGAACGCGACCGACTTTCGAGGGTACGAAACCCTTACTCGAGGTGCATATCTTCGATTTCGATGAAGACATTTATGGTGAGTACATTCATGTAGACTTTATCGCTCGTCTACGTGAGGAAATAAAGTATGACAAGGTCGAAGAGTTGGTTGCGCAGATGCACCGTGACGCCGACAATGCACGATCGGCTCTGGCAGCTGCGGGGTAAGGTGTGAGCGAACGTCAAAACTCGGGGGTACGTCGATATATCGCATGGCTGGTCATTGCGCTCGCCGTCATTGTTGCAGATCAGTTGACGAAGTGGGCGATCGTCGAGTGGGTACCGCTGTATGGCAAGGTGCCGCTCAACGATTTTATCAACCTGACGCATCAGCAAAATACCGGGGCAGCGTTTAGTTTTCTGGCCGGGGCGTCGGGCTGGCAGCGGTGGTTTTTTGTTGTACTCGCAACAGGGGTCAGCGGCGTGATCACTGTATGGCTGTGGCGCGTTCGCACCGAGGGGCCTGTGATTCTCGCGGGCGGGCTTGCGCTCGTTCTTGGCGGCGCCGTCGGCAACCTGATCGATCGTGCCCGCTTCGGGTATGTAACGGACTTCATTCAGGTCTGGTTTGGAGATTGGGCCTTCCCATCATTTAATGTCGCCGATTCGGCCATTACGGTGGGTGCGGTGTTGCTGATTGTCGACGCGTTATTTGTTTCCGCAAGGCAAAAGAAAACGGGGTCAGAGCCCTAGACAAGGGCACTGACCCCGGCACATCGAATCAAACTACCTCGTGCGGGTCCAGCAGTCCAAGTACGGCGCTGAAGTCTTGGTGCCACGGCCGTCGATACCGAATGTATTACACTTGCCAGCTTCGGCATCCGTTTTTTGATATAGCGCGGTTGCCGTATAGTTGCTCGCATCGGGCCCGGCCACGGTTACGTTGTATGATTCCGTGTCCGAGACATACGGATCGCCAAAACCAAGTTCAACCAGCGTGCCGTAGCGGCTGTTTTGCAGGTAGAAGCGCTCCTGCATGGACGCGACCTCGAGCAGCATCGCTTTGGCCTCGTTGCGCTTGGCCCGCGCCGCGAACTCGCGGTAGTTGGGGTAGGCGATCGCCGCCATGATGCCGATGATCACGACTACGATCATCAGCTCAAGCAATGTAACGCCACGAATGTATTTGCGCATTTGCATTATTCTATCCTATTCAATACACGACTAGTCTATACCGTCTTGCGTCCACAACGTGCGAACCGGGACGTTCTTGAATCCTGGGTCGAAACACTCGACACCGACACATCCAAGTGGCGGTACGTCGCAGTCGTCGCCTACACAGTTTGGGTCCGGGCTCGGGAAAAGTATTACCGGGGACGGAGCGATACCGCCCTGCTGCAGATCCGTGCTTCGTTCGTCATCTGAGAGTGCCGGATTCAATGTGTCGATGTTCGGCACGATCGGGTCGCCATTCACTGCGCTCATGCGGTACAGGATGTTCGTACCTCTTCCCGCTGCACAGGTCACTGCGGCATTCGTGTCCGGCGTAAATGCGACGAAGAAGATCTCATCATCAAACGTCAGCGAGTTCGCGAGCACCTTCTGGTTAGCCGGCAAAGTAAATTTCCAGCCGCGGTCACTCGAAGTGATTACCGTCAGCGTCTGCCCGCTGACTTCAACCAGGTCACCGTCCGTGGCGATCGAGTAGTTGTCATAGGCATTCTGGTCCAGCTTGTTGAACACATCGCCGTCTCTGACGGAGAAGAATCGATCGGCAGCCGAGAGATCAAATGGATGCGCCCTGTATCCGGAACCAACGCTGATTGAAATGTAGCGGCGTTGTTGTGCGTTGTCGGTTATCAGCGAGACGTCAGGCGCATTGTAGAAACGCCGCGTGTCTGCTGCTGTGGGTGAGCCCAGCCCCTCGGCACCGAGTCGCGCGATAATGCCGCCCGCTACGAGGTTCAGGGGATCCTGACCGTTATTGATGTCGAAACGCCACACCTGCCCGCCCAGATCCGTCGCGTACATGCGATCGGCAAGCCTGTCGCCATTAAGGTCGACTACACGAACCTGATTCGGAATGGCGCGGTGCATTTCACGGCCCGGGGTGTCCAGCCGCAAGTCGGCCCCGGCATCAGCGCCCGCGCGCCAATGATGCGCGCCACTGATCAGGTCAACGATGTGAACGCCGGCACCAGCACCGTCCGGATTGAGCGGATGTGCGCTCGTATCATGCACGGTATCGTAGCCACCGCCGAAAACAACGACTGCCTTGTCAGCGTTCTGTACGACCGATGCGATGTCCATGCGAGCCACTACCGGTGTAGACCAGCTTTCGCCGGCTTGTACTGCGCTATTGAAACTCCACATCAACGACGGTGAGGTCTTGTCGGTGACGTCTAACGCGTAATAACTTTCGCCGCCACGACGCATTCCGAAAATCAGCTTGACGAAGTCGCCATCGCCAGATTCGATCGTACCGTCCCTGTCGACATCTTTGACAACAGGAACGACGTTGCCATCGATACCGTATTGCTTGTACTTCGAATTCGGATCGAAGTAGAGGCGCGTCAGGTTCGAAAGCAGCTCTTTCGGGATAAACGACCAGAGTTCTTCCCCGGTATCGCCGGCGAAAGCATGCAGGTAGCCGTCATTGGTCGCGGTATAGATGACCACATCCGGGTTTGCCGCATCGCCGCCGTAAACAACGGCTGCAGGTTGCGAATGCAATGGGTCGCCCATGGTTTTACGAACCAGGGTCGCGATGTTGTTGTCTTCGTCGAGGAGATCCTCACCGCGCGCCCAGCGCATGAGCTCGTCCATCGTCGGCTCACCGGTTGCACCGGTCAGACCGAAATCGGACGGTACAAATGAGGCCGCATTGGACGGCGTGATATGATTTGACGCGGCTGTCAGGTCACCGGGGTTGTTATTGGTGTACAAATTGCGTGACAGCGGAGCCGGCAGTTGCTGCGCCGCGCCGCCAAGCCTCACGTCGTTGCCATCGTTGCCGCCAACGGTCCAGTAGCTACGCGCGGTGTCCAGGAAGAAGCCCGTCATAGGATCAACGGCAGGAGTATCATTCACGTCAACAATTGCGCTGTCGAGAATGCGATATTTCTTCAGGTTTCCCGGCCAGTGAGCTTTGGACTTCGCGCCGAACGCCGTTATGTACATGTCGTTGAGGTTTTGCGTTCGGTTGAAGGCATTGACCGATACCGCAGGTGCCGAGAACGACAACGTGCGATCGTTGATGTTCGCAATAATCGACAACAGGGTCTTGGTCAGCGTTTCAACGTCGTTGGCCAGAAAGTACTGACCGCCGGAGTTCAAAGCCGTTTCCAGGAGGACAGCCTGGTTGGTGTGGAAGCCGATCGTATGCGTCGTAACGAATTGGTCGCCCGGCTCGTTCGGATCAATGTCCTCGACTGACAGGTATTCGGCGATGTCGTCGAGACATTGCCCCCCGTCCGGGAGGACAGCACCGTCGCAGCCGGGATAGCCAAGTGCAGTCCCGACGTTGGGTAAATTGCCCAGGAGTCCGGGCGTGTCAAAGTCCTGGACCGGCGTGCCGTCCGTCAGCAGCACGTTGTAGTTCTTGGCGCAGACGTCCCAGTCGGGCTGCTCGTAGACCTCAGGGGCCGGCGGCGGCGTAACCAGGGCGTTCGGGTCCGTCAGTGCCGTCATGGCCGCCGTACCATAATGCGCAGGCATACCCCGCCAGAACAGCGCCGACTCGTACAGCGTCTCCGACAGAGGAGTATTACCACCTGCCGGCAGGGCGTTCACAGCATCGACCACGGTTTGACGGTTGGCATCGAGATCCGTGATGTCGAGAAAAACCGGGCCGCCGTCGTTGCCATCAAAGCGCATCAAGCCGACGTTGAGGTTGTTGACCGAGTTCAGGACCTGCGTGGCAACCGCCTTCATGATGTCCGAACGAGACATGTTCCTTATTGTCGGATTGCTCTTCCAGTTAATGTACTTGCCGCTGTATACCGTGTAGCTGATGTTGCGCGGTGCACTGCCCCAGGACACTTCCTGGTTCACACTAGGGGTCCAAAGATCGCTCAGGTCCGTGCCGCTGGCGGCAAAAAGGCGGGTCGCGTCCACGCCGTCGCCATGAGTGCCTGAATCGGCTTGACATTCTACGTATTCACTCGAGTATCCGGGCGCCAGAGTTTGCCAGCGAGCGGCTCCGCTGCCGGTTCCATCGGCGCCTCCGCCGCGGTACTGCACCATCGTATTCGTGAAACTGCCGATACCGTCAATCTGTCTCATGGCGAAGCCGCAGACGAACTTGTCTCCGTCGATGACATTGTTGGTCGTCGCACAGTCCGGCAGAACATCGACGTCCGTCCAGTAGTACTTGGATGGGTCACAGTCGCCGGTATCGAAGTTGAGCGTAGGATCAGTGATGTCGAACGGCGCATTTGTGTCCTGAGTGGTCGTCATCGAGCCCGACGTATCGAGAATAAACATGACGTTCGGCTTGGGGTTCTGCGTCGGGTCCGGATTGATCAGCAGCAGTTCTGTGTCGTCAGCAACAGCCGGTATTCCCGTCAGCAAAGCAAATGCGCAGCTGACACTCATCCATGTGGTTTTCTTTATTGAGATCATCATGATCTTTGCCTCAATGCTTGTGTACGGTTTAGATGGACACGCTTAACGAAATGATCGTGTCTGAGTCGAGATGATGTAGAACGATCACGGGCATCTTGTCGCGATCGCTGACTTGTGCGATGGCCTCGCGGAATTTCTCCAGCGAAACCGCCTTGCCGTTAACGTTGTAACGCGTGCCCGATGTAACGCGCACGATCTTGCGTACGCAATCGCTACATTCCTTAAAGCTGGCGCCGCCGTTTTCGGTCGCGGGTGCCTGGAACTTGTCCAATGCAATCTCATAGGCCTGCGCTGTTACGCGGTCATCCGCCGCGGCCGACAGGCTGAGGCATAGCAGCGTAACCGTAATTAGTGTCTTGATTTTCATGCGATTCACCTTGTTTCCCTGGGTCGTCACTTCGTGTAATTAGAGTGTCGGCGCTTCCGGGCCGACAACGTAAAATGCTTGTGAGTGCGTAGCAACCGAGTCGCGATCCGTCGTTGAGCCGGGCGCTCTGCTAGACCTGGCCGCCGCGGTCGCGATGAAGTGATACGCTTTCACGCCACTGCCCACGCCGAGACTAAACGCCTTGTCCGGAACGACCGTTGAATCCTCGAACGCGATATCCGATGTTACTTCATCATGTCCGCCGACCCCGTCGACCGCGTATGTCACGCTCACGCCGACCCCCGGATTGAACTGACCCTGGGCGAGCGCCTGCTCGATGCCGGTTTCGGCGGCCTGGAACGCATACTCGTAGTTTTGATCATTGCGTGCCATCGCGAGCTCGGTGGTCGCGGTATTCATACCTGAAATGGCAAGCACCGTGATGACCACCATCAGGATCAGGCCGACGACGAGCGCCGCGCCTTGCTGTTTATGAAATTGAGTCATTGTCTTCATGGTCGTTCTCTCAATCATGTTCTTGCGTTACGCAGGAGAATTGTTTTGGATACCTGCATGCGTCGGAAATTGTCGGCCGGCACACCCAGGTCGATGTCCCCGGGTTCGTAATCACGGTTGTCCTGGATGCCGACTTCAGGTGTGATGCCGCGTACAACGAGCCACAAGCGAGCGGTCATCACCCTGGCACCGGGAACGAAGCCAGCGTCCTCCGGGTTGTAAATCGGATCACCCGGATTGACGTAGATGTCGACCGTATTGTCTTCGTCGACGTCAATGCCGAGCTGAATTTGAATATTCTCGACGCCCGGAGCAACTTCCTCGTCAATGACGATCGGCCCGGCGAGGCCAACACCGAGAGACTTGCGACGCAATGCCGGTGATCCGGGAATCAGTTCCGAGTCTGCCGCGACATAGTAGGTGTTAACGATCAGATTGTGCGTCGTCGAGTAGGGCTGGCCCGTCTCTGGATTTATGTCGGTGCTAAAATCGGCAGGAACGTTGCCGTCGGCGAACATCTCGCCCTGAATACGTGTCGTCTGAATCTGCAATTGGCCGTCCAGCGGCGCAACCGGTAATACAGATGCACGGCGAACGGTGAAAACGTCGGAGTTAGCTTGCGCGCCTGCACCGCCCTGAGCAGGGCACAGCATCGCGTAGTTGTTGTTGTCGCCATCGACGGTCATCGCAAGTTCGAGTGACCAGGCCTCACCACAGTCGGGTGGGGCAGGCAAGGTCGTTGGATTGGCATCGCCACCGGGAATCGAGCGCCCCTCAACAGCTAACGAACGACTGTTGCGGCCCCAGTTACTGGCCATTCGCAAATCTGTCTCGAGCGTGTCCATCGCGAACTGCGCCGTTTCCTGCACACGTGCGATGGATTCGTTAATGACAAACGCCTGACGGCTTTGGTTGTAAATCTGAACGGCACCGATCATCAGAAACGAGCCGATCGCGAGGGCGACCATCAACTCGACCATCGTCAGGCCTGTCTGTTTGTTGGATATTCTGGTCCACATACTCATAATCCCCGTATCGGAATAATGATCGTGTAATCGAGATTCTCGCCTGCCTCGACCCACCGCACCGCTATTGTGTATTCCGGCGGTGTTACGGCGGCGTCGAGCGTAACGTTGACTGTGCCGGCTGGCAGCATTTCGGCAGCTTGCGCGGACCACAGAAAAATATCGTGCTGTGCCATTTGCGGTTGGCTGCAGGAAACGCCCAGGCCAACGCAGCCACCATCGGCACCGCCTCCGGTATAGACGCCAAGCGCCGTCGGATTTGCTCGAATACGGTCAGCAACATCGCCGGCCAGCGTTACAGCGTGATGGCGGAACATGGAGGTTCGGCCTGCCTGCATGCTCTGCACATACAGGCCGGCGATGCCGAGCATGCCAACCGACATGATGACCAGTGCAATCAGTACCTCGACCAGCGAAAAACCTCGTTGCCGGCGGGGTGCGGATTTTTGATGAGTGATCAACATCGAATCGATTCCTTATCTATAGCAGTGTGACTACGGGCAGCTCTTGCCCATCAAAAGCAGCGCGTTGTCGACCATCGTTACGTCCCGAACGACCGTTGCACGGCCAAGCGGCGTCGAAACGAACAATCGCGCCGCCGAGAAGTCTTTGGTCGTTTCTATGGTGCCTCGCTTGTCACAGACAATGACCTGCGTCAGGGCCTGGTTGCCGTTCACGTTGCCACGCCCCATTCCTGACGGGGCGTAGCTGAAATACGTCGCGTCGTTGGCAACCGCCAATGAAACGCCGTCAGCCACTGCCGGATGCGCCCTGAGAACCGTTTCGCCAACGCCGTTGCGTAACAGGTCACCGTTGATATCGATAAAAACGATGAAACCCTGGTCCCAGGTACCACCGCAATCTGCGGCAGCGGCCATCGAATTGGCACTCGCACAGATCGTGATATTGGTCTTGCCACGCGGGGCTTCACTGCGCGCCACCTGGAAGGCGGCGTGCAGGTCGTTGGCCGTGGTCGTAATTCGGCTGTTGCGCGTGAACTCAGTCATATTCGGAACACCGAGCGACAGCACGACGCCGACGATCAGCATTGTAATCAGGAGCTCATAGAGCGTGAAGCCGTTTTGGGTTTGTCTTTTCATACAGGCAATATACTGCGCCGGTTCCAAGGGTTCCCGGGTAGCTGACGAACGGCCGGAGGAGCCCGATGAACGGTCGCTTTCGGGCCTTTGACTTAACTTAATCCGCGCACCGGTACGGTTCTCCACGGGTCGTCTTGAGCGTCACCCGCGGCCGGCCGGTGTAGCTGATTACCAGCGCCCTCGGCGTCACCCTGCCCGCCGTATCACAAACGACGATCGTGCCGTTTGTCGCCCGCTTCTGGGTGGCGCGGAGCGTGAATCCGCGGCGATTTGCCGTGATCCTGACATTCTCGGCAATCTTGTGAGTCTGTAGCAGCGCCTCGCCTGCATCGCGGCGCGGTGGCTCGTCGCGATCACTGTTCTCGAACATGATCCAGCCGGTCGACCAGTCGCGGCCGGGCTCGCAATTCAATGCATCGAGGCTGGGGCAGATCGACACGACTTTGTGACGCATGATCGACTCTTTACGGGCCACATGGATCGCGTGAAACAATGCGTTGATCTCCGTGTGCAGCCGGTTGCGGGCAACGATGCCCGAAAACGAGGGCAGGCCGAGGCCGAGCACTACCGCGACCAGTGTCAGTGTCATGAGCAGTTCGTATAGCGAGTAGCCGCGCAGGTCGTGCCGCTGTTGCCGCATATGGGACCTCCTTGTCCTGGTGACAGGTTAGGTTGATCCGTCGCACTCAGCGCGTCGCAAAAGTGGGCTATAATCGCGAATTATGACCCGTGAGGGCTTGGAAAATGACCCGGTCAGGCCTCCTGTCTCTTTTCGATAAGTACGGTATTTTGCCGACGCCGCAGCGCGTCGAGATCGCGAGTATTCTGCTTGAGCGGCCGCAGCACCTGTCGGCGGATCAGATTATTGAGAGGCTCAGGGTGGCTGGCAGTGGCGTCTCGAAAGCCACGGTTTACAACAGCCTCAATCTGTTCAGTAAATGTGGCCTCGTCAGGGAAGTCATGGTCGATCCGGTACGCAAGTTCTACGATTCGACGACCCATCCGCATCATCACTTCTATAACGTCGATTCGGGCGAGCTATCGGATATCCCGGTTGAGCAGGTCTGCTTCGAGGATCTGCCAGACCTCCCGGACGGTACAGAGCGCGAGAGTATCGAGGTGCTGATCAAGGTACGGGACCGAACGGACCAGCCGGGATAAACCCCTTTTCGATACGTAGCGCTGAGGCTATACTTCGCGCCGCTGCCGGATTAGCTCAGTTGGTAGAGCACATCATTCGTAATGATGGGGTCAGGTGTTCGAGTCACCTATCCGGCACCATTTTCAATTTAATAAACAAATAGTTACTGGTTGACCCTTTTCCTTAGCTCCGAAGAATCCTTTTTGGGACACACTGGGGACACGTTGGACCGGTTATTTGTGGGCCGCTTATTCTCACCGCAGAATGCTGTCAAAGGGTCACGTAATCGCGATAGGTAGAGGGTCTCCCAAAACCAATGGGCTGGCCTGTTGCTGCCACCACGCCATAGCCGCCACACCATCCATAATTGCCCCAGCATTCCACAGTTCCCACACCTGATCGGCCAGGACAGGATTGGCTAACAAGGCTTCTACGTATAGACGGGTGAGCATCGTCTATTATTGAATGATATGAGCTAGCTGTGCAGCGGCCATTTTTGGCCAATTGCCCCAGGAATGCCAAAAGTAAGGCTCTTTAGTAGTCGCTGAATTGGTAGAATTACAGGTAACAGGGGAGCGAGCCGTCAGGCTCCATTGAGAAAGCCGCACTCATCAGGGCGCGGCTTTTTCTTTCCGAAGCACAATACAGCGCCGTGACAAGCGGGAAGTTAAAACCCCGCCGAAGTGGGGCTTTGCTTCTAGACCTTTGCTCGTATAGCTAAGGACAGTTCACAGTATTGATGGCGTCAGTACCAGTAAACGCTAGCCCAGTAAATGTTTCACCAGTCAGCGTAGCCTCTGTGTCACCGCATTGGATGCCCGTTTCTTGCGTATTGAAATGAAGAAGCAAATCCATATCGCCATCCTCATCGACATCTTTAACGTGACCACGTCCATGAAATTCAGTGGCACCATCCGGCCCGAAAGCTGTGCTTAGTGGATCGACATCAAGCGCGTCGAACGTATCAGTAGTGAGGATGGCTACAGGAATCCTCTGCCTCGAATACAGATTGATGCTGTTTGGATCGCTGCCAGGCTTGATAACAATGACGACCGGGATGGCTGGCATCTGCCCTCGCACCGTTAACGTTATCTCGCCAAAGTATATTTGCGAGTTGCGGTTATCAGCCGTCCAAAGAAATACTTGAGCGTAAAGACCGTCTGTTAGGTTCATCGGCGACGTGAAAGCAGCCTGAACCAGCGACAGATATGGACTCGCTGTTGTCGTTCCGGCAACGAAATCGTGCTGACCAGAAAATAGGTAACTCTGATTATCTAATTGATTACCGATCACGAATCGAAATTGGGTGGGTGCGATTCGCGTGTACCCGGCAATCGGGTCAACGAACGTCTTGATAAACTGCCCTTCGGGCAGTCCAAATGACATAGGTCCTAGATGTACCTCCCAGTCGAAATTAACAAATGCACCATTGTTCTGACCGGCAGCGGACACTTCGACACTTTCTATGGTGACCCCAGCGCCAAAGATCCCGGTATCAATGATCACTGGCGTAAAATAGTAATCGAATCCATTAACCTGGGGCACGGGCAGGTGCCCGAAAATAGTGCCGCCGGGAAACGTGAAAGTTGCTACAAAATCCGAATCTGCGGATGCGCCGTTAGCAAACGTGAGAAAGGCGAGACATGCGGTGGAGACTAGGAACCTGGTCCGTTTTCTTAGAAGTATCATGCCAATGGCCCCCTGATCGGGTTTGCACTCCATTAGAGATGGAGGCATACGAGCTTTGTTTGTATCCCTTTGGCTTTACGTCGGTCAATTCGTACTTGCCGTATTTGTACATAATTTTGCCTATTGGCCATAAGCGACAAACCACCACGCCAACGCCGCCAGATCATCCGTAATAACCCCTGCAATCCACAACTCTTAGACTTGATCAGCCAGGTCAGCGTCGGCCAAAAGAGCCTCGATGTAGAGTTCGGCGAGCATGACCAAACCCTACTTCCGGCCTCAGCAAGGTTGAACTGGAGTTATTGCTCTAAGCGCACAGAAAAACCCCGCACTCGGCGGGGCTTCTTGAATCCTGTTTCAGTCAGACTTTCTTTCGTCTGGCTAATCCCATTCCAGCAAGACCTAAACCCAAGAGTACGAGAGTGCCGGGTTAGGGGACGGCGGCGGCGCCGGAACCCACTACGGTCAATTCGACGTAATCAATAGTATAACCATCTTGTACCAGTCCCAAATCTGGAATAGACAACGTCAGATTATTCTGATTCGACAAGAGAGATATCGGCACATCGAAAATAACTGTAGCCGCTATATTTTCAAAGCCGTCAGGTTCGGTATAGAAACCAATGTTAACGCTATTGAAAAAGAACGTAGCGCCAACTAGTTCAATTCCAGCCGTGAACATTGTGAGCGACGCAGATGTCGGCGTAACACCGATGAGGTCGAATGAGGCGATGTCAAATTGGAAATCAAACGAAGGCTCCTGCCCCATCCCGACGGAAGTGCCCAACCAGTCTGTGCCCAACGGATCTCCCGGATCACGATTATCGCCACCCGGTACACCAAGATCAGACAAACTATCGCCATCCGAACATACGCCACCTACGCCGAAGCAGTCTTTGTCTCCAACCAGTTCGGTTATTGTCGTGATGGTCACTGGCGGACACTTCACCGTTGTGATTGCGTCCGTGCCAGTGATTGGCTCGCCATCGAAAGTCGCACCTGTCAACGTCGCTGCTATGTCGCCACAGGCAATGCCAGTATCAGATATCTTGAAATGCAGGATTAGATCCGAATCTCCGTCACCGTCAACGTCTTTGGCTTTGGCTTCCCTTGCAGGAGCTTCACCAGAGGGCCCGAATGCAACAGTCGTGTAATCAACTCGAAGCGCATCGAAGTCGGTATCAGTGAGAATGGCGACTGGCAGGAATCCGCCTGCATCAGCGTTAATGGCATTCGGGTCGCTGCCGGGTTTGATATCAATAGTTATTTCGGTGACAGCGGTAGAAGAAATTTTGTATAGCGTACGGCTCGAAAATCCTACAGCCCACAGACCTTGGCCATCGAACGCTAACCCATTGTATGTGCCAACAGGAAGTGCAAAGCTGTCGGTCAACAATGCGCCAGTAGTTGGATCGATCTTCCAAATTCGTGGGTCAGATCCATCTGTGTAGGAAATCGCATAAAGGTACTGGCCATCATAGGTCAGTCCTTCCTCTATACCTGGCAAATCGAATCCGCTGATCGTGCTTATGACATTCCCAGTTGCCGGGTCTATTTGATTAAACTCTGGCCTTGAGGCTTTCCAAAGATATTGACCATCAAAAGTAAGGTCGCCCAAACTAAATGTGGGAGTTGAGGAGACAAACGAGTTCACTACATTTCCGGTAGTCGGATCATATTTCAAATAGATGTCACCGCCACCAGACACCCAGATACCTGTTCCATCCCACGCCAAACCGAATCCACCTAGTGTGGGTAGAGAGGTAATCGGCGAAAATCCACCACCGGAGATGTCATAACTATGCAGAGTGACGTTCGTTTGTTGCATAATCCATAACGTTGATCCGTCGCTGGTGGCTCCTTCACCTCCGTAATCTAGAGGATATGCCGCTTCGACATATGCGTTGTCTAGGTCAATAGCGTGCGAAACGTTAGTGACGGTAGATACCCCAAATAACAATGTCACGACGCAAAAGAAAGCCCTATTCATCATTGTTTTTCTCATTTCGGCCACCTTGCTCGAGTGCGAGCAGTAGGGTCACATGCCCCGGCAGCCCAGCGATCTTGAGTCCAGCACAACAAGAACGTTGTGAGGGAAGCGAGGACCCGTAGCTTTGCGTCCCTAGCTTTGGCTAGGTTTGCCGTTATCGGTTGTAACAGGAATTAATGCGCCGATTGGAAAATCGTGTCAATTCTGGGATGTACCTAGCGATGCCCGCTTTAGGTCACCCGTCTGAGCCAGAAAACGTCGGTAATTTTTCCAAGACAAAGTCTAAATAGATGGTCGTGTTTCATCATTCATATGTTTTTCAATGTTTTACGATTTCGGACTGAATTTTGCATGATTTATAGGGCTGAATCGCCTGAACCCGCTACGCTCGCACTACTGGGTTTTGGCTTGCTTGAAATTGGTTAAACAAGAGAGCGATAGCGCTTCTTTCCTCGGCTCAGCGCAATAATAAAAACAGAACCGGGGACCAATTATCGGCCCCGCTTCGGCGGGGCCTTTCTATGTCCGCTTTCACCAAAAGCGGCCATTCGAGCCGCTCAAAATCAGGTAAGTCGAACGTCTGCTTTCGGCCAAAAGTGGTCGCTTGTCAAATGTGAAGAATCGCCCATTGATAAACGTTAAGGCGTCCCGCTGCTAATGATCGCGTAGCGATATCTCATGAGATACAAATCGTTACCTGCTGGCGGTGGATAGATACCCTTGTAAATACCAATTGTGCAATAAAACTCATCACCCGTAGTAGCGAACCAAGTCGCGTCAAAACTAACGACGAGCTTGGAACCCTTCTTTTTCACTTCAAATTCATAAATGCCTTCGGCAGATTCGGTAACACTTCGCTCTGTAGGGAGAATATCGACGCGTGTACTAAAGATCACAGCAGGATCACCGCCAGCCACTTCAACATATATGTCCACGCTATGTGTTTCCAATCTGTCAATGCCGGACACCTCAGATTCGCACTCCAATGTCCAAATTCCAGTTATGGAGTCCTGCTCAGCACTAAAAGAACTGGACTTATCGAGGACCTCGCCTGACGCAATTAATGGTACTAGCAAGCTTGCTGTTGCAATTAGAATCTTGTACATGACCTTATCCCTGCGGCCCTGACTGTGGTCAGGTTTGCCTTTGTCGGTTGTAACGGCCATTTGGGCGCTTACAGTAAAATCATGTCAATTCTGGGATGTACCTAGAATGTCCGCTTTGGGTCATTAGTAGCCCTTCAGCCCAATACTAGCCTAATGTCTGCTTTGGAGCGTATAGCGGACGACCTGGAATCGGATTTTCGGTCGGCCAGTCGCGAACGTCCGCTTTCACCCAAAGCGGTCATTGAAACCGCTTAATAATTAGGAAATCGAAGGGCAGCTAACGGCCAATACCGGACAAAAGAAACCCCGCCACGAGGGCGGGGCTTTTCGGAGTTCATAGCACAAGTGAGTTTTCTATCTGCGCTATTAGTCGTCGTCCCCTTAGTCTGGAACATGGATCGTGCCCTTGGTGGTTCCGATCGTAGCGGTCACGGTCTGGCCAACAAGGAAGGCCTCGAACTTCGTTGTCCATGAGCCCGTCGCCCCTTCAAAACGCCCAGTGCCGCCGGTTATGATTCCCGAGAGCTCCCCCCCAATTTCAAAGGTAGAAAGGTTAAAGCAAGTGTGTCCAGTTGTGGTCACGAAGAAGAGCATTGAGAGGTCTTTGAACGTCTCCACAAAGCTCTGTTGAATAAGATCCGATCGGAGTCCGCCATCGGGGCAGTCGCCGGGTGCAAAGGCAGTGAACTCCCCCACGGACTGAATTGTAGCTTTGCCAGGACTCCCCTTGAGCTGGAAGCTGAACGTACTGGCAAATGCCTCGTCTCCGTTCGTATCGACCATGGTTGGATGGCTCACGCCAGAGAACCGCTGGTCGATTTTAATGTCACCAGCCTGGGCAGCGCCTGACAAAATAAGGCCTGCGCATACTGCAATCATAATTGGGAGTTTCATCTCTCGTCTCCTAGTAGCTTGAGTAGATCGTAGATTGTTGATCATTCGGCAGCCCGGCGATCTTGAGCCCGTCACGACAGAACATCGTAAGGGAGGCGAGGACCCGTGGCTTTGCGTCCCTGACTTTGGTCAGGTTTGCCTTTGACACACGTAGTGACTCGATAACACACGAGGCACGAGGACACCTTGACAAATGTCAATTGAAAACCCGAAAAGCCTACTCAGCTCTAATGCCTAGCGGTTGATTACTTACTGCAGATATGGGTAATTTGTCCAGAAAGGGCGATTGTCTGGCGAGCCGTTCTATGTCCGCTTAGGGTCATAAGCGGCCCTTTAGCCCGATTTTAGCCTAATGTCTGCTTTCGGGCGCATAGCGGTCATTCAACGGTAGTTTTTCGAGAGCCGAAATCTGAATGTCTGCTTTCACCGAAAGCAGTCGTTCAGATCATCAATATTGTATCGAAATGAAGGGCAGCTTTCGGCCAATTGCGGACTCTGGGATGCAAGAGTAAACGCGCTTAAGGAGTCTCCCAAAGAAAACACTTGTTGGCGATTTCCATGTTCTCTTCGATTACGCTTCGGAACACTAGACGGCCGCCTTTCTCGTTCATAGCCACAATCGCGTCATAAATCCGGGAGCTAGCCTGGGCTATCATCGCGGCGCCGACTGCGTACGGTTCGCCAGTGCTTGCCGCTAACCCAGCGGCGTAATCTACAGATTCGGTGAACTCGCTCTCTTTTGCGATGGACACTGCGACCTGGACGGACTGCATGACACCGAACTTATCCCACTTAATATCAATTGCTGCCCGGTCATCCGTTGCCCAAGTTCTTTTGTGTTCTACCTTCCAATAAACGTGTAGGCCACCGTCAGCAAGAACCAACCAGCGCGGTTTCCAGGTTCGGTAATCATGATTGCTTCTAATATACTCAGCCGCAAAATGGTCTTCCTTCGTTTCCCAGGATTCTCCGAGCTCGTTTGCCATGCACGCAGTGTCAAATCCAGTAATCGTATTCTCGACGACAGCAGTGATTGATGCATGGAGTTGCACGAGCGTGTAGTTCTGAACTGACTGATGCGCCGCCTGACTGGCCGTGTTCTGGGGAACGGTCAGGGGGCGTCCTCTCCTAATGGATCTTGGCCCTCCCCCTAGATCCGCGGCAGACGGGCACGGCGGTTGTCCAGACAATGTGCCAGGCTGCACCGGCGGCGGCGTGTAGTAAGCGAGAAACACCTGTATCGCATGATCGCCTGCACCATAGAGCCGCATTTGCGCTTGAATAGATCCGCTATCTCCTTGCTGTATTCCCTTCGGTAAGTCTATTTCGACGAACTCGTTGGATGTGTGTGGTCCGTGCTCACGAACAAGTAACGACAGGCAAGGGCTAAACACGCTTGCAGAATTCTTCGTCCATGTGATCTTCGTTGAGATTGACTCGCCGGGAGCTACCTCAACTTTGCTCACGTCCAAAGTAAGCGAAAAATCATTATTCTGATCGGTTACGCTCGCACCTAAAACACTGAACGGCAATAGCAACAGTATGCCGACTAGCCAAATTCGCATGGTTCAACTCCTCTTGAAGGAGCTCTAAATTCTCTTCGCGAAGCTAATGCACGCGTTGAAAGAATAGGACTCGTAGCATCGGGGTGCCGAGAATTGCCATATCTCGTCTACTCATACCCGATGATCGTTTTATGTGCTTATCCGCCAATTATGTCAATTGGGGGATTTACGTAAATTGGAATTGATATAAGAAGGTGAAACCGAATGTCCGCTTTGGGTCACTAGCGGCCCTTCTGACCCATATTCGCCCAATGTCTGCTTCAGGGTGTTAAGCGGACATTGGGCGGCCCGATTTCGAAAGCCTCAGGCTGAATGTCTGCTTTCACCGAAAGCGGTCATTTAGTCAGCTCAAAATCTTGCAAATTGAAGGGCAGCTTTCGGCCAAAAGCGGAAGTTCGTTAGCTGACGAAACGGGCAAGGCGACGGGCAGAGGAAGACAAGTATCACCCACCTGTTTCAGCTGCGCTGCTTATCAATTCGTCCAGTGTATCGCTACAACTTTCCACTATTGTTGTCCAAGCAAACTGATGGATATTCAGTTTTGCCTTTTCACCGGTCGCGGCCATAAGTGAATAGAACATGCGATCAGCCGGCGGGGCGCAGCCGGCAAAAATCGGAGACACATCTTCGACCACCCCCGATGTTCGCCAGATTGTTGAAGTCGCCCCGGCAACAAATCCAAGTGTGTAGCCGCCCAAAAAGGTCTGGACCGCACCTTTGTCCTCGACCGTTCTACCGCCTTGCTCGTACTTTATCTGAATTTGCGCCACGCTCATCGTTGCGATGCTTGCGTCGTCTTGGGCATTTGTCGAAGCTATGAATGTCATCGAGACAACTATTAGGAAAGCTCGTTTCATTCTTGTACTCCTCGTGACAACCAACTAGCCCAAATATTCGTGGATCGGCCGCTTTGGGTCATTTCCAGCCGTTGAGTGTATCACCAGGCCAGCGGCTGCTAACGGCCAGAAGCAGCCCTCAGTTAGCGCGCCTGTTGCCGCTTATTTCGTCTAGTTACTCGCCGATACCTGGCAAATTGCGTTCTGTGTACGATCAATAGCCGCTCTACGACCTTCGGATAAGGGCAGTGCTGGAGGAAGATCGAATAGAAGTTGCGCATATTCGGCCTTGACCGCCCAGTTTACGTTTTGCGGCAGCGAGCCTGTCTCCCGATAAAAGGATTCTACTGCCGCGGTCGCAGCGACAATTCCGACTACTTCGCCTCGCTCGTTCACAACCGGACCACCTGAGTTACCAGGTTGCACGGGGATAGACATCTGCATGTAGGTCGGCTCGTCCATCAACCCCGACATTGCACTTACAGATCCTTCCGTAAATTTTGGCTGATTTCCCAATACCGACGAATTTGGAAAGCCAACGGTAAAAACGAGATCACCCGCTCTGGTTGTTCGCGGTTTCGCAAGTGGTAAGAAACTGCTGCCACTCACAGGAATCTTCAAAATGGCAATATCATTCGCACGGGAAGCATGAAGGACTTCTGCTGCGTATACCGATCCGGTCATCAACCTAATATCAATATCCGACGCCCCGTCGATGACATGGTGACTCGTGATGACGATGCCATCCGGCGACGCGACGAAACATGTGCCACCACTCGCCATTCCTTCGCTGGGTGGCCTTGTCCCCGCGGCCTTAGCACCGTCCTTTGGATATGTACGAATCAACAGTTGTTGCAGCGGCATTCCGTAAGGGCCGACAGGCGGTGAAGTTTCAATCAAATTTGGATTAGACAAAATATACGTCGTACCCACTGGAGTCTGATTACCTGCGTAATACCGACCGGTAAACACCGTCGACGATGCAGTCTCATCCAAGAGCAGTTTTACTTGCCCAGCCCGCCAACCACCCTTGTTGGCTCTGATGATTATTCCTACATATTCGTACTCAGTACCAATGCCCGTATTGTTCTTTGTAATGACGACTTGGTATGCATTGTCCGACCAGTTCCAGATTCCTTCAATCGGCGCAAGTTCCCGACCTGTCAAGTACGCTTGGATCGCCGATTCTTCAGTAACTGAAGTGCCAGACCCTTGTGGTGCCGGGGCCATTGGTGCGCAGGCAGATGCGATGAGTAACAGCGAAACTAGAATGAGCCGAGTAACCATCTGTCTTCCTTATCTCGGTACGACTGTAATCATTTTAAGCAAAAGCGTCGTCGTGCGAGCGACTTTGGTCACAGTCAGCCATTCTCAACTTGGAGTAAGAACAGGTCTAAAAGGAGTATCAATGACTGATTGAATGTCGGCTTTGGGTCATAAGCAGCACCTTAGGCTGAGTTTAGCCCAATGTCCGCTTTGGGGCGTATAGCGGTCATTGAGGATACAGGATCAGGTTTCCGATAAGACAAACAAGGAACCAAGAAAATGTATCAACTTGTCAAGCATTATCCGAATGACGGACCCTGGAACAAGGGCAAGCTGGTGGGTCAAAAGCTACCCCTCAAATTGCAGGAAATATGGGCGATCCGAACGCGACTTCAGATCAATGACCATTGTCGAGACTTGGCGCTTTTCAATATGGCCATTGACAGCAAGCTTCGGGCATGCGATTTGCTCAAGCTGCGAGTATCCGATGTCTCGAACGGTGGGCGGGTCAGCTCGCGCGCAATGGTCTTACAGCAGAAAACGGGGCGCCCGGTTCAATTCGAGATCACATCCAGAACCAGGGAAGCGATTTCCAAATGGATTCAACGCTCCGATTTGGGTAAGACGGCGTTTCTCTTTCCGAGCCGTATCAACGGTGTATTTCACTTATCGACCCGACAGTACGCGCGCTTGGTTGAGTCGTGGGTGGACGGAATTGGCCTGGATTCCACGGCGTACGGGACTCACTCGCTAAGAAGAACTAAGGCGTCCCTTATCTATCGTCGCACCAAGAACCTCAGAGCTGTGCAGCTATTGCTTGGTCATGCCAAGCTCGACAGTACGGTTCGATACTTGGGCATTGAAATTGATGATGCGCTTGAGCTAGCGGAGCAAACAGAGGCGTAACAAGTCCATTGCGGTCGTCGTATGACGGCCGCTTTACGCCCAAAAGCGGACATTGGGCTGATATCATGATGAGGGTCTGCTTATGACCCGAAGTAGACGTTCGTAGCAGACGGTTCCTGCCCATACTAACTAATCAAAGGTGTAACGATGCCAATTACTCGCATACTGTCGGTCGCCGCAATTCTGCTCGTATGTACTCATGCCGCGAG
>JAOTYE010000005.1 GCA_029862045.1 Gammaproteobacteria bacterium
GGTCGTCGACGCCCTCGCAACCGCCGTAGTAACGCTTGCCCGGGTAGCCTTCGGCGTACTTGTTCGTCAGCACGGTGCCCTGCGCCGCCATGACTCGCGGACTCGCGTAGTTCTCGGAAGCGATGAGTTCGACATGCTCTTCCTGGCGGCGGTTTTCGTTGGCAATCGCGTCTGCGATTTCCGGGTCAAATGACTCAAGCGTCGTTGTGGTATCAAACATCGGGCGATTTCTCCGGCGGCGGGCGGGCAAGGGACGCGATGTTACTGCTTAGGCAGCCGCAACGAAAGACTGAACGACCCGGGTCCAGGCGCGAGCCAGATTGTGCCGGTTATAGCCGCCCCCGCCAGTGCCAACGACTTTGCCCCCACAATGCTTGTCTGCGAGCCGGCACAAGGCCGTGGCCGCATCGGCGTGCGCCTGCTCGCTGTAGCAAAGGTGCGTGATCGGGTCGCCCTCGAGGCTGTCGGCGCCGCACTGGAAAAGGATGAATTCCGGTTTTGCATCGTCAATATAGGCTTCGACGCGCGCCCACGCTCGTTGGAAATCACTGTCCCCTGCGCCTGGCGGCATGGGAATATTGAGCTTGGTACCGTGCGCCGGACCGGTACCGGTTTCCGAGGCCGCACCCGTGCCCGGGTAGAGATATCGACCATCTTCGTGGATGTCGGCAATAATCAGATCCTGGTCGTCCTCGAAGCCGTAGAACATACCGTCGCCGTGATGCGCATCAATATCGACATAGGCGATGCGTTGCAGGCCGTGTTGCTTGCGAAGGTACTCCGCCGCTACGCCGCAGTCATTGAACACACAGAATCCCGCTGCGTGATTCCTGCCCGCGTGATGCAAGCCCGCGATTGGCACAAATGCGCGCCTGGCTTTGCCGTCCATGATGGCATCAACCGCCGCGAGCGTTGCTCCGACCACGCTTGAGGCCGCATCGAATATGCCGGCCATCGCAGGCGTATCACCGTCATCGAGATAGCCTTCGCCCTCGGCCGACATTCGCGACACCTTGTCGATGTAATCGGCCGTGTGAAACAGCAACAGGTCGTCGATACTGGCAGCACCAGGTGCCGCATATTCGATCGCGTCACCGAAGCCGGCCCTGGCCAGCTCATCATGAAACACGCCGTGCCGATCCAGGCCGAACGGATGCGGATCACCAAAACCGTAGCTGGCGATCTCATCACCCCTGTATACAAGAACGGGTTCGCTCATGCGACTTCTATACCGTTGTTTTCTATTGATGCAGCATAATGGTGTAAATTCAGACTCTCAACACTCGATTGAGGAATCTTCTCATGCTGCAACTACTGCTGGGTATCGCGTTGTTCTTCGGCATTCACTCCGCGTCCATCGTGACATTGCCCTTGCGCGACAAAATGGTAGCGAAGAGCGAAAACGGCTGGAAGGCGATTTACGCGGTCGTCTCGCTGATCGGCATTGTCCTGATGGTCAGAGGCTATGCGGACCTCAGGCAGACCCCGACACTGTTGTATGTCCCGCCCGTTTGGCTGCGGCATGTAGCAGCGCTGCTGATGCTGCCGGTATTCGCGTTTTTTATCGCACCGTACTTTCCGGGCCGAATCAAGAGCGCCCTGAAGCATCCTCAGCTTATTGCAGTCAAGATCTGGGCCGTGGCCCACTTGCTGGTCAACGGTACCCTGGCTGACGTGCTGCTATTTGGCTCGTTCTTGCTGTGGGCCGTCGCCGATCGAATCTCACTGAAGAATCGGGTCGCGCGCCCGCTAGCCGGCGCGCCCGAATCAAAAAGCAACGATGTTATTTTGATCGTGGTTGGGTTGGCGCTTTACGCAGCATTTGTATTCTGGCTGCACGAAGTGCTGTTTGGGATAAGACCGTTCGCCTGATTGCTTTGATATGAATCTCCGCGTCTTTAGCGAAACTTCAGTAGCCCGCTGATAAATGAAAAAACTGCCAATCATCCTGTCTGTGACATTGCTATTTGGCAGTGTCGTGGCGGCCATGATCTGGCATTTGTCTCAGCTTCAGTCAGAGATGATCGAGTCGACGGCGCTTAGAACGTCGGAGCTTTACTCAATAGCGCTGACGCAGTTCCGCACACTGTATACATCAGAAGTTGTCGAAAAGGCGAGAAAACACGGCCTGGAAATTACCCACGAGTATGAGTCACGCGACGACGCCATACCGCTGCCAGCGACCTTAAGCATGATGCTTGGTGAGGAAATTGGTAAGCAGGCGTCTGGTGCAACGTCGTATTTGTACAGCCCCTACCCATTCCGCATCAGAGAGAACACTTTTCTTCTTGATGAATTTAATACCGAAGCCTGGGAGTTCCTCACCGCAAATCCACAAAAACCCTACTATCGGTTTGAACAGCAGAAAAATAGTTCAGTATTGCGGTATGCGACCGCTGACGTCATGCGGCCGCAGTGCGTAGCGTGCCACAACAGTCACCCGGAATCGCCGAAAACAGACTGGAAAGCAGGGGATGTTCGTGGCGTGCTTGTAGTCAATCTGCCACTGAACACTATTTCTGCCCATACCAGGGATGACTTGCGAGAAACTTCGATTTCCTATGCAGCCGTTGGTATTGGAATCGCCGCGTTCCTTGGTATGGTGATGATCAGGCTACGTCGGCAATCAGACGAACTGGCGCACCGCGTGAAGGAGCGAACGGCAGATCTGGAATCTGAAATACTCCGGCGCCAAAAAACGGAGGAGCGCTTCCGCCAGGCGATCGAGGCCGCCCCGGCGGCAATGATCATGGTCGATCAAGAGGGAGTCATCGCACATGCCAATCATGAGGCCGCGCGACTATTCGATTATACGGTCGGAACGCTTGTCGGCCAATCAATCGAAGCGTTGATACCCAGTGACAAGCGCGCCCATCACCCGCTGCATCGCAAGAACTATATTGGCAGTCCCGTCTCCCGTCGGATGGGTGGGCTCGATCTTCTTGCGCAAAAGAAACAGGGAGAGAAATTCCCGGTAGAAATTCGCCTTAACCCGATGAATACGCCCGATGGAATAGTCATACTCTGCTCAATTGTCGACCTGACTGAACGCAAGAAATCGGTAAACACGATATTGGAACAAGCCAAAGAGCTGGAAGCGGCAAATGACCTTTTGGAAGAACAAGCAACCACCGACAGCTTGACCGAGATTGCCAACCGCCGTAGTTGGAATCATCAGGTAGAAACCATACTGAAACTCTCCGGAAGATATGATCACCCCGTCTCGGTCTTGCTCGCGGACGTTGATCATTTCAAGAAATACAATGATGATCTGGGGCATCCCGCCGGCGACCGGGCGCTGACAACAATTGCACGAGCTCTACTAGAGACTTCCCGCAGCACCGATTTTGTCGCACGTTACGGTGGTGAAGAATTTGCTGTTTTGCTGCCAGAAACAGATCAAGATGGGGCCCTCGCGGCGGCGGAAAAACTGCGAAGTGCTGTCAAGCATATTTCCAGCCTGGATCGCAAGATAACCATGAGCATCGGCGCCGCCACGCTGAGGACGAAAATGAAAAAAACCTCCGATTTGCAAATGCTCGAAGAGCAACTCATAGAACAAGCTGATAAAGCCCTTTATCGTTCAAAGGAGAGCGGAAGAAACCGAATTACCCACTTCAATGACATGGGCGAGATTTGATCACCTCCCTTGTGCACGATCGCCACCAATTGTGAACAATCATTACACGAGGATCTTCGTGCTTTTGTTACAACAGGGCGCCCTGTATCCTAAACCGGTTGTCTAGCCGACAGGGGAAACGTGCATGCAAGAACCGCCAGTTCCGCTCGACGAAACCGTACGCCTGCTGAGCCTCCAGTCGCTACGCATTTTGGACTCTGCGCCCGAGGAACGCTTCGATCGGGTCACCCGCATGGCAAAACGATTGTTCGACGTCAATATTTGCCTGGTTAGCCTCGTCGACTCGGATCGCCAGTGGTTCAAATCAAAACAGGGGCTCGACGCCTGTCAGACACCGAGAGAAGTGTCGTTCTGCGGACACGCGATTTTGGACGAGCGCGTTTTCGTCGTTGAGGACGCGCACGTCGATGAGCGTTTCGCCGACAACCCACTTGTTACAGGCGATCCAACTGTGCGTTTTTACGCGGGCTGTCCGGTGCACGCGCCGGACGGTAGCCGTATCGGTACCCTTTGCCTGATCGACGATGCGCCACGGAGTTTTTCCCCGAGCGAGGAGCAAACACTCAAAGACTTTGCGGCACTTGTTGACGATGAACTCGCTTCTTCGACCAAGATCAATGTCGATGAATTGACTCAAATCGCGAATCGACGCGGATTTCAACAAGTCGCGCGCCATTTGTTGCCGCTGTGTGCCCGAAACGAACTGGACGTCGAACTGTTCTTCTTTGATCTCGACGGCTTCAAAGCGCTTAACGACAATTTCGGGCATAAAGCGGGGGACGAGGCTTTGCAGGCATTCGCCAAACTCTTGCTCAAGGGTTTTCGAAACTCCGACGTCGTCGCCCGCCTTGGTGGCGATGAGTTTGCCGTCCTGATGGCGGGCCAGCGTGTGTTTGCCGATCCTGCCTTGGTGCGTATTCGTGAGCTAGCCAAGGATATGCAATCTGACTTCAGCCGACACTTGGGCTGGAGCGTAGGCCGTGTCAAGTTTGATCCCGATACCCACCGTGACATCGATGGCCTGCTGAAGGCCGCTGATGAGCAAATGTATGCGGACAAGACGCGCAAAAACAAAGGGGCCGGTTAAACCTGTCGTAACGCCAGATATTGTCAAATCTGTGACCTGTCCGATACCTGTGAACGCCTTTTCCCTCGCATAATTGAATGACCTAAAGCTTGGGTCAGCGTATGCGGAGGTTGCCAATGGGCGGTTCATTGATTTGGACAGTGCTTTTCCTGGGCAACGTAGCCTTGCTATGGCTGTGGGTGAACTACGTCATCAAGGTACTGAAGGGAGAGTGTCCACATTGCGGTAAGTGATCGGTTCTGCCGTTCTGGCAGACAGACCACATCAAATCTGCTTTCGACCGAGAGCGGACGGTAACATTTAGATTCCTGCTTTGGGTCCCACAAAACAAAAGGCTTGACGCTGACCACCGCTCTTACCGGATAATGCGCGCTCCTCAATGCACGCAAGACGGTAATGGCTCAGTACATTTACACCATGAATCGCGTGGCCAAAGTGGTCCCGCCGAAACGCTTCATCATCCGCGATATTTCCCTCTCCTTCTATCCGGGCGCAAAAATTGGCGTTCTGGGCCTGAACGGTGCTGGCAAATCAACGGTCCTTCGCATCATGGCCGGCCTCGACACCGAATTCGACGGCGAGGCCCGGCCGCAGCCGGGCATCAAGGTCGGCTTCCTGCCGCAGGAGCCCGAGCTCGATCCCGGCAAAGACGTGCGCGGCAACGTTGAAGAAGGGGTCGCCGAGACCATCGCGCTCGTCGATCGCTTCAATGACATCAGCATGAAGTTTGCCGAGCCCATGAGCGATGACGAGATGAATGCCTTGCTCGAAGAACAGGGCAAACTTCAGGACGCGATTGATTCGGCAGGCGCGTGGGAAATCGACCGCAAGCTCGAGATCGCTGCCGATGCATTGCGGCTGCCGCCATGGGACGCAGACGTTACGAAATTGTCGGGCGGTGAAAGACGCCGGGTAGCGCTGTGTCGCTTGTTGCTATCGCAGCCCGACATGCTGTTGCTCGACGAGCCAACCAACCATCTTGACGCAGAATCTGTCGCGTGGCTCGAACGGTTCCTTGCCGAGTACCCCAGTACTGTCATTGCCGTCACGCATGACCGCTACTTCCTCGACAACGTCGCGGGTTGGATACTCGAACTCGACCGCGGCCACGGCATTCCCTGGGAAGGCAATTACTCGTCCTGGCTCGAGCAAAAGGAGAAGCGCTTGTCCAACGAAGAGGCGTCCGAAAAAGCACGGCGCAAAGCCATGCAGGGCGAGCTCGAGTGGGTGCGTTCAAATCCGAAGGGCCGCCAAGCCAAATCGAAGGCGCGCCTCAGACAGTTCGACGAGATCTCATCGTCGAAGTATCAGCAGCGTAATGAGACGAATGAAATCTACATTCCACCGGGTCCGCGACTCGGTGATCTGGTTATCGAGGTGAATGACCTCAAGAAAGGCTTCGGCGACAAGCAGCTGATCGATGGCCTGAGTTTTCAGCTGCCGCAGGGCGGCATTGTTGGTGTGATCGGCCCCAACGGCGCCGGCAAGACGACGTTGTTCCGCATGATCACGGGTAGTGAGGAACCTGATTCAGGGACGATCCGCCTCGGCGATACCGTGCACATTGCCAGCGTCGACCAGTCTCGCGACAGCCTCGACGACAACAAAACCGTCTGGGAAGAAATCTCTGATGGGCAGGACCTGATCAAGGTCGGCAATTACGAGACCCCATCACGCAAGTATGTCGGGCGCTTCAACTTTCGTGGTTCCGAGCAGCAAAAGAAGATTGGCATTTTGTCCGGCGGTGAGCGCAACCGCGTGCACCTCGCCAAGATGCTCAAGTCGGGCGGCAACCTGTTGCTGCTTGATGAGCCGACCAACGACCTAGATGTTGAGACCTTGCGCGCGCTCGAAGAGGCACTGCTGGAGTTCCCGGGCTCGGCCGTCGTGATCTCGCACGATCGCTGGTTTTTGGATCGCATTGCCACACATATACTGGCCTTTGAGGGGAACAGTGAAGTAACTTGGTTTGCCGGCAACTACGCCGATTACGAGGAAGACCGTAAGCGGCGCCTCGGAGCCGATGCCGACAACCCACATCGTATAAAATACAAGCGCCTCGAAACGTAGGAATGGTGATCGATGAACGTGCTCATAGCCATTAGCGCAATACTCGCGCTCGTCGGCCTGATGTTCCTGGGGTCGATGGTGCGCCACGTGCGCCGCGGTCGACTACTCAGGGCTGGCGGCTCCGCTACGGCCTGCGCAGCGTCTGCAGGACTCGGCACCGCCGGTATCCTTATTTTCATGAGTTACCTCGGTTACGAGCGCCTGACCGACGAGCAATTAGTCGGCGTCATTGAGTTTTCGCAATCAGCGGCAGAAGAGTACACGGCCCGACTCATGATCGACGATCAGATCGACCGCCTGCTGACACTGCGTGGTGACGAGTGGCAACTCGACGCGCGTGTCGTGACGTGGAGCCCGCCGGCGACGATTCTCGGCCTCGAGCCTGTCTACCAACTCGAGCGGCTGAGCGGCCGCTACTCATCGGTCGATCGCGAGCGTAGCGAGCAACGCACCGTGCACGGTCTGGCCGAGGAGCGCCCGCTCGATCTGTGGAGTCTTGCCCGAAAATTCCCCAGGTTTGCTCCCGGAGTCGACGCTTTTTATGGAACGGCGACGTATTTACCGATGGCGGACGGCGCACGCTATCGGGTCACACTGAGCCGGGACGCGCTGATCGCGCGCCCGATCAATGACCAGGCACGAAATGCTGTCGGTGATTGGGGGCGCGTGGCAGAATGATTCATATATTATGTTAACGGCTTGCAGCAGTACCGACTTGTTGGTGCATACTGATCTAGCTAGTTGATTTAGCATCAAATAATAAAGAGCGAAGATGGCGATAATATTGGACAGGGATCAGGGGCTCCTGCTCGAAGATGACGAGCAGATAGGGCTCGAGTGCCCGTATTGCAACGTTTACTCGCACATGAGTCCGCAGTCGGTGCCGCACGCCGGCGATCTGATTCAGCACAAACCCAAACACGTGGGTCTGGTGTATCGATGCGATGCTTGCCAGGCACCCGTCTTCCTGCGCTTTGCGGTCAAGCAGTTCTCGGAGAAACAGGTCGAGCTGTATCGCAATTTCATCGAACTCGAACGACCGAAGGAACGCTTCGCGTTTTCCTATCTGCCGAAGCACACCGAAGTCCTGTTTCGCGAAGCGCTAAGCTGCTATTCGGGTAATAACTTCAATGCGTTCGCCTCGATGTGTCGCCGCTCGGCCTCGAGCGCATTTGCGGCACTGGGAGAAGGCGGCAGACTGCAGGCATTCGAGGAAATCGTGATCGCACAGGACATTGCCGGGATCGATGATGAGACGTTTGCACCGATCAAAACAGTGCTCTTTGACGCCAGTGAAGAAGAAGAACTCCCGCTCTTAAGCCGCTCACAGGCGGGCATCCTGCTCGAAGTCCTTAAAGACATGTTCTATCAGTGCTTCGTGCGACGCGGCAAACTGACGCGCGCAATCAAGGTGCGCCGCTTCTTCGTGCAGGAAGCCAACAACGACCTGCAGTCGACAGCTTGATTCGCGCCCAAAGCCGCTCCTAGATTTCCGGGACTTCGAATGAGATCGAGTGAATGTTCTCGATCGCGTTGATGATGTGTGGTCCGTCATCAGCCCATTGCGACTCGTGCATTTCTGAACATGCGCATCCACGGAGCATCATCGTCCCAGTCGTCGGGATGCCAGGAGTTCTGTATCGTCCGGGCAACTCGTTCGGGATGCGGCATCATGATCGTCACTCGTCCGTCTTCATTCGACAGACCGCAGATTCCATCCGGAGACCCGTTCGGGTTTGCAGGATAGCTATCCGCGACATTGCCGTAATTGTCGATGTAGCGCGTGGCTATCGTATGCGATGCCATGTAGCGGTCGGTGTCATTTTCGAAACTAACGCGACCCTCGCCGTGCGATGTTGCGATCGGAATACGTGACCCCGCCATGCCATCGAGGAATATCGACGGGCTTTGCAGCACTTCGACGAGACTCAGGCGCGCTTCAAACTGCTCCGATTTGTTGCGCAAAAAACGTGGCCAGTGCTCGGCGCCTGGTATCAACTCGCGCAGGTGCGACAACATCTGGCAGCCATTGCAGACACCTAAGGCAAATGTATCGCCACGTTGAAAAAACTCTTCGAATTGATCCCGTACGCGCTCATGATACAGCACGGACTTCGCCCAGCCGCCGCCTGCGCCGAGAACATCGCCGAATGAAAAGCCGCCACAAGCAACCAGTCCCTGATAGTTGACGAGACCGTCCCGGCCGCTCAGCAAGTCGCTCATGTGTACATCGACCGCCGTGAATCCGGCCCGAATAAATGCGGCGGCCATTTCATACTGACTGTTGACGCCCTGCTCTCGCAGTACTGCGACACGCGGTCCGGCGACACCTCGCAATCGGCGCGTAATATCGTCACTGGCGTCAAACGTGAGTGCAACGTTCAGCCCGGGGTCGGCGTCATCGAGAATATGATCGAATTCTTCGAGTGCGGTCGCTGGATTGTCGCGCAATGCCTGGATCCGGTAGCTCGTTTCGGACCACTCCCGCTGCAGCTGCTTGCGCTCGAACTGCAATACGACCTCCTCGCCATTGCGTAGCGTGAGCCGCGGCTTTTTCTCGACCCGGCCGATCGCAGTTGCTGTCGCACCGGTGCGGTCGAGCACCATTTGCACCTGGGTCAGTTTATTTTTTGCAACCTGAATCACGGCACCGGCTTCTTCCGCGAACAGCAGCGCGAGCAGGTCCTGTTTTGATCCGTTCAGTTGCAGTGATACGCCCAGTCGACTTGCAAACATCATTTCAACGACGGTTGCGACAAGCCCGCCGTCGCTGCGATCGTGGTAGGCCAGCAGCATGTCTCGCTCATTGAGTTCCTGAATTGCCGCGAAAAAGTTCTGCAGGAGATCGGGACTATCGAGGTCAGGTGTTTCGCCACCAACCCGATTGTACGCCTGAGCAAGACATGAACCACCCAGACGATTCTTGCCCTGGCCGAGATCGAAGAGCAACAGGTAGCTCGACTCATCGACCGACCGTAGCTGCGGCGTCAGATGCCGCCTGACATCGGTCACCGGCGCAAACGCCGATACGATTAGCGACACGGGCGCGACTACCTGGTACTCGTCACCACCCTCCTGCCAGCGCGCGCGCAAGGACATAGAGTCCTTGCCGACCGGAATGGCCACACCAAGATCGCGGCATAGCTCGTCGCCGACCGCTTTGACGGTATCGAACAGGTTTGCATCTTCGCCCGGGTGGCCTGCTGCAGCCATCCAGTTGGCCGATAGTCGAATATTCTTTATGTCGTCGATCGGCGCCGCAGCGATATTCGTGATTGCCTCAGCGACCGCCATGCGGCCTGATGCGGGCGCGTTCAACGCTGCAAGCGGCGTGCGCTCGCCCATCGACATCGCCTCACCTGTCGTACTTTCGTAACCTGTCGCCGTGATCGCTACATCGCTCACGGGCACCTGCCAGGGGCCAACGAGTTGATCACGAACACTAAGCCCACCGACCGTCCGATCACCAATATGAATCAGGAATGATTTATCCGCGACGGCCGGGAAGCGCAATACACGCAGCACCGCGTCTTCGAGTTTGATATCGGACAGATCCGGATGAGTTTCCGGCGCCGATACACGCTCGACATTACGCATCATCTTGGGCGGATTACCGAGCAACATGTCCATCGGCATGTCGACGGCGCGATTATCGAACTCTCTGTCGTCGACCACGAGTTGGCCATCGTTTGTCAACGTACCAATTACATACACAGGACAGCGCTCGCGCTCGCACAGTGCCTCGAACGCGCCGGTACGGTCGGCGGCAACGATCAGCACGTAGCGCTCCTGCGCCTCATTGCACCAAATGCCCATCGGCGACATGCCGGTCTCGGCGTTGTCGACATCCCGCAGCTCTATCCGTGCCCCGTGCTTGCTGTGATCGACAGCCTCGGGCACGGCATTCGACAGTCCGCCCGCGCCGACGTCGTGAATCAACAGGATCGGATTGTCATCTCCCATCTGCCAGCAACGATCGATCACTTCCTGCGCGCGGCGTTGTATCTCAGGATTACCACGCTGTACCGACGCGAAATCGAGATCCTCGCTGCTCGTACCGCTAGCGAGACTGGACGCGGCACCGCCACCCAGCCCGATCAACATGGCAGGACCGCCAATTACGACGACTTTGGCGCCGACCGGCACATCGATCTTGTTGGCATGTTCGGCGCGGACGTTGCCGACGCCTCCGGCGATCATGATCGGTTTGTGATAACCGCGAATTTCGTTGTCGGCGAGTCCGGGTAAAGACGTCTCATAGGTGCGGAAATAGCCGAGCAGATTCGGCCGTCCGAACTCATTATTGAACGCCGCGCCACCGATCGGCCCTTCGGTCATAATTTCAAGTGGCGTCGCCATCCGGTCTGGATGCGGGAAGTCGATCTCCCAGGGTTGCTCGAAGCCGGGAATGCGCAGGTGCGACACCGTGAAACCTGTCAGCCCGGCTTTGGGCTTCGCGCCCAGCCCGGTCGCACCCTCATCACGAATTTCGCCGCCTGAGCCCGTCGCTGCACCCGGGAACGGCGAAATCGCAGTCGGGTGATTGTGCGTCTCGACTTTCATCAAGATATGGACGGGTTCGTCATTGTAAAGATACTCACGACTGTCGGATGCCGGCATCAGTCGCGCCCCGTGCCAGCCCTCGATAACCGCCGCGTTATCTGAGTAGGCCGAGATGACACCGTCGGGACTTGCCGCAGTTGTTGACTTGATCATGCCGAAGAGTCGCTCGTCCTTCGACTCGCCATCGATTACCCAACTCGCGTTGAAGATCTTGTGCCGGCAGTGCTCGGAATTCGCCTGTGCGAACATCATGAGTTCGGCATCGGTGGGATCACGTCCGAGTTCGGCGTAGCCGTCGACAAGGTAGTCGATCTCCTGATCGGACAATGCGAGCCCAAGATCCGTGTTGGCCTTTACGAGCGCGTCACGACCGGCCTGGGCCAGCGGCACCCTGGTCAGCGGCGCCGGCTCATGCACCTCAAACAACGCGAGGGCTCCTTCACCATCACCGAGCAGCGTCTCGGTCATGCGATCAAACAGCAACGAGCCGAGTGCATGCATATCCTCATCGCTGACCTTGCCCTTGAACTGCAGGCCATAGCAAATGCCGCGTTCGATGCGTTCAACATTGATATCGCAAGCCAGCGCGATGTCGGTCGCCTTGCTCGACCACGGCGAAATTGTGCCTGCGCGCGGCACAACATAAATCCTGTGCGCACCCTTGCCAAGCGGTGCCGTCGCCTCACCGGATAGTAACAATGCTTTGAGACGCTTCTTGTGCTTCGCCGACAGACGTGCAGTCAAAGCAATGAAGTAAGTGAAACGCGCCTGTATCGATTTGACGCGTTCGTCTTGTCGTTGCAAGGAGCGAAGTAGTTTCGCCAGGCGAAAATCGGACAACGCGGTCTGCCCGGGCAGCTGCAACATGTCGATGCGACTCTGCGTATCCAGATCAGTTGCAGGTGTCGACAAGCTGATTCGACCTTATCCGAAAATTAGTTGGCGGTGAGACGCGATCATACCCGAGTGCTGTTGCGCTGCAAACGGTGCAAGCGCGACGATTGTTATCGGAAGTAAAGCGCAGCGTAGCGAGCCATGAAGATGACTACGTGCCCTAGGGGTGCAAATGTGCCGCTAGCACCCTTTTTGTCGCCCGTTGGGACGGGCTCCTATTTTGTCTTGTCTCCGGGCGTGTAGATTGGCATTGGAAACTGCGTCACATTCCCTTCGAGCTTGGAGATCTTGCTTGCACCCTGCTTTTCCACTTCGTCGATGCGGATGATCGAATGCATAGGCAAATAAGTCCGCGTCACGTGCTCGAATTCCGACTTGATCTTCTCCTCTGAGGGATCAACGACCACGCTCGTACGCTCACCGAAGACGAGCTGCTCAACCTCGACGAAACCAAAAATCGCACCATGACCGACTTCGCGGGCATAGATCTCGTAGACCTGCCCCTGGCTGATGAAAACGACTCGAAAAAGGGTCTTCTTGTTCATGTTGTTCAAGGGGTCTTGAGGGGCGCGTAGTGTACCCAAATACGCCGTTGATGGCATGTATCGTATATGGTCTAATATACCCATATTAAGACTTCGCTAAAATCCTGACGATTCTGATTTATGTGAACTGCTTGGCAGCGTATGCCTTTGATTGTTTGCACTATTCGTCTGTCATGACCTGTCAGCTGGAAATAGTCTCAGAGCACCGGGAAATCGTCGGCGACGACGCCCTGCGCGTTTTCGGTGAAGATGGCGGCACGATCGGCCGCTCCCTGCAGAACGACTGGATTCTCCCGGATCCGGATCGCTTTATTTCGGGGCGGCACGCAGCGATCGATTTCAAAGGTGGCACTTACTATCTCATCGACACCAGTACGAATGGCGTCTATATCAACGGTGACTGCGAACCAATCGGCAAGGGCAATCCGCGGCGCCTGTTTAATGGCGACAGATTACGTTTCGGCGACTTCGAAATCGAGGTCACGATTGACAAGGGCGAGAGCCTCGTTATGCCTTTGGATGAGCCGCAGACGGACGTAGCCACCAACGTCGAGCAATTGGTGCCCGAGGAATCGCTCCTGACTGGCGTTCAGCTTCTCGATGAAGAAGCACTGACGGGTGACGACGAATTCCAGGACGCGTTGTTCGGCGGCACGTCGGCAAACAGTCTCGCAGAATCCGCAGTCCTGGACGCCGCTATCAAGAAAGCTGAAACGAAAATCGAACAACCCAAGCATGCGACACCACGGTCACTGGTTGAAGGCGACCTGGTGGCGACCGATCTGCTTGATTCGTTCCTCGATGGTCTTGGCATTAGCCGCAGCGAATTACATTCAAGCGTTGATCTCGGTGAGGTGATGCAGAACGCCGGCGAAGTTATGCGCGAGTTCGTCGAAGGCACGACCCAGCTGCTCGTGAGCCGTGCGAACCTCAAGAATGCGTTTCGTCTGGATCAGACAACTGTATTGCCGCGACACAACAACCCGCTAAAGCTCTCGGCAAATTCGAAAGACTCGATCAAACAACTGCTTGTTGGTAAAGAGGGTGAATACCTCGGGCCGCGTGACGCGGTTCGTGAGGTGTGCCGTGACCTGCTGTTCCACCAGGATGCATTCCTCGACGCAATGAACAGTGCATTTATCGAATTCGCCGATCGCTTCGATCCGGATGAACTGGAGGAAGGTTTCGATCGTGCGATTGGCAGCAACCTGTTTACAAGATTCATGAACAAGTCGAAGTACTGGGGCCTTTATAACGACTTGTACCCGATCATGACCGAGAAAGGCGGCGGCCGCTTCCCCCAGATGTATGCCGAGGAATTCGTCAAAGCGTACGAACGACAGATCGCAGAGTACAAGCGTCTGGGCGGTGGCGACGACCATCTAAGAGAGACCGTCGTAATGAACGAATCAGACCTCAGGACGGATGCACTTGAGGAACAGCAAGGCGATACGGCAGTTGAGAAGATCCCCCTGGACAATGCGATACCGCCGTTCGACGACGAAGATGAAGACGATTTTGCTCCGCTGGATAGCCTGCCGGACGATACATCTGCTGATCAGGCCAAAGGCTGATCGAACACCGCGTCAATCGGCGCGATTCTGACGATTCTCAATCAAATCTTCGACAACCGCGGGATCGGCCAGGGTCGACGTGTCTCCGAGCTCCGTGAAATCGTCGGCCGCCACCTTGCGCAGAATACGCCGCATGATCTTTCCCGACCGTGTCTTCGGCAGGCCAGGCGCCCACTGAACCAGATCAGGTTTCGCGATCGGCCCGATCTCCTTGCGCACCCATTTCTGCAACTCACCCCTGAGATCGTCGTTCGAATCCACGCCCTCCATCAAGGTGACATAGGCATAGATCCCCTGCCCCTTGATCTCGTGCGGATAACCGACGACAGCCGCCTCGGCCACCACGTCGTGCGAGACCAGCGCGCTCTCGACTTCGGCCGTACCCATACGATGGCCGGATACGTTGAGCACGTCGTCGGTGCGTCCTGTAATCCAGTAATAGCCATCTTCGTCACGACGCACGCCGTCTCCGGTCGTATAGCAGTTGTCATAGGTCGAGAAATAGGTCGCGATGAAACGCTCGTGATCGCCGTACACGGTGCGCATCTGACCCGGCCAGCTATCCGTGATGACGAGATTACCCGCCGCCGTGCCCCCGAGAACTGTGCCGTCATTATCGACAATCGCGGGTTGGATGCCGAAAAACGGTACGGATGCCGAACCAGGTTTCAACGCCGTTGCACCCGGCAGCGGCGTGATCAGGATGCCACCTGTCTCGGTCTGCCACCAGGTATCGACGATCGGGCACCGGCCATCACCGACGACGTGGTAATACCACTCCCAGGCTTCGGGGTTGATCGGTTCGCCGACCGACCCGAGCAGCCGCAGGCTCTTTCTGGACGTGCGTTTGACTGGCTCATCGCCTTCACGCATCAGCGCGCGTATTGCGGTCGGCGCTGTGTAGCAGATGTTGACGTTATGCTTGTCGCAAACCTCCCAGAAGCGCGATGAGGTCGGATAGTTGGGCACGCCTTCGAACATCATTGTAATCGCCCCATTGGCGAGCGGACCGTAAACGATGTAGGTGTGGCCGGTGACCCAACCGACATCCGCCGTGCACCAGTAGACGTCACCCGGATGGTAATCGAACACGTATTCGTGCGACAGCGCCGCATAAACGAGGTATCCGCCGGTCGTATGCAGTACCCCTTTCGGCTTGCCGGTCGAGCCCGACGTATAAAGAATGAACAACGGATCTTCGGCGCCCATCTCTTCACATGGGCAATCTGCGTCAACCTCTGCCTCGAGGTCGTGCAGCCAGGCGTCGCGTCCTTCTACCCAGTTGACGTCGTTGCCGGTATTGCGCACGACCAGGACCTTCTCAAGCGTCTTGACCTCGGGGTTCGCGGCTGCCGCGTCAACATTCGCCTTGAGCGGGATCGTCTTGCCGCCTCGCAAACCTTCATCGGCGGTCACAACGATGTTGGACTCACAATCGATGATTCGCCCGGCCAACGCGTCCGGCGAAAAGCCACCAAAAACCACCGAGTGAATCGCACCGATTCGCGCGCAAGCCAGCATGGCCACGGCTGCCTCGGGAATCATCGGCATGTAGAGCGTAATGCGATCGCCCTTTTTCGCGCCGAGTGCTTTGAGTGAGTTGGCAAATTTACACACGCGCTCGTGCAGTTCACGATAGCTGATCGTGAGATCGCGCGAGGGATCATCGCCCTCCCAGATGATCGCAGTATCGTCACCTTTGGTCTCGAGATGCCGATCGACGCAGTTGTAACAGACATTGAGCGTGCCATCGTAGTACCAGCGAATACGCAGATCGTCCTTCGCGAACGATACGTCTTTTACTTTCGTAAACGGCTTGATCCAGTCGATGCGGCTCGCTTGTTCGGCCCAGAAGGCCTCATTGTCTTCAACTGAACGCACGTACATTTCGGCATAGCCCTTCTCATCGATCAATGCGCGTTTTTTTGTCTCTGCACTTACAGGATAGATTTCACTCATCGTCTACAGCCTTTCTCTCACAAAGCAGCGAGCCGTTTCGCGAGCTGCAACAGTCGTTGTGCCTGCACCAGGTGCGGGCGGTCAATCATCTTTCCGTCCATCCCGAGCGTTCCGGCCTCGGGGTTTGAAGCAAACAGCGCCACGATGCGCTCTGCCCGCTCAAGCTCCGCGGCGGTCGGCACGAACGCCCGGTTAATGACGTCGACCTGTGCCGGGTGGATCGCGAGCATCCCCGAAAACCCGTCTCGCCGGGCATTCGCTGCATACGTTGCCAGACCTTCGGCATCGCGGTAATCCGTAAACACCGTATCAACAGCAGGTACTTCTGCTGCCCCTGCCGCAAACAGGCACAGCGAGCGCGCCAGTTCATACGGTGGCAACCAATTGCCTGCATCGTCGCGATTGCCGCTTGCTCCGACCGCCGCACTCAGGTCCTCAGCACCCCATGACAAGGCGGCTAATCGCGCCGTTGCGCCGACGTAACCTGCCAGCGTGAAAACCGCCGCGGGCCGTTCGGTGCATATCGCCAAAATGCCGGTCTTGCCGGCCTCGACACCGTGCTCTTGCTCCAGATCATCGAGCATCGACGCCAGACCGACGGCATCCGCGGCGCTACGCGGTTTCGGTAATACGATGCCGGCCGGCGCGGACGGCATGACGCCCTTGAGGTCAGCTATGGCATCATCGCTGCCGATCGGATTGATACGCACCCAGACGTTTTCTTTGCCGGCAAGATAATCACGTGCGCGTTCACGCGCCGCCGTTCGGGCAGCAGGGGCAACTGAGTCCTCGAGATCGAGAATGAGCGCATCGGCGCCAACATCGGCAGCCTTTTTCATCTTGCGCTCGCTATCCGCTGGCACGAAGAGATAGCTACGATTCATTATGGCTTCTTGAGCAGCAACGCCGTGCGCTTGCAGATACCGACGAGCTCATTGTGCTGGTTGTACGCCCGATGCGCGAAAGTGGCGATGCCGTTATCGGGCCGTGACTTGCTCTCGCGCAGCTCGAGCACTTCCGATTCGACGCGAATCGTATCGCCGTGAAAAAGAGGCTTCGGAAAGCGCACTTCATCCCAGCCGAGGTTGGCGACTGTCGTGCCGTGTGTCGTGTCATTGACGGATATGCCAACCATCAGTGACAACGTCAAACAGCTGTTCACTATCGGCTTGCCGAACTCCGTGTTCTTCATGTACTCGGCGTCGAGATGCAGTGACGCCGGATTGTGCGTCAGCGTCGTGATCAATACGTTGTCCGTCTCGGTGATCGTGCGACGTATTGGATGCTCGAATGTCTGTCCGACCGAGAATTCTTCGTAGTAGAGGCCTGGCATATTTGGACCCTTGGTTAAGCGCCTGAACCGAATGATACGGTATTATCCGACCGCTAATATTGACCGTCCATCCTCTGTGGCAGAGACGTCAGGCTCGACGATGCCGGAGTTGTTTGCTTTGATCGTTGTCGTCGCCCATATAGTCGCGCTTTACGAGGCCCGGCAAGAACTTGAAGCGCTTGTACTGCCACTGATACTGCTCGGGACAGTCCATTACGCAACGTTCGATCGACTTGTTGAGCCCCGCCACGGCCGTCGCGCAATCAGGATCATAAATCGCGGCATCGGGGGGCAGAAATACAATCTCGTAGTTACCGTCCGACGTACGCTTGCAGTAGCCGCACAGGGCCCTGGCATTCGTGCGGTGAAGCAAATTGGTTGCCAGCGTCATGGTAAGTGTCGGCTCCCCAAAGAACGGCGCGAATATGCCGCTGTCCCGTTGCGGTACCTGATCGGGCAACAACGATATGATCTCGCCAGCCTTCAGGGACTTCAAGAGAGTGCGCAGGCCGCCCCTACCCGTCGACACCAGCTTAACTCCGCATCGCTGACGTGCCCGATAAACAAAGTCGGAGAATGTCGTCGATTTCGATTCCTGGAACATCGTCGTGAGCGGATATCGCTTGGCGAGATAGTAGTACGCGATTTCCCAACTCCCCAAATGTGGCACGAGCACCAGCGTACCGTTCGCATTTGCCAGCGCCGCGTCCAGATGTTCCTTGCCGACAACACGCGTAACGTTTTTTAACAGGCGCTCAGGTCGCCATAGCCAGATCCGGCCCATCTCCAGAATACCGAGGCATAACTCTTGCAGACTTTTGCGCGCAAATCGGGTTCGCGCTTCTTTGGACAAGTCGGGAAAACTGATTTCGAGATTACGTTCGGTAACCCGGCGGAGCCTGCCGTTAACATGCCACGTGATCCAGGCAGACAAATTTGCCAGCGATCTCAGGCACACATGCGGCAGTACCGCGAACATCCAAAGCAGCGCCAAGCCCGACCATTTAGTTAGCATGTTCAGCACGTCATGTCCTTCAGCTGTAGAGCCAATGTGCGCCCGTTCACGTCTCCTGACAATGCGTAATTGTACGAGGCCGGTTCCGTCAATTCGCCTGCTTCTCGCGCTCGATCGCCTCAACGATCAGGCGCTTCGCCTCACCAGCGCCAAGCCAATCACCGATCTTGACCCACTTGCCCGGTTCAAGGTCTTTATAGTGCTCAAAAAAGTGCTCGATCTGCTGCAGCGTGATTTCGGGCAGGTCTGCCGCGTCCAGAACATCGTCGTAGCGCCTGGTCAGAGCATGCGAGGGAACCGCAATGACCTTCTCATCCTGCCCGGCATTGTCTTCCATAATGAGGACGCCGATCGGCCGGACGTTGATCACACACCCCGGAACGAGCTGCCGCGTGTTGCAGACGAGCACATCGATAGGATCTCCATCCTCTGACAGGGTATGTGGCACAAAGCCGTAGTTGCCCGGGTACGACATCGGCGTGTACAGGAATCGATCGACGACGAGCGTGCCCGCGTCCTTGTCAAGTTCGTACTTGATCGGGTTGCCGCCGACAGGTACTTCGATGATGACATTGACGTCTTGCGGTGGCTCATTCCCGATTGCGATAGCATCGATGCGCATAGCATGTTCCCGTCGGCCAACTAAATGTCCGGACTGCAGCGACAATTGTACACGTGAGTGAATTCGCAAGAGTATTCCGAACTGGCGCGGCGGTTCACAATGGGCCAACTTCTTTTGAATCACGCTTCAGCATCAACCCTCCTCGCCTGACTGACGAAGCCGGTCTCTTCCGACAAGCGGTGCAGCATGTAAATGGGCCGCTCCCGGGCCTCGGTCTCATCGACGCCCTTGCGAAGGTCGACAGCGACGCTCGGCATGATACGGGCTTCTGTGCCAGCCCACTGGCGTTCGACCGGCCAATGGACGTGGCCGCAGAGCAGCCCCCGGACCTGCGGGTGACGGCTGACCACATCGGCAAGCGCGGCGGCCTCCTCGGGACGCCTGTAGCCGCCGACATAGTGGTCACCAACATCGAACGGCGGATGGTGGATGAACAACAGGGTCGGCCGATCGGGCTGGTCGCTTAATACCGCATCGAGCCACGCCTGCCGCGCCGGGCAAAATACACCTTTGCGCTCGCCGGGCGAGGTCGAGTCGATGGCGACCAGTCGCAGCTCATGGTCCTCGACCACGTAATGGAGAAAGTCGCCATTCCCGGGCAGGTTCGAATGGTCGCCGAAAGCAGAGCGCAGAGCGCCATTATCATCGCGGTTGCCTGAAACCAGATAGAGCGGCGCGTCTAACGGCGCGAGCAACTCGCGCAGGCGCGCATACTCTTCCGGCTGGCCGTGCTGCACCGTATCACCGGTGAAGATCACCGCATCAGGCCGTTGTTGATTGATATCCGCAATGCAGCGCCGCAGGCAATCGGCCCGCAGCTTTGCTGCCGGATGATCCAATGCGCGCGCCAGAATGTGCGTATCGCTGATCTGGGCGATTAGCAAAAGTAGCTCTTAGTCAACGATGTGATACACGGGCGCCTTCTCCATCGCCCAACTTCCGGAGTCGCGGTCGTACTGCGATAAAGTGAAGCAATGCCAATCGGTATCATCCAGCTTCGGATGATCGCCGCGATAGTAATACCCCGGCCACCGCGTTTCCGTTCGGAACATCGTGTGATGTGTCACCGATTCAGATGCCAGGACCCGGTGCTGCAGTTCCCACGAGCGTTGCAGCTGGTGAAGGTCTTCGGCCCCGAGATGGTCGAGGTCCTCCTTGAGCATCTCCAGCAACTCCAGTCCGCGGGTGAGCAGCGGTTCGTTGGTCGTGTAGTGTGAGCTGATGCCGCCGACGTACTCGTCCATGATTTTCTCGAGTCGCTGCAGGCCCTGAATCGGCAGGATGTAACTTGGCGAAACGGTGCCCGCGACGATCTCGTTGCGGCCGACTTCGTAGTTCTCCATGGGCTGGAAAACAACCTTTTTCAGATTCTGGTACTCGGCCTCATTTACCCGCGGCCGCTCCTTACCCAGATCCTTGACATAGTTGACTGCCGCCTTCGCAGCGATCCGACCTTCGGCGAAAGACCCTGAAGAGAACTTGTGGGCGGTACCGCCAATAGTGTCGCCAGCGCCGAAAAGTCCGTCGACGGTCATCATCCGGTTATAGCCCCATTGGTACTCGGATGGAGCGTAATCTTCCGGACCGCTCGCCCATGCGCCCGAGCAAGTGGCGTGCGAACCCATGACGTAGGGCTCGGACGTAGTCAGCTCGGGATTGGTGTGCTTGGGATCGATATTTTGCGATGCCCAGACGACCGCCTGCCCGATTGTCATGCCCAGGAAGTTCTCCCAGCCGATGGTCTCTTTGTGCGGATCCTGAAACGCCTCCTTCGTGACCATGCGAATAGGGCCTCTGCCGGCCTTTAGCTCTTCCAGAATGGCATGGTTGCGCAGACAGGTCGGCACCGGGTGCCGGTCAATGTAATCACCAACCAGTTCCTTGGTGTTCTCGTACCAGTTGGACTCGTATTCATCACCGTAGGCATTTTCGGTGTAGGTCTTCAGATGCAGGAAGTAGGCACCGACCGGACCGTAACCGTCCTTGAATCGGGTGAGAACGATGCGGTTCTCCATCTGTGTCATCTTGGCGCCGGCGAGAATCGGCAGCGCATAGGCAGAGGCGCTACTCCATGGCGCATACCAGGTTCGTCCCATGCCCTCACCAACCGATCGAGGTTTGAAGATGTGCGACGCACCGCCTGCGGCGACGATGACGGCCGGAGCACGGAACACGTAGAAGTCACCCGTACGGACATTAAAACCAACGGCGCCAGCGACACGGTTAGCTTTCGTCTTGTCCATCAACAGGTGCGTCACCATGATCCGGTTGTACACCTTGGTGGCGGCTTTGCGCGCGGCCTCGGCGACGATTGGTTTGTAGCTCTCGCCGTGAATCATTATTTGCCATTTGCCTTCGCGCATATATTGCCCGGTTTCCGGGTCTTTCATGATCGGCAGGCCCCACTCCTCGAACTTGTGCACTGAAGAGTCCACATGCCGGGCAATATCGTAGCCCAGGTCCTCGCGCACGAGGCCCATCAGGTCATTTCGAGCATAGCGGACATGGTCCTCGGGCTGATTCTCATCCCACTGCATACCCATGTAGCAGTTGATCGCATATAAGCCTTGAGCAACGGCACCGCTGCGCTCGATATTCGCCTTTTCTACGCAAACGATATTGAGATCGCGACCCCAATAGCGGGCCTCGTACGTGGCGCCGCAGCCAGCCATTCCGCCACCGATAACGAGGACGTCGGAATCGACATATACCGTTTTTCTCCCCGACAGCAGGCCCATCACACGACTCCTTGTTTGAGTTTGTCTGGCGTTAACGCTGGCAGCTTTTCGATGTTGAGCGCGTCTGGTTCATGCGCGAGCTCCTGACTTTTGAAAGCATCCGCGCCCGGCACTTCGTAATCAGACGGTGATTTAATGGACCCCCACGGCGTGGTTCGAATCGGGGACTCGAAGTTCTTTTCGCGGCCGTCCCGGAACTTGACCTTCCAGGAGATCGTGCCCTTCTTCTCTTCCCGAAGTACCCGAACACTGTGGCCCAGTGGGGCGAAGTCGGTATAACCGCGTACGTCGATCGCATGTTGCGGACACGCTTTCACGCAGGAGTAGCACTCCCAGCAGAAATTGGGCTCGATGTTATAGGCACGGCGATAGGTCTTGTCGATGTGCATGATGTCCGACGGGCAGATATCGACGCAGTGTCCGCAGCCGTCGCAACGAGTCATGTAAACAAATGTAGGCATGATGTTCTGTTCCCTGGGCTGATTAGTAGTGTCGGGGCTGTTCGACGGGGCTGCCAAACGTCTCGGGTTTATCGGCTGGAGCCGGCAAGTTGCTTCTCGAACCGTTCGCTGCCGAAACCCGCTTCTCGAAAGCGGCTGCTGGCTTGAAGAACATATGCGCGAATTTGGACCACGGCACGGAGCCGAACAGCACCGTGGTAGCGATGACGTGCAAGCCGAAAAATACGTTAGCCCAGGAGTTACCCGTCGCCTGCAAATACGACCAGACCAACGCGAATGTCGCGCTCGCAAGCAGCGAGAGAATGAACAGGTCAGCGCGCATGATACGAAACGGCGAATTACCTTCGGCAGCGACGTCAACTCGAATGAAGAACCAGAACCAGTAACCGCCGAGGCAAACCATCAGTGCCCCGATAGTCCACAGTTGCGGCAGGATGGCGGGCGTCGGCGTCGCAGGCGTCGGGTACTGAAACACCATGATTGCGGTGGTGACGGCGAAAGCCACGAAGCCGTACATTGTCAGCAGGTGGGCAATTCTGCGCCGCGGGTTGCAGAATTCACCGGAAGCCGCGACGTCCACAACGGCCGTTTTGATCGCCATGGACAGCATCTCCCCACTACCCACCTTCTGCGTCGCGTTAGCTTTTGCTTTACGCATATTTTCGCGGAAGTACCTGGCGCTCTTCTTATGCAGGACGTCGTAGATTGTGCCTGCCGCGACCAGAATGATCATGACGACAATGTATGTCTGCATGACAAAGGGTGATATCGACGCCGAAAGCACGGCGAAGGGATTGCTCGTGAACATTAAATCTCCCCAATGTGGGTCGCGGCCCGCTTAAGAACATTCGATTTTTCTAATTTGTAAAACGTTCCGGGTGGTCCTGTCAATCAGAATGATTACTGACGGCCGGGACTATCATAATATTCCCGTAGCACGGCGACCACCTCGGCGCGGCTGAATTCGGGCGGGATCGGCTCACTGTTGGCGAACATCTCGCGCAGCCGCGTGCCGGAGATCGCTAACCGGTCCCCGGCATCGTGCGGGCAGGTTTTGCCCGTCGCCATGCCGTTGCATTTATGGCAGAAGAAGGTGATGTCGATCTTCAGCGGCTCGATCTGAATGCTACCCACCTGCAGCGTGTCGAAAATGTGCTGCGCGTCGTGCGGTCCGTAGTAGTTTCCGACGCCGGCATGATCGCGCCCGACGACCAGGTGCGAGCAGCCGAAATTCTGGCGAAACACGGCGTGCAGCAAGGCCTCGCGCGGGCCGGCATAGCGCATCTCGATGGGATAGCCCGCCTGCAAGATGGTGCCTGCCACGAAATAGTTATTCACGAGCGCGTCGATCGCCTTGACCCGCACGTCGGCGGGGATGTCACCCGGCTTCAGCGCGCCGAGCACCTGGTGGATCAACACGCCATCGCAGATCTCGATAGCGATCTTGGCCAGATACTCGTGGCTGCGATGCATCGGGTTGCGCGTCTGAAAAGCCGCGACCTTTGACCAGCTTTTTTCCAGAAATAGCGCCCGTGTCTCGGCCGGGCGGAAGTAGAGTCCAGGGTAAGTTTCCGGGAAGTGTCCTTCCGACAGCGTGCGGACCGGCCCGCCGAGATTGACCGGACCCTGGCTCATCACCTTCCCGACACCAGGATGCGCGCGATCGGTGGTGCGGAATACCTGCGAGCATTCGAACTCGCGGTCTATGACGTATTTCTCCTCGACGGTGAGGATACCGAGCGCTTCGCCCGTCTCGCCGTCGACCAGTGCCACGTCCTCGCCGATGTCGATCCCGTCACCGAGTTCCTGCGCGCAGGACAGCGTGATCGGGATGGGCCAGAATAATCCGTCGGCAAGCTTCATGTGGTCACAGCAGCCGCGCCAGTCCGCCTCGCCCATGAAGCCGTCGAGCGGCGTGTAAGCGCCCATGCCAAGCATGAACAGATCGGAGACCTCGCGGCTGGACAGCGGCACCTGCCGCAGGCGGGTGGCCCGCTGCGCTTCTTCCGCCCTTTCGACTTCCGGCAATAAAAGCGGCTTCAGGGAGTCCACACCATGTGGCGGCACCAAATTCGACATTAAAACGTCCTCCTCGCCAGCGCTTATGTTGCCCCGGCACCCCGACAAGACCCGCGCCTCGTCTAATTGCACAACGATGACCCGGTCAATGTACCAAATTGCTTACAGAATCGAGCTAGTATCCAACATCGGATAAAGACACGATGACATGGCGAACATTCTTGGCATAGACGTGGGCGGCACCGGTATCAAGGCGGCACTTGTCGATACCGAAGCGGGTACTTTGGTCAGTGACAGGCACCGCAGCAACACGCCAGATTCGTCAACACCGGAAAATATCGCTGCCACGGTAAAACAGCTGGTGGCGGAGTTTGACTATTCAGGTACCGTCGGGTGCTGTTTCCCCGCCGTCGTCATCGACGGTAAAGCGAAGACGGCAGGCAATCTCGATGCAGCCTGGCGAGATACACAGATTGACGCCGAGTTTAGTCACGCAACCGGGCTTCCCTTTGTCGTACTCAACGATGCCGATGCTGCCGGAATCGCAGAAATGCGATTGGGCGCCGGCTTCGGGCTCCGGGGAATGGTAATCATGATTACGATCGGAACAGGGCTCGGGAGTGGCGTTTTTTATAATGGCGAACTCATTCCGAATATTGAACTGGGCAGAATGCCAGGCAAAGACGGCGAGCCGATCGAATTCTATGCGGGCAACCGCGCGAGGAAAACAAATAATCTCTCCTGGGACGAATGGGGACCGCGATTCAATTATTTTCTGGAGCGCGTCGCCAGGGTGTTCTCGCCCGATCATTTCATACTCGGCGGCGGAGTGAGCAAAGAGTTCCGAAAGTACGAGGCAGCGATCAAAGTTCCAACGGCCATACACGTTGCAAAATTTCGCAATAATGCCGGAATAATTGGCGCCGCCGTTGCGGCCGACCAAAGGGACTGACGGAGCGAAGCTCGCTGCGCCTGCTATAGTTCTTAGTGTTCATACAACAGAAGCGTATCAGGGGAAGAAAATGACAAAAAGAATTCTATCCGCGGTCGTATTTGCCGTCTTTATTCTGGTCGGTGCCGGTGTACAGGCACAACAGTTCGAAGCCGTGTACTCACTCGAGAATGTCAGCTCCAGTGAGGCAAAAGCGGCGATGGCCGATCTGTATACCGTATGACGCCATGAAAGGCTCCAATGTAACGCTATACGCAGCCGACTTCGGCGTGCGGGACGGCTCCCACAAGATAGTCGTGGACTTCGACAGCTATGAAGAGCGTGCCGAGCGCGACAGCAAACGACGCGCGAGCCACGGCTGGTCCCGTTGGCAACTTGCTATGCAGGACGCTGAATTCGTCGCCGCCGACATGGTCGGTGTCGTTGCCGATTACGGCAAGCCGCGTCACACCGCAGACTATCTTCTGGTCTACATGGTCCAGGTTCAGGACCCGGCTATTTACGCTGCGGCTCTTGAAGAAATGAACGACGCACTCGGCAATCCGGGCGTGATGCGTCTCGTGGCCATGCGCTCAGGCAGCCGTGCCGCGACGCATGCCGTTTTGATTGGCGGCGCCGATTTCGCAGCGGTAAACAATTACATGGACAAGCTGTACGCCAGCGATGCGTTCCGCACGTTTGCATCAAAAGTCAGCGACATTCGCTCCGTCGTGCACATCGAGTCGTATCGCAAAGTAGGCGCCTGGGGCTACTAAGCACCGATTGGCAGCTGAGGCCCGGTCAGGCTCCGATGATCTGCCGGGCGCTCAGTTAATACCGCGTTGTTTACCTTCCCAGAAGGGTTTGCGCAACTCGCGTTTCAGAATCTTGCCCGGTCCGGACTTCGGCAGTTCAGTCGCCGAAAAAGTGATCGCTTTCGGTAGTTTGTAGCCGGCAATGTGTCGGCGACAGAACTCGATCAACTCTTCGGCACTGACCGGTTCGCGGGGCACGACGACTGCATGCACGGCTTCGCCCCACTTGGCATCGGGAACGCCAATCGCGGCTGCTTCCAGCACTACAGGGTGCTTGTACAGGGCTTCCTCGACCTCGCTGCAGTAGACGTTCTCGCCGCCGGTCACGATCATGTCCTTGGCCCGGTCGACGAGGTACAGGTAGCCGTCGGCATCGAGCCGGCCGAGGTCACCGGTGTGGTACCAGCCGTCCCGCAACACCTCAGCCGTCTGCTCGGGTTTGCGCCAGTAACCCTGCATGACGTTTGGACCGCTGGTGGCAACTTCTCCAACCTCGCCGGTTGGCAGTTCGTTACCTTTCGCGTCGACGATCTTGAGCTGCACGCCGATCAAAGCCTGGCCGCAGGAACGGCCGCGTGGCTCGTCGAGGTAGAGCTGTTCGTTACGTATGCCGGTCACGAGCGGTGAGGTCTCGGTTGCCCCGTAGACATGCGCGAATTCCGCACTGGGAAATGCATTGTGGGCGCGGCGTACGACTTCGGTCGCGATAGGCGAACCACCATGCAACACGAGCTGCAGCGTAGCAGTATCACGCGGCTCCCTGAGCTGTAACTCGGTGATGGCTGCGATCATCGCCGGTACACCGAGCGTAATCGTAACGCCATGAAATTCGATCAGGTCGAGAGCAGTCGCCGGGTCGAAAACTCGTAGCGGAATCTGGCAACTTGCTGACCAGATTCCGGTAAGTACCCCGTTTGTTCCGGCCGCATGAAACATCGGCGCCATAACCAGCCAGACATGCTCCTGCGACGGCTGCGCAATCGTCATGTTGTGGATCGCGTTGGAAATCAGGTTGCGGTGTGACAGCATGACACCCTTCGATGCACCTGTCGTACCCCCTGTATAGAACAGTCCAGCGAGTGAATTTTCAGTCACGCCGACACCGAGATCCATTTCTGCAGCATCGCCTAGCAACGTCTCGTATTCGTCCGGCACACTGACAACAGAATCGACGAGATCACTCAGCGTACCCGGATCGCGATCGGTGATCAGCAACTTCGCGTCGGCATCTTCGAGTGCGTAACGCAGTTCAGGTTCGGCGTGACGGGTATTGAGCGGCACGATCACGAACCCGGCTGCCGGCAAGCCAACGTACATTTCGAGATATTGCGGTGAGTTATCGGCGAGTATCGCGATCCGGTCGCCTGGCCCGGCGCCTTTGCTGGAGACCATACCGGCGAGCTTGCAGCAGCGCGTCCACAGGTCACGATAGCTGGTCTTGTTGCCCTCGCAAAGCACAGCAGTGCGATCGGCCCCGACTTGCAAGGCGCGCTTTAGCGGGTCGATGAATGTTGGCATGATCGTCCTGGCAGCTCGAAGTAGTCCACAACACTGAAAAGACGGCTATTTAGGCAGAAAGCGGTTTGCCCCGCAACATCCAGCGCGTTGAGCCCGGACGCCCGCAGCAGAACGACCGTTAACCGCATCCTCCACGGTCGCATCTATCTGATCCTGTACTGCCCCGTCTTTTGCAAAGCCGCCGGCCATTGCTGACACGCCTGTTTCCTCCCGAAGTTTTACAAGAACTCGGTTCGACCCCAATTCCCCGGATCGAGACGGTGAAATTAAGGTGCCCGTCCGTCTAACTGGAAGCCGCTATACGCGAAGTTGATCCTTGATCGGCAGGCGCCGAATACGTTTGCCCGTTGCGGCGAAGATCGCGTTCGTGAGCGCCGGCGCCGCGGATGGAATGCCCATCTCACCGACGCCGGTCGGGTTCTCGTCGTACGGCAGGATATGCGCTTCGAACCGGTTCGGGAAGGTGGCAATGCGCGCCAACGGATAGTCGTGGAAATTACTTTGCTGAATCTGTCCGTCTTCAACGGTGATCTCGAGACCGAGCGCCGTGCTGATACCGTCGATCGTACCGCCCTGTAGCTGCGCTTCGACCGCATTCGGGTGCACTGCGTAGCCGCAGTCGATCGCGGCAATGATTCTCTCGATACTCAGATCACCGTTGTTGCCAACCACGACTTCGATCGCATGCGCAGCGTAGCCCCCGAATGTGAAGTGCGACGCGAGACCAATGCCGCGACCTTTGGGCAACGTGCGGCCATAGTCGATGCGCTCGGCAACGAACTTGATCAGTCGCGTCAGGCGGCCCGGGTTAAACGTGGGCCCACCGTGGCCACCGTACTCGAGCTCGCGCTCCTCGCCATAGAGGTCGATGCGCAGTTGCAGCGGGTCCTGACCGGTCTCGTGTGCAATCTCATCGATGAAGCTCTGCACGACAAACGCGTTGGCCGTATGTGCCGGTGCCCGCCAGGAGCCGCGCGGTATGCCGATGGCGTTGTGGAAGTACTCGAGGCGCAGGTTGGGCACGATGTTTCTTGGAAAGTCATCGGCATACAGCTCTGCTTCCCAAAGATTCTCGTCGGGCATGTTGGGCCGGCGATAATACTTGCTGGCGCTTGCCAGTCGTTGTGTCCAGCCGGCAATCTCGCCGTTGGCATTCAGGCCAGCGCGCATCTCGTGCAGACCGGCAGGTCGATAAAAGTCGTTTTTGACATCGTCTTCGCGCGTCCACTGCAACTGAATCGGCCAGCCCGTCTGTTTCGAAATCAGCGCGGCCTCGGCAACATAGTCGTTGGTCAGGCGACGGCCAAAGCCGCCACCCACCCGGGTGAAGTCGACATGAATGTTTTCTCGTTCGAGTCCCGTCGCCCATGCAGCTGAGCGTGATGCGCCGGAGGGCATCTGTGTCGGTGCAATGATGTGGCAGCGATCTTTCTCGACAAACGCGTAGCAGTTTTGTGGCTCGAGAGGCGCGTGATTGACGAAAGGCACTGCGTATTGGTGTTCGACAATCTTGTCGGCACCCGCCATGGCTGCCTCGAAATCGCCGTCATCGACGCCGACCTGGCCGCTGCCCTCGAGCATGCTCGCGTTCTCGGCCCAGAATTTTTCGGAGCTGTCCTTTGCATTCGGACCTTTGTCCCATTCGATGCGCAGGGCATCCCGCCCCTGGATGGCTGTCCAGGTCGAGGTTGCGACGACGGCGACGCCGCTGGCGAGAATCTGATACGGCTCGCCGGGCGCCGGCCCCTTGATTTCGAATACATCGAGCACGCCATCGATCTTGCGTGCCACCGAAGCATCGAAGGATTTCGGTGTGCCGTTGAGGTACGGGCTGCGCGCGATGACCGCAAAACGCATATTCGGCTGACGCGTATCAATGCCGTATTTGGTCTTGCCAGTAACGATGTCGCGCGCGTCGATCGTCTTGTGCATCTTGCCAACGATGCGATAGTCCGCGACGTCCTTGAGCGGCGGACTCTCCTCGGGCACGCCGAGATTCGCCGCATCGCCGACCAGGTCGGCATACGGGAGCTTCTCGCCGAGTGACGTGCACACGACGTAGCCGGGTTCGGTGGTGCACGTGCCAGGCGAGATGCCCCAGCGCGCCGCTGCCGCCTGTATCAGTTGCTGGCGGGCCGTGGCCCCGACTTCGCGCATGAAGTCCCAGTTGCTCGTGAGACCCGTGCTGCCGCCGACGCCCTGGCCACCATACTTCCAGGTGTAGCCGTCAGCCGTTTTGACGATGCCGAGCGGCATCGGCCGGATGCTGACCTTGTCCCAGTCGACATCCAGTTCTTCGGCAACCAGCATGGGCAGGGCAGTGCGCACACCCTGGCCGATTTCGGGCTGGTTGGTGCCGATGATGACGTGGCCGTCGGTCTGAATCTCGATAAAGAAGCCGAGTTGGCGCACGTCCCCGGCGCCAGCCGTGGCTGCCGAAAACGGCACACCGAGCACGAATGCGCCGCTGACCGTGGAACCGGCGACGAGAAATTGCCGGCGTGTAAGCGAGTGCGGTACGAAAGAAGCATTAACTGACATCACTGCCTCCTTCGGCCTGCAGCTCAGCCGCCTTGTGAATAGCCTTGCGAATACGGGCATACGTGCCGCAGCGACAGATGTTCCTGATGTTTTTGTCGATGTCGGCGTCGGTCGGCTTCGGAATCCGCTGCAGCAGGTCGACGGTGGCCATGATCTGGCCGGCCTGGCAGTAACCGCACTGCGGCACGTCGTATTCGAGCCAGGCGGCCTGCACGGGATGCAATTCGTCATTGCCTGCGGCGAGCCCTTCAATCGTCGTGACGGACCTGCCCTTGATGGCGGCGACGGGCGTCATGCAGGAACGCCGTGCGGCGCCGTTGATGTGCACCGTACAGGCGCCGCACTGACCGATGCCACAACCGAATTTGGTACCGGTCAGGTTGAAGTGATCGCGCAGCACCCACAGTAGGGGCGTGCTGCCATCACCGTCGAATGCAACGTTCTCGGAATTCACCTGAAATGAAATCATGGACCGTATCCCCCATGGCTGATTTGATAGTTGATCAATGACAATTGTCCGCGGCCATAATACAAGGTTTCGCCGACGTGAAAGAATTTCCTATCCTTCGGCTGCGACGTTCATTCTGAGAAATCCGTCAATTTGCCGCATGTGACGTAGTTCACACTATTTGCACTGCGACGAACATATAAGTTCGGTGTCGACCACAATTATTGTCAAAAGATAATGCCCTTACTCGCTACTGCCACAGCTAGCCGCCATCGGGGGAATCTCAACAAACCCTTTCACGGCGCGGCTTTCAGGACGAGTTTACTCTGCCTGTAGCAGACAATGGGACGAAATGCATCGTCCGCTGCCCGCCGATTTGCAATGATTATGTTGCATCTGCAGAGAATCCGGTGACTCGACTGATTCAACCGCTTTTATGACCGCCGTCATAGCGCCGTCAGGACACCCTATTCAGAATGTTGATTGACATTCTTGTGTTGGACCTGTGGGTGCCTTCGTATGTTGAGAGCTTTTCTGGCCGCGTTAGCGGTCGCAGTGTTGCTGACCGTCTTGACACTCCTGACGATCGAATCCCGGTCAGTCACCGAGGAGTATTACATCGCCCACGCCAACCGTGTGCGCGCGATCGAAACCTCGAAGGACGACCTGGCAGCAATAATCCAGGGTGCCGAGAGCGCATTCGAAGAAGGCAGATCGATTCCCGAAGCTGTGAATCTTGCGTTTCCGCGTCTTATCGAAAACGACAAGCTCCTCCAGGCAATGCGCGATACGCTTCGGGACGGTTCCCCGGTCGCGATCCAGCTCTCGGTCTACGACGCCGCTTTGTCCAAGTTCATTGATGACGGGCAGGCTTTTGCAAAGCGGCAGAATGCTTTGGCAGAGGCGCTGCGGACGATGCAGGAAGAGTCGCCCATAGTCGTCAAGGAGCTGAGACGCTTTAACCTCCGTATTCAATCGCAGAACATCTTTTCCCTGGCCATTGAAATCATTGAATTTGCCACTGGCCAGCGCAGTTCGAATGTTGCCCGGGTACAGGCCCGCATTGACGCCCTGCGCGAGGATGCTGCCGTAGATTCCACGGTACCGGGGCTCGTCGATGAATTTGCGGCCGCAGCAACATTGGTTTTGTCGGAGCGCGGCGCAGCCGAAAACGCGCTTGAACACGTCAGCAAGAGCCGCATCCGAGATCACCTGTGGGTGCTGTCTGACGAGGTCTTGAGTGAAAACCGCCGCACTGTTGGCCGCGCAGACAAAGCGCGATTACTTTTGTCGATATGTGCCGCCCTCCTGCTCATTGGCACTGGCTACGCCATGGTTCAGTTGCAAAAGAGCTACCGCGAGCTGAACCGGAGCAATGCCGAACTCTCGAACGTCAATGATTCGCTCGAGGACCGGGTGGCCTCCCGTACAGAAGAGCTGTCCGCAGCCTACGACGACCTGAAGGAATCCCAGGTGCAGCTTGTGCAGGCTGAAAAAATGTCGTCACTGGGAGAGTTGGTCGCCGGCATCAGCCATGAAATCAATACTCCCCTGTATTACCTCACGAGCAATGCAACCGTTATCCAGGAGCGACTGGCCGTAGTTGATGACTTCTTCGATATCGCAGAGAAAATGATTGCCGCTGTAGCTGCTCGCGAGTCGGTCAAGGAGGCGATTAGCCGCGGACTTCTCGATATGCGATCAATGTTCAGCGATGGCATGAAGGAGGATATCGAGGAGGCAAGGGACCTGATTCAGGACAGTATCGATGGTCTGGATGAACTAAGCGAACTCGCTCAAAGTCTTAAAGACTTCAGCCGCCTTGATCGTGCGAAACAAGGTGAGTTCAACGTCAACGATGGCCTGGACAAGACGCTCCTGATCGTGAAGAACCGAATCAAGAATAAAGTAACGGTTCACAAGCACTACGAAGACATACCGGTCATCACGTGCTCGCCATCGCAGATCAACCAGATCTTTCTTAACCTCATTACGAATGCTTCGGATGCAATAGAAGACAGCGGCGAACTCGTGCTCCGTACCTGGCAGGAAGATCGTAACGTATGCGTCAGTATCGGGGATTCGGGTCGTGGGATTCCGGCCGATCTGCTGTCGAAAATCCGTGATCCTTTCTTCACGACGAAAGAAGTTGGTAAAGGCACCGGCCTGGGTTTGTCGATCGTTGATCAGATCGTAACGTCCCACCAAGGTGAGTTGGACGTTGTGTCGCAGCCGGGCAAGGGAACGGTGGTCACCCTGACCCTGCCGATTTTTGCGTCGGCGAAAGAAGAAGATAGTGGCGAAAGTGCAGCGGACGGTCCGATAGAGGACCAAATCGATGACTCGGAGAGTGTCGCTGTTACGGAGCTGCCTGCCGGCCTGGAGTCGGGTGATGCATCGGACGCAAGCGGCGAATCGGTAGACGAAACAGATCATAAAGAGGCGACTGCATAGTTCACATGGACGGTAAAGCTCGCATAATGTTCGTGGACGATGAGAAACGAGTTTTGAACTCGATGCGCGGTTTATTTCGTCGGGAGTTTGAGCTGTTTCTGACGACGGATGGCAGCGACGCCCTCAGGATAGCGGCGGAGAATGCCATTGACGTCGTTGTTGCCGATCAACGCATGCCGGGGATGACCGGGGTCGAAGTCCTGGGAAAGGTTAAGCAATTGTCACCGAAGACCGTTCGCATTCTGCTCACAGGCTATGCGGATCCTGACGCGGTTGAGGGTTCAATCAATATCGGCGAGGTCTTTCGCTTTCTGAGTAAGCCTTGTCCACCGCAATTGCTACGCGACACACTGAAACTTGCCGTTGCCGCCGCGCGGTCCGCACGTCCCGCGATAGTTGAGAATCCGCCGGTAAACACCGTGGCCAGGCCGGCTGCGGCGTTAGCGCCATCGCCAGCAGGACAACCGGCAGCACCGCCAGAACAACCAGCAACAACGCAGCCAGTTCGGCCGAGCGTAAAACCGACGGTGTCTTCACCACCGATTGACGCTTCCTCATCGCATTGGCAAAGAGCAACGAGCATCGTGCTTTCAGGCGAATCGAGCCAGGAGTTCGAGGCCCCGGTTTTTGGTTCGCACGCCCAGTCAAACATCGATGACGTAGGCATCGTTTTCTTTACGGTGGATCCGGAGTTTGCAGAAACCGCGATCAGAGCGACGTCGGGAGATCGTGGTGTGACCTTGGCCACAACACTGGCCAAGGTTGCGCTGACGATTGAGCGCAAAGAAGCTGGCGTACTGGTCACAGACTTCGCGACCAGTAAAGCCATGTTGCAGAAAATGATTGGCATTTTGAAGCAGCAACTGCCGGAGTTGGTGACGATCGTCGCCAGCAGCGACAGAGATACAACCGACATGATCAGCCTGATCAATTGTGGCCAGGTATTTCGCTATATCCTGAAACCCATTGAACCGGAAAGCCTGATGCATGAAATTAATGCAGCAGCAATCAAACACCTCGATTTACTCAACAACCCGGATTCGGCCAAACGGCACCAGGTCATCGACATGGCGCACCCAAGCGATGATCCGGAGACCCTAAGCAATTTCGTTGCGAGAATCCGCCAATTGCGTGCCAAGCAATCATAGCCGGGCAACTCGTCGGCCTAACTTTTCTATTGATATGTTATGAGCGAACCACAAGACAACAGTTCACTACCGATACTGCTTACCATTTCAGCAGCAGTGCTGCTGACCGTTGTTGCAGGCTGGTATCTGCTCGACGACGACTTTTCGGTAACAACCGGGGTGCCCGGGCCGGCAGCAGATAACAGCACAGTGGCAGCCCCGAATGGCAGTGCCGAAAGCGAGTTGATTGAGCCAGTGGCGGGCGACGAACAGCGTGCAGACAGCCTCGTTGAGGCTTTGGTTGAAGAGGCGAAGATCGAACCGGCCGCAGCACGACTGGATGCTAATCTGCGTAAAGCACGAATGGCCGCAGAAGCCGATTTACTCGCGTATCCGGCCGGTCAAAGCGCGCTGTTCTATTATGACCAAATTCTAGAGATCGATCCGGATCATGCGATTGCCAGGGCAGAACTCGAAACTGTGCTTGGCAAGATCGCGCATACTGTCTCGGCGCATATGGCCGCTAAGGAATATGCCGATGCCCATGCACTGGCGGTTCTGGTGGCCAGAAGGCACCCCGGGCATGAGCTCGTGCAGGAGGTTGCGCAGGAATTGGACAGGTTGACCGGTGAGTACGTCGAACAGGCGATGCAATATGCACAAGATGGCAACGAGGACGAAGTGACCACGGCGCTTGCGGCAGCGGAGGAACTGCCCGGTCGAAATCCAGAGTATTTTTCCGCTTTACGTGAATCGATAGACAGTATTCAAAACTCACGAATTACTGCAGAGCAGAACCGGAAGGAAAGAGCTCGTCTTGCCAATGTTCAGGCCAGCACCGCATGGGTCGAAAAAGTGCGTAGCGCGATTGTTGCCGGACGACTGGTTGCGCCGGCAGGAGATAGTGCTGTCGAGTACCTGGCCGAGCGCGATTCGCCGAAAGACCAGAAAGAAGAGCTAACCAAGGAATTGATCGACGCTCTGATGGCAGAATGCGCTGCGAAAATCAGTCTCGGTGGTCTGAACGAAGCCGAACGACTCCTGATCGCCGCAACGGAATTAGTCGGCGATACGCCCGATATACAGGCACTGCGGAACGACCTCGAGTCAGCATTTGTTGCAACAGAGTCTGCCAAATTTCTGGCACTGGCCGAGTTCGTTCGCTTGAACGTGGTGCCGGCGCGTTATCCGTCTAGCGCAAGCAGGCGAAACCTGACGGGCTGGGTTGAGATTGCGTTTACGGTTACATCGTCCGGCGAAACTGCGGATATCGAGGTTCGCCATGCTGATCCGGCCAAGGTATTCAACAATGCAGCAATAAAAGCCGTGGAGCAGTGGAAATTTGAGCCACGTGTTTTTCGAGGCCAGACCATCAGCCAGCGCACGGGCGCCAAGCTCGTCTTTGATATTCAGTAGGCACGACCGCCTCCTTCTAAACCACACTCGGCGAGAAAACAAAATGGGGACATTCCTGATTTCATTGAAACATTGAAATCAGGAATGTCCCCATTTTGTTCATTGTTGATTTCTGGCGGTGGGGTGAGTCCTCTGCGGAGGATGCTCATTCGCGTTCTGTGTGAATTTGCCTCCCGGACATCGCCGGCGCTAGTCAGTCTCGGACAAGCGCTGTGCAGATCTGTCTTCGTAACCCCAATAGCCGATGATGCGTGTCTGCGGCCGGTGACGGCGCAAGTGCTGGCGGCGCCATTCGCCAAACGCATCGATGTCGACTTCTTCAGGCACTTGCCAGTTGTTGCGCCGAAAATAGTATGCCGTGTACTTACCGAGATATCCTGCGTCCCGAACGGTCAGCAACTCGTCAAGATAAGCATCCCTAATGCCGGGGTTTTCGGCGCGTTGTTCGGCCCATGCGTCGACAAGGACATTGCGCGCCGTGAACTCGCAATCGTATGAACTCTGACGTGCCGGATTATCGCCGCCCAGTTCGAGCTGGCAAACACTTTTCACGAGGCTGTAGGCGACCCAGCTCTGCAGCACCGGATCGGTATCGACGGACGCTACGGGCGCAAGGTAAAACGTGTCACCATCGGTGACGCCATCACGCACGTAAATCTCGTTATTGCAGCCTGCTATCAAGACCAGGGTGATGAGCCACAGATACCACATGATGCAACACAGCTTACACTTACCCGCTAAATGAGGCCTGAATACGCGTCACGGTGTCGTCGTGTTTTCGGGAAGGTTATATCGTGGCTGTTTGAGGCTACGGTGCCCGACTGGTGTCGCTTGCAGCGCGCCAATGACGCATTCTGACTGTCGGGTGGAGGAACGGGCCCTCTGCGGAGGATGCTCCGCAGATTCCTCTGGTGCCGAGGCTGGCGTATCGGAATTTGTCAGGCGACACGCCTGGCTTTGGACTCCTTATCCAGATCGAAAGTAGCCTGTAGATTCATCCACAGTTTCGGCGATGTGCCCAGAGCATCCGCAAGGTCAAGTGCTGCTGCCGCAGTTATACCTCGCTTTCCCTTGATGAGCTCATTCAATCGAGTCTTCGTCCAGCCAATTTTCTCGGCAAATGCCGCTTGCGTCACACCCTTTGGCTCAAGAAACTCTTCGAGTAACATCTCACCAGGATGGAACGGATTTTTCGGTTGTCTAGCCATTGCGCATCCTCCTTCAGTGATAGTCAACAACCTGGACATCGAATGCGTTCCCATTCTTCCATTGAAAAACCACTCTCCATTGATCATTAACCCGGATTGAGTGGAATCCCTTCCAGTTTCCTTTGAGGCCTTCCAACCGATTTCCTGGAGGTACTCTCAGGTCCCTCAGCTCAGCTGCATCGTGCAAATAAAGCAATTTTCGCCTCGCTGCCCGACGAAGCTCGGGAGGAAAAGCCCTCGTGGCCTTTGTTCGCTTATCATCGAACAGATCCTCCGCCAGAGCATTTCCGAAGGCCTCAATCACGTTACTATGTTATCGTAATTCGATAATCTGTCAAGCTGGTGTTTCTCGCTTTTTTTCCAGGTTTTGGAACGGATTGGCGGTGCAGCGAGTCTTCTGCGGAAGATGCTCTGATGTAGTATTCGAGCGTCATCCGTCGGCCAGAGAGTCCACCGTGCCAGCACCTGCCGTGAAGATGTTATTTCTCCGAACTGCGATAGTCCTAACCTGCAGCCTCGTTGCGCTACTCGACAGTGCGGCGCCTGCCGATGCCAACGATCGGATCAGTAAACTCAGCAAGGCTGTCATGGAAAATAGGACCCGCCTGCATTTCGACGGCAAGGCATTTACCGGGCCGGCTTGGGAAAAGCTACTGGCCGAAGCACGCAACGTGCAGTTTTTCCTGATTGGGGAGGAACATGGAATCGCCGAGAACCCGAAGCTAGCGGCACAACTATTCGTGGTTCTTGCAGACGAAGGCTACGAGAAATTGGTGATCGAGATATCGCCGCCAATCGCTCAATCTCTGGATCGAACGCTGACGAACGACGGGCTTGCGGGCCTTCAAGGTCTCTATGAACTGGCTGGGGGGGAACCGGTATTTTTTGGCATGCGCGAAGAAGCCGAACTACTCTCCGCTGCCCGCGCGGCGCTGCCAGATGCCCACGAAGTTCTTTGGGGAATCGACTACGAGGTAGCAAGCGACAGACGCCTGCTCCACCAACTGTAGAATGCGCCCCGCCCGGAAAGTGCAGATCAGCCTTTCAATACTCTTGTCGCGGCATCGGAGGACTCATGGGCCAGTTATGCCCAAACAGGAAACCTGCCGACCGCGGTGGTCCTCAGTACCTTCATCCTGATCATGACCGTGCTGACGAACGTCTTCTCGAATAATGCAGCTGCCGTGATCGGCACACCGATAGCGATCTCCGCCGCGCAGCAAATGGACGTGGACCCGCTACCGTTCGTGCTTGCCGTATTGTTCGGCGCCAACATGAGTTTCGCGACGCCTTTCGGTTATCAGACGAATTTGCTGATCCTGAGCGCCGGCGGATACCGGTTTTCGGACTTCCTCAAGGTTGGCATACCCCTGATTCTCATCTTGTGGCTCGGGTTCTCCATCGTGTTGCCACTGCTCTGAGGCATCTAGCAACCCGGTAGTTCGGTAGATTCCCAGATGTATCGGTTCGCGTCTTTCCGGCGTTGATGCTTTGGCCCAGAAACTGGTGAACGTATAATGCTGGGAATGCAATGCAGGGTGTCTCTCAAATCGAAATCTGGTCGTCGGCCTTCCAAGCTGAAAACGAGGATTCGATTCTCCTTACCTGCTCCAATTCACTAGCCTCCCTTCGGAAAACCCATGCTGCTCTTCATCACTGCCGTAAGTGTTGTACTGGTCGTATCCTTCCTGTGCTCAATCTTCGAGTCTGTCCTGCTATCACTAACCAGGCCGCAGATCGAAGTCCTCATGCAACGCGAGAAACGTGCCGGGCGACTGCTGTCACGGTTCAAGGAGAACATGGATGTGCCGATAGCGGCAATCCTGATTCTCAATACGGCTGCACACACGATTGGCGCCGCTGTTGCCGGCGCGAGTTACCAGGATGTCTTCGATGCCAGCACCCTGTGGCTGTTCTCGATCATCTTCACCATCGCTGTACTCTTCTTTACGGAAATCATCCCCAAGACACTGGGTGTCACCTATGCACCAAAGCTGGCGTCACCTGTCGCGCACGGCATCCGATGGCTGACGATAGTTTTGCGACCGCTCGTCGCACTGAGTGAGAAGGTCTCGCGGTCGCTGCGGGGCGATGTTGAAATGCCGGTAACGACGTCCGAGGAAATTCGCTTGCTCGCAACGTTGGGCCGCAGCAAGGGTGCCGTCGGTGTCGATACGGCAGGTATGGTCGTCGGTGCAACACAGCTCAGATATCTGCACGCTCATGACATCGTGTTGCCGCGCGATAAGGTGCGTTTACTGTCGGGCGAAATGAATCGCAAAGAAACGATGGAGTTTGTTCGGCAGACCGGACACAGTCGTTTTCCGTTCTCACCGACCCGCGATCTGAAAGACGTCTCCGGCGTGGTACTCGCAAAAGATTTGCTGTACTGGCTACTGCAGCATGACGAAGTCGACATCGACTGGGATAGTCTGACAAAGGAAGCGCTGATCGTCCCGCCGAGCATTCCGCTAATACAGCTGCTCCGCACGTATCAGGATGAGCGCCGCCACCTTGCGATCATTGTCGACGAGTATGGCACTGTAGAGGGCATCGCAACGCTGGAAGACGTGCTCGAGGAGATTGTCGGCGACATTTTCGACGAGAGCGATCTGTCGATGCGCGAGTTCCACGAGCTGGCCGACGGATCGTTCATCGTTCGCGCGAGGGTCGACCTCCGTAAGCTCAGCGCAAATCTTGCCATAGCCTGGGATCCGAAGATCTCGGCATCCACGATAGGTGGATTCGTGACCGAAGAGCTCGAGCGAATTCCGAGGGCCGGCGACGCAATCAGCTGGAAGGGTTATCAGATTGAGGTGCTGCGGGCCGACAAGCGCCGCGCCAAGCTGCTCCGCATCCGCAAGGAATGAACGACTGGTACGGGTTGTTGAAAACTCCCAGGCAACCGCCGGTGCTCCCGAGAAAAGTATCTTAAAGGCTTTCGGCGGCCCGCCGATGTACCCGCGCGACGTATGAGGCGCATTGCCCAACCCGCGGCATGATGGTCTGCTCAGTCAGTCCGCAGCTCTATCCGACGTCTCTTGCACATTCGCCGCGCCAACATCGGTGTAGTGATCCTGATGAAAGCGTCGCAGCAGTGCCTCGACCCTGGCGGTGTCAGTATCGTCGCGGATCAGCACTTCGCGCGCCAGCTCCAGGCTTGCCTCGAGAGTTTCCGATACAGCGATTCTTGCACCGAGTTTTCGCAGCGTCCGACACTGGTCTGCATCGTGCCCTCTGGCCAGGATCGTGACGTCCGGATACGCCTGGTGTAATGCGGCCACGATGTTCTCGGTGGCCTCGAAATCATCGACGGTAACAATCACGAGATCCGCGTCACTGACGCCGACGGCGCGCAGCACCTCGGGGCGGCGCGCATCGCCATAGAATATATGATGGTCGTTTGCGCGTTCACGCAGCACGAGCGAGGAGTCGCGGTCAATGGCGACGTACGGTTCGCCGGCCAATGTCAAGATCTGGCCGATGCGACGCCCGACGCGACCGAAGCCTGTCAGGACTACGGGTGCCCTTGCCGGTACTTCGTCGTTCGCTTTCTGTCGATCAGCGCGCGCGGCCACCAGTCGCCGCGCCAGGTAAGCGAGCGGAGGCGTCACGAGCATACCCAGCACCGTAAGCGGCTGTGCGAAGAATTCACCGAGATTGAGCGACATGCCCATGGACATAAAAAACAGACCCAATAGCAGGCCGCGAAACGGCTGAATCTCGGCGATGACTCCGTGACGAAAAGGCGAATCCGCAATCAGCAGGCCGGCGATGAACGCCCCCATCGCCATTGACAAGCCGACGGCCTCGGTCAAAAGCGCGCTACCCAGCACGAGCAAAACGGCCAGCGCCGTAAATACTTCCCGGTTACGGGCGCGCGTTACGCGATGCAGGATCGGTTGCAGCAAGTAACGGCCGCCTACGATGGCGAACAGCAAAATCCCGATTGCTTTGGCAAGGGCGAGCGCGATGTCTGCGCCGACCGTAAGTTTGGGGGCCGCGAGCAACGGCACGAGCGCCAGCAGCGGTATCACAGCCAGGTCCTGGAACAACAACACGGCAAAGGATGCCCGGCCGTATTCGGAGTACAGCATTTTTTGCTCAGCAAGGAGCTGCATCACGAAAGCAGTAGATGAAAGCGCCAGTGCGGGCCCGCGAGGGACGAACGCGACCGGGCACTGGGCGTCCGCAGAACCCGATATCGGCATGGCGGAGAGGGTGGGATTGATTCGCCACCTTCGGTGGCTCACGCCTGCGGAGTGCCTTCGGCGTCCAAAACGCTAGTGCGTTTTGTCGAACTGGGTTCTCATCCCGAAGCCTCTGCTGGAAATACAAAACGGGGCCATAAGGGCCCCGTTATGTATTACTGGCGGTGGGGTGAGTCTTGCGCGGAAGATGCTTTCGATGACGGTTTCAAGCTTTCAGTGCCGGCAGCTGTAGCATAATGGATGATCCAGAAACCTCAGCAGGCGGTACTCCAGGATCCGGGCCATATGGAAAGTTTAAGGGAAATCGGGCGTTGGATTGCCGAGAATGAGTCGCTACTCAGTGGCATCGTCGCATTAGTCGTGCTGGCGGGTCTGATCGTCTCTCCGATAGGCAAAGGATTGCGGCGCACATACGCGAAGCTTGGGAAGTCTTCGTCTTCTCTATCCTCCTCCGAAGCATCGGCATCGATTCGGACCGCCGCCTCGGACGAACCCCTTCTGGCAGTCCTGGCCTTCGAGAATCTGTCGAGCGATCCCGAGATGCAGTTCTTCTCCGATGGCGTCAGTGAGGAAATCATTCAGCGCCTGTCACGCGGCGCACATCTCAAGGTGATCGGCCGTACGTCGAGCTTCCAGCTTCGCGCCGAACAGAAGGCCGAAGCAGCACAGGTCCTCGGGTGCTCGCATGTCCTTGACGGCTCCGTTCGCCGCGCGGCGGGGCGCGTGCGCATCAGCGCCCACCTGGTCGAGGCGTCGTCACAGACGACGCTCTGGTCGGACCGCTACGACCGCAGCCTCGAGGACATATTCACCGTCCAGGACGAGATCTCGGAAAATATTGCGAGGGCGCTTGACCAGACGTTTTCCGTTGGGTCGACGCGGAATGTCGATCCAGCGGTCTACGACCTGTATCTGCGCGCCAGCCCTAAGTCCTATGCGCCGGACGAACTCCGCGGCTACGTCAGCCAGTTGGAGACTGTCACCCAGCGCGCACCAATTTTTGTCGAGGCCTGGAGCCGGCTGGCATACTTGCGCGCCTTCTTGAGCTTTTATCAGCCATTCGCAGAACGCGCGGCGACCTCTGGCATCGTATCGCAGGAGGCAGACCGGGCACTGGCACTCGATCCACAGAATGTCGACGCGATGGTGGCAAAGATTTTCGTTGTTCCACCGTTCGGACACTTCGTCGAAGCTGACGGCATCCTGGAGCGCATACGACGAGCCCCCGGGTCGGGCGATGGGCGACGGTACATTGGCTGGTACCTGCGTACGATGGGTCGCGTTCGCGAAAGCCTCGAAGATACGGAGCACACCTATCGGCTGGACTCGCTCGACCCGATGTCCGCGAATACTGTTGCGTTAGCGCGAATGGCTGCAGGACGTGTCGCTGAGGCGATTCCGATCTATGAGGACCTCGTAGCTCGTGTGCCCGACATGAGCTTCCCCGTTTCAAGCCTGCTGCGGGCCTATGCATTCCAGCAGGATTGGGCGGCGGTCGACCGACTGCTTGCGCTTGCAGAGAAGCGCGGAATGCGCGAGTTCCAGGACACCATGCCTTTCGTTCAGGCAAAGCGAGACCCGACGCCGGAAAACATCGACAGTTGGAAGCGTGGCCTTCAGACACAGATCGCAGAGACCGGCGGCGTCGATGTCTCGCGCCTGGTGTATTCAGCGCATCTGGGTCTTGTCGACGAAGCATATCGAGCCATCGATACGGCCCGGCTGGGGCCCGCCGGGACCGGTGACGACATTATGGGACCGGACGCTTACCGCACGTCACTGTTGTTCCAGGCAGGTATGCCTGAAATTCGCAACGATCCGCGATTCGCGCGACTGTGCGCGCGCCTGGGGCTCGTCGAATATTGGATGACAACTGACAAATGGCCCGATTGCGCCGACGAAGTTCCGTACGACTTCAAAGTCGAATGCGCCAAAGTGCAGGACACCCCAAAAGAAGATTTCGGGTTTTGATAAAATAGAGGGACAGTGACCCTAACTAATGCGAGTTAGCGTCACTGTCCCTCTATTTTGTTGTGGCGGTAGGGCAAGTCGTGGGTGGACCATGCTCTCCGCCCATTCAAACCCGTTTCCCTGTTATGAGGGAAATTCACAGGGAATTCGGCACCCACTACCCTCCTTTGGCATACGGGTCTTTCCCCTCTGATCAGGTCCATTCTTCCTGGCGGGCTCACACGTGGCCCGGCCTGCACCTTGCTTTCTGGGAGAAATATTATTCAACCACCGTTGGAAGTCGTGCGGCGCTGGCGCCAGAGTGAGGCAATCGCTGCGCCTGCCAGCACCATCAGCAGGCCGGGTAGAATGTGCAAGGAAAGAATGTGTGCAGGTTCGTACATGCAGGCCAGTTGCATGTACAGGGCCGGCAGCATCCCGGCGGCCAGACTGAGCGACATGGCGGTGCGAACAAACCGCAAGGGATACAACCGGCGAATTAGGAACACACCGACGAGGATCGGCGGCAACGCGTAAATCATCGTTTCGTAGTAGCAGTGACTACGCTTGCCCACCATCGATGGCTCCAACGCCGGGCTGACCAGTCCGATCACGTACTGGGCCAGCCAAAGCGCCATCAAAACAAGACCGCCCACGGCAAACTGTCGGGTCAGGGCAGCCGGTATAGCGGCACGGAATACCAGCAGGCTGGTCCACAGTATCGCTGCTGCGCCCAGCAAGGACTCCAGCAGAAAACGGGGTTCTGTGGCGAGCTGCGAGAAGGCGCCAGCGCGAGCCGGACCGAACATGTGGGTTGCCACGACCACATAAACCGCACTCAATACAAACCAGGCCGTACCCAGCGTATTGGCAGAGGGTGCCGGCGAAACAGGTGCCACAGCGCGGCTGAGATTTGCGATCAGCTCGTCGTACTTATTCATGGTTCTGCGCTCTCCGACGACGTTGCGTCCTGATTTCTTCTCCACAAGTCCCCGGGCGGCCGGGGTCGATCCACCATTCAGGGTGAGTCCCATCACAAAATACGTTTGCCAAAGCAGAAAAGTTACCGGCGCGCCAGAAAAGACGATTCTCAGGGAGACAGCATGGCCTGGTCGAAATTGCTGCGTGTGGGAACACCGGCGGTTCAAGTTCTGGGCCACGGTCAAGTTTTGCGATCAGCACATCAAGCCTGTTCATAGTTCATCCCGCGCCAGTGACTGCTGCAACCTGCGGATGGCCCGGTGAACGCGTACTTTGACTGCACTTTCGGAAATACCGAGCTTTTCTGCCGCTTCGGCAACGCTGTAACCGATGATTTTGGTCAAAATCAACACCTCCCTATGCTGTGTCGACAGTGACCCGAGTAAACGACCCTCCGAAGGTTCGACCTCGGATGAACTCTGATTGCCCGCCTGGGACAGAATCTCCTGCTCCATCTTGTAGTGATCGATGACCTTTTCTCGTGTGCGTTGCTTACGCAGATTATCTATGGCCTTGTGGCGTACGATTGCAAACAGCCATGGCCGGAAGGGCCGTTGTGGATCATAGGTATGGCGGGCCTGATGAACTGCAATCAGGACTTCTTGCACCCAATCTTCAATAAAGTGGTGGTCACCGAAGCGACTACGCAGGAACTTTTGTATCACAATTGCCAGTTCTTTCAGCAGTTGCCGATAATCGGACTCGTTACCCGCCTGCGCATTCACCATCAGCGCTGACCATCGGTGTTCGTCAGATTCCTGCATCCGTATGCCACTACCTGGTTCATGTGGCTGAGGACGCCGACTCAATCAGCAATGTCGCCGATCCCAGCCTATGCACTTTGATGATCCGGAATTATGAGGTCCGAGTAAAGAGCGGCAGACCCGCACCGCAAGTCCCGGTATCAAAAACCTCACTCAGGCGCTTCGTATTCCGGCAAACCAACCTGTCGCTTCAGTCCAATCAAAGTATTTTCCTGCCGATGTAACTTTCTTTGTTTGACCGACGTATTCGCTTCCACAAACTACGAAGGCTTGGCGAGCTGCCATCTGTTAACGGCAGTTTCGAAAAGACGCCGAAGCGGCTGTCTTGAACGCGTTTTACATCCAGATTGGCCGCGAGCGATTTGAAATGACTGTTGTATGAAATTCACCGGAGGTAATTATGAAGGAAAGAACCATTACTGCCCTGTTTGTCGGGGCATTCAGCCTGCTGAGCACGCTGTCCGCACTGGCAGCCGTACCCGAATTTGGCACCGTCATCGAAGGCCAGAGCGTACCGGGCGTCGCTCTGGGGGACACGCGGGAGCAGGTCGAAGCAGCTTATGGCGAGCCAACACGCTGCCAGAGCGGCCAGAACCCCGGCGACGCGTCCTCCTGCACCTGGATCCTCGAAGACTACATTGGGCAAGGTGGCCAGGTTCAGAGCCAGGTTAACGCGGGTTACCGCGGCCCGGATGGCGGCAGCGCCAATAACCGCCCGAACGACGTCGTTGCGAGAATCTCATGGTTCGGAAACGATGGCTGGTTCACGACGACCGGAGTCAACGCACTCTTTGCGGTAAATAATCAAGACGCCGTCACTGAACTCTACCCAGATGCGATCATTTTCCGCCAAAGCCTGTTTGATACGCACATGACAGCCTATGAGGATGGGTTTTCGGTGTCCTGGCACACTGAATACCTGAACGGCTCTACGTCCGTCCGCATGTCCATCTTCGAGCCTCGCGATCCGCCACCGCCGCGCGAGCCCTCTGTCAATGTTTCGGAGATCAACATGGACCTCTACAAACGCCAGGTTCTCGGCGAGGTTAGAGTCCTCAATGATCTGAACTGGAGAGTGCGCGGAGCCGAGGTTTTTGCAACATGGACTTTGCCTGATGGATCGACTCGGTCTGTCGAGGGAACGACTGATAGTTTTGGGCTGGTCGTGTTTGTGGTTAATAAGGCCCGTAAGGGGACTTACACCCTCACCATTGACGATGTGGTGGTGGAGGATCACCCCTTTGATACCGAAAACAGCGTCTTGAGCGCCAGCATCTTTAAAAAGCGGTAGCGCCAATCCGATACCGAAATGCCAATCGGCTTAGGCCGATTGGTCGAACAGGGTTCTAGAATCCTCAACCACACTCGGCGAGAAAACAAAATGGGGACATTCCTGATTTCGTAGAAATCAGGAATGTCCCCATTTTGTCTGATTCTTTGATATTTGGCGGTGCAGTGAGTTCTCTGCGAACCATGCGCCGTGCAATTCTGATATTCTCCAGCCAATTCATTCAGAACGCGCCTGCATTCTGTATGGACCCCAATGACCAATAATAAGTATGCAAAATAAAGGGGAATAGCCATGCTCTTGCGATATCTGAAAATCGATTTCGTCTTTCTTATCGCCCTTCTGTGCCTGTTCTATGCAGGGCAGAATGTTGCCAATCTCAGCGCGTGTTATGGGGCATTCGAATACGTCCTCGGATCAGCTGATCACGTGGTCTATTCGAGCTCGATAATTCCGGCCATCGAGAGCGCGGCCATCATCTGGACCGTACTTGTCATCGTTGTGGGATTTGAATTTGCAGCGGGTCTTTTTGCTGCGAAAGGAGCATGGGACATGTGGGGCGCCAGAAAAGGCTCTGCTGAGGAGTTCAACGCTTCCAAGGCAAATGCGCTTATCGGCTGCGGCCTGGGTATCATCGTTTGGCTGGGTTTTTTTGGCGTATTCGGCGGTGCCCTATTCCAGATGTGGCAGACAGAAATTGGTGCGGCTTCAATGGACGATGCATTCCAGTTCTTTGTTTCTTGCGCAGCAGTTTTCTTGATTACAGGTATGAATGATAGCTAGAACTTTTTTGTTCGCTCGATGCAAGCAAAAGGCCCCGTGAAGGGGCCTTTGATTTTTGTGGCGGAGAGAGAGTCCTATGTGGACGATGCTTTGCCAATTTCCTCGGTTCGCAGTTTTGCTCCTACTCCGATTTGGGAAGTCACTGATATACTGTCAGGCCGCTAATAAGAACAAAAGTTCATGTCTATGGCAGATGCAAGTAGCACGGCGAGAACTTACGTCACTTTTTGCGCCACTGTGTTCGTCGTCGCCTGTGGTGGCGGCAATAGTAGCAGCAACGGTGGCGGTAATCCGGTCACGCAGACACCGCCCCCCAGTCTTTCAATAACACAGGGCAACGCGAGAGTTATTGCGGAGACCGCGATCGGGTCTGGCGAAGCCATATTGATGATGGCCCACGAAGCAGTGTTTGCGCTGCAAAAGGTGGACGATACTGCCCTGTACACTCACCCGAACAATTGTCTGCTCGGTTGGGCCGAGTATGAATTGACCGACGCCGATCTCGACAATCGGCTTTCGGCCGGGGATTCTGTCCGCGCATCCTTCCAAAGCTGTGAGACCACAGCGAGCAGCGGCACGTTACTCGGTGAAATTACCATAACGATGGTTACGGTCGATGCTGCATCCAGAGCGGACGATGTCCATTACGTGGCTGATGTCGACCTCGACGCCGTGTCGGTGTTGTCGCTTAACGGCAGCACGATCACAGGCTCCGGCGAATTTCGACTGGAATACATTCGCGGTATATACGAATCCTCCTTAACGGCAACCGGCGATCCGGGCATCGCGGCAACCGTGAATGCCTCCACTTCGGCCAGTTGGCGAAACCTGAACATCATTAAGCAAGAATCGTACGAAGACGCACAGTATGAAGTGTTGCTAAGCGGCAGCATCAGCTCAAATCGGTTCAATGGCACCGCAACGGTGGCTACGCTGCAGCCATTCGGAAGTTTCTTCAATACGTTTCCAACGTCTGGGGAACTGCAAATCTCTGGCCAGGACGTCAGCAAGCTGAATGTAGTACCCGATATGAGTATTGCCGCCGATGCGGTCGCGTTCAATGTTGATGAGAATGGCGACGGTAGCTATGTGAAATTACAGGATTCTGTAGATTGGGGATATTTCACGTGGGGCTACCTATGGTGGTACGAGCTGTATAGCCCGCACGAGTATCGCATTAGTGCTTTCGATATCAACGATTTCGTCCTTATGAATGAGCGGCCCTATTCACTTGGCAACTTCGGCGGTGAGTGGGTCGGCGTTAATCCGACAATCAGACTACAAATGTCGCGCAGAATCGACGCGAGTTCCGTGCCAGCCACGATTCAGCTCGATCCGCAATACAACGACTGGCCGTTTGAGGAGACGCCTGTTGATCTTGATATTGAAGTGCGCGGCGCGATGCTGATCCTTCGGCCAACGGAACAGTTGCGCTATGGTGCGGGTTACAGTTTTCCACTCGAAGATTTTTATATCGCTGATGAAATCGGAAACGAGGACTACATCAGTCATTTTTATACGAGCGGCGTAGCTATACGTAATGAGCTCAACAGTGTTGCCAGCCCGGCGGAGACGTTCGGTATGACGTCTGAAGCGATTTCGCTAACTGGCGAGGATTCCTTTGCTATCGATGGGCCGGGACTCGAGTATCAATGGAGTCAAATTGCTGGCCCGAGCGCCATGCTTGTCGGGGCAACAAGCCGCGACGCGATCGTGACATTGCCGGCGGCAGCCGGTGCATCCCTTGTGCGGATACAGTTGCAGGTTACCAATGCAGCGGGTGAGATCGACTTATCGAAGGCCGATATCACCTTGTTCCCTGCTGCGGCGGATATCGATCTTGCTGTTTTGCGAGTAATAGATGGGAACGATGAACTCGTGGAATGGCTGTTTACGAGCGCCAATGGCGAACAGGTAATACGCGAATTCGACAGTCATCGAATATTCGTCGACCACAACAGCTCGAAGCGTTTCGGGGACGACATGACATGGAATTTCCGAACGCCCGACGGTACACCGTTCGCTGCCGGTAGCTACGAAAATATTACCTCCACCAGCATGTTCGAAGGCGTTGCTGCCATGAGCATGTGGGGAGCTGGATACTGCGGTCTGCAGGTCGGCCGATTTGATGTACTTGAGGCGACATACGATCCGGACGGCAAGCTGACCAGTGCAGCGATCGATTTCGAGTGGCAATGCGAAGACAGTTGGTTCAATCGTCAGCTATATGGGCATGTACGGCTTGCGAGCGATATTCCAATCCCGGGCCCGCCAGACCCCACGCCCTAGTTGGATACCACGCATCGTCTGCCTCATCCGGTACTACCGAAACAAGCCGCAGAGATATAAACCAATCTGGCGGTGGAGCGAGTCCTCTGCGGAGGATGCTCCGCGGCATTCGGTGTGGCTTTTCCTTATGCGCGGCAAATTTCCAGGCAGTTAACGCTCCCCCTAGTAAGGTTGCTTAGCCGGCACGGATTACTTCCTTTGAAATTCCCGAAATATCAGATCCGATAGTCGGGGCCGCAACTTGGGCGGCAGCCCGACGGATCATCACAAAGGCTTGAACAATGTCCGACTCGAAACTAAACCTGACTCGCCGTCAACTGCTCGTCGCGATAGGTGGAACCGCTTTGACAGCGGGCAGTTCGCCCGCTTCCATGCTGGGTAGCAATCCGCCGGACGAATTGCATTACGCCAGCTTGGCCGACGTTGCCCGATTGCTGCAAGCAAGGGAAATCTCACCGGTCGAATTGACGCACATGATGCTCGACCGCATCGCAGCCGTGGACGGCCATCTCAAGAGCTACGTCACGGTAACTGCCGATCTCGCCATGTCCGTCGCGCGAAAAGCAGAGTCCGAAATTATGGCGGGCAATTACCATGGGCCCCTGCACGGCATTCCCATCGGTATCAAGGATCTATGTAACACCGTGGGCGTGGCGACGATGGCCGGCACAAAAGTCCTCGAAAACTTCATGCCGCCGGTCAACGCGACCGTCGTCGAGAAGCTGAATACGGCGGGCGCTGTCCCGCTGGGCAAGCTCGCTCTGTGTGAGGGCGCTATGGGAGCCTACCACCCGGCGCTCCAGGTGCCGGTCAATCCGTGGGACGAGTCACTTTGGAGCGGGATCTCGTCGAGCGGCTCGGGTGTCGCAACAGCTGCCGGCCTGTGTTTTGGGTCGATAGGCACCGACACCGGCGGGTCCATCCGCTTCCCGTCGGCGGTGAACGGCTGTGTTGGCCTGAAACCGACCTACGGACGGATAAGTCGCTACGGAGTCTTCCCTCTGGCCGAAACAATGGATCATGTCGGCCCCATGACGCGGACCGTTGAGGACGCAGCGATCATGTATGAGGCCATGGCCGGTTTCGATCCCAAGGACGGCACGTCGTCTCCGGATCCGGTGTCGCCTGTCCGTTCGCAGTTGAATCGGAGTATTGAAGGGCTGCGCGTCGGTTTCGACCGACGCTACGCCACCGTAAACGTGGACGCCGAAGTGGCGGAAGCGATCGAGCAGGCAATAACCGTACTACAGCAAATCGGCGCCGATATCGTGGAAGTTACGATGCCCGATCTTGGCGATCCCGATGAGGTCTGGTACGCGATCGGCACCGTCGAAGCAGCGCTCGCCCACCAGGCGACTTTTCCGGAAAGGGCCGATGAGTATGGACCGGGATTTCGCGGCGACCTGGAGTACGGCTTAAGCATCAGCGCCCTGGACCTTGCACGTGCAATGCAGCAACGGGCAGAGATAGGCGGCCGGGTGCGCGCCATGCTGGCCGGTATCGATTGTTTCGTTTGTCCCGCGATATCAAACACGGCGCGAAGAAAGTCCACCAAACCATTCGAACTCGACGCCAAGGAATGGAAGCGATTGGTTGGTAGCGACGTATTCACCAAACCCTTCAACTTCAGCGGGGTACCGACTCTTTGCGTGCCTTGTGGGTTCTCATCCAAAGGGCTACCGATCGGCGTGCAGTTCGTTGGCGGTCCACTCGCCGAAAGCCAGATTCTTCAGGCAGGTCATGCTTACGAAATCGCTACCGAATGGCATAGCAAGCATCCGCCAATTTGAGCATTCAGCGTACTGTCTCTGGAGGGTGGGATTACTCGGCTCTACGGGCCTCGCACCTTGCGTTGCTTTTCTGTTGATTGGCGGTGGGGCGAGTCCTCAGCGGAGGATGCTCTGTTGCCGTTCGGGCCAATTTACCTCAGTAGCCGCCGTTCCAGAATAGCCTGCAAACTCCGCCGACCATCCACAATCAACTGAATGAATACCTCGCGACCAATCACCTCGTAGATGATCCTGTAGAGCTTGAAGTGGACCTCGCGATAGGACTTGATACCTAACGAACGTAATTCGGGGAGAAAGTGTCCTCGCTCAGGATGCTGCTCGAGCCGTGCACAGATCGTCAGCAATCTTTCGAGCACGTAGTTGGCGCGTTCGACAGAATCATATTGGGCGATGTGATCGATTAACTCGGCCAGATCCTCCTCGGCCTCTCGCACAATCCTCACACGATATTTAGTCACGCTTGCGGTTTGGCCAACTCTGCCCGCAGTTCTTTTATCGCTTTCCTGAATGGCCGTGATCTGGACTCTTCGATGCTGCGCTGACCCAGCGCCAGCAGCTTGAGTAATGCCAACGTCTCCTGCGTCTGCTCGTACGTCGCAATATCCTGAACGATTGCGCGAGCCTCGCCGTTTTGCGTGATAATGATCGTTTCGCGATTTTCGTTGACTTCTCGGACGACGTCAGCCGTATGGGTCTTCAGGAAACTAATTGGCTTGATTGACTCGCTTGGTTTCATCGCAATGACTCTAATTCGTTCAATGAATAGTACTATATTCTGTCCTAATTTAGTGCCAACGAATTCACACAAAAGTAGCAGATTTGGCAACACTCTGAGCGCCTGGTACTGGCGCACTATCCTCATCGGTTCTTATTGACCAACGAGTGCCTGACCGACTGGCGGAGAGGGTGGGATGGACACTGCGCGTCCTCACTTGTGGCCACGCCGCCGCCTGAGTCGAACGGGGTCGACAACCCGTACCACGCTTGGCGAGCAACAGCCTGCACAGCCTTGACATAATGTTTGATCACGGCGGTCTTCGGGCCTGTCGAACGCGCGCCTGACCTGCCGCAAGTGACTGATGGAGAGGGCAAAGAATCGTGACCTGATCGAACGACGGGCTGGCCCTTCAGGAATAAACTGCGATCTGCAGTACTACCTTTGAATGGAACGGAATCCAGTAAACATGAATGGAATGATCAGGGCTGCCCTCGCTTGCCTGTTTACCGGCATTTTGGTGACCGCCTGCGGTGGCGACGGCGGAGCGCCAGCGCCTATCGTGACGCCGCCGGCGCCGCAAATCAGCACGGACGCGAGCCTTGCGGAACTCGATGCTTCAGCAATCTCGCTTGACCAGGTTTTTCAAGGGTCCGTTTACGATTATTCGGGCACGGCACCTTACCTCGGCCGGATGACGACCGTCACCGCGACAGTCAATGATCCTAACGCGTCGTTGCAGATTAACGGCGCCACCGGCGTGTCCGGCGAGCCGAGCGAACCTATCGAGCTCGACTTTGGCAGCAATCTGATCACTGTCACCGTCACCGCTGAGGACACGGTCACGAGCGAGACCTACTCGATCGATGTCGATCGGCTCGCAGCGAACGCCCTCGCGCATCAGGCGTATATCAAGGCACCCAATACCGGGGCGGGCGACCGGTTCGGCGACGCGGTCGCTTTGTCCGGCGACCTGCTGGCTGTGGCCGCGACAGAGGAGGACAGCACCGCCAGCGGAATCAACGGAGACTGGTCCGATGACAGCGCGGCAAACACGGGCGCCGTCTATATCTTAAATCGTGACGAAACGAACACCTGGGTGCAGGAATCAAACCTCAAGGCGTCCAACGCCGATATCTTCGATGAATTCGGAGTGTCTGTCGCATTGTCCGGCAATACCCTCGCGGTCGGCGCGTTCCGTGAAGACAGTGCCACCACGGGAATCAACGGGGACCAGACGGACAACAGCGCCATTGACGCCGGCGCCGTATACATCTTTACGCGTGATGCGACGGGACTCTGGTCCCAGCAGGCCTTTATCAAAGCGTCGAATACTGACGCGACGGACGAATTCGGTGTTTCCGTTGCGCTGTCGGGCGATACCCTCGCGGTTGCCGCGCACATGGAAGACGGCAGCGCTACCGGCATAAACGGGGACGAGACAAACAATGGCAGCCCGAACTCCGGCGCTGTTTATGTGTTCACGCGCGACGAAGCGGGTAGCTGGTCGCAGCAGGCGTACTTGAAGGCCTCCAATACCGGTGCCGGCGATCAGTTCGGCACATCGATTGCGCTCTCGGGCAACTCGCTCGCAGTCGGAGCGGCCAAGGAAAGCAGCAAGTCGACGGGTATTGATGGCAACCAGACGAACAACAGCTGGTCTGCTGCAGGGGCCGTTTATATGTTCACGCGTGATGATTTGGGCGTGTGGAGTCAGCAAGCCTACTTAAAGGCCTCGAACACCAACAGCGGCGATGAATTCGGTGCAGCCGTTGCTCTGTCGGCGAACACACTGGTAGTGGGTGCGCCGCGGGAGGACAGCGCGGCGCGGGGAGTCGATGGATTCGAGGCTGACAACAAGGCGCTGAATGCCGGTAGTGCTTACGTCTTTGTTCGGGATCCGGCAGGAGCCTGGAGCCAGCAGTCATATATCAAGGCATCCAATACCGACAGTCAGGACCAGTTCGGCCATTCGATGACGCTTGACGGCAACTTTCTTGCGATAAGCGCGTACGACGACAGTAGTGGCACGGGAACCGACGGCAACGACGCGAATAACAGCGCACAAAGCGCTGGCGCAGTGTACCTTTACGAACGCGACGGAATCGGCAATTGGATCCAACGGGCCTATCTGAAGGCGTCCAATACTGAACCGGGGGATTCATTCGGCGGCTCCGTTGGACTCGACGGTTATTCACTGGTTGTAGGTGCCCAACTCGAGGACAGCTCGGCTACCGGTGTCGCGGGAGACGCGACCAGCAACGACGCCGTTGATTCCGGTGCCGTCTATATAATCCATTAAACGAGCTGCGAGTCTTTTGCGTACGGTGCTCATTCACGCTCCGCGCGATTTTCACTCCCGGACGTCGCCGGCACTAGTCAGCCTCGGGCGAACGTTGCGCAGATTTGTCCCGGTAATCCCAATAGCCAATGATGCGTGTCTGCGGCCGGTGACGGCACAGGTGCTGGCGACGCCATTCGCCAAACGCGTCGACGTCGACTTCAACAGGCACTTGCCAGTTATTGCGCCGAAAAAAGTATGCCGTGTACTCACCGAGATAACCGGCTGCTTGAACGGCCAGCAACTCGTCAAGATAGTCATCGCTAATGCCCGGATTTTCAGAGCGTTGTTCGGCCCATGCATCAACAAGGATATTGCGCGCCTTAAACTCGCAATCGTATGAACTCTGGCGTGCCGGATTATCGCCGCCCAGTTCGAGCTGGCAGACACTTTTCGCGAGGCTGTAGGCGACCCAGCTCTGCAGCGCCGGATCGGTATCGACGGACGCTACGGGCGCAAGGTAAAACGTGTCACCATCGGTGACGCCGTCACGCACGTAAATCTCTTTATTGCAGCCCGTTATCAAAACCAGGGCGATCAGCCGCAGATACCACATGATGCGACACAGTTTACGCGGACTCGCTTAACGAGGCCTGACTGGCTGGCGGCGTGGGTGGGCTTGATTCAGATCGCCTTGTGGCGATCCTCACCCCTACGGGCGTGCACTTCGTGCGTCCAAACGCTACGCGTCTAGTGAGTCGCCCGCTTCGCGTGTTCCTCGCCAACTGGCGCCTGCGGCGCTGTGTCGGTCGTCCGGAATTCTGCATCCTCAACCGCAGTCGGCTAACCCCACCCGATCTCGTCGAGATGATCGTCATCGATGCCGAAGTAATGGGCGATTTCATGAATCAGCGTCCTGACGATTTCGTCGCGGAGTTGATTCGGGGGAAGGCCCAGTTCCAGGTGTGGGCGACGGAAAACATAGATGACGTCCGGCAACTCGCCCGCGTAGTCCACACCACGCTCCGATAGCGGCAGACCAATGTAAAGACCGAGCAAGCCCTGTCTTTCGGGGTCATGTTCCTCGTCGGGCTCGTCGATCACGAGCACCTCGACGTTGTCCAATGCGTCATGCACCCAATCAGGCAGGCTGTCGATGGCTTCTCGGATAACATCTTCGAATTGGCTGTGGTTCATGATTTCGGAGCCAGAGTGCAATCGAGCCTGCAGTGTAGCGCAGTCACTCGGTTACGAATCTCTCGTTTGGCACGATCAGGTGATTTTTCCGCTTTCTTGATTTGGCGGTGCGGCGAGTCGTGAGCAGAGGACGCTCTTCGTTTCCGTACCGGCTGTTTGCAGGGGCCACCGGCGGTCGGCGAGTCCTGCGCCGGCGATGCTCTGTCGCAGACCCTGGGCACAGGGGACCCAATGCCCTGTTAACAGGCCCCACTCGCTTTGACGGTAATAAATCGCTCGATCGTCAACGATTTCGCCGCGCCATCATCCGACCACGAAAACTGGCCTTCGAGCTCGACATAGGTGGGCTCACCTTGCGCACCGACGCTCCGATATTGATGCAGAAATCGCGCGAAGTCACCGCCTTCATTTACAGGGACCACGAACCCCGTCAAGCATTCTGTGAACGATGCGCTATCGCCGTGCATTTGCATCATTCCCGCCATCCTGATTCTTGCCGAGAATATTGGCGCCACAGGGTCGCGGTTCAGCCGATGCTCGAGATCCGATACGGTGAACATCACGAGTGTGTCCCGATCCGGGCGCGTAAACGTGCGATCTGGGCCAGCTCCCTTGAGCACGACCACACCATCGCCGGCGATCCAGCTCCAGCGGCCGAGGGCGTATGTATTCATAGCCTCGCGACCGTTACGGCCGGGATATCGCTGCCGGAAAAAGAAGCGGCTATCGGAACGAAGCCAAAGGGTCGTCTCGATACCAGGACAGTCTTCGCAGGGAAACAGCCCCGCATAGACGCCAGGCAGCGAAGTATCCGGCAACTCTGCAGGGGAGTCACTAACGCGTTCGTCGCTGCAGCCGCCGACCACAACAAGGACTATGAGTATCAGAAGGCGATTCAAGGACATCGATGTCTAACCTGCTCAAGTGTGCGACCGGGATCGTTGATTCACGCATTGGTATGCCGAAATTGTAGCCTGTCTCGTGCTGCAAGATGGACATCGCTTGGGTAGCCTCTGATCACGCCATGTTTCCGATTCGTGATTACAACCCACACCTGTCCGTACCCTGGGTTACTTACGGGATCGTGGCCATCAACGTCACCGTATGAATATTCCTGCAGGGTATGGGCAGCGAGCCAACGCTGTCGGGCTCCATTTGTAGGCTCGGGCTGATTCCGGCCGATTTGCTCGGCACATTGCCTGCGGAGACCCGAACGATTGCGGCAGCATCCCTACTACGGCTGGCGGCGTCGCTCGCCCACCCGCAACTGGCGCAGGATTGATCGACGCTAAAAACACCCGTGAGACTCTGACTGTCTGGCGGAGAGGGTGGGATTGATTCGGATCGCCTTGGGGCGATCCTCACCCTTACGGGGCGCACTTCTTGCATCCAAACGCTACGCGTCTAGTGAGTCGCATGCTTCGCGGGCTCCTCGCCAACTGGCGTCTGCGGCGTTGTGTTGATCGTACAGAACTCTGCATCCTCAACCGCACTCGAAGCACACGTCGCAAGCACGGACTGCGTCGATGTTTCACGTCTCGTGTACTCGGCGCACTTGGGCTCTTCGAGTTCTGGACGGCGACCGGTAGATGGCCAGACTGCGTCAACGAAGTCCCCTACGATTTCAAAGACGAGTGCGCAAAAGCACAACATATCCCGAAAGATGATTTCGGGTTTTGAAAGGAGTTCCGGCAGCTGCTAATTAGTCGACGTTGCTATCCAGTTGCGTACCGTGGTTTCGATAAACGGTAATGGCGCCGATGCGACGTCAAGTACTTGTTGATTGAAGTCACGTATATCGAACGCGTCGCCAAGTGCTTGTCTAGCTTCGTCGCGAAGCGCAAGAATCTTCAATTGGCCGAGCTTGTAGCCCAGCGCCTGCGCCGGCCACACGACGTATCGTTCGATTTCGGATGTAGCTGTAGCCTCATCCAAACCTTCGACATCGATCATGTATTCAATCGCCTCCTCGCGGCTCCACTTTTTCGCGTGCATTCCCGTATCCGTGACGAGGCGAACCGCACGGTGCAGCTCGGCCTGCAAACGACCGAGATCGCCATAAGGATCGTCCGCATACATACCCATCTCGGCCGCCAGCCGCTCGGAATAGAGCGCCCAACCTTCGCCACTGGTGTTTGACCACAACGCTTTTAGAAGCGGTGGCACCTCCAACTCCATCGCCGTTGCACCGTCCAGATGATGTCCTGGCACAGCCTCGTGATAGCTCAACGTCGGCAACGTCCAGCTCGGATGCAATGCGGTATCACGGAGGTTAATGAAATAATAGCCGGGCCGTGAACCGTCCGGCGCAGGATTGTTGTAATATCCGATGGGCGCGGAAGCCTGACTGAACTCGGGAACCATGCGTACCTCGACCTTGTGCTTTGGCAGCCTGCGGAACCAGTTGGGCAACTCGGCATACATGCCATCAACCTGCGCGCGCACATCGTTCAGCAGTTTCTCCTTGCCTTCGGCGTCGTTGGCGTACAGAAATCGCGGCTCGACATTGAGCTGTTGCATGCGTTCACCAACAGTTCCTTCTTTGTATCCTTCAGATCGCAGTATCTGGTCCATTTCCCGTGTAATGCGGTTAACCTCATCGAGGCCTTTGCGATGAACATCGTCAGCCGACGCGTTCGAGTCCGTCATGTGCCGGATCATCGCAGCATAAAGTGCCTCACCATTTGGTAGTCGCCACACGCCGGCATCGTGCGGTGCGGACGCTTTGATCTCGCCCATATAATCGGCAATTCGTTGGTAAGCCGGTATCACGTCAGCGTCGATAATCTTCAATGCGCGATCGGTATATGCCTGGGCATTCTCAATCCCTGCCTCCTCCAGCCTCTCTGCGAACGACAGGTACATCGCATTTTGACCTGCCGCAGGCTCGATAAATGCTTCAACCACTGCCAGCGACTTCTCGACGATGAAGTCCGGAGGAATAGCACCCTGCTGTACACCATGCCGATAACTTTCGAGCGCTCCGTCGAGCGCATCTCCGACGCTTGCGAGCCGCACAAGATACGCCTCAGCTTCTTCCGCATTGGTCACCGGCTGTTGCGAATTCAGAAAATTGGGGATGTCGACAGTCGGACCGGAGTTCTGAACGATTGCATACGGTATAAACCACATCGTCCATGCGCCCGCGGTCGTGCCATAGTCCACCACACGTGACGGCGACAGCGCACCCTCGAACAGTGTCGTGAGCACCGCGTGCGTGCGTCGTCTGTCCGGGCCCAATGCCTCTGAGTCAATTGACTTCAATTGTGCTAGTACTTCTTCGAGCGCACGGTTGCGAGCCATATTTCCCTCGACCGATCGATCCATCATCCTGTGACCGGTACCCGGGACAATATCCTCAGATAAACCAAGCTGCGTCGCGGCCTCTGGGACATGAGAAAAATACGCCGTCGTCATTTTCTGTACCGCTGCATCAAACAGCTCGTTCCGCAGCTGTCCCTCTGCAGCCGTTGGTGTTACATCTTCTGTCGGCCCACAGGCTGTCAGTAAAACGAGTGCGCCGACGATCGCACCAACTTTCAATCTCATCTTGACCCCCGGTATTGCCTTAGAATCTGGCGGAGAGGGTGGGATTCGAACCCACGGTACGGGTAACCGCACACCTGATTTCGAATCAGGCCCATTCGACCACTCTGGCACCTCTCCACTCGCTACAATTTTTAATACAGGCGCCTGGTGGCGCCAGCACAGCTGAGTAGCGTAACCTAATCGCTGACTTCACACACGCACAACTAATGACAAAACGCGTGTTATGAAGATCGTCAGGATGATGACGCGCACCAAACAGGATAATCCATGACCGCTCGCCGAAGTGACGCAAGATAATGGCACAACATGTAATTTTTGCGGCGCCCTTTTTCATGGACGCGACCCTACGCTTCCTTCGCGGCGCCAGCCGCCTGCTGGATGTTGCACTGACCGTCGTCAGTCAGGACCCCGAGGAATGCATGCCGGCTGACCTTCGCTCCCGGATAGCCGGGCATTGGCACGTCGCCGATGCACTCGATCCCCAGCAGCTGGTCGATGCCGCGCGGCAGCTTGAAGGCCAATTTGGCAAAGCAGTGGCCTACATCGCGGCACTCGAGCAGCTGCAAGTACCGCTGGCGTTGGCCAGGGAAGCGCTTGGCATCGACGGTCTGTCGCCGACAGCCGCGAGAAACTTTCGCGACAAGTCACGTATGAAGGATGTGTTGCGGGCGGCCGGAGTCCCCTGTGCCCGGCACGCGCTTGTCGGCGACTGCGCATCGGCGGAGTCGTTTACCGAGTGCGTCGGCTTTCCGGTGGTTGTGAAGCCTCCCGAGGGCGCCGGCGGCAAAGCCACCTTCAGACTCGATCGACCGCAGGATCTCAGACAATGGCTGCAGCGTTATCCGCCAAATCCGGGCCACCCGACGTTGTTCGAGGAATTCGTGCGCGGCACGGAACACTCATTCGACAGTGTTTTTGTTGACGGCCGGCCCGTTTGGCATTCGATATCCAGATACATGCCGTCGCCGCTGGAAGTCCTCGAAAATGACTGGATACAGTGGTGTGTCCTGCTGCCTCGTGACATCGAAGGCGCCGAATTCGACCCGATTCGCGAATCAGGGTTCGCGGCCATTGAGGCACTTGGGCTGCAAACCGGGCTGAGTCACATGGAGTGGTTTCGGCTCGCCGACGGCAGCATCGCCATCTCTGAGGTCGGCGCTCGCCCTCCCGGGGCGCAGATTTCTACATTGTTATCGTATGCTCACGACATCGACCTTTACGAGGCGTGGCCACGTTTGATGGTATTTGGAGAATTCGACCCGCCGAGTCGCGAGTATGCGGCCGGTGCGGCGTACATTCGCGGACAGGGCCGCGGCCGCGTCCGCGACATCACCGGCCTCGACGAAGTCCAGCGTCGCTTTGGCTCAATCGTCGTCGAGGCAAAACTTCCGCTCGAGGGCCAGCCACCGAGCGACAGCTACGAAGGTGACGGCTACATCATTGTGCGCCACCCGGATACCGACGTCGTGCAGCATGCGCTGCAGCAAATCGTCAGTATCATTCGCGTGGAACTCCAGTGAATTCGAAAATGCCACTACGACTGCTCCTCGGACCGCAGCGCCCGATCGTTAACCTTGACAGTGCTGTGGCGCGATCCGGCATTGGTGATGGTCCGATCGGCGTCATATCGGCGGCGTGGCAGGAAGCCGAGGGCGATATCGATGATGTCCAGCGCCTGGTGCTAAACCCTCTTTTTGACCTGCGCATTTATGAGAGAACGGAGGAGCTGTTTGCCGCGGACAAACGCCTGCACGAAGCGTATCGACTGCGACAGGATCGGCTCAAGGAGCAGCAGCGTTTGTATCGTATGCGTCTCAGGCATCTTATGGTCGCAGCTCGACAGACTTTGCGCACGGAGGGCGAACCGGCCGTCGTGGCAGCCGAACGCCGTCACGCAATTTCACAATTGCGCGCGCTCGATCGGCATCACCTTGGCCAGATAGAAAAGGTACACGCTCGATTCGACAGCGTATTTACCGCAGACTCGCACGCGCTCCTGTCTGAGTACACTGCTGCAATCGAGGACGAACTATCGCGTTTCAAAACCGTCCTTATCACCGGCGGTAATGTAGTCGTGCTGATGAATCGGCTGCGCCTGTTCGGGCTCGATCGACTACTGCAGCGAAAAAACATTATCGCCTGGTCTGCCGGGGCGATGGTGCTTTGTGACCACATCGTACTCTTCCACGATCGTATGCCGCAGGGCCGCCGCGATCCGGAGATCGTCGACGAAGGCATGGGCTTGCTGCCGTCAATCGTGTTGCTGCCGGACGCAAAGGGACGATTACGGGCAAAAGACCTGGTGCGCGTCAAGCTGCTTAGTCGGCGTTTTGCACCAGCTTCCTGCATGACCCTGGACAACGGCTCGCTGCTGCTGTTCGAGAGCGAGACACTGCGCGACAGCGAAGCGGCTAAGCGTATTACTCGTAACGGAAGTTTCAAGCGAGTGCGCGCGGCGTGAACCCGACACTCCGCAAACTGCTCCGCAAGGGCACGCCGGAGCCGGTCGACATCGATGCCCTGATCGGAGAGCTGGACTTTCCGCTCGTAGACGGTCCGGACGTCACGTTCGTCTTCCGCGGCACGGCTGACGAAGTCTACCTGCGCTGCTGGATTTCCGGTTTGGATACGGCACAGCCATTTCAGGCATTGCCCGGCACCGACCTTTGGGCGACAACCATCGAGCTACCGAAGGGATCGCGAATTGAATACAAGTTCGAAGTTATTGCAGGCGGCGCAAGGGAGCTCATTCTCGATCCGTTGAACGATGTAATTGCACACGATCCGTTCGGCTCGAACTCGGTCTGCCAGGGCTATGGCTACGTACGACCGGAGTGGACATTGCATGATCCACTGGCCCGCGTGGGCTCGTTGCAGAGTCTCCGGGTCGACAGCAGCGTGTTCCAGGAATCCCGTGAGGTACAGGTGTACTTGCCGGCGACGTTTCGCAGCAACCGTCGTTATCCGTTGCTTATCGTGCACGACGGTGTCGACTATTTGCGCTACGCCGATCTCAAGGCCGTGCTGGACAATCTCACACACAGACTGGAAATACCGTCCATTATCGCCGCATTGATTCAGTCGCCTGATCGACTCAAGGAGTACGGTGGCGATGACCGCCATGCCGCGTTCCTCGTCGACGATCTGCTGCCTTTCATGAACGAAGCCTACCCGCTGCTCGGCGGGGCCGATGCACGATGTCTGATGGGAGCCAGTTTCGGCGGCGTAGCGGCACTGCACGCGGCATGGCGCTTTCCCGAGCAGTTTGGTTCACTGCTGCTGCAATCCGGCTCCTTCGCATTCAGCGACCTCGGACGCCATCGTCGCGGACCGGTTTTCGATCCGGTTGTACGGTTCATGAATGAGTTTCGCGAGCACCCCGGCCGTCCGGCAGACCGCATATTCATGAGCTGCGGTATGTATGAGTCGCTGATCTATGAGAACCGCTCGCTGGTACCGCATCTGCAGGCGCAAGGTATGGAACTGCGCTTCGAGGAAGCGCGCGATGCACACAATTGGGAAAACTGGCGTGACCGCCTGCGCATCGGGCTGTCGTGGTTGATGCCCGGGCCGGCATGGATGGTGTACGAATGACGGCCAGTGGGCCGGGCACCACCGCGTGTTCGCCTATACTATAGGTCAAGACCGCTTACTAATAAGGATACTAAGAAGGTGGCGCACAAAACACGACGAATCGGCCTGTCGCTGGGGGCTGATATTTGCTGGCCCATTTGCTACGAGGGCCTGTTAAAGGAACTCGATCTGACCATACCGGACGGAAACGATACGTTGGCGTTCGAGGTCGAGCGGGTGCTCATCGAACCGTTCGATCTGCAACAGCCGTGCAAATACGACGTTGTTATCGATCGGCTGACGCACTGGTATCACACCTCACGCGAATGGATTAAGAAAGCCATCCTCATGGACGACCTCTACGTGTTCAATAATCCGTGGACGTTGCAATCGATGGAGAAGCTGACGACCTATTGCGCGATGATGCGACTCGGGTTGCCCGTGCCGGCTACCTGGCTGCTTCCACCCAAGTCTTATGCAGAGTCGCCGGATCTGCAGTCAACACTGAAGCGCTACGCGAAGCTGTTTGACCTTGGCGAGATTGGCGATCAGGTCGGCTACCCATTATTCATGAAACCCTACGATGGTGGCGGCTGGGTGGGCGTCTCGGCGATCAAGGATCAGGATTCGTTGCGCGCCGCCTACAATACGAGCGGCACGCAGGTGATGCATCTGCAGAAAGGAGTCGTCCCGTTCGAAGGCTTCGTCCGCTGCGTTGGCCTTGGCCCCCAGTTCCGCTGTGTCAATTATGATCCGGACGCGCCACTGCACGACCGCTATCGGACGGATGTCGACTTCCTGTCGGCAGAGGACGAGCAGCGCCTGAGCGATGTAACGATGGTGATCAACGCGTTTTTCGGCTGGGATTTCAACTCCTGCGAGTCGTTGCTGAGCGATGGCGTATGGCACCCGATCGATTTCGCCAACGCCTGTCCCGATTCGCAGGTGACCTCGCTGCATTTTCACTTTCCGTGGCTGATCAAGGCGAATCTGCGCTGGTCCATCTTCTGTGCGGCGACCAAGCGGAACATGAGTACGAATCTCAACTGGCGCGAGTACTATGACGTCGCCGGCGAAGACAAGCCGTTCGAGGACAAGCTCGCAGACTATGTGCGAATTGCGCGGCGGCGATTCGATACCGACCGCTTCGAGGAATTTTGCGACCGTCACCTGGGGCATCTGGACGAAGTTGCACTCCATTATTTCGCGACGGAGCCCGTCAGGGATGCGATCAGAGAAAAGGTTGAGGCGCTGTATCCGGACCACGAGCACGATGACTTCACCGAGTTGTTCTGGGACCGGATCCAACACTGGCGGCAGCTCGAAGGCGCTGCGGGTCCCTAGCCATGAAAGAGGTTTTTCACTGGTATTCGCCCAATGTCGAACAGGAAATGCAGCTTGTGCGCTGGGGCCATTTCGGCACGCCGGTCCTGTTGTTCCCGACGGCGGGAGGCGACGCCGAGGAGATCGAGCGCTTTCATCTGATCGGCGCTTTAGGGCCACTGCTGGACGCCGGCCGCATCAAGGTGTACTCAATGGACAGCGTCGCCGGCAAAGCGTGGTTCGCCGGCCAACATTCCGCTGAGTACTGCTCGAAGCTGCAGAACTGTTTCGACTCTTATATCTATTCGGAAGTAACACCGGCGATACGCGGCGACTGCGATTCCGAGGACATAGAAATCGTCACGGCCGGCGCCTCGATTGGTGCGTTCAACGCCGTAGCAACGTTATGCCGCCACCCCGATGCTTACAGACTTGCCATTGCAATGAGTGGGACCTTCGATCTTTCGAAATATCTCGAAGGCCACTTTAACGACGATTTTTATTTTTCGTCGCCGCTGCACTATCTGCCGCGCCTGGAAGGCGCACAACTCGAGATGCTGCAGCAGCGCTTCATCCTGTTGCCATCCGGCGAAGGCGACTACGAAGACATCGGCGAGTCCTGGCGCATCGCGCGTGTGCTCGGTGCGAAAGGCATACCGAATCGCGTCGATCCCTGGGGTACGCACTACCATCACGACTGGCAGACGTGGCGCGAGATGTTGCCGAAGTACTTGGCCGAATACGCCTGAACGACGCTATTCGGCGTACATCTCCAACTCCGAACCCACGGCATCGGCCATCGCCAGCGTCTCGTCGAGATTCGGATGACGCAGCATGATGAAGCCGTCCGATACCAGCGTCTTACGCCAATCCCGGCGCGGCGTGCCGGGCGGCAGCAGCGTATTCCAGATGACGTGCTCGCCAAAACGTGCTTGCAACGATTCGGCACCTTCGATGCGCGTAATGCGACCAACTCCGCGCGCCCGTTTGAAGATGGTCGCCACGTTGTAACGGCGTTCGAAACGCTCATCGACACGACCATTGGTGATCGCCTGGCCCCAGGCCTTGAACACGTCGAAATCACACGCGTACTTCATCTGATCAACCTGATGCGCGCCCGGTGGCCGTCCGCCAATCTCACCGAAAACGACTTCGCCGTCGGATTTTCGATACCACTCCATGTGCGTGAAGCCGGTATCGAATTGCAAGGCCTTAATGACATCAAAGCCCATCTGCACCCCGCCCGCGAGATCCGATCCGTCGACGTCCCGCAGCGCAATCACTTGCGGGCTGATCCATTCGTTGCTGCGTGCAATCAGCGGCCGCGGTCGGTACCAGGCGATGTTGTAATAGGCGATCTCACCGTCGATCGTGATCGTATCGAAGGTGTATTCTTCGCCATCGATGAACTCTTCGACGCTGATTCTGGGCACGTGCCGCAAAAGCGGCAGCACCGCCCGTAGCTCTTCTCTCGTCGCGACGCGATACGTATCCGCCGAGCCCGCACCGTCGATCGGCTTCAGAATTACCGGGAAGCCGATTTCTTCGACGGCCGCCCAGCAACTCGCAACGCTGTCGACCGCGACGTGGCGCGGCGTCCTGATCCCGGCTTCATCGAGCGCGACCTTCATTGCTTCCTTGTCACGGTACAGTTGCGCATGCTCGACGCTCAGTCCGGTCACGCCAAAGTGATCACGTAGCTCGGCGGCGAGTATGACGCCGGGCTCCCAGAGACATTCGATGCGGTCGAGCTGATGGCCGCGGAGCCGCTCCTGCAATTCGGCGATGACGCGGCCGCTGTCCCACAGCGAGGACACCTGTACATACTCGGACAAAGACCGGCGCACCAGATCCGGTAGCCCCGCGACGTGCTGATCGCCGACACCGTAAACACGCGCGCCGCTATCGGCGAGCCCGCGAGCAAATTCGGGCATATCCGCCGGGTAACCGGGAGAAATGAGCAGTACATTCATTGGACGGGACTTCGTTTGCGCATGATTGAGCAGAACATGTGCCTGTCGAAGTAGAATATCACCCCGGCGTGCAGACAGACGGGCCGAAATTGGCGACCACCGAAAATTTGAAGATATGCCTCGCAACGTCCGAGCTGGCGCCGCTTGCGAAATCGGGGGGCCTGGCCGACGTCAGTGCCGCACTGTCGGCTTACCTGCATCGTGAGGGCCACGATATTCGCGTACTGATGCCGTTCTACTCGAGCATCAAGCGCGAGCATCTCGATATCGAGTCCGTCGAGAATCTGCAGAACCTGTCAGTCACGATCGGACCCTGGGATATCGAATACGCCATCGACAGGGCGACGTTGCCCGCGAGTGGCTTGCCGGTTTACCTGCTCCGCTGCCCGGTGCTTTATGACCGCCCGACTCTGTATACGTCCGCTGCCGACGAGCACTTGCGATTCATACTCTTGTCACGCGTGGCGATCGAGATGTGCCAACACATGCGCTTTGCGCCGGACATCTTTCACTGTCACGACTGGCATACGGCGCTGATTCCGCTTTATCTGCGCACGATTTATTCGTGGGACAAGTTGTTTGCTGCGACCCGCTCGGTCTTGACGATTCACAACATCGGCTATCAGGGCATATTCAGCGCCGATATCAGCGCCGACCTGGATCTCGGTGCCGACGAGCATCACCTGCATCAGGATGACCTTGCCCTCGGGCGCATCAACTTCATGAAGACCGGACTCCTGTTCGCACACCTGCTGACGACGGTAAGCCCGACCTATGCGCTTGAGATACAGGGCGCCGAGTACGGCATGGGGCTCGACGATATCCTCCGGGTGCGCAGCGATGTGTTGCTTGGCATTCTAAACGGCGTGGATTACGACGAGTGGGATCCCGCAACCGACGCCCTGATACCGCAGACATTTTCGAGCAACGACCTCAGCGGCAAGGCCGTCTGCAAGCAGGAACTGATGCGCGAACTCGGCCTGGCGGGTGACGCGAGTCAGCCGTTGATCGGCTTCGTCAGCCGGCTCGTCGGCCAAAAGGGCATCGACCTGATGGAGCGCGTCCTGCCAGGGCTTCTGGCCCGAAATAACTTTTCACTCGCCGTGCTGGGCAGCGGCGAGTCACGCTTCGAGCTGTTCTTCGAGTCCTTGCAGCGGGCGGCGCGCGGCCGTGTGAGCTTTTATCGTGGTTACAACGATAAGCTCGCACACTGGATCGAGGCAGGCAGCGACATGTTCGTGATGCCTTCTGTTTACGAACCGTGTGGCCTCAATCAGATGTACAGTCTCAAATACGGCACGATACCGATCGTTCGTGAAATCGGCGGACTGGCCGACTCGGTGCAACTGATCAACCCGGCTGCTGGAACCGGCACAGGAATACTGTTTCGCGACTACGATGAAGCAGGTCTTGCCTGGGCAATAACCAGGGCGCTCGAACTGTTCGAAGACCGAGTACTCTGGCAAAAAATCATGCAGAACGGCATGGCAATGGATTATTCCTGGCAGCGTCAGGGGGAGCAGTACGTGAAAATATTCCGCCGCTTAGCGAGCATATGAACGTCATCTTCATCGAACCGTCGTTTCCGCACAACCAACGCGAATTCGTACGCGCATTGCACGCTGCCGGCGCGAACGTAATCGGTATCGGCGAGCGGCCGCTCGACTACCTCGATACAGAGGTAAAGAGTTGGTTGCACGACTACGTCCAGGTGCGTTCGGTCGTCCATGAGCCGTCGTTACTCAAGGCCGTGCAACTGATTCAGGGACAAGTGTGGGTCGATCGCCTCGAAGCAACGATCGAAGCCCATATCATGCCCGTGGCGACGGTCCGCGAGGCGACCGGAATCCCGGGCACGTCAACCAGGACCGCGTTCCTGTGTCGCGACAAACCGGCGATGAAGGAGGTCCTCCGCCAGGCAGGGATTTCGTGTGCACAATCGACGCGCGCGGAAACGCCACAGGATGCCCGTGAATTCGCAGCAGCGGTCGGCTTCCCATTGATCATCAAACCGCCGGCCGGCGCGGGTGCATCGGGAACCTACAAAGTACGCGATACGAAGAACCTGGAAAGCGTCATCAACGAGTCCGGGCTCGCCGACGGCAACGCCGTCGCGATCGAGGAATTCATCGAAGGACACGAAGGCTACATCGACACGCTGGCGATCGGCGGCGACGTCACGCACGAGTTCATCACGCACTACTATCCGAATGTTCTCGAGGCGATGCGCGAGCGCTGGATTTCACCACAGATGGTGACGACGAACCGCATTGACGCGTCCGGCTACGAAGAGGTGCGCAAGATGACGCGGGATGTAATCAGAATCCTCGACATAGGCACCTCGGCAACCCATATGGAGTGGTTCTTCGGTCCGAAGGGGCTCAAGTTCTCGGAGATCGGCTGTCGTCCGCCCGGCGTCGGCCAGTGGGATGTGTACAACGCCGCCAACGAGTTCGATCTTTATTTCGAATGGGCGCATGCGTTAACTCATGGCCACACGCGCACGCCACCATCGCGCCGCTTTGCCGCCGGGATGATCGCCTTGCGACCAGATCGGGACGGCCGCATCAGCGGCTATTCAGGTGTCGAACACGTTCACGAGCAATACGGCGACTGCATCGCAGCGGCACACCTCCCGGATCCAGGTACGCCGACGCAGCCGGTCGAAGCCGGCTACATGGCGAATGCCTGGCTCAGAGTTCGTCACCCGGACTATGACCAGCTGCGCGGCATCCTCGATGACATCGGAGTAACGCTCAAGGTTCATGCTGCATGAGTGCGTCGGGGGCGGGGGCCCGGATTGTACGCAATGAATATTCGCCCCACCAGACGTCCTGAGCGCCGCTTTGTGGCAAGATTGACCCACGGAAATCAGGAGTGCGGAGATCAGTTTGCGCCTTTTGCTCTACATTTCATTAGCGGCACTAATTGGCACCTGCTCGTCACAACCATCATTACTTGACCAGGTTCTCGAAGTCGGCGAACTGCGTGTGGTAACGCGCGACAGCCCGACCGCCTTTGTCACCGGGCCAGAGGGCCCTTCCGGACCTGAATACGATCTCGCACTGGCATTTGCCGAGGAAATCGGCGTGACACTTGTTATCGAGTCCGTGCAGAGCGTGTCGGAAGTTCTGCCCTACCTGCTGTCGGGACAGGCGCATTTGGCGGCTGCCGGACTGTCAATTACAGATTCTCGTCGCGATTTCGTGAATTTCGGCCACCCCTACGAGATGGTCGACATGCACCTGATTTACAAGCTCGGCACCGGCAAGCCGCGATCAATAGACGACATCCTCGACCGTTCAATTGAGGCCGTTGCCGGCACGAGCCATGTCGAAATGCTCGTGTCGCTGCAGAAGGTGTACCCGGAACTTACCTGGACCGAAAATGCCGATGTCGAAGTCGCTGATCTGTTAGCTAAAGTCGCCGCGGGTGATGTCGATTTCACGATTGCTGACAGCACCGAATTTAATATTCAGCGGCATTTTTACCCGGATCTGCGTGTTGCCCTTGATCTTGAGATCGGCGATCCACTGGCGTGGGCTTTTCCGCGGGGGAGCGGCGACACCCTGTTGAGCCGGGCGGACGACTTTCTGATTGGTATCGACCGGGCAGGTACGCTGGCTCGGATCAAGGATCGCTACTACGGGCACACCGACCAGTTTGACTACGTCGGCACGCGCAATTTTATCCGCCACTACGAAAGCCGTTTGCCACGTTATCGCGCAATGTTTGAAGAGGCGGCAGCACAATGGGGCGTTGACTGGCGCCTGCTTGCCGCGATCGGTTATCAGGAATCGCACTGGCGTTCAGGAGCTGTGTCGCCGACTGGTGTTCGCGGCATCATGATGCTCACCGAAGATACGGCGAAGTACCTCGGTCTAAAAGATCGTGTAGACCCGAAAACCAGCATTTTCGGCGGCGCGCAGTATTACGCCCGTCAGACAGAACGCGTGGCCGACTCAGTCGATGAACCGGACCGCACCTGGATGGCACTCGCGGCCTACAACGTCGGCTTCAATCACATCAAAGATGCACGGCAAATCGTTGCGTGGCAGGGAGGTAACCCGGACACGTGGATCGATATCAGCAAGGCATTACCACTGCTTTCACAACGCAAGTGGTATACGCGCGTGCCATTCGGTTATGCGCGCGGCTGGGAACCTGTGCTGTACGTCAATAACATCAGAAGTTACTACAACATTCTGAAATGGATAACGGCGAACGAGGAGTCCGATCTTCGCGAGTTCGATATACCAGAGGATGTTGCACCGCCGGCTGCCGAGAAGCCGGAAGAATCCGCCTAGTCACTCGAGCTCGGTGCGTACGGTCCACAACTCCGGGAAAAACCGCAGCGTCAGAGCTTTTTCGAGAAACGCGACGCCACTCGTACCGCCCGTACCCTTGCGATAACCGATGATTCGTTCAACTGTCTTCATGTGACTGAAGCGCCACATTTGAAACTCATGTTCGAGGTCCACGAGTTTCTCGGCAAGTTCGTATTGCTGCCAATGGGTATCAGTCGAGGCATAGACTTGAGCCCATGCCGCCTCTACCTCGGCGCACGGCACATAGGGCAGTGACCAGTCGCGTTGCAAATAGCCGGCTGGTACATCGAAGCCTTCGCGAGCAAGATGCTGCAGACATAAATCGTAAAAACTCGGGGCGTTGAGAACCGCTTCCAGACGCTGATAGCGCGATGAATTGCCGCGATGAACTTCCATCAGCGCCGCATTCTTGTTGCCAAGCGCATACTCGATTTCGCGATACTGGAACGACTGAAAACCCGAACTTTGTCCGAGGTCGTCCCTGAAACTCAGGTAATCGGACGGCGTCATCGTTGCGAGTACCGCCCAACTGTGCCGCAGCTGGCCTTGAATTCGCGACACGCGCGCGAGCATCTTGAACGCCGCACCAAGATTGTCGTTTTCAACCTCGTGCATCGCAGCGCTGATCTCATGAATACAGAGCTTCATCCACAGCTCAGATGCCTGGTGGATGATCATGAACATCATTTCGTCGTGCGAATCCGTGCGCACATTTTGGCAATCGAGCAACTTATCCAGTGACAGGTAGCCGCTGTAACTCAGATCCTGATCCCAGTGGATCCCCTCTTCGGCGACGTCACGCTTGTCAGTGTTTTTTGAATCGGTAGCCATGTGGCCCAGAGTTTAGCGTCGAAAGCGAAAGAAGTCCTGCAGCACGGTACCGCATTCATCAGCAAGCACACCACCCATGACCTCGAAGCGATGATTGAAGGCCCGACAGTCAGTTAGCTCGATGGCACTGCCGGCCGCGCCAGCTTTCGGGTCATAGGCGCCAAACACCAGCCGTGAAATTCGAGCCTGCACCGCCGCTCCGACGCACATCGCGCAAGGCTCGAGTGTCACATACAAGGTCGCGTCAGTAAGTCGGTGGTTAGACTGTGCATGGCAGGCAGCCCGAAGTGCGATAATTTCTGCATGGGCGCTCGGATCGACGTCGCGAATCGAGCGATTTTGACCTGTCGCGAGAATCTGGCTGCCAACGGTGACAATTGCTCCGACCGGTATCTCGCCGGCCGCCGCGGCCTCTTCGGCCTGGCTTAGCGCGATCTGCATAAACGCCGCATCCTGCGCGCTCACTATTCCCACTCAATCGTTGACGGCGGCTTGCCCGATATATCGTAGGTGACTCGAGAGATACCGTCGACTTCATTAATGATTCGCAACGAGACGTGCTCGAGAAAATCATATGGCAATCTGGCCCAACGCGCCGTCATGAAGTCTATGGTCTCGACCGCACGCAGCGCGATGACATACTCGTAGCGGCGGCCGTCACCCATGACGCCGACTGATTTCACTGGCAGGAAAACGGCGAACGCCTGGCTGACTTCGTTGTAGAGGTTCTGTTTGTGAAGTTCTTCGATAAAGATGTCGTCAGCGCGCTGCAGTTTTTCGACATAATGGCGCTTGACCTCGCCAAGCACGCGAACGCCCAGGCCCGGACCCGGGAATGGGTGCCGCATGACCATCTCGCGCGGCAGCCCAAGCTCCATGCCGATCTTGCGCACTTCATCTTTGAACAATTCACGCAGCGGCTCGACCAGCGACATGCGCATATCGTCGGGCAAGCCGCCGACATTATGATGCGATTTGATAACGTGCGCCTTGCCGGTCTTGCTGCCAGCGGACTCGATGACATCAGGATAGATCGTACCTTGCGCCAGCCACTCGATACCTTCGAGCTTGTGCGCCTCCTCATCGAACACCTCGATGAACATGCCACCGATGATTTTGCGTTTCTTCTCCGGGTCCGATTCGCCTTCGAGCGCGTCAAAGAAGCGATCCGCGGCATTCACACGAATCACATTGATGTGCATGTGCTCTGCAAAGGTCTCCATGACCTGATCGCCCTCGTGATGACGCAACAGACCGTGGTCGACGAACACACACGTGAGCTGATCGCCGATCGCCTCATGCAACAATGCAGCAACGACTGACGAATCGACACCGCCGGACAGTCCGAGCAGTACCTTGCCCTCGCCCACTTGCTGGCGGACGTTTGCGATCGCATCGGCAACGATGTTGCCCGCCGTCCAGTCGCCGGGACACTCACAGATCTCACGAACGAATCGCCGCATGATCGCGTCACCATGCAGCGTATGCGTCACTTCGGGGTGGAACTGCACACCATAGAAATGCCGTGTCTTGTCTTCCATTGCCGCCATTGGAGAGTTTGGGCTGCTGGCTGTGACCTCGAAGCCGGGCGGCGCAACTTCAACACGGTCGCCGTGGCTCATCCACACCTTTAGCTTGGGCGCACCGCTCTCGGAATCGCTGAATCCACCAAACAGGTTTGAGTCTCCGGGCGATATTTCGGCGTAACCAAACTCCCGATGAGTCGATGCCTCGACCTTGCCGCCGAGCTCGGCTGCCATCGTCTGCATGCCGTAGCAGATGCCGAGCACCGGCACACGGAGTTCAAACACCGTGTGCGATACCTTCGGCGGATCGTCGAGCTTTACGGACTCCGGACCACCCGACAGAATCACGCCGGACGGCGCGAAAGCGTGGATGTCCTCGTCGGACATGTCCCACGGGTGGATCTCGGAATACACACCACATTCGCGCACACGTCGTGCAATTAGCTGCGTGTACTGGCCGCCAAAATCCACGATCAGCAGTCGATGCGCGTGGATATTGGGGTGGCGGGCGTCTCGGGCTTCTACAGCCTGGTTCATCTTGAATTCGGGTTCCGTTAGTTGGAGCGGTAGTTGGGCGCTTCCTTGGTAATGGTCACGTCATGGACGTGACTTTCCCTCATGCCCGCACCTGTAATCTGCACAAACTGCGGTTTCGTTCGCATTTCCTCGATCGATGCGCTGCCGGTGTAGCCCATCGCGGCACGCACACCACCGATCAGCTGATGCACGATAGCAACGAGTCCGCCCTTGTAAGCGACGCGACCTTCGATGCCTTCCGGGACCAGTTTCTCCAGCTCTTCGGTCGCGTCCTGGAAGTAGCGGTCGGACGAACCGTGCGACTGACCCATCGCACCGATGGACCCCATGCCACGGTAGGACTTGTACGAGCGACCCTGGTACAGCTCGACCTCGCCCGGCGATTCTTCGGTTCCCGCAAACAAGCCACCGATCATGACCGAATACGCGCCGGCCACCAGCGCCTTTGCGATATCGCCTGAATAACGAATGCCGCCATCCGCAATAAACGGTACGCCACTTTTCTTCAGTGCCTCGGCAACTTCGGCAACGGCCGAAATCTGCGGCACGCCAACGCCTGCAACGACACGCGTCGTGCAGATCGAGCCCGGTCCGATTCCGACCTTGACGCCATCCGCGCCGGCTTTGACAAGCGCTCGTGCCGCATCGGCTGTGACGATATTGCCGCCCAGAACCTGCACGTCAGGATGAGTATCTTTGACTCGTTTAACGCGCTCAATGACGCCCTTGGAAAAACCATGTGAGGTATCGACAACGACGACGTCGACACCGGCTTCGACGAGCGCTTCGACCCGGTCATCCGAGTCATAGCCCGTGCCTACCGCAGCACCGACGCGCAGTGCTCCACTGTCGTCCTTACACGCCTGTGGATAGTCCTTGGCTTTTTGAAAGTCCTTCGCCGTAATCATGCCTTTGAGTACATAGTCCTTGTCGACGACGAGCACTTTTTCGATACGATGCTTGTGCAGCAGATACAGGACTTCGTCATTTTCTGCGCCCTCGCCGACCGTGACGAGTCGCGACTTGGGCGTCATCACCGTCGATACCGGTGAATCGAGATTTGTTTCGAAGCGGAGGTCGCGATGCGTCACGATACCCACCGTTTCCGTGCCATCGACCACCGGCACGCCCGAAATGCCCATCGAATGTGTCAGATCGATGACATCGCGGATCGTCATGTCCGGAGCGACCGTGATCGGGTTGCGAACAATACCGCTTTCGAATTTCTTGACCTGCCGGACCTGGCGCGCCTGTTGGTCGATCGTCATGTTCTTGTGGATGATGCCAATACCGCCTTCCTGGGCGAGCGCGATCGCGAGACGGCCCTCGGTTACGGTGTCCATTGCAGCGGATAGAATCGGGATATTGAGCTTGATCGAATGCGTCAGATTCGTGCTCAGGTCGACCTCGCGCGGCAGCACCTCCGAGTAACCCGGCTGCAGGAGAACATCGTCGAAAGTCAGGGCTTCCTTGGCGATACGCATGGGGTGTTCGTATCCTTTGATGAGGTTAAACGGTCAATTGTACGCCGATCATATTTTCGGCAAAAGCTTTGCGGGCTTCGTTATACTGGCGAGCATGGAAGATTCGGGCCAAGCGGACGCTATCGCGGGCGCGATTACAGTCAGCCAGCTCAACCGCCAGGTCAAGACGCTGCTCGAAAAGGGACTCGCCCGCCTCTGGGTTGAGGGCGAGATTTCGAACCTTGCCAGGCCCGCGTCCGGCCATGTCTATTTCAGCCTCAAAGACAAATCTGCGCAGATTCGTGCGGCATTTTTTCGTCAGCGCCAGCGCGGCCCGACAATCGGCCTCAAGGACGGCGACCAGGTGCTCGTGTTTGGCCGCGTCAGCATTTACGAGGCGCGCGGTGACTACCAGCTAATCGTCGAGCAGGTCGAGCCGGCCGGCGAAGGTGCTCTCAAACGCCAATTCGAGGTCCTGAAGAAAAAACTCGCCGCCGAAGGACTGTTCGACGAGGATCGCAAGCAGCATCTACCTGCATTGCCCGGGCGCATTGGCGTCATCACATCGCCGAGCGGTGCCGCGATTCGCGACATCCTGAGTGTTCTCGGACGCCGTTTTCCCTCCATACCTGTTGTCGTTTATCCGGCAGCGGTGCAAGGCGACGCCGCTCCGCCGGAGTTGATTGCTGCGTTGCAGACAGCAATTCGCCGTAACGAGTGCGATGTCCTGATCATGGGACGTGGCGGCGGCTCGCTCGAGGACCTCTGGGCGTTCAATGACGAAAAGCTCGCGCGCGCGATGGCCGAATCGCCAATACCGATCGTCAGTGCCGTCGGCCACGAGATCGATTTCACGATCGCGGACTTCGTCGCAGACGTCAGAGCGCCTACGCCATCAGGAGCGGCCGAACTCATCGTCCCGGACCGCGACGACTGGCTGCGCACGATCAACCTGCTTGCCGCACGCATTGCCAGGCTGGGGCAGCGATCTGTCGAAGACCACGGACAGACGCTCGACTGGTTGACGCGGCGCCTGCTGCAAAGTAGTCCACAGCAGACGCTTCTGCGACAACATGACCGCCTGCGGGAACTGCGACACCGTCTTGGCGGCGCGGTGCGACAGAACGTCCTGCGACAGAGACCACGGTTATCAAGTCTGTGGCAAAGGTTGAGTGCCAGTGTGCGTAACTGCGTTGCTGATAACAGCCATCGTCTCGAACTCGCGGCACGAGGGTTGCACACCGTTAGTCCGCTTGCGACTTTGGACAGAGGTTACGCGATTGTTGAGGACGTGAAATCCGGCAAGGTTCTGATGAGTGCTGCTGATACATCGCCAGGGAACGACATCCGAGCAAGACTCGCGAAGGGCGAGTTGGTCGCAACGGTGCAGACCATAGAGGATGAGAAATAGTGAGATTCGTGGCTACAGTTTTCTTCTTGTGCCTGGGCTCTGTTGCTTACTCACAAGAATCAACCTGGCCGGGCGGCATCGCATTCATCGAACTCGGTGCGGTCGAGGGAACAGCGCCCGTCGTCGAGTACAACGGCAAGCGCGTTCTCGTCATGAATGACAACGGGCGTTGGCGCGTAGCCGTTGGTGTGCCTCTTGACACAACGGTCGGTGAAGCCTCGATCATGCTGGCCGACGGGTCGAGACTCACATTTGATGTGCAAGAGCACGCCTATCCGGAACAGCGTCTCGAGGTCAGCAAGAGTTATGTCTCACTCAGCGAGGAGAATCTGCAGCGGGTTGGGCAAGAGCGAAAGATCATCGATGCCGCGCTCACTAACTGGCGTGACGTGCCGATCGAGGGTGTCAGCCTGAGCGCGCCTGTCGAAGGACCGCGCAGTTCCAGCTTCGGCCTGCGCCGCTTTTTCAACGATCAGCCGCGATCACCGCACAAAGGCATGGACATCGCGGCACCCCAGGGCGAATCTATCGTCGCTCCGAGACACGGCGTCGTCACGGCCACCGGCGACTACTACTTCAACGGTAACACCGTGATCATCGATCACGGCCAGGGTTACGTGACGATGTACTGTCACCTTAGCGAGATCAGCGTTGCGGAAGGACAGCACGTTGCTGCAGGAGAATCGATCGGCGCTGTAGGTGCAACAGGCCGCGTCACGGGCGCCCACCTGCACTTTGGGACCTACATGAATGGCACCGCTGTAGATCCCGCCCTGCTGCTAACAGAGTAAGTACAGGAGGCCAGTCGGCCCTTACTAATCGGCCGGCGCCTTTGCGATGCGACCCGTGTAGTTCCAGCAAATGAGGAACACTACGAGGAATGCCAAATCTGCCCACGCCCACGGAACCCACATAGCCGGAACGCCCGTCGTTAGCATGTAGTAGAAAACGAGGCCGCTGTAGCCAGTCTTCAGCGCAACGCCATACAACATCATGAATCGATTGGCGATCGGATCTCGTGAGATTCGGAAGAACATCGCGGCAAAAATAAGCAACAAGATTGCCGAGAACTGGACATAGCCAAAGTGATTTGGCGGTACCACTTCGAACATCTCGAACGCAAGGCCCGGGAAGAACAGGAACAGGAGGCCGAGGATGCCGTCGTAAAGTGCAGCGATAACAAAAAGCCCCTTAACCATAGTGATGTTCATGCAGGTAACCCTCCTTGCGGCTTCTGCTTGCAAACTGAGCCGCTTGTCGCTCACGGAATTTCCGATGCCGTTCATCGGTAAACTCCTGGTTGTATATTTCTTTGACGAGCCACCTGAATTTCGACTCCAGTTGGCTCGGGCTCATGTGCCTGGGCTTGAAATTCACGTCGAACAACGTGCAGAGTTCCCACGCCGTCTCGTCGAGCAGGCGCCCTTCGAACTTCAGCCTGTCATATAGCGGCGTCCCCGGAAATGCTGTCAGCATCGTGATCTGTACATCGTAGAGACCGCTGTCGCGGACGAATTCCACGACGTTTTCGAAGCATTCGGGACCGTCGTTGTCCATACCAAGAACAAAGCAGCCATTGACCGATATACCGTGACCCTGAATCTTGTCGATGGCAGACATATAGTCGTCAAACCGTTGCGCTTTCCAATCCGATTTCAGTTCGATACCGGTAAGTCCCGCACGAGTTGTGCTCTCGAGACCAATCAGCACCTGCACGCAGCCCGCATCGTGCATCAGGGCGAGCAGGTCGTCGTCCTCTGCAACCGACACGTCAGTTTCGGTAAACCATTTGACGTCTTCTTTTTGCAGGGCTCGCATAAGTTCCTTGCCATGACGTTTGTTAACAAAAGTATTGTCATCGGCGAATTCAATGAACGGCTTAGGCTGCAGTTCCTTGATACGACGTACCTCCGCAACGACGTTCTTTACTGGTTTGACGCGATACAGCGGCGACAGCCTCATCGACGCCGCGCAGAACTCGCAGCCAAAGGGGCAACCGCGTGCAGTCTGTACGGTCATTCTGTTGTAGTGCTCCTGATTCAACAGATCAAAGCGTGGCATCGGGCTGTTTGCCATGTCGAACGGGCTGCGCCTGGAATCGTAGATGCGCTGCAGACGATTGTGCCGCAGATCCTCGACCATGCTCGGCCAGGATGGCTCGCCCTCGCCGATAACGATAGCGTCTGCATGCCGCAGCGCCTCTTCCGGCAATGCGGTAACGTGCAAACCACCCATCAGAACCGTCGTTCCGGCAGCCCGGTATCGATCGGCGATTTCGTAGGCCTCGTTCATCTGCGCGGTAAATGAAGAGATCGCTACGGCGTCGAACTCGCCGGGCAGCCCTTCGACTTTGGTCAGATCTGGCACATCCATGTATTGCATGTCGATCTCAGCCGGCGTCATGCCGGCTAATGTCAGCAGTCCCAGGCTTGGCAGTGAAGCGATAACTCTGCTGCGATCGACGAATCCAGGCAACGTGAATCCGAGTTTTGTGAGTTCCTCATTGTGAGCGCGTGTTGCACTCATTGCGATCAAACCGAGTTTCATGGTTGCACGATTCCTTTCAGCAGCAGTATCAAAGTGATCGCAACACATGCCACCGGTAGCGCGAATATATGTCGGAAGGATTTCTTCCATGCCGTGAGGAAGCAGACCGCTGGCATCAGAACTGCTGCAGCTATCAGACTGGTCGAAGCGACTGTTGGGTAACTGAGCACGACGCTGGTAGTCGTAAGCGTTAACGAGAAAATAACGTTGATGATTCCAAGGCCGAAGAACGAAACATGACCAAGCCGCATCATACGGCGACGAAACGAAGCGTAGCCGCCTGCGAACGACTCCTGGTGGAAAAACAGACCGATGACGGCGCCGGACAACAGCCCGAATATCATGCCGGTCCACCCGGCTGCCATGTTCCACTGGGCCATCGGTCACCGTAAGCGTACAACTCAACCTTGATGGTGCGGCTTGCCGAAGAAATAGCAATTCGGTCTTGTACTTACCTGCATGCAAAGCCGTGGTAGGCTGGCGCGCGTGACTACGGTTGGACATAGCCTTGCCGGACTTTCGATCGCTGTGCTTGCGCTGCCGCGCGGCAGGTCACTGCTCTGGTACGTCGTTTTCGGTCACTTCTTCGTTTTTTTCGCCAACGTGCCCGATTTCCCGCTACCGGGTTGGGGTCATGACTCCTACCAGGTCAGTCACAGCATCTTTCTGGCTGCCCTGCTCGCGTCATTGATGGCGTTGCTGCTGTTGTTACCGAAATTCAATGCACAAGCAGGAAAGACAGTAGTCGTTGCCTGGTCGATTACATGGCTCAGTCACATGCTGCTCGACTCGATGTATTCCCATGGCATGGGAATCGGAATTTTCTGGCCATTCTCGAACGCACACGTCGCCCTGCCCCTCCCCTGGTTTGAGACATTGCGTTGGCCGCCAGTTTCGGCGCACAACCGAAGCGTGCTCATCACAGAGATCGGTGTCTTTGGAACGGTGTTATTGTTGTGCGTGTCGCTGCGCAGGTTAAGAAACAGCACGCTCAATTAGGAGGAGCCACCCCGGTATCTGGTCAGCTGAAGCCGCACTATCGAACCGAGTTGCCAGTCCGGCTCAAGAAAAGCGGCGAGTCAGGCCCGCCGCTCTTCGAGATCGAAGCGAGTGACCGTTACTCGCCGTCGTCCGCTGCCATGCGCCTGTTGGTCGTTATATAGACGCGCGAGGCATCGCAGTCGAGCTTGCCGGCAAAAAGCTCATCGGCCTTCGCGTAGCCGCCTGCACTGTATTGATCCCAGTCGGCGCCCTGCTCCTCGAGATTCCCCCAGGATGCGATGAATTTGAAATCGAATTCCTCGCCACCCTGGCCATATGCCGGGAACAGCACCCACATGCCGGACGTTGAGCCGTGACCTTCTCTGTAGTCGGCCCAGGCACTGAGTGCGGGAGCTATATCATCAAAACTCATGCCGTCGCTCATATTGCAATCGGAAAACGAAACAACAACTCTTGACGGATTTTTGCGTTCCGGCGGGGTTTTGAACTTCACCGATGCGAAGTTGGAATGTCCGTCACATGTGCTGACCGCGTTGAATTGCTCTTGAATCTTGCCGCCATTGGCAAGCCAATCTTCCTGTGCACGACCCAGAGCCGCCGCACTCTTTGCTCCACCCAGCCAGAGAAAATCAAAGTCCTGTTCCGGGCCGGAGTAGAACGGCACCAGCGTCCACGCCGAATAACTGTTGAGTTCCCGTTTATCGGCCCAGGCATTCCATTTTGCGGCGGCAGCGTCGAGATCAGCCGGACCCATACCCTCATTGTACTTGCACGCATAAATCTCGATCGGTGTCGCCGGATCCGATTGATCTTCTTCCTCTTGCGCAAAACCTGTGCTGAACCCGAACGCAAGAATCAAGCTGCCCGTAGCGAGCATCGTAAGAAATCTCTTCATTATTTTTTCCCCTTGTTGTTGTTTCGGCAACTACCACAGGCGCTGCCCTTCGCACGCAGTATAGTCCAAACAACTTGTAACTCGCCGGCTGGCTGCATGCCGCAAGGGCAGGTGGGCTCCTGCGGGCGCGTCGTTACGATCCGCAGCTCTCAAAAAAGCCGCAGATCACCGGGCGAAACGCGTCCATGTCCACCAGAAACGAATCGTGGCCGCGGATGCAATCGAGTTCGACGAGCTTGGTGTCTGCGCAGACGGCGGAGAGGCCTTCGGCCATGTCCCGCTGCTGTTGCAGCGGAAAAAGGATGTCGGTCTCGACGCCAATGACCAGCGCACGCTCGAGATTTATCCTGGAAAAACCTGACTGCAGCGAACCGCCGTGCTCGGCAAGGTCGAAAAGATCGGACGCACGCGACAGATACAGGTAGCAGTTTGGGTCGAACGCACCGCTGAATTTGTTGGCGTGGTTTTCCAGATAGGCTTCAACCGAGAAGGCGATCTTGAAGGGGTCGTTGACATTTTCTTCGGTTGCCGTCGTTCGTTGTCGACCAAATCGCTGCACCCACTCCTCGGGTGATCGATACGTCATCATACCCAGCTTGCGTGCCAGCCGTTGCCCGTTTAGCGGCGGATCCTGCGGGTCGTAATTGCCATTCATCCACTTCGGATCCGAGCGAATCATCTCGCGCTGCAGCGAACGCACGGCGATCGAGAATGGCAGGGCCCGCGTCGCAGAAGAAATGGAAATGAGGTTTTGAGTCGCCTCTGCATGCCGTACGCAATAAGCCAATCCACTCATACCGCCCATGGAGCAACCGATCACCGTGTGCAATTGCTCAATGCCGAGGTGGCGAACAACGCCATACGCCGCCTCGGCGACATCCTCTAGCGTGAGAGTTGGGAAATCCAGGCGATAGACATCACCGGTATCGGGATTGACCGACGCCGGCCCGGTCGAACCAAAGCAGCTGCCCAGCGAATTGACACACACGATGTAGTAATAATCAGAGTCGAGTGGCAGACCCGGACCGATCATGTCCTCCCACCACCCGGCGGACAGGTCTTCTGCAGAAGAAGCCGCATGCGCCGATGGCGACAGGCCACTGAAAATCAGAATACCGTTGTCACGAGTGCTATTGAGTTCACCCCAGGTCTCGTAAGCCATCGTCGGCGACTCGAGGAAACCCGCACGGTGCATCTGGAAGCGTCCTTCCAGCGTTACGGTTTTTGTTGCAGGGCCCATCGCGGCGCTCCGAATTCGGATACTTCCTTATATCATGCTGGCACCTGACACGGCGAGTTAGCGCTTCACGCGTTTCATCAATCGCTTGCGCTTGCGCTCCTGGCGCGGCGTCAGTTTGTTGCGTTTTCCCTTGAATGGATTCTTGCTCGACTTGAAGTTCAGCCGCACCGGCGTGCCCTTCAGTTTGAATACCTTGCGAAAGCGATTGATCAGGTAGCGACGATACGCCTCGGGCACACTCTCTGTCTGATTGCCATGGATTACGATTACCGGCGGATTGCGGCCGCCCTGGTGTGCGTAGCGCAAACGAATGCGCCGCCCGCGTACAAGTGGTGGTGGGTGTGCCGTCACCGCACTTTCAAGCTCTCGTGTCAGTTCCGTAGTGGACAGGTCACGAGTTGCTGCGCGATAGGCGCGCTCTACTGCTGGTAACAAATCGCCAACCGCCGTGCCGTGCAATGCTGAAATCGTGATGCGCTCAGCGAAGTCGAGGAATGGAAGTCTGCGGTCGAGCTCATCGCGAACATGCTTGCGATCCGAGGCAGACAGTCCGTCCCACTTGTTTGTGACAACCACCAGCGCGCGTCCGCGTTCGAGCACGAGGCCCAACAAGCTCACGTCCTGCTCTGTAATGCCCTCGTGCGCGTCCAATACGGCGATCACGACCTGGGCGCGCTCAATCGCTTGCAGTGCTTTGATGATGCTGAATTTCTCGATTACCTCATGGACCCTGGCCTTGCGTCGAATGCCGGCCGTATCGATGAGTTCATATTTGCGATCGTTGCGCTCGAAAGGCACGGAGACGCTATCGCGTGTCGTACCGGGTTGGTCGAATACGACGAGTCGGTCTTCACCGATCAACCGGTTAATCAAGGTCGACTTGCCGACATTCGGTCTGCCGACGACGGCTATGCGCAGTTCCCGGTCGTCATCATCCTCTGCAACTTCAGACTCGGCATCATCTTCGCTATCGAAATCGGCAAGCACGGTTTCCATCAACGCGTTCACGCGGTCGCCATGCGACGCGGAGATGGCAAGGGGCTCGCCGATACCCAGCGCGTGGAATTCGCTGCCCGCAATAGCGTTGTCGAGGCCCTCTGCCTTGTTTACGACAAGCCAGATTTTCTTGCCGTTCCTGCGCACCAGTTCGGCAACGTGTTCGTCGGCTGCCGTCAGGCCCTCTCTGCCATCAACCATGATTATCGCTGCATCGGCTTCCCCGAGTGCGCGAATAGTCTGATCCACCATGAGTTCTTCGATGCCGGCTTCGCCGCCTGCGACACCGCCGGTATCGATTGCGAGGTACGGAATCGGGCCGAGCTTGCCGAAGCCGTATTGGCGATCCCGGGTCAGGCCCGGGTAGTCAGCAACGAGTGCGTCACGGGAACGGGTCAGACGATTGAACAGCGTCGATTTGCCGACGTTTGGTCGGCCAATCAGCGCAATAACGGGAAGCATAGGACTAATCCTGTCTGCGGTGCGTCAGGCGCCTTCGTCTGCAATATCAGGCGCGTTGCGCGGACGTTTTGGCTGCTGCACGACGTAAGCCGCAACGCTGCCGGCATCGGTCTGCACGTACAGGCGATCGGCAACGACTATTGGATCATTCGAAATCGCCTGGCTACCGACGCGCACGCGGGCCACTGGCTCGCCATCGAAATTACTGAAGAAGTGCAAGTAGCCCTCGAGATCGCCGACCGCAACGGTCGTATGGAACGCGATGGGCACCGTCGGCTCGCGGCGCAATAGCGAGTTCTGACGCCAGGTTTCGTCGCCGCTGCGGCGCGACAGTGCGATGACGGCGCCTTCTCCGTCGACCGTATACAAGTTGTTCCAGTCCGCCGAGACTCCTTCGAAGGACGATACGTCGCGTGACCAGAGAATCTGACCCGACTCCGAGGCGATTGAGGCGAGATTTCCCTGATAACCTGACGCATAGACGTCTTGTCCGACAACACTGATCAGGCCATCGATGTCCGCGAGACGCTCAAGGTCGGATCGCCCACTCGGCGGCGATAACATCGTCTCCCATTCGACATCGCCGCTTGTAAGGTTTACTGCGACGAGCCGGCCATTGTCGAATCCGGCGATAACTGACGTGCCCACGAGCACGGGCGATGCAGATCCACGCATTGTCAGACGCGGCGTGGACTGTTCAACGACCCAGCGTTCGCTGCCATCGAATGCCGATAATGCGCGCAACCGATTATCGATTGTAATCGCCACAACCAAATCGTCTTTGATCACCGGCCGCGCAAGCGATTCACCGGCGACATTGGAACGCCATTGTTCGACACCGGACTCAGCATTAAGGGCAATCAGGTAACCGTCAGCCGCACCGACAACAACGAGTCCTTCGCCAACACCCGGACCCGACGACAATTCGATATCGAGTTCGTTACGCCAGAATTCCTTACCGGTCTCGGGATGCAACGCGACGACATTACCATCACGACTTGCTGCGAATATGCGATTGCCGTCACCCACGGGTCGCAACGCAACTCGCAAGAACTCCGATTTGCCACCGACATTGACACTCCACAACCGCTTGATTTGCACTGTTGTGTCGATATCGGTGAGCTTCATCGGCTCGAGCGCTTTCTCATCATCCTTGGCGCATGACGACAGTACCAACACGGCCGTAATGATGCCGACGACGCGTAGCACGCTCTTCACTCGGCCTCTCCGGCCTCGTCGTCCGATATCGGTTCGGCGTCGGGCTCGATCACCGCGTCAGGTTCGGGAGCACCGGCTTCAGGCACACCGTCTTCGGGCGCGGCAGGCAGCGCATCAGGCAGGTCAAGCAGCTTCATCTGCACGAGGCCGCGATTGACCGTCTGCGAGGTATTCGCCAGCGCAATACGGTACGCATCTGCGGCCGCGTCGACCTGGCCAAGCGCAGCCAGTGCATCACCGCGCATTTCGGCGTATAGCCCTGCAAACGCCTCATTCTCCTGGTCCGCGAGCAAATCGATCACTTCCTGCGGTTTGTCCTGGTATAACAAGACACGCGCAAGCCGTAGTCGCCCGACATGCTTGAGTACCTTACTACCGCGCACCGTAAGCAGTTCATTCAGAATATCGGCGGCGTCCTGGTCGCGATTCTTGTCCATGTAAAGTCGCGCCATCGCGAGTTTGGACTGAGCGGCGTAGGTTGTGTTTGCGTAGTTGTTGGCGAGTTCATCGGCAACGACTTCGGCATCGTCCAGATCGCCGTCGAATACGTGTCCGGCGAGCGCTTCGAACAACTCCGATGCCTCCACCTGCGCCGCCAGCTTGCTGCTCTTGTACTGATTGAATCCGAACAGCAGGCCCACGGCGATGACGACGCCGGCAATCACATAGCGACCGTACTCGGCCCACCACGCACGCATCTCTTCAAGCTGTTCCTTTTCTGACTGTAAATCGTCCACTGCTCTGCCTTTCCTGAATTCTGTGCCGCCTATCCGGCGACACTCTTGCCCAGTCGTGCTGCCAACGTCTCTGCCAGCACATCAATCGCAATACTGCTTTGATCCTCAGTACTGCGTAATGGTTTCAATCCCACGCGTTTTTCGGCGATTTCCTGCTCGCCCAGAATCAACGCGTATTCGGCGTTGCTCTTGTCGGCGCGCTTTAGCTGCGACTTGAAGCTGCCACCGCCGAAGTTCAGTTCGACCTTGATACCGGCGATCTTATCGCGCAGTCCCTCGGCCGTCGCAAATGCGTACTCCAGTGCGTTGTCTCCTACCGCTACGACGTACACATCCGCGCTCGTCGCCGGAGCCTCGCCACCGCAAGCCTCAAAGAGCGCAACCAGACGCTCGATGCCCATTGCCCAGCCAACGGCTGGCGTCGATCGCCCCCCCAGCTTTTCCACAAGTCCGTCGTAGCGACCACCCGAACAGACAGCACCCTGAGATCCCAGCGCATCAGTAACCCACTCGAAAACCGTTCGACTGTAGTAATCGAGCCCACGAACCAGGCGCGGATTCACCGTGTAGCTTACACCGGCCGCGTCCAGCAACCCCTTAAGTGATTGAAAATGCTCTGAAGATTCCTCATCGAGGAAGTCAAGCATCACAGGTGCCGCGGCCACGATTGCCTGCATTTCCGGGTTTTTGCTATCCAGGATCCGCAACGGGTTCTGTTCAAGGCGCCGAATACTATCGTCATCAAGCTCACTTTTCACGCTGCAAAAGTACTCGACGAGGTTTTGCCGGTAGCGACTACGTGACTCCGGCGTGCCAAGTGAATTGATTTCCAGCGTCAGGCGCGAGATTCCCAGCACGCGCCACATTCTGGCACATAAAATAATCAGTTCTGCGTCGACATCTGGCCCTTCGAAGCCCAGCGCTTCGACATCAAACTGGTAGAACTGCCGATAGCGGCCCTGTTGCGGTTTCTCGTAGCGAAACATCGGACCCATGGTCCACAGCTTCTGCCTCTGATTGTGTAACAAGCCATTGGTGATCCCTGCGCGGACCACGCTTGCCGTCGCTTCGGGACGCAGCGTCAGACTCTCGCCGTTGCGATCAAGAAACGTGTACATTTCTTTTTCGACGATGTCGGTTACCTCGCCGATCGAGCGGCGAAAAAGTTCTGTCTGTTCGAGCAGCGGTAGGCGAATCTCAGCATAGCCATAAGACTGCACGACGTCGCGCACGACCGATTCAAGATACCGCCATGTGCCGGACACGTCCGGCAGGATATCGTTCATTCCTCGTATGGCTCGCAGTTTCACGTGAACTATTGATTCATTATCGTCAGGCGTGCCGTGCGACTGCCCGGAGTGGATGGTGAGATCGGGTAATCGTTGCCATCGACCCGAACGCTGACATTCTCGGAATTACCGAACAGGACGGCGAACGGCGCCTTGCCCGCCAATTCGACGGTCCGTCCATTTCTTCCCATATCAAAGAACAGGCGTTGGCCTGTGGCATCGCTGATTTCTGTCCAACAATCCCCCGAAAAACTCAGTGACACGCGCGTTTCTCCATCGGGCACCTGCACGGGCTCTGGCTGCGGTTGGCTCGCAGCCGGAGCCTGCTCGTCTTCGACAATGGCGCTTGTCACAACGACAGGCTGCTCGACCGCCGCCAGGCTGTCGGCGTCTTGTTCAGGCACCACGGGTTCGTCAGTGCCCGGCGATGGCGTAACTTCCGTTTCTGACTGCGCCGCAAACCACCAATACGTTGCGGCCGCGACGATAATCACAACAATGACGGCAATCCACGGGCCGGGCGATAACTCCTGGCGGACCTTGGACCGGCCGACGACGACGACCGGCGGCGGTACGCGCTCTGATCGTGTGAGCTGATAGTAGTCGGCGAATACGTCTGCCTCGTCAACGCCGACCAGTTGCGCATATTTGCGCAAGTGTCCCTTGGCGAATACGGGTGCACCGAGCATGTCAAAATCATTGCGCTCGAGCGCGCGCACCTTGGGCTCGTCGAGATGCAGTTCCTTGGCGACCTCGAGCACACTGATTTGTTGCTCACGGCGCGCCGCGGCGAGTCGCTCACCACAACGAGGTCCTTCCGACTCGGACTCAGGCTTTGCCGCGTCAGGTTTATCCTGTTCTTCGCTCATTCCTATCCCGCTTCCAGAATGCGTCGTGCTTCAGGCGACTCCGGAAAATCACGCAGAATCTGGTTGGAGTAGTCGGTCTTCGCCCGATCGTCGCCCAGCTGCTCCTCGATGCGCACACCGAGATACAGAATACCTGCGGACGGCGTATTGCTGCCCAGGTAGCGCTGCAGGAATGCCCGTGCACCCAGGTAGTCCCCTGACGCGAACTTCAAAAGGCTCAACTGAACCAACGCCTCGCCGTAGTTCGATCTGCGCTCGAGTGCCTGCCGGAAATAGGACTCAGCCGCCGCGAAGTCGGGTTTTTGCATCATGCAGGCGCCCGCGTTAGTCAGCGTTATTTGCGCACTGTCGTTGTCGATGACCTTGGTTGCACGATCGAAGTGTTTGCGTGCACCATCGAAATCTCCCTGATTGCACAGAAAAACGGCGTATGCATTCTGGACGTTGTAGTCGCGCGGCGCGACGCGAACCGCCTGTTCATAGGAATCAGTCGCCAGACGCAGGTTTTCGAGTTTCTCGTAGGTCAGCGCCAGGGTGTAATGAGCAGTCGCGTTTTTTGGATTGAGCTCAATCGAATACAGCAGCCGATCACGTGCCAAATCGTAGTTGCCGTTACGATAGTAGCGCGCGCCCAGCTGATAATTGAGTTCGGCCGCATCGCCTGCGTCGGCGTCTGGTTTTGCAGCCGTCGTCCTCGTCGTTGTCGAGACACAGCCCGTCATCAACAGGCATACCACCAGTCCAGCCGAAACTATTTCGCTCGTCTTCACGCCGTCGCCATCCTTATTTTTTTATCGCCCAGTCTGACACGCACCCGGTCGCTCACTTTACCAGCCAATTGGCCACATGCCGCATCGATATCTTCGCCACGGGTCTTGCGCGTCGTTGCGACGAGACCTTTCATTCTCAGTCTATTCTGAAAATGTGTGATCGTATCGGCCGCCGAGCGCGCAAATTCGTTGCCCTCGAACGGATTAAATGGAATCAGGTTCACCTTGGCAGGCTTGCCGTCGAGTAACGCGTGCAGTTCATCGGCGTGCCCAACCGAGTCATTGACGCCGCGCAACATGACGTACTCAAACGTAATAAAGCGATTCGTACGTTTCTCTGCATAGCGCCAGCAGGCGTCCAGCAGTTCCTCGATCGGATGCATCTTGTTGATCGGCACGAGTTCGTTGCGCAGGGCATTGTTCGGCGCGTGTAATGACACGGCCAGCGATACGTTGCACTCATCACCCAGGCGGTCGATGTTCGGAACCAAACCTGAGGTACTGACGGTCACGCGGCGGCGTGAAATACCGTACGCCAGATCGGAAATCAGCAGCTCGATCGCCGGCACAACGCTACGATAGTTTGCGAGCGGCTCACCCATGCCCATGAACACCACATTGGTCACGGCGAAATCTGCGTCGTCGTTTTCTCGTCGCGGCAAGGTCTGATTCGCGTGCCACACCTGACCGATGATCTCGGCCGCCGTCAGGTTACGATTAAAACCCTGCGCCCCGGTCGCGCAGAAGGCGCAGTCGAGAGCACACCCGACCTGGGACGAGATGCACAGCGTGCCGCGATCGGGTTCCGGGATGAACACCGCCTCGACAGCCTGACCAAAGCCACTCTCGAACAGCCACTTGATCGTGCCGTCCTTCGAGCCATGTTGCGACAGAACCTCGGGCAATTCGATCACCGACGATTCCTGAAGCTTCTGCCGCAGCGACTTCGACAAGTCGGTCATGTCATCAAAGTCAGTAATTCCCCGTTGATAAACCCATCGCATTAACTGACGCGCATGAAACGGCTTCTCACCGAATGCGGTGAAAAGTGTCTCGAGATCGCCTTGTGGCATCCCGAGCAAATTCACTTTGTCAGTTTCAGCTGGCATTGACGTGCCCTATCGGGTCCTCGGGCAGACGCCGTCATCGCCGAAAAAGAACGCGATCTCGACCGCCGCCGTATCCGGACCATCCGAGCCGTGCACGATGTTCTCCTCGATGCTCTCCGCAAAATCCGCACGAATCGTGCCCGGATCAGCGTCTGCCGGATTGGTGGCACCCATGATCTCGCGATTCGTCGCAATGGCATTGTCGCCCCGCAAGACCTGCACTATGACCGGGCCCGACATCATGTAGCTGACGAGGTCATTAAAAAACGGCCGTTCCTTGTGGACGGCATAGAAGCCCTGAGCCTGATCAGTCGTCAGGCGCATCATCCTTGCCGCAACGATTTGCAGCCCTGCCTTTTCGAAGCGGCTGTAAATCTCGCCAATCAGGTTCTTTTGCACGCCATCCGGCTTGATGATGGAGAGCGTTTGCTCAACGGCCATACAGATTTCCTTTCAACCAGTAGTGATAATAGACGCCCGGCGTCGATGCCGGACCCAAGACGTAAACGATTAATTTTACTTCAGATGTTGAAGCTTTCGCCACAGCCGCATGCGCCTGTGACGTTCGGATTTTTGAAGCTGAAGGCCTCGTTTAGTCCATTTTTGACAAAATCGACCTCGGTACCGTCGATTAGCTTCAATGCCTCGGGGTCGACCACGATCTTGACGCCCCGATCCTCGAAAACGATGTCCTCGCCCTCGACCTCATCGGCATAGTTGATCACGTAGGAATAGCCCGAGCAGCCGGTCTTGGCGATTCCAAGCCTGAGGCCAATGCCCGCACCGCGCGCCTTGAGATAGCTGCTCACGCGCTCGGCTGCCGATTCCGTCAACGAAATTGCCATGTTCAGTCTTCTTTAGTCGTCTGGATTGGAGGCATCACGGACGATATTGCCAAGCGATCGCACCGCGTCCTCAATGACGAGTATACGTCCGGTCTTCTCCACGGGTACAGAAAGACTTTGCATAAGGTCGGAGACAGAGAATTCAAGCAGTGTCGAGACGGACTTGCCCTCGTAGTCTGCGCAGAAAGCCTCGGCCACCGCGATGACGTGTGGGCAGCCCCAGGCCTGAAAGCGCAAGGTACGCATCTCACCGTCGGCGATCTCTGCAGCCAGGCGAATTCGCACCCCCTGATCCTCGAGTGTGGCGCTCAAAGCACCGCCCAGACTGCCGGCGTGCCGGGGCGCCTCGAACAGCTGACGCACACGTTCGCTGTACGGATCTCCGCTCATTGCACCCGCTCCGGCGCGATTCGGCGCAACTTCTCTATCGCGCTGCGATATCTGTCGATAGCAAAGTCGACATGTTCGATGCGCGTTGGTCGTCCAAAACTGAAGCGAATCGCACTTTGCGCAAGTGCATCACTCCGGCCAAGAGCGCGCAGCACATAGGACGGCTCCTGAATCTGCGAATTGCACGCCGAGCCTGTGGCGACGCAAAGCGGTTCGAGTGCAAGCAGCAGACTCTCGCCTTCAATGTCCTCGATGCTGACGTTCAAAATGCCCGGAAATCCAGTCTCGATGCAACCATTTACGAGCACGCCCGGCAGATCACGAATCCCTGACCAGAATCGATTATGCATTGCGCGCAGGTGCTCTAGATCATCGCTCATGCGTGAGCGGGCGATTTCCGCCGTCATCCCGAATGCGACGATTTGCTGCACTGGCAACGTGCCCGGCCGCAACCGTTGCTGTTGACCACCGCCGAACAGTAGTGGGTCAACATGAACGCCCGGGCGATCGGCGATGTACAACGCGCCGATTCCCTTGGGTCCGTAGACCTTGTGCGCTGTCATCGACATCAGATCGACAGGCAACGCCTCGAGATCAATTGGCAGCTTGCCTACCGATTGCGCCGCATCGACATGCAACAGCACGTCACGCGCACGACAGACTGTTCCGATTTGCTCGATGTCCTGGACCACGCCTGTTTCATTGTTCACGTGCATGATGGACACGAGCTGCGTGTCCTGACGGAGCGCCGCTTCGAGCTTTGCGATATCGAGCACACCATCGGTTTCGGGGTCGAGCCAGGTAACTTCGAACCCCTGTTTCTCCAGTACATTGAACGGATCCACGACTGCTTTGTGTTCCGTGCGCATCGTGATCAGGTGCCGGCCGCGCTCTTGCCTGAAATGTGCACCACCGAGAATCGCCAGATTGTCTGACTCGGTCGCACCCGAGGTCCAGATCAAGCGATCTGCATCCGTATTGAGAAGCGCAGCAAGCTGACCGGCCGCGTGCGCAATATGCTCGACACTGCGCCGGCCTGCAGCGTGAGTTGACGACGGATTGGCGAAATTGCCGTCGACCGTCATTAGCGCCGTCATCGCTTTGGCGACGCGCGAATCCACTGGTGTCGATGCCGCATAATCAAGGTAGACGAGTGCTGCGCGTTCAATCATCAGCCGTGCCTTTTTTCTCAACTGCGGACAGGATGCCGCGCAGGATGTTGACTTCGTTCTGGTCCGGCTTTGCCCTTATGAACAAGCGGCGCAAACGGCGCATCAGGTGCCTTGGGTTGTCAGGATCAAGAAACTGCACGTCAGTCAGCACCTGCTCGAGATGGCCATAAAAGTGCTCGAGCTCATCACTCGTCGCGAGCGGCCCATCGGGCTCATATTCTGCCGGCTTAACGGCGATTCGTGCCGCGCGCAGCTCATAAGTCAGCACTTGCACGGCCATCGCCAGATTCAGCGAGCTGAATCCCGGATCGGTCGGAATCGTCAACAGCGTATGGCAGTGATCAAGGTGGTCATTGCTCAGGCCTGATTGCTCGGGCCCGAAGACAGCTGCAACCGTTCCATGGTGACTTTCCACCATGAGTCTGGCCGCGCAGTCGTGCGCATCCATAGACGGCCAGTTGATCGACCGCGAGCGCGCGCTGGCACCGGCGACATAGACGCAATCCTCGATGGCCTCCTCGAGAGAATCGACGACGGTCGCATTTTCCAGAACATCGACCGCTCCCGTTGCTCGAGCTGTCGCTTCCTTATGCGGGAAATGATGCGGAGCAACCAGCGCAAGGTCGGTGATTCCCATATTCTTCATCGCGCGCGCGCAAGCACCGATGTTGCCCGGATGCGTAGTACCGACAAGAATGATGCGTATCGACATTTCTGGCAAAACTTCCCTAAAGTTCGCTATTCTAGCGCCGCGGCCCGCCGGGGCCGAGTTCTTTCACACTGCTGGAATCGTTTGATGCACGCACTACTCAACGTAGCGGTGATGGCGGCGCGACGCGCCGGTGCCACGCTCATTAGAAAAATGGTCAACCTCGACAAGCTCAAGGTCGAGCAGAAAGGTCATAACGATTTCGTCAGTGACGCGGACCTCGCGGCCGAGAAGGCCGTGATCCATTGCATCCTGAAGCACTATCCTGACCATGCGATCCTCGCCGAGGAAAGCGGTATTCAGGGTGAGTCGGACACGGTCTGGATCGTCGATCCACTCGACGGCACGACCAACTACCTGCATGGGTTTCCGGTCTTCTGCGTCTCGATCGGCGTGCAGGTCAATGGGCGCATGGAACATGGCGTGGTCTACGATCCGCTGCGGCAGGAGCTGTTCACGGCGTCGCGTGGCCAGGGGGCGCATCTCGAGGGTCGACGCATCCGTGTGAGCGGCCAGATGCAGCTCGAGCGCGCCCTGATCGGCACCGGATTTCCGTTTCGCCAGGCCGATCAGGAAATAAGCCCGTATTTGGCAATGCTGGGTAAGGTCGTACGCGCTACATCAGGCGTCAGGCGCCCGGGTGCTGCCGCACTGGACCTCGCCTACGTAGCCGCCGGCAGACTCGACGCCTTCTGGGAGACCGGACTCTCGCCCTGGGATCTTGCGGCTGGCAGCCTGCTCATCCGCGAAGCTGGCGGCATCGTCAGTGGGCTCGATGGCAGCGAGAATTTTCTCGAGTCGGGCCACATCCTGACCGGCACTCCGAAAATCTACGCCGGCCTGGCCAAACTGTGCTCGGCCGAGATCTCGCAGCTCGTATAGCCGGCGAGCGGGATATTTATCGACCGAGGTAAAGCGCAGCGTAGCGAGCCATGAGGGAGATAAGTGTCGCGCTCGCCGGCTGTATGACTACGGCAGGTCGTCTATCAGGTCGGGGTCTTTGACGGGCTCGAGCAGGTCCTGGGCATTGACGCCGAGTGTTAATGCCGTCGCGCTCGCCGTATAGATCGACGAATAAGTACCAACAACGATGCCGATGATCAATGCGATCGAGAACGGCGCGATCGATTCACCGCCGAGCACCAATAACGCGACCAGCACTAGCAACGTCGTCACGCCAGTAATCAAGGTACGCGCGAGCATTTCATTGATCGACGTGTTCATCGACTCCTCCGCCGACACGCCACGCAACTTGAAAAAGTTCTCTCGGATGCGATCGAACGCAACGACCGTATCGTTCAGCGAGTAGCCGATTACGGCTAGTACAGCAGCAACGACCGTCAGGTCGAACGAAAACCTGAATATTGAGAAGAAGCCGATCGTGATAATGACATCGTGCGCGAGAGCGGCAACCGCGCCGGCTGCAAACTTCCATTGAAAACGAATCATTACGTAAACAAAGATCAGCAATAGCGCGATGATCATCGCGAGCCCGCCTCGCTCGGTCAGTTCTTTACCAACCTGCGGACTGACAAACTCGACGCGCCGCAGATCGACACCAGGCGTACCGACAGCAACCGTACTGCGCAATTCCTCGCGCAACTCGTCGGGATCCCACCCGTCCTGTGGCGGCAAACGCACGAGTACGTCGGTATCGGCGCCGAAGCGTTGCACCTGAGCATCTTCAAAATCCGCAGCCGCGAGATTATTGCGAATGCTGACGAGGTCCGCAGCCTCAGGGTAGCCGACCTCGAGCAAGATGCCACCCGTGAAATCGATGCCGAGTTCGAGGGGCCTTTCATGCGTGACCAGCGACGCGATCGACGCAATGATGAAAAGCACAGATATGGTCAACGCGACTTTGCGTCGCGTCTTGCCAAGAAAATCGATGTGAGTCTTATGTTTGATTAGGCGCATTGTCGAAACTCTAGACCGGTATCGAGGCGATCTTGCGGCCACCAAATACGAGATTCACGATCGAACGCGTTCCAACGATGGCTGTGAACATCGAGGTCAGGATGCCGATCATCAGCGTAATCGCAAAACCCTTGATTGGCCCCGTTCCAAAAGCAAGCAGCACGATGGCAGCAATCAGCGTCGTGATATTCGCATCCGCAATTGATGACAGGGCTTTTTCGTACCCGGCGTGGATCGCCGCCTGCGGCGGCGCTCCATCCACGATCTCCTCACGTATGCGTTCGAAAATGAGGACGTTGGCGTCCACGGCCATACCGACCGTCAGAACGATTCCGGCAATACCTGGCAATGTCAGGGAAGCACCGACCAGCGAGAGCACTGCCACGATGAATATCAAATTCGAGAACAGTGCGACATTCGCGATCATGCCGAACCAGCGGTAGTACACGGCCATGAATACGATAACGGCGAGAAAACCGATCTGGATCGCCTGGAAACCGCGATCGATATTGTCTTGTCCGAGGCTCGGGCCGATCGTACGTTCGTCAACTTTGTAGACTGGCGCTGCAAGCGCGCCCGCGCGCAGCAGAATTGCTAGAACTTGTGCCTCAACAGGTGTCATTCCGGTAATTTGGAATCGATTCTTGAAGACACCACGAATGGTCGCGGTGTTAATGATTTCTTCTGTCTTGACCTTGCGCTTTTCTGTCCGGCCACCGCGCATCACGTCTTCTTCGCGCCATTCGATAAACAGTGTAGACATCGGCTTGCCGACGTTGTCACGGGTTGTCGCAAGCATGCGCTCGCCGCCGGCTGAATCAAGTGTAACGCTGACGGCGGGTTGGCCCTCGGGAGTATAAGTAAATCCCGCGTCGACGATTTCATCGCCTGATGCAATCACTGCACGCTTCAGGACTTGCGGCGCCTCTACGCCACGGCCCGGATACGTACGTGAGCCCGGCTGGTCCCCGGACTGATCGACAAGTCGGAATTCGAGTGTTGCCGTCGCCGTTAGAATCTTCTCGAGTTCGTTGGGGTCCTGTACGCCTGGCAATTGCACGACGATTCGATCGACGCCCTGACGTTGCACGAGCGGCTCGGCAACACCGAGTTGGTCGACACGATTGCGGAGTGTCGTCATGTTCTGCTCGATCGCGAAGTCCTGGCGCTCTTGTATCTGCGCGTCGGTCATCCGCACAGTCAACGATTTTCCATCAGCACCATCGCCGATCAACAAATCAGAATCAGCATCGGCAATGATCGCTCGCGCTTGCGCCGTGTCCTCGACATTCGCCAGGCGAACCGTAATGATCTGATTTTTCTGCTCGACGCGATGGCGAATGCGGGCATCACGCAAGCGCGCATCGAATTCCTGCTCATAGCCCTGCATTCGATTGTCGACAGCGGTATTCATGTCGACCTCGAGCAATACGTAGACACCGCCGCGCAGATCGAGACCAAGGCTCATCGGGTTCAGTCCCAGGTTTCGCACCCACTCGGGCAAACGCGGAGCGAGCGTCAACGCGACATTCGTTTCCTGATCGTAACGGGTTCTGAGGCGTTCACCAGAGCGCTGCTGATCTTCAACGGAGTCGAATCGAATGACGGCGCGGCCGTCACTGATGTATGCCGCTTCCGGAGTGACGCCGTCGCTCTCCAGCGAACGAACGAAGTTGCTGAGTTGCAGCTCGGTAATGCTGTTGCCTCTAGCGTCCGCCAATTGCACAGCGGGCGCACTGCCATAGATATTCGGCAACGCGAACAAGACACCCGTCATCAACATGACGAGCACAAGCACGTTTAGCCAGGACGGGTACCGGTTCACCGCTTCCGACCTTGAGTGCTCAAGCGAACCTGAACGTAGCTAACCATGAAAAAACCCGAACCTGCTCAGGCATTCTCGAACGTGTCTTTGGGCACGACCTGCGCAACGCTCGATTTCTGAATCTTGACTTCGGTGTTGTCTGCGATTTTTACGATCGCGTAGTGCTCGCTAATACCTGTAATTACGCCGAGAATGCCGCCAGCCGTCAGTATTTCGTCTCCGGCCGACAGGTTCGATACAAGCGCCGCATGCGCTTTCTGTTTTTTCTGCTGCGGTCGAATCAGCAAAAAATAGAACGCGGCAAATATGATGACCATCGGCAGCAGGAAACCAAATGGTTCGGCTTGCTGCGCCCCCTGTGCATAGGCGTTTTGAATGAAAAAATCCATGAGTCTCTTTGCTTGTGTTGCGGGCTGTCTGGATGCCCCCGAAAATCAGCGCGGTATTATGGCACAGAGCCATCGAAATAAGGGCAGGATTGGCAATCCCAAGTCTGCAGGCGTTGAAAAATACACTCAGCCGTATCTGGCGCAAATTTCGGCGACGAATTCGGGCAACGATCCAGTATCGATCGCAGCCCTGATATCGACCATAAGCTTTTGATAATAATAAAGATTATGTAGTGTCGCGAGTCGTGGTCCGAGTATCTCACCACACTTTTCGAGGTGCCTCAGGTAGGCGAGACTGTAGTTCTGGCAGGTATAGCAACCACAGGCGGGGTCCGGCGCCGATGTGTCGTCAGCGAATCGGGCGTGGCGAAACTTGATCGTGCCGCGCGATGTGAAGAGCTGACCATTTCTGGCGTGCCGCGTTGGAATCACGCAATCGAACATGTCGACGCCACGTAGCACCGATTCGGCGATATCGACAGGCGTGCCAACACCCATCAGATAGCGCGGATGGTCGTCGGGCATTTTCGGCAGCAGATCATCGAGTACCGCGAGACGTTCGTCTTCGGGCTCACCAACCGCAAGTCCGCCGATCGCGTAGCCATCGAACCCGATAGCGCAGAGTCCCTGCAGCGATTCGTCGCGCAAGTTCGGGTAGATACCACCCTGTACGATGCCGAATATCGCTTCTCCGCGATGTTGATCCGCAATACGCAGTTCATCAAAGCGACTCCGGCTGCGCCGCGCCCACCGCAATGACAACTCCATCGACTCACGCGCCTCTGGCTCACTGGCCGGATACGGCGTGCATTCGTCGAAAATCATCGTTACATCGGCATTGAGATCATGTTGCACCTCGATCGACTTCTCGGGCGTCAGGAACACCTCGTCGCCATTGACCGGCGATTGAAAACGCACGCCCTCCTCGGTGAGTTTGCGCATTGCCGCCAGCGAGAACACCTGAAACCCGCCCGAGTCCGTCAGGATAGGACCAACCCAGTGCATGAATTCGTGCAACCCGCCGTGCTTGCGTATGACGTCGGTGCCGGGTCGCAGCATCAAGTGAAATGTGTTGCCGAGAATGATGTCAGCACCATCGGCGGCGACCTCTTCAGGCGTGACGCTCTTGATGGTTCCATAGGTTCCTACGGGCATGAATGCCGGCGTTTTTACTGCCCCACGTCGAAACGTTAACGTTCCGTGACGCGCCGCTGCGCATCGGCTTTGAATATCGAATTTCATGTGCGCACATGCGGCGTCAGAAACATGGCGTCACCGTAACTGAAGAATCGATACTGCTCACGCACTGCGTGTTCATAGGCGCGCAACACGCGCTCAGTACCCGCGAACGCGGCGACCAGCATCAGCAGCGAAGACTGTGGCAAGTGAAAATTCGTGAGCATCGCGTCAATCGTGCGGAATTCGTAGCCGGGTAGGATAAACAGATCGGTTTCACCCATAAAGGGTTCGAGTTTACCGCCACGGGCGGCACTCTCGAGCGCACGCACTGACGTGGTACCTACGGCGATGACGCGCCCTCCCTCCTCACGAGCTTGCCCAACGGCATCACAACATGCCTGATCCACCTGCACGCGCTCACCGTGCAAACGATTCGCGACGATGTCTTCATGGCGCAACGCCTGGAACGTGCCGGCTCCGACGTGCAGCGTCACGTAAGCATGCCGGACGCCGGCGGCCAGCGTCTCTTCGAGCATGGCCTCGTCAAAATGCAAGCCGGCTGTTGGCGCGGCAACAGCGCCCGGATCCTTCGCGTACACGGTTTGATAGCGCTCATCGTCGGCCATCTCGGCCGGACGGTTGAGATACGGCGGTAATGGCACTTCGCCGTGCTTTTCGAGATAGGGCATCACCGCAACCGAGAACGCCAGCAAGAAGAACTCTCCTTCGCGGCCCTCTATGATTGCCGCAACACCGTCTTCGAACACGAGTTTCGACCCCGGCCTGGGTGACTTACTCGCGCGCACTTGCGCTAACGCTGTGTTTTCGCTCTGCAAGCGCTCAATCAGTATTTCGGCACGCCCGCCGGTCTCTTTTCGCGCATGCAGGCGTGCTCGAATGACGCGCGTGTCGTTGAAAACGAGCAAATCGTGCGGACGGAGCAAGCCAGGCAGATCAGCAAACTGCCGGTCGTACAGGGAATCCCTGACGTCAAGCAAGCGGCTCGCGCGCCGCTCGGACGTCGGATACTGCGCGATCAGATTCTCGGGCAGCGAATAGTCGAAGTCAGAAATAAACATGGGCGCGCATGGTAACAAAGCCATGCGCGCCCCAGATCCAAAATTAGTCGCCGAACAAGGTGCCTGTCAGGTTCTTTCGCTCGGCGCAGCAGGCTTTGGCGGACGGGGTGCAGATGCTGGCCGCACCGGTCTCGGGGCCGGCAAGACCATACTGCTGCGATCATCGGGCATCTCGATATCCAGCGTACGCTTCTTCTTGTCACGCAGGATTTCGATCTGCAACGACTCACCAGCCTGATAAGAACTCAGGATGCGCATCGCATGCCGGACATTGGTCGGTTCACGGCCATCGATCTTGCGGATGACGTCGCCATCCTCAAGCTGCAATGAGTTTGTCTCGGGCGCGCTAACAACCAGCACACCTGAATCGGCACCGAAGTATTTGCCGAGACCCTCGTTCAACTCGACGAGTTCCATATCGCCCCAGACATTGCCGGACCAACCGAACGCAAAGCCGTCCTGAAATTTCTCGACCATATGCGGTGCCGCATGCATTTCCGGCATCGACGGCATGCTGAAGTCCTTGGGGAAGCCGCGAAAAGCGTAGGATCGCATTTCCACGGCCCGCGGCTCTACTTCAACCGTGCCGACCTTGCCATCGCGCAGATATTCAACCTCGAGGACATCGCCCGCCTCGACACCAGACATGAAATCCAGAATAAGGCGCGTTGCATCACCCGACTTATCGGCACTCATCGACTCATCGTTGATTGCCGTTATGACGTCACCAGCCCTCAGGCCCGCATCGTCGGCAGCGCTACCGGGCGTAACACCCATTACGCGCACACCTTCGACAGGACCGCCCGAGGATTCCTCACCGATATTGATACCAAGACGAGGTCGGCCATCGTCGATGATCTCAATACGACGTTCCATCCCGTGCATCTTGGGCAAACGCTCAGATGTCAGCTCGGCGATCTGGCGCGCCGCCTCGGCCATTCTGAGTTCGGCCTGCTCCAGCTTTTTAGCTATTTCGGCCTCTCGCATCTCATTTTGTGCAGCGATGGCCGCGAACTCAGCTTCCGCCCGTTCCATTTCCTCGCTTTGCGCAGCGGCCTGCCCGGCGAGCAGCAGTAATACCGCAACAGGAATAATCAGTTTCATCGTCTTCATTGCATTCATCTCCTGGTCAAAACGCCGTCCGTTGCACCTGCGCATAGCGCAAACCGACGAGCAATTTCATTAACCTGACGCGTTCGCGCCAGAATATTTCTTTTTCCTCGGCCGTCATCTGGATAGCCGGGTCATTAAGCTGGTAATCAATGGACGTAATGCGGTCCTCGATATCGGAAATCGTCGCAACCGTCCCTGCCTGTCTCACGCGCGGCTCATCCGGCAATGAGCGCAGATCGCTCTCGAGCTGCCGCGACTCGACCATCAGGGCTTGCAGCGCGTTCACCTGCACCGAATTGCTTGGATTCGTAATGGGTGGCTCCGTGATACTCCCGGGCTCAGGCGTATTCGTCATGACCGGCACGAGCAAAGCCGCCAGTGCCACAGCGGCAGCAAGTCCAATGCCACCGTGCCAGGTCATCGGACGGCGCATCGGGCGCTGCGAGATAAGGCCTTCAGCTTCGCCCTGCTCGCGTATGCGTTGCCAGACGGCACGTGGCGGCATTACATCCGGAAGCGCGCGGAGTTCCTGTTGCAACAGGTCGTGTTCGTCCGCAGTTAGTCCACAAATCATCTCTTCGTCCTTCTTGTCACTCGACATTGTCAGCAACCTCTCAGTGCCGCACCTTCGCCACGAACATCCTCGCCAGGTACTGCGAGCATCGGCCGCAAGCGTTGGTAGGCCCGCGATAACTGCGATTTCGAAAAGCTCTCGGTGCGTCCCATAAATGCAGCTATCTCTTTGTGTGTAAATCCTTCGACATCGTGCAGCCAAACGACTGTGCGACTCACCGACGGCAGGTTTGCCAGTGCCGCATCGAGATCAAGCGCCATGTCCGGATGGCTCGACACGCCGTGGCTCGCAGCGTCGCCCGGTGTTACCTCGTGCCAGTCATCAGCCAGCGATTGGCCACGAGCGGTCCAGGCCGAGCGCAGGTACATCAGCGCCTTGGAAACCGCAATGCGCCGAATCCAGCTGCCGAGCGCGGCCTCACCCCGGAACTTCGCGATCGATCGCATAATCTCGATAAACGTCTCTTGTACGAGGTCCTCTGCCTGCGCCGGTACACGTGTGAACCGCAAACTCAGCGAATACACCGGTGCCGCAAAGGCGCGATAGATGATCTCGTGGGCCCTCACGTCACCGCGCGCGGCCCGCTTGACGATCGCGGGGTCAATCTGGATGTCAGCAAATTTGCTCATATCTCGAAATATTAGATGCCCTTTGCCCATAAAGGGTCGCATGTCGTGAATTTTTTTTCGGCTCTGGCGAGAACGGGAAACGGCGCCTATACTGTGCGCCTTCCGGCCTGGGGCCGCCTTGTCCAAGCCCCGTCGGTCGAGGCATGCCGGGGTGGCGGAACTGGTAGACGCGCCGGATTCAAAATCCGGTTTCCGAAAGGAAGTGTGGGTTCGATTCCCATCCCCGGTACCACGACTCTATTCATAATGGTGATGATGAACTTCTGCTCTGGTTGTGGCGAACCCGTTTCGCGAAAAACACCCGACGACGACCACCGGGAGCGCTGGGTGTGCGATTCCTGTGGCAAGATTCATTATCAAAACCCGCTGATCGTCGTCGGCTGCATACCGGAACGTGACGGCAAGATTCTGCTGTGCAAACGCGCGATCGAACCACGCTACGGCTACTGGACCGTGCCGGCGGGCTTTATGGAACTCGGCGAATCGACCGCGCAAGGCGCGGCGCGCGAGACGCTCGAAGAAGCCTGCGCCGAGGTCGAGATCGGCCACATGTTTGCCGCGGTCGACGTGATCGACGCAGGTCAGGTACACCTTTTCTATACGGCGAAGCTGCTCGGTGATTTCGAAGCCGGCGATGAAAGCCTGGAAGTCGCACTTTTTGCCGAAGACGAGATACCGTGGGACGACATCGCGTTCCACAGTGGACGCTATGCGCTAAGAAAATACTTCGAGGACAAGGGTCAGAACAACGGCGTGCACCTTCACGAGCTGCGTCGATCGCGTTCGTAGCGAGGATCTACTTCGCGGCGTTTTCTTCGAGGGCTGCCGCCAGCTGGTCCGGCGCCAGGTAACCGCCGATCAACGTGCCATCATCGAATACGATGGCAGGCGTGCCTGAGAGACCGACATCCCGACCGATAACGTAGTGATCCTGCACGATCGACGAATCACAGCTGGAAGTCTCGAATTTGCGATCAAGCTTTGCCATGGTCAGCGCGTTCGCGCGATCGGATGCACACCAGACTTCTTCAGCCGTATTCCACGCGCGCGATGCCGGTCCGTTACGCGGGTACAGCAGATACCGAACCTGGATACCGTGCGCCATGTACTCGTCGATCTGGCTATGCAGGCGGCGACAGTAACTGCACTCGACATCCGTGAAAATGGACACCGAGTACTTCACGTCTTTGGGCGAGAAAATAATGGTCCGTTCGTCAGCGACGTCCGACATGAGTTCGCGGCGCGCGTCAGTGCGGGCAGCCTCGCTCAGGTTAACCTGGTGGTCGAGGTCGATCATGTCACCCTGCAACAGGTAGCGGCCGTCAGCCGAGATGTACGCGACTACTGATCCTTTCTGGATCGTGTACCAGCCATCCACAGGACTGCCCTTGACATCGTCCGGCTCGATCATGTCGAACATTTCGCCAACTTTCTGCCGTACCTGATTCAACTCGGCGCTGTCGTCGGCGGCCCGCGCCAATGCGAAGGAAAATGTGACCGCGAGCAATGCGGTCAGTCGAATGTAACTAGTTGCGGACATACGGCTCATCGAATATTCCTGAATGGGTTCCAGCGCCTTGCTTACATGGACCTTTCAGGCCCGCTCCGGTTCCCCGGCGCGGCAAGTGTAGCAAAGCTACCCTCGCGGATGGTGCTTGCCGTGCAGATCTTTGAGCCGCTCGCGAGCGACATGGGTGTAGATCTGGGTCGTGGAGAGATCGCTATGACCTAACAAAAGTTGCACGACGCGAAGATCTGCGCCTCGATTGAGCAGGTGCGTGGCGAAAGCATGGCGCAAGCTGTGCGGAGACATTTTCTGACGAACGCCCGCTTTTTCGGCATAACGTTTGATGATGTGCCAAAACGCCTGGCGGGTCATGCGGTCGCCGCGGCGTGTCGGAAACAAATAATCCGTCTGCCGCTCGAGCAGGATTTCCATGCGTGGCCCATCGATGAAGTCCGTGAGCCAGCGCTGCGACTCTTCGCCGAGCGGGATTAGCCGTTCACGATCGCCTTTGCCGACGATACGCAGCACACCCTGATTGAAATTGACCTGCGACTGCTTGAGGTTGATGAGTTCCGAGACTCGCAGACCCGTGGCGTACAACAGCTCGAGCATTGCGCGATCACGGTGACCCAGGGGCTCGTCCGTGTTGGGCGCATTCAGGAGGGAGTCGACCTCATCTTCGCTCAGTGTTTTTGGCAACGAGCGCCCGATACGCGGCATTTCGATGTCCGCCGTCGGATCGGTATCGCGAAGCCCTTCGCGCATGATGTAACGGAAAAAACGGCGAAAGCTGGACAATTGGCGTGCTGTCGATCGGGGTTTGGCGCCGCCCTCGACCCGGCCTGCGATAAATGCGAGAAGATCCGCCTTGTCGGCCAAATCGATGGGCTTGTCGTGTTCGGCCAGACCACGTCCCAGCGTCATCAGATCAGCACGATAAGCGCCGAGCGTGTTCTGCGACAGGCCACGTTCCATCCAAATCGCATCAAGGAATCGGTCGACGAGCTCTTCAGAGCGTGTAACAGTCTTCGATTCCGGTTTCTTCTGCTCTTTACTGGCCATAGCTTCCATCTGTTCAGTCGCGCAATCCTTTGCGGTAGCATACGCCGGTGTTCAGACCACAGCGTAGGCGCAAGCCCTGCCGGCCGATCGCATTCCGGCATCGCCAAGCGACGGATTTTTCAAGGTTTTGAGTATGATGACCACGTCCTGCAACCGGCGTGACCCCTGTCACAGATTCCATAAGGCATTAACATAAAGTGATCTGCGTCACATGACTGCGCCAAGTGCCGGAATCGGCACATATGTGGCTCGAACCCTGTTCGGGCTTTACGGCTGGGTGGTATTCATTTTCGGCGCTCTGTTGGCGCTGCTCGCGGTGTTGCTCGTCCCTGGTGAGGAACGCCGCCACCGGCTTGCCGCTGGCGCAACCAGAGCCATCTTCATACTCGCCGGTTTACCAGCCGAAATCCATGGCCTCGAGAACATACCGGATGGCAATGCGGTCGTCGTCGCCAATCACGCCAGCTATGTCGACGGTTTGCTGCTCAAGGCTTACCTGCCGTACCGGTTTTCATTCGTTGTCAAAGGGGAGATGCGCAACGTACCGGTAGCTCACTTCCTGTTGCGGCGTTCGGGCTCGAAATTCGTGGAGCGCTTTACCGCCGCTGGCAGTTCACGAGACGCCCGCAAGATCGTCAAAGCGGCACAGGGCGGCGATTCCCTGGCATTTTTCCCCGAAGGCACATCCAAGTTAGAGCCAGGCGTCGGGCGATTTCGTGCCGGCGCGTTTGTCTCAGCGATCAAAGGCAACATGCCGATTGTGCCCATCGCGATATCGGGTACCCGGGAATTGCTGCCGGCAGGTCGCCTGTGGCCCTGGCCTGTACGCCCTCGATTTGAGGTACTGCCGCCAATTACGCCCGATGATCCGGCATTCGGGGATCATCGTCTGCTGGCCGAAGAAGCACGGCAGCAGATTCTGGCGGTACTCGGCGAACCGGATTTGCGTGACATATAGCTGTTCTTGCGTATTGCGCCGTGACAGGAATTGCAGGAAAGTAGCGACCCGGGATTTTAATGCGAGTTAAAAAAATGAGTTCAGATCCGGTTGTGATCGTCGCCGCAAAACGGACGCCGATTGGTGCATTCCAGGGCGTGTTTTCCTCAGCCTCGGCCCCGCAGCTCGGTGCGGCAGCGATTGCCGCAACGATTGCCGAGACCGGCATCGATGCTGCGGATGTTGATCAGGTGTTGATGGGTTGTGTATTGCCTGCCGGCCTGGGCCAGGCGCCTGCGCGGCAGGCGGCTCTCGCGGGCGGCATTCCTGTCGGTACGCCCTGCACAACTGTCAACAAGATGTGTGGCTCAGGGATGAAAACGATCATGCTCGGCCACGATCTTCTGAAGGCTGAAAGCGCGGTTGTCGTTGTCGCCGGGGGCCTCGAATCGATGAGCAACGCACCGTATCTGCTGCCGAAAGCACGAAGTGGCTACCGGATGGGTCACCAGGAAGTGCTCGACCACATGTTTTTCGACGGTCTGCAGGATCCGTACGAGGGCGAAATGATGGGTTTTTTCGCCGAAAACACTGCGGACAAGTACGGCTTCAGCCGCGAGGCGCAGGACGCTTTCGCGATTGAATCGGTGACGCGTGCGCAAGGCGCGGCCGCAGCCGGCGCCTTCGTTGCCGAAATCGCTCCGGTCACGATCAAGACTCGCAAAGCCGAAGTCATCGTCGCTAACGACGAGACACCGGGAACGGTTAACATCGATAAAATCCCGACGTTGCGAGCGGCATTTCGCAAAGATGGCACGGTGACTGCGGCAAGCTCGTCTTCGATTTCTGATGGCGCCTCTGCGCTGATCCTCATGACCGCATCCGAGGCCGAAAAGCGTGGTCTTGAGCCGCTAGCCACGATCATTGGCCATTCGAGCTTCGCGCAGGAACCTGCCTGGTTTACGACGTCACCCGTAGCAGCGATCAAGAACTTGCACGAGAAGCTCGGGTGGAGTGTGGACAACGTCGATCTGTATGAAGTTAACGAAGCATTTGCCGTCGTCACGATGGCCGCGATGGTCGATGTCGGCATCGATCACGCAAACATCAATGTAAACGGCGGCGCGTGCGCTTTGGGACATCCGATCGGTGCGTCTGGCGCACGTATCACGACGACATTGCTACATGCATTAAAAGCACGGAACCTGAAACGTGGCGTTGCATCTCTGTGCATTGGTGGTGGCGAGGCCGTCGCGATCGGTATTGAAATCAACTAAGGGTAACAAAAATGGATTTAGCAACTGCGAAGGCTGTCATTACAGGTGGCGCCTCGGGACTTGGGTTTGCAACCGCGCAACGCGTTATTGATGCCGGCGGTCAGGTCGTGCTGCTCGATATTAATGACGAGCAAGGCGCCTCGAGCGCTGCGAGTCTCGGTGAGCGGGCGACTTTCATTAATACTGATGTATCCAACGAGGAGTCTGTTAAAGCAGCAATCGGCCAGGCGAATGAGGCGATGGGCGGTATCACGCTGGCCGTTAATTGTGCTGGCATTGCGACAGCAGGACGCACCCTGGGCCGCGACGGTCCATGGCCGAGCGAGCTTTTCAACAAAGTCATTCAGGTCAATCTGGTTGGTAGTTTCAACGTCACCAAAGAGGCAGCCGCGTTCATGCAGCACAACGAGCCGACTGCGGACGGCGAACGCGGTGTTGTGATCAGCACGGCGTCTATCGCTGCGTTCGAGGGACAGATTGGTCAGGCCGCGTACTCGGCATCGAAAGGCGGCATCGTCGGCATGATGTTGCCGCTGGCTCGCGAATTCGCGCAATTCGGCATTCGTGTCAATACGATTGCACCGGGCGTATTCCTGACGCCTATGGTGGCCGGCATGCCCGAAGAGGTACAGGACTCGCTCGGCAAACAAGTCCCCTTCCCGCCGCGCCTCGGCAGACCTGAGGAGTACGCCGCCACCGCCGAGTTTATCTACGAAACAACGATGGTCAACGGCGAAACCATACGCGTTGACGGCGCAATCCGAATGCAGCCGAAGTAAGGCCTGTGGCCGCGACGTTACTCATCGGAAGTAAAGCGCAGCGCAGCGAGCCATGAAGATGAGTAACGTCGCGGCCGCAGGCCGTTATTACATCCCTGAATAGTTCGGACCGCCGCCGCCTTCGGGCACTGTCCAGACAATATTTTGTTTCGGGTCTTTGATGTCGCAGGTTTTGCAGTGCACGCAGTTTGCTGCGCTGATCTCGAAGACCTTCTTACCGCCTTCCTCGACGATTTCATAGACGCCAGCCGGACAATAGCGCTGTGCCGGTTCATCGAAATTGGGCAGATTGAAGTCGATCGGAATCGATTCGTCCTTGAGAATGAGATGCGAGGGCTGATCTTCTTCGTGGTTAGTGCTCGACAAGAACACGGAAGACAGGCGATCGAAGGTGATGACGCCATCCGGTTTCGGGTACTCGATGACCTCGGCCTCGCTAGCCGTCTTCAGCGAATCGTGATCGGTCGCAGGATTACGCCAGGTAAATGGCAGCTTGCCGAAGAATATATTCTGATCGATAAACGTAAACGCTGCGCCCCAGAACATGCCCAGTTTTACCAGCCCGGGTCCGAAGTTTCGCCCGCTATGCAGTTCCTTATAAACCCACGAACCTTTGACGCTTTCTTCGTAGTCACCGAGTTCCGACTGGCCTGCGTCTCCTGAAGATAACGCCCGATGAACACTCTCAGCGGCGAGCATGCCGGTCTTGATGGCCGTGTGTGCGCCCTTGATCTTAACGCCATTGAGAAATCCGGCGCCACAGCCGACCAACATGCCGCCCGGAAACGTCAGCTTGGGAAGCGATTGCAGGCCACCTTTGTTTACAGCACGCGCACCGTAGCCAATGCGCTTGCCGCCCTCCACGTAATGCCGGATCTTCGGGTGCAGCTTCCAGCGCTGAAACTCTTCGAAAGGTGACAGATGCGGGTTCGTGTAATCGAGTGCGATGATCAGCCCAAGAAACACCTGGTTGTTGGCAGCGTGATAAAGAAAACCGCCGCCTTCAGTGTGGTTGTCGAGCGGCCAGCCCGCCGTATGTACCACGAGGCCTTCGTCGTGCTTTTCGGGAGCGATCTCCCAAGTCTCCTTGATGCCGATACCGTAATGCTGCGGGTCTGCGTTTGCGCGCAGCTCAAATCGGTCCATGAGTCGCTCACCAAGATTGCCACGCACGCCTTCGGCAAATATCGTGTACTTGGCTGTCAGTTCGTAGCCAGGCTGGTAGCTCGCTTTCCGCTCTCCGTTCTTTCCAATTCCCATATCACTGGTCGCAACACCTGTTACGCGGCCCTCGCCGTCGTACAACACTTCAGACGCCGCGAAACCGGGAAATACATTGACGCCCATGGACTCGGCCTGTTCAGCGAGCCACTGGCACAGCTGACCCAGACTAATGATGTAGTTGCCCTTATTGTGCATTGGCCGCGGCACGAACAGTCCCGGCGTCCTGATGCCCTTTTTGGCGCTGGTCAGAAAATAAACGTCGTCGCCTTTGACCGCAGTCTTTACCGGCGCGCCCTTTTCTTTCCAGTCTGGAAACAGCTCATTCAGGCCGGTCGGCTCAAACACGTTGCCGGACAATATGTGCGCACCGATCTCCGATCCCTTCTCGACTACGACGATCGAGAGGCTATCATCAAGTTGCATCAAGCGGCATGCTGCGGCAAGACCTGCAGGCCCGCCACCGACGATGACGACGTCGAATTCCATGGCCTCACGTTCTGTGGTCACTGTTATATTCCCCAAACTCAGAGATAGAATTGTGGCTCTGCCTGGCGTCTTACGCGCCGCGAAAAAGGATAACCGGTATTTTGACTATTCGCGAGGCCTACGAGAGCAGCCTGCATCGCGAAGGCCATGAGCGGGATGCAGCGCAGGAGAAAATTGTCGTTCTGCTCGCCGAACTGCAGCAGCGCCTGCGTGCGCAAAAGCCGCGACACGGGCTGCGCGGCCTTTTCAGTCGCAGCTCTCAATCCAACGGCATAGGTGAGACTGGTCTCTATATCTGGGGAGGCGTCGGTCGTGGCAAGACGTTTCTGATGGACTTGTTCTTTGAGACTCTGCCATTGGAGCAAAAAAGGCGCATCCACTTTCACCGCATGATGCACGAGGTTCACGATCACCTGATGTCGCTTGGCAACGTAGAAGACCCGCTGGACCAGGTGGCTGCCGCAATTGCAGGTGACGCGCGCGTACTCTGTTTTGATGAGTTTTTCGTCAGCGATATCGGTGACGCGATGATCCTCGGCAGGCTACTCGAGGGTCTGTTTCGTCGTGGCGTGACGCTCGTCACGACTTCCAATTCGGCACCGGACCAATTGTACAGAGATGGTCTCCAGCGACAGCGCTTCCAGCCTGCGATTGAAATGCTGAAAACGCATACGCAGGTGGTGCATATGGACGGCGACATAGACTATCGACTGCGGTTGCTGCAGCAGGCAGGCACGTACCTGTCACCCGACGACCACGCCGCACAGCTCAAGTTGCAGCACTTTTTCGATGAGTCAGCATCCAGCCAGATTGCCGAAAACAGCGTGCTCGATATCAATGGTCGCGAGATTCGCGCGCGGCAGTGCGCAAAAGGCATCGCGTGGTTCGACTTTGCCGACATCTGCGATGGCCCGCGCAGCCAGAACGACTACATCGAGATTGCCCGATGGTACCCCACCGTCATCGTGTCCGGAGTCCCTGAACTCGGCAGCGAACTCGAGAATCAGGCACGCCGATTCATCGCACTGGTCGACGAGTTCTACGATCGTCGCGTCAAGCTTATCGTTTCGGCGGCGACGGCCGTGGACTCGCTGTATCTGGGGCAACGCCTGACATTCGAATTCGACCGCACCGTCAGTCGATTGATCGAGATGCGGTCAACCGACTACCTTGCTTCGCCCCACCTGGCGTAAACTGTGCACCTGTCGGCCCAGCCTCGCAGCGAGTCTCAATACGATGAAAGACGAACTGATCCTCGAAGAATTCCTGCCTTACCGGCTATCCATTGCGTCTCATACGGTCAGTACCAATATTGCTCGCGTCTACGAGAAGCGTTTTGGGGTTTCGATTCCCGAATGGCGCGTGATCGCGATTCTCGGTCGCTTTCCCGGGCTTTCCGCCGTTGAGGTGGCGGATCGCACGCTGATGGACAAGGTCGCCGTCAGCCGCGCGGTCACCAAACTGATCAGGAACGGTCGCATCGACCGTGAATTCGCCGATGCGGACAGGCGCCGCTCAATATTGAGTCTTTCGGAACAAGGCCGCGAGGTACACAATGAAATCGCACCGCTAGCGCTGAAGTTCGAGCGCGAGCTGTTGCAGGATATCGCTGACGATGACTACGAGAAGTTCAACTCAGTCCTCGAGAAATTGCTTGAAAAGGCGAGCCAGATCGGCAATTAGCCGCCCGGGAGATAATAATAATGACCCGAAAAGAACTACGCCGGGGCAGCGACCGCAAGGATGCCATCGTTCAGGAAATCATCGCCGCCCGCGTCGCCACATCACCCATGCCAAGCCGACGCCAGGCCCGCCTCTTCCTCGAACAGTATGTGGCCAATGTGCCGGTCGAAGACCTCGAAGGCAGATCGCCGCGCATCATGGCGCAGATTGCCCTCAGCCATCTCGAGTTCGGCGCCACGCGCCGCAAGGGCCAGGCGCGCCTCAGAATCTATAACCCGACTGAAGAGGAGCACGGCTACACATCACCGTACACATTCGTCGAAATGATCAACGACGATATGCCATTTCTTGTTAACTCCGTGTCGGCTGCGATTAACCGACACGACCTTGCCGTACACATCACGATACATCCGATTATTCGTGTACGTCGCGACAGTAGTGGCACGATAGACAGCTTTTGCAAACCGAGTGATGAGAGCGGTTATCCCGAGTCATTTATTCGGTTCGCCATTGATCGCGAGACCGACCCACAAGAACTGAAACTCCTCGAGCAGGAAATTCGCAGGGTTCTGTCCGACATTCGGCTCGCTGTTCGCGATTGGAAGAAAATGTGCGCGAAGATGGTCGAGTCGCGCGAGTTTCTGGACCTCGGACCACGAGGTGTCGATGAGGAAATGCGTGCTGAGAGCAGAGCTTTCCTGGATTGGCTGGCCGACGACCATTTTACGTTTCTGGGTTACCGCGAATACAAGCTCGCAAAGCGCAATGGCAGCGTATACCTGAGCCCTGTAAAAGGCAGTGCGCTGGGGCTGCTGTCACGTAAGGAACGCGAAGACCACGCAACTGAGTTAACGGCGGAAATGCATCGGCTAACGCGCACCAAAGACTGGCTGATCGTGACCAAAGCAAACTCGCGATCGACTATTCACCGCAATGCGTATCTCGACTATATCGGCATCAAGGTCTATGACAAGCATGGCAAGGTCAGCGGCGAGCGGCGATTTATTGGTTTGTTTGCTTCTGCCGCATATAGCGAAGCGCCACGTAATATTCCGTTGCTGCGGCACAAGATCGACAAGATTTTCGAACGCGCACACGTCGATACTGTTGGGCATCGCGGCAAAGCCCTGTTGCACATTATCAATACCTACCCGCGCGATGAGCTGTTTCATGCGTCAGCGCAGGATCTTGCGCGAACATCGCTCGGTATCCTCAATCTGCAAGACCGGCAACGCGTCAGGTTCTTCCTCCGGCGCGATACGTTTCGACGCTTCTTCTCCTGCCTGGTGTTTGTACCGCGCGAGAAGTACACGACGGCGATTCGACGCAAGATAGAGTCAATTCTCAAAGACTCATTCGGCGGTGTCTCAGTCGAATCCAGCGTGCAGATTTCCGATTCAGCACTCGCTCGTGTGCACATCGTCGTACACACGCCATCAGGTGATCGACCGCGCATCAGTATTCACAAAATCGAAGAGCAAATCGCTCAAGTAGTGATTACGTGGTCAGACAGACTGCGTGACCAGCTCAGCAACGCTTTTGGGCACGATGATGGGCCAGTGCTTTATCGGGCCTACCGTGATGTATTCCCACCGGGCTACCAATCGCGCGTACGAGCGCGAGAGGCTTGTAGCGACATCAAGCGCATCGAGGACATGCTGGCGAGTAACAGCAAGAGATCTGTTGACCTGTACCGGCCGGAAGACAGTTTGCCGGGCCACATGCATTTCATGGTGTACAGTTTCGATGAACCGATTACATTGTCAGAAGCCCTGCCCGTGCTCGAAGACATGGGCGTTGACGTCTATACCGAACATCCGCACGAACTCGCTTTGCGCTCCGGCGAAGCTTTCTGGATTCAGGATTTCCACTTGCGACACGAAAGTGGCACAGATCTCGACATCGAGGCAATCGCGAGTCGATTTGAAGATTGTTTCATGGCAGCGCTCTCCGGCGATGCCGAAAACGATGGCCTTAACCGACTTGTTCTGAGTGCGCGCCTCGACTGGCGCCAGACAGCGTTGCTGCGGTGTTATGCCAAGTATTTGCAACAACTCGGCATGCCGTTCAGTCAGGCATATATGGAGGAGGTGCTCGTCGCCCACTTCGGCTTCGTACAGCTGCTCGTGAAACAGTTTGAATTACAGTTTGATCCGACCATTTCGAACACCAAGCGCAAGAACTCGCTGACATCAATACTAGCGGCAGTGAAGCGCGAGCTGAGCAAGGCAAAAAACGTTGACGAAGACCGCATCCTGTCCGCGTTTTCGGGCGCGGCCAGCGCGACGCTGCGTACTAACTACTTTCTCAAGGGCGCAGATGGCGGTCCGCTTTCGTATATCTCCATCAAGCTCGATCCATCGCAGCTGCCTGAAGTGCCGTTGCCAAAACCCAAATTCGAGATTTTCGTTTACTCGCCCGATTTCGAAGGCGTGCATCTCAGAGGCGGCGACGTCGCACGTGGTGGACTGCGATGGTCGGATCGTCGTGAAGATTTTCGGACAGAGGTTCTGGGGCTGATGAAGGCTCAGATCGTCAAGAACACGGTGATCGTACCGACCGGCGCCAAGGGCGGCTTTTTCCCAAAACGTGTGCCCGATGGCGACCGCGACGTTGTGCTGCAGAACGGAGTTGCCTGTTACAAGACTTTTATATCGGGGCTTTTGGATATCACCGATAACGTCATCGACGGTAAAGTCGTAACGCCCGCAGGTGTCGTCAGGCGCGATGGCGAGGACCCTTATCTGGTCGTCGCCGCGGACAAAGGCACGGCGACATTTTCCGATATTGCGAACGAGATTTCGGCGAAATACGGCTTCTGGCTCGACGACGCGTTCGCCTCCGGCGGCTCGGCCGGTTACGACCACAAGAAGATGGGCATCACCGCACGCGGTGCGTGGGAAGCCGTGCGGCGCCACTTCCGCGAGCGCGGTCTCAATGTGGACAAGGATCCGTTTACAGTGGCCGGTATCGGAGACATGAGTGGCGATGTGTTCGGCAACGGCATGTTGTTATCGCGCAAGGTAAAGCTCGTCGCAGCGTTTAATCACCAGTATATTTTTCTTGACCCCGATCCGGACATGCCGGCGAGCTTCAAGGAACGACAACGACTATTCAAGATACCGAGATCGAGCTGGGATGATTATGACGACTCTCTGATCTCAAAGGGTGGTGGTGTGTACTCACGCCAGGCCAAGACGATTCGCTTGAGTCCCGAAGCACGTAACTTACTCGATACAGTTGAGACCTCTATGAAACCGGATCAACTGATCCAGACGATATTGCGTATGCAAGTTGACTTGCTCTGGAACGGTGGCATCGGCACCTACGTCAAGGCGAGTAATGAAGGCCACGCCGACGCCGGTGACCGCAGTAACGACAATGTCCGCATCGATGCAAAAGAACTGCGCTGCAAAGTTGTCGGCGAAGGTGGCAACCTCGGGCTGACACAGCACGCCCGCATCGAGTACAGCCGGGGCGGTGGGCAAATCAATACTGATTTCATTGATAACTCGGCCGGTGTCGACAGCTCGGACCGGGAAGTGAATATAAAAATATTGCTGAGCGAAGTAGAGAAGAATAAGAACATGTCGCGCGGCAAGCGCAACGAGTTGCTCGCAGCGATGACGGATGATGTCGCCGAACGCGTGCTGCGCAACAACTATCTGCAAACGCAGTCAATCAGCATGAGTCAAATTCGGTCTGTCGAACGCATCGATTTGACCGCTAGGCTGATCAACAATCTGGAAAAAACCGGGCTCCTCGATCGGGACCTGGAGTGCTTGCCCGACGAAACAGAGATCGAGGAGCGCCGGGCGCGCAAAGAAGGGTTTACAAGGCCTGAGATTGCGGTTGTGTTGAGTTACGCCAAAATAGATCTGTACAACGGGCTGATCGACTCGGGCGAAACGCTCGAGGATTTTCTTGTTGTCGATCCGTTACGCTACTTCCCGGCCGTCTTACGGCGCCGCTATAACGAATTCATTCCTGGTCATCGTCTGAGCCGGCAGATTCTCGCAACCCTGATCGCCAATGATCTTGTGAATCGCATGGGCCCGGCCTTCGTCAAGCGAGTGCAGGACGATACAGGCGCCAACATCGTGACAATCGCACGCGCGTACACCATTGCGCGGCAAATCTGTCGCGCCGGCAACTTGCTCAAGACGATTGAGTCACTCGATAACAAGATTCCGGCGCTAGCGCAGATGTCGATGATGTTCGAGGTCAGCCGCACGCTGCGTCATGCGTGTTACTGGCTCATCGATCACTACGGTGACGAGCTGCAAATTGAACCCGCAGTCGAACGCCTCAAAGAGGGTATGACTGATGTGTATACACGCACAGGTAATACGATGTCGCCTAATGCGCGCAGGCGTCACAATGAAGCCGCGGCGGAATACATCGAAATGGGTGTTTCGGAAAAGCTCGCGCATCGCATGGCCTCGCTGCAGTTGACCCGCGCGGCCCTCGATATCGCTGATCTCGCCGCGGAGTACAAGCGCGACGTTATCGATACCGCAAAACTCTATTCAGCTTTCAATCGCGAGCTCGGTCTGTTCTGGTTACACGTTGGTGCCGAGGACCTTCGAGTCAAGGGCCGCTGGCAGGCGACTGCGCGCAGCAACCTTCGCGATGAGTTCTATCGCATTCGTCGTGATTTGGCCGCACGTTTCCTGCAGAAACGCGGCAAGAAGGCGCTGACACAAGCTGTAGAAAAGTGGCTGGACGATCACGAGAACGACGTTACACGATTCCGCGACATGGTCGATGAAATGAAGCTCCGAAGCGATTTGGATTTTGCTACTCTTTCGGTCGCCGCGCAGGAATTGCGGGTTCTGATTTCGACCTGATCCACAACACACAGCAACGGAGATACCATGGCGGGCAAGCTCGTACTATGTCGTCACGGCCAGAGTGACTGGAACCTGAAGAACCTGTTTACGGGTTGGACTGACGTCGACCTGACTGAGAAGGGCGTTGCCGAAGCCGTCGATGCAGCCCGCCTGCTCACAGAACTCGGCTACGACTTCGATGTCGCGTTTACGTCGGTCCTGAAACGTGCAATTCGCACGCTGTGGCTCATGCTCGACGAGATGGACCTAATGTGGATTCCCGTCGTTCGCGACTGGCGTCTGAACGAACGTCACTATGGTGCGCTGCAGGGCCTGGACAAGGCTGAAACGGCCGCAAAGTACGGCGACGATCAGGTACACATCTGGCGTCGCAGCTACGATATTTCGCCGCCCGAACTCGAGCGCGATGACGAACGACATCCGTCGCATGACGCGCGCTACGCCGGCATCGATCCCCTGCCTGCAACCGAATCGCTGGCGACGACACTTGATCGCGTCCGGCCTTGCTGGGAAGAAACCATCGCGCCTGAACTTAGCGCCGGCAAGAACGTACTGATCGCAGCACATGGCAACAGCCTGCGCGCCCTCGTTAAAATGCTCGACAAAGTGTCGGATGATGAAATCACAGGCTTTAACATTCCGACCGGCATCCCGCTGGCCTACGAACTTGACGATGAACTCAATCCCATCTCGCGCGAGTTCCTGGGTGATGCGGATGCGATTGCCAAAGCGGCAGCCGCTGTCGCGGCTCAAGGCAAAGCGAAGTAATATCCGCTTTGGGTCATTTCCTGCCTCTCATCATCCGACGAGCACAGCGGCTGATCACAATCAAACGCCTCATTCGGTGGCGGAAGTTTCGCCGACATCCTCTTGCAATGATTTGTTAGGAGGCATCGGTCGTTTGATCATATTAATGATTGGATATGCGAGGCGAGAATACTTCCCTAGTGAATAAATATCGGACCCTGAAAAGGCGTATATATCCATACCGAAATTTCGTTCAGCGTTGTCCCAGAGTTTAACGATCACTTTAGTCACCCCTGTAACCCTGCCAGCTGGATGAAGGTCAAACTCGATTGGGTGGGTGGAGTATGTGGCTTCAATACCCTGGCCATCGATTAAAGGCAGATTCTCGATCTTTGTTGCACTGGAACAATCCTGAACTAATGCATCGATACTTGCTGCGATCAGCTCGCTTTGCACAGGGTCTGGAGTAACGGCACTGTCTCCGAAAAATCTTGCTTCATTTGCCTGCAGTGAAAATGACAGAAAAATCGGGATGACAATGAAAATTTCTCTCACTGTCTCTACCTCGTAACTTTGGTTTGTGCGAATGGGCGAAGGATAACATCCTTCGCCAGTGCGCCCTTATTCGAGCGTAGGTTTTGGCTCATCAGCGGCCCCGCAGACCTCAACCATCCCAACGGCAGTTATAGACTGTATGGCCGACACTCATCAGGCATTTTTCTAGATTGGATACCTGACTGGCTGCTCTCACCCAAAGCGGTCATTCAATCAGCCAAAACTCGTAGAAATAAACTGGCAGCTAACGGCCAAGAGCGGTCACAGACGGTGGCAATTGCAAAGCTTTTTTAGCCTGCGTCTCGTTAGCCACAGGGCTGCATCGCTTACCGGTTGCTTGGATCACCTTCCCGGTTTTTTGGTGTGAACAACACCGCTGGGATAAGTCCAATCAGCGCACCCCCTAAAAAACCAATAACGATATCGTCCGCACTGATGATCACGTCCATCGACACAAGAAACACACCTGTTAATCCGCAGAACTACATCCAAACATGTGTTCGATATATATTCATCGATCAGACTTTACGGTGACCTTGAGATACGCAAAGCGCGTCAATAGTGCTTGCTGGGCGGCTAGGACTGTGACCGCCGCGCGCCGCTTAGAAATTGTACTGGAACCCGCCAGTGACCATCCAGAAATCGTCGAGCGCATCGGTATCGAATGCCTCGTAATCCACTCGGATCGTGAATTGCTTGCGGCTGCCGAAACTGATAAAAGTGCCGGCGCCCCATACCAGCCCGCTCTCGTCTTCGTCTCTATTGTTGCCGAAAAAGAAGAAATCGTCCTGCACTTCGCTCTCGCCGAAATAGCCGCCGACCTTGGCGTATAACTCGAAGGTCTCGGCCACCGGGATAATGCCGAGGAGTGAACCCGTCAATGCGCCAAAGCTGACGTCGGCCTCACCATCGAAACCGTCGTCGTACTCGTCATTGGTGGCCCCTATGATCGTGCCCTCCACCGCGAAGAACTCGTTCACCCGATAGCCGCCGATGCCCTTGGCGACGAACAAGGTGTCGTCAGGGTCGTCGAATTGGTCGTCCGACCTGAGCGTGGCGTCGCCGAATCCGACCGAACCACCGGCATAGAAACCCTCGGCGTGTGCGGTGCTGGCAAGGAACAAAGAGGCGCTAAACAGGAATGCAAACTTGTTCATGATATCCCTCGTCTGATGGACCCGCCTGGGGCATTGGATCGGTGTCGGGGCCAATAGTTCCTGTGCTGCCCTGACTATTCGTCCGGATGCTACACTCCGGAGTATTAACGTTGGCTTAACACAGGCTGCCAGCTCCCGATTGGCGCCGATGGACGTCGGGCAGTTGATTGGTGTCCTGCGGGATACGTAGAGCACGGACATTGACACTATCCCGTGGCGAATTTCCCATCTTGGCCGCGCATACGATTATCAGGCGTATGCGTACAGCGTCCGAGTATTCGAACCCACACAGAAAGCACGCAGTCCGAGAGGCAGGAACTCACCCCGCCGACGGGTGGACACTAAAACGATCGGTGGAGATTGCAGGTGGCTGCTAAGGGTCACTAGCGGCCCTTCACCCCTGGATTACCTGAACGTCTGTTTTCCGGCACGTATCGGATTCTCAGGACACGATAGAATTCCCTGTCCTTGATTGCACCTATTGCTTACTCATTCCAAGGCAAGCTTTCGAAATAAGCAATAAAATCACTTGTATACAATTGCTTTGTTGCAGCCCAGGTAGATCTGAAATATTTATTGTTGATTAGAATACCGCTTGCAGCTGATTCCAGAGCATCTTCGGGCAATACCCCTGCCTGTACGGATCTGAAAAGACCCTCCCAAACCCTAACGGCGGCCCCTTGGTACATTCTAATGCTAACCTGATCTTCAGGCTTGAAATCTTCTGGCAAAGCCCCCTGGTTTACTTGAGAAATCAGGCCAGACATGCGTTCGTCCAATGCAGCACTAGACGTGAGGTCAAAAAATTGAGAGCTGAAACTGCTAAAAGCATCACTCCGCGCAATAGCGGTGCTCTGCCTCAACTCGAATCCGACAAAAACGAGTGAAACTACTATCGCGGTTATGCCGACCAGTTCCGCAATCTCGTTCCATTCTTTGAATTTCATTGTTAGCCCTCCCCAAATTGCCTACCTAACAGCTTAGTCAGGTTTGGGGAGAATGTCCGCTGTGGTCATTCGCAGCCTTTCGCAAGCCTACCACCCGAAGATCTGCTTTTGGGCGCTTAGCGGTCGTTCAACGGTAGTTTTTCGAGAGCCGAAATCTGAATGTCTGCCCTCATCGAAAGCGGTCATTCAAGTCGCTCGGATCGAAAAATTTTCAACGGCAGCTTTCGGCCAGACGCGGTCATTCGCGTATTGTGTTTTCTTGCGCTTTGCCGAGTCTATAGGAATCGATGATGCCGATTAGCCAACATGCGCCGAGAACAATCAATGAAATTTTCACAATTGGACTCTCCGCACCGCCAGTGGAATTAGCGATCGCCTCTGTAATAGCTCGAGTTTCGATGGGAATCTCGCCACTATTGATGCGATCGACAACGATCAGCGCCCGACTTATCGCTGCTCTAACGATTAGTGACATCGCTATCAGCGCCGCAAGCATCAGAGCTGAGCCGCGCAGATACTGTTTCAAGACCATGTGCCCAATGCCGGGAAAAACCAGGCCAGATAGCAGCGCCGCCTTTGTCGATCTCTTCATTTGTGCACTATAGGCTTATCAAAGCTGTCTGCATGTTCGCTTTGGCTCGCAAGCGGCGACTTCGGGGTCCTCGCATCACCGGGCGTTCCACACTAGCCCCGGCCAAAATACGTGTCTGCGCCTGTCAGGAACATCTGGATTGCAATGGCGACCAAGATCATGCCCATGAGGCGCTCTATTGCAATAAGGCCACGTGAACCAAGACGCTCGGCCACTTGGCTGCCAAAAAAGACAACAACCGACGTACCCGCCCACGCGGCAGAAATAGCGAGCAGCCAGATGGGCCACCGGGTCGGTTCATCGCTCATTAGCAGTAGCTCCACCGCGAGCACCGACGGTCCCGCAACATAGGGAATCGCGAGGGGAACTATGAATGGCTCACCGTCAATTTCCTCCTGGGCAGTCCGTCCACGAATAGGAAAGACCATGCGAAGCGCGATGAGAAAGAGAATCACGCCCCCGGCGATAGTCAACGCCGGACCGGAGATGCCGAGGATCAGCAAGAGCGGCTGTCCAACGAACAAGAAGGCAACCATCACCAGGTACGCGATCAACAGTTCGCGAACAATCACACGTCTGCGCCGCGCTGGATCGACCTGGTTCAGGGCGGCAACGAAGAATGGAACATTGCCGAACGGGTCGATGACCAAAAACAACAAAATGATCGCTGATACCAGGGTCAATGAACTCTTCCGTCTAGCTGATTATTGTCAGACCTGCAGCCGCGGGTCCGACCGAGTCGGTCGTTCTTTCTCAATAACTCGAACAAGGCCTTCCTGAGCGGTCGATGCAACGAGTTTGCCGTCTTCTGTAAACAATTGCCCGCGAGCAAAGCCTCGCGCACCTGATGCGTTCGGGCTGTCCATCGCATACAGGAGCCATTGGTCGATTTTGACCTCGCGATGAAACCAGAGCGCGTGATCGAGGCTCGCCATGATGACTTTGCCGCGCCCGAACGGCAGCCCGTGCGGCAAGGTGCTCGTACCGAGCAGTTCGTAGTCGGATATGTAAGCCAGCAGGTTCTGATGCAGCGCATGATTGTCAGGCAGTGTATCGACCGTCTTGATCCAGGCGTGCTTCACCGGCGCACGGCGCTCCGGTTCGAGCAGATTCACGGGCTCGACCGGACGCAAGTCGAATGGCCGCTTGTTCGCCAGGAAACGCCGCATTTTTTGCGGCAATTTACTCAGATCGTCCGGACTCACGTCAGAAAAGTCCTTCAGTTCGCCCGGGCCCGGGACATCCGGCATTGCGGACTGATGATCGAGGCCCGGTTCAGGATTCTGAAATGACGCGACGAAGTTGAATATCGGCCGGCCATGCTGGATTGCAACGACTCGGCGGTTCGAGAAACTGCCGCCGTCCCGTGCACGATCCACTTCATAAACAATTGGCGCTTTCATGTCGCCGCGACGCAGGAAATACGCGTGCAACGAATGTGCGACTCTGCCTTCTACTGTGTGTTGGGCGGCCGACAGTGCCTGCCCGAGTACCTGACCACCGAATACCTGTGCGCTACCTATATCGCGGCTGTCACCGCGAAAAATATTCTCCTCGATACGCTCGAGCTTGAGGAGCGTGATCAGGTCATCGAGAACCGGATGCATACGGTACTAGGAGCCGGTGCGGCCGCCGTCGACGGCCACGCCCGTGCCGCTGACGAAAGCCGCGTCGTCGCTTGCCAGGAACAATGCGACCTTGGCGACATCAACGGGTTCGCCGAGGCGCTGCGCAGCCGAATGAGCGATGCAAAAATCACGCAAGGTCAGGTCCTTCCTGAACGCGTCCCGACTCGCGGGGGTCATGATCGCTCCAGGCTGAATGTAGTTGGCCGTGATGCCGAACTCACCGGTTTCCGCGCCGATTGCACGGGTAATCTGGGCGAGATCATGTTCGGCGGTTGCAAACGCGTCGCTGCCTTTGGCGGCGAAAATGCTGCGCAGAAAACCGACGCTGATTATTCGGCCCGACGGGCTCTTCTTGAGATGCGGCAGCGCAGATCGGCAAATCGACATGATCAGGTCTGCCCGCGACTCCAATAGCTTATCGAGCGCTGCATCACCGTCAGAGATAGGTGTGCCGGGCTGTAATGGAAAGTCATTGACCAGAATATCGATGCCACCCAGGTGATCGACAGCATCTTCGATCAACGCCGGCATGCGCGTAGCGTCGGTGAGGTTAGCCGTATGACCGTCAATGCCCTTGACCGATGCAAAGTGCTGTTCGACGCCACTGTTGATGGTATCAACAGCCAGAACGGTCGCGCCGTGTTTGATCAGCGTACGTGACACGGCCTCGCCGATACCGCTCGCGGCGTTCGTGACCAGCGCTTTCAGGCCATAGAGACGAAGGGGATCAGCCATGGATGCTCCAGCTATTCGGGGAATTGATAGTCAGTGAATTGCTTGCGCAATTCAATCTTCTTTATTTTGCCGGTCGCAGTGTGCGGCAGCTCTTCGACAAATGCGACATCGTTCGGGATCCACCAGGTGGCGACCTTGCCGTCATACCAGGCCAGCAGCTCCTCTTTGCTGACCTCCTGCCCTTCGGCCTTGACGACGATCAACAGCGGGCGCTCCGTCCACTTGGGATGGGAGATACCAATGACCGCGGCCTCGGCCACGGCAGGATGACCCATCGCCGCGTTCTCGAGCTCTATCGAGCTAATCCACTCGCCTCCCGACTTGATGACGTCCTTGGTGCGATCCGTGATCGCCATATAGCCCCCGGGATCGATCGTCGCGACATCGCCGGTGTCGAACCAGCCGTCGTCGGTGTGTGACCCCGCGCCGCCCTCGAGCTTGAAATAATCGCTGCAAACCCAGGGCCCGCGCACCTGCAGCGCACCGTATGCCTCGCCATCCCACGGCAATTCCACGCCCTCATCGTCGACAATGCGCATCTCGCAGCCGAAAAGCCCGCGCCCGGCCTTGGTTGCGAGGTCGAGGCGCTCGTCTGGCGTGAGTGACTCCATCCCGGCTTTTGTGCTGTTGGCGGCGCCCAGCGGACTCGTCTCTGTCATGCCCCAGCCTTGACGCAAATCGACGCCATGCTGGTCACGAAACGCCTCGATCATCGAACGCGGCACAGCCGCACCGCCGACTATCGTTCTTTGCAGCTTGTCGAGTCGCTTGCCGGCTTTTTCCGCATACTGCAGAAGCCCTAGCCATACGGTCGGAACGCCGAGCGCCAATGTCACATCTTCCGTGTCAAGCAATTCGCAAAGCACTTCGCCGTCACCCATTTTCGGTCCGGGAAGCACGAGTTTCGCGCCAGTGATGAAGGTTGAATATGGAATTCCCCAGGCGTTGACGTGAAACAACGGCACGACCGGCAGCACTGAATCGTGGCACGACAGATTCATGGTGTCCGGCGCCACGGCTGCGAACGCATGCAAGACTGTGGAACGGTGGTCGTACAACACGCCCTTCGGGTCGCCCGTCGTGCCCGACGTGTAACAGAGGGCCGACGCCGTGCGCTCGTCCAGCTCGGGCCAGGTGAATTCGGCCGACTCTGCTGCAATCAACGTTTCGTAACAAACAACATTCTTCAAAGACGTCTCAGGCATATGTGCTTCGTCGGTCATGACGACGAATCCTTCGACGCCGGAGATTTTGTCGGCAATTGCCTCGAGTAGCGGCACGAACATGACGTCGGTAAAAATCCAGCGATCTTCGGCGTGGTTGATGATGAAGACGAGCTGCTCCGGGAACAGCCGTGGGTTGATCGTGTGACACACATAGCCGGCGCCGCTCATGCCGTAGTAAGCCTCGAGATGCCGGTAGTCATTCCAGGCCAGCGTCGCCACGCGGTCGCCATGCTCGAGGCCGAGTTTGTCGAGCGCATTCGCCAGCTGCCTGGCCCGGCCGATGCATTCCCGATAGGTGTAGCGATGCCGCGGATTGTCCGCGGTCACCGAGACGATTTCACGACCGCCATGGTATTTCGCCCCGTGCTCCGCGATCGATGAAATCAATAGCGGTGTGTTCATCATCAGACCTTGCATTGCGTCCATTCCCCAACCGGTCAGTGTTGCCGACAATTTAACAGAAAAGCCTTGCGGATCGCGCGTCTAAGCACTTTCCGAACCTGTCGAACGGGCAGGTTTTCGACCAAACCGTGATATTCTAGCCGACACAAACCGCGCCTCAATGCGCTCGGAAGAAGGGGGAAAGATGATGAACGGAATTCAGGAAATTTTACGCCGAGTGTCGGCCTTTGGCGCACTTCTGCCACTTGCTGCCGCAGGGCTGATTTTCAGCACGTCGGCTGCGGCACAAGAAGAAGTAGAAGAACTCATATTCGAAGAAATCGTCGTTGTCGCGCAGAAGCGCGAACAGAACATCATGGAGGTCCCGGTCGCGGTCAGCGCCGTTAGCGGCCAGCAAATCGTGGAGTCCGGCATCAAGGACGTATTCGACCTGCAGCAGAACGTGCCTAGCCTGACCATGACACGAAGTCAGACAGCGACGACGACAGGCTTCTCGATTCGAGGCATCGGTTCGACGTCGAACAACTTCGGCGTCGAATCGTCCGTCGGACTGTACGTCGATGGGGTCTATCGCTCGCGGCAGAGTTCTCTGATCAATGAACTGATCGACGTGCAGGCGGTGGAAGTCCTGCGCGGCCCGCAAGGCACGCTGTTCGGCAAGAACACCCCGGCCGGCGCGGTTCAGGTCAGGACCGTGGCTCCGAGCCAGGATCGTGATGCGTTTGTCGACGTGACGGCCGGCGATTTAGGCCTGATTCGCGTCAGCGCCGCCGCAAACATGCCCATCAACGACGACTGGGCCTTCCGCGGCACCATCTTTTCGTCACAGCGCGACGGCTACATCGACGACGTCAACCTGGGTAAGGACCTGTACAACGATCGTGACCGTCAGGGTGTGCGTCTGCAGCTCGCGTACGAGCCATCTGACAGCTTCAACATGCGCATCATCGCCGACTACGCAGAGATCGACGAATCCTGCTGCGGCACGGTGACGCTGGTCGACGGCATCTTTAGTCGGGCTGGTTTGGCCGGTCTGCCTGCCATTGATCCGGACGATGTTGGTTCGGACGCTATATTGGGCGGCTCGCCACTCGCAGGACCCAACCCTTTTGCCGGGACGATATTTACCGATTATCCCTACCCGCCGACATTCCTCGAAACTGTGTTCACCGGGAACCCGGCGGGGCCGCTTCCCGACCGTATCGTGACCGGCTCGGGTACCGACAATTACGTGACCGGCTATAACTTCGCGCCGGAATCGGAAAACGAGGACACTGGCCTCTCGGTCGAATTCAACAAGACTTTCGACAGCGGTATGACGTTGACGTCGATCACGGCATTTCGCTCGTTCGATACATTCGACCGGATTGACCTCGATTTTACCAACGCAACCCTGGGCACACGCATCAACGAAGCCGACCAGAGTTCGTTTTCACAAGAGCTCAGGCTAGCGGGTGAATTTGGCCAGGGCGGCAACTGGGTGGCCGGCCTTTACTACTTTGAACAGGAGATCGATCAGATCACGATAACGGACGGCGACACACCGTTCATCGAGGGTTACCTTGGGGGGGCCAGCACGTTTACGGAAATTGAGGACGCCGTCAATCTCGTGAACAGCACGGTCATCGATCCGGACGGCATTCCCGGTAACGGCGACGAGTTCCCGCTTAGCGCTGTTGGCTACCCGGTTGCGGGCGAGTCGTTCCCACTCGGATTGGCCTCACGCGACGATATCCTGCAGGATCAGGACGGCTGGGCCGTGTTCGGCCAGGTCGATATCCCACTCGGCGACGACTTCATCATCACGCTGGGCGGCCGGTATACGGACGAGAAAAAAGACATCGACGCCGCATACGTGCAGACCGTGCCGTTTCCGGATACGGCTGCGGGTGACTTGCCCCCGCCGAGTTTTTCGGCCTTCGCCCTCGAGGGCTGCCGGCTGCAGAACTTAGCGTTCGCTATGGACCCCGTGAACGAGGAGGAGTGCGACCTCAGCGTAGGTTTTTTCGATCCGTTCCGTCCTGCCGAACCTCCGTTCAATATAAGCACGCTCGAGACATTTCAGCGACTCGGCGTTGACGGCTGGGGTTACTACCTGGTACAGCCGGTCTCGCCACGTCCCGACCTCGATGAATCCCTCAGCGACGACCGGTTCACGGGCACCTTCAAACTAACGTGGTTCCCGAGCGATGCGACGATGGTCTACGCGTCGTTTGCGACGGGTTTCAAGTCAGGCGGTACGAATACCGAGCGCATCGCCGCACAGTTCAGCTCATTGTTCGAGGCGGAAGAATCGGAATCTCTCGAGATCGGGTTTAAGGGCGATATCGGTCCGGTTCGTATGGCGCTGACGTATTACGACACCACGTTTGATGACTTCCAGGCGCAGAGCTTCACGGGCACCGGATTCAATCTGCAGAATGCGGGCAAGATCGAGAATACGGGTCTTGAAACAGAGTTCCTGTGGCGCCCGTTCGACGGCACCGAAATCCAGGTGATCTACACGCACAACGAAGCGGACTACGATTCGTTCCTGGCCGGTACGTGCTGGGACACCTACACGTTCCACACCGGGATTGACGATCCGGGACTCCCCGCCGGCTTCAATTCAGCCCTGGACCTCGAGGTCTGCGACAAGTCCGGCAACCCGGTGGGTTACAATCCTGAAGACCGGCTATTTTTCGCGGTGCAGCAGGACCTGGTTCTATCGGACAATACGTCGATGTATGCGCGTGTCGAGTATTCGACGTTTTCCGAACAGTTCACCGATGGCGACCTGGATCCGTTCACGATTCAGCCCGATTTTGAAATAGTCAACGCGCGCATCGGCTTCAATTTCGACAATATGAATAGCAGCCTGACGATTTGGGGCCGCAACATCGCCGATGAACGCTATTACGTAGGCAGCTTCGATGCCCCGGTTCAGGTCGGTCGGATGAATGCGTATCCGTCCGAGCCGTCGACGTTCGGAGTTACGTTCCGCAAGAACTTCGACTAGGGTCATCGCAACGGCTTCGCTCACAATCGCGCTGTGCCAGATCGCTCCGATCTGGCTGCAGCGCGATGCGCACTTGCGCGTCTGACGGTTGCCCCTATTTCTTGGGCGACCCGGGCCCCATGAAGTACCACGCGATAATGCCGATGAGCGGCAGAGCCGCGACGATGATGATCCACAGCACCTTCTCGGTCGTACTGGCGGAGCTTCCAAATATCTGGATAACCGCGTAAACCCAAATGGCAAGGTGAATGAGCCCTAATAGTCCGAGGTCGCCCATATCGTTCTCCTTATTGTTGTATAAATATTATCCGCAGCCCGGATAGTAAGAAGAGATCTCTGTGATGACCAAGCGATTTGACAACATTCTCGAGACCATTGGCAATACGCCTATCGTCAGGCTCAACAAAATCGGCCCCGAGAACGTCAATATTTTCGTCAAGATCGAGTCGTTTAACCCAATGGGCTCGGTGAAAGACCGGCTTGCGCTCGGCGTTATCGAGGACGCAGAACAAAGTGGCGCATTGCAACCAGGTCAGACCGTCATCGAAGCGACAAGTGGCAATACCGGCATCGGCCTTGCGATGGTCTGCGCACAGAAAGGCTACCCGCTGGTTGTTACGATGGCGGAGAGTTTCAGTCTCGAGCGCCGCAGGATGATGCGTTTTCTCGGCGCGAAGGTCGTGCTGACGCCGGCCGCACTCAAAGGCAGCGGCATGTTGGCGAAAGCGGTCGAGCTTGCCGAGAAGCATGGCTGGTTTCTTGTGCGGCAATTTGAGAATGAGGCCAACGCCAACGCGCACTCGCGCACAACCGCGCCCGAGATTCTCGAAGCGTTTGCCGAGGACAGGCTCGACTACTGGGTTACCGGGTTCGGCACGGGCGGCACGCTGAAAGGCGTGTCCCGTGTTCTCAAAGAAAATAGTCCGGCAACAAAGGTCATTGTCTGTGAGCCTGATAATTCGCCGATCCTGGGCAGCGGCATTCCACAGTCGCGCGAAGACGATGGCTCAATTGCCGAAAGCCATCCAATGTTCCGACCGCACCTGATGCAGGGCTGGAGCCCGGATTTCATTCCGAAGCTCACTGAGGATGTCGTCGACGCGCAGCTGATCGATGAGGTCATTCCGATCCAGGGTGACGACGCACTGCGCCTGGCAAAGTCACTCGCACGCGATGAGGGCATCTTTGTCGGCATCTCGGCCGGAGCCACTCTTGCCGGGGCGCTCGCAGTCGCAGAGAAAGCCGAACCGGGCTCGAACATTCTGTGCATGCTGCCGGATACGGGCGAGCGCTACCTGAGCACGCCCTTGTTCGACGGCATCCCGGAGGACATGACCGGGGAAGAAGTGGAGATCTCGCGATCGACACCGAACTATCGCTTCGACTCGGCGCCGCAACCAGCGGACGATGAGAAAAATAGCCAGGAACCAACTGTCGAGGCGCCGGCGGATGCGCTAGAGTTCCTTGACCAGGCAACGCACGATCCCGATAACCCGGTCGTATTATTTGCGCTCGAGTGGTGTGAGTTCTGCTGGTCCGTGCGCAAGATGTTTGCCGAGTACGAAATTCCCTACCGGTCAATCGACCTCGATTCGGTTGCGTACCAGGAAGACAACAAAGGCGGGAAGATTCGCAAGGCGCTCGAGCAACGCACCGGACTGAAAACAATCCCGCAGATCTACGTTGGCGGCAAACACCTGGGCGGTGCGTCAGAGACATTCGATGCGTGCAAAGATGGCAGCCTCGCGAAATTACTCGAGGAAAACAGTGTCAGCTGGAACAAGTCGGTCGATACAGAGCCGTATTCTTTCCTGCCCGGCTGGTTACATACGCGATAGAGCGAGCTCGCGACAAAGTGACGAAAGTTCCTAATGAACCGAAAACATCACTGGGATCAAGTGTACGCTTCCAAAGAGCCAGACAGGCTGGGTTGGTATAAACCCAGGCTGCAGACCTCCATAAGCTGGATAAGTGAACTCAACCTCGACGCGGACGCTGCGATCATGGATGTAGGTGGCGGCACCTCAACGTTGGTCGACGACCTGCTGGACGCCGGTTGTCGATCCATCACGGTCCTCGACTTATCAGAAAACGCACTGACCTTGACCAGGGAACGGTTGGGCGCGAACGCCGCGTCGGTTAGGTGGTTGCCTGGCGATGTCACTGCGGTCGAACTTCCCGATCATGCTTACGAATTGTGGCATGACCGTGCGGTGTATCATTTTCTTACCACTTCGGAACAGCAGCAGATGTACAGGGATAAGCTGCTGCGGGCGCTGAAGCCGGACGGGCATCTGATCATCGCTTGTTTCGCACCGGAAGCGCCGCCAAAGTGCAGCGGTCTGCCGGTGCAGCGCTACAGTCGCGAAGATATGGAAGAATCACTCGGTGCAGAATTCGAATTAGAACGCCACCACAAGGAAATGCACATTACGCCCGCCGGCGTGGAGCAAATGTACCTCTATTGCCAATTCCGCAAGACGACAAGCACCGTTTGTTAAGGACCGACTCGCACTCTGCTCGCTGGACTCGGAACGAGCTATTCGTCGAAGAAATACATGCCGAGAATCTCGGCGACGCAGGCGGGTTTGCGTTCATCCTCAACTTCGATCCTGACTTCAGAAGTTAGTAAAAGTGCGCCGGCACGACGTCGTGCTTGCAACACGGTCCCGCGCGCCCGGACCCGTGCGCCAACTGGAACCGGCGTGTAGAAGCGCACCTTATTAGCACCGAAATTGATTGCTCGAGCGAGATTCTCAAACTCGATGAAATTTGCCGAAAGCGCCGGTATGAGGGCAAGCGTCAGATAGCCGTGCGCGATCGTCTTGCCGTTCGGCATGTCTTTGGCCGCGCGCTCGGTGTCGACATGAATCCATTGATAATCGGCTGTCGCCTCGGCAAATTGGTCGATGCGATTCTGATCGACAACAGCCCACTCGGACACGCCAATCTCTTCGCCTTCGAGCGACTTGGCATCATCTATGGATTTGATGACTCTCACGATGTTGCTAGAGATACACAGATGCTTCTTCTGCCGCAAGTATTCTCTGCCAAATATTTCAGTTATCGGCGCTAGAATGACTCTATGGCAGCACATGGTCCGATATCGCAGCTATTCGCAGTCGTCCTTGCTGCGGGCTCTGCCACACGTTTTGGCTCGACCAAGCAACTGGCTGAGTTGGGTGGTGTTCCACTAGTACGACGAGCGGCGAATATCGCGACAGGGGCCTGCGGAAGCAAGACCTTGCTCGTTGTCGGCCATGACTGGAAGGCGGTCAGCCATGCTTGCGATCCGTCGCAAGGTTTCTTGATTGTCAACGAACACTACGCCGACGGGGTTGGCACCTCAATCGCCGCAGCGACGCGATCTTTGCAGCAAGTCGCCCGGGCCATCATCGTAATGCTCGCCGATCAGGCGATGATCACGACAGAACACGTCAAGGCAATGTGCGATGCATGGAGCGGCGCCGATGACGAGATCATCGCCACTGCCTATTCCGACACGGTTGGCGCGCCTGTATTGTTTCCGCGCGGCTGTTTCACAGAGCTTTCCGGCTTGCGCGGAGACGCCGGGGGACGACACCTGCTAACGGATGGGCGTTTTCGAGTGCGCAAGATCAACTTCGAGCCGGCTGCCGTGGACGTCGACACGCCTGACGATCTCACGCAGATTTCGCGCAACGCTCGCAGTTGACCCAGCCCGAGTGGCCGTCAACGTAGTGCTCCTTCTTCCAGATCGGCAAGCGCACTTTGAGTTGATCGATGATGTAGCGACAGGCCTGAAATGCCTCGTCACGATGCGGCGCTGAGACGCCAACCCATACAGCACAGTCGCCAATGTCGAGCACGCCCGTGCGGTGCACGCAATGCGCATGCAGGAAGGGGAACTTTTGTTTGGCTTCTGCCAGTATCGTCTCGCCTTCGCTAAGCGCGAGCGGATCGTAGGCTTCGTACTCGAGCCTGAGCACTGCCTGCCCTTCGTTTTCGTTACGAATCCAACCTTCAAATCCGCAATAGGCGCCTGCGCCAGCGTCGAAAAGCTGCCTACGCAGCGCATCGGGATTGATCGGATCCACCGTCATGACGATCATGTCAGCCACCGGCAACTGGTGGAAACAGCAACACTGTGTCGCCGTTGCTGACCGGCGAATCCCAGTCGGCCATGATGTCGTTGATCGCAACCTTGCAGTGCCCGGTCGGCTCGGCAGACTGATGGCGCTCCCGGGTCGCGCTGAAAACGTCTGCAGCGGTGGCAGCTTCGATGGTTAGCGTCTCCTCGTCGAGGCCCGCGTTTTCGCGAAACATCGCGAAGTAGCGCACCGTAATCGTCTTCATGACGCTGCCTCGAGCACGCTGCCCTCGAGATCATCCGGCGTATTGACGTTATCGAGCGCGGCCGGGTTCGGCTGCTCGAGCAGCCTGGTGTCTGAACGTATCAGGATCTTGCGGGGGCAAACGACACTGTCATTGACGAACTGCCTGACGATCGCATCGCTTCCGGCTTGATACACAGCGCACAATGGTTCGGGCAGATCGTCATGGCTACTCCTGAATGCCGTAAAGGGCTGCTCCGCCGATCGATTATCCAGGAGATAATGTAATGTCGGCGCATCGATGTTAGGCAAGTCGCAGGCGACGACGAGCCAATCCACCTCGGGGTATTCATCCATCGCCGACAGAACTCCAGCGATCGGGCCGATGTCGTAGTAGCGATCGGCGATCTGCGTAAAACGGCTGCGCTCTGTTTCATCTTGCTGCTCGCTCCGCACGGAGACAAATACCCGATCAACTGAGCCAGCCAGAAGCGCACCGATGTGCTCAAGTTGGCTCTGCCCATCGCGAACGAGTAACGCCTTGTCCTGCCCCATGCGCCGGCTTTCACCACCCGCCAACACGAGACCATAGATCGGCCTAGTCGACACGCTCGAAATCCCGTTTGCCACCGGTCTTCGACATCAGGCGTGTCTCGCTGATAACGATGTCGTGAGACATCGCTTTGCACATGTCGTAGACAGTGAGCGCCGCGACACTGGCGCCGGTCAGCGCCTCCATCTCCACACCGGTCTTGTGATGTACTTTGCAACGGCAGTCGATGATTGCCCGATGATCATCGACCTCGATCGTGATTTGGCAGTTTTCGAGCCCAAGCGGGTGGCAGAATGGAATCAACTCGTGCGTCTTCTTCGCCGCCATGACGCCGGCGATTACGGCAGTGGAAAATACGGGCCCCTTCTTCGTCGTAATCTCGTCACCGTCGAGCACTGCGACGACCTCCGCAGGCAGGTCGATAATTGTGCGCGCATGCGCCTCGCGATCGGTCGCCGTCTTGTCGCTGACGTCGACCATCGTCGGCCGGTTGCGCTCATCGATATGACTGAGTTTTCCCATGTATTTGCCTATTCCCTAGCCACCTATCCGGTACATCTCGACCTTGCTCAATGCATGGTGCTCCGCAACGTCGGACCGCCGCAGCTCGCTATAACGATCGGCGCGCTGCAGCCAGATACGCGACAGAATGTCGCCAAGCTCCTCATCGGCGACGCCGTTGCGGATTGGCTCGCGCAAGTCAGTGCCCTGCGTCGCGAACAGGCAAGTATAAAGCATGCCGTCAGACGACAATCGCGCGCGACTGCAACTACCGCAGAAGGGTTCGGTTACCGATGAGATGAATCCGATCTCGCCCTCACCATCCACGTATTGATAACGACGCGCGACCTCGCCAGGGTAGTTGCGATCCAATGGCCGCATTGACCAGCGCTGCTGCACCATCGCGAGCAATTCCTTCGACGGCACGACCTGGTTTCTGCGCCAGCCATTGCGATTACCGACGTCCATGAACTCGATCAGGCGCACGATGTGACCCGTGCCACGAAAGTGCTCGAGCAAATCGAGGACGGTATGGTCGTTTACGCCGCGTTCCACGACCACGTTAATCTTGATCGGTGACAATCCTGCCTGCTCGGCGGCATTGACCCCATTCAGGACTGTTTGCAGGTCACCCCGACCGCCGCTCATCGTCTTGAACACCTGCTCATCGAGGCTGTCGAGGCTAATCGTGACACGATGCAGGCCCGCGTCGGCCAGCTCCGCTGCGGCCGGAGCCAACAGCATCGCATTGGTTGTTAACGCAAGATCTTCGACGCCGGGCAGCGCGGCAAGTCCCCGGACGAGATCGGGCAGTTTCTTGTCGAGCAATGGCTCGCCACCGGTCAGGCGGATTTTCGATACACCGAGTCCGGTCGCAACGCCAGCCACCTTGAGAATTTCTTCGTGCGTCAATCGCTGTGATCGTGTCAGAAACTCATAGTCTTCGTGGAATTCTGTCTCGGGCATGCAATACGGACAGCGAAAGTTACAGCGATCCAGGAGCGAGATACGCAGATCATGCAATGGCCGACTCAGCGCGTCGCGCGTCTCGCACGCCGCCGGCTCACGCATTTCGTCAGTTATCACATGAGATGTCATATCTGTATTCTGCCCGATCTCGCCGTGTTGTTCTTTCTTTTGGCCCCTGAATCCTGCATGATTTTCTGCCGCGCAACGCTTCTTACAGGTGCCTCGATGCACATCACGTTCTCTGACGAAGAACTCGCCTTTCGCGACGAGGTTCGGTCCTTTTTCCGGGAAGAATTACCCGAAGATATCGTTGAAAAACAGCAACAAGGAGTGCATCTGGGCCGTGAAGATCAAGTGCGGTTTCAGAAGGCGATTTTCGACAGGGGATGGGCAGGCTACAACTGGCCCGTCGAATATGGCGGCACGGGCTGGACCGCGGTGCAGAAGTACATTTTCGCCACCGAGATGGCCGACGCGAATGCGCCCGTTATCATTCCGTTCGGTCTCGGCATGGTCGGCCCGGTCATTTACACCTTTGGCAACCAGGCGCAGAAAAAGCGCTTTCTACCGGATATTCTCGAGAGCAACGTCTGGTGGTGTCAGGGTTACTCCGAGCCGGGGTCCGGATCTGACCTGGCGTCGCTGAAGACCCGCGCCGAACTGGCTGGCGATCATTACATCGTCAACGGAACCAAGACCTGGACCACGCTGGGTCAGCACGCTGACTGGATCTTTTGCCTCGTCAGAACGAGTACCGACGTCGCCCGACGCCAGGAAGGCATCAGCTTCCTGCTTATCGATATGAAGACGCCCGGCGTAACGGTCACGCCGATCATCACGATTGAGGGAGACCACGAGATTAACGAGGTGCATTTTAAAGATGTTGCGGTGCCCATTGAAAATCTCGTCGGCGAAGAGGGCAAGGGCTGGACGTACGGGAAGGTTCTGTTGCAACACGAGCGCGCCGGCACTGCCGGAGTCGCAGGCACGAATTATCGATTGAAAAAGCTGCGCGCACAGGCCGCACGGTCAGTTCGTGGCGCCACACCGCTCGTCAACGATCGCAATTTTATGCGCAGACTTGCCGCGACGGAGATAGAACTCAAGGCCCTCGAGTTCACGGAACTGCGGACCTTGGCTGCGGTCGCCTCGGGCAAGGCACCCGGCCCCGAATCATCGATTCTCAAACTCAAGGGCACCGAGTTACAGCAGGCCGTCGATGAACTTTACGTCGAGGCGGCAGGTTACTATGCGCTTCCTTACGTACCGGATCAGTATGTACTCGACTTTCCGATCGAAGATCGGGTTGGTGAAGGCGCCGAAACGAAAACGTCGTTGCGCTATTTTAATTTTCGCAAGGCCTCGATTTACGGCGGCTCCAACGAGATTCAAAAGAACATCGTCGCCAAGCACGTGCTTGGGCTGTAGGGGCGCACTTTATGGACTTTTCCTTCAACGAAGTGCAGATGATGCTCACCGACAGCGTCGAAAAATTCATTAGCAACGACTACGACTTCGAGTCTCGCCAGAAATACGCGGCGTCGGAGCTCGGTTACAACGCCGAAGTGTGGCGGACGTTTGCCGAACTCGGCTGGACGGCCGTGCCATTCAGTGAAGCTGATGGTGGTTTCGACGGCGGACCGGTCGAGATGATGGTCATGCTGCAGCAGTTCGGTCGCGGGCTGATTGTCGAACCCTACCTCGCTAACGTCATTTTGGCTGGCGGTATCCTGCGCCGAGCCGCAAGCGAGCCACAGAAATTGAAATTGCTGCAGCCGTTGATCGCGGGAGAACTTCAGGCGGCACTTGCTTACGTCGAACCGCAGAGCCGCTACGACCTAGCTAACGTCGAGACGACAGCAGAAGCCGATGGCGATGCCTGGCTCATCAATGGGCATAAGGGCTTCGTCCTCAATGGCGGACATGCCGGTTTGCTGATTGTTCCGGCGCGGACGTCGGGCGAAAGCGTATCCCCGGACGGAATTACGCTATTTGCGGTCGGTGGCATGGCGGACGGCGTGTCCAGGAAGTCGTATCCAACGGTCGATGGACAACAGGCAGCCGAGATCAAGCTGAACAACGTCCGCGTCGAAAAAAACGCCGTGCTCGGTGACGTGGATAACGGCTTTGCGACGCTCGCAGCCGTGATTGACGAAGCAACGCTCGCTGTTTGTGCCGAAGCGGTTGGCATCATGCAGATCCTGACTGATAAGACGGTCGAGTATACGAAGAACCGTGTTCAGTTCGGCGTGCCGATCGGCAGCTTCCAGGCTTTGCAGCACCGCATGGTCGACATGCTGACGGCCTGCGAACAAAGTTACTCGCTATTGATCTGGGCCTCGATGGCAAATGCCGACGGCACCGACGAAGCAAAGAAGTCGATTAGTGCCCTCAAGTATCAGATCGGCACCGCCGGAAAAAAAGTCGGCCAGGAAGCCGTGCAATTACATGGTGGCATGGGAGTGTCATGGGACGTCGACATCGCCCACTACTTCAAGCGATTGACGGCCATTGGCCAGATGTTCGGCACCGCCGACTGGCACCTCGATAAACTGGCTGTGTGAGAAAAGCCGCCATTGGCTGCTAAGAAATGATCCCCGCCAGCGTTGTAGCCTTTTTCGCGGCCAACCAGGAATTGCTGTGGCTCACGACCTTGATCGTCGATCTTGGTGGCACCGTCATTCTCTACCGGCTTTTTGGCAAGGCCGGGCTGCAGGTTGCGATCGCGACAGCGATCATTCTCGCAAACCTGCAGGGACCAAAGCTCACCGTGATCTTCGGCATGGAAACCAGTCTCGGCGTTATTTTTTATTCAAGCATCTTCTTTGCAACCGACGTCCTGAGCGAAAACTACGGCAAGGCCGAGGCGAACAAGGCGGTCCGTATGGGCTTTGCCGTCAGCATCATCGTACTTGTGATGCTTAGCTTTGCGATGCTGTACCTGCCGAGCCAGAAGCCGGGTTCTGCCGAATTCTCGGCGAACGTCCACAACGCGTTCGCAACCATCGTCAACTTCACACCCAAGATGATCCTGGGGTCATTGCTGGCGTACATCATCAGCCAGAGTTTCGACGTCTGGGCATTTCACAAGATCAAGTCGATCACAGGAGACCGCTGGCTCTGGTTGCGCAACAACCTGTCGACTATGAGCTCGCAGGTCATCGACACTGCTATTTTCACGCTTGTCGTCTGGGCACCAATTGTCGGCATCAAGTCTGCATTGGCGCTGGGTTTTGCCAAGTACATCTTCAAGATCGCTATAGCGATGATCGACACAGCATTCATTTACTGGGCCAGGTTCGCGTTCGGCCAGAGACACCCGGCAGAGGCTCAGCCTGCCTGATAGAATTGGCGTGTTACTCGAAGAACGAGAATAAAGTAATGCAACCGTCAGGTGTCATCACGATCACAACCGACTTCGGCCACAAAGGCCCGTTCGCCGCAGTGATGCACGGCGTCATCATCAAGAGATTCCCCGACGCCAGGGTCATCGACCTTGCGCATGACATCCCTGCCCAATGGCCGCCGGAAGCCGGCTTCTGGGTCAGCCGCAGCTACCAGTATTTTCCGCGCGGCACCGTACACCTCGCTATCGTCGACCCGGGTGTGGGCACTGAGCGCGACATTCTGATCGTCGAATACGATGACCATTTTTTTATGGCACCCGACAACGGCCTCCTCGCACGCATGCTTGACAAGGCCGACGATGCGTCCGTGTTCAAGCTCCGTCCTGACGCGCTCGAAAGTCTCGATATACGGGCGCCGAGCATGACATTCCATGGGCGCGATATTTTCGCACCGGTCGCCGCCGAGCTTGCCGCCGGCCGCACGACCCCGGCCGACATCGGTCTGGCAACAACCGACTGGACGCCAGCATGGCTGGACGAACCTGAGGTAACAGCCAGCAAAGTTTCGGGCGTAATCGTCACCGTAGACGCGTTTGGCAATCTGATCAGTAACATCGACGCAGAACTGATCGAGGAATTCAGCAACCCGGTCGCTCACATTGCGGGCCATGACATCGAGATGCGGGCGACGTATGGTCGGGCCAAACCAGGCGATTATCTCGCGCTGATCAATTCGTTCGGTGTACTCGAAGTCGCGAAAGCTGAAAGCAGCGCAGCCGAAGGCCTCGGCAGCGACCGAGGCGCGCCAATAACCGTGGTCGACGGACTCGCCACGTGAGTCGATTAGCGGCCGTGGGAGGGGGGCTGCTCATCGGAAGTAAAGCGCAGCGTACTCAACAAGGTGCAAAGTCTCAGTCCGATCGTTAGTAGGCTATCGGACCGAGCCATGAAGATGAGCAGTCACCGGACCGCGGCCGCGTGACCGACTAACCTGACATCGCCTGGCGTTCGATCTTCGCCCAACTATCTCGAAGCGTAACAATTCTGTTAATCACCGGAGCTTCGGCAGAATGCTCCTCGGAGTCTGTACAGAAATATCCGAGGCGTTCGAACTGGACTGACTGCCCTGCTGCCAGAGTTTTGAGTGCGGGTTCGAGTACTGCGTCGACAGTCTCCAGCGAGTCGGGGTTCAGAACCGTCATAAAGTCGTCAACGGAATTCGGATCCGGCACGGTAAACAGCCGGTCGTAGAGACGCACCTTTGCTGGAACGGCATGTGCGGCCGACACCCAGTGAATCGTGCCTTTTACTTTCTTGTCGCTGGTACCCGTACCGCTTCTCGTATCCGGGTCATAGCTGCAGCGCAGCTCTATCACATTGCCCGTATCGTTCTTGATTACCTCATCGCAACGAATGATGTAGCCAAATCGCAGCCGAACCTCCCCGCCGGGCTTCAGGCGGAAGAACTTGCGCGGTGCCTCTTCGAGAAAGTCTTCCCGCTCGATCCAGAGCTCACGCGAAAATGGCATGTCGCGCGTACCGAGATCGGGGCGATTCGGATGATTCATCGCCTGCATGATCTCTACCTGATCGTCCGGGTAGTTCGTCAACACGACTTTCAAGGGATGCAAAACGGCCATGCGACGTTCGGCCGATTCGCCAAGCTGCTCGCGAATACAATTCTCGAGCACGCCCATTTCTATGAGTTTGTCTTTCTTCGTAACACCGCCGCGCTTTACAAATTCGCGCATGGCAGCTGCGGGATAGCCGCGTCGGCGCATCCCGGCGATTGTGGGCATACGCGGATCATCCCATCCGGAAACAACGTCACCTTCGATCAGCGCGTTGAGATTGCGCTTGCTCGTAATCGTGTAGGCCAGATTCAGTCTTGAAAACTCGATCTGCCGTGGCCGATGTTCGGGTTTCAGTTGATCGAGGAACCAGTCGTAGAGCGGCCGATGATCCTCGAACTCCAGCGTGCACAGCGAATGAGTAATGCCCTCGAATGCATCGGAGAGTGTGTGTGCGAAGTCGTACATCGGGTAGATGCACCACTTGTCGCCGGTACGCTGATGATCGATATGACGAATCCGGTACAGGGCAGGATCACGCAGATTCATGTTTGGCGACGCCATGTCGATTTTTGCGCGCAGCACATGCTCGCCATCTTTGAATTCACCGGCTCGCATGCGGCGCAACAGGTCGAGATTCTCGTCGACGCCACGATCACGATGGGGACTGTTCTTGCCCGGTGCGGTTAGCGTGCCGCGGTATTCACGAATCTCGGCGGCGCTCAGGCTGTCGACATAAGCAGCCCCCGTCTCGACGAGCCTCTCGGCCGAATCGTAGAGCTGATCGAAATAATCCGATGCGTGCGTCAGCCGGTCTTCCCAGTCGAACCCGAGCCAATGCACATCGCGCTCGATCGCGCGCACATATTCTGCTTTCTCTTTTCCCGGGTTGGTGTCATCGAAACGTAGAAATGTTCGGCCGTCATTCTCTTCGCCGACACCGAAATTCAGGCAGATCGACATGACATGCCCGACATGCAGGTAGCCGTTCGGCTCCGGCGGAAATCGCGTCACGATCTCATCGTGCTTCCCGGATTCGAGGTCCTCAAAGATGATCTGGCGGATAAAGTCCCGCGGTGGCGCGTCGCTCATAAGTTTTCTTGCTCAATCAGACGGGGCGCTATTCTACGCTGATTTCCGGGCTCATTGCCGGGCACATTTTGCATGAGTTAGGAGCACCCACTACTGTACAATAGCGCGCCGTGCCTGACGGCAGCCATATTCATTACCAGCAGATCGAGCGATGCCAAACATAACTTTACCCGACGGCTCTGTCCGGCCGTTTGACGCTGCCACCTCAGGTGCCGAGATTGCCGCCAGCATCGGCAAGAGCCTGGCCCGCGATGCCGTGGCCGTCCGTGTCGACGGTGAACTGTACGACCTGACCCGCGACATCGAGACTGACGTGGCAATCGAGGTCGTTACTCGGGATTCGGAAGACGGGCTCGAGTTGCTGCGCCACGATGCCGCGCATGTGCTCGCCGAGGCCGTCAAGGAACTGTGGCCGGAGACCCAGGTGACAATTGGTCCCGCGATCGAGAACGGCTTCTACTACGATTTCGCTCGCGAAGAGCCATTCACCGAGGACGACCTCAAGGTGATTGAAGCCCGCATGCAGGACATCGTCGACCGTGACGAGCGAATCGAACGTGAGGTCTGGGATCGTGATGACGCGGTCGAGTTTTTCCGCGGCATTGGCGAGGAGTACAAGGCCGAAATCATCGCGAGCATTCCCGCGGGTGAGGCGATCACCCTGTATCGCCAGGGCGAATTCATCGACCTGTGCCGCGGGCCGCACTTGCCATCAACCGGAAAGCTCGGCAAGGCATTTAAACTAACCCGGGTATCGGGCGCCTACTGGCGTGGCGATTCGAACAACGAGATGTTGCAGCGCGTGTATGGCACGGCCTGGGCCAACGACAAGCAGCTGCGCAACTATCTGCAGATGCTCGAGGAAGCCGAGAAACGCGACCATCGGCGCCTCGGCCGCGTCATGGACTTGTTTCATTTTCAGGAAGAATCGCCCGGCGCTGTGTTCTGGCATCCGAAAGGCTGGAACCTGTTTCGGAGTCTGGTTGATTTCATGCGCCAGCAACAAAATGCGGCCGGCTACCGCGAGATCAACACGCCCGAGCTAATGTCCCGGTCGCTATGGGAGGCGTCAGGCCATTGGGACACGTTCGGCGACGACATGTTTACGACTGAAACGGCCGACGGACGACAATACGCGATCAAACCGATGAACTGCCCGGGCCATGTACAGGTATTCAAACAGGGCATCACGAGTTATCGCGACCTGCCCTGTCGCCTGGCTGAATTCGGCAAATGCCATCGTAACGAGCCGTCGGGTGCACTGCACGGCATGATGCGTGTGCGCGCATTTACACAAGACGATGCGCATATCTTTTGTACACCCGAGCAAATCACCGACGAGTCCATCGCTGTCTGCGATCTTATTCTTGGCATCTACAAGAGCTTCGGCTTCGACGACGTGCGCATCAAGTTCGCCGACCGTCCCGAAGTTCGCGTTGGTGAGGACGAAGTTTGGGATCAGGCAGAGGCCGCACTGTTAAAGGCGCTCGAAGTTGCCGGCCTCAAGTACACACATAACCCGGGCGAAGGTGCATTCTACGGACCGAAGCTGGAATTCGTGCTGCGCGATGCCATCGGGCGCGACTGGCAGTGTGGCACGTTGCAGGTCGACCTAAACATGCCGGGACGGCTCGGCGCGACGTACATCGGCGAAGACGGTAACAAGCATCTGCCCGTGATGTTGCATCGTGCGATCTTCGGCTCGCTCGAGCGGTTCATCGGCATCCTGATCGAGCACCATGCCGGCAACCTGCCGCTGTGGCTCGCGCCGACCCAGGTCAAAGTGCTGACGATTACCTCCGACGCGAACGACTATGCCGAGGAAGTGGCACACGCGCTCGGGAACGCCGGGCTCCGCGTTGAGACCGACACCCGCAATGAGAAGATCTCCTACAAAGTTCGCGAACACAGCGTGGAAAAAGTCCCAATATTGCTCGCCGTCGGACAGCGCGAGGTCGATGAGCGCAACGTCGCGATGCGCCGCCTCGGCTCCAGGAAACAGACCGTACTTTCGCTCGACGATGCCGTCGCCGAGTTGTCTGCCGAAGCGCTGCACCACAGTTGATCTGACCGCTGTCTGACCGCCCGAAGCCCAAATGTGATGCGGGCTGCAGTTGCACTGTGCGGCATGTCACAAATTCGAATATCGGTCGCCGTCCGGCGACAAATCACCTCACGCCCAAGGATATACTCCTCCGACGCAAGGACTCAGCGTGCGATTAGACATAAAGCAACGGAGGTCATCGAGTGTCGTTGGAGCATTTCAAGAAGCAGGTTCTGTTACTACATAGCGAACAAAGCGCCCTGGACGACCTTAGCACCGGGTTCAATGATCGCTACACAGTGCACTGTGCAACCAGCGGCAGCGAAGCACTAAACACGCTCGGCGAAATCCAGATCGACGTCATCGTGACGGCGCAAGATCTGCCGGGCATGAGCGGCCTTGACGCACTGCGCGAAGCCAAGAAACGTTCTCCCGAGACGATCGGAATCCTCCTTGCAGGCAACGAAGACGACGGCCTCGAGGCTCTCGTCGGCGACAAGGAAGTATTCCAGATAGTGCGCGGTAGCATCACTCCCGATTCGCTAAAGAGCCTGATCGATAATGCGACACAGCAGGCACGCCTTCTGGCACTTGCCGAATCGGCTAACGACACAACGGCGAATGTTGATGTACCTGGCGCCGAACACATCGTCATGGAAACGTCTGAAAACGGTTCGCCCATTATCTCGGACGGCACAGGCCGTTTGCCGATTCTGGATTCGAAGAAGGTATCAGCAGCAGGCGTCGGATCGCAGGCCGTCGACGTACTTGTCCTGACTCAGGATGAGGAGTTCCTGGCAACCGTTAAGGAATCGGCACGGGGTCTGCACAATGTGATCTACGCCAACACGCTTGCTCAGGCTGATGATGCCGTACGCAAGACCAAAGTTGGCGTTGCCGTCGTCGATGCTGCCATGGTTGGCGCCGACGTCGAGACGATGACCATGAAGCTACGTGCAGTTTCACCTCGACTCGTCGCCATTGTTGCGGGCCGCCGCGACGATGGCGAAATGCTTATGGACCTGATCAATCGCGGCAAGGTGTATCGCTTCTTGCTGAAGCCGGTTTCGCCGGGCCGCTCGCGACTCGCTGTCGAGGCATCGGTGAAGCATCATCTTGAGGCACCGGATTCCGCGTTCAAGATTTCTGACACGACAGCACCGCCGCCGAAAGCCGCACCCAAGCCGCAACCGAAGCCTCAGCCCAGGCTGGAGCCTAAGTCTCAGCCCAAGCCGGTGCCCAGGCCGAAGCCCAAGGCTGAAGCCAAACCTGAACCCAAGATCAAGCCGGTCCCCGAGGCCAAGGAGCCACGGCAGCAACGGCCCAAGCCGGCACCCGTTGCCAAAGCGCCGGAAGCACCGCAGGAGGTTCCCAAGGCCAAGATCGAGCCAAGCAGCACGATCGTTCCGAATCGCAACGAAGCGTTGTCACCCATTGATGACGGATTGACAATGGCGTTCGGTGGAGACGACTCGAGCTTCGCTGAAACAATGACGGGCATCGTCAAATCGGTTGGCGACTCGTTCTCGAAAACAAGAAAATCCAATACGGAGACAGCCGAAGCACCAGTTGCTGCGGGCTCGGGTGGCTCTCTGCTCAGCAATCCGAAACGGCTCGGCATTGGGGCTGCTGCGCTCGTTGCCATTATCGGCGTATCGTTTTGGATGTTTAGCGGCTCCGATGAGCCGATCGTAGAAGACGACCCTGTCGCAAGCACGCCTTCAAATACCGAAGCCGAGCCGGTTGTCGAAACAGAGGTCGTTCCTCCGCGAGAGTCCGGCCTCGACGATCTGATCGATGAAGCGCAGCTCGCGACCGCGGCTGGGCGGGTCTTTGATCCGCCCGGCAGTAATGCCATCGAGCTCTATTTGTCGGCCCTCGAAATGACCCCGGGGGACCCGGTCGCAGCGGCGGGACTGCAGCAGGTCATCGAGCAGGCACTTGGCATGGCCGAATCGGCGATGCTCGAGCGTCGCGTCGCGGACGCCACGACAGCCTTGCAACGAGTAGAGTTCGCCGATCCGAATAACGCGCGACTGCCGTTTCTGAATGCACAACTCGTGCAGACGCAGCTCAGAGACTATGTCGACAATGCACGCCTCGCGATCCGCGAGTCACGTTTTGATGACGCATCCGTTGCCATTGATGGCGCTCGCTCGCTCGGCATCGCTGATTCGACAGAGATCGATGCCGTTGCGGACGAACTCAGCGCTGCGCTGAATGACGAGCGTGTTGGTGAGATCCTCGCGCAGGCGAACGCACGATTGGAAGAAGACTTGTTGATCGCACCGTCGAATGACAATGCCCGCTTCTATTTTGAACTCGCGTTGAGCATCGATACTGAAAATATAGCAGCACGCCAGGGACTGACGGCTGTCGCCAGCAAGCTCGTGCTGCGGGCACGGGCGCAAATCGACACAGGCAACTTCGATGTGGCCGACGCACTGCTAATCGATGCGCGTAGGCTCGATCCATCGAGCAGTGAACTGGCTGCGGCCACGACCGCCCTGGCCACTGCACGCGAGCGCCTGGCGCAAGAACGCCGTGAAGCACAGCAACGTGCTGCTGCCGAGAAGGCTGCCGCGGAACGCGCTGCGGCCGAAAAAATCGCCGCCGAACGCGCTGCGGCCGAAAAAGCTGCTGCAGATCGCGCGGCTGCCGAAAAGGCTGCTGCAGATCGCGCTGCGGCCGAGAAGCTCGCCGCCGAACGCGCTGCCAAGGAGAAGCTAGCCGCTGAACAGGCTGCTGCCGAGAAGCTTGCCGCGGATCGAGCGGCTGCTGAAAAGGCCGCTGCGGAACGTGCGGCCGCCCAAAAGGTCGCCGCGGAACGTGCGGCCGCAGACAAAGCTGCCGCAGACAAAGCTGCTGCTGAACTGGCTGCTGCTGAACAGGCTGCTGCTGAGCGGGCTGCTGCTGAGCGGATTGCCGCTGAGCGGGCTGCTGCTGAGCGGGCTACTGCTGCGCTGGCTACTGCTGCGCGGGCTGCCGCCAGGCAGCCAGCTGCTGCGCCGTCAGAGACCGTGCAAAGACCCGCACAGAAGCAGGATGCTGCGGACGATTTGGTCGTTGCTGCCGCAGAGCCAACAAGTGACTACACGCCGCCGCAGTTCGCCGCTGCCGCGCCCGTTCAGGAACAAGCTGCAATTCCGCAGCCATTGCCGGCTCCAGTATCGGTTAGTTCGTTGAAAAGAACCAAATACGTCGCACCGAAATACCCACGTGCGGCTCAACGGCGCAGTCTCTCGGGGTGGGTCGACGTCGCTTTCACCGTGGACATCGATGGCACCGTCAGCGACATTAGCATTCGGGAATCGAACCCGGGCGATACGTTCGTCAAGTCCGCAACGACTGCGGTCGCGGGCTGGGAATTTGAACCGGTCATCCAGGACGGTGTCGCAGTCCGCAAGCGAGCCGCCGTGCGCATGATGTTTGCGATCGATTAATCCGTTACAACTGACCACTCGTAAAATAATTCCAATCTGGACTAATTCTAAAGTTCAGGATAATCTAAACCGTCCAGGAGGCTCACCGAAGGAGCTACTCTTGCACGTCGATGCCGAAAAACCGGCACGCAAACAACAACATCGCAGCGTCGTTACGCAGCAGAAGCTACTCGACGCGGCGATCGAGGCGTTTTCAGAGAATGGCTTTAAAGGCACATCGACGCGCGACATAGCTGATCGTGCTGGCGTGCACCACCCGCTCATCACCTATCACTTCAAGAACAAGGATCAGCTGTGGCGTTCGTCGGCGGACAGGATCTTTCGTGAATTCAACATTTCGATTGTCAAAGCCATGGCTGAGGTCCCCGAAACCGACCCGAAGGTCCGAGCTGAAACGTTCGTCCGAACGTACGTGAATTTTTCCCGCACCCGACCCGCCCTGCACAAGGTCATTATGCAGGAGGCAAGTTATCCGAGCGACCGGCTCGACTGGTTGATCGAAACCCACTTGCGTCCGATGTTTGATGAGGTGCACAAGGCATTGACAGAGTTACAACGACTTGGTATCGCGCCGCCAGGCAGCGCGGCTTTATTATTCAACATGATTCGCGTCTCGGCCGGCGGTCTGCTGGCGCTGAAGCTCGAGCTCAAAGGAACGAGCAATATCGACCTCGACAATGACGCAGAGATCGATGAGCTGGCAAACATGATCATCCGCGTCTTTTTCCCGGGCAACATGCAAACCGGAAACTAGCCCGACTTTAGTTTTTGCTGCATCTGCGCAATGATCGACAACGCGATCGGCGCCGGACCGCGCCCACCAATATCAAGCCCGGCCGGACCGTGCAAACGTTTTTCGAGTTTCGTGGCCGCTGCGCCGATATCCGCTAGCAAGCGCTCGCGACGATTGTGCGGGCCCAGCAAACCGATATATCCGATGTTGGTTTCAGCCAGTTGCCTCAGATAAATGCGATCACTGGCCAGGTGATGACTCATGACGATCGCCATGTCGAACCGACTCAGGTCCAGGACTTCGCCAAGTTGATCGGCCGGCGCACAATGCGTTGCCAGGGCACTCGCGAAGTCACCATTGTCGATATACGCCTGCCGATGATCGACGACCGTGCACCGCCACCCCAACTCCGCCGCGAATCGGACCACCGGTTCGGCATCAAGACCCGCACCCAGCACCAGGACCTGTGGTGGTGGCTGAACCAGGACCAGCAGCGTCCCACCCGACTCGCCCTCGACAGGAATCGCAATCTCCGCCGCGGTGTGACCACGCAATACGTCGGCAATCTGTGCAAACGGCGCATAGTCGTCCTGCGCCCGCAACGGCTGCAGCAAGACGCGCATCACGCCATCACAACCGACGCCCATGCCCCATAGCTCATCATCGTCGGCACCGAGGTCATAAGTGACGGTCTGTGGGATACCGGTCTCGAGCACCTGTTGCGCACGGATGGCAAGGTCACCCTCGAGACAGCCACCTGACAACATGCCGCGAAAAACGCCGTTCTGGTCTACCAGCATCTGCGCGCCGGCTTTGCTGTAGGTCGATCCCTCGGTCTCGCAAACTGTGACGAGCACCAGCGGCTCCCCACGAGCGCTGCGCGATTCAAAGAACTGCAACATCTTTGTCGGGTTCAAGGAACGATCCTACCGGAGTTCTTTGAGGCGAAAATACAGCATGCTCAGCGCCAGTACCGGATTGGCAAACCATTTATGGGCCATTGCTGTTGCTACGCCGGGCGGCTCGCGTACAAATAGAGCATTTCCATCGCCAAAGCGGCTGCAGCAAGCGCGGTGATCTCACCCACATCATAGGCCGGTGCGACCTCGACGATATCCATGCCGACGATATTGATGCCGGCAAGGCCACGCAGAATTTCGAGCGCCTGGTGGCTCGTCAGGCCACCACATACCGGCGTCCCGGTGCCCGGTGCGTAGCTCGGGTCAAGACAATCGATGTCAAATGTCAGATAGACGGGCCTATCGCCAACCACGCCTCTTATTTTTTTGGTAACCGTGGCGATACCGTGTTCATGGACCGATGGCGCATCAACGATGTTGAAACCCATCGTGTCGGGATTGGTTGTCCTGAGACCGATCTGCATCGAACTGGCCGGATCGACGAGACCTTGTTTCGCTGCGTGGAAGAACATGGTGCCATGATCAATCCTGTCGTCTTCATCCGCCCAGGTATCGCTGTGCGCATCGAAATGAATCAATGACAGTGGCGCACCGTGTTTTTTCGCGTGCGCTTTCAGGAGCGGGAAGGCAATAAAGTGATCGCCACCGAGTGCGAGCAAAGCTGGGCCTTTGCTGATGATTTTCGTCGCGTGCGCCTCGATCGCGTCCGGAACCTCTTGTGGGCGGCCGAAATCGAAAAAGCAGTCGCCGTAGTCGATGACCGCGAGTTTGTCGAACGGGTCAAACACCATGCCGTACGATTTTTCCCAGGCCATGATTGTCGACGCCGCACGAATGGCGCGTGGTCCGAAACGTGTGCCCGGGCGATTGGTCGTGGCCGTATCGAGCGGTATGCCGGTGACAACGACATCGACGCCGTCAAGATCCTGTGTGTACTTGCGACGCATGAACGACGTGGCGCCGGCATAGGTCGGCTCCGGCGTCGTGCCATACAGATCGTCACGCGTGATCGCATGATCACCACCGTTCTTATCCATTCGCCGCCGCTCCATTAGCCGCCTCTTGCGTCAGGTCCAGGCATTTCCAGGTCGTTGCAATCATTGCGTCCGCCTCTTCGTGCGACAACACAAACGGCGGCGCGGCGACGATCGTATCACCGACTGCACGCAAGACGAGCCCGTTGTTAACCAGGAAGTCACGGCAGATCGTGCCAATGCCCTGTTTTTCCTCGTAGCGCTCGAGCGTTTCTTTATTGCGAACGATCTCGATCGCGCCCATCAGGCCGACCATGCGTGTCTCGCCGACAATCGGATGCTCCGCCAGCTTGTTCCAGCCGGCCTGCAGGTACGGGCCGATATCGTTCTTCACGCGTTCAACGAGGTGTTCACGCTGCAGGATTCGCAGGTTTTCCATCGCGACCGCGCATGCAGCGGGATGCCCCGAGTACGTGTAGCCGTGGTAGAACTCACCACCCCTGTCAATCAACACGCCGGCAACACGGTCGCTGACCAGCACGCCACCGAGCGGCAGGTAACCCGAGGTTACGCCCTTCGCGAACGGCATCAGGTCAGGTTTCGTGCCGTAATAGTCGGCGCCGAACCATTCGCCGAGCCGGCCGAAGCCCGTTATGACTTCGTCCGAGATCAGCAGGATGCCGTACTCGTCGCAAATGCGCTGTACTTCGGGCCAATACGAATCAGGAGGTATTATCACCCCGCCGGCACCCTGAACTGGCTCCGCAATAAATGCGGCGACTTTGTCGGCGCCAACTTCGTTGATCTTGTCTTCGATCGTGCGCGCCGTCGCAATTCCAAACTCTTCGGGTGACACGCTGCGATCGCTGCCAAACCAGTACGGCTGTGCGACATGAACGATGCCGGGGATCGGCAACCCGCCCTGCTCGTGCATCGGTTTCATACCGCCGAGACTCGCCGCCGCAACGGTCGAGCCGTGGTAGGCGTTCTCGCGGCTGATGATCGTATGTCGCTCGGGTTGACCCATCAAATCCCAATAGCGGCGTACCATGCGTACGATTGTGTCATTCGACTCGGATCCCGAGCCTGTAAAGAACACGTGGTTGAACTGTGGCTGGCTGACTTCCTGCAGCATATTCGCCAGTTCGATTGACGGCGGATGGGCACACTGGAAGAAGTTATTGTAATACGGTAGCTCGCGCATCTGTGCCGCAGCGGCGTCGACTATTTCGTCACGACCGTAGCCCGCATTGACGCACCACAGGCCGGACATGCCGTCGAGAATCTTGTTGCCATCGGCGTCATAAATGTACACGCCCTCAGCACGCGTGATGATGCGCGACTTCTTCTCGTGCAGTTGTTTGTGATCGGTAAACGGATGCAGGTGGTGGTCTTTGTCCAGCTCCTGCCAGTCCCGACCGGTTCGCTTTTCAATTGCTGCCATGGCCCAGCCTCTCAGACGTTGAACATCAGGATCTCGCGCTCCCAGGGCGTGATGATTTCCTGAAACTCGCGGTATTCATCCTCTTTAAGCGCGCAATAGAGCTCGACGAAATTATCGCCCAAAATGCTGCGCATGGCCTTACTTTCGCGCAGTGCTTCGATCGCAACGTAGATATGCCGATGCAGCGAGAAATCCTCACCGTATGCGCTGCCTTCGGTCGGTTCGGCCGGCTTGAGTCCCTCGATCATGCCGAGGTAACCACAGGCCAGTGTGGCCGCTATTACGAGATATGGATTGACATCCGACCCGGCGAGGCGATTCTCAACACGCCTGTTTTCCGGCTCGGCGTCGGGTACCCGAAATCCCACCGTGCGATTGTCGATTGCCCAGGCGAGGTTGACCGGCGATGACCAGGGATCAAGAAAGCGTCGATACGAATTCACGTACGGCGCAAATACCAGCATTGCATCCGGCATGTAGGTTTGCAGACCGCCGAGATAGCCGTAAAAGAGCTCGCTCGCGTTACCGTCGTCCATTGTGAAAATGTTCTTACCACTCTTGTCGACGACGCTCTGATGAACGTGCAACGCACTACCAGCTTCTTCCGCCATCGGTTTGGCCAGAAACGTCGCGTGCATCTCGTGTTCGATCGCGACCTCACGCACCGTGCGTTTGAACAGAAACACCTGGTCCGCGAGGTCGACTGCATCGCCGTGCAGAAAATTGATCTCGAATTGAGCCGGCCCCATTTCCTGTGACAGCGTATCGATGCGGATGCGCTGATCCTCGCAGTACTTATACAAGTCATTGATGAACGGATCGAAGTCGTTCATCGTATCGATGCTATAGGGCTGACGCGCCCCTTCAGTCCAACCAAGACGGCCTTCCGGCGGCTCTGCCTCGGCATTTGGATCCGAATGCGCGTTGAGCAGATAAAACTCGACCTCGGGCGCTACGACGGGTACCCACCCTTTCGCCTCATACTTTCCAAGCACGCTGCGCAGAACGCCGCGCGGTGATGTATCAACCGGTGAGCCGTCGTTGTGAAAGCAGTCGAGAAACACCGAGGCGGCCGGGTCCGTTGCCCAGGGCACCGGCCGCAGCGTTGTCGGATCCGGGACCAGCAACATGTCGCGATCCTCGACATTTTGCTTGTTGGCGACATAGTTGCCGGAGATCGTCTGCCCAAAGATCGCCTCGGGCATTTTCATCTGTCCTGAGCCGAACTTGTCGGCCGGTACGACTTTGCCGCGCGCCGAACCCGCCATGTCGGGCACGAATGCCTCGACATCTTCAATTTCCCTTTCTTTCAGCCACGGCTGAAAAACATCGTCCTTATTCACGTTACACCTGTCGCCGGCCTGCGTACTCTCTGCACGCAGCGCCGAACGCCTTAAAAATTGCCATGGAAAAATCGTCTTGCGTGACCTTCCACTCGGGATGCCACTGCACGGCCACGGCAAATCCGTGCACGCTGTCGACGCTAAAGCCCTCGATGAGGCCGTCGTCGGCAACCGCTTCCACTGTAACGCCGCTGGCAAGTCGTGCGACACCTTGTGAATGCAGGGAGTTGACCGTGACCGTGGTCGCACCGGCGAGCTTGTGCAACATACCGCCAGCCACGAGATTCACAGCGTGCGACGGGCCATACTGCGCGTCGAGCGGATCATCCGGGTTCTCCCTGTGCGTATGATAACCCGGCACCTCATGTACTTTCTGATGTAGCGTGCCACCCAGCACGACGTTGAGTTCCTGGAAACCGCGGCACACGGCAAGCAACGGCACACCTGCATCGAGTGCCCGCCGCGTCAGCGGCAGGGTCGCAGCGTCGCGATGCGGATCGTGCAGAGTGCCGGGCTCACTCGGTTCCCCGTCATAGTGATGCGGCTCGACATTTGACGGACTGCCGGTCAACAACACGCCGTCGACGTGCCGCAGAATGTCATCGATATCAATATGCTCGGCCAGCACCGGGATGATCAGTGGCAGCGCATCCGCACCATCGATCAATGCCTGCAGATATTTCTCACCCACCACGTGAAACGGATGGGGCTCGAGTATTCGCCGGTCAGCCGGCACGCCGATTACGGGTCGCGGGCACATAAAATAAGTGCAGAATTCAGATGCAGCTAGTTTACCGAATCATCAGCTTTACGGCCGAAGAATCGCAGGACCGTAATCAGGATAGCAACTCCGACAATCAACGACACCCACGGCGGCAGACCGTAGCCTGCCGGAATCGTACCAATACCGATCGCGACGGCGCCGACGAGCATGGCATATGGCAACTGCGTACGCACATGCTCTATATGGTTACAGCCGCTGGCAATGGATGACAGCACGGTCGTATCCGATATCGGTGAGCAATGATCCCCCCAAACCGCCCCGGCGAGCACGCAGGCAATCGAGGAATACATGATGTGCATGCCGGACGGATCCGCCATACCATTAACCGTCAAGACGGCCCAGGTGAGTGGCAGGACCAGCGGGAGGAGTATGCCCATGGTGCCCCAGCTCGTGCCGGTCGAGAACGCCGTAATTGCCGCCAGCACGAAAACGACCGCGGGTACGAGCGCAGCCGGCAGCGCGTCGCCCAATATCGATATCAGGTAGCCCTTCGCGTTGAGGTCACCTGTCACCGCCGACATCGACCACGCCAGCACTAACACGATCATGCCGAATAAAGTAGCCCGAGCCCCTCCATACCATGCGTCAACCGTCTCGTGCGCACTGAGTATCTTTTGCCCGATCGACAGGCCGGCCGCGACGAGTGCACCGATAAACGATGCCCACATCATCGCTTTGTAGGGATCTGCAGATCCGACAATGTCGGTGATCGTCTCGCCTTCGCCTGTTATGAACATACTGACGCAGAGCGTGCCGATCAGCACAACGATCGGCAAAAACGCGTTCACAGGACGCATCGGAACGTCAGGCTTCGCGTCGAGCGTATCTCCGTCCAATGCGGGCAGGGCTTCTCCGCTTCTTGGTTCGACCATGCCGCGCCGCGCGCGCAGCTCTGCTTTGTACATCGGACCCATGTCACGGCCGGTCGAGGCTACCACCAACACGAAGACGATAGCCAGAATCGGGTAGAAACTGTACGGAATCGAATGCAGGAACATCGAATACGCTGTAATCCCGGCGAGCCCGTCGATGCTCTGCATCGCCTGATCGATCAGGCTGACCTGATAGCCGATCCAGGTCGTTACGAGGGCCAGACATACGACCGGCGCTGCCGTTGAATCGACGATGTAGGCCAGCTTCTCTCGCGAGATCTTCAGATGGTCAGTGACCGATCGCGCCGTATTGCCAACGACGAGCGTGTTGGCGTAGTCATCGAAAAAGATCATCAAGCCCATCAGCCACACCGAGACCTGTCCGCCGATCGCCGTCTTCGCCTTGCTGACAACAACGCGAACGATACTTGCCATGCCGCCGTTGCGTGTAATGATGCCGACCATGCCGCCGATCATCATTGTGAATGCAATGATTGCAGCGTGATCAGGATTGGCGAGCGCGTTTACGATGAATACCGCAAACACGTCCATCAGGCCTTTGAGCGCGCCGAGCGGCGTAAAGCCCTGCAACGCGGTTGAACCCAACCACAGGCCGAGCACCAGCGCAGGTACGACGTTCCGCAGTAGCAGCGCGACAGCGATCGCGAGGAAGGCCGGCATCAGCGATATCCAGCCGGGCAACACGCGCAGCATGCTTGATGCAGATGCGCCGTCCGCTGTTGCCACGATCTCGACCGTACCGACACTATCGGTCATCAATTCATCGAAGGTCGCCCTGCCATCGTCGCCCGCCACATCGCGATAACTGCTCCCCGCAAAGCTCAAGGCCACATCGCTGCCTGCCGCAACGTCGCTGACGACGATCTCGACAGGCACGGACGTAAGCCCTACTTTCGGCGACTCGACATCGATCGCGTGCACAGCGAAGGGCCACGCGGTAGCGGCCATAAGAAACAAGCGGGTCAGGCCATATAAGCTGCGTTTATTGATATTTTTATTCCGGTCGCGAAGCTTGGCGGCATATTAGCACGCTGTACAATGGGCCAGCCATGGCAAACGACAATCCACTAAGCGTTGAACTGCGCCGCTTGCTTCGCAAGCAACCCCAAACTGCGACGATGGAACTGCTCGTGCCTGACGTAGGCGGGATATTGCGCGGCAAGCGCATCCGCCGGTCGAGTTTCGAGAAGACCTGCGACGAGGAATTCTGGTTTTGCGGCGGCACGCTTCTGATGGGCACACTTGGTGCGGTGCTTCCGGGTATGGTCGGCGATGGCGATGGCGACCCCGATGTACCGTGCCGCCTCGTGCCTGGCAGCATTGCCCCGGTTCCCTGGGCCGCTCGGCCGACTGCGCAGGCGTTGTTCCGCATGTTCGAGAAAAGCGGCGATCCGTACTTCGCCGATCCGCGCGCGGTGTTGGAACGATCGATTGCACCGCTCAGAAAAATGGGACTCAAAATCGTGATGGCGACAGAGCTGGAATTCTATTTGCTCGATGCCAGGGCGGACAAGCCGACGCCACGTGCCTCACGCGTGCCGGGACTCGGTCGCCCGCAGCCCGGGCCGCAGGTCTATCATCCCGATGACCTGTGGGAAATCGAGCATTTCCTCGACGACCTGTACGATCACTGCGGGGTGCAGGGCATCCCTGCCGACGCCGCCACTGCCGAATTCGCACCGGGGCAATTCGAAATAAATCTGACGCATATTGACGATCCCGCTCTGGCCTGCGATCACGCCGTCTTGCTCAAGCGAGCCGTAAAGGCGACGGCACTGAAGCACGGCTTCGTCGCCTGTTTCATGGCGAAACCATTCGCCGAGGATTCGGGGAGCGGCTTGCATATTCACATGAGCCTGGTCGATCGCAACGGCAAAAACTATTTCTCGCATGGCCGCGACAGCCTCGCAGTCCCGCCGTTCTCGTCGCGACTTCGTTATGCCGTTGGCGGATTACTCAAGACAATGGCCGAGTCGACGGCCATTTTTGCCCCCAATGCCAACTCGTACCGCAGGCTCTTGCCAGAAAATTTCGCACCGGTTGATACGAACTGGGGCGTCAATCATCGCGCGGTAGCTGTTCGCATCCCGGAGGCCGACGAGACGAATCTGCGCTTCGAACATCGCGTCGCCGGCGCGGATGCGAATCCTTACCTCGTCACGGCGGCAATTGCGGCAGGCGTCCATTACGGACTCAAGAACAAGTGCGACCCCGGGCGGATGATTGAAGAGGGTGAACGCGTGTCGCTGAAGACTCGCATCCCGGATCGCTGGGAACCGGCGATCGACCGTTTCTCTAAGAGCAAGATCCTGCCTGCCTATCTCGGCGATGAGTATTGCAGGTATTACGCGGTCAATCGGCGCGAGGAGTGCAGGCAATTCCACAACGTCGTCAGTCCAATCGACTTTGACTGGTATCTGCGCGCCGTATGAGAACTCAGTCGTGCACGTCCGCACGCTGCAAATCGTGCTCTATCGACTTGCCGGCCTGGTAGTAACACCACGCCGCAAGTGGCAACAAGACCGAACTGACGAGCAACAGGCTGTAGCGCATCGATTCGGGTCCGTATCCGGGCTCGAGGAAATCGCTGATTAAACCCGTAACAGGCGGCCCCATGGCGAGACCGATAACGTTGATGATCAACAGCACCAGTGACGAGGCAACAGCTCTCATGCGCAAGGAAACCAGGCTTTGTGTCTGACTCAGCACCGGTGCCAGGTAGAAGTTGGATGTCACCGCCGGGACGATAAGCAACAGCAGGCACGACAAGGCGGTCGGCGCAAGAAAAACCGCACTATTGAATACCACCGTAAGCAACACGGCCAAGGCGATAAACGACAGTGCCTTGCGATGGCCGGTGCGCCCGATGTGATCCGCAAGGTAACCACCCATGAAGAATCCGAAGCCGCCGGCTATCCCGTAGATCAAACCCAGCCACAGTCCCAGCGTCGCAATATCCACGGCAAAGCTACGCACCATAAAACTCGGTGTGAAATTGACAATCGAGTAACCGACGAATGCACTCAGGCCAGCGGCCACTGCCATATACAAGAATGACCGCCGCCCCAGCAGGAAGCGAAAGACGGCCATCAGGGTCGGTTGTTTACCGCTATCGGTGCGTTGCTCTGATGCTCCACGCCGCGGCTCGGAAACGGTAAACCGGACGATGAGCGCCAGGAACAGGCCTGGAATACCAACGACAAAGAATGCTTCGCGCCAGCCGATATTTTGCGCAACCCAGCCGCCGGCCAGGTAGGCGAGCATGATGCCGGCCGAGATTCCCAGCGTATAAAAACCCATCGCCGAGGAGCGTCGCTCGGGTGGATAGAAATCGGCGATCATCGAATGTGCCGGAGGGCTGCAGCCGGCCTCACCGATGCCAACGCCAATACGTGCCAGGGTCAACTGCCAAACGTTTGCCGCAAGCCCCGACAGCGCAGTCATGCCACTCCAGATGGCAACAGCGACCGCAATCAGGTTGCGGCGATTCACCCGATCGGCAAGCTGTGCGATCGGCACCCCGAGAACCACATAAAACAGCGCGAACGCGGTACCGGCGAGCAATCCAAGCACTGCATCGCCAACCTGAAACTCATCCCGAATCGCGGGCAACAGAATCGACAGGATCTGCCGATCGACGAAGTTGAACATGTAGACGATGGCGAGCACGACCATCGCATAGCGCCGTGCCGCAGGCGTGATACCGGAATTTGTCGGGCTAGTGGATTGTGGCATCTACAGCGGCGGGCGCAGCGCTTCCCGAATTGGGTCGCCGTGGATCGGATGCGCCACGAAACAGATTGTCCTTGTAGGCGACTGTCTGCAGGCTCGTATACAGGGCATTTGACACCTTCACCTTGTGGCCACGCGCCTCGAGTAGTTCGATCGTGTCCGGGCCGAACCCTGCCTCGAGCGACAGCACGTCGGGAAACCACTGGTGATGCGCTCGCGGCCGGTTCGACGCTTCGGCGATGTTCATGCCGTGATCGATCACATTGACCAGCATCTGCAATACGGTCGTAATGATGTAGCTGCCGCCCGGACTACCGGTCGCGAACCACGGCTTGCCGTCCGCGAAAACGATAACAGGTGTCATCGAGCTCAATGGCCGTTTCAGGGCCTCGACTGCATTCGCCTCGCCACCGAGCAAGCCGAAAACATTCGGCACGCCGGGCTTGGAGACGAAGTCCTCCATCTCGTTATTGAGCAGGAAGCCGGCCCCTCGAACCGAAATGCCGGAACCGTACGAAGTATTGAGGGTATAGGTGTTCGATACGACGTTGCCTTCTGCATCAATGACCGAGAAATGCGTTGTGTCCTCGCTCTCGTGTGCCGGAGCAACACCAGGCGCAACATCATCGGAAGGCCGCGCCCACTTCATGTCGATCGAGTCCGCGAGTTCCGCCGCGTAGTCGGCGCTCGTGAGCCAATCAACCGGGACCTCATAAAAACCAGGATCCCCCAGGTGCTTGCTGCGATCGGCGTAGGCAAGTCGCATGACTTCGGCGAGTACGTGTACTTTGTCGGCGCTGCCGCTGCCCATCTGTGCAATCGGAAAATGTTTCAGCACGTTAAGCATTTGCAGGACATGCACGCCACCGGAGCTCGGTGGCGGCATCGTTACGATATCGTAACCACGATAGTTGCCGCGCAGTGCCTTACGAACCACCGGCTTGTATGCCGCGAGCGATTCCAGGTCAATAATTCCGCCTCCGGCCTGCATTTCGGCGACGATTTTTTCAGCGATCGGACCTTTGTAAAACGCGTCCGGGCCATCATCGGCGATCAGCTGCAACGAATCCGCGAGATCCGCCTGTACAAGCCGCTCGCCAAAGGAGTAGGGCTCGCCACCCGTTTTGTAGAAGTATTCGCAGGTCGCCTTGTTGCTGCACATTCTGTCCTGTTTGCTGCGCAGTGTCGTCGCCAGATCGTGTGTAACAACCATGCCATTGCGGGCCAGTCCAACGGCTGGCTGCACGAGCCTTTTCCACGGCAGCTTACCGAATTTCTTATGCGCATAATAAAGTCCGGCAACCGTCCCGGGAACGGCCGATGCTTTGTGGCTGTTGCGAGACAGCCCGGGGTCGGCGTTGCCGTCCGCATCCAGAAACATGTTAGTAGTCGCGGCAAGCGGCGCCATTTCACGATAGTCGATTGCCGTTGTCGTATCGGACGCAGCATCGTAAACCAGCATGAAACCGCCACCACCGATATTTCCGGCCCTCGGCAAGGTGACAGCCAGCGCGAAACCGACCGCAACTGCTGCGTCAACCGCATTACCGCCATCTGCAAGAACCGCGACGCCAACTTCGGTCGCGATCATGTTCTGCGCCGCGACCATGCCGGTCCTGCTGTACACCGGATGGTGCAGCGCGCGGTAACTGACAATTCCCTGCGCAGCCGCCGGCGAGAATGACATTTGCAGTGCAATGAATAGAAGAATCAGGCGACGCATGAGCGATTCGCTCCTGTCAAGGCAGTATCGTTTTGAAAATAAAGAAGAACACGATGGCGAGAAACGCGCCGGCTGGAATGGTAACGACCCATGAGACGAGTATTCGCGCCACGACCCGGAGGTCGATTGCCTCGATGCCACGGGCCATGCCGACGCCAAGTACAGCGCCAACGAGTGTGTGCGTCGTCGAAATCGGAATGCCTGTACCTGACGCAATCACAATGGTCGTCGCCGCCGCAAGCTCAGCGGCAAATCCACGACTCGGTGTAAGCTGCGTGATTTTCTTGCCGACTGTTGCAATAACGTGACGGCCATATGTCGCAAGACCGATAACAATACCGCCGCCGCCAAGGATCAATACCCAGATCGGCAATGCTGCCTCGGCTGTTATCACACCATTCTGCGCGACGCTTATGACTGCCGCCAGCGGTCCGATCGCGTTCGCAACATCGTTCGAACCGTGTGCAAACGCCATGCCGCAGGCTGTCACGACCATGAGAACGCCGAAAACGCGTTCAACTGTGTAGAAATGCAGCTTCTTCTCAGCTTTGGGGTCGGGCTGGATACGCCGAATGGCAAATGCACCAATCAGTGCGATGCCGACGGCAATCGCGGTCGCGAGGATATAGCTGTCCCTGAGACTGATCGTCAGGCCGACATGCTTGAGCCCCTTGAGAATCGTGACAAGGGTAATCGTGAACGCGGCGAAGAACATGTAGACCGGTACCCAGCGTATGGCCTTGGCGAGTGGATCCTCCTGACGAAGAATCAGGCGTTGCACACTGCGATAGATCAGGTACGCGATGAATCCGGCTGTCAGGGGTGACACAACCCAACTCATGACGATTGTGCCAACCTTGCCCCATTGCACCGCATCGACACCGATACCGACTGCGGCGAAACCAACAATTGCGCCAACGATTGAATGCGTTGTCGATACGGGCCAGCCATTCCTGGAGGCGATAAACAGCCACGTGCCTGCGGCGAGCAGTGCCGCAAGCATGCCGTAGACCAGGAGTTCGGGCGTGCCTGCAAGCAGGTCAGTATCGACGATGCCCTTGCGAATTGTCGACGTTACCGCACCACCGGCCAATACTGCCCCAAGAAACTCGAAAATCGCGGCAACGAGAATTGCCTGCTTGATCGTCAGGGCTTTGGAACCGACCGAGGTCGCCATCGCATTGGCGACATCGTTCGCGCCAATACCCCACGCCATGAATATGCCGAACGCGGCGGCCAGGCTAATATAAATAAGCTCTTGTTCCATGGAACCGCCCTCGGAGAGCCGTTTGGCCCGAATTATTGTTTATTAGTGAGAGAGCAACAGCTCAAGACGACGACCAACGCGCTCTGCCATATCAGCGATTTCGCCGGTCAATTCGATAACCTGGTACATGAACACGGCGTCCACCGGGTTCAATGTGTCTTCGATCGCAAACAACGCCGCGCGCAACGCCGCTTGCTTTTCGTCGGTATCGGTCTCGATTTGATCGAGTTCTTCGATCAAAGCTTCAACAAGGTCAACCTCGGCACCTCGAAAACCCGACGTAAACAACTCATCGAGTTCGCGCACGCTCTTGCGAGCCTGCTTTGCCGCGTCGATGTTGCGGTCGACAAATTCAAGGAATTGATCCGCGATAGCCGGTGGAATTAGCATCTTGCGGCCGACGACAATGCCTGATACATCCTTGGTGCGATTGGCGATCTTGTCCTGTACAAGCAACAGCTCCAGCAGATCCTCGCGCGGCACTGGCATGAACAGGCTTTTGGGCAGCCGCAGGCGAATTTTTTTCTTCAGATCGTCCGCTGCGTGCTCGAGCTTTTCGATTTCATTGCGTGCCGATATGGCCTTGTCCCAGTTTCCTTTGATCACAGCAGCAAAAAAAACATGCAGCTGTTTCGCGCATTGGAATGCGATCCCGATGTGTTTCTCGAGCGGTCGCACCGGTGATGAGCCAAAGATATTTGCAAGCACATTTGTCATCTGAGCCTGTCCTGTCAGACCTTTCTTCGAGGCGCAATCCTACCATAGCGACCTGTAAAAACGATCGCGTAAAATACACTGATTTGGACAGCTCCGGAGCAAGAATTTCGTCGCTTCATGATAGAATCCGCGGCCCGATGCCAAGACTCAGAGATGTGAAGTGGCCTACTGGCTGATGAAGTCCGAACCCGACGTTTACAGCATTGATGACCTCGAGCGCGACGGCCGCGAAATGTGGGACAGTATTCGCAATTACCAGGCCCGCAATATGATGCGCGACGACATGCGCATCGGCGACGAGGTCTTTTTCTACCATTCGAGTTGCAAGGAACCCGGTATTACCGGCATTGCCAGAGTGGCGAGTGAGCCCTACCCCGATCCCACCCAGTTCGACCCCGATTCGAAATATTTTGATCCCAAGAGCGGTAAGGACAACCCTCGCTGGATACTGGTTGACGTCGAGTTCGTACGCAAGCTCAAGCAGCCGATCACGCTCACTAGGATCAAGGCGCAACCCGGGCTCGAGGACATGGTCCTGACGCGCAGAGGTAACCGCCTTTCAATCATGCCGGTCAGCCAGGAGCATTGGGACCTGATCCTGACTATCGAGTGATCTGGCATGCGTAAGCTACTCATTGCTGTACTAATAATTGTTCTTCTCGCTACGGTGGGTTTGGTCTTAACGCCTCCCGCCCTGGTCAATGACGCGGGAGTTCCGGCCTTGCCCGCCGATCTGGACGCTTACATCGCTCAACGCGAGCAAGCTGCAGCAGCTGAGTTCCTGCTGATACCCGGCACCGAAAAACGCATCCTCTGGCACGCTGCCCGACAGAAGACGCCCTACTCAATCGTCAACCTGCACGGGTTCTCTGGCAGCCGGCAAGGGATCGCACCTCTTGCCGAGCGCGTCGCCGACGAGCTGGGCGCCAACCTGTTCGAGACTCGATTGACCGGACACGGACGCGTGCAAGGCGCGATGGCGGGAGTCAGGGCTGAGGACTGGCTTGACGATGCCGCAGAAGCACTCGCCGTCGGCGCAAAAATCGGCAAGCGAGTAATCATTATCGGCACATCGACGGGCGCGACGCTAGCCGTCGCGATGGCGCAGCATGCTGTGTTCGACAGCGTCGATACGCTCGTCATGATCTCGCCGAATTTTGCGCCGAAAGACCCGAGTGCAAGGTGGATTACACGACCTGGCGGACCGATATTGCTGCGCGGACTGGTCGGAGAAACCCGGAGCTGGCAGGCGCGAAACGAGGAACAGGAGCGCTACTGGTCCACGAGTTACCCCAGCGCCATCATCGTCGAGGTGATGCGGCTCGTCGATCTGGCCAACGGCAACCTGCCGCTCAAGATCGATCAGTCCGTGCTGACGCTGTTATCGCCCAATGACCAGGTGGTGTCGCCACAGGCGACGCTCGCAGCATTGCAGCAACTGGAAGCGCCGCGCGCGCAGATCATCGAATTCGACGACGTCGGGGACCCGAGCAATCATGTTCTCGCCGGCGACATCCTCTCACCGGGCAACACTGACGAGGTCGTCGCCCGGATTGTAGAATTCGTCCGCCAGACACGGGTTGCAGAGTGAAATTTCGCAACCACTTCTGTCGAACGGGCATCTAAACAGAAAGACCAAACCAGAGATATTGGGGAAAAATCATGAACTTGAAATTGATATTGGCCGCGGCAATGTGCCTTGCGGTTGCGGCGTGCAGTGACAGAGCAGCCCCGGATACCGAGGAAGCGGCAACTGACGTGACGGCAACTACGAATCCGTTGCTCGAGGATTGGGACACCCCATTCGGCGTACCGCCATTCGACCGGTTCTCGTCTGACGACTATCTGCCGGCTATGCGCGCCAGCATGGAAGAACACAATGCCGAAGTCGATGCCATCGTGGCCAATACTGACGCGCCGACGTTTGGCAATACGATCGAGGCGCTGGAACGTAGCGGTAAATCGCTAGGCAGGGTCGCGCGTATTTTCTATGCGCTCGACTCGGCACACTCAGATGACGTCATTAAAGAAACCGCCAAGACGATCGCCCCGGAATTCTCGGCGCACAACGACAACATCAGTCTCAACAAAGAGCTGTTCGATCGCGTGCTTGTGGTCTACGAACAACGCGATGATCTCGAGCTAACGGGCGAACAGCAACGATTGCTCGAGGAAACGCACAAACAGTTCGTGCGCTCTGGCGCCAACCTCGAAGACGAAGCGCAAGACCGGCTTCGGGAAATCAACACAGAACTCGCCGAGCTGTCGCAGCAGTTCGGGGATAACGTCCTGGACGACACGAACAATTTCGAGTTGCTCGTCACCGACGAGGCGGACCTTGGTGACCTGCCTGCAAGCCTCGTTGCGCTAGCGGCAGAAGAAGCGCAACGACGCGGCCATGAATGCGAGTGCTGGGCATTTACGCTGCAGCGTCCAAGCATCAATCCGTTCCTGCAGTACTCACCGAATCGCGAGCTGCGCAAGCAGATGTTCGATGGCTACGCGATGCGTGGCGACAATGACAACGAGGTCGATAACAAGGCGATTATTTCGCGAGTGGTGCAGCTACGTGCCGAGCGCTCTGCGCTGATGGGCTATGACAGCCACGCGCATTTTGTGCTCTCCGACAACATGGCCGAGACGCCGGATAATGTTTACGGCCTGCTCGACCAGGTCTGGAAACCGGCACTCGCGGTTGCCAAGGCCGAGCGCGCCGACATGCAGGCAATGATGAGCGCTGACGGTATCGAGGATCGGCTGCGCGGCTGGGACTGGCGTTATTACACCGAGAAGGTCCGCAAGGCGAAGTTTGACCTGGATGAAGAGGCGCTACGCCCCTATTTCGAAGTCAACGCGGTTCGCGACGGCGTCTTTGCGCTCGCGACCGAGCTCTTCGGTCTGCAATTCGAACAACGCGACGACCTGCCTGTTTGGCACCCGGAGCAACAGGTTTTCGAAGTGAAAGAGGCAGACGGCAGTCACCTGGCCATTCTGTACCTGGATTACTTCGCGCGCGAGTCCAAACGTGGTGGCGCATGGATGAACGCATTGCGTTCGCAGTCGAATGTCGATGGCTTCGTGACACCTATTGTCACGAACAACTTCAACTTCCCGGCTCCAACCGGCGACTCGCCGTCACTCCTCAGCCTGACCGAAGCGAATACCTTTTTTCACGAATTCGGTCACGCGCTGCACGGCATGTTCTCGAACGTGACCTATGAGTCGCTCTCCGGTACGAGCACGCCGCGAGACTTTGTCGAATTCCCTTCACAAGTCATGGAAAACTGGATGCGCCAGCCCGAGGTGTTACGTATGTTCGCCAATCACTACGAGACCGGTGAGCCGATTCCGCAAGACGTCATAGACAAGATCACGGCGTCCGCGACATTCAACCAGGGATTCGAGACGGTCGAGTACATGGCGGCCGCCTATCTCGACATGGCGTACCACGTGCTCGATACGACCGAAGCCGTCGAGCCACGCAGTTTCGAGAATGCTGCCATGGCGGACATCGGCCTGATCGAGGAGATCATCCCGCGCTACCGCAGCGGCTACTTCCAGCACATTTTCTCAGGCGGGTACTCGTCCGGTTACTACAGCTACATGTGGTCCGAAATTCTCGATGCGGACACGTTTATGGCGTTCCAGGAGACGAGCCTGTTCGATCAGGACACGGCCGCGCGCTATCGCGAGGAGATTCTGAGCAAGGGCGGCACGCGTCCGGGCATGGAGCTATATCGCAACTTCCGCGGCCGCGAGCCCGAGATCGGACCGCTACTCGTCAAGAAAGGTCTGAACTGAGCGAGCGCTGGCGTGAATCTTGGGGCCGCGACCGGCACATTTCTCGCCGTCATGGCTCGCTACGCTGCGCTTTACTTCCGGCGAGAAACATCCCGCCCGCGGCCCTAAGTGTCCGATAGTACTCGCAACTTCTCGTAGAGTTCGGGGGAACGCTCGAGCGCCAGCATGATGATCAGATCGCCCGGTTCGGCCCACTCCAGGGCCGAATCGAGCGATTCGATCTCTTCCATATGGTGCTCAATCTGATCGGTATCGGCACCACTCGCGATCAGTTCGTCACGAATCACGGCGAACACGGCGCCTTGTTCCCGGCCGCGGTGGTACGTCGCAAGCTCTGAAACGAACACGTGATCGAGGCCGGATTCCCAGGCGCTGCGTGCAAGCTCACGGATCAGGTCGTCGGGGCGGTCACCGGCCTGGCCGAAGCACAACGCCTTGCGTTGCGGATTCAGGCGGTTCGCCATTTCCAGCAATGCCTGCAACGCCTGTGGATTGTGCGCAAAATCGACGAGTACCGTAAAACCACCAACGTCGTACACATTGCAACGGCCCGGGTTGTCGTCTTGCGATATCGTCGTTAGTCCCGAGCGAATATCCCCGAGCGGCACGCCCATACACCACGTGAACGCAGCCGCGGCCAGAGCATTGGCGACATTGTGTCGTGCCGCGCCACCCAGCGTGATCGGTACTTCCTCGTCGCGACAGATCAAATCAGGAATGTCCCCATTAATGATCATCAGGTCGTTGCCATCGAGAACGAACGCAACACCGCCGCTGGCGGTGTGCCTGCGGACGACCTCGTTGTTCGCATCGAGGGAGAACCAGACGAGTTCGCCGGTGAAGTCCCGGGATTTGGCAACCAATCGAGAATCATCAGCATTCAGAATCAGCTTGCCGCCCGTGGCAACCGCGCGGCTGACGATCCATTTGCAGTGCAACAGCTCGTCGAGATTCTGCGAACCGAAATCGCCGAGATGGTCCTTCGCGATATTCGTGATCAGCGCCGCATCCGCCTTGTTGACGCCGAGACCGCGGCGCAACAAACCACCGCGAGCGGTTTCGAGGATCGCGACATCGACGTCTTTCTCGCGTAGCACATTGCGGGCACCGCCCGGTCCCGACCAGTCGTCGCGATCAACAATGCGATCGTTGATGGCAATGTAGTCGGTAGAGCTAAAGCCGACGTTGTGCCCTGCGGTACGTACGATATGCGCGGCGATGCGCACGGTCGTCGTCTTGCCATTTGTTCCGGTTACCAGGCCAGACGGCACATCCTTGAATGCACTCCAGTCCAACGCGGCTGGATCCGGAAGTTCGCGCACCGGCCAGGTTTCGGAATAGCGGCCGAGGCCCAGCGATACCTCGTCATCGTCCCAGAGCAAGGTTACGGCCTCTGCGGCGGCTCGGGATTCGAGCAGCATCAATTCGGGATTGGCTTCCTCGGCGATTGCCGCACGAAAGCCCGCCACGGCTGCGTCGAAATCGGGCTCGTCGGCACCATTCAATTCCGCATCGGTCGCCGCCCAGGCCCACTCGTTAATCTCGGACGCCGCATACAGCGCGTCGACCGGCGCCGTAAAGCCGAGGCTCACCCCGCCCAGTAGCACGAGTGACTGGAACTCGCAGTCGTCCCAACCGAGCTCCGCGAGCATGCGTCGCACATGCTTTTCCCAGACCGGAACCACGCGCTCCGCCTCTGCCGCGGTGCACTGCACATCGAGGATCGTGCCCGGCACATCGAATAACAAGCTCGGGCCGGTTAGTCTGCGAGCGTCCAGGAATTCCATGCGCGTTACTTAATCAGCTTCTTCGCGAGCGATGCGCACACCACGTTCATCGCTGATGATCTCGATATCGGCGCTAAACGAGAAATCGTCAGTCTCCGGCAGATCAATCGCAACGGGCGCTTTCGTGCCAACTTCCTCGGCATGGGCGCCGGAGTTGAAGTAGATAATCTGCTTCCACGTGCGCTTGACGTTGTCGCCAAGCACGAGCACGAAGTCACCGGAATTCGCCATCTCAAGCGCGCGCGACGTGGCCTCCTGCTCGTCGGGTACCACTTCGATGGCGTCGGCGTGTATGCCTTCTTCGAGCAACTTGTCTTTGAGCATGATCGGAATTTCGTCGCCGTCGCGGCCGCGTGTGTTGTCATCGCGGCGGCAGATGTAATGATCGAAGTGACCTGCAGCAATTTCCGCGATGTCCCGGATATCCTGATCGCGACGATCGCCTGGGGCCGCAAGCACAACAATGCGCCGGCCTTCGACCTCGAATCGATCTGCCACGTCGCAGATCGCCTTGACCGCCGCAGCATTGTGGGCATAGTCGAGGATGACCTTGAAGGGGTGCTCGTCGTAGATATTCATGCGGCCCGGCGCCTGGAAGAACGTCGAATCGAAGGTGCGCAGACCGAGCCGGATGTCCTCGAGACCGATGCCCATGTTCAACGCCAGCGCGGCGGCAAACATCGCGTTTTGCACGTTGTGCATCGCGCGACCCTCGATCGTTGCCGGTATCAGGTGCGTCCACAGCAACGGCGTATGCGTCTCACCGTCGTAGATGGCAATCATGTGACCGTTCAACGCCTGCTCGAGAACAAACGCCTGGCCGCCGGCCCGAATATGCTGCTTAACGAGAGCGTGCGATGGATTCATCGTCACATAAGACAGGCGCTCCGCCTCCGTGTAGTCGGCCATTTGCAGGCACAGCGGATCATCCGCATTGAGAATCGCGGCATCTTTGGCAATCTCGATCGGCACGCGCTTGAGCTCGGCGAGTTGCTCGAGTGTATCGATACCGCGCAGCCCGAGATGGTCGGCCGTGACATTGAGGCACGCCGCGACGTTGCAGCGCCTGAAACCGAGGCCACTGCGCAACATGCCGCCACGCGCCGTCTCCATCACGGCAGCATCGACGGACGGATCACGCAGAATCATGTGTGCTGACGTGGGGCCTGTCATGTCACCCGCAACAGTCAGCTTGCCGTCGATGTACACACCGTCGGTGGACGTCATGCCGACCGTGTATCCGGTCATTTTCAAAATATGCGCCAGCATGCGCGACGTCGTTGTCTTGCCGTTCGTTCCGGTAACCGCAGCAATCGGAATTCGTTTCGGCGCATCCGGCGGAAACAGCATGTCGATGACCGGACCTGCTACATCGCGTGGCGTACCTTCGCTCGGCGCCACATGCATGCGAAAGCCCGGACCCGCATTGACCTCGCAAATCCCCCCGCCCGCCTCGCGGTAAGACAATGAGATGTCGTTTGTCAGGAAGTCGACGCCACCAATATCCAAACCGATCGCGCGGATGGCGCGAATGGCCATCTCGCGGTTGTCAGGATGAATGACGTCGGTGACATCGAGTGCAGTGCCACCCGTCGACAGATTCGCCGTCGAACGCAGATACACAACTTCGTCTTTCTCCGGAATCGTATTTTCGTCGTAGCCGATCTTTTTCAGCAAGCGCTCGGCCTGGTGATCGAACTCGAGTCGTGTCAGTACCTTCTCATGGCCGACGCCCCGGCGCGGATCTTCATTAACAATGTCCACAAGCTCGGCAATCGTGTGCTTGCCGTCGCCAACGACGTGGCCAGGCTCACGTTTTGCCGCAGCGACGAGTTCACCGTTGACCACAAGCAGGCGATGATCGAATCCCTCGATGTAGCTTTCGCAAATGATCGTGCGGCCATGCTCGCGCGCCTTGTTGAACGCAACCTCGACTTCCTCGTCTGTTTTGAGATTGATCGATACGCCACGGCCATGATTACCGTCCAGCGGTTTTAGTACGACCGGAAAGCCGATGCGCTTTGCCGCACGAACCGCGTCGCGCTCGTTGCGCACGATGCGCTGGTCGGGCACCGGTAAACCCAGATCGCGCAAGATACCGTTCGTCTCTTCCTTGTCGCCAGCGAGCTCCACAGCAATGTTGCCGGTCGAACCGGTGGTCGTCGCCTGAATACGCGTCTGGTATTTGCCGTGGCCGAACTGCACGAGGCTGTAACGATTGAGGCGTATCCACGGCACGTCCCGCTCTTCCGCTGCACGTACGAGTGACGCGGTACTCGGACCGAGGGCACGAGACTGCGCATAACGAATGAAACGGTCTCGCGCCGCGGCGAAATCCCAGTCCGCAGCCGGCCGGCCCTCGATCTCGATTTCGGTCGGGAGCAGGCTGAGCAGAAGTTGTATCGCCAGATTGCTGGCCTCACGGCCGACGGCTTCATCATGGTATTCGAACACCATATTGTAGTAGCCGGGCTGATCATCTATGGACCGGGTCCTGCCATAGGTTACCGGCGAGCCGGCGATGTTCTGCAGCTCGATCGCAACGTGCTCCATGATGTGGCCCATCCAGGTGCCCTCGTCTTCCCTGAGCCGGCGAATGAAACCGCCTGGTTCCCGGTAGGAGCAACCATGCTCATGCAGGCCCGGCAGCCAATCGAGCAGAGGTTCCATAAATGCGTCGCCCAACCTTACCGACGGCCAATGCTCCAGCTCGCCGAGGTCCAGAATGTGCCGGATCACCCTGAAATGGGCGAAGATATTGGGCCCAACGTAGACGTTAGTGCTGACAATTTTCATTGTTGTTGTCCTGTCGTTCGCTATTCGGGCGCGGCCTCTCGCGACGCTGTTTGAAAGCGACCGCCCGCAACCAGAATGTGCAGCTTTACACCAATCAGGCTGACCGGATCACCGCGGCGAGCCTTGTGCATCGCAGAATAACTCAGATTGGTGGGATCGATAACGGTGATGCCGCCGCTGCCGACGACCTCGAGGTCGTCATTAGGCTCGATAAACGCGGCTGTATCCTCGTCGAGGCCGACACCGACCGCAAACGGGTTATAGGCCAGCGCCGTCAACAGGCGACCCATGCGATCGCGCTCCCGGAAATGCTGATCGATAATGAACTTGTTCGTCAACCCCAGGCCTGGCGCCATTGTGACCATATCCGGGCTCGGCGTACTGCCTTCGAGGCCGCCCGCAATCATGTGCTCGGGCATGAACGCGGCGCCAGCCGAGGTCCCGGCAACGTGCATGCCGGCCGCGTTACGGCGCCGAATCATTTGTGCCACCGCTGTGCCGCCAAGCGTCGTCGACAAACGCAGCTGATTGCCGCCCGTCAGGAAAATGCCATCCGATTTTTCGATGTAGTCGAGGTACTCGCTCGATTCACAGTCTTCGCGCGATTCAAACGGCAGCACTTTGGCGTGCTGCACACCGATCTTACGAAACAACTTCTCGTAGTTGCGCCCGGTGTCTTCGAGTTCCGATGCGGTCGGAATGATGCCGATGCGGGCATCCTTACCGCCGCAGATGTCGATAAAACGATCGAGAATCTCCGGATTGTGGAATTTCTCCTCGCCGCCGCCGATCGGAATGATGTACCCGCGGTCATTATGGTTATTATTGGCTGGGCTCATGGGCTGGATATGGAGCTTTCGATCTTGCAAAAAGGCCGATATTGTACCTGAGGAAACGCGTAAACTCTGGCCGCATGCGCACAAATCACCGCCAAAATGAGTGAACAAATACCGCTGGGCCGGGCAACAGCCTACCCTGAACACTATTCGCCCGATTTGCTATACGCGATCGCACGTACGGACAGCCGTGCGGCTCTCGGACTTGGCCCGGAGCTGCCATTTCATGGCGTGGACATCTGGAATGCCTGGGAGCTGACGTGGCTGAACCCGGCCGGACAGCCGCAGGTTGCGACGGCCGAAATCTCGGTGCCGGCCGACTCGCCCAACATCATCGAGTCCAAGTCGCTGAAGCTCTATCTGGGCTCATTTGCGATGACCGGGTTCGAGGCAATTGCGGACGTCGCAGCAGCGATCGCAAGAGACCTCTCTGGCTGCGCTGGGGCCAAAAACGACGTCCGGTTGCAGCGACCAGCAAGAACGGCCCGTAGCACTATCGCGCGACTACCTGGCCACTGCATCGACGCGCTCAGCGTGTCCTGCGATGCCTATGAGGTCGACGCAGGATTATTGCGCGCCGATGCGAGCGATGTCGTTTCGGAAGACCTTCATTCGCACCTGTTGCGCAGCCTGTGCCCGGTCACGAACCAGCCAGACATGGGTAGCCTCATGGTTTCCTACAAGGGTCCGCGAATCGACCGTGAGGGACTGTTGCGCTACATCGTCTCGTATCGCCGGCATAATGATTTTCATGAAGCCTGCGTCGAAAGAATGTTTGTCGACATTCTCCATAACTGCGCGCCCGAGCGATTGGCCGTCTACGCTCGTTACCAGAGACGCGGCGGCATCGATATCAATCCCTTCAGAAGCAATCGAGAGGCGACGGCTCCGAATATACGACTCTGGCGACAGTAAGGCTTCCGCCGGACGGGATACGACTTTTGGATTTCACTCTCTACTGGTTCATGTTTCCGGTGTCGATATTGGTCGCGACGTGCGCGATGCTCAGTGGTATTGGCGGGGCAGCGTTCTTCACGCCGATATTCATCCTCGTATTTCCACTTCTTGGCCCCGAATATGTACTCGAATCGACACTTGCCGCGATTGGCGCGGCGTTGTTTACACAGACATTCGGTTTCCTGTCCGGGTTTATCGGCTACTACCGCCGCAAGCTGATTGACTACAGGCTTGCCTGGAGAATTCTTCGCATCGCGGTTCCTATGGCAGTGTTCGGGGCATTCACGGCAAGTATGGTGCATGACAGTGTGCTACTTGCGGGTTACGCTCTCCTGGTAGGGATACTCGCGTTCGTGATGTGGCGAAATCCCATCCCCGGGAAAAAAGCCGAAGTAAAACATAAAGTTATTAAGCAACGCGAGTTGACGGACTCGCGCGGACACATCTACGCGTACGACGATCCTCAGCTGGCCGCGGGCAATGATGCCCTGACCGGTGTCGGCGCTTTCCTGACCGGCATGGTGTCCGTGGGCATCGGCGAAGTCACCATCTCGCAACTAACACGGAAGGGAATTCCCATTGCTGTCGCTGCGGCGACTTCGGTACTCGTCGTAATCGTTACGGTCGTCTTCGCATCGACAGCACTTTTCGGTCAACTCATCCATGCCGGTGGTTGGACCGCCGTGCCCTGGAACCTGCTTTGCTATGATATTCCGGGTGTGCTTATTGGCGGACAAATCGGACCCAGATTACAGGGCCGGGTATCGCAACATACGATGCGCCGCTCAATAAGCCTGCTGTTTGTTATTCTGGCAGTGGCAATGATCGCGGTCGCAAGCCAACGAGCCGGACTACACTGATGAAAAAAATTCGCTGGGGCATCGTGAGCGCCGGTAATATCGCGAACACGTTTGCGAGCGATATTCATCATGTACCTAACGCGCATGTCGGCGCTGTAGCCGCGCGCAACCTGGCTTCTGCCACCGAATTCGCCGGGAAGCATGGCATCGCTAACGCCTATCAAGGCTACGACCAGCTATTTGCTGATCCCGACATCGATGCGATCTATGTGGCAACCCCGCACACGCTGCACCTGCGGAACTCGGTCGATGCGCTCGATACAGGCAAGGCGGTCCTGTGTGAGAAACCGATTACGACATCGGCAGCAGAGTGTCGCGTACTGCTGGATGCCGCGGCCAAGGCGGACTGCTACCTGATGGAAGCGATGTGGACCTGGTTCCTGCCGGCAATAAGGAAAGCGAGAGAATGGGTCGACGCAGGAAGAATTGGTGAGTTGCGTCATATCAAGGCCGATTTCGGTTATCCGGTGCCTTATGTTCCTGACTCACGTCAGTATGACGCGACATTGGCCGGTGGTTGCCTGCTGGATATGGGTATCTACCCGATTGCGATTGCGCGTTACTTCGCTCAGCAGGCGCCAAAGGACATCGAGGTCATTTCGCATCTCGCAGCGAATAGAGTTGATGACGATGTTGTGATGCTGTTTAACTACGATGACCTCGTCGCATCATTGGCAACGTCATATCGCTGCAAGCTGCAGAACACGGCATACATCATCGGCGCCGATGGCTACATTTCGATCCCGAATTTCTGGCGAGCGAACGAATGCCATCTGTTCGTACTCGATGAACGAGTCGATACTTTCGTCGACGATCGCAGTGGATCCGGCTTCGAGTTTCAGATCGCCGCAGTCAGCGACGACATTTTGCAGGGGCGCAAGGAATCGGCGGTCGTGACACACGCTGCGAGCCTTGGATTTCAGCAGGACATGGACCGTGTTCGCAACAAGTTTTGATCGTTATCTGTCGGCCCGGTCTTCAACAATCTTCGACTTCGAAAACTGATAGCGCATATTCCGGTAGACGCAGACATCCGTAATGTCATCCGGCGCGCCTGCGGGTGCGGCTCGATAGTTGGTCGAAAAGCGGTAAGCACCCTTGATCGGCAGGACGCGATGCCAGGTATGTCCATGCAAAAAAACGAGGGTCCCTTGCTTCGGTCGCAGCACGATCTGATTCTCGAACTCTCCGACAGGATCGCCAACCGGTAACAGTCCTGCCTTATGGGATCGCGGTACAACAACTGTCTGGCCGCCGATCTCATCGGTAATGTCGCTCGTATACACAAGTCGATTCAGGTTAAACACGTCCGGGTCATCGGGTGGGCAGTCCTGATGCCAGGCCTGCCCGGTCGTTCCTTGCTTCGAGAACATCACCATGCAGTACTGGCTCGCCCAGCCATCGCCGAGGATTGCGGTAGTCAGCTTTTGCAGGCGCGGATCGGCGTCGATTGCATCGAAGGCCTTGACTCCCTCGTTTTGTGGAAACCATGGAATGACATCGGTCTGCGCCTTGTCGAGGAATTCGTCGTTATGGAAGAAGTCCGGGTTGTCACCAAAATAACTGCGAATCAGTTGACCAAGGCCAGCCATCAGTTCAGCGTCGAAGAAGTCTTCGATGACGAGATAGCCCTCGTGCTCGAATTGCGTGAGAAGTTCAGCGGTGTTCATCGTCTTTTGAGTTTCAATCTCCCGGGAATCAGACGCATGTCATTCTGTTAGCCGGTACACACGCGCGTAATCCACCAGCATCTGCTGCGGAAAGATGTCGTCATCGATGCCGCCGCCCGACCTGCCCCACATGCCGCCGACGGCGATGTTCAGGATCAGGTGAAACGGCTGGTCGTACGGCCAGACATTCCATCCGGTACCTTCATTGACGTACGTGAAGTAATGCGAGTCGTCGACGAAGATGTCGATTCGCTCGGGCGTCCACTCGAGCGCGTAGATGTGAAATTCTTCGTCCAGGCCGTCAATCAGTATGCGGCCCTTGCGTTGCTCCCATTTGGCCCAGTAATACGCCTCGTTATGCACGGTGCCATGAATGTGGCCCATCTGATAGCCGACGTGTTCCATGATGTCGATCTCGCCTGAGTTCGGCCACGCATCGCAGGTGCTGCTCCCCTGCCAGTCTTCGCCTTCCTCGCAGGTGGTTGAGTACTTGTAGGGGTCGCTCGGTAACATCCAGATCGCGGGCCAGGTGCCCTTGCCGTAGGGCAACTTCGCGCGGACTTCGAACCTGCCGTGCAGGAAATCGCCTTTGCCCGAGGAGTGCACCCTGCCTGATGTGTACGTAGCGCCTACATAGTCTTCCTTGTGCGCTTCGAGGATCAACATGCCGTCCTTGACGCGAATATTCTTTTCTCGCGCCGTGTATGCCTGATCCTCGTCATTGACCTTGCGCGCCGGCCATACGTTGGGGCTCCATTTTTCAGCATCCAGTTCGTCGCCGTCGAACTCGTCGCTCCAGGCAAGCTCCCACTCCGGCACAGGCCGGTTCTTGTTGCGGACAAGCAATGCGCTGAGCACGGGTTCGCTGACGGAGGCTTCGAATGTGACATTCAGTTCGCCGTCGGTGATCTCGACATTGGGGGTCACGACGGTCAGGGCAGACTCGATCTTGCCATCCCTGGCCGACATAACATCAAGGTTATCAACAACCTGTTGCTCTTCGACAAAGGCGTCGAAGACGCGATCACCGCCTCCGAATTGCTCGGGTTCGGCGAAATAAAACGTGATGTCGTAAATGCCATTCTCCATCGGGCGGGCGACTTCAATGTCGCCTTCTCGATAGCTCTTATAAAGAAAGGCATCCTGCGAGCCTTTTACCGTTTCCATTTGGCCAATCTCGCCGCCCTGAATCGACGCTTCGGCTTCATACTGTGTGCCATCGATGCCTGTGTACGCTGCGCCGCCGACGTTGACGGCCCAAACAAGATCGGTTGCGTCTTCTTGCACCTCGCATCCAACCGTAACCGCGCACAGTACGGCAAACATCGTGCAAAACTTTTTGTTGTCGATCTCAGACATGTTCACGATCCCGGCAGCTATTTAGTGGGCGGTCACAAAGATGCTTGCCTGCTCACAGATCAGGGTGATCGATAAGCAGATTTTGATTTGCGTCAACAACGCCCATGTCGGTCATCCGACCGTCCGGCCATTCGATAATCAGCGAGTCTGTTTGTGCTGCACTGCCAAGGCCGATTATCTGGACGGCCGGGTTTTGCGATATGAAATTACTGTTGAGAGCTACCTCGCGTAACTGAGATACTGCGCCAACCGTCGATTTGATACGTGCGCCCGCAGCACCGGTATTGGGCGGCAGACCATTCAACTTGACACGCAGAAAATTATTGACGCTGGTTTCATTCCTGTACAGCGTGCCGCCGTCAGTCGCTTCAGACTTCCATACAAAGACATCGACGTCCCCATCACGATCAAAGTCTGCGCAGACCACGCCCCGCCCCTGCCCCCTCCCTGTGAATCCCAGGCTGGTCGCGCGGTCCGAGAAACCCCCGGCGCCATCGGACACAAAGGCACGGTCCTGATCCGCGGAAAAATCGCCGTCTGACACCTCACGCCAGCCATTCGTGTGATAGATGTCCAGATGACCGTCGTTGTCCAGATCGACAAGGCAGGCTGCCCACCCCCAACCGCCGTTTGCCACGCCAACGGCCTCTGTTACATCGACAAACTGTCCACCATCGTTACGGTAGAGTCGGTTGCCGTTGGTAAAAGTGCCCTGCGTCTCACGAAAAATACTAGTGACAAACCAGTCCAAATCACCGTCGTTATCGTAATCGCCGAGCGCCGATCCCATGCCATTTCTGTCGGTCAGGACGTCCACATCGGTGACATTCGAAAATGTGCCATCCTGATTGTTCATGAACACCTTCGTCGTATTGAAGTCCGCCACCATCAATATGTCCGGGTATAGATCGTCGTTAACTCTTGCGAAGGACGGCGCGAATGTAACGTCCAGACCTGACGGCGGAACAAACGGATCCGGAAGCGTAATGATGCTTGGCGATAGTCCGGCCTCGACGCTCACACTGACAAATTGGATTTCCGTCGAAGTGCTGTCGTTGCGCCAGAGATGTTCTGTATCGCCCGGATCGTCATAGGACCGTTCGGTGCGCCAATGCGAAACGAGCAGATCCAGATCGCCGTCGAGGTCATAATCGCCGAACGCAGCTGAAATCGTCTGTCTCGCACCGATCGCGTCGAGGCCAGACCCGCTCGTCACGTCCGTGAATGTGCCATCACCATTGTTGGCAAAAACTCGACACGGATCACCCTGAACGCCGCCAATGAACAGATCCAGGTCGCCGTCGCCGTCGATGTCGGCGAACATCGGCCCGCTGTGTCGATAGTTCTCTGTCGCGGATTTCGTGAACGCCAGCCCTGCCGCTCCTGCAACTTCGGCAAAGGCATTATTTCCGTCATTGCGATACAGAAGATTCGGCCCCACATCTCCACGCACAACGAACATATCGATATCCCCGTCGTCGTCGTAGTCACCCGAGGCAACGCCCCCGGCAAAAAAGCTTACTTCAGCGTCGTCCCCGGGATTCTCGGAAAAGCCGACGGAAAAATCGATTCCGGAGCCCGACGTAATATCCCTGAATAGCCGCGGCTCTTGCGTGACTGGTGGAATTGGTGCTGTCTCGTTTTTCGGGACGCTGCTGCCGCCACCACAAGATGTCAGGAGCACAGTGCCGAAAACTGATGCGGCGACGCTGCGGATTCGCAACGAAAAAAACCTAAACTGAATTTTTTCTCCTTCTGACATATGGATCGCCAAGCCTCCTACGGAATATTTGTTGGATGTTCGCGGCTACGCGCGCGTCTAGTGCGCGGACTTGCAGTATTGCTCGAGATACGCCTCGTGAACGGGCAATTGCTCAACCGTGGTGTCGACGCTTGCCTTGATCTTTTTCAGGAACCTGTCCAACTCCTCGTCGTCCATGACATCGACGACCGGATGGTACTGTTCGGGCTCGAGGCCCTGTCCCAGCATCACCTGGATCCAGGAACTTTCGGCGAATAGCTCGCCAGGTATTCTGAATACCCGGCCGGTCTCTTTGAACAGCCTGATTCGATGCGTAAGCGTTTCCGGTATTTCCATGTTGCGGCAATGGCGCCAGAACGGGCTGTCCTGCCGATTCGTAACGCAATAGTGCAGGATAATGAAGTCGCGTATCGTCTCTATCTCGAAACGAGTCTGTTTATTAAATTCGTCTATGTCTGATTGTTTGATCCCGGTTAGTGGGAACATCCGCATCAGATGAACGATGCCTCTTTGAATAAGGTGAATGCTGGTGGACTCGAGCGGCTCGATGAAACCACTGGAAAGTCCGATCGCCACGCAGTTGTTTTTCCAGTGCTGACGTCTCATGCCGGGGCGAAACTTGATTACCCTGGGCTCCGTCAACAACTCACCCTCGATGTTCGCCAACAACGTCTTTGTCGCTTCATCATCGCTGACGTAACGACTGCAATAGACCATGCCGTTGCCAACTCGATGCTGTAACGGAATGCGCCACTGCCAGCCGGCCTCACGCGCGATCGATCGCGTGTACGGTATCGCCGGACAAGTCGATTCAGTCTGCACCGCAACCGCACTGTCACACGGCAACCAGTGTGACCAGTCTTCGTAACCGGCATGCAGTGTCTGCTCGATGAGCAAGCCGCGAAAACCAGTGCAGTCGATAAACAGATCGCCTTCGATTTCGTTGCCCGAGGCGAGCGTCAGCGAGGTTATGAACCCTGATTCCGAATCTTTGTTTACCTTGACGATCTTCCCTTCGACCCGTTTGGTCCCGTGCTCCTCGCTGAGCTTTCTCAGGAATTTGGCGTACAGCGTGGCATCGATATGAAACGCATAGTTGAGCCCATTCTTGGGTAGATGGGCGAATTTGTTTTCCTGCGCAGCTCGTAACTCCAGGCAATAATCACCGAACTCCTTGGCAAGTCCCTTCTGCGAGCCGCGCAGCCAGAAATGTTGAAATCCGGCACTCCAATGATCTGTGCCCGTTAGGCCAAATGAGTGAATATAATCCTCATTGACATCGCGCCAGTTTTCGAACGATATGCCGAGCTTGAATGTCGCGTGTACAGCCGCCATGAACTCCTGTTCATTAACGCCCAAAAATTGGTGATAACCCACCAACGGCGGAATCGTTGCTTCGCCGACACCGACGGTGCCAATCTCGTCTGATTCAATCAGGCTGATATCCAACACTTTGCCCATGGTTTTCGCAAGCAGTGCTGCGCACATCCAGCCCGCGGTTCCGCCGCCGGCAATAATGACTTTTTGAATTCTATTAGTGGTCAAAGCTGTTCCTCGTAACTCAGTGCATTCAGCGATTTAGTTTGTTGAGTAGCTGCGCCCGCAATTCCCTCGCCGCGCGCTCGTTCATCGGCGACAAAACGCCGCGCTTGTGCTCGGGTATGTGCGCGACAATGTCTTCGTCAGCACAAAATACATAATGGTCAAATATTCCCTGCCATACGCGGCGCTGTTCGGTGGGCAGATCGCGTATTGTCAGAAGCGCATGCATCAGTACGTCGGCCGGGTTGCCCATATAGGCCGGCACCTGTCTCCACCAGTAGTTGATCAGGACGTTAAAGCTGTCCAGCGCTTCAACATGGTGCCACCACATGCTGGGAATGAATATCGCGTCGCCGGGCTCTAGTTCAGCAACTTGCGCATTCCGCAACGCCTCTGCAAACCTCGGAAACTTCTCATAATCCGGATTGTTAAAATCGACAAGACTGATCGATTGGCCGGCGGGCGTGAAATCCAAAGGGCCCACATACAGATTCTTCAGTTCCTGCGGTGGAAACAACGTGAAGCGTCGATGGCCGACCACGTTACAGGCAATGTTGTCCGGAACGTCATGATGTGCAGCGATACGCGTTCGATTACCGAGCCAGATGCTAACTAATGGACGAATATTACCGAAATTGATGTCGTTGTCCGCTCGCATTCCGGGCAGACTTGTGTCGACCGTAGTCGAACCCACATAGATCGCCGGTGGATTTTCGTCTTGTGCGTGTTGCTGCAGCTTGTCCAGAACAGCGTCGAGTTTCAGCATCACCGGCTGATAGTTGAACCCTGTCATGTCATCGTTGTAAAAGACCCGACCGCCCGCCTTCGGATCGCCGAAGAACGCGCCGATCGTCGCATTCTTGTAGAAATCGCGAATATAGCCAATGGCGGCATCGGCCGACTGTTTTCCAGCTTCGGCCAGTGGCCAGTCCGTGACCAGATTCTTGAGCACCAACGGCGTTGTCGAAGTCAGCACTTCGTCCGGCAAGCCAGCCGCACTGGCGCTCGATGTCTCCTCTACTCTGGTGTTGATTGCCAACATTCGATCGTCTCAGACAGCTCCAACGGACACGTTTCGCGACTTACTCTTCGAGCAAGTCATTTCGCCTTTGAATCAGATCCCGAAAATTCGACATGGATGCAACTACCATATAGATGGGCAGCAGGTGACCATCCCGGCTCAGCCTTTCCAATGTCTCGCCGTCGAGTGACCGCAGCTTCTCCTCGTCAACAGTAAAGAAGCCGGAGAGGCGATACTCCGTGCCATCGTTTAATTCGACGTCCAACGTAAATGACTCGAGCAATTCGTTGGCGAGCAAGGCGTCGATGAACGCCTCGTTGCCGTCGAATCCGTTATGGATCGCTCCCAGTACCGTGTTGATTCGGTTTAGATACTCTGTGTAGCCACCGTGTTCGAGGAACACGCGCTCTCCGTCTGTCTCACTAATGCGCGGGCTGTCCATGTCGATATGAATAACGGTCTGCTGCGCGACTTCGCCACCCGCGCTTTTCTGCTGGAAACCGATCAGAAACGGCTGACGCTCTATCGTCAGCGGTATATAAGTTGCGTCCCAGCCATCTTCCTCGAGGAATAAATTCTCTTTGTCTTCGAAGCCGAACAATGCCAACGCCTGGAACTTTCCGGATTCGGGTTCCTTGCTGAAGACGATGGGATAGTGTGCCTGGATACTCCTGAACTCATTTGGGAATGTCATGGTACACATGACATCGTCCCCGTAAGCGGCCGATCGTGTCTTGATCACCCGCAGGCTCTTGTGATCAACATTATTCAGTAAGACGTGGTTTGCCATGTCGGCTCCGTTTGCTCATACAAATTACGCGTCATAGAGCACATCATATCTTGTGCAGCCCATGCGATTTAACCTGATTGATCAGCTCACGATTTGACGGCAAGGCACCCAGCATCTTCCGGGTCAGGTTGGCACTCTCCTGTAAGAAGCCTGTCGCGCGCCCGTCATCGTCGGACGCCCTTTGAGTCGCGCGTTCTTCAGGCTTAAAGCCCATGCCGTAGAGCACGTACTGGTAGCTCGCAGATGGGAATACTTCTTGGATCTGATAAAAATCATTGTGCGAGGGCGGTTGGTATCGCCACACTTCCATGAGCTCCTGCAGCCGCTCCGGGATGGTTTCGGCGCGGCGATTGTCTTTCCAAAAGTCGGAATCCGTTCGCTTGCTGAGAATGTAATGCAATTTCAGAAAGTCGATGACACGATCCCAGCGATAACGGAAGCGCTCGTTGAATCGCCTCGCCGCTATATCCATGACGTCACGCGTCGCCGGCATCTCGTCCCGGATCATCGCCGCGGATAACTCGATCAACGCCAGTGCCGATGCTTCGAGTGGCTCGATGAATCCGGCCGATATGCCAACGGCGACACAGTTCCTGTGCCAGAATTTTTCCCGGTGCCCCGGATTAAAAGCAATCTTCCGCGGCGCGCCGACTTCGCCGGCGTTGCCGCTCGTCGTTTGTTCGATGTACGTCCTGAGCGCGGACTCGGCTTCGGCATCGGATGTATGCGAACTCGAATAGACGTGGCCTATGCCGCGTCGCGTGGGCAAGCCAATATCCCAGACCCACCCGGCCGCTTGCGCGGTTGAAATGGTGTGCGATGCGATTGGACTGTTGTCGTCCGGATACGGCACTTGCACGGCGAGCGCGGTGTCATTAAAGAGCACATTCTTCCGACTGATAAAGGGTACATCGTAGTGCTGCCCGATCAGCACGGCCGCAAAACCGGTGCAGTCGATGAACAGGTCGCCTTCCAACTCACCGTGTTTGTCCGTCTGCAGCGACTCGATATCACCGTTCTGCGCAGAACTAATGCCTCTGACGTGGTCGAGCACATGCGTTACACCGAGGTTTTCGATGCAGTGCTTCTGCAGGAATTGCCCGAACTTGCCGGCGTCGAGATGGTAAGCATAGTTCGCGACGGCGGCGAACTCGGGTGTCGTTTTCTGTTTGGGTGCTTTGCCCTGTTCGCAGAGGTGTGGCTGAAAGCTGACCAGATCCGCAAACGGAACGCCGGCGTGACGTCGCTGCCATTCCGCCACCAAATTGGTTTCGTTATAGCCGCTCGGCAGGACGAATGGATGATAGTAATAGTCGCCATCGTCGCCGTTGACCCACTTGACGAACTTGGACCCTTGTTTGAACGAAGCATCACATTCCCGGAGAAACCGGGTCTCCGATGCACCCATGTTGCGCAACGTGTCGCGCATCGTCGGCCAGGTACCCTCACCGACACCGATCGTTTTGACATCCGGCGACTCGATCAGGGTAACCCGAAACCCCGTTGCCGAATTGGGCCTGTGTTCCGCCGCAATCACGCCCGCAGTCAACCAGCCGGCGGAGCCGCCGCCGACGATGACTACGTGCTTGATTACGCTACCCATTGCTACGTGCTCACTTCCTCAAGACCCGACTAGCTGAATTCGACGAAAACATTCGACGTTAACCTCCCCGTCCGGGGATCCGGGTTTATGTCTCTTGACGGTTCGACCAGCCCTGAATGCAACAGGTAGCCAGGATAGGCGACCAGCCGATTTGGCTTGTAGTCGATTCGGTCAAACAGTTCATACTGCGCGTCACTCGCGCCGAAATACCGTTGCGGCGGGTCTCCGTGCTCGGCAAGAAAGGCGTCGCGCGCCTCAATGTACTGGTCGAGCCGCGCTCCTACCAGCGTCTCGAATCCCGTCGGCTTGTGCCGGTACAGGCCGGTGCCACCAAAATCGCCGGCATTGAGATAATGGGTTATCGCAAAATAGTACCGCCTGTTGCTGTCATAGTGCGGCAGACGTTGATTTGGTTTTAGCTCGTGCTCGGGCGTCGAGACGAGGGAGTAAGCAGTATTCACGGGTCTCATAGCAAGTTCGTCGGGAACCGAATAGACCTTGCGCAGCAGCGGATGAATGGCATCGAGCTCGGCGACGAAATGGCTACGCGTAAGTGGCGCCCTCACCCCGGGATAGCCGGTTTCATCCGCCGCAAAGCTCTCCAATTGACAGGCATGATCGATGACCTCCGCCATATCCAGCGCAAAATCGTCGATGATAATGACCAGCGTCCTTTCCTCGCCAACCGCATACACTTGCAGTGACGATTCCGGGTTCACCTGGATCGTTGCCTCTTGCATAAACTCTATGATCTCACACAGCCGCCAGACGAAAAAAGCCGCTGCTGGCAGCGGCTTCTTCCACACAACCGAAGTTATGAAGGTCTAACGATAGACTTCAGCTACCTCTATCTGAAATTGTATCGCGCACCGATCATGTAGCGGGCACCAGTCTGAGTCGCCCAATACAGCTGTCTGTCATCGCGACCGTGTATCGTTTGGATTTCGTCGGTGAGATTGATTCCCTCGACGAAAACCGACAGATCTTCATTTACATTGAAACTGACGTTCGCGTCCCATTGTCCATATTCGTCGGTGTACTGCGGATTCGCCCCCTTGTCGTCAGTCCTGGTGTTGAGGAACTCGTCACGCCAGTTGTAGGCGATCCTCGCCGACCATCTGTCATCCTCGTAGAACACGACCGCGTTCGCCGAGTCGCTGATGCCTTCGATCGCAAACTGTTCACCGGCACTGTTGTTGTCGTACCCGACGTCCGATTCGACCAGCGTAAAGTTCACGCTGGCGCCGAAAGGACTGTCACCGAACAAGTGTTGGACCGAGAACTCCCATCCATCGACGGTCGCCGACTGCTGGTTTGCGGGGACCGTGATACGGAACGTCGATATCGGATCCTCTCCGGCGATACCGAGGATAGTGCCGGCGACCGGATCAACCTCCGGCGTATTGCCGTAGTTGGCGAAGATGTAATCACGGATGTCGTTGAAATCGTCGCCAACCGCAGCCTGCGCTTCGATAAACCTCGGGCCCTGCCCTGGATGTGGCAAACCGAACGGGGTATCCACGATCTCGGCGTTGCCGACATAATTGTCGATGTCCTTGCGGAAGTAGGCGATGGACGCGTAACTGCCCTCAGTGTAATACCACTCGAATGACAGGTCGTAGTTCTGCGACTCGAGCGGCAACAGTCCCGGATCACCCTGCCGGCCGGTGCCGCCATTGATGCGGACCAGAGCATCCAGCGTCTGACCGCCCTGTATATCACCCCAGCCCGGACGACCGATCGTCTCACTGTAACTCGCACGTAGGACCTTATCCTCCCCAACCTCGATATCGAAATCGACGCTGGGCAGCACGTAATCATAGTCGCCCTTCAGCGTTGTAAAGCCGGAGCCACTCTCGACGACTGAATACTCGTTGGCCGCGTTCCACGATATATTCGTCGCGATCGGCACCCTCGCGCTCGAGATCACGTCGGTTTGCTCGTAACGCACGCCGATGGCAATGTTCGCGGGTTTGTTGCCGATGTCGAACGAACGATTGTACTGCAGATAAGCGGCTATCGAGTCTTCGTCAGTTAATCGATCGGTGCCGTAGTCGTTCGTAGCCCGGAAGGTGCTGTCGTCGCCGCCCGCTATCGCGATGCCTGCTTGCCTGACGGCCTCGAAGTTAAAGTCGAAGTAACCCGGGACAATGTTCGAGAGGTTGCCCGGCATGTTATCGAATGCCCCGCGTGTACTGCGCACGGTGCCCCAGATTTCGTCCGGGTATTCATCGTTGATATCCTCGTCTGCGCATTGGCCGGACGCGCAGAAGCCGCTCCAGGTCTCAGTCTGCACGTTGGAGAACGCCGAACGGTTACTCACCTCCGTCGACACAATACCGAAATCCAGACTGGAGTCGTCCTCAAAAATCAATTCACCGCTCAGTTGGGCCTGCTGAACGTCGGATTCCATTAAGCTGTTTCTGTACGAGCGGCCGGTCTGGATCACCTCGTTCCGGTTCGCTTCAATGCTATCCGCTCCTGGCGGCAGTCCGATACTCAGGACCGGGAAGTCGCTGCTGAAATCGGTGGTCGTCAAACCTCTGAAGAAACCACAGACCCCCTGATTAACGCTACTTCCGAGCGGGCTGTCGGGGGCGGACTTGGCATCCGAATCGTGATAATCGAACTCGAGGCCGAAACGGTCGGACACGTCCCACACGATGTTCAGGCCAAGCGAGTTGTTTTCGTTTTTCTCGGCAAACTCGCCGGCGCTGAAACACAGATCCGAGTCGTTAGCGGCATAATCCTCCGAGTAAAGGAGCGGCGTCGCAACCGGGGTATCGGTCCACACCTGATCGCCGTTATTCAGGAAGTTGTACCACGCGCCAACACTGCTGCGTTGTGTCTCCAGCGTGTTTTCAGAGTAGGTGTAGTCCAGCGTCGCAGTCACAGTATCCGATGGAGCGAACTGCAGCGCGAGCTGACCGTTGATTCTTTCACGTTGCACGTCGTTGAAGGTGTAGTCGGTCGTCTGCGGAGTCATGTAGATCTCGCCCGGCGCCGGACGGTTGGTGATGTTGTTCGTTTCTGTGCCGACAGGCGGGAGTGTCGTCCAATCACCATCGTTGCTGCCGTCGTGAAGCCAGTAGCCCGCCACACCCGCCTGGTTGTAACCGAGGTTGCGATCCTGATAGCTGGCCGTGACGGAAACACCGAATGTCTCGTCGTCGTTGGTCGTGCTGAAGATGCCCGAGATTTCCGGTGTGACCGAATCGCCGTCGTCTACGGACTGATCCGCGACCATCTTAACGCCGAAACTGGCAACCGTGTCGCGAGTATCGAGCGGGCGTGCCGTCTTGATGTTGACCGTTGCGCCGATGCCACCCGTGGGATCACTCGCACGGCTCGTCTTCTTGATCTCGATCGCTGCGATGGCTTCCGAGGCGAGATTCGAAAAGTCGAAGGCCCGGGAGTTCGAAGCTGCTGTCGCTTCGATTCTGGACGCCGGCATCTGCCGGCCGTTCAAGGTCACGAGGTTGAAGTCCGGACCCATACCACGCACCGTGATCCGCTGCCCCTCGCCTTGCGCCGAGCGGTCGATCGACACACCCGCAATGCGCTGCATGGATTCTGCAAGGTTCGTGTCAGGGAACTTACCGATGTCCTCCGAAACGATGCCATCTACAAGGCCCTGTGAGCCACGTTTCATGTTCATCGACGACGTCAGGCTGCTGCGGATGCCGACGGTTACGATCTCTTCCATCGGTTCCTGCGCCTGTGCCGGCGTAATCGTCGTCGCGCCCAGCGCCAGTGCTACGCCTGTGGCCAAAGGTGTCTTACTGAAAGATGGTTTTTGCATGCTCAAGCCCCCTAGCTTGCTATCGAATGTGTTGCCGGTAAGCGGCGTGTTTTCAGCGTCTTTGCCGGCAACAACCAGTTACAGTTGAAACTGACAGCGCTGTCAGTACGTGTTTATACTTATATCTGACAGCGCTGTCAATAACGAATACAATATTTATCGAATAGTGGCGCTGTTGCGCGAGGAGTTGAGACTTTTGCAAGCTGTGACCGTGGAACCAACACGCATACGTAATGCCTGGGAGGGGCGGATTTCGGGCTGCATGCTGGGCAAACCCGTCGAGGTGTTGTCCTTTCAGGAAGGGCGGGCCGGGCTCGAGGCCTACCTGCAGCAGGCCAACGCGCTGCCGCTGCGTGACTACGTGCCCGCCCTTCAAGGATCCCTCGTCGAACAACTGGGGCGCGGCTGCTGCCGTGGACATATGGAGCGGGCCGAGCCGGACGACGACATCAACTACACGCTGCTGGCCCTCCTGCTGCTGGAGGAAAAAGGCACGGGCTTCGAAACAGCCGACGTCGCACGTGCCTGGTTACGCCTGCTGCCGGCGGGCGCGACCTGGACAGCTGAGCGCGCCGCGTATCGAACCCTGCTTTGCAACATGGCGGACGAATTTGTCAACGGCGACGAAGCGGGATTCGACCTCGACGAATGCTCCGACAATGACTACAACGAGTGGATTGGCGCTCAGATTCGAGCCGATCTCTATGGCTGGGTGTGCCCGGGACGCCCTGCCCTCGCGGCAGAGTTGGCACGACGGGATGCCTCGCTGTCGCATCGCGGCGAAGGGGTACGCGGCGCAGCATTCATTGCCGCGCTCGGCGCCGCGATTCCGGCGACCGAAGATCTCGACGCAGCAATAGACGCGGCGCTCCAGCAAATTCCTCACGGCAGTGAAGCGGCCGCGGCCGTTCGATTCGGTCGCGAACTGTCAGATGATCCTGATGCCGTGGATCGCTTGTATGAAAAATACGAACGCATGTCACCGGTCCATACGCTCAACAATCTTGCGCTCGTCGTCTGGGCGCTGTGTTCGGCGGACGGCGAGTTCGGGGCGGCAATCGGCAATGCTGTTGCGGCCGGTCTGGACACGGACTGCAACGGCGCGACCGCCGGCGGACTGTTCGGGCTCACGGGCGCGGCGATACCGGATTCCTGGACGCGCCCCTGGCAAGGCCGCATCGGCGTCGGGCTCGCCGGATTTACGGAACTAACACTCGATGAGGTCGTTGCACGAACCGTTGCTGTTGCTGAGAGAATTGCCGGAGAACAACATGCTCAACACTAGGGTCAATGTTTGCCTGGTTGTTACAGCCGCTTTGGCGGCGTTAGCAACAACCCCTGCGCTGGCCGATGAAGCTCATTACGACGAACGTACAGAGTACCGGGCACCCAAGGCTGCGGTTGCGCCAGTCGTCGACGGCGTTGCCGACGAGAGCATCTGGGAGCAAGCCCGCTGGCAGGAGCTGGCACGTCGCTGGCTGGGGCCCGAGTTTTCTGCCGAAGATTTTCAGGGGCGCTACAAGGTCGTGTGGACCGAGGACAAGATCTACATCCTCGGAGAGTTTGTTGACGACATCCTTATAGATACCCACCGCGATCCGCTGGTGCAGTATTGGGACGACGACTGCTGGGAGATTTTTCTCGACGAGGATTTTTCCGGCGGTGAACACCAGTTCAGCCACAATGCCTTCGCCTATCACATGTCGCTGGACAACCAGGCGATCGATATCGGCACGGACAAAAAACCCCATAACTATTCACACCATGTCGAAAGCCGCTGGCAACAGCAAGGCAACAAGATCATCTGGGAACTCGCGATAGACATCTACACCGACGACTACGTTGATGGTTCCGACAGCAACGTGCCCATCAAGCTATCGGCTGGCAAGGTGATGGGGCTCATGGTCGCCTATTGCGATAACGACGGCAGTGAGCTGCGCGAGAACTTTATCGGCTCGGAAGTCGTTCTTTCCGGACCGAAAGACCGCGGCTACATAGACGCCGGCTTGTTCGGCGCGCTGATACTGGTCGAATAAGATTTTGGACGAACAATAATAATAAACATGGAACAGATTTTGAAAACTGACAACAAAGACAACAACACGGTGCTTGGTGAATTCATCGACTTCGCGGGCGAACGTTATTACGCAATCCGCAACGTCGACAAGATCGAACCGTTTTTTATCAGCGTGATTTCCAACGTTGAACACTGGTTATTCGTCTCGTCGACGGGTGGGTTGACTGCGGGCCGGGTGTCGCCCGAGACATCACTGTTCCCATACGTCACGGTCGACAAGATCCATGAGAGCACCGCCCATACCGGCAGCAAAACCATACTGCGCGTCGAAGCGAATGGCAGGCCGCAAGTATGGGAGCCTTTCAACAAGGAACACGATGGCCGCTACGCGATCAGCCGCCACCTTTACAAGAATGTGCTGAGCAATAAGCTCTGCTTTGAAGAAATCAACGATGACCTGCAGATAGCGTTCCGCTACACATGGGTCACCAGTGACGACTACGGTTTTGCACGACAGTGTGAATTGCAGAACCTGGGCGATCAAAGCCTAAACGTCGATCTGGTCGATGGCCTGCAGAATATCCTGCCAGCCGGCACGCCGCGTTTCGCCCAGACCAACACCAGCAACCTGGTGGACGCCTACAAGTGGACGGAGCTGGATAGTGACACCGGACTCGCCCTTTTTACCCTTTATTCCGGGATCACCGATCGCGCCGAGCCGTGCGAGTCCCTCAAGGCAAACACGGCTTTTTGCCTGGGGCTCGACGGGCAGAAAGTACTGATTTCGTCGGAGCAGCTCGATAACTTCCGCCAGGGCAAGGCATTGCGACAGGAAGTGCATAAGCGCGGCATTCGCGGAGCCTACCTGGCGAGCCAGACCCTGGAGCTGGCGCCACAGGCTTCACAGCGCTGGCAGATTGTGGCAAACACCGAGCAGAGCCAGAGCCAGGTGGTCGAGTTGCAGAAGCAGCTTCGTAGCCCGGCCAGGGTTGCCGGGGCGATCGACCACTCTGTCAAAAAGGGTACCGATGAGCTAGCGCGCATCATGGCCAGTGGAGATGGTTATCAGGCCACCGCGGAGGAAAACATCACAGTCCACCATTACGCGAATGTACTTTTTAACATCCTCAGAGGCGGGGTTTTCGATGACCAGTACAACGTATCCTCGTGGGATTTTGCTTGCACTATCAGGCAATTCAACAAGGCTGTGTATCAGCGTAACCAGGATCTGCTTCAAGGTTTTCCGGACAAGCTGAAATTCACCGAGCTGCTGTCGGCCATCAAGGAACAGGGCGACTCGCAGCTGGAGCGCCTTTGTCACGAGTACCTGCCGATCACTTTCGGCCGTCGCCACGGCGACCCCAGTCGTCCCTGGAACCAGTTCACCATCAAGTTGAAAGACGAATTCGGCAATGGCCTGCTTTCATATCAGGGCAACTGGCGGGACATATTCCAGAACTGGGAGGCCCTGGCGTTTAGTTACCCGGAGTTTGTTGAAAACAAGATCGCCAAATTCGTTAACGCCTCCACCGCAGACGGTTACAACCCGTACCGCATTACCAAGGAAGGCATCGACTGGGAAGTTGAAGAGCCGGACGACCCCTGGAGTTATATTGGTTACTGGGGCGATCATCAGATCATCTACTTGCAGAAATTTCTCGAGCTCTCCAGAGATTTTCATCCAACTCGATTGCGCGATCTGCTGCGCCAGCCGATTTTTTGTTATGCCAACGTTCCCTATCGAATCAAGTCGTTTGAGGCGCTGCTCGAGGATCCCAAGAATACCGTGACCTATGACGAGGGGCTGGCTGAACGCATCGAGCATCGGGTCGCTGCCATGGGTGCAGACGGCAAGATGATCCTGGATGCCGATGGTGAGGTCTACCAGGTCAATTTGTTCGAGAAACTGCTGGTGCCGCTGCTCAGCAAGCTGGGCAACCTCGTAATCGACGGCGGCATCTGGATGAACACGCAACGCCCGGAATGGAATGACGCAAACAATGCGTTGGTCGGCCACGGCTTGTCCATGGTCACCTTGTATTACCTGCGACGGTATGTCCGCTTCCTGCAAAAGTTACTTGCAGACGAACATCAATCGTTTGCCCTGTCCAGGGAAGTCAGCGATTGGTTCGCCGACACCGCGGTTGCGCTCAGTAACGTCCGCCCGCTGTTGGGCATTGGCCCGATTTCTGCGGAGCAACGCTACGAGTCATTGGCAGAACTCGGCCAGGCGGCGAGCCGCTATCGCGAGACGGTTTATGAGCAGGAATCGTACTCGGGCAAAGTAGATCAGCCGGCCGACCAGATCCTGGCCATGCTGGAGGATGCCCTGGTAGCTATCGATCACAGCATCGGCACCAACCAGCGAGAGGACGGGCTGTACCATGCTTACAACCTATTGGATCTGCAACCCGACGCCGTGGTGATCGATACGCTCTATCCTATGCTCGAAGGTCAGGTTGCCGCGCTAAGCGCCGGCCCTGTTTCCCCAGAGAAGGCTGTGACTGTGCTGGAAGCCCTTTTCGACAGCGATATCTACCGCCCCGATCAGCACTCCTTCATGCTCTATCCGGATCGGGAGTTGCCAGGATTCCTGGACAAGAACCGCATCAGCGCCGAACTGGTCGATGCTATTCCGCTGCTGCAGAAAATGCTCGCCGAAGGAGACGAGCGTCTCGTCGTCCGCGATGCTGACGGCTGCTATCGCTTCAATGCCGACTTCAAGAACGTCGGTGATTTGAAGGCCGAGCTCGATGTGCTCGCCGCAGTGTACGGCGATGAATTCGAAGCGGCACGCAAGCCTTTGCAGGAACTTTACGAAACGGTGTTTCAGCACAAGGCGTTTACCGGACGCTCGGGGACGATGTTCAGCTTCGAGGGCCTGGGATCCGTCTATTGGCACATGGTCTCCAAGCTGATGCTGGCAGTACAGGAAAATTTCTTTGCCGCTCTGGAACAGCATGCTGATGAGGCCAGCGGCCGGCGATTGGGACAATTGTATTATCGCGTGCGCAAGGGCATCGGCTTTAACAAGACTCCTGCCGAATACGGTGCGTTTCCGACCGATCCCTACTCTCATACACCCAGACATTCCGGAGCCCGGCAACCGGGCATGACCGGACAGGTCAAGGAAGAAATACTGTGCCGTTTCGGCGAGCTCGGCGTGCGCATTAGTGATGGTGCAGTGCGTTTTCAACCCGATCTATTGCGGGCGCGCGAGTTCATGGCTGAGTCGCGCGATACGGGTTATGTCGATGTCCACGGCAGCTGGCAGACGATTACGGTGCCGCCCAACGGGCTGGTCTTCACCTGGTGCCAGGTGCCCGTGACCTACAAGCTCGACGACGATGCCGAACCTTCCCTAACCGTTATCCGGGATGACGGGACGGAACAAACCCTGACACAACTGGCGCTGCCAGCGGAAGAAAGCTCTGAGCTGTTTGAGCGCAGCGGCCGTATTCGCCAATTAACGATTACATTCCGGACAAACATGTTGTTTGCCGATTAACCAACCGAGGAACGCCCCATGGGAGTGCTACATCGCAGGCAAACAAACCTGGCCGGGATTAATGTTGCTGTCCTGTCCGAAGAGGAACTTCGACGACTCGTCAAAGAGATTCTTAACGAGAAGATCCACGGCATCTCGTTCAGTCCCTACGTTGAGGGCCAGGGGCCGGGCACACAGATCGGCGAGGCGCAGATCCGCGAACGGCTGGCATTCATCCAGGATAATACGCACTGGATTCGAACCTTTTCCTGCAGCGAAGGCAACGAGCTGATTCCGGCTATCGCCAAGGAAGCAGGGCTCGGGACAATGGTCGGTGTCTGGCTCGACGGCAACAGGGAACAGAACGAGATCGAACTCGCCAATGCCATTGAACTCGCGAATTCCGGTCACGCGGACATCCTCGGCGTCGGTAACGAAGTGCTGTTGCGTGGCGATCTGAGCGAAGACGAACTGATTGACTACATCAACCGCACGAAAGACGCCGTATCGGGTACGCCCGTCGGTTACGTCGATGCTTACTTCGAATTTGCCGTGCACCCGCGGGTGACAGAAGCCTGTGACGTCATTCTCGCCAACTGCTACCCGTTCTGGGAGGGCTGTTCGGCCGAGTACGCCCTGCTCTATATGAAAGAAATGTATCGCCTCGCCGTCAACGTGGCGAACGGCAAGAAGGTGATCATCAGTGAAACCGGCTGGCCGAATATCGGCACGGCTGAACAAGGCGCCGTGCCCTCTTTTGAGAATGCGATCAAGTACTTTGTCGACACTCACCTGTGGGCCGAAGAGGACGGTGTCGAGATCTTCTGGTTCTCGTCGTTTGACGAGACGTGGAAAGTGGACGCCGAAGGCGATGTCGGCGCGTATTGGGGACTGTGGGACAAGGACGGAAACCCGAAATATGTTTGAAGAACTCAAAATGCACTTGGACTACGGCAACGCGATTTGCTATTCCGGCTATCGCGAGGGGCAGTGCCCTGGCATCCAGTATCCATCCTATGAAGAGATCAAAGAGGATCTCCTGATACTGGCCAAAAACTGGCAGTACCTCCGGCTCTACGATTGCACGCCCCATGCCGAAACCGTGCTGCAGGTAATCGCCGACGAAAAATTGCATTTCAAGGTAATGCTCGGCGTGGACATGGCCGCCGAGATGAGCAACCCGCATTGCCCCTGGGGTGCTGATTTCAGCGATGAGACGCTCGAAGCAAATCGCACGGCCAACGGCGAGCAGATTGAGAAAGCAATCGCCATGTCGAATCGCTACCCGGATATCGTGTTTTCAGTTTCGGTCGGCAATGAGGCCAGCGTCGAATGGACTGACCACATGGTGCCGGTCGACAGCCTGGTTGCGCATGTTCTGAACATGAAGAGCAAGATCAAACAACCGATCACGTTCTGTGAAAACTACGTACCGTGGACCTACAAGCTGGAACCACTGGCGAAGGTGCTCGATTTTATTTCGATACACACTTATCCCGCCTGGGAATACCGCTCCGTTCACGATGCCCTCGAATACACGATGCAGAACTACCATTCAGTGGTGGATCACTATCCCGGTAAACCCGTGGTCATCACCGAGGCCGGATGGACAACCGCGTCCAACGGTCGCGGCATCGAACCCCATAATGCGTCGGAGGAACTCCAGGCGCAGTACTACGAAGAACTGCTCGAATGGACGACCGACGAAAAGATTCTCACGTTTGTTTTCGAGGCATTCGATGAACCGTGGAAAGGCTCTCCCGATCCGCTGGAGCCCGAGAAGCACTGGGGACTGTTCAATCTTGACCGCACGCCCAAGCTGGTGATGCGGAATCTCTACGCCGAGTTACGGCCGACGCCCGCGGCGAATAAGCGACGAGCAGAGGCGGCCTCCTGAAATTTGACAGCGCTGTCAGAAGCAGGTTAATGTTGTGTTGAGTTCGGAAAACCACGAATAAATACAACAAGATATCAATCGATGCCCAGAGCCAACATATTCGACGTAGCCAAGCTTGCCGGCGTGTCGATCAAGACCGTGTCGCGCGTCGTCAACCACGAGCCGAATGTCCGTGCCTCGACAAAGGAACGCGTCGATCAGGCAATTGCGGAACTCAGTTACCGGCCTGACCAGTCCGCGCGAAACCTGGCAAGCCATCGCTCGCACCTGATCGGTCTCGTCTACGATGATCCTGCTGCCTATGAGCTACCGACTTCAGGCTACATCATCAAAATGCAGCAAGGCGCTCTCACAGCCTGCCGGTCGGCTTTCTCCGAATTGCTGATCCATCCCTGTAACTACCGTACAAAGGACGTCGCGGCACAACTCACATCGCTGATCGAGGAAACGCGACCGGCTGGCATCATCCTGGCTGCGCCGCTGTCCAACATGCCGAAAATTGTCCGCGCAATCGACGCAACTGGCACCCCCTTCGTGCGCCTCTCCCCCGGCAAGCCGGACGAAAAACGATTTTCTATCGGGACGAATGATCGTGAAAGCAGCGCAGAGATGACGCGCTACCTCGCATCACTGGGCCACAAGCGAATCGCCTTCATCACGGGACACGCCAGCCACAAAGCGGTCGCTAACCGCTTTCTGGGCTACCAGGACGGGTTGCAGCAAAGCGGCCTCAAGTTCTCCGAGCGGCTTGTCGTGGCCGGCGATAACTCGATAGAGTCGGGCGAGGCGTGTGCGGAGAAATTGCTCACGCGCAAACAGCCTCCGACCGCTATTTTTGCCGCCAACGACGATATGGCTGCCGGCGTTATTCGCGTTGCCCATCGCATGGGCGTTGATGTGCCCGAGCAACTGTCCGTTGCCGGCTTTGACGATATTGCGCTTGCCCGGATGATTCATCCTGCTTTGACAACCGTAAGGCAGCCGCTGACTGAAATGGCGCAACGGGCCGCAGAGGCGTTGATCGAGGGCAAATGCGGGGATGCGTCCGAAAGAGCCCCCGAAACCGTTCCTGCAACACTGCAGATTCGCGAGTCGACGGGACCGGCAGCTAGGTAAGCAGTCGTTCAGCGAATAAAGCGGATGCTGTCCAGGTAGATCGTAACGGGTGTGTTGCGCCCAGTGAGGGTTACGACAAAGCCCGTCTTGATGCTCGACAGGTCGAGCTTTTTCAGCGGAATGCTGTAGCGCTGCCACTCCCGCGTCAGTTCGATGCTGTCGATCTTCGTAATGCCCGAATCGGGGTGCGCCCTGTCTTTTGCCAGCAGTCCGACACCGAAACTGACTTTCTCGCCACCGTATTCGCCGCGGGCCCAGAGCTCCAGTTCGTTCGCGCCGGTGAGATCGAAGCCACCCTCAAGATCACCCCAGTTGTTGGGCGGGTTCTGCCAGGCAACGCCAACCCAGTTGAACTTGCCCTCGTAACGCATCCGAATACTAGCCGCGCCCTCACGCGGCGCCTCGGTATAGTCGCCGTCCAGCGTGAGATCGTCGATGCCACCCATCCAACCTGACGGTGCCCAGGGCATGTTCTCGAAACTGTCCTCGTAGACGGACACCGGCATGCGTGTCCGCGGCGTGCCTTTAACGAGCAGCGGCACATTGGCTGTCGCGGCATTCCCAGCCTCGTCGTAGGCATAAAGGAACAGTCGGTAGGGCCCTGGCTCCTCGGGCATGCGCACGGTTGCGCCGTCGTCTCGACTTTCCACTACGACGCCGTCGATATCGGGCAGGTTGGGCCGAAAATCACCTCCTGTTGCATATTCGCCGGACTCGGGGCGCAGCACCCAGCGAACGCGCACATCATCGCCCTCCGGATCAGCCACCGCGGTGCTGACGCTTACTTCGTTGCCCGGATCGACCTGGGCGCTACCTTCGATGTCCAGGCGCTCAACGCTTGGTGCTAGATTCTCGGGCGGACTGCCCGACCAGATCTCGGTCATGACGTCGACTGCGCTTGTTCGCGAGCCGTCCTCGAGGAACATACCGAACCAGGTCCCGGTGCCCTCCATCTTGTGGCCCCACAGGAACGCGTATGATCCGAGTGCAAGTCCCGGCGCACTGGCAATGCCCTCCTGATATGCCCGCTGGTAAAACGCCGCTTTGTCAGTGCTGGTCTGCTCGTAAGGTGCGCCCCACTCTGTTTTCGGCATCTCCCAGGGACCAACAGGGCCAAACTCCGTCAGCACGAACGGCTTCGTCGCGCCGCCTGCGCGCAACTGTTCGGGCACAACGACGGCACCGCCGTAGGCGTTCACACCGTGTATATCGATCGCGGGACTGCGCTTGTGCAAAAACTCGATACGGCCGCCATGAACAAACGCGGTGACGGACATCGTCGGGTGATTCGGATCGAGATCCTTGACCATGGCAGCGACATCATTCACGGCCTTCCAGATCACCGGATCGTCGCCGTCCTCGAACCCCTCCATCTCGTTGCCGATGCCCCACAGCAGGAGCGCGGGATGGTCTTTGTAGCGCAATACGATCTGACGGGCGCGTTCGAGCTGCTCCTTAACCTGGGCTTTGTCGTTGTAGTCGAAACCGTGGCGTTCGTGGCCGAGCCAGATGCCGACCGTCACAGTAAGACCTAGGGAATGTGCTTCGTCGAGAATCCGGCCGGCATCATCCGCGCCCCAGGTGCGCACCGAGTTGGCGCCCGCTGCCGCCGCGACTTCCAGGGAATGGGTTCCGCCGACGCCTTGAATAAGATACGGCTCGCCACCGCGCAGCAGCTGCCAGCCTTCTTCTGTCTGTTGCAGTTCGACCGGGATGGCCTTAGCCATAGCACTCCCGCCAACAAAAAAAGGCCCTGCGAGTAGCAGGGCCCATGCGTATATCTGTTTGCGCATCAAGTCACTCGCGATAACTCATCCCCCGTTGACCGATACTACACCATCGTCATAGTTGGGTGGATTGGCGGGTTGATAGGAGTAACCCCACTCGAGCAATTGTTCTTGCATGAGGAGGGGGTCGCCTTCGATCAGCCGCAAGAACCCGGTCGCATCGGTTCGATAGAGATTGTCTGCCGTCAATTCGTTAAGCGGGACCGAGAACGCGACGGGTTCGCCGACCGGACTTGCGCCCGGGCAACAGGTGAACACGGTAACCGAACCGAAGAAATTGTCCAGCACAGACTGATACGCTTTCAGTGCCTGCGCCCGAACCAGCTCGTCCTTGGACAAAACGTTGCTGTTAGCATCGAACAACTCGTGCAACGCCAATGCCGTGTAGAACTGATTTTCACCCGATCCTCGCCTCGCAAGCGCCGTTGCCCAGAAATAAAAGCGGGCTTTCGCTCCGGTGGGTCCGGCGGGAATCGAATTGAACAGATCGAACTTGTTCGTCGCATCGGGATCGTTAACGTCAAACTCGAGAATGGTCGTCGTGGCAAACGGGTTTTCGGGATCGTCGAGCACACAAGTCTCGGGGTGTATGCCTACGTCCGCGCAATGCAGGTTCAACACGACGTCGGTCGGCAGCAAAATAGCGTTGATTATGGTGCCGTCGTTTTCGTCGCGCTCCTCGGTGCTGCACCCAGCTGCGAAAAGGGTTGCGGCACCCAGCAACGCCATAAACAGATGCTTGAAGACAGCCGGCTTCGTCTCGTGTCGATTCAGATTGATCATTTTGGTAATACCTCGGCTATGCATGCCTGATCCTAAAACTGGTAGGTAAAGTAAAGAACGGTCATAAACGTGTAGTCGCCCTCGACTTCAAACGTCTCATTTGCCTCATCGAGCGACCGGTACAGCGCCCGGATACCAACCCGGGTCGCCCGATTCTCGTCCTCAGCCGAACCGAGCTGCCCCGAATTACCGAGCAGCACCGAGTAATCGAGCTTGACCTGTTCCGGGAACGTGATATTGAACTGCCGGTAGAAGTCGTAGGGACCCCAGGCGTCCTTCATGTAGTAGCCCGCGAAGGTGTGCTTGCGCTTCCACTCGGCTTTCCAGTCGAACTGGTAGAAATCCCGCGTGCCGCCATCCGGGTTGCCTGTCGACTGATCGAAGCCCCGCACCAGCCTGACGATGTATTTCGAATCGCGATTGGGGTTGAACACCATGCGGCTCGATATGCCCCAAACTTCCTCTGCCGGCAGGCCCTGGCCGAACGGCGCGTTGATCCTGGCCGGCTCGAAAAAGAACAGGTAGGAGTCCGTACGGGTCGGGTACTCGGTATAGGTACCGCCAATATTGAACGCGAACTTCGCATCTTCGCGCCAATCGTTATCCCAGTCATAAAACTGCGTAGCACCGGTCGGATCGTAGGTCAGGTACAGCTCGGCCGAGCGCGCTTCGCGATTGCCGAGCACGGCGAACGGATCTTCGTCTGTATTCCGTGGATCCGTGCCCGGATTCAGCACGCCGCCGCCAATGTTCGCTTCAATAAACGGATTAGCGTGCACGAGGTTATCGCGATACATCACCCTTGGGTAGAGCATGAGATTGCCGAAGCGCAGGATCATCCCGGCCTCATACTCGCGCTTGTTGCCCATGCCCGAATACGGCAAGCGGCTCGGATCCGTAATGCCCCAAGTCCTGTGGACATGGCCACCGTCGGCCACGAGTCCGGCGTGATGAGCCTGCAGGTAGGTTTCATACCATGGGAATGTGAGCTTCGCCCTGAACCCGAGCGCGTCTTCCTCTTCGATTTGATCGAGATACACATTGCCGGCGCGGTCGACTCGATCGAAAACTTCGTCTACTTTTTCGTTGGCAGACCAGATGCCGCCAAATTCCAGTTTCCAGCCGTTTGAGAACTCGCGCTCGGCGGTCAGCGTTGTTTGCCGCGACTGTCGTCCTACAACGTCGGTGGGGTTCGTACCGTCGGAGCGTCGGGCCAGGTCCTCTGAATGAATAAAGGTCCAGTCGAACTTGGCGAGCTTGAAGTCGTATTTGAAAACGACTTTCGGGTTTGCACCCCAGTAGACTTCCGGTCCGAATAGGACGGTGAAGTCTTTCCACTTGCCTTTGCCGGCGATCTCGACACCCTGGGGCGCTTTGGCATTCCAGATGTCCATTCCTTCAAGATCGGTGGCCTCTCGAATCAGGCCGAATTGATCGCCTTCATACCCCCAATGGAAACGACGCGTATGATAAAAGGCATTAACATCGATATTCTCACCTTCATACGTCGCATCGAAGTCGTAGATCTCGATGCGCTCGCGGTCTTTAAAGTCAACCTGACGCTCGATGAACTCATTGTCTCCACCCTCCAGGATGGTTAGTTGTTCTGTCTGGATCGCAAGGGGCAGTCCGCGATCGCCGTAAGTGAACTCGAGCGGTCGTTTCTGAGCGACGTTGCCAAGAACGTTCAGCGTCATCTGACCACTGACCTGATCAGTGGGCTGAAAACCAAAATCGAGGAACACCATCTCGCCATCCGAGAACTCGAGAGAATCCTCGCCATCCTCGTCAATGCCTGATTCGTTGCCTCGCAGCACCATCTCACCCTGGAGCCGGCCACCGGTGAACTGCAGCTTCCTCTTGCTTTCCTCGTTCGCAGCCTTGAGGAGTCGGACGTCGCCCATCAGTTCGTACCGCCCCACATCCATGTTGGCGAATGTCCGGTTGATATCGCCCTTGCTCGCGGCGTACGGATCCATGCTGAACACTTCGGTCATCACGTCGTAGGCCATTCTCGGTCTTGCGGTGGAGACACCGTCCGAATTTGCCGGCCCGAGGGCGGTGATGCCGAACCACTCCTCGTTCATGTTGTTCTTGCCTTCGGCCCAGTCGAACAGGTACGCCTGATTGGACCATGATGCGTTGTTATCCTGGATGTCGAGGTTCTCGATTTGCAGGTATTTCCACCACTCATCACGCCATTCGAAGATGAAGGCACCGATCGAGTTACCTTCCTCGCCGTTGCCAGCAGCCTTGTTGTACATCTCCTGCCACTGATCCTTGAGAACCAACGCCTGCGACAGCTGGTCCTCAGCAAAATCACGCGCGTTGAACGCGTCACTGCCGAACTCGAAAAACACGACCGGAAGGTCCAGTTTCTCTTCAACGTCTCTCCAGAGCCCCGTGAAACTCTTGCCGCGATAGGCATTGGTGCCCAGCAGGTCCAGATTGGGAATGAGTTCCGCAATCAGATCGATGTACTGGATGTCGCCGTTGACGATCGTGAAGGGATGATTTGAGTCGATAGCCTTGCCGGCCTCCGTAACCTCGTTCCACAAGCTATAAAGAAATCTTGCTTTGGCTATGTTCTGTTCGCCTTCGGGCAGGTTTTCGATTTCGAAGCTCGACCAGGACAGGCCATAGTTGCTTTCGTTACCGAACGCAAACATCAGTACGCCCGGCGTGTCCTTGTAACGAGCGACGAACTCCTGCATGTCGCGCTTCAGGACTTCACGCGTGCGAGGATCGGAATAGTCAGTGAATGGAATCCACTTGCCGTCAACGCTGTAGCCGTAGCGACCCATGAGCGGATTGATCACCGACATGATCCCATGCTCACGGTAGATGTAGGTTACCCATTCGGGCGGAATCATCGTGAAACTGCGAATCGTGTTCACGCCCATTTTCGCCATCAGGCTGAACTCGTAGTCGAGGATCTTGCGGATCTGGTCGTCAGACTGGCCGAACAGGTTGTACGTGTAGTTCTGCCCGCGTGGCGTGTAGCCCCAGACGACGCCCTTGATGTAGTAGTCCTCTCCGTTGACCTGCAGCTTCCAGCCGTTTGCGTCCTTGTACGTCGTGACCTTGTCCACCTGCGCGTGACTTGCCAGCGGCACAAAAAACACCAGCATGACTGTCAGAATACTGCAGACTTTTGTCATGCTCTTGAAGAAGCTTATTCCCGCCATAGCGACTACTCTTTTTTTATATTGGTTTGCTTGAGAAATGTCGATTGATTGCATCGTCTTTGTCCGCCCGCTCATGGAACGATGATGGAGACGTTGTCGATGAATACATCCATGGTACAGACTGGATTTGCTCCGCAGTCGGCCTTGAACAGGAGCGACACGCCACCGGCGGCGTCAGCACCCAGGTTGGTGTTGAAGGTATAGGTCT
>JAOTYE010000033.1 GCA_029862045.1 Gammaproteobacteria bacterium
GAGAGCAATGACGTTTTCGCGCTTGATTCAAGCCGGCGAACTCGAGCACGTTGCCGAGCTGCAATGGCGTATCGGCATTCCGCTGGCGACGATCATTCTCGGCATTCTTGCCGTGCCGCTGAGCAAAACCCAACCGCGTGCCGGCCGCTATGGCCGACTTGCGATCGGCCTGTTGGTATTCATTATCTATCTCAACATGCTCAGTGCAGCGAAGGTCTGGGTCGAGCAGGGCAGCCTGTCACCACTGCTTGGACTCTGGTGGGTACATGGTGCCGTGCTTTCAATCGCGCTCGGCATTCTCGCTGTGCAGAATTCCGTTCATAAGAGATTGTTTCGATGAACGGAATACTGAGCCAGTACATGATGCGCACAATCCTCGCGATGACTGCATTGGTGCTCGTTGTCCTGCTGGCTCTGGCCGGACTATTCGAATTCATCGCTGAACTGGACGACACTCAGGGCGACTATCAAACATCTCGAGTCGTTCTTTATACAGCGCTCCGTTTACCGCAACTGGCATCCGAGATGTTACCTGTCGCCGCGCTGATCGGCTCATTACTCGGACTCGGCGCTCTGGCGGCAAACAGCGAGATCATCGTCATGCGATCGTCCGGACTGTCGATACGTAAGCTGTCGGGGATGGTGGCGATTACGGGATTCGTACTGCTGGTGTTTACTGGCTTGCTCGGCGAGTTCATAGGGCCACCGCTTGACTACTTCGCGCGCAATATGCGTCTGGAAGCACGCTTCGAACAGGATGAAGATCATCTCGGCAATGCAACATGGGTCCGAGATGGCCCGGTCATCCTGCATCTTGAACGAGTTAGCTCGGAATTCGAGTTCGGTAGCATTTACGTATTTCGCCTGGATGAACACAAAAGGCTGGCGTCTATCGCCAGAGCAGAGAATTCCGGTATCGATAATGATGACCGCTGGATACTCGAGAATCTGCATGAAACCCGTTTCGAGGGAGACGGTGTTCAGGTTGTCGAGTCGTCTGTCGCTGTCGCATCCTTCGATATTGATGCTGAGGTCCTCGGTATTTCACTCGTGAAACCGCAGAGTCTTTCCGGTCGAGGTCTCCTGAGCTACGTCGCCTACCTCAAACGCAATAGTCTCGATTCACGACGCTACGAAACAGAGCTGTGGTATCGAATAGCTCGAACTGCGACTGTCATGATCATGCCGGTTCTGGCGCTTGCGTTCGTATTCGGATCACTGCGCACTGGCGGCGCGGGGGGGCGCTTGATGATCGGTGTTGCAGTTGGCCTCGCCTACTATCTCGCAAGCGAAATGCTGGCCAATTCAGGTCAGGTGTTCAACTTTGATCCTGCCGTAATCGCCTGGTTACCGTCGGCAGTACTCGCAATGATCACGATCTTCGCGCTTAGTCGGATTCGTTAACTTTCCTGGTTCTGGGGTAGTAGCTGAGATGCGTGCGGCTCAAGCGGTCGTGCCAGGTGAGCTTGTCTTTGTCCCACAGTTGCCAGAAGAACCCGAGTCCCAACGGCAGCCATGACAAGATTGCGGTGACGAAACGAATACTGGCAGTCGTGAAGGTCGGAATCTCCCCGTCAGATGTTTCGACGCGCAACCCCCAGGACTGCATTCCCAGCGTACGGCCGGAGCGGCTCCAAAACCCGGTAAAGAACAAAAAGACCACAAGTACAATACTCAGCTGATACAGCAAATTATCATCGGTCTCTACAGGCTCACCGCCGCGAAACGCGATGAACGGAATCGTGATGAGAAAAAGCAGCGCCAGCAGGAGCAGCGAATCGTAAATGATCGCGCCAAAACGCCGTAGCAGACTTGAGTTGTACATCTCTACGTCGCCCTGATGAACTCGATCATGCGGCGACGCGTTGCAGCATCAGGCAAAGGCCCGAAACCGGCCTCTAGATTGTCCGCCATGTGGTGTGCTTTGCTTGTTGCGGGAATGACACAGGTTACAGCCGGGTGGCTGACGATGAACTTCAGGAAGAATTGTCCCCAACTGGCGGCGAATGGCTTGGCCCATTCCGGTAAGACCTGTCCGGCCACCGCGCGGAATAACCGGCCGCCCTGGTAGGGCCGGTTGATCAGAACGGCAATTCCCAACTCCCTGGCAAGTGGCAACACACGCAAGTCGGCTTCGCGCTCACCAAGGGAGTAATTAATCTGAATGAACTGCGGCTTGTGTTTTCTCATCGCCGCCTGCAGCTCGTCGAGAGCCGAGTCTGCGTAATGCGTAATGCCGCTGTAGCGAATGCGGCTATCTTCCTGCCACTCGCGAATCGTCTTCATGTGGATATCGGTACCGCGTAGATTGTGCACTTGCATCAGATCGATAACGTCGGTCTTCATCAATTCTTCCGAGCGATTCATTTGCGCGATGCCGGCATCCTGGCCATCGGTCCATACCTTAGTCGCGATGAACAGTGCGTCTCTATCGGCTCCAGTCAAAATGACATCGCCGATCATTTTCTCGGAGCGGTTGTACATTGGTGATGTGTCAATGACGCTGCCGCCTTCGCCAAGCAGCAGTTCGACGATTTCTTTGCGCCTCGCGATGTTCTCGGCGGTCGATTCAACATCGAACACACGGTATGTTCCGAGGCCGATGATCGGCAATTGCTCACCTGATGACGGAATCGCCGCAGTTCGCATAGGCGTTTTATCCTCCGCTAGCGCCAGACCGGGCAGCGTACCCAACAAGGTGCTCGCAGCAAGTACTTCGCGTCGGTTCCAGTATTTGTTCATTGCACGCCTTTGTCCCTGAGTTCTCTTGCTTGACGCCGGTAATCCCGTCCGAGCCAGAGCGCGACGATAGCCCAAAGTACGGCAAACGGCAGCATGACGATCGAGATGCCGGCAATGCCTAACGCAGACATGAATTTGACCGCCCACGTTCCGACCACGTCACCGCCACGGTAAATGGCCGTGTCGATGAAGTTCTTGGTCTTGTATTTTTCTTCGGGAGTGACCACCGAATAAAGCATGTCCGTCGTCGGTTTCGAGAAGCCGAAACCCAGGCCACGTCGTGCCACAGTCAGTATGGCGACGATGCCGAGCACGGGATCTAAAGCCAGTAACGCGAACCCCGCCACCGAGACAATCGGCATTAGCGAAAGCGACACACCGATTCCAAAGCGACTCACAACCTGTTTGACAATGAACATCTGACCGATAAGGGCAATCGCGCTGCTGGCGACATTGATATTTGAAAAGAAACGAGTCTGCTCGTCCGCATTCGGAATCGCGTGTTCGACCAGTTCGGCTGCAAACATGTAAAGCGCGGTACCCAGCAAACTAGCGATTACAGACGAAATCGCGATGCCGGTGAAATACCTGGACGAGAACAGGTGGGTGATTCCCGCCAGCGGATTGCCACCCAACGGTTTGTCACTTTCAACCGTTTCGATGATCTCGTCTTCGTGCTCATGAACGACCCATATTCGCAACTGCCTGATGCACAGTACCGCCAGCACCAGCAGTGTTGCCGAAATCGGCATGAGGTTTTGAAAGCCAATCGGAATGACCAATGCGCTGGTGGCCGCGCCGCCGAGAAGCGCCCCGATGCTGCCGCCTGCGGTAATCAAACCAAACAGGCGACGCCCCTGTTCGCGTGTGTATATGTCCGCCATGAAGCTCCAGAAAACGGACACGACGAACAGGTTGAAGACGCTAAGCCAGACGAAGAACACCCGGCCCAGCCAGATGAGAGTCCGGCCATCGCTGATGGCCTGCGAAAAGACGGCCCAAAAAATCAGGATGTTTGAGATGAAGAACAGGTAGACCCAGGGAAGAAAAACCCGGCGTGGGAACCGCGACGCTACCCAACCGAAGACAGGCGTTGCGATGAGCATGGTGACGAACGTACCGATGAACAAATACGGTATGGTCTCGGGGCCACTGCCAACGGCCATCGCCTCGCGGACCGGTCTCAAGATATAATACGAGGACAATACGCAGAAAAAGTAGGCGAACGACCAGGCCACAGCGACATACTCGTGTTTCTCGAGTCCGAATACGCGGTCGAACAAGTTTGCCCTCAGGGTGTCGGGCGTGTCTGCAGACATGGTATCGGTCATCTTAATGACCGCTGCCCAAAAGTCACCGACTAATCAGTGATGCAAGAGAACAGAAGGGGAAAAAGATGGACTGGATTACAATCGTTACAGTGCTGGCAATACTGCAGTTTGTTTGGTTCGGAATTCAGGTCGGTTCGTTGCGTGCGAAACACGAGATCAAGGCACCGTCGATGTCGGGTGCGCCCGAGTTTGAGCGTATGTTTCGTATCCACTACAACACGATGGAACAACTGGTTGTGTTCCTGCCAGCGCTTTGGCTCTACGCACATATGGTCAATCCGGTCTGGGGCGCGGGCTTCGGTGTTGTATACCTTATCGGTCGTTTCGTGTATCGCGCGGCCTATCTGAAGGATCCGGCTGGCCGATCAGCAGGCTTTACGCTGACCTTTATTCCAGCCGCGGTCATGCTGATCTGGGTATTGATCGTCGCAGTGAGGAACCTGATCTAGCGAGCCCCGAGGTATCCCCCGGGGCTCGTCAGGCTAATTAGACGCCGTCGTCCGGGTTGAGAGTTCTTTCGGCCAATTCGGCAGGCGACTTTTGCTGCCATACGATTTCGTAGTCCGCCTGTTTGCCGCGAATATTCGAGTGATTTTCCTCTGCCCAGGCATGCGACGCTGGTGTGTTTTCGCTTAGCTTTGTGCTCTTAAGCCAGCCCTGAAACTTGTCCGATTGAACCTGGAATTCGCCAGGACCACCATTGCGCACCGGGTGCATACTGAATCTGGCCTTCCAGGCGCCCATACGCGGCGTCACCATCGCGTAGTAAGTCTTGCCACCTAGCACTTCGGCTTCCATGAAATCAGCCGCCTCTGAGACCACCATGAACCTGTATTTGCCAGGCTCAACCGTGTAGGCAATCCTCTTTCCGGTGGAAAGTATACCGATGAACTTCGTGTCGCCCCCAGACGCGTCGAACACCGATGACTGGATAGCGCCACCAAACATCGACGAACGCATGAACACAATTTGTGCTTTGTCGGCGCCTGGCGTGATGAGTTCCTGTTGTGCGCTATCGATCATCTTATTCGAGGCACAGCCTGTGGTCAGCATCATTGCTGCAAATAGCATTAATAGTCTCGTTTTCACCGTCTGACACTCCGTCGTGAGTAAATACACACGAGAGAGAATGGGTGCCGGACTGGGTTTTTGCAATTAGGAATTCTCCTTACAGGAGCCAATTGACCAGTGACATAAAGGGCCCTCACGCGGTGAATCCTTTTGCTTGTCTGGCATTACCTACGTCACCGACCTGGTCCGGATCGTGTGTGGTCTGGTTGCGGGCTGCTATTCGGGTGTAAACTAATTGCTCGGCGTGGGCGATTAGCTCAGTTGGGAGAGCGCTGCATTCACATTGCAGAGGTCGCTGGTTCGAGACCGGCATCGCCCACCACTTCGCCGCCGAATGTCCGCGCAGCACGCGACAGTAACCAACCATTGCCTGGGTTTGAGTAATCAGGGACTCAGGCAATAGTAAGTTATTGATAAATTTGGCACTCCCTAGGGGATTCGAACCCCTGTTACCGCCGTGAGAGGGCGGCGTCCTAAACCGCTAGACGAAGGGAGCGGAGTGCAGGTTTTTTCGTGCCCCGGCCGAGCGGGGGCTGCTATTATACGGCCGCATATCCAATGCACAAGCGGTAGTCATTTGAAAAACACCGGGACCCAGAATCCCAACGCCCCGAAGATCATTCCCCGTGCCGCGCACAACGTCTCCCGGGACGAGATCTCCAAGAGCGCCCTGAAAGTGCTGTACCGGCTGCACAAGTCGGGCTATCAGGCGTTCCTGGTCGGTGGCTGCGTACGCGATGCCATGCTTGAGTTGCATCCGAAAGACTTCGACGTTGCCACCAACGCGACGCCGGAGGAGGTGCGGGCGCTGTTCGGCAACTGTCGCCTGATCGGACGACGCTTTCGGCTCGCTCACGTGCGCTTTGGCCGCGAGGTGATCGAGGTCGCAACTTTTCGAGCAGCAGCAAATCACAAGGATGACGATCACGCCCATGACGAGGAAGGTCGCATCGTGCGGGATAACGTTTACGGCAGCATCGAGGAAGATGTCCAGCGCCGTGATTTCACCTGTAATGCGCTCTACTACAATATCGCGGATTTCAGTATCTGGGACTACGTCGGCGGCGTACGAGATGTCGAGCGCAAGCGTCTCGTACTGATCGGCGACCCCGACATGCGGATGCGCGAAGATCCGGTTCGCATGTTGCGGGCCGTCCGCTTCGCGGCGAAACTCGGTTTCACGATCGACGCCGCGGCCGAAAAAGCCATGGCCAAGGACGTGCCGTTGCTTGCCAATGTCCCTGCGGCGCGTCTTTTTGATGAGTTTCTCAAACTGTTCCAGTCCGGATACGCCGAACAGACGTTCGATCTTCTTCGCGAGTACAAGTTGTTTGCAGAGTTATTTCCTGCGACGGATAAGGAACTCGACGAAGATCCGTCATTTCTGCAGTTCGTGAAAGCGGCGTTGCAGAACACGGATCGACGCGTAAGGGCTGACAAGTCTGTGACGCCAATGTTCCTGATCGGTGTGTTCCTGTGGAAGCCAACGAAAATGCTCGCGGCAATTCGTCGTGCCGAAGAAAAGATGTCGGAATCGCAATCATTGGGCCTTGCGTCGTATGAGCTCTGCGCAGCGCAGCAACGGCGAATTGCGATCCCGCGCCGTTTTACGGTGCCCATGCGCGAGATGCTGGCATTGCAACCGCGATTCACACAAACGCGGGGTAAGCGCGCCATCAAGTTGCTCGAGCACCGTCGTTTCCGTGCTGCCTACGATTTCATGGTACTACTCGCCGATGTCGGGCAATTCGACAGCGAAAAAGCAGCGTTCTGGACCAACGTGCAAAACCAGTCGGCCGAAGAGCGTGCGAAAAGCTTTGAGATCAGCGCGCAGCCAAAGGGCAAGCGCCGCCGCCGGCGGCGCCGACCAAAGCGTTCACAATCGCCATGAATGCCGGTCGGGACGACGCAAGACCGGCCTATATCGGCCTTGGCAGCAACCTTGACGATCCGTGTGGCCAAATAGCACGCGCATTCGACCTGCTCGACACGATTCCGCGAACCCGACTTGTTGCTCGCTCGTCCCTGTATCGGTCTGCGCCGTTCGGACCGGTCGAGCAACCCGACTTTGTCAACGCGGTTGCCAAGACATTGACATCACTCGACGCGCCTACCTTGCTGCAGCATCTGCAGGAGATCGAACGGTCGCAGGGCCGCAAAGCGAGCGTCCGTTGGGGACCGCGGGTTCTCGACCTTGACTTGCTGGTCCTCGGGGATGAGGTGATAGGCGAGCCGCGGCTTGCGGTGCCTCATCCGGGCATCGCCGAGCGAAATTTTGTATTGTTGCCGTTACGGGAAATCGCGCCCGATCTGGTCGTTCCAGGTCTCGGTCGTATTGTCGACATCGCGGTCAGTGAAAGCGAGCCGCGAATTTCACGCATCGTTTGATGGGAAACGCATTTGTCTGTCAGTCAGCTTGGCTGTAACGGAAATTCCTCACGATACATCGTTGTTGAGGGGCCGATTGGCGTTGGCAAGACCAGCCTGGCGAAAAAGCTGGCGGCGAGCCTGGCAGCGAATCTCGTGCTCGAAGAGGTGTACGAGAATCCGTTTCTCGAGCGTTTCTATCAGGATGGCCAGTCTGCAGCATTGCCCGCGCAGATGTTCTTCCTTTTCGCGCGAGCGCGACAAATCGAAGAGCTGCGCCAATCCGATATGTTTGCGAACGTCAGAGTGTCAGACTATTTGTTCTCGAAAGACCAGCTCTTTGCCGACCTCACTCTGAGCCCGGAAGAGTTGAAGCTATACAACCAGGTTGTCGACACGCTGAACATTGACCCGCCCGTGCCCGATCTCGTCATATACCTGCAGTCCTCAGTGGATGTGTTATTGCACAGAATTGCACATCGCGGCATCGCATTTGAACGCGCGATCGACCGACGCTATCTGGAGAAGCTCACTGATGCATACGCCCGTTTTTTCCATGCCTATAACGAGGGGCCGTTGCTGATCGTCAATGCGTCGCAAATTGACCCGATCAACAACGAGGCCGACTACGAGCAACTGTTCCAGCGAATTGAGAAGACGACTGGCGGTCGGCACTTCTACAACCCGGTGGCCGCCGTATTGGCCTGAGTACCTGAACTAATTTGAAACGACGTTGCGGCCCGCGTTCTTGGCGCGGTAGAGCGCGGCATCGGCGGCACGAATCAACGCGGAAAGATCGCCGCTCGTTTCGAGTTCCGCAACGCCCATCGAAATCCGGATCGGAATTTGAATCAGCGAATCGCTGCCATCGCCGGTCTCTCCGCTGACGGCTTTTCTTACCCGGTCTGCAATGGTCAACGCGAGCTCCTCATCGACCCCTGGCAGCAAAACAGCAAATTCATCACCGCCGTAGCGAACCAGGAGGTCGCGCGGACGAAACTGGTGCTTCAGTACGCTCGCGACGGCCGACAGCGCACGGTCGCCCGCGATGTGACCAAACTGATCGTTGAAGGTCTTGAAGTTGTCGATATCGATCATGACCAGACAAATAGGCTCTTCGTCGGTCTCGCAACGCTGAATCTCACGCAGGAATGACTCTTCCATCGTGTGCCGGTTACTGAGTCCGGTCAACGCATCAGTCGTCGCGTGACGCTCAAATTTTCTGAGCTCGCCGTAGCTGTCGGCAATAACTTGGTTGTGGCTACGAACTCGTTCGGACAGGACGACCAGCAAGTTCTTGGCAAACGCGTGTGACGCGTTAACCATGTCCCATAGGACGGTTTGATGAATCATGAGCAGGTGGGTCGGTTCTGCGCCAACGACGAATGCCGATGGGTCCCGATCTTCGATAATGGACATCTCGCCAACACAGGCACCGACCTCCATCGTGGCAAGAATCGGCGTCTCGGGGGCGCCTACATGCACATTGACACTGCCCGAAAGGACGATGAAAACGTGTTCGTTTTTTGCGCCCGGTGATAACAGCAGTTCGCCTTCGGCCAGGTCACGACGATCGCAAGTCTGCAACAGGTCCTGTACGTCTTCGGCGTCCACGCCCTGAAACAGCTCGAGTCCCGCGAGCAGCGAGCGTTTGTAATCCGAGTTGATCGCCAGAGACTGAGACAATACTTTGCCCTCGCTGAAAGCAGTAATTCTTACGCCAAACTGCTGTCATTAACATCGACTGGGCCACAGTATTACGCCAAAGCGTTGGCATGCCGCCTTACTGGGACAGCTCCGATCGCGACGCGGCGAATTCTTCTCGATCCTCGGCGGACGGCTCAGGGTATCTGAGACCGATATTTTGCAGTGCATCAATAATGATGCCGGCAACTCGCGCCTGCATGTAGCCCTTATCATCGGCCGGTATTGAGTACCACGGTGCCCATGATCGCGAGGTTGCGTTGAGCGCATGCTCATAAGCATTCATGTAATCGTCCCAGTGGCGTCGTTCGACGACGTCTCTGGGTTCGAATTTCCAATTCTTGTCGGGATCGTCGAGCCTCGCGAGGAAGCGGCGCTTCTGCTCGTCCTTTGAAACATTTAGCCAGAATTTGAGGATCACCGTACCGTTGCGCGCAAGATGCTCTTCTTGTTCGCGTATTGATCGCAATCTATCGTCCCAAACCATGTCGAGATTGACCTCGCCCGGCAGCTTTTGCGCTCCGAGTATCTGCGGGTGCACGCGGACCACGAGTACCTCTTCATACTGACTGCGGTTGAAGATGCCGATGCGTCCGCGTTCGGGCAGGCGGCAGGTCGTTCGCCAGAGGAAATCATGGTCGAGTTCAAGGCTTGATGGTTTCTTGAAACTAAAGACCTGGCAGCCGGATGGATCGACGCCCTGCATGACCGCGCGAATCGTGCTGTCTTTGCCAGCGGCGTCCATCGCCTGAAATACAAGCAATATGGCGTGCCTGTCGCCAGCCGCGAGCACGCGCTGCAGTCTATTCAAATTTTGAGTTGCCTCCTTGCGATGTTTGCGTTTGTGGCGATGACCGTCAGTAACTGGTTTGGTGCTTGCCTCACTTACCCGGAAGCTGCCATCGAACGGTACAAGGTAGGGCGACGTTGGGGCTTCAAACATCAATGTTCTCCTTCTGTCCTCGTTTGACTATCTTCATGTTGCGCAAGTGCCCACTCGACATGCTCGGCAACGATGGCAGACTCCGAGTTACGCCTTGAGCCAAGCGCTTCAATAACCGCTGGCGTCGTTGCAGCGTTACCCAGTGCTACTGCTATATTCCGCGACCAGGACTCATAGCCGATGCGTCGAATCGGGCTACCGGCAGTTCTCTCGAGCCACTTCGCTTCACTCCAGGAGAATAGATCGGTTAGCTCTGCCGAGTCGAGCCTGTGTCGCGGCGCAAAGTCGCCTTCGGCCGTCGGGTGGGCAAACTTGTTCCATGGGCAGCACAGCTGACAGTCATCGCAGCCGAAGATTCGATTGCCAATCGCTTTGCGAAACTCGACAGGTATGGACTCCCGTAACTCGATAGTCAAATAGGAGATACAGCGTCGCGCGTCAAGCTTGTAGGGAGCAACGATTGCGTCGGTCGGGCAGACATCAATGCAGGCACGACAGGTTCCGCAGTGGCCTGTCGCTTCCTGGTCGACGGGCAATGGCAGGTCCGTGTACAGCTCGCCCAGGAAAAACCACGAGCCGGCTTTCTGATTGATGACATTCGTGTGTTTGCCGATCCAGCCGATGCCTGCCTTCTCAGCAATCGGCTTTTCGAGCACCGGCGCGCTGTCCACGAAGACCCGATAACCGTACTCACCGATATCCTGTTCTATGCGGGACGCCAGTTGTTGCAGTCGGCGTCGCAGGACCTTGTGGTAGTCGCGACCGAGGGCATAGCGTGACACGTAGGCGATCGATTCGTGATCAAGCAGAGCCTCTGCCGCGTCCTGACCTGGCGGCATGTAGTCCATCCGTGCCGAGATCACGCGAACAGTTCCCGTGACGAGTTGCTCGGGCCGACTGCGCCTGGTGCCGTGCCTCTGCATGTAATCCATGGTTCCGTGGTGCCCACCGGCGAGCCATTCGTCGAGCCGTGCCTCGGCCTCGGCCAGGTCGATATCACTGACGCCGATTTGCTGGAATCCGAGTTCAATGCCCCAGCGCACGATGTTGGCCTTCAGTGCCGCCATGTCCTGCGACGTGTTTATAGGTGGTTGTGGCAATGCAAGTTCCTCGTCGGCTCACAGTATAATCGTCAGCATGACGTCATTACCCACCGACATATATTCCGTCGCCACCGTACGGGAGATCGATCGTACGGCGATCGGAGATGAAGGCATTGCCGGTTACACGCTGATGTCACGGGCAGGTGCAGCCGCTGTCAGTGAGGCGCACAGCCGTTTTCCTGCTGCGAAACGATGGCAAATTGTATGTGGCGCCGGCAACAACGCCGGAGATGGCTACCTTGTCGCGCGTCTTGCAGCGAACGAAGGCATCGTCGTTTCCGTCGTTGCGCTTGTCGACCCGGCTTCACTAACGGGCGATGCAGCGACTGCCTACAGCGATCTCGCGGCCGAGGGGGGTGTTGTCACAGCGTGGTCAGGGCAGCTTGATCCCGATGCCGAGCTGATTGTCGATGGGCTGCTCGGCAGCGGCCTGGAGCGTGATGTCGAAGGCGAATTTGCGCTGGCCGTCGCCGCAATCAATTCGCACTCAGCCAACGTCGTCGCGCTGGATATTCCAACCGGTCTGCACGGCGATTCGGGTGCTGTGCTGGGCTTTGCCGTGCGGGCAGACCTGACAGTGACTTTTGTTGGCCTCAAGGCCGGGCTGTTCCTGGGCGATGGACCGGATTATTGCGGTGATGTCGTTTTCGCCGACCTCGGTATACCTGCCAAGTGCCGGCAATTCAGCCAGGCAGAATTCAGGCGCATCGATGACGATCAATTGCAGCGCACCTTGCCGCCGCGGCGACGTTCTGCGCACAAAGGGGACTTCGGACACGTACTGGTGGTGGGTGGCGGCGCCGGTATGCCAGGTGCAGTGCGGCTTTGCGGCGAGGCGGCGCTCAGGACCGGTGCCGGTCGGGTGAGTATTGCCACGGATCCTGGCCATGCCTCGATCATCGTTGCGACACGGCCCGAACTGATGTCGCATGCGATAAGCGGGGCGCAGGATCTTGAGCAACTGCTGGAGAAGGCGGATGTCATTGCATTCGGTCCGGGACTGGGCCGATCGTCCTGGGCCGCCGAGCTCTATGCCGTGCTGAGCGCCGATAGCCGGCCGGCCGTCTGGGATGCCGATGCCCTGAACTGGCTCGCCGATTCACCGGTGGGCGCAGAAAACCGTGTGATTACACCGCACCCGGGCGAGGCCGGTACGTTGCTGGGCAAAGGAGCTCCCGATGTGCAATCCGATCGTCCTGCGGCCCTGCGAAAACTGTGCGAGCGCTATGGCGGCGTCGTCGTCCTGAAAGGATCAGGAACTCTGGTGTCCGGAACCTCTGGAGTGCCCTGGCTCTGCACGTCCGGGAATCCCGGCATGGCGTCGCCCGGAATGGGTGACGTCCTGACTGGCATCATCGCCGCGCTGCTCGCGCAGGGGTTCGATCCACAGGAAGCAGCAGCAGTCGGCGTCGAGGTGCACGCGCGGGCCGGCGATCGCGCCGCCGCATCAGGAGAGCGCGGCTTGTTGGCCTCGGATTTGCTGTCAGAGCTCAGGGGCGTGATTAACCTATGAGGGTGCATCTGCCCGATGCGGCAGCGACCGATGCGCTGGCCACTCGGTTACACGCAGTGCTCCCCGCTGACACGGCGGGCTGGACCTTGCTGCTTGAGGGCGAACTGGGTGCCGGCAAGTCCACATTTGCGCGGGCGCTGATTCTCGCGATGGGCCACGACGGCCCCGTACCCAGCCCGACGTATACCCTCGTTGAACCCTATCAATTGTCCGGGCGGACCATCTATCACGTTGATTTATATAGAATCGCAGACGAGGACGAGCTGCGTTACCTGGGCTGGAGCGAGCTTGAAAAAGGCTTTCGACTGGTCGAATGGCCGGAGCGGGCGCCAAGCCTGGCGCACGCGGCGGACCTCAGAATCCTGCTGAGCTATTCGAACGCAGGCCGCGATGCGGAAGTCATAGCCCTGAGCCCACGTGGCGTCGATCTCGTGTCCCGACTGGAGCCGATCGCGAGTACCTAGCTCGAGGATTAACTAAGTCCGATATCTCCATAATTTTGAACAAAAAAATCTTGGATTTCGCGAGCACGACGGTATACTCACCGGACATAATCCCGAGATGTGAGTTCGACTGCCTGCGATGCGTTGCCAACGCCTGATCCTGACTGCACTTTTCGCACTGTTTGCGAGCGCCGCGCAGGCGGCTACCACCGTCGAAAATATCCGTATCTGGGCCGAAAGTGGCAAAACCCGTGTCGTTCTGGATCTGAGCACGCCTGCGGACCACAGTATTTTCACGTTGCGCGGTCCTGACCGGCTTGTCGTTGACCTCAAGGACGGTCGGCTCGCGAGTACTCTGACCAACCTGCCCAGTGGCGTCGGCTCGGTTCGCACGATACGTAGCGGCGTGCGCGCCAACGGCCAATTACGGGTTGTACTCGACCTCAATGAAAATGTTCGCTCCCGGAGCTTCACAGCGGGTCCGAACAGTCAGTACGGCGATCGACTGGTCATCGATCTGCAACGCTCTGGCAATCTGCAAACCGTGAAGCGGGCGTCAGAAGCCTATACGCCAGGCCGGGACATCGTAATTGCGATCGATCCGGGTCACGGTGGTCATGATCCGGGCGCGATCGGCAAAGCTAGAACCAAAGAGAAGGACGTCGCGCTGGCCGTGTCGCGCAATCTGGCGGCGCGAATCAACGCCGAGCGGGGCATGCGGGCGATTCTGATCCGCAATGGCGATTACTACGTCGATCATCGCAGGCGCACGGATATCGCCAGAAAGAATGACGCGGATCTGTTCGTCTCGATTCACGCCGATGCTGTCGACGATCGGCGCGCGAATGGCGCGACCGTGTACGCCTTGTCTACCAAAGGCGCGAGTGACGAAGAAGCACGCTTGCTCGCCGAGCGCGAAAATGCGGCGGTCAGAGTCGGTGGTGTGTCGCTGGAAGACAAGGACGAAGTTCTGGCAGAGGTGCTGCTTGATCTTTCACAGAACGCGGCGCTGAGTGCGAGTCTCGACGTCGGATCCAAAGTTATCGCTGAGCTTTCAAGAATCGTCAAAGTTCGCCGCCGCACGGTGCAACAGGCGGGTCTGCTCGTTCTTAAGTCACCGGATATGCCATCGATACTCGTGGAGACAGCGTACATTTCAAATCCGGCCGAAGAGAAAAAGCTCCGCAATTCGGCGCACCAGGCCAGGTTGGCCAATGCGGTTCTTGCGGGCATTCGTAACTATTTCTATACCAATCCACCGCCGGATACACAGATTGCCATGGATGTTCGCAAGACTCCCGAGCGTCGGGTTCGTCATGTGATTGCGCGCGGCGATACGCTATCCGAAATCGCGGCACGCTATAACGTCAGCGCCGCGGCCATTCGAGCGGCAAACAGGTTGAACAACGACAATATCCGCGTCGGTCAGACGCTGTCGATTCCGATTTTCCCGGGTTCCTGAGCTAAGCCCAACAAGACTTTTGCCCGCCGTTTTGAAAAAATGGCGGGCCGTGTCCGTGCATCTGCAAATACCGCATGCCGATTCTTGAGCTGCCTAGTCACCTGATCAACCAGATCGCTGCCGGCGAGGTGGTCGAACGCCCGGCGTCCGTGGTCAAGGAACTTGTCGAGAACAGTCTCGATGCGGGTGCGAGCAGCCTGCAGATCGATATCGTTGCTGGTGGTCAAAAGCTGATGCGCATCCGTGATGATGGCAGCGGTATTGCGCAAGACGAGCTTGCGCTGGCGCTGTCGAGACATGCAACAAGCAAGATATCGAGTCTCGACGACCTCGAAGCGGTCGCGTCGCTCGGTTTTCGCGGTGAGGCATTGCCGAGTATTGCATCCGTCGCACGCCTGACCTTGTGTTCGAAAACCGCCACCGAAGATTCGGCGTGGCAGGTCGAAGCGGATGGCGGCGAGGTTAGCGCACCGCGTCCGGCTGCCCATCCGGTCGGTACAACGGTCGAGGTTCATGATCTCTTCTACAACACGCCGGCGCGGCGACGCTTCCTGCGCACGGAGCGCACCGAATTTGGTCACATTGACAAGTGGATCCGCCGGCTTGCGCTGTCACGACCGGACGTCGCGTTTACGATGACGCACAATCGTCGCACCGTGCTGCAGCTTGCCGCGGCCAGGTCTGATGAAGAGCGGCTGCAACGGGTTGCAAAAATCTGTGGTGAGGCGTTTGCCGATCAGGCTATCTATTTTGAGCGTGAGACCGACGCTGTCGCATTGTCGGGCTGGATAGGGCTGCCGACATTCAATCGTAGCCAGCCCGACATGCAATATTGGTTCGTCAATGGCCGCAGCGTCAGCGACAAGACACTGTCGCACGCCGTACGCCATGCGTATCGGGATGTGCTGTTCCACGGCCGGTTTCCTGCCTATGTGCTCGGTCTGACGATGGACCCGGCAGGCGTTGATGCAAATGCGCACCCGGCCAAGCACGAGGTACGGTTCCGGGATGGCCGCCGCGTGCACGGTGTCGTATCTCAGGCCGTCGAGGTCGCGCTGAGCGATACCCGGCCGGGCGGACATACAGTAATGCCGACGACGATTGCGAGCGGACTTTCGTACTCACAGGGAGCGATGCCATTGCCGAGTTCGAAGCAGGCTGGCAGCGGAGCCGTGCGCGAGTCGCTGGCGGGCTATCACGC
>JAOTYE010000034.1 GCA_029862045.1 Gammaproteobacteria bacterium
TCGTCATAGGTCAGGAAGGCAAGCGCCGGGTCCCCATGCACAATCTCTGCGCCGAACACGTTGATATACCAGGCCTTCATTTCCTCAAAACGACGCGTCATGAATACAACATGCGAGAAGGTTGGGGGCGTTGCCATGTTTATACGTCCTTTATAGGTTTCGTTTGGCGCCTGTTTGTTGGAGATTCGGAATGTAAACGAAGGATATCACTACTGAGGTCACCAGCGGAAAGCGGACATTATTCGGTTAACGACGACACGTTGCCACTAGGGTGTCCTTAGTACTTGCAGCAGTTCGTCGTTGCCGCAATACTCGGCCGCCTCCAGCGCGAGCGCCTTGTCATCCGGCAGTGGCTTGAACGCTTCGTTGATCAAACGACACCGCATCATTAATTTCACGGCCATCACATATTCCTCGTCCTGCAATAGCCGGCTCAGGTAGCTTTGCGCGAACACGAGCGCTGGCTCCTTGATTTCCCAAAGCAGCATTTGTTCGAAAAACCACTGCCAGGTGCTATCGGGTTCCGGGTCTCGCTGCATCCAGTTATGAATGTGTTGCAATCCTCCGGCACGATTGTCGCGACTGATGAAACCGTAGGCGTGATTGAGAACTGTCGTACGCTCTTTGAGCAGATTCTCGTCGAGCGTCTCCTGGTCGGACTCGACCGCATCGTGAATCCGCACTTCCTGGTACAAATGATATGGCTGTACGACGCCACCAATCAGCGCAAAAAAACCGAAAACCAGATAGTAGCCAACTAACTCCTGCGCGAAGTCGGGCACGGGCCGCGTGCTCAACCACCAGCTCAGGAACGCGGCCGCAAGGAAGTAGGTCGGCAAGATCCAATAGCCCTCGCCGCAACGACGAATCAGCCCACCAACCGCTTTCGGGCTGAGGCTTTCGAGAGGTGAGCGCGTAATCGCCAGAACCGCCAGGGAAGCGGGCACGACGATGGCAAGCAGCACATCGGCTGCCAGCATCGCGGCAAGGCCGTAGCGGCTGCCCAGGAAATACGTTGCGTAGACGAGAACAGCGATGTGTACCGCCGGGAACAGGCTCCAACCGTGGCTAAACCAAAGCAGATCGTCGGCGACGAGAGGACCGGCATCCTGCCCTTTCGCGCGCGCATCGAGAATGCGCATCAGATAGCGCAACAACGCCGGCAGAATCAACAACGCGAGAAACAGACCGAGAATACGGCCGAATGCGGCGAGTTCAAGCAACAGGAACAACAGCAGCGACGACATCAACACCGAGGCATTGCTCAGCGGATAGGCGAATTCGCGAGCAAGGTCAGTCGGCTTCAACATCGTCTTTCTTTTTTTTCGGTACCGGATCATAACCGGAGCCACCCCAGGGGTGGCATCGCCCAATGCGTCGTACCGTCAGCCAGGTACCACGAAACGCGCCGTGTTGCCGCAACGCGTCGAGCGCATACTGCGAGCAGCTCGGCTCAAAGCGACAATTGTTGCCGAGCCATGGCGATATCGCGTAGCGGTACAGCGAGACGAGCGCAAGCAGAGGCCAGGCCAGCAGAGTACCCAGCGCCTTAAGCATTACGCCGCCTGCAGCGCCTCGGCCGCGAATGCACGAATGGCATTCAACATCGATGACAGCCCGTTACTTCGCGTCGGACTCAGGTGTTGCTCGAGTTCGAGCGCTTTCACGAAATTCGGTGGCGTATCGAGAATGTCCTCAGGCCGTCTGCCGCTGTAAATGCGCAGCAGCAATGCAATGAGACCCGACACGATCGCCGCATCTGAAATCGCTCGAAAGTCGAGTCTGCCATCGTGCGCTTCGGCGACGAACCAAACCTGCGACTGACAGCCTTTGATCTTGTTCGTATCAATGCGTTCGGACTCCGGAAACTCGGGCAGTCGCCGACCCAGATCGATCAGGTATTGGTAGCGATCCATCCAGTTGTCGAAGAACTGGAACTCCTCGACCAGCTCGTCCTGTGCCGCCTGAACTTCGTTACTCATCAGTCGCTGCGCCGCCAGGTCGTGCCTTCTGGTCCATCTTCGATTTTGATACCGGCCGCCGCGAGCTCGTCGCGTATCGCATCGGCCGTCGCGAAGTCCTTCGCGGCGCGCGCTGCGTTGCGCTTTGCGATTAGCGTTTCGATCTCGTCGGCTGAAAGCTCGCCCTCGACATCTCCCCCCCCGAACCAGTGCTCGGGGTCATACTGCAGCAAGCCCATGAGGTCACCCGTCGCCAACACGACGGCCGCCAGACGCTCTCTCTCGTCCGCACTGACGGCCTTGTTCAGGGTCTTCGCCAGCGCGAAAAACTCGGCCAGCGCCTTGGGCGTGTTGATGTCGTCCTCGAGTGCTGCGATGAGAGCGTCGGGTGGCTCCGCCTCTGCGCGCATCGCAGCAGGCACGTCGATACCACGCACGGCACCGTACAGACGATCAAGCATGCGCTTTGCCGACTTGATCGTATCTTCGGACCAGTCCAGCGGTTGCCGGTAATGAGCGCCAAGCAGGGCAAGTCGAATGACCTCACCGGGAATCTCTTTAATCAGGTCGTGCACCAGCACGACATTGCCGAGTGATTTCGACATCTTCTCGTGGTCCATGGACAAGAATCCGTTGTGCACCCAGTAGCGCGCAAAATCGGCACCGCCGTGGGCACAGCAACTCTGCGCCGACTCGTTCTCATGGTGGGGAAATACGAGATCCTGACCGCCCGCATGGATGTCGATCGTATCGCCCAGATGCCGTGCCGCCATCGCGGAGCACTCGATATGCCAACCGGGCCGACCGCGCCCCCAGGGTGAATCCCAGCCGGGCAACTCCGGTGTCGACGGCTTCCAGAGCACAAAATCCTGTGGCGACTTCTTATACGGCGCCACCTCGACACGCGAACCGGCAATCATCTCCCGCAAATCACGTTTCGAAAGAGCTCCGTAGTCTTTGTACGAGGTGACGTCGAAAAGCACGTGGCCTTCGGCCTCGTAAGCATTACCGCGTTCCATCAACACCCTGATCATCGCAACCATGTCGTCGATGTGTTGCGTCGCGCGCGGCTCGACATCCGGCGGCAACACGCCAAGCACGCTCATGTCATCGTTGTAAGCCTGCATGTATCGCGCCGTGATTTCGTCAATAGGTTTGCCAGTCTCGATCGAGGCTGCATTGATCTTGTCATCCACGTCGGTGAAGTTGCGTGCGAAGGTCAGATCGAAACGGCGCCGCAGGACACGGGCGAGCAAGTCAAAGACCACGGCCGGCCGGGCGTTACCTATATGCGCATAGTTATAAACAGTCGGCCCGCAGAGATACATCGTCACCTTGCCTGCGTGCAATGGCTCAAAAGGGACTTTGCGGCCCCGCCTGGTGTCGTGCAGATGAATCGCCATCTTTGTTTCTGATTGCCCTGCCAAAGGAGGGAATGATAGCAATATTGCCGGCGGCGGCTATGGCTTGTATTCTGCCGCCCCGCGCAGCAGTTTCTCGAGGACAAGCCAATGTCTGTCGCTCCGGTCAAATTTCAAGCCCGCCAATCGATTAGACAGGTCGAGGAAGGCAATGATCTGGCCCCCAAGTTTGATGATCGCGGCCTGATCACGGCCGTTACGACAGATGCCGACTCAGGTGAGTTGCTCATGCAGGGCTATATGAATGCCGAGGCGCTTGGTCTGACAATCAAGACCGGTGAAGCGCATTACTACAGCCGCAGTCGCCAGGTCCTCTGGCACAAGGGAGCGACGAGTGGATTTGTGCAGAAGGTCCGTGAGCTGCTCGTCGACGATGATCAGGACTGCCTCTGGCTGCGCGTGGACGTTGTCGGTGGCGCCAGCTGCCACGTCGGTTATCGCAGCTGCTTTTATCGCCGTGTCCCGGTGGGTGGCGAGTTCGACAGCAAACAAGCTGACGGCCACATCGACCTCGAATGGACCGACAAGGAAAAAGTTTTCAACCCCGAAGAGGTTTACGGCGACGCGGCGAACCCCACGGTTTTATGACTCGCTAGGTGGCGGCCCGTTCTTGCAGCGCCTTGGCAGCACGATTGAAAGTAGTCAGTGCGGCCAGCGCGGCAACCGCGACGAGGCCGGCAGTTGACCACCAGCCCGGATTGAGCCCGATGCCCAGCAGGAGCGCCAGCAAGCCGAAGACAAATGCGCGATCGCTCTTACCCATCGGACCGTCGTAGCGACGACTTGCGCCAATCTGTACCGCAACGACACCCGCCATCTCGGTCAATATCGAAAGCAGAACAACGGCAACGACGAGCATCGCCGGTATGCCTGGCACGACCGCAAACGGCAAATACAGTGCCGTGTCCGATACGACATCGCCGAGTTCGTTGAGAATGCCGCCCAGATCACTCTGCATATTGTGCTCGCGTGCCAGCATGCCGTCGATCGCGTTGAGCGCCATGCGCAGGAACAGCCAGACAGGAATCAGCAACGCCGCCCAGCTTGCTGTGGGATTCAGTGCGAACAACAAGCCGACAATGATCGACAATAACATCGCCGCACTGGTCACCTGATTCGCCGTGTAGCCTGCGGTAGCCAGTTTTCTACACAGCGGCCGCAACAGATTCTGAAACGCGGGCTTGAGGTCATAGATTGTCATGCGTCGAGGCTCCCTAGTTCGGCGACACGCTCCTGCAGGTCGTGGCAAATCGCCTTGACCGCGGCCGCGTTCTTTTCCAGGTGTGTATACGTCTGCGGTTCCCCGATGTACAGGCGCAGCCGGCGTGGCCGCGGCAGCAGTTTGCCCTTCGGCCAGGCCTTAAGCCCGCCTTGCAGATTGCACGGAACTACCGCGAGGTCGCGGCCGACGACGAGGCGACCGATCCCGGAGCGGAACCGGCCCAGTTCGCCGCTCGTCGTCCTCGTCCCTTCAGGAAAAATGATCAGGATGTTGCCCTCATTCTTCAGCAGCTCGGCACACAAGGTCAGACTTTGCGCGCCTTTGGCCGTGCGATCAAACGGCAGCGCATTGATCAGGACAGCCGAAACTGCGGTGCGCGGCAGGCTCGAGAAAAAATAGTCGGTGGCGGCCGCAGGGAAGGCACGGTGAATCTTCCTGAGCGGTACTGCCGAGAGCATGCACAAGGTATCCAGGTGGCTCGTATGGTTGCACACGAGAATGAAAGAACCTCGCTCGGGCAGATTCTCCCGACCTTCAATACGCAGGCGGTGGTACACACGCAGCCAGCCACGCAGCAACAGCGCGACAAGTGATCGAATCGCATAGATGAGCATGTACGGCTCTCGCGGAAAGTCGCGCAGGTGCTCGACCATCGTCTCATCGATGTCGGGCGGCGGATGATACTCCCACTCGTTCATTGCAATCGCTTCGTCAGGCCAGCCCGTGGAACCAGCGAACGATATGGAAAAAGATGGGAGCAACGAAGATCATGCTGTCGATCCGATCCAGAATGCCACCATGACCACCGATGACAGCACCCATATCCTTGATACCAATGTCACGCTTGATGTAGCTGATAACGAGATCACCGAGTTGGCCACCAATGCCTACAACCAGACCGGTCAGGACCAGATGCAATGGTTCGAAGTGCTCGAATGAAAACCACAGCAGCCAGGGAACCGTCAGCGAGACACCGATGGCCCCGAGTGAGCCGGCCAACGTCTTGTTCGGACTGATGTTCTCGCGCAGTTTGCGGCCGCCGAAGAGCCTGCCGAATGTAAAAGCCGCAATGTCGTTGATTTCGACGGCAAAGATCAGAAACAGCAAATAACCGTATGCGTTCGACGTGTTTGCCAGAAAACCGAGGTGGCTGAACATCCACCCGAAATAGACGAATCCCACGATTGCGAGTGCAACTTGCTGTAGCTGTCCCTTCGCCCGATTGCGCAGGATCGGTGTCAGCAGAATGGCGGCTATTACGAAGACCGGCAGGGCCATGAAAAGCCCATACCACCCGGGCCCGCCAAGCCGCGGATCCGCGACAAAGGACACCACGCCAATCGCCGCAATTGCGAGATAGACGATGCCCGTCATCCACCAGTCGGCGTATAAACCGGTCGCTCGGGCGAACTCCTTGAAGCCGAATATCGCGATCGCGGTCACGCCGACAATCGTGGCGGTCCGTCCGAGGAAAATGACGCCGACGACGATCGGCACCATGATGAGCCAGCCACGATACGTGCGCATGATTCCGGCAACGTCCTTGCCGAGCACATGCAGTATCGCGATCGCTATCCCGGCAAGTGCCAACAGGCCACCGATGATGACGAGATACCACAGAAAGATGTCGCTGTGCATGGCTGCGTTGATTGTCATGGAATTGTCTCGCCTGATCGCAGTCTAGAACCGACCTTCCCGGTCATGCCGTCGTTTTTCACGGCGCCTCTGTACAGCGTGTTGCGGCTCGCGGTACGCAATTGCGCGCGCCTGATAAGTGTACTCGATCGTACCAATTAACCAGAGCAGGTAACCAATCAGCTCGATAAACTCTTCGACAGCGGTTTTGACGATGTGTTGATAGTCGCTGCCAAGAATCGACATCCACAGGGCTTCCTGGCTAACCAGTCGTACAAACACGAACAGAATGACCGCGCCAGCAAAAATGAGGGCCAGGCCCGGCGATGGCCATACGCGGCCCCATGCGACCCGCAATCGCCTGCGCGAACGATACGTGTAAACAATGATCAATGCGCTCGCAATTGCTATCAGCACTTGCCCGAGATTGTTGATCAGGTAGTAGCTAAGAAAGTAATTCAGTTCGCTGATCAAAAATGCCAGGGCGATTCCGCCAAACGGAAACGCGATCGGCCGTTGCGACGGGCAGTAATGCGCGACCCACGACATGAGCAACCCACAAACGCCAAGAATCAAGGCTTGAGCGATTTCAATGGGTGAAAACTCGCTGGTGCCGAAATGATCGGCCGGGGTTGAGGTGAAGTGAAGTGCGAGGCTGCCAGGAAATGAGATTTCGACCTGCGTCAGCATCCAGGTCAGGAGTGCGATCCCAACGAAATAGAAGATGTAGCGAGGCCAGGCCATACCGAACTATACAATAGTCAAACACGCAGCCTGAAAGTTGACTCACCACTCTCAGTTAGCAGCCCGTGGTCAATCAACCACTTACGCGCGTCCTCGGCATCACGCTCAAACCAGGACGCTGTATTACCCAGCCGAAAACTATAACCCCAGCCATCCATGTCGCGCATCAGGCGTTCGCGCCCTACACCCTCGATCTCATCGCCGAGAATGACCTGCAAGTAGCACACGGCTGCTTCCTCAAGATCGTCGCCGGCGGCATCGGTTTCCAACTGCTCACGCCGTTCTTGAGTCATGCAAATGATGTGACAGGTTTCATGCAACAGTGAATGGACCGGCGTGTCAGTGCGGACGTAAACAGTGCGGCCAACAATGCCGGCCTCCCGGCCGCCCCAGAAGCTCCCCCTGATTCCCCCGCTGCCCACTTGCACGCACAGTCTGAGATCGTAACTGGCCAGCAGGGCCTTGATCGAGGCCAACGGCACGTCGGCAACGGCGACGACATTTTCGGCTGAGTCAGACAGGGGCTTACAGGGACGAAATTTGTTTGAGTACGACGCGCACGAGGTCCTTGACTATCGACTGGCGCATCATCTGCTCCTCGCGTGCCTTCCCGAGTACGAGCGTTTCGTCGTAGGTGTAATCACGAGTCAACGTGATGAATTGTGGTGCTAACAGCTTGTCCTCGCCACTCGAAAGCGCGTACTCAACCGTGTAATACACCTCGAACTCTGTTGGCACGTTACGCGCGGACACTGACAAGATGCGCTGATCGGTCTTATCAGCAGTGATCGAAAGGATTGCCGTCGCATCGTCGGGTGCATCGACGAGGTCCACACCTGCCGCCGTCAATTGTCTGCGCAATTCACGATGAAACTGACTGTTACGCTCGATGGCGTCAATGTAGGTGTGTTGCATTGCGGCGGGCGTCGTCAATTCGCTCTGCAAATGAAAACCGCAACCGGCGAGCAGCATGAATCCGCAGCATGTCAGTACTCTAGACAACAATGTTTACCAGGCGGCCTGGCACGACAATCGTCTTGCGCACCTCTTTGTCCGCGACAAAACGCCGCACGTTCGGATCCGCAAGCGCCTGCGCACCCACTGTGTCGTTGTCGGCGTCGGCTGGCACCGAAATGCGGCCGCGCAGTTTGCCGTTCACCTGCACGACAATTTCGACGAGGTCCTTTTCAAGCGCTCGCGCGTCAGTCTGCGGCCAGGGAACGTCAATCAGCGCGGTTTGGTGACCCAGCGCAGCCCATAGCGCGTGGCAGATGTGAGGCACCATCGGTGACAACATCAAGATGACGGCTTCGAGCGCTTCGCGCACCACTGCCCGTCCTGCATCCGATGAGTCTTCGAAACGATTGACGGCATTGAGCAGTTCCATCGATGCGGCAACAGCCGTATTGAACGTATAACGACGGCCAATATCATCACTGATTTTCGCAATCGTCTGATGCGTCTTTCGGCGCAGATCTTTTTGTGCCGCATCGAGCGCGTCGGCATTCAATTCGCCAACCGGCCCGGTATCAACATGGCTCTGTACGGCGCTCCAGAAACGCTTTAAGAAGCGAAAGCTGCCCTGAACGCCGTCGTCCGACCATTCGAGCGCCTGTTCGGGAGGCGCTGCGAACATCATGAACAGGCGCACCGTGTCGGCGCCGTACCTGGCGATCAACTCCTGCGGATCGACGGTATTGCCCTTGTTCTTGGACATTTTCGCGCCGTCTTTGAGCACCATGCCCTGGGTCAGCAGATTCGTGAACGGCTCCGCAACATCGGTCAGCCCCTCATCGCGCATCACGCGCTGAAAGAACCGCGAGTAAAGCAAATGCAGAATCGCATGCTCGATACCACCGGTGTATTGATCGACAGGCGTCCAGTATGACGCTCGCTCGTCAAGCATGGCTTTGCCGTTGTCAGGACATGCGTAGCGAGCGAAATACCAGGATGACTCGACAAAGGTATCGAACGTGTCCGTCTCACGACGCGCGTCCTTGCCACAATTTGGACACGCTGCGTTGATGAATTCGGGTATATCTTTGAGCGGAGAGCCATGCCCTGTGAACTCGACGTCTTCCGGCAATACAACAGGCAATTGGTCTTCGGGAACCGGTACCGCTCCACATTCGTCGCAGTAAATGATCGGAATCGGCGTACCCCAATAGCGCTGCCGCGATACGCCCCAGTCACGCAGGCGGTAATTTATTGTGCGCTGACCGTGACCTGATTTTTCAAAATGGCCGGCAATGGCATTGAACGCGTCGTCATAATTGAGGCCGTCGTACTCCCCTGAGTTAACGAGCACACCTTTGTCGACGAAGACAGCTTCGTCGATATCGATCTTCGTTCCGTCTTCGGGGGCAATAACCTGTTTGATCTGCAAGCCGTGCTTCTTCGCAAATTCCCAGTCGCGTTCATCGTGCCCCGGCACCGCCATGACGGCGCCCGTGCCGTAGCTCATCAATACGAAGTTGGCGACCCACAACGGCACTTCTTCGCCCGTGAGTGGATGAATCGCGGCGATGCCAAGCGCCATGCCCTTTTTCTCCATGGTCTCGAGCGTCGCCTCAGCTGCGTCGGTCTTCTTGCATTCCTCGATAAAGGCAGCAACGGCGGGATTACCGGCCGCGGCCTTCTCTGCCAAAGGATGCTCGGCCGCAACAGCCATGTATGTCACACCAAACAAGGTGTCGGGGCGCGTCGTGAAAACTGTTAGCGGCTCATCCTCACCTGCAACACCAAACGACAGCTCGATGCCTTCGGAACGTCCGATCCAGTTGCGCTGCATTGTCTTTACTGAATCTGGCCACCCCGGCATACGATCGAGCTCGTCGAGAAGCTCGTCGGCATACGCCGTAATCTTCATGAACCACTGCGGAATCTCACGGCGCTCGACGAGTGCATCCGAGCGCCACCCGCGGCCATCGATGACCTGCTCGTTCGCGAGCACGGTCTGATCCACGGGATCCCAGTTAACGACCGAGTTCTTGCGGTATACGAGGCCCTTCTCGAACATTTTCGTGAACAGCCATTGCTCCCAGCGGTAATACTCGGGGCGGCATGTCGTGATCTCACGGCTCCAATCGTACGCATAGCCGAGCCGATCCATCTGAACCCGCATCTCGTCGATGTTGTCGTAGGTCCATTGCGCGGGTGGCACGCCGCGCTTGATTGCCGCATTCTCGGCCGGCATGCCGAACGCGTCCCAGCCCATTGGCTGCAATACATGCTTGCCCTGCATGCGCTGATAGCGTGCGATGACGTCACTGATCGTGAATACGCGCACATGCCCCATATGCAGTTTCCCGCTCGGATACGGGAACATTGTCAGACAGTAGAATTTTTCCTTGCCGGTGTCTTCACCGACCTCGAAACAGCGCGATTCCTGCCAGTACTTCTGGGCTTCGATCTCGATAGTTTCGGGGTGATAGGCGGTGCTCATGGGGCCTTCAGTTTTTCTGCTGGCGAAAACCCGCAAGCCTACAGGAACAAGCGCCAATTCGCAGCAGCGGCGGGGCCTTCAGAGATTCGCGCGGCCACGGAACCAGAGCGCCAGCAACACGAGGAAGCAGACACTCAGAATCGACCAGTTGCCAGAACTCGCGTAGGGCGTGCTGCCTTTGCGTGGCTCAACCTGCATCGTCAGGGTGACGGGCTCAAACTGAGGTCCCGAGTCGAGGATTTTGCCATCGGGTCCGATGAAAGCGCTGATCCCCGTGTTCGTCGCGCGAATCGAATAGCGTCCAACCTCGAGCGCCCGCATCCGCGCGATTTGCAGATGCTGATGCGCCGCGATCGAATCGCCGAACCAGGCGTCGTTACTGACGTTGATCAGCAGCGCTGCGTCCGGCAATGCGTACAACTGCTCAGCGCCATAGGCATCTTCGTAGCAGATCGCAACCGCCAGTTCGACACCGTCGCGCGTTGCGATCAACTCCTGTACAGCGGCGCCCGCCGACAAGTCACTGTGTGGCAAACTCAGCATGCGCAGCCACTCGCGGACTTTCGCCGGAACCGGAAAATACTCGCCGAATGGTACAAGGTGCCGTTTGCGATATACCTGTCGCTTCTCACCATTAACAGCCACGATGCTGTTGTAGATCTTCGGTTCAAGCGTACGCTCGGTATCGCGCTCGAGGATGCCAAACAGTATCGTTTGCCCGGTAATACGACTGTCCGACTCAAGTGAATCGATGTAAGCCCCGACGCGATCGGACACTGACGGTATCGCGACTTCGGGCCAGACGACGATATCGCTGTTCGCGGCGCGTCTTGTCGCCTTACGGTAATAGTCGAGCGTTGGCTGAAACTGCTCGGCAAGCCACTTCCTGTCCTGCGATATGCCACCCTGAATCAAAGTGGCAGTCACGGGTTTGCCTGCGGACTCGGTCCAGTCTGCGGTTTTCAAAACGGCGCCGACTAACCACGGCAGCACGACGATCGCAATTGCGATCCACTGCTGCCGATCGCGCGTCAGCAGCGCGACAAGAACCGCGGCGACACTCAATACGAGCAGCGCCGACACACCGTACACTCCGATAACCGGAGCCCAGCCGGCCAGCGCTGAGTCAACCTGGCTGTAGCCGAGCGCCATCCACGGAAACCCTGTCAGCAGCCAGCCGCGTGCCCATTCGGCGAGCACCCACACTGCCGGCGCAGCAGCCAGGAGCAGCCACGGCTCACCTCTTGCGAGCCGGCTGATGAGCCAGCCAGTTAGCCATAGGTAAAAAGACATGAGTAGCACCAGACCGAGCATCAGCAACAGCGCGATCCAAAGGGGCGCTTTGCCGAAAACCGCAACCGAGATGTAGATCCAGTACGTCCCGGAGAGGAACAGGCCAAATCCGAACCAGAACGCGTGTTTCGCGGAGTCGCGCGGCGAGTTGGTCAGACAGACATACAGAAAAGGCAGCAATAGCACGGGAATGAGTAACGACAAGCCGAAGGGCGCGAACGCAGTCGTCGTCAGACAACCCAGCACGAAGAAAACAAGCTGGCTGACGCGGGGCCGGTCTGCCGGCAGCAGCAGTATCGATGCTTCGCGCGCCACGCGTCAGTTGTTCCGCTGAACCTGCAGAGAATCGATACGGCGTTTGTCGGCTTTTACGACAGCAAACCTGAAGCCGCCGAACTGAATCGACTCACCGCGACGCGGCAGCTTGCCGAGCTCGTGCATAACGAGCCCGCCTATCGTGTCGTATTCCTCGTCAGCGAGATCGCACTCGAAGTACTCGTTGAAGTCCTCGATACGGGTCAGTGCGCGCACGGCAAAACTCGGCTTACCATGGTGATCGCCGTCCGGACGAATAAACGTCGCCTCTGCAAGATCGTGCTCATCATCAATCTCACCGACGATTTCCTCGAGCACGTCTTCGATAGTCAGCAATCCAGCGACACCGCCGTATTCGTCGACCACGATTGCCATGTGATTGTGGCTATCACGAAATTCCTTGAGCAGCGCATTGAGGCGTTTTGACTCGGGAATCACGGACACCGGTCGCAGCAGTTTCCTGAGCGGCACGTCAGCAGCCTCTTCGCTGCCAAAATAACGCAGCAGATCCTTGGCCAGCAACACGCCAAGAACTTCATCACGATCCTCACCGATAACCGGAAAACGCGAATGGCCGGATTGGATGATCGTCGAGAGTATCTCCTCGAAATCCTCTTCGATGTCGATTACGACCATGTGTGAGCGCGGCACCATGACATCGCGCACCTGAGTCTCGGACACCTCGAGCACACCGGACAGCATGCTTTTCTCTTCGGCATCGAGATCAATCTCGGATTGTTGAATAATGTCGTGGATTTCTTCGCGGCTCCAGGGATCACCTTTGAGTGCGCGTTTGACGCGCGCAAACAAGCCGGTGCCTCCTGTGCCGCTGGTACTTGGCGGTTTTTCGTTCATCGAACCTGGCTTGGCATTCCGTAGTGCTGTCAGTCTATTGTATCAGCTTGAAGTTATGACCCTGCGTATGGATCCGTCACATTATGCGCGTTCAGAATTATGGTCTCCAGCGCCTCCATTTCCGCCGCCTGCACGTCCATCTCGTGATCAAAACCGAGCAGGTGCAGGGTGCCATGCACAAGCATGTGGCCCCAATGATCGGCAAGCGCTTTGCCCTGCTCGTCCGCTTCCATCGCCACGACCGATGCACAGATGACAACATCCCCGAGCAGGCGGTTGGTATCGTCCGGCAGACCGTCGATTTCGCCAGCTGGAAAAGACAACACGTTTGTCGCCTTGTCCTGCTCGCGATAGCGCCGGTTCAAGCCACGAATTTCGTCGGCATCGACGATGCGCACCGCAACCTCGACCGCTTTACTGGCCGACCGCCCAGACCGCCGTATCGCGGCCTCGACCCAATCGTGTATGTCAGCGTCTGACGGAATGCCCGGCTCGTCGCAGGCGACCTGTACGTCAACTACCAGTGTCGCCATTGTCGTCCGATTCGTAGGCTTCGACGATTCGTTGCACGAGTTGGTGGCGAACGACGTCCTTCGGTGTGAAAAAGGTAAACGCAATTCCATCTACTTCGTCGAGGATTCGCCGCGCGTTGTTAAGCCCGGATTCTTGCCCGTTTGGCAGATCGATCTGCGTGATGTCGCCGGTGACAACCGCACGCGAGCCGAAGCCAATTCGAGTCAGAAACATCTTCATCTGCTCTACGCTGGTGTTCTGCGCTTCATCCAGAATGACGAAGGACTCGTTGAGTGACCTTCCGCGCATAAACGCCAGCGGCGCGATCTCGATCACGTTGCGTTCGATGAATCGCGTAACCTTGTCTGCCCCCATCATGTCGTACAGCGCGTCATACATCGGGCGCAGATAAGGATCGACCTTTTGTGACATGTCGCCAGGCAAAAATCCCAGGCGCTCGCCAGCTTCGACGGCGGGTCGCACCAGCACAATGCGCCGCACCTGTTCATTCTCCAGCGCATCAATCGCAGCCGCGACCGCGAGATACGTCTTGCCGGTCCCGGCAGGACCTATACCAAAGGCGAGATCATGCTCCCGGATACTGTTCAGGTAGGCGGTCTGATTTGCGCCGCGCGGGCGAACCAGTTTATGTCGCGTCTGAATCGAAATGTCTTCGGCATCAACTGTTTCCTTATCAGCTTTTGCCGCCGCGGGTTCACCATCTTTCATCACAGACTCCTGCAAGAGCATGTGCACACGCTCGGGATCAAGCCGCTCGCTGTCGGTCATCTGGAACAAGGACTGCAGGACATCGCTACCGATTTGTGCCGCACCGGGTTGTCCGGTTACGCGAAAGCGGTTACCGCGGCTGGCGATTTCGACATCGAGGCGGCGTTCAATTTGCCGCAGGTGTTCATCAAACTGACCACAAAGGTTGGCCAAGCGGCTGTTATCGGCGGGCTCGAGCACCAGGTCCCGAGAAATCTGGATAGCATTCAAAGTACGTAAAAGACTACCGCGATGTGCGGAAATAGGAAAGTAATTGCATCACAGAAGTGCCGCCATTAACTGGCCGCGAGGCAGGCTGATTCAACGGCGTATTCCACGCGTGTGTTGGCGAGCCGCCCCCTGAGCGAGTTTGGCAATGCCTCGGTAATGACGACGTCAACGAACTGACCGATGCATGCAGGGTCGGCATCGAAATTAACCCAACGCATGTTCTCGGTGCGGCCCGCTACCTGCTTGACGTCCTTCTTCGACGTCTTTTCGACCAGCACGCGCTGTGTCGTGCCAACCATGCCCTTACTGATCTCAAGCGCCTGGCTGTTGATGCGCGCCTGCAGGATTTGCAGTCGCTTCTTCTTGACCTCCATCGGCGTGTCGTCGTCAAGGCTCGCCGCCGGCGTACCCGGTCGCGCACTGTAGATGAAGCTGAACGACTGATCGAAACCGATATCTCCGATCAGATTCATCAGCGCCTCGAAGTCGTCGTCTGTCTCACCCGGAAAACCGACGATAAAGTCCGACGACAATGAAATGTCTGGTCGCACTTCCCTGAGCTTGCGAATCTTCTGCTTGTACTCGAGTATCGTGTGACCACGTTTCATGCGGGCAAGCACGCGATCGGAACCATGCTGCACCGGCAGGTGCAGATAATTGGCCAACTTTGGCACTTCGGCATAGGCCTGAATCAGA
>JAOTYE010000023.1 GCA_029862045.1 Gammaproteobacteria bacterium
GCACGTGCCCGGTCGTCACCGCGAATACTGCTATGGATCACGAGGGGAGGGCCGGCCGTCGGAAACAGGCCGAAGTGGCAGGTCTGGCAGGCGCCGTCAGCCTGTAATCCAACCGGGATGTCAGCGAAGCTGTGATCGAAGGAGTACTCCGCCTGGCCGGTCACGGCATCGAAATTTTGCGCGACGAGGCCATCCGCGTGGCAACCGCCGCAAGTCTTTGCGGTTGCCGCCGCGTTCCAGTTGTCGCCATCAGGAGCAGCCGCTGACGCCTCGTGGCAGGTCTCGCAATAGGTCTTCGACTGCGGATACGTAACTTCGCCGTAGGGATGTTCAAAATCGGAGAAGCCCCAGATGATGAATTCAGCGACGGTTCCGCCGAACGTGCGGTCTTCGCCCATGTGGATCGAGTGCGCAAGATGGGCCATATCCAGCGAGTTGCCGGAGTCCTGGTCGACCGTGCCCGGGTTGTGACAGGTCACGCAGTATTCCATGCTCTTGCGCGGGCCACCGTGAAAAGCGAACTCGAAGTGGCAGCCATTGCACTTGTCGGTTTCCAGGATGTTTTTCGTGATACCCGAGCCGGCGCCGCCGTCGGGCACGAAGTCATAGACCGGATTGAACGGCGCCAATGGGGTCTCGCCTTCGCCGTCGAGACGAATCTCTAGGCCGACGCGATGCGTCAGGTTCGGCTCCCAGGCAACTGCAATCGGTGCTGTGATGTTGGTCACGTCCGTACCGAAGGTGTACTGGTATTCGCCGGGTGCGACTTCGACATGCGAACCGCCGCTGAATCGGCTGTCGGTGGTCGCCTGAACAGACTGCACCAGCGCGTTACTGCCTCTGCCGGGCTGGTTGTTCGCGACATCTTCGACAGTATTTACGTAGCTCTGCCAAAAAGGCAGTCCACCGTTGATATTCGGATCCGTATTCGGCACCAGTTTGGCAAAGGTGAACCAGACGTAACCGGAGGCGATACCCTCTGCCGGGTCGCCGTTTTGATCCGTGACCGTGAAGTCGACAACCGGAGGGCCAGCGACTGTGACATTGGTGATCGTGGCTTGCAGCTTACCGAGGATCTTGATCTCTGCAGCGGTGAGTTCGCTGCCATCACCAATTATTATGGAGTCTGCAGGAGGTGGATCCGCCGGTCCCGGGGGTCCCCCTGCTCCTGGTGGGCCTGCAGGACCAGGTTCACCGGCCTTGCCGTCGTCACCCTCACACGCAGTGAGAAGAAGGCCGAGCAGCATCAGAGCCGCGATACGACCCGAGCAGTTCTTATGGCTTGCCATGATCTGTCACCTTGTCTTGGCTGGCGACCTTGATGATTTGTCGCCATGTTTTTCTTGCTTGTTATTGATTCTAGCGGTCAAGCCCAAGCGACCGAAATAGCAGATCGCCGTGTACCGGTTCGTAGAAATACCTATACCGTCTGGGTGGGCTATCGAGTGGCAATGTATTTGATATTGGCACCAGCCACAAGGTCATCATTGAGATCATTACGGAAAGGTCACGCAGTGCCGGTTTATGCCTCACCCAAAAGAAAGGCCGGGAGATGTCTCTCCCGGCCTTGATTGGTGTTGCCTTGTTACCTGCCTGGATTATTCGAACCAGGTCATGATCTCCTCGATGATGCCGAACAGGAACTCGTCGTCGAGCGAGGTGCCCTCGGTATCGGCAGTATCGTTCTTGACGTAGGTACCGAAGGCATCGGTATGCGCGTTGAAGGACGCGAGCTCACCGGCATGATCTTCATTGATCATGACAGCCCGGTGACATCCGCCGCAGGCCCTTGAAGCAGGACCGGTCACATATTCCGGCACGGCTCCAATGTTCCTGGTCGGGATGTCGTCGGTTGCCGCCAGGACGCCAGGCATCGACTGGGACTGATCCGGCACATTGTAGGTGCCGTCCATATGGCAGCCTTCGCAGGCCAGGGCTGTGAAGTACGGGAACTTGTGATGCATATGTTGCTCAGTTCTCGCCACTTCGACCGGATTTGCTGCATTCACACTGCCCAGGTCGAACGGCTGGAACGAGTGGATCGCGTGGGCGTACGAGTCGATCGAGCGTGATGCCATCTCGAGGTGACTGCCGGGGAACGTCGTCGTGTGGCAAGCCTTGCAGACCTGCATGCCGTCGCCGCCCCTGCCGCTGGCGGCATGGAAAGTGCTGGCCAGTACGTCGTGGCAGGCGTTGCACTTGGCGATGTCGACGGTTGCATTGGCGCCTGCGAAGTAATCTTCAGTAGCAACAATCGCGTTGGCAGCAATATCGAACGTGTCGCTAACTGCCTCGAGAACGACATCCGTACCGCCAACATTCAACTCTGGCGTGATCGAGATCTCAGCCTTTGTCACATCGCCATTGGCGATCAGTGTCGGCAGGAGGTCGGTCTTCGTGAGCTGCAAAAGGGAGACGTCAAGATGAACTATCCAGGCGCCCGGAACACTGAGTGCGTCCTCTGTGAACAGCGGATTGGCGCCGCCATTTGAGCTCTCAGGCACATACTCCATCTTGCAACCCGGGCGGGACGGGTGCGGGCACTCGACAACGTTGGCGTCCCTTTCATGCGAGCCAACGATGAAGTGCTTGCTGTCCCATCCGTAGAAGGAGACCAGAAGCTCCGGAACGACAGCTGCATCAGCGCTGAATTCGACCGTCATCACGTCGTCAGCCATTGAAACACTGTCGATCGATACCGGGAACAGACCGGAATACTTCAGCCCGGTGGCGTCGTAGATCGTGCTGTCAAAACCACTGTGGAGCTCGGTAAACCTGGAGGCGAAACCACCGTCAGCCGGATCCTTATGGCAGCTATTGCAATCCTCAGTGGGGTTATGGAAAGCAAAGCCGTCGACATCGGCATTTTTCCACAGGTAAGCCATCGCCGGCGGTCTGTGCGGCTGGTAGTACGGGCCCGGGACCGAGTTGCCGTTATCCAGGATTTCATCGCCTGCCGCGTCATAGGTCTTCGGCCACGAATCGATTCCCCGGGGCACGTGACAACTCTGGCACGTAGCCGCCGTGAATTGCGAATCGTCCAGAACCTGAGCCAGCTTGCCCGCATGGCAGGTGTTGCAGGTTACCATCGATTGTGGATACGGGAATTCCATCGCGTGTGACATATGCACGTCGTTCAGGAGCGTGCGGTCATATGCGTACAGCGTTTCCTCTTCGGGTGTCCGCGCAACGCCGGTGGCCCACGCGAATGGGTTGTCGACCATGTGCTGCCATTCCGGGTGACCGCCGTTGGTCGTGTCGTTATGGCAGCCTCGGCAGTAATTGAAGTCAGGCGCGCCCGCAACCGTACCCGGGTTATTGCCATGTTTATTATAGGGTGCGCCGTGGCATGCTTCGCAAGCCTCGACGTTGGCGGCCGATTCGTACGCTCCCATATCGCCGATGAGCCAGGACGCGCCGGTAAGGTCCGCATACATCTGAACGCGTCTGCCCGTTCCTGTCGGGTCGAAATTGTCATCCTCGGTATCGAGCAAACCATGGGCTATCCGACCCATGATCGCGCCGCCGCCAAAGGCGGTCGGGTCGACAGGAATGGTCTGCGTCAGCGTGTAGCTGCCGTCGCCATTGCTCGCCGCATTGCCAGCGCCAAGCGGGTTACCGAAGCCGGGGGTGCCAGCGTTGGCAAACTCACCAGTGCCGCTGTCGTAATTGACGACGTAGAAACTCACGGAGTCGAACGATGGTGGACTGCCAACCGGATCGATATACGGCGCGCCGTCTTTCGTGATGCTGAAATCCAGCTCCAGTAAGAAATCGCCGCCACCGATATCGGTGACTGTCAGGTCGTCAAACGTGAGGCCCAAAGTGCTGGGGTCAGTGTACTTGTCGTACTCTCCCTGGTGGTGGTCGGCCGCATCACCGTGACAGGTGGCGCAGGACTCGACCTGGGCCGCCTCAATGGCTGCCGCGACGGTATTGGCGCTTGCGTTGCAGTCGAGGACGTCGACTACGCCGTCAACGTTAAGATCTTCTGTCGCAAGGTCCCCAACGCCGTTGCCGTTGAGATCCCAACAATCCTGTCCGTCAGTGCCGTCAGTACCGGCCGCACCGTCCCTGCCGTCATCCCCTTCGCATCCGCCGAGCGCGAACGCGAGCGTGCACACTACGAGAATTGACCAGGCCCATCGTAACAATCTGTCGAACCGGTTCATGATCTCACTCCTTTTTGCTCAGTCTGTTTGAAGCCTGAAAACCGCCATGTACTTGCAGTGGGCAGGATTCCGACATTTGGCATAGCGTAAGACCGGGCTCTTATAGCAACACTGACATTCGTCAGTTTCGGCTCAAAATAGGCAGGTGGATGGTGCTTACTTTGCGTGGCATTTTTCTCGGTTTTTACGTACCCATATTCAAGGCAGCTGTCTCGGACGCCTTGCTCGATGGGTGCTTGGGAAGCGGGCAGAAAATGGCCGGCGCGCAAGACGAAAATACACCCCTTGAAATTTTATGATGGCGATAATCGATTCGGACTGACAAACGGCAGTTTCGGCTAGGTAAATACCGAAGTTTCGATAGGTAAATCGCTATCGACTCAGCCTGAAAAAGCCTATAAAAACAAGGTCATCAAGCCTGATCGAACAAACTGATAGTAAGACGATGTCGTGTGTCAACTGCCAATGCCCGTTTTTTGAGCTACAGGCCGAAAATGGCCCGTATTCGGAGACGGAAATCCAGTGCATGGTCGTTGATGCGGTGCAGAAAGTGGCGTTCAGACAAGACGAGGTCCTTTTCCTGCAGGGGCAATCCAGTGCACACCTGTATTCACTGACCGATGGCATGGTCAAGATCTGCTTGCACACTCCCGACGGGCGGGAGCAAATCGTGGGTCTGAGCAGTCCAGGTAATTTGCTGGTCGGTCTGCAGTCGATCGGTGATGAACGTTACGCGTACACAGCGATCGCCCTCACGCAAGTGCATGCCTGCAAGATCAACCACAGAGCATTGCTCGAGCGCGTCCGGGAAAAGGGCGATATCGCGCTGCGTCTGATTCAGGCGGCGAATGCTCAGCTGGCCCACAGCAGAGCGCTGATGGAAGTCATGGGCCACAAGTGTGCCGCAGCAAAAATCGCTTCGTTTATCTTGCTCATGACGCCCAAGTCAGAGCATGGCAACTGCCGCTTCGAGTTGCCCTTCTCACGGATGGAAATGTCGAGTTTGCTGGGGTTGAGCGAGGAAACCGTTTGCCGCCTGATGGCCACCATGAAACGCACGGGGGCGATATACGCACCACGTGGCAAAGTCGAGATTCGCGATTGGAGTCAACTGCATGCAATCTCGGAGGGCCAGTCGAGCGGGCAGCTGCTCGCGTAATCTTCATCATTACGGGGTATACCTATTGGAGCAGCCGACCGGCTGTGGCACATAAGGAGTGCCGTTGATGAAATAATTGGCGGCAAAAACACGCTTGATTCTATAATTCACCAATCATTTAGGATCCTGTTAAGGCTACGTTAACCAAGCATTTGGTATAAACAAAGCTGACAGGATTGCTAATGGCAAAAAGGGAATGTCATGAAGAGTTTTTATTGCACAGCGATTTCACTGGCGCTTGGCATGTTTGTCACGGCCTCTTCGGCAGACGAACTGGCGGCTATCACAGAAGACTGCAACGGCTGCCACGGGGACGACGGCGTCAGCCAGTGGACCGATGTGCCAACAATCGCCGGTATGCCGGAGTATGTGCACGCCGATTCGCTGTATTTTTTCCGCGATAATGAACGGCCCTGCAACGACAGCGAGTACCGGCAGGGCGATACCAGCCGTCCGGCTACGAACATGTGCAAAGCCGTCAGTGACCTGAGTGATGACACGATCGACGAGATTGCCGCCTATTACTTCGAGCTTCCGTTTGTTGCCGCACAGCAGGAATTCGACGCGGCTCTGGCCACGGCCGGTAAAGTGGTCCATGAAGAACAATGCGACATGTGCCACTCAGATGGCGGATCGAACCCGGACGACGAGGCTGGCATCCTGGCCGGTCAGTGGATGGGCTACCTGGATGCGTCGTTGACGCAATATAAATCCGGTGATCGCGAGCAACCCAAGAAAATGCAAGAGGCAGTCGATGCGTTGACGGACGACGATATCAAAGCGCTTGTGCATTACTACGCCAGTCAGCAGTGATCGCCGACAGAACCGGAGGCGAATTTTTCGAAAACCTCTTCGCGTCCATCGATGCGATGGACACGGAGAGCTTTCTGAGTTTTATTCATGAAGACGCGACGTTTCGCTTCGGTTCCGCAGTACCGGTCAAAGGTCATGCAGCCATAGGTGCGGCGGTTGAAGGTTTTTTTGCTTCGTTTGCGAAACTGCGGCACGTTCTGAAGCGACAGGTTGCCGAAGGCAATGCAGTGGTCTGTGAGGGCGAGGTAACGTACACGCGACACGACGGCAGCATTATCACGCTGCCTTTCGCCAACGTCTTCGAAGTCGATGACGGGCTGATTTCACTGTACCGGATATATATCGATATCGGCCCGCTATACGCCGCATAGCAGCAAGACGACTACGTCGGACGCTGCGCCAAATACGTATCGTCAGGCCAGTGCTGCAACACTAGGATCTAGTATAATGAGGTGGTGAGTCGCAAACTGGTTGGCAGCAATTCGGAGGGTTTCAATATGGGTAGGCCAATGGATGTTTGGAAATCAATCGCGGTCGTAACCCTGTTGACCGCAAGTGGTGTCGGCCTAGCCGACGTTAGCGGGATGCTGAAGCTCTGCACCGGTTGCCACGGTGAGGATGGCCGCGGCATGACAGCGGATATGCCAATTATTGCAGGCCTGTCCGCAATCGTTCAGGAAGACGCGCTATACGGGTACGCCGACGGCAACCGCAATTGCGGCACGACACCGATGATGTGCAAGTCGGCCGAGCGGCTGACCGAGGATCAGATTGTCGAACTCGCCGCGCACTATGCAGCCATGCCTTATGTCGCTGCCGGTGAAGAGTTCGACGCCGCGCTAGCCGAAGCAGGCAAAGCCATACATGATCGGGACTGTGCCATTTGCCACCATGCAGCTGGATCCGGTGACGAGGACGAAGTTGTTTTACACGGTCAACGCAAGGACTATTTGCGTTACGCCCTGCAGCAATATGCTGCCGGGGAACGCATGCAGCTGCCCGCCATGGCGAAGAAGATCAGCGCGCTTGCCAGCGAAGATATCGAAGCGTTAGTCAACTACTACGCAAGTTATCGAAATTGATTTCGGCATGGTGGCCTGGCCATGAACTCAGTATTCTTGCAGTGCGTGGTTGGTGTCATCTGTCTGATTCTGTTGCCGGCACAGGCCCAGGAAACGCCGGATAGTCAGCAGCCGCTGAGATTTGAAGGCTATCCGGGCGTTCCTGAATTCGAAGTTGTGCCGCGCAAAGACGAGCTGTTTTTCTACCCCTGCGGCCAGTGCCATGAAGCCATGGAGCCGAATCCCGAGATCCGGACGCTGAATACAATGCACGATGCGGAGATCGAGCACGGTCGCGGGCGCATCTGGTGCCTGTCATGTCACAACCTCGAAAACCGCAACTATCTCAACACGCTCCTGAAAGAACTCGTCGACTTCGACGAGGCACATCTGGTCTGTGGCGGCTGTCATGCCAATCGCCACGAGGATTGGTATTTCGGCGCCCACGGCAAGCGTGTCGCGAATTGGCAGGGTGAGCGCACGCTGTACAATTGCACGCATTGCCATAATCCCCACAGTCCGGCTATCAAGGCCCGGGCACCGAAGCCCGCGCCTCCCGTTCGTGCCGGGCTCAAGCTCGAGCCTGGCATCAAGCACGAAAGGAGCGCCGTTTGGGATGCTCAAGAGGAGCACGAAGAACAATGAGCAATAATACCGGCTCGGGAAATGGCGGCGGTAAATTTGACCAGGCCCGCAGAAATTTCCTGCGCGGCATTGGTATAGGTACCGCTGCCGCTGTCGCGCAGCCCGCCTGGGGTGGCCAGACATTCCAGGACACTTTCGCCGATTTCTTCCAGAAAGATTATCGCAGAATGTCGGTCGACGAAATCGAGGCGGCGCTCGAGAGAATCGAGCGCAAGGCAGAGGCAAGATACGACGTGGAGATCGACTGTCAAAATACGCCACCGCAGCCGGGTGTTGTTTACGGTTATGCCATCAATATTTCCCGTTGCAAGGGCTACCGCGATTGTGTGCACGCCTGCGTCAAGGAAAACAATCTCGGTCGCGACTCCCAGATGCAGTACATCCGGGTGCTGGAGATGGACCAGGGCGATTTCAACCTCGAGCACTCGGATCACTACTACGAGCCCGAGACGGTGCCGGTCGAGGGCAAACACTATCTGCCGGTGCAGTGTATGCAGTGTGACGACCCGCCTTGTGTTAAAGCCTGCCCCGTCGAAGCGACCTGGATGGAACCTGACGGTATCGTCGTCGTCGACTACGACTGGTGTATCGGTTGCCGCTATTGCATGGCGGCCTGTCCCTACTGGGCGCGACATTTTAACTGGACCGTGCCCGAGATTCCGGCGGAAGAAATGAATACGAATACGCACTATCTCGGTAATCGTCCCCGTCCCCGTGGCGTTGTCGAGAAATGTCATTTCTGTATTCATCGCACGAGAAAAGGGCAGCAGCCTGCCTGCATGGAGGCTTGCCCGACGGGCTCCCGCATATTCGGCAACCTGCTGGATCCGGACAGCGCGATTCGCTATGTGCTCGCGAACAAACAGGTATTTCGATTAAAGGAAGACCTCGGCACCGAGCCCAAATTCTGGTACTTCAGTGACTGAGCTCCGACGATGGTTGTGATTCGATTCATATTCGATAGCGTCCGCGAAATGTTCCGCGGCCCGCGCGAGTATTGGATGTGGCTGCTTGCGCTTAGCCTGGTCGTTCTCTTTGGCGCCTGGCGCTACTCGGAACAGATTACGGAGGGCCTGGTCGTTACGGGCATGAGTGACCAGGTGTCCTGGGGCTTTTATATCTCCAATTTCGCGTTTCTGGTCGGCATTGCCGCCGCGGCCGTGCTGCTCGTGATTCCCGCCTATATCTTCGATCGCAAGGATGTCAAAGATGTCGTGCTGGTCGGTGAAGGCATGGCAGTGGCCGCAGTCACAATGGCGATCCTGTTCGTTATCGTCGACCTGGGCCGGCCTGACCGCTTGTGGCATATGATTCCGGGCATCGGCCGCTTCCACTGGCCGGTCTCCCTGCTCGCCTGGGACGTGCTCGTGCTCAGCGTATACTTTCTGCTGAACCTGGCGATTCCGTTCTACGTTCTCTACAGCCGTTACCGGGGCAAAGAGCCGAACTTCCGGCTGTATTTTCCATTCGTTGTCATCGCCATGTTCTGGGCGATCTCGATCCACACTGTTACCGCGTTCCTGTTTTCCGCGAACCCTGCGCGGCCGTTCTGGCACACGGCGTTGCTTGGCCCACGATTTATCGCTTCGGCTTTCGCGTCGGGACCGGCGCTGATCATCATCACGTTGCAAATCATCCGCAAGCTTACTTCCTACCACGTCAGTCAGACCGTGATCGACTTGCTGGCCCTGATCATGACGACCGCACTGCAAATCAGCCTGTTTTTTGTGGGGGCGGAGTTATTTACGGATTTCTACAACGAAGGGGCTCATGCGGCTTCGATCCACTACCTTTTCTTCGGGCTCGGCGGATTCAGTTCGTTGAAGGCCTGGATCTGGTTCGCCCTGGCACTCAATCTGACCGCGCTTGTGATCCTGATGATTCACCCCCTGCGTCAAAGAACGGTGATGCTGAATATAGCTTGCGTGATGACGTTTATCGGTATCTGGATCGAGAAAGGCATGGGTCTCGTCATTCCGGGATTCGTACCGACACCGCTTGGTGAGATATTCGAATATGCGCCGACCAGCGTCGAACTCAGCGTTGCGGCCGGGATATGGGCATTCGGAATTCTTGTGTTTACGTTGGTCGCCAAAGCCGTCATTGCCATCGAGCAGGGCAAGCTTTCCTGTCCGCCGGAAGAACAGCGCTATACGCTATGAGTCCTCTGCTTGCTGCTCGTGAGTACGTTGGGCTTCTTTGAATATTTCCCTGAGTTGACCGAGAATTTCGGACGTCTCGGAATCTGTCGCCTGTAAATTGAACTGATGCACCTTGTCCACGATTATCTGATAGCGCATCTCGAGTGCCCGGACTCGCTCCTTGCTGTCGGCAGGCCAGTCGTGAGATTCAAAATGTATTCTCGTCCAGCCCAATAGCCCGCCAGCGATATTCAACTGGCTGAATACGCCCTCAGCCTGGTCCGCGATTAGTGGCAGGTTTTCGCTGTTACCTTCGCCATGACAGTTCCGACAGGCGTTCAATACGATATTCCGTAGCTCAGGCCGGCGACTCATCGCCGGGTGACAGGTCGTGCAGGTCGGCGCCGCACGTTGATCCATCAGGGCGGCATAGTGCTTACTCTTCACGAACTGTCGGCGCTTGTCGCCGTGGCATTGTCCGCAGGTTTCCGGCTGCTTTTGGTAATGTACAGCGCTGTTTTTGTCGCTCATCGGCAAAACGCCGACGTGCGCTTTCTGCGCCGAATTGGCGCGGGCATTTCCTCCATGACAAGCATCACAAGTCACGCCAGCCTGCTCGTGTGGTGATCCCAGATACTGCTGATAGTATTCATGGAGTTTGGGAGACTGGGCATAGAAATCAGACTGCTGGTGACAGCCGATGCAGCCATTCTCGGCCGACCGGGCGCTCACTGAAAGCGCCACAAATAAGGAGATCAGAATAAATCCCGACGTGAATCTGTTTCGTGACATGTTTGACACCTGATGGCGACTTTGCGGGAGAACCCGGATGCCCGGGCCATCGCTACTATCCTGCCTGTTTGTAGCAAAAGCAGCATTCCTTTCTTATGACGGATACTACCTATCCGTCTCGAGGGCACCTCGGGGCTTGTCTTTTACGCTATCTGACCTCGGAAAACCCGGATACCAAGTTAAACGCCAATGGAATATTAGGCATCCTAGATCTGCCTTTTTTTGACGGCTAACTGGAATCTTCATGCGTACGCGCGAGCGCTCATCGAAACCGCGACTCTTTCAGAGTGATCGTGGAAAGAGCTGGCTTGCCTTGGCGGCCGCTATTCTCTGCTTCGCGGTAAGCCCAACATCGGCGCAGGACAATGAGAAGTGCTTCGACTGCCACTCCGACGCGGAACTCACCGGTTCCCGTGGCGGCGAGGAGATGTCGGTCTTCGTGGACGAAAAGGACCACGCTGCATCCGTTCACTCCGACATGGCGTGCGTGGAGTGTCATCAGGACATAGACCCGAAAAGACGTCGGCATTCCACGCGCAAGGACCTAGAGCTTGTCGACTGCAGCGGCTGCCACAGGCCTGAGGCCGCAAGACAAAAGCGCAGCTTGCACGGCGTAGCCGCAGCGCGCGGCGATCCAATGGCCCCGGTCTGTGCCGACTGTCACGGCAAGCACGATATCCTGTCGGCCTCGGACCACGACGCGCCGACGGCGGTGATGAACGTGCCGCTACTCTGTGGAAGTTGCCACCGGGAGGGATCTCCCGTATCCCGAACTCACGAGATATCGCAGGAGAGCATCCTCGAGCATTACTCGATGAGTATTCACGGTGAGGGCCTGTTCCGTCAGGGCCTCACTGTCACGGCCGTCTGCACCTCCTGCCATACGTCCCATGACATTCGCCCGCACACTGATGCGCGATCGACCATCCACGCAGACAATGTGGCCACGACTTGTACGACTTGCCATGGGCAGATCGAGCGCGTTCACCGCAAGGTCATCGAAGGCCAGTTGTGGACCGAAGACCCGGACAAGATTCCTACCTGCGTCGACTGCCACGCCCCGCATGAGATCCGCAACGTTTTCTACCCTGACGGTCTGGCCGACAAGGACTGTCTGACCTGCCACGCACAGCAGGATTTGACGATGACCCGCAACGGCGAGACCGTCAGCCTGTACATCGATGAACAGGCCTTCAGCGACTCGGCCCACGCAGACACGGCCTGCGCCCAATGCCACACGGACGTGACGGTCTCCAAGGAACGCGCCTGCGAGACGGTGCAGTCGGCGGTGGATTGCAGCATCTGCCACGCCGAACAGGTTGCCGAGTATCAGGGCAGCACACACGGAACCCTGCACGCGCAAAGCGATCCGGATGCGCCGTCGTGTCAGGACTGTCATGCCAAGCACGCGACGCTCGACAAGGACGCGCCGGCGTCGCCCACCTACCCGCGCAATGTTCCAACACTGTGCGGGCAGTGTCATCGCATCGGCGAGCAAGCGGCGACACGCATCGAGGCCGAGGTTGACGACATCGTAGGCAGCTATGAAGACAGCGTGCACGGTCGGGGCTTGATAAAGAGCGGTCTCGTCGTGACGGCGACTTGCGCCGATTGCCACGGCGCACATTCCGAGCTTCCTCCGGAAGACCCGCGCGCATTGATCAATCCGCAGAACATCGCCGGCACCTGCGGCGTCTGCCACCACGGGATCGAGGAGGAGTTCCGGACCAGCATCCACTGGACTGATGACCCGGACGCCGAAGAGGAGCATCCCACTTGTGAGGATTGTCATGCCTCGCACACTATTTCGCGCATCGACAAACCGGGATTCCGGACCCAGATGATGGACCAGTGCGGCCGGTGTCATGCCGAGCAGGCAGAAACCTTCTTCGACACCTTTCATGGCAAGGTGTCACGCCTGGGCGGAGAGGGTGTCGCCAAATGTTACGACTGCCATGGTACACACGGCATTCTTCCCCCGACGGAGCCCGCCTCGCAGCTTAGCCGGGACAACGTCGTCGAGACCTGTGGCCAGTGTCACGAGGGATCGCATCGGCGTTTTGCTGGCTACCTGACCCATGCGACGCACCACGACCGCGACCGCTACCCCTGGCTGTTCTGGTCCTTCTGGGGCATGACTGCGCTGCTCGTGGGTACCCTGACGTTCGCCCTGCTGCATACACTGGCCTGGGTCGTCCGGCTGTTGCTGAGCCGCGACGAGTGGCGGTCGCATAAGGCTCTGGCCCGAGAAAACGGCAAGAAGGGAAAGGTCTACCGCCGCTTCAACCGCCTGCAGCGCTCCATGCACATCGTGATGATGATCAGCTTCTTCACGCTGGCGTTGACGGGGATGGCTTTGAAATTCTCCTATATGTCCTGGGCACAGACGACCTCCCGAATCCTGGGCGGATTCGACAGCATGGGATTCCTGCATCGCGTGGCTGCAATCATGTTGCTCATCGTCGCGATCGTGCATCTGCGGGACGTGATTCGCCGCAAAAAAGCAAAGCAACAGACCTGGCTCCAGCTCATCGCCGGACCGGACTCCATCATATTCAACGGCCGTGACCTTCGGGAGTTCATACAGTCCATCAAATGGTTCTTCGGTCTGGGTTCTCGTCCGAATTACGGCCGTTACACCTACTGGGAGAAGTTCGACTATTTTGCAGTGACCTGGGGCATCGCCATTATCGGCAGCACGGGCCTGGTTCTGTGGTTGCCGGAATTTTTCACACACATCGTCCCCGGCTGGGCGGTCAACGTGGCCACGATCATCCATAGCGATGAAGCGCTGCTTGCCGTGGGCTTTATTTTTACGATCCACTTCTTCAACACGCACTTCCGGCCCGACAAGTTCCCGATGGATCCCGTGATATTCACCGGGCGCGTGCCTCTGGATGAGCTGAAATACGACAAGCCCGGCGAGTACGAAGCGATGCTGGAATCCGGCGAACTGGAGAAACACCTCGTGGATGCATATCCAAGGTCCAAAGAACGTGGCCTCAAGATTTTCGGTGCGTTGGCGCTTACCTTCGGCCTGGTGCTGCTAAGCCTGATCATCTACACGATGCTGTTTGGTTACCGTTGAAACTGCGCTATTTGGAAGACACGTGATTACTCCCATGTACAAGCTCCTCGCTATCCTGGTCACGAGTCTGCTGCTCGGGCTGCAGGCGGCCGGCGCAGAGGAGGAGAATCCCTGTAACGATTGTCACGAAGTCGATATGGCTCACTTCGAGAGCACGCCTCACGGCTCGGCGGAATGCCTCGACTGCCACGTCGGCGGGGAACGCAGGCACCGGCGCGGGCTCGATCCGGTGGACTGTGGAGCATGTCATGCCGAGGTTCTCGCCGAACAGATTGTGAGTGTGCACGGCCCGAAGGGTGTGCAACGCATCCCGGGCATGGAGCTTCCATCTTGTTCGGGTTGTCATGGCGATTTACATGCCATGACGCTGGCGAGTGAGCCGTCTTCTCCCGTTCACGGAAGCCGCCAGGGGGAGATCTGCGGGACCTGCCACGGCGCCGGGCAGCCGGCGCCGCCGGGCGTTCACACGATCCGTCCCATCGAGGCTTACACGGCCAGCGTGCACGCCGCCGCGGTGGACAAGGGCGTGCATGGCGCGAGTTGCAGCGATTGCCACACGGCCCACTCGCCGTTGCCCGCGACGAACCCCTTATCTTCGATCCACCGGTCGAACGTGCCAGCTACATGCGGCGCCTGTCATGCTGAAATCACGACGCAGTTCGAGCAGAGTATTCATGGTCTGGCCGCAACCGCCGGGGTCCGGGACTCGCCGGTCTGCACGGATTGTCACGGTGAACATCGTATTCTGGCAGTGAGCGCAGAGGGCTCGCCGGTATCGGCGACTAACATCCCGATCCGTGTCTGCGGCCCCTGTCACTCGGATTTGCGGCTGGGCGAGAAATATGGCCTGGCCGCCGACCAGGTTCCCTCCTATGAGGACAGCTTCCATGGGCTCGCCGCCCGCGGGGGCGTGCAAGAAGTTGCAAATTGTGCGAGCTGTCACGGTGTGCATTACATTCTGCCGTCCAGCGATCCGCTCTCCCACATTCATCCGGACAATCTCGCGGACACCTGCGGCAAATGCCACGCCGGGGCAGGCAGCAGGTTTGCTATCGGGCCTGTGCATATGTTGGCCGAGCAGCCACCCAACATCGTCGCGTACTGGATCCGGGCCATCTATATTCCGCTGATCTGGGTCACCGTCCTCGGCATGCTCGCCCACAACCTGCTCGATCTGGTTAAGAAGACGCGCTATCCGGCGCCGCGGGTTCGCACACCACCCGAGCACTGCACGATCAAGGAACGCATGTCGCGGCCGTTTCGGATCGCCCACGGTCTGGCCGCTGTGAGCTTCATAGTGCTGGTGTTCACCGGTTTCGCACTGAAGTACCCCGAGAGTTGGTGGGCGGGGTTGCTGCAACTCGGCGGAGAGGACGGCGGACTCCGTGGCGAGCTTCACCGCATCGCTGCCGTGGGCCTGATCGGGGCCTGCTTCTTCCACTTCGCGCATCTTGCCGTCAGTGCTCGCGCCCGGCGTCAGATCGCTGCGCTGCTCCCGGGTTCTGCTGACTTCAAAGAGCTTGCCCACCGCATTGGCTACAATCTCGGGCGCCGGCCCGAACCGCCGGCCCCGGTGCACCTCGGCTACGTGGAGAAGATCGAATACTGGGCTGCGCTGTGGGGCACTATAATTACGGCAATCACGGGACTGCTGCTGTGGTTCGAGAACCTCACCCTGACCTGGCTCCCGGGCTGGGTGCCCGAGGCCGCCACCGTCCTGCATTTCCTCGAGGCGATTCTGGCTACGCTGGCGATCCTCGTCTGGCACTTCTACTTTGTCATCTTCGATCCGGCCGTGTATCCGATGGATGCAGCCTGGCTCACGGGTAAGCCGCCATTCTCACGAGCCGAAGAGCGCGGTGAGGTCATCTATGAGGACTCGACCGGGCAACAGGGCGGCTAGCTCCAAAGTGCAGGTGCCGGGCAGCACGGCACATGGCTTCGGAAAACCCGGATATCAAGTTCAACACCTATAGAATATTACCCACTCGGGATTAGCAGTGAGGTTGGGAAAGTGAATCGGAACCTTGTAGCGGAACACTGCCAATGGACATTGTCATGTTCAACGGTAAGATGCCGCTTGAGCGATTCATAGAGTGGCCGCCACTCGAATATCAGCGGCTGCTTAGCCGCCGATAGAACGACCAACCGCCCGGAGCTCGTCCGCAATCGAGGAACACAATGATTAAGAATTTTTTTGCATCCATAACGCACAACGCGATCAGCTTGATCGGCACAGCGCTCGCAGTCGCGAGCATGGTGCTCATTTTGAGCCTGTTTACGATGCAGCAATTCGGCTTCGAGGGCGGCCCGTACCTGGGCATCCTGACGTATTTGATCCTGCCGATGATCTTTGCAGTCGGCTTGATTCTGATTCCGGTCGGCGCCGTGTTATATCGCCGCAAGATGCGTAAAAGGCCTGGCGGTGAAGGGACGCCGCTATTTCCCGTCTTCGACCTGAACATGCCCCATACACGCCACTGGCTACTGGTTTTCGTCGCCGCAACGATGGTCAATATCATCATTCTTGCCAGCGCGACCTATAAAGGTGTGGAGGTGATGGAGTCCGTCGAGTTTTGCGGCTTGGCGTGTCATTCGGTGATGGAGCCGGAGCACACTGCGCATGCGCGGTCTCCGCATTCAAGAGTCGCGTGCGCTGACTGCCACATCGGGCCCGGGGCCGACTGGTTCGTGAAATCGAAGCTGGACGGCGCATGGCAGTTGGTATCTGTCGCACTTAATCTTTACCCGCGGCCCGTTCCTACACCGCTGCACGATCTGCGTCCGGCTCGCGATACCTGCGAGCAGTGTCACTGGCCGACCAAGTTCGTTGGCGACAAGCTGAAAGTCATCAAGCACTACGAAGAAGATGAGGCCAACACAGAGCTAACGACGGCACTGTTGCTAAGGGTTGGTGGCACAAACGGGTTGGAATCATCCGGCATACACTGGCATGTCGATCCGGGCGTAGAAATTCGTTACCGGTCGGACGAGACACGCGAAGATATTTACGAAGTGGAATTCACGGACACGGATGGCGCCATAACAAATTATGCCGACAGAAAAGCGCCGGAAGAGGGTGGGACGTGGCGAACGATGGACTGCGTCGACTGCCACAATCGGCCCAGCCATATCTACAAACCTGCGCACAGTGAAGTTGATCGCGCGATCGCCGAAGGTTCGATAGACACGTCCCTGCCATTTGTGAAGCGTGAAGGACTTCGCATCGTAAGTGCGGAGTACGCGTCACATGAAGAAGCGCGCACTGAGATCAACGCGGAATTGCAGACGTTTTATGCAGAGAATTACCCCGAGGTCGCCGTGGAGAATGCGGACGCCATCGCTTCAGCCGCGGACGCACTGGGCGATGTCTTCGCTGTCAATGTCTTTCCGAATATGCAGGTATGGTGGGATACGTATCCGAATCACATTGGCCACGAACAATCTCCAGGATGTACTCGTTGCCATGCCCGGAACATGAGAACGGCCGACCGCGAGCAGATATCCTCCGACTGCGATACCTGCCACGTGCTGCTTGCGGAAGGGGAAGAGAATCCGCACATAGTGTCGTTGCTGAGGCCTGAATGAAGGCGTCGCAACGGCAACTCGCCGGCGCGCCCACGTAATCATCAGTGGCGGCAACGGACGCTACGGATTCTACGTATTGTGCCAATCGATGATGCTACGTATCCATACCTTCGCCGGGGAGGGAAAAAAAAGGTAGCAAGTGGCCGTGTCTGAACGCTTTCTTGCGCAACGCCTGACGGCATCGCCATGGAAGATCGCGTAGCCGCACTTGAGTCGCGTCTTGCCGCCGTTGAGCAGCGGCTGAATGTGCTTGAAGGTGCGCAACCAGGATTGTCGACATCCATTGAGAAAGCCCCTGCACCAGATCGTGGTGAAGGATTTCTTTCGAATGCCTCTACGCTCATTGGTCGGGTACTGCTTATCTTTGGCGGTGCCTACCTACTGCGTGCGATCACCGACCTGAATTTCGTCCCGACAGCGTTTGGAATCTTCCTGGGCGCATCCTACGCACTTCTTTGGCTGTTCATGGCCTATCGAAAAGGCGGCAACGAGGATCAGCGTGCCAGCGCCATGTTTTATGGCGGCGCATCCGTCTTTCTGGCGCTGCCCTTACTTGCCGAGGCGGTCACGCGGTTCGCGTTGCTGTCCGGTCGGCAAGGCATCGTTGCCCTCGCGCTGTTCTGCGCGCTGGCTTTGCTGGTAGCTGTAACGCGAAATCTGCGAAGCCTGGGCTGGCTCGTGACGGCGGGCGGCATCGCAACCGCCTTTGTCGTGCTTAACGCTTCCCGCGCCGCTGTTGCAGCGCCGGCGTTTCTTATCCTCCTGGGCCTCGGCTCTTTATGGGCTGTCTACTTGCGGCAATGGATAGGACTGCAATGGCTGGGAGCGCTTGGGGCCAACGTCGGCGTCGTAGTATTGCTCCTGTTTAGCACCAGCGACCAGTGGTCAGTGGAGCCGCTGACACCGTTTCTGCTCGGCGCCGCATTGCTGGCCACTTATCTTGTGAGCTTTGCTCTTCGGTCGCACGTCCGAGGGCAAAATGTCGGTATCTTCGAGGCATTGCAAGCAGTGCTGGCTGTTGGCATCGTATTCTGGGCTGCCAGCATCGCCGCGCAGGCTGGCCAACTCGCTCTTACAACGGTCGGTGCGTGGTGTCTCGCGATCGGTGCCTGTGCCTATGGTCTGGCGTTCACTCCGGAAACCCGCTCCGCTCGCGGCCGAAATTTCTACTTCCATTCCACGCTGGGACTGGCACTCGTGGTCGCGGGTACCGCCCTGGTGATGTCACCGGCTATGGCCGCGGCTGCCTGGTCACTAATGGCATTGGCTATGGCCTGGTTCAGTGGCCGATTCGGCAGGGTTGCTCTGAGCCTGCAATGTACTTTCCTGTTGCTCGCTGCAGGAGTGGGCTCCGGTATTCTGGCGACGGGTTTAGACGCCCTGGTGGGAGAGGCCTCGGTGTTGTGGCCGCCTTTGGTTCCATGGCACGTGGTCATCGCGCTGACTACAGTTGCCTGCCTTTTCATTCCGGTGGCCCAGCATTCCGATCGTTGGGGCGTCCTGTCCGGTGTGCCGCAGCTAATCGTTCTGGCGCTGTCGGTCTGGGAGGTGGGTGGACTCATGGTCGTATACCTGGCACCGCCTCTGGCAGGGGTCGGTGGCGCAGACGCCAACCCGGCCATCCTGGCCGCGCTGCGGACAGCGATCTTGTCTGCAGCATCGGTAACTCTGGCGTTGTCCAGCAGATTCAAACGGTGGCCCGAGGCTCGCTGGTTGGTCTACCCGGTCTTGCTCGTGGTCGGGGTCAAACTACTCCTTGAGGATTTTCCAAACGGTCAGCCTGCAACCCTCTTCGTAGCTCTGGCTCTGGTTGGTAGTGCCTTGCTGCTTGTCGCAAAACTGTTAAGCCGCGAGACGATCGAAGGGTAAGAAATCCTATGACGTTGGCCCGGTTAATTTCCGCGCCCTTATTGTGGCTATCCCTTACGTAATTCGGCCCCAATCCTTGCTAGCTTCTGGTTTGCAAACCCATCCATACAACTGCGCCCATTGACCGAATCAATCAAATCCGCTGCAGAACGAGCTCGGGACGCGAGCAACCAACTCTACTTTGAGTTGGCAAGTGGCGTCAGCGGTTTCGTTCTTGCCCTGTTCATGTGGGGCCACATGATCCTTGTTGGCTCTATCCTGACAGGCGAGCGCGGATTCAACTGGCTCGCGGGCATGCTCGAGGACTATTACATCGCGCAGCCGACCGTGGTCGTTATCTTCGCGCTGTTTCTCGTGCATGCGGTGTTTGCGAGCCGCAAAATTCCGGCGAAGTTGAGCGAGCGCCGGCGAATGCTGGAACTCGGCCGCGGCCTCAGCCGTTCCGGTCGTGATACGCCGGCCGGCAGCGGCAGTGAGGCATTCCAGCCGCACCTTGAATCACTGCTGTGGATCTGGCAGGTACGCACTGGCATGGTCATCCTCGTCCTCGGCAGCTTCCACGTGATCCTGCTCGGCATCGACGTACTGACGCCGCTGTTCGGAGAGCGCACGGGCATCGAGGCGCTCAGCAGCATGGCCCGCGTCAAGGCCGGGCTGTGGCTGCCGTACGCGATACTGCTGATCTCTGTCGAGTTTCACGCGGGCGTCGGCCTGTATCGCCTGGCGGTCAAATGGGGTGCCGGCTCGTTCCTGTCGCGGCCTATTCTGCACATCATCGAGCGGGTGCTGCTGTGGTTCTTCCTCGGCCTCGGCGTTGTCCTGCTGCTCGTGCTTGCTGAAGTACTGCCGCCCCCGCTTGCATTCCTGCTGTCGGCGCCAGTGACATGAGCTCCGGACTCATCAGCACCGACGTGCTCGTTATCGGCGGCGGACTCGCCGGCGAACGCTGCGCCATCGAAGCGGCGGCCGCGGGGCACGACGTCCTGATACTGTCCCTGGTGCCGCCGCGACGCAGCCACAGCTGCGCAGCTCAGGGCGGCATGCAGGCGGCTCTCGGCAATTGTGTCAAAGCGGAAGGCGATAATGCGACGCTGCATTTTCTCGACACTGTTCGTGGCTCGGACTGGGGTGCCGACCAGGAGGTCGCGCGGATTTTTGCCGAGGAAGCCCCTGTTGCTGTTCGCGAACTGGCGCACTTCGGCGTGCCGTGGACGCGGGTGCGTGGCGGCAAGAACAGCTATGTCATCAAGGGCGAGCGTGTCGACATCGAGGAGCGTCTCGAGAACGATGGCCTGATCATGCACCGCGACTTCGGCGGCACGGCCAAGTGGCGTGCCTGCTACGCGGCGGCAGCGACGGGCCACGCGGCGCTGTATGCCGTCGATAGCGAAGTCGTCAGGCTTGGAATTACGGTCAGGGATCGTACCGAGGCTGTCGAGCTGATACACGACGGCAACCGCTGCTGGGGTGTGGTCGCCCGCTGCCTCAGAACCGGCAGCCACTTTCCAGTGCTCGCCAAGGCCACGGTAATCGCAACCGGCGGTTACGGCCGGATCTATGGCCAGTACACGACCAACGCGACGATCAACGAAGGCATGGGTGCCGTCATCGCACTGAACACGGGCATTGTGCCACTCGGCAACATGGAAGCCGTACAGTTTCACCCGACGGCGCTCGCGCCGAGCAATATCTTGATTACCGAAGGCTCCCGCGGTGACGGCGGTTATCTGCTCGACAAGAACCTGCATCGCTTCATGGTCGACGCCGAACCCGAAAAACAGGAGCTCGCGAGTCGCGATGTCGTCTCTCGACACATGAAACAGTGTATGCGCGACGGCAATGGCGTGGAGACGCCTTACGGGCCGCATCTGTGGCTCGACCTGCGACATCTCGGGGAACATCATCTCACGACCAAACTTCGCGAGGTCTTTGATATCTGCCGCGACTTCGTTGGCCTGAATCCGGCACACGATCTGATACCGGTACAGCCCACGCAGCACTATTCGATGGGCGGCGTGCGTGTCAACAAAGACGGGCAGGCCTACGGCATGGCCGGTTTGTTTGTAGCCGGAGAGGCCTCCTGCTGGGATATGCATGGCTTCAACCGTCTCGGCGGCAACAGCCTGGCCGAAACTGTCGTTGCCGGTCGCATCGTCGGACAGAGAGCCGGCGAATTCGCCAACGCTGCCAGTCTCGACGTCACGACCTCAATTGCATTGCACGCCACAAAACGAGCTGATGCGCGCGTATCGGCTTGGCTGGGGCGATCAGGCTCCGGACCGAATATTTACGACATTCGCAACGCGATGGGCGAGACGATGATGAGCAAGGTCGGCATATTCAGAACCGGCGATGAGTTGGCGCAAGCCGTTGACGAAATCTCCGCTCTGCTCGTCGACTGCGATAAAGCTGTGCTGCGCTCGAAAGTGCCGGGTATGAATCCCGAGCTGACTTTCGCGCTACGGCTCAAAGGCATGCTGCGCCTGGCGCTCGTTACCGCGAAGGGCGCGCTGTTGAGAACCGAAAGCCGTGGCGCGCACTATCGATCCGACTATCCGCAGCGCAATGATGCCGAGTGGCTGAATCGAACTCTCGTACGTTGGGCGGCAGACGGGCCGGAACCGGAATTCAGCTATGAACCGGTCGGCGAGATCGATTTGCCACCGGGCCATCGCGGCTATGGCAGCGATGATCGAATCGAGATGCGCCAGGACATCGAGCAGTACAACAGCGATGCGTACAAACAGCAGGCCGAGCATGGCCGGCTGGCGACAAAGGAAGCACCAGGCAGCAGGATTCGCTGGGGAGCGTGGAGGGAGCAGGTGTGACAAGGAAGGAATCCACGGTGCCGCGACGACTCCATTTCGAGATATTCCGCTACAACCCGGAGGACTCCGGGTCTGTACCACACATGCAGACGTTTGAACTCGATGAGGCGCCGTACATGTCGCTCTTCATTGCGCTCAATCAGATTCGCGAAACGCAGGATCCCAGTTTGCAGTTTGACTTCGCTTGCCGGTCGGCGATCTGTGGCTCCTGCGGCATGATGGTCAATGGCCGGCCTGCGCTGGGCTGCCGCACGCTGACATCGGATCTGCCGCGGACCATACGCCTGCATCCGCTGCCTGTGTTCAAGCTGATTGGCGACCTCTCCGTCGATACCGGCACCTGGTTCCGGCAAATGGTGGAGAAGTCCGAGGCATGGATCCACAGTGAGCAGGCGTTCGATCCGGAGGCACAGGAAGAACGCATGGATGACGAGCTTGCGCAGGCTATTTACGAAGGCGATCGCTGCATCGAATGTGGCTGCTGCGTCGCCTCCTGCGGAGCTGCCAACCTGAATGCCGATTTCGCAGGGCCGGCCGGACTGAACCGCATGGCACGATTTCTTATGGATCCGCGCGACTCACGCGGCGATGCGGACTGGTTCGAAATCGTGTCGAACAGCGATGGCGTGTTCGGTTGCATCGGCATGATGGCGTGTCACGATGTTTGCCCCAAGGAACTGCCACTGCTCGAGGTCTACGCGTATCTGCGCAGAAAAGTGCTGACGACAAAGATCAGACATTAATGGGGACATTCCTGATTCAACGCATCAATTCAATAAATCAGGAATGTCCCCATTAATTGCTGAACATCACGGCGATTCGTAACTCGCGTAGTGATGGATCAATGCCTCGATAGCATCGGCATCGAGTTCCGCCAGCTCATGTGCCATTGCGGGCAACAATACCTCGCGATCACCCGTCAAATACGCGTTGAGCGCATATTTCAGGTAGGCCGAGCGCTGTCCGTGCAACGGAATGCCAAGCGCGTTCTCAACATCCTCGTCATCAGGCCGAACGTGGCATTTAGAGCAGTGTTTTTTGTGAATTCGCGCGCCAGTTTGGGCTAGTGTCTCATCAAACGCCTCACCCGAAGAGTGGCGAGTCATCGCTCCGTAGTGCTCAGCAAGTTCCGCGATGTCGGATTCGCTCAACGTCGCAACAATCGCGCACATTGCCGGTACCTCTATACACTGCCTTGCGCCGTCCAGATAGGCATACACCGCTTCCTCAAGGTGCGCCGCGGGCGTCCCGGCGATGATGGGGACATTATCGAGCCCGGCGCCAGATCCGTCTGCGCCATGGCATCCCGCACAAACCCCGATGATTGCTAATTCCGCGCGTGCGAAACTACTGATCGCAATAAAAGCACTCAGTGCGAGCACGCAAACATGCCGCCTGTTGTTGGTCATGAGACTACTTTCGCGCCGCTACAGCGAGCTGGCTCAACGCACGCAGCACGTCACGCCGGCTGATCTGGCCGACCAGGCGGTTGTTTCTGAGTACCGGAAAGCGCCGGAAGCCGCATTTCAGGAACTTCTGTGCGAGATCGATGATGTTCATATCTGCGTCGACGGTTTCGACGTCCGGTGTCATGAAGTCCGCCACCGGGCCTCCCCAGTCGCCGTAGTAGCCGGCGTTCAAGGCGATCTTCAGGCAATCGAGTTCGGATAGCATGCCGAGGAGCTCGCCCTGATCATTGACGACAGGCGCGCCGGCGATGCGGTTCTGAATGAGTTCGTGAATCGCATCGAGCACATCCATGTCAGGTTTAAATGTAACGAGACGGCCCGCCATGTAATCGCGAACCAGGGCTGATTTCGGGTTCATTGTTCGGACTCCCGTAGACATTTACCGCTGCACAACTCGCAGCCGCCACCGTTCAGGCCGCCGCAGCTGCCGCTGATCGGTTTGCGACCGTTCATGACGCCAATTGCCATGGCGCCGATAACGGCGAGTAGAACCGCGAACGTCACAAGCAAAGTTGGTAACAGCATCATTACGTTGCTCTCAGTTGTTCAAAGGCCGGCGTCGAGCGTTCGTCTATACCGGAATTACTGCGTAGCAGAAAAAGTACAGCAAGACTCTCTCTTGATGCGAGCTCCATGCCTTTCTCAGGCCCAAGCACCAAGAGGGCTGTCGCAAGCGCATCGGCGCGATAACCGCTATCGTCGATCACGGTGACAGACGCCAGCGAATGCGTCACAGGCTTGCCTGTCCGCGTGTCGATTGTGTGCGAATAGCGTACGCCATCGGCTTCGAAATAGTTGCGATAATCGCCCGATGTGGCTACCGCCGTGTCTGTCAGGCGAATAACCGTGTAAGGCTGCCGTTGATCGATGAGTGGGACTTCGATTCCGATTGCCCACTTCTCACCGCTGGCGTTGTGCCCCGCGAGACGCAGTTCGCCACCAATCTCAACAAGATAGTCATAGAAGCCTGCGGCCTCCAGCCAGTCAGCAACCCGATCGACCGCAAAGCCCTTGCCAAAGGCAGACATATCCAGAACAAGCTCCGCGATGTCTTTTCTTAGCGCCGGTCGTGTGCAGTCGGCTTGCAGGTGTTCGTAACCGACAGACTTCAGCATCGCCGAAATATTTTCGTCTGCCGGCGGCGCCTCAAGCAGCTCGCCGGGGCCGAATCCCCATAGATTAACGAGCGGCCCGACCGTGATATCGAACGATCCATCTGTGAGCGTGCTCAATGCCAATGCTTCTTCGACGCCCAAACAGAATTCCTTAGACACCTCGAGCCAATCGGTTGTTGTGTTGTCATTAAAGCGCGATATTTCAGAGTCCGGCATGTATGTGGACATCATGCGTTCGACATCTGCAAGCGACTGCTCGATGTCCTGTTGCAAGCGCGCAGCATCAACGTCCGTGGTTGTGAGCTTTACGCTGAACTGTGTGCCCATCGTATTACCGGACATCTCGACCTCGGCAGGCCCCTTTGCGCACGCAACGCAAAGCGAAAACAAGGCCAGGAGGGCGACCGCTCTCATTCAGCCTCCGAAGTCGTCCAGCAATATGTGGTCTTTCGTGACACCGAGATCCTCGAGCATCTTGATCACCGCGGTATTCATCATGGGCGGGCCACAGAGGTAATACTCACAATCCTCGGGCGCCGGATGATTGGCGAGATACTCATCGAAAAGTACGTTGTGTATGAAGCCTGTGTATCCGGTCCAGTTGTCCTCGGGCAGCGGTTCGGAAAGCCCGATGTGCCAAGTGAAGTTGTCGTTGGCACCGGCAAGCTCATCAAACTCCTCGACGTAGAACATCTCGCGGAGGCTGCGTGCTCCGTACCAGAAAGTCATTTTTCGAGTCGAGTGCAAGCGCTTCAGTTGGTCGAATATATGTGCACGCATCGGTGCCATGCCTGCACCGCCACCGACGAAGACCATCTCATTGTCCGTTTCCTTTGCGAAGAACTCGCCGAACGGCCCCGAAATGATGGCTTTGTCACCGGGCTTCAGATTGAAAATGTACGACGACATGATGCCTGGAGGTATCGAGTCGTCGGCGCCCGGGGGTGGCGTTGCGATGCGGACATTGAGTTTGATCGTCGTCTTTTCCAGCGGGTAACTCGCCATCGAGTACGCACGCGACACCGTATGTTTGACGTGCGATTCATAACGCCAGAGATTGTAGCGGTCCCACTCGTCGTGGAATTCCTCGTCGATATCGAAATCCTTGAAACTAAGGTCGTGCGGCGGGCACTCGATCTGGATGTAACCGCCGGCCCTGAAGTCCAGTTCCTCGCCCTCGGGTAACTCCAGAACCAGCTCTTTGATAAAGCTCGCGACATTGCGATTCGAAGTGACCGTGCATTCGATCTTACGAATGCCGAAGATCTCTTCGGGTACCGCGATACGCATATTGTGCTTGACCGCCACCTGGCAAGACAGGCGGTAATGATCTTTCGCCTCGCGCTTGCTGATCAGTGAAGTCTCAGTTGGCAGTATTGCACCGCCGCCCTCAAAAACCCTGACCGTGCACTGTCCGCAGGTGCCGCCGCCGCCACAGGCCGACGGCACGAAGATACCGGTGTCCGCCAGGGCGTTCATGAGTTTCCCACCCACGGGAATTTGCAGTTCCTTGTCGTCGTTTATGGTGACCGTAATAGAACCGTCCGCGACGAGTTTCGAGCGCGCCGCAAGAATCACGAATACGAGTACCAGAATGATCAACGTGAATAGCACAACGCCGAGACCTACCTCGAATATCGTTGACACATCCATGGTCATAGCCGGATCCCCGAGAAGCCCATGAAGCTCAGCGACATCAGACCGACAATGATGAAGGTGATGCCGAGCCCCTGCAGCCCGACAGGTACATCGCTGTACTTGAGCTTCTCACGTATGCCGGCAAGCCCGACGAGCGCAAGTGCCCAGCCGAAACCACTGCCAAATCCGAAGACAACGCTTTCACCAAGCGTGTAATGACGCTCGACCATGAACAGGGTGCCGCCGAGGATTGCGCAGTTGACCGTGATCAGCGGCAGGAAGATACCGAGCGCGTTATAGAGTTTTGGAAAATACTTGTCGAGCGTCATCTCGAGTATCTGCACGAGGGCCGCGATCACGCCGATGTAGCTGACCAGTCCGAGAAAGCTCAAATCAACATCAGGCAGCCCGGCCCAGGCAAGGGCGCCCTTCCGGAGCAGCAGGGCGTAGATCAGATGATTGATCGGCACCGTAATGATTTGCACGACGACGACTGCAAGGCCGAGACCAAACGCGGTTTCGACGCGCTTCGATATTGCGAGGAACGTACACATGCCGAGGAAGAACGCCAATGCGAGGTTTTCTACGAACGCCGCCTGGATGAACAGATTCATGTAGTCCGCCATCACAACACCTCAGTCCTGTGAACTTCATGAATCTGGTAATCCGGTTGCTCGGCCTGCGCTTGCTTCCAGCTACGAATAGCCCAGATCAAGAGACCGATAATGAAGAATGCACTCGGCGGCAACAGCATCAAGCCATTGGCCTCGTACCAACCACCGTCGGACACGAGAGGCAGCATGCGATAGCCGAGCAGGGTCCCTGCACCGAAAAGCTCTCGCACTGTCGCAACAACAATCAGGATTGCACTGTAGCCGAGCCCGTTGCCGAGCCCGTCGAGGAAGCTCATACCGACGCCGTTTTTCATCGCGAACGCTTCGGCACGGCCGAGCACGATGCAATTCGTGATAATGAGACCGACGAACACAGACAGTTGTTTACTGGTCTCGAACGCATAGGCGCGCAGCATCTGATCAACGACAATGACGAAAGACGCAATGATCGTCATGTGCACGATGATGCGAATGTTGTTTGGGATGTGATTGCGAATGCTGCTGATCGCGGCAGTCGACAGAGCGGCGACGCTGGTCAGTGCCAGACACATTAAAAGTGCAGGCAGAAGCGAAGTCGTTACGGCCAGTGCAGAGCAAATACCAAGTACCTGCAGTGTCACCGGATTATTGTCGACAAGCGGATCGATCAGTACTTTACGTGCGCCGTTCATAACTAACGCGACTCCTCTTCCCCGAGCGTCTTCAGGTACGGCCCATAGCCGTCCTCGCCAATCCAATGACGGACGAAGACGCTGACACCACGGCCGGTCAGCGTCGCGCCGGCAAGACCGTCAATCTGGTAGTCGCTTTCGTCCGGCGCGGGTCCCTTGACGACTTCTATCTGTGGCTCGCCGTCCGGGCCATACAGCTTCTTGCCTTGCCATTGCTCGCGCCAGGCGGGTTTGTCCACCTGGTCGCCGAGACCTGGGGTCTCGGCATGACTATAAAAGCGTAAACCGCGTACCGTGTTGCCATCGTTTTCGACAGCAAGGTAGCCATACATGGTCGACCACAGCCCGGCGCCTTCAATCGGCAGGATTACCTGTTCGGTGCGAGCGCCGTCCATGACGAGATACACAGGAGCCAGCTCACCCGATGCGAGTTCCGTCATGGTTTCTTCGATGGACGAATACAGTGTCGCAAGATCTGCACCGGGATCGTACAGCCCCGCGACATCGAGGATGATCCGCTGCCGATACTCCTCTTCGTTCTGTAACTGGCGAGGCTTCAGAAGTATCGCGGCGCTCGCAACCAGTATCGAGCACACGAAGCTGACGCCGATTGCGACGATCAGCGTGTTGCTGATGCTGTCACGCGATCGTTTCGGAGTAGTTTTTGCGTCGTCAGACACTGCGGCGAACCCTCCGTTTTATGTTTGCGTGAACGACGAAGTAGTCGATCATCGGTGAGAAGACATTGCCGAACAGAATTGCAAGCATGATGCCTTCGGGAAATGCCGGATTGACCACACGTATAACGAAAGTCATGAAGCCGATCAAAAGGCCGTAGATCCATCGTCCGGTATCAGTCTGGCAGGCCGAAACCGGGTCAGTCGCCATGAACACGGCGCCGAACGCAAAACCGCCGAGCACGATATGCCAGTGCCAGGGCATGTCCATCATCGGATTGTTGCTGTCGATGAAGCCGACCAGCAAGACCGGAATAATGAGGCCAGCGAACACACCGACAATAATCCGCCAGGAGGCGATCCCCGAGTAAACCAGCAAAACGGCGCCTAGCAGACACGCGGCGGCCGAAGTCTCGCCCAACGAGCCCTGCATCTGGCCGAGAAATGCCTGTCCCCACGTCAGGCCGCTTGCAACGACCCCGGAAATACCCTCGATTGCACTGATGCCCAGTGCCGTGGCACCACTGAATCCGTCCACTGTGGTCCAGACTGCATCGCCTGATATCTGCGCAGGATAGGCAAAATACAGGAATGCGCGACCGGTGAGCGCGGGATTGAGGACGTTTTTGCCCGTGCCGCCGAAAACTTCCTTGCCAATGACCACGCCGAAGCTGATGCCGATCGCCACCTGCCACAGCGGAATCGTGGCCGGCAGGATCAGCGCGTAGAGCATCGAGGTGACGAAAAAGCCCTCGTTGATCTCGTGATTGCGGACGCCGGAAAACAACACCTCCCAGAAGCCGCCTGCCGCCATCGTCACGGCGTAAATCGGCAGGAAGTAGAGAACACCCAGCAGAAAGTTGTCATACAGGCTGCCCGGGTCGTGCCCGGCGCCAACGAGGCTCAAGATTGCCTCGCGCCAGCCGGGCATCGCATTGATACCCATCGCGAGCATGGCCGTGTTCGCCTGGAAACCCGTGTTCCACATGCCGACGAGGGCGCATGGGGTAGCCGCAAAGACGACCATGATCATGACACGCTTGAGGTCGATCGAGTCGCGAACGTGTGGCGAGCCGCGAGTTACATCGGGCGGCGAGTAGAACAGCGTATCGACCATCTCGTAGATCGCGTGGAAACGCTCGAAGCGACCGCCCTGGACGAACAGTGGCTCGGCGTTGTCCAGCATTTTGCGCAGTCGTTTCATCAGCCGTGTGCCTCGATCTCATCAAGCGCTTTGCGCAGGTGGGGCCCGTAGTTATATTTGCCGTTGCAGACGAACGAGCATAGTGCGAGGTCTTCCTCGTCGAGCTCGAGACAACCCAGCTGCTGCGCGCTATCGGTGTCCCGGACGAGCAGCGCTTTGAGCAACACGGTCGGCAGGATATCGAGCGGCATGATGCGCTCGAAGCTGCCTGTGGATACCATGGCGCGCGGGCTGCCGTTCTGCGAGCTCGTCATCGCATAGTCACCTTTGTGCAGCAAATGCGACGCGTATGCACGCAGCGCCGAGAACTTGTTTCTGCCTAGCCGCATGAATGACAAAAACTCCCTCGGGCTGCCTTCGGCAATCACGCTGATCTGATTGTGATACGCGCCTAGCAAGGCAAGCATGCCCGAGGCGCGATGTCCGGAAAGCACGGAGCCCGAGATCACACGTGAGTTGCCCGGGTGCAGCTCGTTCGCAAGAATGTCCTTCGTGCTCGCACCTCGCCGAGTGCGCAACAAACGCGGATTCCTGACCATTGGACCGCCGAGTACGATGACTCTCTCGGTTGGCAGCCGTCCGTTAAGAAACAGCCTGCCGATGGCCATCGCGTTCTGGTAGCCGATGTGCCAGACAGTCTTCTTGATGCTGACCGGGTCCAGGAAATGTATATGCGTGCCGACGAGTCCCGCCGGATGCGGGCCAGCGAATTCTGCATGGCGATATTGCTCACCGTCGGGGCAAGGAATGTCGGTATCCGGTTTGGTGCAAATATAGGTCGGTCCTTCGGTCAGGCGTGACACGAGCCGCACCCCTGCCAGGAACGCTTCGGTATCTTCCCGGATAACCAGCGCAGGATCGCCGGCAAGCGGGTTGGTGTTCATCGCGGTGATGAAAATTGAATTCGGCGTCGTATCGGGCAATGGAATCCGGCCGAACGGGCGCGTGCGCAGCGTCGTCCATAAGCCGGATTCGGCGAGCGTCTGGCGAATCGTGCCGGCGTCAATGTCACCGATCTTGCCAGGCTCATAAGCACGCCAGGTTTCAGCATCGTCACCATCGAGCCGAATCACGACAGAGTTAAGTACACGTCGCTCACCGCGATGGATGGCGGAGACGGTGCCACAGCCAGGTGCGGTGTAGCGAACATCGGGATTTCGCTTGTCCACAAACAGGACCTGGCCCAGCTTGACGCGGTCACCTTCGGCAACCGCCATTCTCGGTTTGAGGCCCGGCGTATCCCAGCCTAGCAGCCCAACGCTGCCGACGTCAGCCGCATCCGATATGACGGGCTGTGGCTTGCCGGCGATGGGGATATCAAGCCCCTTTTCGATTTTTATTTGCATGCGACTCAGGACCTATGGCCACCAGTGCAGGAACAGCACGCAGCCAGTAAGCCACAGCGAACCGACTGTGTGAATCGCCAACGTGCTCTCGATCGCGTCCGTCATGCGACCGCGATCCTGAATACCCAGACGTATCGCAAGACCTGACTTGACAGCCAGAATAAGCAGAGCGGCCGGAACCAGCGGCGCGAGCAACGGTAGCGCACCATTAAACGCCAACCAGCCGGTTATTGTGCCGGCGGCCACGTGCAACAGGACGTAAACGACCGCTGTGCCGTCAAGTCCCAGTCGGACAGGCAAAGTGCGCTTTCCGGTCGCGCCGTCAGCGCCGATGTCAGGAACCTCGTTGATCAGTAATATCGCGGCGACCCAGGCACTAACAGGCAGAGAGAACAACAGTAATTGTGTGTCGAGCGCGGCGCCTTGCAGCCACGCAGCGCCCGCGACCGGAATGACGCCGAAGCCGATCGCGACGGCCGTTTCTCCGATACCCAGTGATGCCAGACGCGCCGGCCCGAGCGAGTACAGGATGCCGAGTGCGACGCCTGCCAGACCGAGGTACAAGACCATGGGGCCTTTCAGTGCGATAAGCCCCAGTCCCGCGATCGCAGCCATAGCGAGCAGGCTGATGCCGAGTCGGGCCATCTTGGTTGCGCTCATGATCCCGGTCTGTATGAACCGTGAGCCGCCCGTGTACGGATAGATGCGGTCGTCGTTCTGCTTGTCCGTTCCGCCGGAGTCGTCGCCAACGTCATTGAGTACGTTGCTGGCGGCGTGTACACACACGGTTGCGAACAACGCGAGGGCGAAAATCAATACATCGAGTCGTCCGGACGCTGTAAAGCCCCAGGCTGTGCCTGCCAGCACGGGCAGCGCTGAAGCCGGAAAGAATTTGGGGCGCGTGGCACTGAACAAGCGCCTGGCGGTCTGTGCGAATGAATCCCCGGCGAAATGCTGCGGCGACGGATCGACGGTGCGGGCATTCTCTGTTGGCATTACTTGCTCCCATGCGCCAAGCCACGACCTCGTGGCGGTCCACGCATCTCCTGGACGTTTATACCGAAATCCGTAGGGATTGTAATACAGTGGAAACTACGGAGTGACTATCTGTTTAAACCGCTACATGCGGCACGTTTACCGTAGTTGGCCGTGTCCACGTAAGGGCAAGCGTGGCGGGATTCCCGGCTGCCCTCGGCATCGAGCGTAAAGCGGACCTCAGCACTCAGTCAACCGACTTGATTTTTCGCTCGGTATATTCCCGTATACCTTCAATGAGATACCCCGATATATGCTCGGTTTCGGTACAGGTTTCCGGGCATGAGTCGAACTCTTTGCAGCTAGAACCAGCGTGCTGATGACAGATCGATCTTGATGCCCTTTTCCAGTTCACTCGGGGTTAAACAGCCGATTCCATAGCACACGTGTGTGTCAATGTTTAAAGCTCTGCTAAAGCCGATCACAGATTTGCGCGCATGGATCCGAGGATGGAGCGGGGGCCTGGGCCGCCGGAAAATACCGACCCAGATCATCCAGCTCGGCGTCATCTTCCTGGCTGTCGGCGTGGGTATGTTCGTGATGCGGCAAAAGTTCGTGCCCGAGACCTTCGGGGACCTGGGTCATTACCGCGGCGCTGCAGTGGCCGCCAACGCGGCGCTGGAGCCCCGCTATTCGGGCTGGCAGGAGTGTGCGATATGCCACCCGGACAAGGTAGAGACGAAGAACAAGTCCTTCCACAGAACCGTGAGCTGCGAGGCATGCCACGGGCCGGCCAGCGACCACGCGAACCGACCTATGAGACTTCGCCCGGAGCTGCCGGTGGGGAGGGAACCTTGCCTCGCTTGCCACCGCTACCTGGTGTCTCGGCCGACCGGCTTCCCGCAGGTCATCGAGGAGCGCCACAATCCGGTAAGGGCCTGCACCAGCTGCCACGATGCACACGACCCGACGCCGCCGGAGCGTATTCAGGAGTGCTCGGCGTGCCACAACACCATCGCCCGGAGCAAGGCCGTCTCCCCGCATGCACCCCTCGACTGCGAGGTCTGCCACGAAGCACCCGCAGAACACAAGGTGCAGCCGCGTGCGCATGTGCCGAAGAAGCCGTTCGAACGAGAGTTCTGCGGCACCTGCCATGCCAGGGAGGCCACACCCCCTGAGTTGATTCGCGGAGTCGATCTCACCGTGTACGAGATTCCACGCATAGACCTCACAACGCATGGCGGAACCTTCGTTTGCTGGCAGTGCCACTACCAACACTCACCGGAGGCTCGATAGATGTCGCAGACCTACGATAGAAGAAAGTTCCTGGCCGAGATGTTGAAGTTTCCGCCCGCCACGATTGTTCTCGGAGTGATCGGCCCAGTGAAACTACTCGCGGCAGCGGGCGCCGATGAGGACGGGTATGAGCCGACCGAGCACTACTACGCGATGGGGATCCGGGTCGAGGAGTGCATCGGCTGCGGGAAGTGCGTCCAGGCCTGCAAGTTGGAGAACGACGTACCAGAGGAGCCTTTTTACTTCAGAACCTGGGTGGAGCGCTACATCGTCTACACGGACGGAGAGGTCCAGGTCGACAGCCCCAACGGTGGCATGGAAGGCTTCCCCCCGGTTGCGGATGACACCTTTCCTCCGGTCGCGGCGGGCAAGGAGATCCTGCGGACCTTCTTCGTGCCCAAGCTGTGCAACCACTGCGACAATCCGCCCTGCGTCCAGGTCTGCCCCGTGGGGGCCACCTTCAAGAGCCAGGACGGGGTAGTGCTGGTGGACGAGGACTACTGCATCGGCTGTCGCTACTGCATCCAGGCGTGTCCCTATGGAGCCCGCTTCCTGGATCCGCGTACGCACACCGCCAATAAGTGCACGTTCTGCTATCACCGGATCACCAAAGGCCTGCTGCCCGCCTGCGTCGAGGTGTGCCCGACCCAGGCACGAGTCTTCGGAGAGATCGGCGACAGAAGTACGCCTCTCAATCGCATGATGCGAATGAGCCACCTCGAGGTTCTGAAGCCGCACATGAACACCGAACCCAAGGTCTACTACACGGCCCTGGATGGCGAGGTACGCTAAATGGATCCCGAACATCTCGCACAACTTGAATCCGCTCTAGGCCAGGTTACGGGCTTCATCTATCCGAACGAGGTAGAGCTCCACTGGAGCATCCTGATCGTAATCTATCCCTACCTCACCGGCCTGGTGGCGGGAGCGTTCATCCTGGCCTCACTGGAGAGGGTGTTCAACGTCAAGGAACTCCAGCCTACGTATCGGCTCGCGCTGCTCACGGCGCTCGCCTTCCTGATCGTGGCACCCATGCCATTACAGGCACATCTGGGACATCCCGAGCGCGCTTTCGAGATCTTCCTCACCCCGAACTCGGCGTCCGCCATGGCGATGTTCGGCTTCGTGTACGCCTGGTACCTGATGGTGGTGCTGCTCATGGAGATCTGGTTCGACTACCGGGCCGACCTCGTGAGGTGGAGACAAAGCGACAAGGGCGTGATGAAGCTCGTTCACTGGGTGATCTCGCTGGGCTCCCGGGACATCTCGCCGGCTGCGGTCGCCTTCGACCGCAAGGCCGTCCAGTTCATCACGATCGTCGGCATTCCGTCCGCCTTCCTGCTGCACGGCTATGTCGGCTTCATCTTCGGTTCGGTGAAGGCCAATCCGTGGTGGAGCAGCGTCCTCATGCCGATCGTATTCCTGTTCTCGGCCATCGTCTCCGGTATTTCGATGGTGCTGTTGATCTACTACGTTACGACTCTGCTGCGGCGCAAAGCGCTGGACATGAAGTGCCTGAACACGCTGGCCTCGTTCCTGCTCTATACGTTGATCATCGACCTTTCTCTCGAGGCCCTGGACTTCATCCACCGGCTCTACGAGTCCGAAGAGTCCATCGAGATCCTGGAGCAGCTTATCTTCGGCAAGCTCTTCCTCAGCCTGACCATCGTCCAGATCCTGCTCGGCACGATCGTGCCGATCGTGTTCCTGGCGGCGGCCCGATTCTCCGAGTTGCCGAACGAGATGAAGCGAATGATCTACTTCGTCGCGGCGGTGCTCGTGCAGGTAGGTATCTTTAGCACGCGCTGGAACGTGGTGATCGGCGGGCAGCTCTTCTCCAAGAGCCTTCGCGGACTAACAGCTTACAAGCTGGAATTCGGAGGGCAGGAGGGGCTGCTGGTCGCTGTCGGGCTGCTCGTCCTCCCGTTCGTGATCCTGGCGCTGCTCCTGAAGATTCTCCCGCCTTGGGAAGACGCGACGACGGATCCGGATCCGGAGCCGAGCGAGGCGCAGCTCACCTGAAGCGCCTGTGCCAGACGCGAAACACGAGGATGCCGGCAAGCACGATCAGTGCGGTCATCGGTAGATGGTGCGAGCCGAGCAACTGGTGCACGAGTTGCATCGGCAGGCCATCGTCGGACGTCAGCGTATGTGCGTCGGCGATGCGGGTCATTCCTGCGAAAAGAAACAGGCTGAGTGTCTTTCTCATCTTAATTCTCACTTCGTAGCTCTTTTGTCTAGCGAATCTTGACGTTGACGAGTTCCTCACCGTTCGGGTCGGTCACATGGACCGCGCAGGCGATACACGGGTCGAAACTGTGAATCGTGCGCAAAATCTCGACCGGCTGCTTGGGATCATATAACTGGTGTCCGGCCAAAGCCGCTTCGTAGGGGCCTGGCTGACCTTCGGCATCGCGAGGTCCGGCGTTCCACGTGCTTGGAACGACAGCCTGGTAGTTCGCGATCTTCTGGTCTTCGATAACGATCCAGTGTGCCAGACCGCCTCGCGGTGCCTCGGTGAAACCGACGCCCTGAGCTTTCTTCGGCCACGATGACGGTTCCCAAAGCACTTCATTGAAGGTGCGCGTATCGCCCGCCTTGATGTTGCCGATCAGATTGTCGTACCAGGTCTGCATCGTGTCAGCGAGTACCTTTGTCTCGAGGGTGCGGGCAGCGGTTCTGCCAAGCGTCGAGAACAATGCTTCGACCGGTACGTCAAGCGTCTTCAAGGTGTAGTTGACCAGTTCCTGCATCTGCTCGTGACCGGATGCATACAGCATCAGAGCGCGGGCGAGCGGGCCAACCTCCATGACATTGCCTTTCCATCGAGGCGATTTGAGCCAGGAATAACTCTTCTCGACGTCGAGCTGTGTATACGGTGGCTCTGGTCCGTCGTAAGCAAACTCTGTCTCGCCCTCGTAAGGATGCAGGCCCGCTTCTTTGCCAGCCTCGTACTTGTACCAGGAGTGTGCGACGTACTCTTTGACCTCATCCATGGCATCGAGGTCGATCTCGTGGATCGTCGAAAGATCACGGCCGAGGATCGCGCCTCTCGGGAACAGGAACGACGATACGTCGTTGGTGCCCTTTTCAGGAAAGTCGCCGTAGCACAGGAAGTTACCAACGCCTTCGCCCTGCGCGCCCCAATCCTTGTAGAAACTGGCGATTGCGAGTGTGTCGGGGACGTACACCTGGTCAACGAAGTCACGCATTTGCGTGATGATGTTCTGCACGGTGGAGAGGCGCGCCGAGTTAATCGCCGAGTCTGAATCGAGATCGATTGGTGAGGGCACACCGCCAACGAGGAAATTCGGATGCGGGTTCTTGCCACCGAAAATTGTGTGCAGCCTCGCGACGTCACGTTGCCAACTGAGTGCCTCGAGGTAATGTGCGACAGCCATGAGGTTGGCCTCTGGTGGCAGCTTGTAAGCCGGATGTCCCCAATAGGCCTTGGCGAAGATGCCCAGCTGCCCGGCCTCGACGAAGTTTTTGATTTTCGTCTGCATTTCGGCGAAGTAGCCCGGCGAACTTTTCGGGTAGCTGCTTATGCTCTGTGCGAGAGCAGAGGTTGCCTTCGGGTCGGCCGACAATGCGGACACGACGTCGACCCAATCGAGCGCATGCAAATGGTAAAAATGCATCACATGATCGTGCACATATTGTGCACCGATCATCAGGTTGCGAATCAATTGCGCGTTTTTCGGAATCTCGTAATCGAGCGCATCCTCGACAGCCCGCACCGAGGCGATGCCGTGCACAAGCGTGCAGACACCGCAAATGCGCTGGGCAAAAGCCCAGGCATCGCGCGGATCCCGGCCACGCAGAATAATCTCGATGCCGCGGACCATTGTGCCGGAGGAATAAGCCTCGGCAATCCGATCTCCATCCATCTGCGCCTCGATACGCAAATGCCCTTCGATTCTGGTAATAGGGTCTACAACCACACGTTCATTCATGACGTTTCCTACCTGTTCTAATCAGCCAAATTGGCTGCAACCGTCTCCACCAAACTTGTAACCGGCGTCTCCCACCCGGAATTTTCCGCGCCTATCAACAGATTGATTCTGCAATTAGCGCATCCCGTAACGACTGCGTCCGCACCGGTCTCTTCAAATTCTCTTCTCTTGATCTCAAACGCCTTTTGCCGCAAGTCTGCTGCACCACTCAAGACGTATTCTCCGCAACCACCGCCACAGCAATAATTCTCGCGTTGGTTCGAGGGTGTCTCACGCACATCGAGCCCCAGCGCCGCAAGCACGTCTCGTGGTTGTTGCATGACACCACCTTTACGGGACAGGCGACACGGGTCGTGATACGTCACAGAGGCGCCGTTCGATTGTGCTTTGAGATTCAGGCGGCCTGCCTGGACCTCGCCCGAGATAAACTCTGGTATCGACAAGGTCTCAAACGGTAGTGCCCCACCCATCTCGGTGGCGCCCTCCCAGCGCAAGGTCTGGTAGGCGTGCCCTGACTCGGGCATCAGCACGGTTTTTACGCCGCAGGCTTTGGCTTTGTCGACAATGCGCCTTATTGCGAGACTCATCGTCGGGTCATCGCCGGTGATGATGCCAACGTTTGCGGCTTCGAAGACATCGCTGCGAATAGTCCAGTCGGCACCTGACTTGTTCAGAATTCGGGCCGTCGCTGCAAACGCATCAGGGAACAGCAGGACTTCCACAGCCGTCGTAAGCAACATGACATCGGCCTGTTCGCGATCGAGCGGAACGCTAATGCCTTGTGCGCCGAGCTTTTCGACAAGGGCTTTGAGTTGCTCCGCACCGACGCCGAACAACGTGTTCTGATCTCGTTGTTCGTTCCGTAGGACTCGCATCTCGGGAGGAACGTAACCGGCGGCGGCGAGACCATGGCGCACGACTCTGATCGCGGCCGAAATCTTGATGCCCATCGGACATATCATGTCGCAGCGCCCACAACCGGTGCACGCGTCATACACGAGGTGTTGCCACTCCTTGAGATCGGCAGCTGTGATGTCGCGTGTAAATGGACGATAGAACCAGCGCATCGGGCTCATCTCGCGGCGATAAAAGCGGCGCAACGGCCTGTATTTGTAAACCGGAGCGTATCGTTCGTTTTGCGTGGCTTCGTAAAAATGACAGGCCTCGGCGCACATGCCGCATTGCAGGCAGGAATCGAGGTCGACAGCCCTGTGGCCGTTAAGCTTCTGCATAAAAGCTCGCTTGGCGCGCCGCACTCGTTCTTCGTCAGACATGTCCTGGCCAGGTATGCCTTCACTCAGTTGCTCAAGCTTGCCGCGGAAGTCCTGCAATGACATTGCTTCAACGTTCATGCTTTAACTCCCCTGCGCCCGAATGCCGTGCCGGCCTGATAGCGGGCCGGCATTGTCATAATTGCGTGCATCAGTTTGCCGAACGGGAACCAGATGAGCATGACTTCGACGCTGAGCAGGTGGATGGCCAGTAACGTCTCATAGCGCCCGCCGACGTGAGCAAATGCGAGTATTCCGGTTATGAGCGGAATGAGCACAACGAAGATGCTGATGTAGTCATCCGCGTTGGAAATAAAGCGTTGCACAGGATGTGTCGCACGGCGGATAAGCAGTGTAATCAAAACGGCTGTCGCGATTATCGCGGTTATCAAAATGATCGTGTTCGGCAAGTGCGGCCAACCGAAACCGAGCACAGACTCGAAAAACAAAATATGTGGTGCGAAGAACAGCACCGAAATGAAAAGTGCAAAGTGCCAGACGTAGCCGGTGACATGCTGAAAGAGAATTCGTTTTTCAAACGCGTGCGCCGGTGCGGATCGCGAAATGATCGCACCCAATCCGGCTGCAACACTGTTGTACTGACGTGGCTTGGTCAGATCCTTTCTTGACAGGAGAAACAGCGCACCGACGAGGCGCCAAAGAACGCCGAAAACGAAGATCCAAAGTGCCCACTGCATTCCAGGACCGCTGGCAAAGTCGAGTAGAGTCATGACGGTTAGGCCTCCTCTGCCGCCTGTGCTTTTTTCTTACGCGCCCGGGCAGCGAGTGCTGAACCGACGCCGAGGGCCGCACCTGCGGCCGCTGCTCCGAGCAACGCATCACGAGAGCCCCACATGCCAGCCGATATCGGGTTATAGAAGCCGCCTTTGTCCCAGAAGTCAGGTTCTGAACAACCAATGCAGCCGTGCCCGGACTGGATCGGGAAGCTCGTGCCTTCGTTCCACTTCAACGTTGCGCAGGTGTTGTACGTCGTTGGACCTTTGCAACCGAGCTTGTACAGACACCACCCTTTACGTGCGCCTTCATCGTCAAAAGTTTCGGCGAATTGGCCGCGCTCGTAGAATGGTCGCCGGTAGCAGCGGTCGTGAATATTCTGGCCGAAAAATGCGGCCGGCCTGCCAAGCGCATCGAGCTCGGGAATCGTGCCGAAGGTCAGGAAATGTGCGAGGACTCCCGTAATTACGACAGGAATCGGCGGACAGCCGGACACGTTGATAATGGGCTTGTCGGTAACGATATCTGAAACAGAGACCGCGCCGGTGGGATTCGGGTTTGCATGTGGAATGCCACCGAACGCCGCACAGGTGCCGACCGCGACCAAAGCAAAGGCATTGGCCGCTGTTTCTTTAAGCATGTCGAGATTACTGATGCCGGCAATCGTCGAGTAGGCCGGATTGCCAACCGGAATCGAACCGTCGACGACAAGAATATATTCACCGCTGTTTTCTTCCATCGCAGCCATACGCGCCGCTTCTGCACCATGGCCCGCGGCCGCCTGCAGTGTGTGGTGATAATCGAGCGATATGGCGTCAAAGATCAACGACTCTACGGTCGGGGCGTGAGATCGTGTCAGCGATTCGGTGCAGCCAGTGCATTCCTGGAACGACAACCAGATGACAGAGGGTCGCCGCGCCTTCGCAAGCGCGTCCGCAACTTGAGCAATAGCCGACGGTGGCAACGCCATCAGAGAGGCGGTCGCGGAACAGAATTTAAGGAATCCGCGGCGGGAAACGCCCTGCGCACGCAGGTATTCACCCAGGTTTTGATCTTTGCGCATCGTACTGTCTCCTAATTCTTCAGCTCGTTCTCCAGCCTGTTGATGCCGTACTCAATATCGGCTTGTTGCGACTTGAGCAATTCGGGCATGTCAGTTACTTCGATAAATCGACCGACTACGGCCTGCTCGGCGTTGCGATGAGTCACCAGCCATACGCCCGGGTACGAGGTCTCCTGCACCAGTGAAGGTCCCAGCGCATTGAGTTCAGCGCGAACTTCGCCCTGGCCAAGCGCGGCCTCGATCTGTTCCTCTTCTCCGGGCGCAAGCGGCAGGCTTCGCAGGTCGATGACCGTGCCGTCTTCGCCATTGGCCAGACGTTTCAGCGCGTGGCGAACTTCGTGCAAAAGGGGCTCGACGTTGCCGGTCACCACCTCTGTGTTAACTGCGATCGCGTCAAGGGAGCTCATTGATTCACCACCTTTCCTGGTATGGGTCGTCGCCACTTATGGACAAGTGCCGCAGCATTCGCGGCGGCCTTCGGCATGGCACGACGAACCGTTTCACTCGGCGAGTCACCCCAACCCAGTTGTTCGGGTTGAATCCCGATTAGTGCGTAACGTTCTGGCAAATTGCCTTCGAGACGCGCAATGTCCATGAGGTCGGCGAAGCCGACTTCATGCACGCTACAGCGCCCGGATTTGAGAAAGTCGCCGACCTCTGTGTCCTGGAAAACCCGCACGGTGCCTGGTTCGGCGTCGATCTGCGCGGCATCGAAAACGATCAGCTTATCGGCGGCAGCAATATCCGCGGCAAGCGTGAAGCTCAGCGTGCCGGCGTCGAGATAAGTCGTATCGGGAAGATCATAGTGATCTTTGAGGTAGCGCATCGCGTGTACGCCTGCACCTTCGTCGGCAAGTAAAATGTTGCCAACCCCAAGCACAAGTGTTCCTGTCACGGCCGGTTCCGTTCATGCATGCGAAGCATGTTATTCCTCGTAGCCCCGGACGCGATGAGGTCCTTGCATTGTGACGCGGGACTGCCCCCAGTCAGCAGAGTAGGCGAGCTATTGCGTCATCTGAATAAGCGTTATTACGTACAGTCGTTCGTTACGGCGAGCGACTATGATCAGTGAGAAGTTTTTTCGGTCCGGAGCCGAAATCCTGATAGGGAGGTTACGCAATGTGCCTCGCCGTACCCATGCAAATAGAATCGATCAACGGCTTTCAGTGTCGTTGCGCTGCCCGCGGAATCGAACGCGAGGTAAGCCTGTTCCTGTTGCAGGGCGAAACAATTGCGCCGGGCGATCATGTGCTCGTGCACGTTGGCTATGCAATCCAGAAAGTGTCAGCGGAAGAAGCCGCTGATTCATGGGAGCTTTTCGATGAGGTGCTGGCGGCCGATGCATGAGCTCGCCCTATGTCAGGCACTGATCGGCGAAGTTGCTGCGGTCGCCAGGGCACAGCATGCTGCCGCGGTATCCGAAATTTATGTCAGTGTCGGTCCGCTCTCTGGTGTTGAAGCTCCGCTGATGCAAAATGCATTTCCGATCGCGGCCGCCGGCACCGTTGCCAACAATGCGCAGCTACATCTGCAGCCTACGTCCATCCGCGTTTGTTGTGAGGAGTGCGGCGAGGAATCGGAAGTTCCGGCGAACCGCCTTGTCTGCGAACACTGCGGACACTGGCGCACCCGCCTGATCAGTGGCGACGAGCTGATGCTGCAGCGTGTCGTCCTTGATACTCGCAAGACAGCCGAGGTGCAGCATGTGTGAAACCTGCGGTTGCAACATCACACCGGGTAACGAGCATCTTGTCGCAACCGGTGGTCATCTGGCGCACACGTCGGCTGGCAGCGAGTCCGTTGAAGTTCTGAAGGGTTTGCTCGATGCAAATGACCATCAGGCACGGCACAATCGCGAGCACTTCGAGAAGCACGGCGTTGTCGCAGTCAACCTGATGTCATCGCCGGGCGCCGGCAAGACGGCACTACTTGAAGCAACGATCGATGCGCTTGGCGCTGATACACGTATCGCTGTCATCGAGGGTGATCTCGAAACCGAGAACGACGCGGTACGGATTCGCGACAAGGGCGTACCGGCTTATCAAATCAGCACCGGTAGTGCGTGCCACCTCGATGCGCACATGATTCACACGGCGCTGCACGAAATGAGCCTCGACGATGTCGATGTGCTGTTCATCGAAAACGTCGGCAACCTTGTTTGTCCTGCAAGTTTCGATCTGGGCCAGAATTGTAACGTCGCATTGCTGTCGACACCGGAAGGACATGACAAGCCGGCGAAATATCCGGTGATGTTCCGCGCAGCGGACCTCGTATTGATAACGAAATCGGATCTGCTGGATGTATTGGGCGATTTCGATCCGCACAAAGCGGCCTCTTATCTGCAGCAGATCGCTAATCCCGCACCGCTTATAGAAGTGTCAGCAAAAACCGGCATCGGCATGGATGCCTGGCTGGCCTGGATTCGCGACACGCGCGCGGATCCATGAGCAAAACAGCCGAATTCTGGCTCGAGGCACTGATCGGCCTGGGTATCGACAAACGCGTCCGCATAATGAATGTCTGCGGTGGACACGAGCGGTCGATTTCGATCGCCGGTCTGCGTTCAGCTATTCCAAAAAATATCGAACTCGTGCCGGGTCCCGGCTGCCCCGTTTGCATCTGCCCGGAGGAAGACGTTTTCGAGGCGATACAGCTCGCGTTAAACGAAAATCTCATTCTGGTCGCGTTCGGCGACATGTTGCGCGTGCCGGTCAACGTGCCCAAACGCGAACCACGGTCACTGGAACAGGCGCGTGCGGCGGGTGGTGACATACGTCCGATAGCGTCGCCGACAGAGGCCGTGCGTATTGCAAGAGATAACCCGGATCGCCGGGTTGTGTTCTTTGCTGCGGGCTTCGAAACGACGACGGCGCCGGTGGCCGCGATGCTGGCCGAAGGCGTGCCGGACAACCTCCTCGTTTTGTTATCGGGAAGACTAACCTGGCCTGCGGTCGCAATGTTGCTCGATTCAGAAGCGCCGGGGTTTGATGCCCTGATCGCGCCGGGCCATGTTGCGACGATTATGGGGCCTGAGGAATGGCAGTTCGTTGTAGACAAGCACGACATACCTGCCGCGGTCGCAGGATTCCGGCCCGACACATTGCTCGCCGCGATGTACTCGGTGTTGCGGCAACTCAGAGACGGCCGCCATTTTCTCGACAACTGCTATCCCGAAGTTGTGCGGCCGGGCGGCAACAGGGAGGCACAGCGGCAGCTCAACGAAGTCATGAAAGTCAGCGATGCGAACTGGCGTGGCGTTGGGATCATTCCAGATTCGGGGTTTGTTTTGCGTGACCGTTATGCTGCACACGACGCGCGCCTGCACTTTACGTCTTACGCTGACGAGTCGCGTAAGCGCGTCGGCGAAATGCCGCCGGGTTGCGACTGCGCGCGAGTCGTGCTCGGCAAGATCTACCCGAATCAATGTCGACTCTACGGTCTCGCTTGTACACCAAGGAAGCCAATAGGCCCCTGTATGGTGTCGGACGAAGGCGCATGCCGGATTTGGTGGGCGTCGGGGTGCAGGGAGAATGAGTGGGAGGGCAGGAGACAGTCTGTTGGCTGAGTTCGCCGCCCATGCACTGCCCGTAACGAACTCCGCATTCAGGTTTGTCCTTTCCGGGCACGTGCAAGGCGTGGGGTTTCGTCCATTCGTCTACCGCCTGGCAGAGCGGCACGGCTTGACCGGGCGCGTGCAGAATCAGCTTGGTGAAGTCGAGATAATCGCTGTCGGTCAGCCTGATTCGCTGCAGCAGTTTCAGCAGGAACTCGTTCACGACGCACCACCGCTGTCGCGTCCCGCCATCGACAAAATCGAAAGGCTCGATATCGAGGCGTTCGACGGTTTCGAAATCGTTGCCAGCTCCGGGCAAGCGAATGCGCGAATATTCGTACCGCATGACTACTTCATGTGCGACGACTGCCGGCGGGAGTTACACGACCCATCCGATCGACGCTATCGATACCCGTTCATCAACTGCACGCAATGCGGTCCGCGCTACACACTGATCGAAGCGTTGCCGTACGATCGCGCGAATACGAGTATGGCCGGGTTCCCGCTCTGTGCTGACTGCAACGAGGAATACCTGGATCCGGGTGACCGCAGGTTTCACGCGGAGCCGGTAGCCTGCCCGGCTTGCGGGCCGCAACTGACTTTCCATGACAAAGCAGACACGAAGTCGCTCTTTGCCAGTGCAGCGATGCATGCAGCGCTCGACAAACTGCGTGACGGAGAGATCATCGCCGTCAAAGGAATAGGCGGCTATCACCTGATGTGTGACGCTCGTGATTATTCCGCTGTGGACAAATTGCGGCAGCGCAAACACCGGCCAGCCAAACCACTGGCCGTCATGTTTCCGCTAAGCGGAGAAGACGGGCTTGAGGTTGTTCGCACATACGCGAGTGTCTCGAGCGAAGAAGCCGGGTTGCTCGCAAGCCCGGCGAGGCCGATCGTGCTAACGAGCAAGAAGAATGGCAGTGACCTTGCGGATAACATCGCTTTCGGGCTTGGCGAAGTCGGCGCCTTTCTGCCATACAGCCCACTGCATCAGTTGTTACTCGAAGCGTTCGACGGGCCGCTTGTTGCGACGTCGGCCAATATCAGCGGGGAGCCGGTGCTAACCGAAAACACAGAGGTTGAAGACCGGCTCGCCGGCGTAGCCGACGCGTTCCTGCATCACGACCGGCCAATCGTCCGGCCGGCCGATGACCCCGTTTTTCGGAGGATTGCAGGTGTCATGCGGCCGCTGCGCATTGGTCGCGGTTGCGCGCCACTCGAACTCGAGTTGTCCGGGCGGCAAGAGCGGCCGTTGCTCGCTGTTGGTGGTCACATGAAAGGCGCGCTTGCTTTGGCCTGGGACAATCGAGCCGTCATTTCGCCGCACATCGGTGAAATGGATAGCCCGCGCAGCCTGCGTGTCTTCGAGCAGGTCGCGAGCGATCTGCAAAGACTGTATGGCGTGCAAGCCGAGCGCATCGTTTGCGATGCGCATCGCGGTTACACGACGCACCGCTGGGCGCGGGAGCAATCGTTGCCGGTCGAGACAGTTTGGCACCACCATGCTCACGCGAGTGCGGTTGCGGCCGAATACGCGCGTGAAGGTCAATGGCTCATGTTCACGTGGGACGGTGTCGGACTGGGCGAGGATCAAACCTTGTGGGGCGGCGAAGCGCTTCTCGGTGAACCGGGTGCATGGCGGCGTGTTTGCAGTCTGCGGCCATTTCGACTGCCGGGCGGCGAGCGTGCGGGGCGTGAGCCCTGGCGCAGCGCGGCGGCGCTGCACTGGACCTGCGGCAGGCCGTGGCCGGATTGTCCGGACCGCGACGGGATTGCCGAGAGCGCATGGCGCAAGAAACTGAATTGTCCGGAAACAAGTGCAGCAGGTCGCCTGTTCGATGCCGCAGCGGCGCTGATACTAAACGCGCATCAAACCAGTTATGAAGCAGAAGGGCCCATGTTGCTCGAATCCCTGTGTCGTTCCTGCGCGGAGCCGGTCGATCTGCCGCTCGACACGGACGCGAATGGCGTATGGCGCAGTGACTGGGAACCGCTGCTTGACGTCATTGCCGACACGCGACGCACTCAGGTCTCTCGTGCCGAGGTGTTACATTCGAGCATGGCCCTGGTTCTTCTGCAGCAAGCACGCAAGATTCGCGAGGGGAACCTGGTTACGCAGGTGGGTCTTTGCGGTGGCGTGTTTCAGAATCGGATCCTCGCGGAACAGGTCGTCAGCCTATTGCAAGATGATGGCTTCCGCGTCTTGCTACCGTCTGTGTTACCAGGTAATGACGCGGCCTTATGTTTCGGGCAGCTGGCCGAGTTGGCCGCACGCGATACAAGCGGGTAGGGAATATGGAAGACGACCGCATCTCACTGGCACATGGCAACGGCGGCCGTTTCATGCGCGAACTGATCGAGGAGATATTCGCGCGTCACTTGAGTGAGTCAGAGCTCGACGTACAGGCGGATGCCGCGCCCATCGACCTGAATGGCGGCAATGTGATGATCACGACCGATGGTTTCACCGTGCAGCCGCTCGAGTTTCCTGGCGGCGACATCGGTTCCCTGGCGGTGCATGGCACGACAAATGATCTTGCCGTAGCGGGCGCGCGACCGATGTATCTGACGCTCAACGCGTTCATCGAGGAAGGCCTTGAGATTGAAGTCCTTGACCGGATTGTTGCGAGTCTTGCAAAAGCGGCCCGGGAGGCCGGCGTTCAAGTCAAGGCCGGTGATACGAAAGTCTTGCGCCGCGGTGAGGGTGGCGGACTGTATCTTGCGACCACTGGTGTTGGCGTGCGACTGCCTGGTGTTCAGCCGTCGATTCATCGCATCGAAGACGGCGACATTGCGATCGTCAGCGGAACTGTCGGTGATCATGGCACGGCGGTGATGTTGGCGCGCGAAGAGTTTGGACTGCGCGGTGATGTCGTCTCCGACGCGGGCCCGGTCATGGAGCTGACTGAGGCGCTGATGAAGCTCGACGGACTCAGGTTCATGCGCGATCCTACCCGTGGCGGTATTGCCTCAATTGCCAATGAAATCGCTCGCGCGACCGGTTTTGGTGTGCGCCTGGAAGCGACAATACCGGTTAAAGACCCGGTTCAGTCGGTGTGCGAAATGCTCGGCTATGATCCGTACTACCTTGCCTGCGAAGGCCGGGTCCTTGCCGTCATCGCACCGCACCAGGTGGATGAGGCGTTACAACTCTGGCGCGCGTTGCCGTCCGGACGTGACGCGGCCCGTGTCGGCCGAATTACCGCTGCTGCAAAGCGTGTCGTTCTCGAGACGCCGTTGGGTGGGGAGCGCTTTCTCGAAGAGCTTGAGGACGATCCGCTGCCGCGTATCTGCTAGCGATCAATCTGGTAGCCTGTCGGGCGATGCGCTACCAACACTTTCGTGATTGACGCCACCTTCATCATTATTGTCGCCGGCAGTTTTGTTGCGTCGGTATTCAATGCGGCATTCTCGGCTGGCGGAGCGCTGATCATCCTCGCGATTACCAGCACAGTCTTACCCATACAGGCGATTGTCCCTATTCATTCAACACTGCTCATCGGTTCGACGGTGACGCGGATCATCTTTTTTTGGGACTTTATCGACTGGAGACTCGTCAGATCTTTCCTTGTTGGCAGTCTCGTCGGCGCGTTTGTCGGCGCGCGGATCTATGTGGAGTTGCCCGAGGCCATCATTGCAACGGCAATCAGCGTCGTAATGCTCGTTGCGATCTGGCTGCCGGAGATGTCGTGGCGACCCCGGCTGAGACACCCCTGGATAATTGTGGGCTTCATTCACTCACTGTTTTCTACGCTATTTGCTTACGGCGCGCTGCTGCACGCAGTGGTGTTGCACGCCAACCTGGAGCGTCGTCAGATTATTGGCACGTTGGGTGGCTGCCTGGCCGGAATGAGCATCTTCAAGATTACCGGCTACGCGTATTACGGCTTCGATTACTCCCCGTACTATGCTGTTATCGCCGCGGCGATAGCGGTGAGCTTTCTGGGCACCGCAGTCGGCAAGATGATCGTGGACAGGCTCTCCGAAGAGCGGTTTCGGTTGGTCTATCGCGCGCTTATCACGCTATCCGCATTACGTCTCTTGTACACGGGGCTCCTGGAGGGGCGCGCATGACAAGGTGGTTTGCGAGTCCGGGCTGAGTTTCATATGGCTGATCGTGCTGATCCCGGTGGCGATATTGCTCTCCATTACAAGCCAAACGGCTCCTTGCTAGTATGGCACCGGACCGGGTTCGCGGCGTTGAGCGTATTTGCCTGAAGGGACGGCTATATGAGATTGGTAAGTTTTATTCTTGACGATCAGGCGCGTGTCGGCGTGATAAAAGACGATGCTGTCATTGACCTGAGCGATCACGATGTGGGGCACAGCGTAAAGGAGGTGCTGCAGCGAGGCACACTTGACCGCGTGGGCGAACTTGCAGCGGACCTGCCCGCAAACCTGGCGTTGGAAGACATCGAATTTCTGCCTGTCGTGCCGGACTCAGGGAAGGTGTTGTGCGTCGGCGTCAACTACAAAAAGCACGTGCTCGAAATGGGCAGGGAATTGCCCGAGTACCCGTGGGTGTTCACGCGGTTTGCCGACAGCTTCGTCGGACATCGCAGAGACATGATTCGCCCCTCCGTGTCGGATAAATTCGATTTCGAGGGCGAGTTGGCCGTGATCATCGGTCGTGACGCGCATCGTGTCGCGGCTGCCGACGCGTTTGACTACGTAGCGGGTTACTGCTGCCTGAACGACGGCAGTATTCGCGATTACCAACGACATTCCGGTCAGTTTACTGCCGGAAAGAACTTCTTGCGCAGCGGCAGCATGGGTCCCTGGCTCGTGACCAGGGATGAGATAGCAGATGTGGAGAACCTGATTCTGGAAACCCGGCTCAACGGCGAGGTGATGCAATCATCTTCGACCGGCGATCTGATTTTCGATATACCGACGTTAATTGAGTACTGCACAACATTCACGCGCCTCGAACCTGGCGACATTATTGCTACCGGCACGCCGGGCGGTGTTGGCGCCGCACGCACGCCACCGGTGTGGATGCAGCCGGGCGACACGATTGAAGTATCGATATCCGATATCGGTGTGTTGCGAAACACGATCGTGGATGAGTGAAGCCGGAAGATGTTCAAGCACCTGCACATAGTCGCCTGTTCGCCACGCAGCGGTACTACGTTGCTGCACGAGGCGATGGTGACGTGCTTCAGGATCGACAAGCATTACGATCACGAGATTCGTTTCCATCTCGTGTCAGCCCGGGATGGCCAGATTTTGCTGACCAAACGACCCAAAGACACGATGTATGTGCAGGCCATCCTCGAGGACGATCCGGAGTTCTTCGTTATTTACATGGTTCGTGATCCGCGTGACGTCATAGTGAGCCGCCACGGCAAGGACAAGGACATGTACTACTCCAACATTCGCCTGTGGCGCGAGATGCATGCTTACGCGAAGCCGTTGTATGGTCATGAACGTTTTCTCGAGGTTCGTTACGAGGACTTCGTGAGCAATCCGGACGCGACCCAACAGATGATCGCGGAAAAGTTCCCGTGGCTCGAAAAGACGCACAATTTCTCCGCGTATCATGAACACGCGACGGCGTCGGAAAAGTCCATAACGGCAATGCACAGTGTGCGACCCATCGCGCCGACGAGCGTTGGTGTCTGGACGCAACATCCGGGAAGAATAAAGGGCCAGCAAGCGATACACGGCTCGCTGACACCGGACCTGATTGCGTGTGGCTACGAGTCGACAGCCGATTGGGAGCAGGTGCTGGAGTCAGTGACACCGGATTTTTCCAGAAGTCGTTACCCCGAGAAAATATATTTCTGGTCGCGAATTTCGCAATACATCAACGCGTTGCGCAAAGTCGCTACTTACAGGCGCTTGCGCCGGACTGCATGAGAACAGCCGGCATTGCCGATGTCAGGACAACAACGCCTACAGTTTTCGGAACCAGTTCTTTAATTTGCGCGACAAGCTCGCTTTGTTGGCGTGTGGGAACGGCTCGTCCGGAGTGTCATGTCCAAGGAAAGGACACAATTTGTCCCAGCCGTCGCCTTTAGGTAGATCAAAGACCAGTAAGTCGTTTGGCCGATCCTTGAAATACTCGAGCACTTCCCGGTTGTGACGCTCGTAGCGGTCGATGTAAATATCCTCGTTGCCTTCAGGGCACCCCGCATTCTCGCCATAGATCCAGCGTCGCATCGGTGTCTCGGTCAGGGCGAAGTCTTTAACCTGGCTGCGAATCCAGGCATCCGTTGGCCTGCGAGTGAGTATGAATTTACTCCTCGGAAAGCGCTCGTCGAGCTCCTTGTAGAGTAAGGGCCACGGGTTGTCCTCAAAGGCATCAAAATTCGCGACCCTGGCATAGGCCATTTCATGCAACTTGTTGGCAATATCCGGATCCTTCGTGCCGAACGACCCCGTTACCCGATAGCCGAGTTTTTTGAGCGCAAGTTCGAGACTTGTTGTTCCGGTCTTGTGAAAGCCGATGCAGAAGACCTTTGGTTTCATGAGCCAGCCCCGGCCGGCAAGTAAAAGCGCTGGTAGGCGATTGCGCTCCAGATCACAATAACTATGACGAGGCTGATGAACACAGCGCCCGAACCGAAATCCTTGGCGCGGCCCGATAACTCATGATGTTCGTCACCGTGGCGATCGATTGCTGCCTCGATCGCGGAGTTCAGCAATTCGACGATCAACACCAACAGCAGGCTGGTAAACAGGATTGCCCACTCGACAGGCGTTCGGCCGAGCCATACACCAACAGGTGTCAGTACGACGATCAGGATCAATTCCTGACGAAACGCGGCTTCGTGTTGCCAGGCCTGAGCAAAGCCCTGTGCCGAGAATTTCGTCGCCCTCAGAATTCTGCGAATGCCCGTGTTGCCAGGTTTGGCCATGGAAATCTCCTAGTCGGCAGAATCGGCGATCGCCGTGTATTGTCCGTCGACGAACAGCAGTGGCTTGTTGTCATCGAAGCGATGCGTTTCGACTTCACCAACGATGATGTAGTGATCGCCGCAGTCGTGAATCTGATACGTCCGACACTCGAAGCAGGCAACGGTATCCGGAAGTATCGGCACGCCTTTGTCCGACGTTTCGAAATCAACGCCATCGAATACGGTGTGGTCCGACAGTGCGAAGTGCGCCGACAGGGATTCCTGGCGCGCACTCAGGACATTGATCGCGAAGTACTCGGCATCCAGATAGGCCTGTAGGGAATTCGATACTTTCGCGATATTCCACAGCACCAGTGGGGGCTCGAGCGACACCGAGCTGAAACTGTTCGCCGTAATTCCACAGGGCCCCGCGCTGCCCTGGCAAGTCACCACCGTCACGCCCGTGGCGAATCGGCCCAGCGACTGACGTAGTTTGAGCAATGCCGCGTCAGCGTCGCCGCCAGTCTTGCTTGAATTGTCCGATTTATTCATTATTATCTAAATAATTAATATATTAATGATATTGTACATCCATGGCGATACAACAATTCAGCCGCTCGTTACCCATGATGCTATACCGCACGCTGGACGCAGTTATGCCTAGGTTCCGCAAGATATTCAATGACTTTGGACTGACCGAGCAGCAGGGGCGGGTATTACGGGTGCTTTGGGAGCGCGACCAGATTGCGTTGGGAGAGCTGGCGAGGCTTACGCTGATACCAACCCCGAGCCTGGTCGGCATCGTCGATCGTCTGAGTTCGATGGAGCTGGTGGCAAGACAGCGCTCCGACAGGGATCGTCGCGTTGTCCATGTCCTGGCGACCGACAAAGGACTTGCTCTGGAACCCGAGATCATGCCGCGCGTGGCGGCGGCCTACGCAAATCTCAAACAATCCATCGACGCAGAATCCTGGGATCTTGCCCTACAGGGGTTACAGAAAATTTCGGCGCTCGGCGAAGCGGCGAAACGAAACGACTAGCTTGCAGGCACGATACGTGAGTTAGTCGTTCTCGAAGAATCTGACCTGCTAGTATTCAGGCACATGCGCCAAAACCAGGGGGTGAAGCATGGATTTGGGAGCGTTTTCGGTCAGCCTTGCGGTCAAAGACCTTGCAACATCAAAAGGCTTTTACGAGACACTCGGGTTCGAAGCAATTGGCGGTGATCCGCAACAAAATTGGTTGGTACTGAAAAACGGCGATCACGTAATTGGCCTTTTCCAGGGTATGTTTGAAGACAATATATTGACGTTCAATCCGGGCTGGGATCAAAGCGGTAACGAACTCGATTCATTTACCGACGTGCGCGAGCTACAGCGTGAGTTGAAGAGTCGGGGGATTACCCTTAATAGTGAAGCTGACGATTCGATATCAGGACCAGCGAGTTTAATGCTCTCCGACCCCGACGGTAATCAGATTCTTATTGACCAGCATCGATAGCGGGTTGGATATGACGCAGGATGAGATGAGCGAATTGAAGAATCGTGAGGTGGACATCGAACAATATTGTAACTAGTGGCTCTGAGCTACAGCCTGATCTGGATAGTGTACGGACTTGCGGGGACGAATTGGTGGAGCCGAGGAGGATCGAACTCCCGACCTTCGCGTTGCGAACGCGACGCTCTCCCAGCTGAGCTACGACCCCACACGAAGCA
>JAOTYE010000006.1 GCA_029862045.1 Gammaproteobacteria bacterium
CTCGCGGCATGAGTACATACGAGCAGAATTGCGGCGACCGACAGTATGCGAGTAATTGGCATCGTTACACCTTTGATTAGTTAGTATGGGCAGGAACCGTCTGCTACGAACGTCTACTTCGGGTCATCAGCAGAAATTATAGCTCAAGATGTGCGACCGACTGCTATGCGACGCTTAGGAGTCACTCGGAACTCGAAAACTCGATAACCCATTATTAAGCGTCTGCTCTTTCCGTTAGCGGTCGGTCGGCGTTTCACACCTCAAGGGGCGGCAGTCGGCCATGAGCAGCCATTCGTTACCGATGCAGATCACTCATCGATGATGAAATCACCGCTATCGTATGCCGGAAATGAAATTGCCAGAAACTCGAACCCACTATCGCTATTCGACATAGCAAAATGACGTTCGCCAATTTCAATAAGAACCGTATCCCCGACCGAAACGTCGATTGATCTGCCGTCCACAACGATGGTTCCGGAGCCGCCTGTCACTACATACAATTCTTCGGTGTGGTCATGATAGTGTTCCACAGCCTTTGTATGCGGCGGCACCACGGTTTTCGCGACACTGTATTCTCGCCGCTCTACCGCGGCGCCCTTTCCGATCAATTCATAGGTTTCGCACTTGTCTTGACCTGAGAATGGCCTGATGTCTGATAGTCGTACAAGTTTCATATCATTGACGCCATGACCAGCGAGGTTCGAAGCCAAAAAGTTGTGTCGCTTTGTCACCCGAAAATAGAGATCGCGTCGTATTCGCCTCAATATCGCACGGGGTCTCCGGGAAATACTCAGCACAGTGCTCAATGCTGCTTCTGGCGAGAGTCGTGTCCTCCGCAGTTGCGTTGACGATTGTTGTCTCTTCGCTTGTGGACGTTACGGCGAGTAGAATCAGGCTTGTCAAATCGCGCACATCGATATAACTCCAATAGTGCCATTGACGAAGCTCAGCATCGTCAGCATCGGCTCTCAAGAGGTCGTGGTCTTCCGGGTACACGATTAAGGTTGAGCGAATGCCAACAAAAGTCGTCGCTGTGGTCAATCCGAAATGATCGGCAACTGACTCGCTAACTGACTTGGATAGCGCGTACGAAGAACTCAGTCTGGGTGACTGATCTTCGGTAATCGGAAACCGCTCAGGGACGTGGATTCCCCGTTCAACACCCGCGACATTCGCAGATGACAACCAGATCACCCGGCGACACATCAGTGCGCTGGCCGCTGAAAAAACGTTGTAGTTCATGCCAACGTTCTGAGTGAAGGTCTTGTGATCGGGGTGGAAGCCCGGATAGGAGATATTGGCGAGATGCACGACAACGTCGGAGCCACTGAGCGCATCAATCGCTTCGCCATAATCGGTTAGGTCGGCTCTTCTGTGTACGAAATCCCCGTCCTTTCTGAACTCCACGGTCGCTGCAGAATCAATTCCCGTACATGAAAAGCCAGCCGCATCAAACGCGCGCATGACCTCACGTCCGAGGCGGCCTGTTGATCCCGTAACAACGACTCGAATGTGTTTAGACTGAGGATCGGCCAATCAAATGCTCTCCAAAAAAGGGAATTTCTCGAACGGCTGCAATGGGTCATTTCCAGACGCTCAGAATACCGCAAGAATGCGTTTTGAGCGGCAAGTTTCGGGCGCTTAGCGGCCGCTTACAGGCGGCAAGTTCTGGCCGATATCAACCGCCCAACGCCCACTCATCAAGTTTCGGCAACACCGACCCGAAAAGTGACAGAGTTAATTGCTGATATCTGGGAAAGTGACGGAGTTAATTATTTTGTGACAGAGCAAATTTTTCAGGTTCACCAATATGCTCCTGATCATTCGATCTACTCAACCGTAACCGATTTAGCCAGGTTTCTCGGCTGATCGACGTCGGTGCCCCTGAGTACCGCAACATGGTAGGCAAGTAGCTGCAGTGGAACCGTATAGACGATCGGTGCTATGAGCCGGTCCGCATGCGGCATGGTGATGACGATCATGCCGTCTTCGCTCTCGATGCCGGTCTCGGCGTCTGCAAACACGTATAACTGGCCACCGCGAGCACGGACGACCTGCATATTCGACTTCAGCTTGTCGAGCAATTCGTTGTTGGGTGCAACTACGACGACAGGCATTTCGTCGTCAATGAGCGCCAGTGGGCCATGCTTGAGCTCGCCAGCGGCGTAAGCTTCCGCATGAATGTACGAGATCTCTTTCAACTTGAGCGCGCCTTCCATGGCGATCGGCCACATGGGTCCGCGCCCGAGAAACAAGGTGTGCTGTTTGTCGGCAAAGTCTTTCGCCAGCTCCTGCAACTGGTCACTCATCTTCAGAGTGAGGTCCGAGGCGGCAGCAGCATGCGTGAGGTTCGCAACGAACTCTCTTTCCCGCTCCTCCGTCAAGCCGCGATGCTTCGCCATCATCAGCGTGACAATGAGTATGGACAATAACTGAGTCGTAAACGCCTTGGTGCTAGCGACCCCGATTTCAGGCCCTGCCTGAGTCATCATGACGAGGTCCGATTCGCGCACCATCGAACTGTGCGCACTGTTGCAGATCGTCAGCGAGCCCAGGTAACCCAGCTCCTTGGCCATGCGCAGCGCTTCCAGCGTGTCCGCAGTTTCACCGGACTGTGACAGCGTCACGAACAGTGTGTTTTCCGGCACGACGACGTGTCGGTATCGATACTCGCTCGCAATCTCGACCTGTGTCGGCACACCGGCAATCGATTCGATCCAGTACTTGCCGACACAGCCCGCATGGAAGCTCGTGCCGCAGGCAACGATGTGAATATGCTCGACCCGGTCGAGCATCTCCGTTGCTTTCGGCCCGAGCGACGCGGGCAAAACTCGCTGATTTGAAACGCGGCCGTAAAGCGTATCGGCCAGCGCGCTCGGCTGATCATGTATCTCTTTCAACATGAAATGGTTGTACGGCGCTTTTTCGGCGGACATGCTGTCCCACTCTGTCTCGTGGACTTCGCGCGTAACTTCGGTACCGCCGGCGGCGATGATGCGCACGCCATCGCATCGGATCTCGGCCAGGTCACCTTGCTCGAGATAAATAAATCGTTGTGTTACAGGAAGAAGCGCGGGCACACCGCTGGCGACGAAATTCTCACCGTCTCCAATACCTATGACGAGCGGGCTTGCGACACGACTTACGACAATTCGGTCAGGATCTTCAGCGTCGACGACCAGCAGCGCGTAGGCACCTTCAAATCGTTCCACCGCTTTGCCGACAGCCTCGACCAGATCCATGCCCTGTTTCAGATAATCGTATATTAGGTGCGCGGCTACTTCCGTGTCCGTTTCCGAATCGAACACGTAGCCCTTTTCCAGCATTTCGTCTTTGATCGGCTGAAAGTTTTCGATGATGCCATTGTGAATTACGGCAACCCGTCCGCCAGAGACGTGCGGGTGTGCATTCGCCTCAGTGACGCCGCCGTGCGTCGCCCAGCGTGTGTGTGCAACACCGATCTGTCCCAGCAATGGATTTGCCGCGAGCTTTTCTTCGAGCTCCGCGACCTTGCCAACGGTACGACTCAGGCCAAGTGAACCGTCGTGGCCAACAACCGCCACGCCGGCGGAGTCGTAGCCGCGATACTCGAGACGGCGAAGTCCTTCGACCAGGGTTGGAACAATATTTCTTTCGGCAATCGCACCGACAATTCCGCACATTCAGCTCGCTTCCTTTTTCGTAGGTTTCTGCCAACCGCGAATAGTCGTCTGTTTCGATCGTTCCAGCGTCAGCTCGCCCTCGGGCGCCGGCTTCGTGATTGTCGAACCTGCGCCAATGGTTGCACCCTTGCCGACCTCGACCGGCGCAATCAGGTTTACGCCTGAGCCAATGAAAACATCATCGCCTATCGTCGTCTTGTGCTTGTTGGCTCCGTCGTAATTACACGTGATCGTGCCCGCGCCGACGTTGACGCCCGTCCCAATTTCGGCATCGCCGATGTAGGTCAGGTGATTGATCTTGCTGCCATCGGCAACCTTGCTCTTCTTGATCTCGACAAAATTGCCAACCTTGACGTTGTTGGCAAGTTCCGCGCCTGGACGCATGCGGGCGAACGGCCCGATCTCACAGTTCTTGCCCGTAGTCGCGCCTTCGATATGGCAGTTGGAGTGAACGATCGTACCGGGCCCAAGCTTGCTATCGCGGAGCAGGTTGTTCGACTCGATGCGCGTGCCATCGCCCAATGAGACATCGCCTTCGAATACGGCGTTCACATCGATAAACACGTCTTTGCCACATTGCAGCGTGCCACGGATATCGACGCGGGCCGGGTCAGCAAAGCCAACACCGTCCGCCATGAGCTCATCGACGAGGCGTGTCTGCAATGCACGCTCTGCCTCGGCCAGTTGCTTCTTATCGTTTATGCCCATCACTTCTACCCAATTGTCTGCTTTGATGCCCTTGACGCTGATGCCATCACGAACGGCCATGGCTATTACGTCGGTCAGATAATACTCGCCCTGCGCATTGTCGTTACAGAGCTTGCCCAACCAGCTCTTGAGCTTCGCTGTCGGGCAGATCATCACGCCCGTGTTGATTTCAGCGATTGCTCGTTCAGCCTTGCTGGCGTCCTTCTGCTCCACGATGCCAACGACTCTGTTGCCTTCGCGAACAATGCGCCCGTAGCCGGCCGGGTCCTCCATAGCAACCGTCAGGACAGCGAGTTCATTAGCCGGTGTCTGTTCGAGCAACCGGGTGAGCGTTGCAATTGTCAGCAGCGGCACATCCCCGAACAGGATCAGCGCACGATTGTCGTCGGGGGTTTCCGGCATCGCCTGCTGCACCGCGTGCCCGGTGCCCAGCTGCTCCGCCTGCAGGACCCAACGCACATCAGTATCACTGAAAGACGCAGGTACCGCGTCTCCGCCATAACCGTATACGACACAGACATCATCAGCGCCGAGCTTGCGGGCGCTGTCCAGGACATGACCGAGCAACGGCTGGCCGGCAAGCAACTGCAGTACTTTCGGCGAGTCCGAGCGCATGCGCGTTCCCTGGCCGGCAGCGAGAATGATGATGCTTAAGCCCAAACCTGAAGCTCCCTGTTTCTTAGCCTGCGCATGATACCGCAAGACCAGTGGCACAGGCGTGCGGCTTCCGTGGCAAACAATGCTAGTCTTGCCGTTCGGCAGGAGAACAAGAAGCAATATGTCGACAGAGACAATCATTTTCATCGGTGTAGCCATTTACATGCTCGCCATGCTCGGCGTCGGCTTCTACGCTTCCAGAAAAACTCACACAATCACCGAGTTCGTTGTGGCCGGGCGGGGAATGCCTGTGTTCTTACTATCCACGACGATCATCGCAACGTGGTTTGGCGGCGGCACGATGATGGGTACGGCAGGGGCCTCCTACGATCGAGGCATGCTCGGCGTTATTGCCGATCCTATAGGCGCCGCAGTAGCTCTCCTGCTCGTCGGCTTTTTCTTCGCACGCTTGATTCGTCGACTCCGCATACTGACCGTCGCCGACTTCATGCGACAGCGATTCGGGCGAATTGCCGAAATGGCAATCACCGCAACGACATTGTTTGCCAACATCGCGTGGGTTGGCGCGATGTTGGTCGCTTTCAGTTTGATATTCGAATCGCTGACCGGAACGCCGATGATCATCGGCATATTCAGCGGGGCGATTGTCATCTTTGTTTACACGGCAGTGGGTGGGCTGTGGGCCGTGGCGATAACCGATTTTATTCAAATGCTCATCATTATCATCGGGCTGTTTGTGCTTCTCGTTGTCGTTCTTGTCGATGTCGGCGGCTGGAGTACGATTTCTGTACAGCTGCCCGAAAACACGTTCCGCTTGTTGCCACTCGAGAACACAGGCGAACAGTGGCTGAATTACCTGCGTGCCTGGACGATTATTGGCCTTGTGGATTTATCGGCACAGACCCTGATTCAGCGTGTGCTTGCCGCAAAGAGTGAGCGCGCTGCGCAGAATTCATTTTACCTTGGCAGCATCGGCTACCTGTCATTCGGCATGATTCCGGTAACGCTCGGTATTATAGCCAGCGTTACGCTGCCCGAGCTGGCCGCCTCGGAAGCGGTGATTCCGACGCTTGCGATCGAGCATCTGCACCCGGTGGCCGTTGCCGTTTTCGTCGGCGCTATGCTCGCCGCGATAATGAGTTCGGCCGACAGCGCGCTTCTGGGATGCGCAAGCGTGCTGGCCAATAACGTATTACCGCTTGTCAAACGTCAGCCCTCACCAAAACTGAGTTTGCTCGTTGCCCGCCTGGCTATTCCGGCTTGCGGAATTATTGCGATAGTCGTCGCCTTGAAGATACAGGTCGTGTTCGACCTGATGTTGGACTCAAACATACTCGGTATGGCCACGATCATTGTGCCTTTCATTTTTGGTGTCTGGTGGAAAAAGGCCAATCGCAGCGGCGCACTGGCGGCAATGGGCGTTGGCCTGACCGCCTGGATTTCGACACTGTTCATCGCTCCCGAGCTGCCGGCCGATTTCATCGGCCTTGCGGCTTCGCTCGTTACGATGCTCGTCGTAACGCCGTTAACCCAGAAGTTAGACCCGCCACGCGGGCTACGAGACAGTGACGGCAATCCCGTCGAAATGAAAGACCGGCTTGGCGTGTTGCCGCTGATCAAGCGCGCCTAGCGTTTGCCTTTGAGCCTTTGCGCTGCCTTGTAGCGAGCGCGGGCTTCGGTGAGTTCCTGTTGCGCACGCGTGACGTCGGTTTCTTCCGCCGCGCCCTTGAGCGCTTCCTCAGCTTCATGCTGCGCAGCTAACGCCGCGGCCTCATCGAGTTGCTCGCCGCGCAGCGCTGTGTCAGCTAATACGGTCACGAGCGTCGGCTGCACTTCCAGCATGCCGCCCGTGATGTAGAAGAAGTGCTCCATACCTTCGGTGTCCTGGACGCGCACTTCGCCGGGCCTTAGCGCCGTTAGCAGGGGCGCGTGACGTGGTGTGATGCCGATCTCGCCCATCTTTGCAGGGGCGAACACCATTACCGCGTCACCCGAATGGATTTCGCCTTCTGCAGATACGATGTCGACGCGAATTGTAGCCATTTAGCAAAAACCTCTGCGCGCTAATTCATTGACTTGGCTTTTTCGACGACCTCGTCGATCGCGCCAACCATGTAGAACGCCTGCTCCGGAATGTGATCGTAGTCGCCATTGACGATGCCGTTGAAACCACGAATCGTCTCGGCAAGAGACACATACTTGCCGGGCGAGTTAGTGAATACCTCCGCAACGAAGAACGGCTGCGACAGGAAGCGCTGCACCTTACGTGCCCGGGTAACGATGAGTTTGTCGTCTTCAGACAGCTCGTCCATGCCGAGAATAGCGATGATGTCCTGCAGTTCCTTGTAGCGCTGCAACACGGCCTGCACGCCACGCGCGCAATCGTAGTGCTCGTGGCCGATGATGTTCGGGTCGAGAATTCGAGACGTCGAGTCGAGCGGGTCCACGGCCGGGTAGATACCGAGTTCGGCAATCTGCCGCGACAACACCAGTGTCGCGTCCAGGTGAGCAAATGTCGTTGCCGGTGACGGATCAGTCAAGTCATCGGCAGGTACGTAGACGGCCTGGAACGACGTGATCGAACCCGTCTTGGTCGATGCGATACGCTCCTGCAGGATGCCCATTTCCTCGGCAAGTGTTGGCTGGTAGCCCACGGCTGACGGCATGCGGCCGAGCAGCGCGGACACCTCTGTTCCGGCCAGCGTGTATCGGTAGATGTTGTCGATAAACATCAATACGTCGCGGCCTTCGTCGCGGAACGCTTCGGCCATCGTCAGGCCGGTCAGGGCAACACGAAGTCGATTCCCGGGAGGCTCGTTCATCTGACCGTAAACCAGCGACACCTTGTCGATAACCCCCGACTCGGTCATCTCGTGGAAAAAGTCGTTACCCTCGCGGGTGCGCTCGCCAACTCCGGCAAATACCGAGTAGCCCGAGTGCTCGTGCGCGATGTTACGAATCAACTCCATGAGCGCAACGGTCTTGCCGACGCCGGCACCGCCGAACAGGCCAACCTTGCCGCCTTTGGAAATCGGCATAATCAGGTCGACCACTTTGATGCCGGTCTCGAGGATTTCAGTCGTCGCTGCCTGTTCCTCATACGTAGGCGCCGCCCGGTGAATGGGCATCAGCTTTTCAGCCCCAATCTCTCCGGCGTTATCGATCGGCTTGCCAAGCACATCCATGATCCGCCCCAGCGTCTTCTCACCGACCGGAACTGCAATCGGTCCGCCCGTATTCGTCACAGGCATGCCGCGTTTCAGGCCTTCCGACGAGCCCATCGCAATCGTACGAACAACGCCGTCACCCAGCTGTTGCTGAACCTCGAGCGTGATGTCGACATCATCGATGATCAATGCATCGTAAATGTGTGGAATCTGGTCTGACGGGAACTCGACGTCAACGACAGCGCCAATAATTTGCACGGTGTTTCCGGTGCTCATGTGTAGGTCCTTATCCTCATTCAGCGGCAATCCGCTGATGGTCTCAATGTTATAAATCTCTAGCCGCCCCGAACAAATTTATCATCGCCCGGGATCTTGATTGTCCTTCTAACCGGATACGGCGGCCGCGCCGCCGACTATTTCTGAAATCTCTTGTGTAATTGCTGCCTGCCGCGCTTTGTTATATTGCAGCTGTAGCTTGTCGATAATCTCGCCAGCATTGTCGGTAGCGGACTTCATTGCCACCATCTTCGCCGCCATTTCGCACGCGAAGTTTTCGACCGCGCCACGATAAACCTGTGATTCGATGTAGCGCATCAAAAGATCGTCAAGCAGGTCTGCCGCTTCGGGCTCGTAAATATAGTCCCAGTGCTTTTGCAACCCGTCGTCGGATACCGCGATCTTGCTGACGGGCAAGATTGTTATGGCTTCCGGCTTCTGGCTCATGGCGCTGACATACTCATTGTGCAGCAGGAACAGGCGATCGATTTTTCCATCGCAGTAAGCATCGAGCATGATCTTGATTGAGCCGATCAGGTCATTAACCGTCGGTTTGTCACCTAAGTGTGTTGCCGTACCGACGACGTTGCCACCGAGCCGGCGGAAGAACTGTACGGCTTTGGCACCAACCAGTGCGAGGTCAACCTGAACGTTCTTGTCCTGCCATTCCGCAATTTCACCGATAACCCGCTTGAACAGGTTAACGTTCAGGCCACCACACAGGCCGCGGTCCGTCGAGATTATTATGAGACCGACGCGCTTGATTTCACGCTCCATCAGGAACGGATGCTTTGTGTCGGGGTTGGCCTGCGACAGGTGGCTGATGACGTGGCGAATGCGCTGCGCATACGGACGCGACGCTTCCATCTGCAGCTGCGCCTTGCGAATCTTGCTGGCCGCAACTTTCTCCATAGCGCTGGTGATCTTCTGCATGTTTTTCACGCTTCGGATCTTATTGCGAATTTCTTTTTCGCCCGGCATGTCGTTACTCAGTGGTGTCCGTTTATTACTTGGTTAAATCGTGTGGGTGCAATATTGCGCGACTAACTAATACGCACCCTTCTCGGCGAAGCCATCACAGATCGCTTTCAGGCTGGCCGCGACGTCGTCATTGTAGTCGCCTGACTCGTTGATCGACTCAAGCAGGTCGCCGTGATTCGCTTTCGCGAAATCATGCAACGCCGTTTCGTAATCGATGATCTTGGCAACCTCGACGCCGTCAAGATAGCCTTCGTTAACGGCATACAGCGACATCGCCATTTCCGCTACCGACAGCGGGCTGTACTGTTTTTGCTTCATGAGCTCAGTGACGCGTTCACCGCGCTCGAGCTGTGCTCTCGTGGTCGCGTCGAGATCCGACGCAAACTGTGCGAACGCCGCCAATTCGCGGAACTGCGCAAGTGCGAGTCGAACACCACCACCAAGCTTCTTGATGATCTGCGTCTGCGCCGCACCACCCACGCGCGAAACGGACAGGCCGGCGTTGATGGCCGGGCGAATACCTGCGTTAAAGAGGTCGGTTTCGAGGAAAATCTGGCCGTCAGTAATTGAGATCACATTCGTTGGTACAAATGCCGATACGTCGCCTGCCTGCGTTTCAATGATCGGCAGTGCCGTCAGTGAGCCGGTCTTGCCTTTGATCTTGCCGCCGGATACTTCCTCGACGTGAGCCGCGTTGACACGTGATGCGCGCTCGAGCAAACGCGAGTGAAGATAGAAAACGTCACCCGGATAGGCTTCACGGCCCGGCGGACGGCGTAACAGCAAAGAAACCTGCCGGTAGGCCCAGGCCTGCTTGGTCAGGTCGTCAAAAATAATCAGCGCGTCTTCGCCCTTGTCCAGGAAGTACTCGCCCATCGACGTGCCCGAGTACGGCGAGATGTATTGCATCGCGGGGCTGTCGGCAGCGGCGGCAGCAACAACAATCGTGTGCTCCATCGCGCCTTCTTCTTCGAGTTTTCGAACCACTCCGGCGATCGACGATGCCTTCTGTCCGATAGCGACGTAGATACACTTAATGCCGGTACCGCGCTGGTTGATGATCGTATCGACAGCAACAGCCGTTTTGCCCGTCTGCCGGTCACCAATAATCAACTCGCGCTGCCCGCGGCCGATTGGCACCATCGCATCGATCGACTTTAGACCTGTCTGTACCGGCTGGCTGACTGACTGGCGCTGAATGACGCCAGGTGCGACTTTCTCAATTGGCGCAGTCAGGTCCGTGTCGATCGGACCTTTGCCGTCTATCGGCATGCCAAGGGCGTCCACGACGCGGCCGAGCATTGCCTCACCAATCGGCACTTCAAGAATACGGCCCGTTGTCTTGACCGTATCGCCCTCTGAAATGTGCTTGTAGTCGCCGAGGACAACCGCACCAACCGAGTCCTGCTCAAGGTTCAGCGCCATGCCGAACGTGTTTTTCGGAAACTCGAGCATTTCGCCGTAGCGCGCATCTGTCAGTCCGTGAATACGAACGATCCCGTCCGTTACGCCGATAACCGTGCCAACGTCACGCGCTTCCGCGGATGCCTCGAAGTTCTCGATACGCTCTTTGATCAGCTTGCTGATTTCAGAAGCTTTGAGTGCCATGTTGTTTTCCCTTCTATTTGATCAGCGCGGTAGCGAGGCCCTCAAGCCTTGCCCGCAGCGATCCATCAATAACGACATCGCCGGCTTTGATCACTGCACCGCCGATGAGGTTCTCGTCAATTTCTGTCGCGATATTCACGTCGCGGCCCAGTCGTGCACGAAGCGCCTTCGAGATTGTGTCCTGCTGTTTTTTGCTAATTGCGCTCGCCGAGGTCACCGTGACGTCAACAACATTTTCAATCTCGGACTTGAGCGCCTCGAAATGTGCCGAAACCTCGGGCAAAACGGCGACACGCCGATATTCGAGCAGCAACTTCAGGAAATTCGTGCCTTTCTTATCCTGCCCCGCAAGCGTCTTGGCACCTGCTTTGGCGAACAGCCCGGTCAGGAATTCGAGGCGTTGCGCATTGCTGAACTCCGGGTCCCCCAGATACGCAACCACCTGACCATCCGCAAGTAGCTGTGCGGCGACATCCAGCGCTTTGGACCAGGTCGCAAGGTCTCCGGACTCGTTCGCGAGCTCGAAAACAGCTTGCGCGTACGGCCGGGCGATTGTGTTGTTATCAGCCATTTTCCCGGGTCATCGTCTGCTAGAGTTCTTGCGCAAGCTTGCCGAGGATGTCCTCGTGCTGCTTGCCATCGATTTCGCGCTGCAGGATTTTCTCGGCGCTCGCGATCGCGATCGCAGACACCTGGCCACGCAAGTCCTCACGAGCACGATTGGCCTCCTGCTCGATCTCCGCCTTGGCCGCAGTCAGTTGCCGGTCACGTTCTGTGACGCCGTCAGCTTTGCCTTCGGCAACGATTTCATTGGCCCTCGAATGCGCCTGGTCGAGGATGCCCGTCGCCTGCTTGCGCGCGTCGTTGACGATTTCATCAGCTTGAGCTTGCGCCTCTTCGAGGCGCTGCTCGCCCCTCTCCGCAGCGGCGAGGCCGTGGGCGATCGTCTCCTGACGCTCTTCGATGGCGCTCAGCAGCGGCGGCCAGATGAACTTCATGCAGAGCCAGACGAACACGATCATCGCGATCGTCTGGCCGATGAGAGTTAGATTAATATCCACCTGCAGATACTCCTGACGTGTATCTCATAAGACCTGCCGCCACATTGGCGGCCGGATATTTCTTAACCGCCGACAGCAGGCGCCGTTGCGTTCTGCAGCTGTGCGATGAACGGATTGGCGAACGCAAAGAACAGACCGATACCGACACCGATCATAGCTACAGCGTCGAGCAAGGCGACGACGATGAACATCTTCGTCTGCAACATCGGCGCCAGTTCAGGCTGGCGAGCAGCACCCTCGAGGAAGCGGCCGCCCAAAAGACCCATGCCAATGCCGACGCCGAGAGCGCCGAGGCCGATCAAGAGTGCGACGGCGATCGCCGTGAAGCCAATAACAGTTTCCATCAGTTTCTCCTAGATAGGATCAAGTCCAGCTTGTTGAATTAAATCGATATAAATCAGTGTGATTCCGACGCAAGGCTTAAATAAACTATGGTCAGCATCATGAAAATAAAGGCCTGCAGCGTAACAATCAGTACGTGGAACGCCGCCCAACCAAGATGGAGCACTCCTCCCATCGCACCGATAATAATGTGCTGACTGAACATGATTGCGATGAGAATAAATATCAGCTCGCCGGCAAACATGTTGCCAAAGAGTCGCAGGCTCAAGGACACGGGCTTCGCGAGCAGCGCGACACTTTCCAGAATGAAGTTGAACGCGATGATGAACGGTGCGGCGATGATGCCCGGTCCCTTTAGCGGCGGGGCAATCGGGTGCAGCGTCAGGTCACCGATAAAGCCGGTTACGCCCTTGTTCTTGATCGTGTAAAAAATAATGAGTACGAATACCGCGATCGACATGCCGAACGTAACATTCACGTCGGTCGTCGGGACGACCTTCATGTACTCGACACCAGCAAGCTTGGCGAGTTCGGGGATCCAGTCTACCGGGACCAAGTCCATCAGGTTCATCAGGAACACCCAGATGAAAATCGTCAGGCCCAGTGGGGCGATGAGGCTACTTTTGCCGTGAAAAGTGTCTTTAACAGAGCTGTCGACAAAGTCGACGATGATCTCGACAAACGCCTGGAAGCGGCTCGGCTTTTTGGCCGAGGTCTTTCTCGCTGCGCCCCAGAACAACCACACAAACACCATACCGAGGAGTACCGACCAGAACATCGAGTCGACATTGATCGTCATCGGATTGCCGGCGCAGTGATTCCACACCCACTCACCACTCGTGTCCTTACAGACCTGGAGGTTTTGCAGGTGATGCTGAATATACTCACCGGTGGTTTGTGGGCCGTGTCCGCCTTCACTCGCCATTGTTGTTACTCGATATTCCCGTGTGTTCCTGTTCGTCTCGCACCAAGAGACCGGCAATGGTCACGAGCTGCGCCGCGATGAATCCTGTAAATAATGGCGCGGCCGCAAGTGGTCGCACCAGGACGAAAACGACGCTGAACATCAGCACGGTCAACGCCAGTTTTCCAAGTTCACCGATGTATGCCGCCCGGATCAGGGCGCGTGCCCCGGGATCCCGGCGTGGTACTACGAGCCGCAGTGCCAAGAAGGCATTCGGGATCACGCAGGTCAGGCTGCCCAGCAACGCCGAGTAGCCCGCGACGTGTCCTTTGAGTCCCCAAAACACAGCGGCCAGAACCGCCCCGATTCCGATTTGTCCGACCAGCACCTTGAGCATTTTTCTTGTCTCCGGCACTAAAAACGCCACGTCCATCGGGCTAACCGGCGGCTTGTGGCGCTTGTCTTTACGGTGGTTCCAGGCGGGCCTGTAAACAGCTCGCGCATTATAGTGTCAGCCCCCTGGCATGGCAACAGAATCGGCGCCCGATTATGGGCCCGTCGGGGCCTTTTGCCCTGTTTTTCCCGGTGTTTTTGGTGTTTTTCGTCCGGGCTCCTGCCACCTAGGTCTCGCGGGCAATCAACTCCGTCTTGATTACACCCGAGCTTGGGGTTTCGCCGTCGAGAATCCGCATCAGTTTGGCGACGAGGACGCGACCCGCCTGATGGATGTCCTGCCTGATCGTCGTCAGCGGTGGCGTGAAGTAGGCGGCCGACGCAATGTCATTGTAGCCCACAACCGATACGTCTCCTGGCACGTCCATTCCGGCATCGCGAAACGCACTGATGAAAGCCATTGCACCCGTGTCGCTGAAAGCGAATACACCGTCCGGTCGAAGTTCGGTGACATCGAGGTAGCGATTCGCCGCCTCATAAGCCGCCTCGTAGGAGAAGTTGTGCAGCTCAATGCTATCGATTTTGACATCGTGGTGACGCTCGTCGGCGGCGCTGCATAGCCCCGAAAAACGCAGCCCGATTTCCCGAAATGACCTATCACCAACGAATACGATGCGCTGGCACCCTTTATCCAGCAGGTAGTCGCCGGCCAGTCTTCCGCCGAGGTGATTGTCGCTGCCGACGACGCAGTAGGGTGCGCTCTCTGCGCCCGCTCCCCATACGACGAGCGGCGCGCCCGTGGCCGCGAATTCGTTGAGCATTTCTTCGCGATGTCCCTGGCCAAGAATGATGAATCCGTCGGAACCCCTGGACCAGAGAATTTTCTGGAACGCGTCCGTGTCATTGTGATTCGGCGCGCACAACAGCAGATCCTGATTCCTGTCGCCGAGCGCCTCGGATACGCCGGCCAGCAAGTCGAACATGAATGGATCGGAAATGTGGCCCTGCTGGTGTGACCTGAAGTCCAGCGATACAGCAATCGTGTTGGTGCGCTTGCGCCGTAATTTCTGCGCATTGCGGTTGACGGCGTAGCCCTGCTCGTGTGCAACCGACAGCACCCGATTCTTAGTGTCCTCCTTGACGAGCGGGCTACCGCTGAGCGCCCGTGACACGGTCGGCTTGGAGACCTTCGCGAGTCTCGCGATATCATCCATTGTGACGGCGCGCCTGTCGGTCATCCCGATTCCCTGTCTTGCTGCATGTAAGTGTTTAAATTTCTTACGAATAATACTTGTTTCTGAAACGCATTACAAAATGTTTGAAATGCATTTCATTTAGGTGTAGGTTTTTGCTCACAGCAGGGAGTTTTCGGGGGGAGATGTCTGACTGTAATACGGCCGCTCGTCTGGCTGTTCGATCGTCTCTGTCTCGTCCCGGCCACGGGTCACCTTGTGGCGCTTCCCGTCCATGTAATGACTTCGAGCTGACAGGGGTGTGAACATGACTATCAAGACCTTCAATGCAAACCACTTTTCACTCGGCGCAGCGCTGGCCATCGTGCTCGCGATAGGTCCCGGCGCGGCACTCTATGCGCAGGAAGCCGTTGAAGATGAGTACATCGAAGAGATCATCACTACCGGTACGGCGGGTGGTGCCGAGGTTCGCAAATTTGACGCAAGCTTCGCGATCACGACGATGAACGACCAGGATATCAACAAATTCTCGCCGAAAAGCACAGCGGACCTACTAAAGCTCGTGCCCGGCGTTTGGGCTGAAAGCTCAGGCGGCGTCTCCGGTGCAAATGTGTTCGTCCGGGGCTTTCCGGGCGGCGGTGATGCACCGTTCTACTCGCTTCAGGTAAACGGCGCACCTATATTTCCACCGCCTACACTGTCCTTCCTGGAAAATACGACGCTGTTTCGCATTGACGAGACCGTGGAACGGGTTGAGGCGCTCCGCGGTGGACCCAACCCGGTCTTCTCCAACGGTCAGCCCGGCCTGACGACCAACTTCATACTCCGCGAAGGCGGCCCGGACACCGAAGGCATGGTCAAGTACACGACATCGGATTATGACTTGAGGCGCTTCGATGCCTACATGAGTGGCGAACTGGCAGAAGAATTTTATTACATGGTCGGCGGCTATATCAGCAGTTCACCGGGCATCCGCGATTCCGGTTTCAATTCGGACGAGGGGAATCAGATTACGGTCAACCTGACCAAGGACTTCGACAACGGCTCGTTTAATGTCTTCCACCGGCAGACAGATGACAGCGGTACGTGGTATCTGCCCGTTGCGCTCAATGTTCCCGGTGTCGACGCCGAGTACAATCAGATCGGCTCTTTCAACCGGCAGCGCAGAATCCTGTTTGCCAATGACTCCGGCGATCCTGCATTTCCCGATCCGTCGGCGAAGACCGTTGATCTGGGAGATGGTCGCGGGTGGGACGGCTCGATGTCCGGTGGCTCGGTGACTTTCGAGATTGCCGACGACTGGGAGCTGACCGATCGATTCGGTTACACGTCCGGCGCTGCCGATACCCTGGGCCTGGTCCCTAACGGCGGTGCTGTGCAGATCAGTGCGCTGTTGGCAGATCCGGCCGTTGATCCTGATGCCGTCGTAATTGGCGTACCGACCATGGAAAACCCCACTGGTATAAGCGGATCCGTCACGGGTCGTCCAATTTCGGATTCCGAATACATCCAGCAATTCGGTGCCTGGGAGGTTCGAAAGGACATCGAATCGTTTACGAACGATATGAGCGTCGCGTGGCAGCAGGATTGGGGCAACGTGACTTTCGGCTTCTATACGGCCAATGCGTCGACCGACGAGTTCTGGTCGCTCGGCAATCACAAATACGAAGTCGTACAGGTCGGTGGCGAGGTCGTTACCGGGATCGAATGTAACGATGACTCGACGATCGATAGCTGCGCCTGGAATTACGATATCGACGCGCGGGGTGACGCCACGACGACGGCACTGTACGCGGCGACAACCTTCGATATCAATGATCGGCTCACGGTCGATGTCGGTGTCCGTTCCGAAAATCACGAAGTCGAATACTCGGTCGACGAAGGCCTCGACGGCGTGGTCACCAAAGCAGTGTCCTATGACGAGTCCGAGATTTCATGGACGGCGGCGGTGAACTATCTGTTCAACGACACGATGAGCGGTTTCGCCCGTATCAACAGCGGCAGCAAGATGCCGTATTTCGATGACTTCCGGGACAACTGGGATCAGTACAACAGCGGCAACGACCTGATCAATGAGGTGGAACAGTACGAGTTCGGGTTCAAGTGGGTCACGGACAACCTTAGTTTGTATGCGACCGGCTTCTACACCGAAGTCGACCCGAGCTTCTTCGTCGCCCTGGCTGGCGCCGGTGCCGTGATCCAGACGCAGGAAGCGACCGGCGTCGAGATCGATGCCATCTGGGTCAACGATGCGGGCTTCCAGCTCTCCCTGAATACGACGATCCAGGATTCCGAGATCAAGAGCGGCCCGAATGACGGCAACGAGACGGCGCGTCAACCCGGCTGGCAGCTGCGGCTGACGCCGAGTTACGAGTTCGAAACCGGCAATATCATGGGCAGCGTGTACGGCACGATCAGTGCCGTCGACGATCGCTGGGGCGATCCGGATAACGTCAACAAGCTCGATGGCTACGAGAAGATCGATCTCGGCGTCATTCTGCGAATCAATGAGGCATTCGTTGTCCAGCTGTCAGTCGACAACATCACGGACGAGGACGCGTTGACTGAGAGCGACCCGCGCACCCTCACGGCGCCGAATGGTCGCTTCATCATGCCGCAAACATTCAAGTTCTCGGTAGGCTACGAGTTCTGATCGCCCCGGCCACCCAGTAAACCGGCGTGGGCCGGGCAGACAAAGTCTGCCCGGCCCTGCAGCGCCACTCTCACAGGACCGGACAATGCGTCATTGGCCAATCAAGGTCTCGCTGTTCATCAATTATTTCGTGTTCGCGATTCTGTTGAACAGCGTCGGCACCGTGATCCTGCAGGTGCAGAATAGTTATGGCGTGACCGAATCGTCGGCCGCGACACTCGAGGCGTTTAAAGATCTGTCGATCGCTTTAACGTCATTCCTGATAGCGTCGTTCATTGTCCGGGTCGGTTACAAACGCACGATGCTGGCCTCGCTGGCATTCATCGGCATTGTTTGTCTCGCGATGCCGCAGCTACCGGCGTTCTGGATGACCAAGCTGATGTTCGCGGCAACGGGCGTCGGCTTTGCCCTGGTTAAAGTGTCCTGCTACGCGACGCTCGGCCTTGTCACCAAAGACAGCAAAGAACACGTCAGCATCATGAATTTTCTTGAGTCGTTTTTCATGGTTGGCGTGCTATCCGGCTATTTCATCTTTGGTGCATTTGTTGACGATTCCGACCCAGCATCCACAAGCTGGTTAACCGTGTATTACGTGCTGGCCGTGCTGTCTTTTCTTGCGTTCGCGCTGTTGCTGTTCGCGAAGCTCGACGAGTCCGCCGCCAGGGAATCGACGCCCAAGCCGCTGCTGCAGGAATTCGTTGACATGATCGCGCTCTGCATCAAACCGCTTGTCCTGATATTTGTCATCAGCGCATTCCTGTATGTCCTTATCGAACAAAGCATCATGTCGTGGTTGCCCACGTTCAACAGCCGCATTCTCAATCTCTCGACGTCATTGAGCATCCAGATGGCCAGCATTCTCGCGGCTGCAACCGCGCTGGGCCGATTTACCGCGGGAATCGTTTTGCAGAAGTTCGATTGGTACCGGGTGCTGACGATCGGGCTGCTACTCGCAGCCGCGCTCGTGCTGATCGCATTACCAATGGCTCGTTCGGTATCAGTCACGCAGGTTACCAGCCTGGCCGCGGCGCCTCTGGCCGCGTTCGTCTTTCCGCTGATCGGTTTTTGTATCGCTCCGATTTACCCGGCTATCAACTCGGTCATACTCTCCGCGCTGCCGACGCATCAGCACGGATCCATGGCCGGGCTAATCGTCGTGTTCTCGGCGCTCGGGGGAACCTCCGGGTCAATCATCACGGGCTACCTGTTTGAAATAGTCGGCGGCCAAACCGCGTTCTATTTCTCGCTAATACCGATAGCCGTCATCCTGTTCACCCTCTACCTCTTCAAACGCAAGGCCGAAGAACTGGGGCACGCGTAGCAGCCAGAAGATGCGGAAATTTAAGGGACCAGACGAGATTTACGGAAGCCTGTTCGAGCTCGTACAGAGCCAACAGTTATTCCCGGACTCGAAGACGTTCGTTGACGCTACACCCAGGTCTGATGCGGCTACGATTCTGACGGCCTTCACAAGCCTCGATGAGGACAGCCCGGATGAGATCAGGTCCTTCGTCTGCGAGCATTTTTCGCTGCCCTCTGACGACGCCGCCGCGGTTGAACTGACCATGATTCCGCCGGTTCGCGATCGCATCGAACAATTGTGGGATGTCTTGTCGCGCGCAGCCGATCAGGTGGATCCCAACTCGTCACTGATCGAATTGCCAAGACCCTACATTGTGCCCGGCGGACGGTTTCGTGAAATCTATTACTGGGACAGCTATTTCACGATGCTGGGCCTCGCCGAATCCGGGCGCCTTGATGTGATTGAGAACATGGTCGAGAATTTCGCCTACCTGATCGACCAGATCGGCTTCATTCCCAACGGCAACCGCACTTACTTTTGTACCCGATCGCAGCCGCCTTTCTTCGTGCTAATGGTCGAGCTGTTGGCCCAGGTGCGTGCCGATGAATCCATTTGGCGTAAATACCTGCCGCAGCTTCAAAGCGAGTACGATTTTTGGATGCGCGGCGCAGAGTCAGTACCCGATGCTGGCGGCGCCTCCCGTCGCGTCGTCAGGGTTGGTGACGGCTATCTCAATCGCTACTGGGATGATAGCGACAAACCGCGCCAGGAGAGTTACGCCGAAGACCTCGAGCACGCGGCGACATCCGGCCGGGACGAGCGCGAGTACTATCGAAACATTCGCGCCGCCTGCGAGTCGGGCTGGGATTTTTCTACGCGGTGGCTCGACGATACGGAGTGCCTCGAGTCGATTCGCACAACGACAATACTGCCCGTCGACCTGAATGCCCTGATGTACCGGCTGGAGACCCGACTTGCCGCGTGTTACGAGGCGTGCGACACCGGCCTGGCCGAGCTATTCGTCGACAGGGCTGCATATCGCAAGGAGCAGCTGCAAACACTGTTCTTTGATGAGGACGCAGCGTTCTTCGCAGATCTCGACTATCCGGGCTTGCGACCGACTGGTGTGCTGTCGCTTGCCGCAGCCTTTCCGTTGTTCCTGGAAATCGCCTTACCCGAGCAGGCGCAGCATGTAATGACGAAGCTCCAGGGCGAGTTCCTCGCACCAGGCGGCTGGTTGACTGCGCTTCGTTCCAGTGGGCAACAGTGGGACCGGCCAAACGGCTGGGCGCCATTGCAGTGGGTCGTTTTCGAGGGTTTATGTAACTACGGTTACGTTGCCGACGCCGAGCTTGGCGGTACGCGATGGGCTAACAACAACATCGAAACCTACAATCGCTCCGGCAAGTTATTCGAGAAGTATGACGTCGAACACACTGCGGCACCGGCGACAGGTGGCGAGTACGAGGTGCAGGATGGTTTTGGCTGGACGAATGGCGTATTGCTCAAGCTGATGAATCAGCTGAACATCGAATAAGAATTAATTATTTGATGTGTTTGAGGATGCCGTCGAGCTCGTCGAGACTGTTGTAACTGATCACGACCTTGCCGGAGCCTTTCTTCGTGTGATTGACTTGTACTTTGGCGCCGAGCTTTTCTGACACCTCGATTTCCAGCCGCCGAATATCCGCGTCGCCTGTCGCCGCAGGCTTCGTGGCCGTCTTCGCGCCGGCGGTCTCGAGCATCCGCTTGACGAGCCGCTCGGTCTCGCGCACAGACAGGCCTTTCCTGACGACTTGCCTTGCCGCATCGTACTGTTGTACGGCGTTACTGATAGCAAGCAGCGCACGGGCATGGCCCATCTCGAGCTGCCGCGATTCGAGCATGGTCTTCACTTTCTCGGAGAGCTCCTGCAAACGAAGCAGGTTGCTAACCGCTGCGCGCGACCGTCCGACAGCCTCCGCCGCCTCGGCATGGGTCAGATCAAACTCGCGTATCAGCCGGTCCAGTGCGCGCGCTTCCTCGAGCGGATTCAGGTTCTCGCGCTGAATGTTCTCGATCAGCGACATCGCGATCGCGGCGTCATCGGCGATGTCCTTGACGACGGCCGGGATTTCATCGAGCCCGGCCATCTGTGCCGCGCGCCAGCGGCGCTCGCCCGCGACGATTTCGTAGTGCTGTACGCCGTCGAAGTGCCCGAGTGGCCGCGCAACAATGGGTTGTACGATGCCCTGCGCACGAATCGAGCTCGCGAGGTCCTCGAGTGTGTCCTGGCGAATATCGATGCGTGGTTGATACTGGCCGCGCTGCAACAGATCGACCGGTATCTGCCGCAAGCCGCCGTCATGCGCTCCGCCTGTAATGGCGGTGGTCTCGGCAACCGGCTTGCTGAGTAGTGCATCGAGGCCGCGACCCAGTCTTTTCTTTGCTGTCATTCCCACATTTCCTATACCGCGCGCAGGTGGCCTTCGCGGGCGTCTTCCCTGCGCAATATTTCTCCGGCCAACGCCAAATACGAAATCGCCCCCCGCGACGAGCGGTCGTGCAGCAACACCGGCCGGCCGAAACTCGGTGCCTCTGCCAGTCGGATGTTGCGCGGTATGACCGTTCGAAACACCTGCCTGTCGAAGTGCTCGATCAGCTGCATCGACACTTCGTTGGACAAATTGATGCGCGGGTCGAACATGGTTCGCAGTATGCCGAACACTTCGAGACCCGGGTTCACCGAATCCCTGACCTGCTCGATTGTATTCAGAAGCGAGCTCAGCCCTTCAAGGGCATAGTACTCGCACTGCATCGGGATCAATACGCCATCGGCCGCCGTCAGGGCGTTTACGGTCAGCATGTTGATCGACGGCGGACAGTCGATCAGGATGAAATCGTAAAGCCCCACTACGGGTACGAGCGCTTTCCTGAGTTTCATCTCACGACCGATTTCCTGCAACAGGTTTACCTCGGCAAGCGTCAGATCCGCGTTGCCTGGCAGCACGGCGAAACCACCTTCCGGTGGCGAGATGATTGTATCGGCAGCCGTTGCGTCACCGAGCAGTACGTCGCACGTCGAATTCTCAAGCTCCATCTTGTTGATGCCGCAGCCCATTGTCGCGTTGCCCTGCGGGTCCATGTCGACGAGCAATATACGCCGCTGCGTTGCCGCGAGCGATGCCGCCAGATTGACGCAGGTCGTCGTCTTGCCGACCCCGCCTTTCTGGTTTGCTACTGCAATGATGCGCGCCATAAGCTCACTTGTGCTCGATCAACACGGCATGCCGAGAACCCGCCTCGAGTCCCGGCACCTTGAGTTCCGTTACGCTGCTATCCCACGTAGCGGGTAATTGTTCTAATTCTTCTGCCGGGTAGCGCCCCTTGAGCGCCACGAACACTCCGCCCTCTCCAACGTGATGTCCGGCGATTTCTACGAGCCGCGGCAACGTGGCAACGGCTCGGGCAATCACGGTATCAAAGCGATTGCCGGGTGCAAAGTCCTCAGTGCGGGCTTTAACGGCCGTTACGTTGCGGAGCCCAAGCAAACCGGCGATATGTTCGACGAACATGACCTTCTTGTTATTGCTGTCAAGGAGCACAAACGACCTCTCCGGTTCGACGATTGCGAGTGGCAGCCCCGGGAACCCTGCACCGGTACCAACATCGAGAATGCGCGAGCCCCGTAGGAGCGGCCGTGCCGCCAGGCTGTCGAGCAGGTGCCCGACGATCATTTTGTCGGGGTCGCGGATCGCCGTCAGGTTGACGCGCCGATTCCATCGCGCGAGCTCTTTGACGAGCGTCGTGAGTTTGTCCGCCGTGTCCTCAGGACAGACTTGTCCGAGCTCGACGAGGGCTTTTTCGATTGCGGCTTTCAGGCGACCAATAATGCCATGAAATCATCGACCGCCGTCGCAGCAAGCTTGTCGGGGTCGGCGCAAAGGGCATTGAGCGAATCCCACTGCCGCGTCGCAAGTTTTGGCGACACGCTGTCGACGAACTTCTGTTTCAGCACCGGGATGCCTTCATCGCGGCGCTCGCGGTGACCGATCGGAAAATCCACGGCGATGCGGTCGCTGCTGCTGCCATCATTGAAGAAAACCTGTACCGCATTGCCGATATAGCGTTTCTCCGGATCGAAGTAGTCTTGCGTAAACTGTTCGTTCTCACGCACCTGCATCTTGTCGCGCAATGCGTCTATGCGTGGATCACTTGCGATGCCGTCCTCATAGTCTGCTGCGGTCAGACGTCCAAAGATCAGGGGCACCGCCGTCATGTACTGAATACAGTGGTCACGGTCGGCCGGATTATCGAGCGGCCCGGTCTTGTCGATGATGCGTACGCCAGCTTCCTGCGTTTCGATGACAATCCTCTCTATCTCGTCGATGCGGTCCCTGACCTCGTCATGCAGGGTCATGGCTGCCTCGACGGCAGTCTGCGAATGAAACTCTGCCGGGAAGGAGATTTTGAACAACACGTTCTCCATAACATAGCTGCCATAGCCGCGCTGGAAACCGAACGGTTTGCCCTTGAACAAGACGTCGTAGTAACCCCAGGTCTTGGCTGACAGGGCCGATGGGTAGCCCATCTCGCCGGTCATCGCGATCAGCGCCAGGCGCACCGCCCGGCTTGTTGCATCGCCTGCCGCCCAGCTCTTGCGCGAACCCGTGTTGGGTGCGTGGCGGTAAGTGCGCAGAGCTCCCCCGTCGATCCAGGCGTGGGATACGGCGTTCAACACCTGTTCTTTGTTGCCGCCCAGCATGCGCGTGACGACGGCCGTCGACGCGACGCGCACGAGTAAAACATGGTCGAGGCCGACGCGGTTGTAGCTATTTTCGAGTGCCAGCACGCCTTGAATTTCATGCGCCCGGATCATCGCCTCAAGCACATCATGCATCGTCAACGGCTCCTTGCCCGCCGCCCGATTCTGTCGGCTCAGGTAATCCGCCACGGCGAGAATCCCACCCAGGTTATCCGACGGGTGGCCCCATTCCGCGGCAAGCCAGGTGTCGTTGAAATCGAGCCAGCGGTTCATCGTGCCGATATTGAACGCCGCCATGACTGGCTCGAGCTCGTAGGACGTGCCCGGTACACGCGCACCGCCCGCCAGCGTCGCTCCAGGCACGGTTGGCCCAAGCAATTTGGTACATGCCGGGTAGTCGAGTGCCTGGAAGCCGCACGCGAGCGTATCCATCAGGCAGTAATGCGCCGTCTCGAACGCGAGGTCGCTGTCTACCTCCGTGTCACAGACAAAATCCGCGATAGCGACGAGTTCTTTATCCCAGCCAGCCCGCTTCGCCGAGCGAATATCAGTGTTGGACATCGTGTCTCCGGACCTTCTTGTTCGGTGCCGCGCTCAGGCGCGATCTTCGATCGCCACCCAGTCCTGCAGAGGCGGACCGATGTAGTCGGCCGCGGGGCGAATCAGTTTGTTATCCGCACGTTGTTCCATGACATGCGCGGCCCAACCCGTGATGCGCGAACAAACGAATATCGGTGTAAACAGATACGTCGGAATGCCCATGAAGTGATACACGCTCGCTGCAAAAAAGTCCGCGTTGGCAAATAGCTTCTTCTCATCCCACATCACTTTTTCGATCGCTTCCGAGACCTCATACAACGTCATGTCTCCGGCCTCTTCGGCCAGCGTTTTTGACATCGCCTTGTTAACCGAGTTACGCGGATCCGACGTCGTGTACACACGATGGCCAAAACCCATGATCAGGTCTTTGCGTTCGAGCATGCCGAGCACACCTTTGGTCGCCTCTTCGGGCGACTCAAACTTCTGAATCAGCTCCATTGCAGCCTCGTTGGCACCACCATGTAGCGGCCCGCGCAGCGCACCGATTGCGCCGCTGACTGCCGAATGCATATCCGACAACGTGCCGGTGATGACCCGGCCCGCAAATGTCGATGCATTGAACTCGTGCTCGGCGTACAGAATCAGCGTCGTGTTGAGCGACTTCTCATGCAACGCGGGCGGCGGCTTGTCATGCAACATGTGCAGAATATGGCCTGATACGCTGTCGTCATCGGTTTCAGTATCGATGCGCGTACCGTCTGTATGAAAGCGGTGCCAATACACCATCATCGATGGAATACACGCAAGCAGCTTGTCCGCAACATTTAGCTGGTTCGCAAAGTCTCCTTCAGGTTCGATGTTGCCGAGGAACGAAACGCCGGTGCGCAATACGCTCATCGGATGAGCCTCCGCCGGCACCATCTCAAGCACGGTTTTTAAGGCATCGGGTAAGCCGCGCAATGATTTAATCTTTGCTATGTAGCCGTCAAGTTCTGCGCGATTCGGCAACTTGCCATGCAGCAACAGGTAAGCGACTTCCTCAAACGTCGCGTTATCTGCGAGATCATAAATATCATAGCCGCGGTAGGTCAGGCCTGCGCCTTCTTTGCCGACAGTACAAAGCTCTGTTTTGCCTGCCGTTACACCGGCCAGGCCACCTGTGCTTTTCTTTTCAGTCATGTTTCTATTCCTCGCCCGCGCTTCACACGGCAGGCCTTATTCTTTACTTGTCTCTAGTCCTTTCTCGGAAAACAGCTCGTCGAGTTTGTCTTCATACGCCTGATAGCCGAGTACATCATAAAGCTCCATGCGTGTTTGCATCTTGTCCATTACGGCGGCCTGCGTACCTTCTTCACGCAGTGTCGTGTAGGCCTCGAGCGCGGTTGCCGACATCGCCCGAAACGCGGTCAGCGGGTATAGCGCCATGCGTATGCCGACCCCGGCCAGCTCTTTTGTCGTGAACAACGGCGTCTTGCCAAACTCGGTCAGGTTCGCCAGCACCGGCACTTTGATCGTGTCAGTAAACTGCTGGTATTCGTCGAGGGTCGTCAGCGCTTCGGCGAAGATCATGTCAGCGCCGGCCTCTACATAAGCAGCGGCACGATCAAGCGCCGCCTGTTGTCCCTCGACCGCATGCGCATCGGTGCGCGCCATGATCACGAACTGATCATCGATGCGGCCATCAACAGCAGCCTTAATACGATCACACATCTCCGCCGATTCGACCAGCGCCTTGCCCGGCCGATGGCCGCAACGCTTGACCGCGACCTGGTCCTCGAGATGACAGCCTGCCGCTCCAGCCCAGGTCATTTCGCGAATGGTCCTGCCGATCATGAACGCACTGCCCCATCCGGTATCCGCATCGACGAGCAAGGGCGCGTCCGAAACCGACGCAATACGGCGTATGTCCTCGCAGACATCGTTTAGCGTCGTCATCGCAAGGTCGGGCAGGCCGAAGGACGCGTTTGCGACGCCTGCACCGGAGAGATAAATCGCCTTGAAACCGGCCCGCTGCGCGAGTAGCGCGGTAAACGCGTTGATCGTACCGACGATTTGCAGCGGCCGCTCGGCGTCGAGCGCCGTCCTGAAACGTGCTCCTGCACTCATGTGACGCAACCTCCATTTGGTTACAACCGTAATTTTAATCGAAATTAAAATTATCGGGGAAGCGATTCTAAACCACGGCAACCCTGTTTCCCAAATGGAGCATCCGGTAAAATTATATATTGTTTATGTCATGGCCGCGGCCCGCGAGCCTGTCATCTTCATGGCTCGCTGCGCTGCGCTTTACTGCCGATGACTGGCTCCCCGCCCACGGCCGTGTCAGTTCCTAGGCTATTGCGACGACCGTGCGGCCTGTCACTGTGCCGTCGATGTAAGCCTGAAAGGCTCCAGGTAGTTCATCGAAGCCGATCGTGCGACTGCCGATCGTGTCGAGCTTGCGTGGCATCAGGTCGCCACCAATTCTCGACCAGACGGCAAGTCGCAGGTTACGTGGTGTGTCCACAGAGTTGATGCCGAGCAGGCACACAGCACGCAGGATAAAGGGCAGCACGGTGGTGTGGAGCGCCGGGCTCGCCGCAAGACCGATGCTCGCGATGTTGCCCCCATAGGCCATCGTGCGTGTCAGCCAGGTCAAATAGTCTCCGCCGAGATTGTCGATCGCGCCAGCCCACTCCGCCTTCTCCATCGGTCGTTTGCCCAGGTTGATTTGATCGCGCAGCAGAATTCTGTGTGCGCCGATGCTCTTCAGATACGCTTCTTCGGTGCCCTTGCCGGTCAGGGCGACAACCTCATAACCGCGACCATAGAGCATGTCGATCGCAACGCTGCCTACACCGCCGGTTGCGCCGGTTACAACGACCGGCCCATTATCAGGAAGCTGGCCGTTTTGCTCCATACGATGAATCGCCAGAGCGGCCGTGTAGCCTGCCGTGCCGATTTGCATCGCCTGTAGGGCGCTCATGCCCTCCGGTAACGGCACCATGCTGCCGCTGTCGACCCGCGCGTACTCCGAATAGCCGCCGTCGACGGTCTCACTGAGCCCGCAACCGTTGACGAGCACGGCTGTGCCGGGCTGAAACTCGGCGTCGTCCGAACTGACGACGGTACCCGCAAGGTCAATACCACCGTTCAATGGATAGCGCCGCAGAATCCTGCCGGCCCCGGTAGCTGCCAGCGCATCTTTATAGTTAATCGTTGAATGGCTGACCTTAATGACGACATTGCCTTCTGTCAGGTCATCGATTGACAAATCCTGAAAGCCGGCAACAATCCTGTCGTCCTGCTCGTCAATACGAAATGCGCGAAAAGCGTCCATCAATTTCCCCTCTCCAACCACACCTCAAGGCCCTGCGAATTCAAGTCGACATCTATATCGAGTACTGAGTGCATCGTCTCACGATCACCGCTGTACCCGTGCGCCGCCAGTCTTTGCACGCAATACTCGAACATAGTCGTGCGCAGCGACTCGATTCGATTCTCCTCGTGCTGATGCTCCCGCGCCATCGCGACGTACGCATCTATCCCTTCGTGCATCTCGGCTGCCAGCCGGTCCAGGTTGCGTACCCGGCTGTAGTGAGTCAGATAGAGCTGTTGCGGCTCGCAAGCCATAATGCGATCAACTGCCTTGTGCGCCTCAGCCGGGTCGAACTGCACGGGCGTTGACGTCGGAAAGACGATTTCGCCTCGCGCTGTATCGAGCTCGCGGTAAGACACACCAAAACTGTCCCCAGTGAACACGCCTCTCGACTGCGGGTCATTGAGTACGTAGTGGTGGCGCGCGTGGCCTTCGGTGTTGATTGTCTGCAGCGCGCGGCCATGCAACTCGAACCATTGTTCATCGTCGGGGATAAAGACCCGGCGTTCGTCGATCGGTTCGATGCTGCCGTACATCTCCACCATCCGCTCCTGGCCATACACTGCTTCGGCACCAGCAACCAGCTTCGCCGGATCGATCATGTGCGGCGCACCGTAGCGATGCACGACGCAGCTCGCGTTCGGCAGCTGCTGCATTAAGAGTCCCGCACCGCCGGCGTGATCGAGATGAACATGTGTCAGGAAAACGTAATCGACGTCGCCAACATCGAGATCCTGTTGTAGAAGCGCGTCGAGCAGTAGCGGAACGCTGCTGTTGACGCCAGTGTCAACGAACGCCGCGCGACCACTTTCAACAATCAGGTGACTCGCATCCAGCAACGGGCGCGTATATTCGGTATCGATGGCGACAATGCCATCGTCGAGTACCGTCGTCTGCGCGTGATGTCCCGACATTGGGTCCGCGCCCCCGCTCGGGCGGCGCTTAATCTGCCTTTGTGGTTTCGAGGCCGTCGAGGCGCGAATAATATTTAGCGATCAAAGCAACATCGCCGTCGGTTAACGCTGCCGCCATCGGTGCCATAACAGGATCCTTGCGTGTGCCATCGCGATATTGATTCAGGGCATGCACAAGATAGTCTTCGTGTTGGCCGGCCAGGGTCGGCCAGGTGGGCGAAAGACCAATGCCGTTTTGCCCGTGACACGCGAGGCATACGGTCGTTTCTTCAAGGCTTGCCGCAGCCGCACCACCCGCCGCAACCCTGCCGGCGCTGAGGCTCGCAAGGTATGCCGCAACGTCTTCGATTTGTTGCTCGCTCAAGCTTGATGCCTGCGCCATCATCGTGGGATGCGCCCGCGTGCCCTCACGGTATCCATTGAGCGCGATAACGAGGTAGGCGGCCTTCTGACCACCGAGCTTGGGCACGCGATAGGACGGGTAGGCGTTGCGATAGCCATCGACACCGTGGCAACCGAGGCAGGTATAGCCCAGCTTCTCGCCGCGAGCAGCGTCGCCTTCGGCAATTGCGGGGGGCGCGGTGATGCCGAGCAGCAGCATCGTAGCGACAGCGGCTTTTGTTGTCTTGATAATCACTATGTTTTTCAACGTGTTGTGGCTTTAGCCAAGGGCGCCGGCGGCTTTCGAGGTCGCTATGGTAGTGACAACAGCCTGCGATTTCTAGCCCGAAAGGTGTGGGGCAACATGCTAGCATCGCGCTCTTCGAAATCCGCCTGTGAGGAACCGCCGTGAAAAAAGGCTTTGTCGCACTGCTTATCGTGCTCGCCATTGTTGTCCTGGTCTCGCCGGGAATCGTCGGCCGACTGGCCGAGAAATCGATGGACGAGAATCTCGATTGGGCCGCCACCGAGAGCGACGAGGTAACGGTTACGTCACAGGGTTTTGACCGCGGCTGGTTTTCGTCGGAGGGACAACATCGAGTCGAGGTTCGCGACGGCGAATTGCGCAACGCGCTGCTCGGCCTCACCGATGACGGTGATGTCGGGCAACTGCCGGCACTGATCATTGATACCCGACTCGATCACGGCATCGTTCCAATTACCTCGATGTCGCGTGACAAGGGCTCACTGCTACCCGGGCTCGGCAGCGCTGTATCAACGCTTAGCCTTGAATTCGAAGATGGTAGCAAAGTCGATTTGCCCGGTACGATATTCAGTCAGGTCAGCTTGACCGGCGATCTTCAATCCAATTTAGTTCTCGAACCTGGCTCTTTCTCCCAGGACGGCGAAACGGCGAACTGGGGAGATGCCGATATCCTTGTTACTACCAGCCCCGCAAACAGCATTGTCGGTTTCAACGGTACTATCGCGTCGCTGGCCTTCGTCTCCATCCACGACGACTTCAGCATCGACAAGATCGAGTTCTCCGGTAATCAGCGTCAGACGCGATTCGGTTTCAGCGTAGGCGATGCAAACGTGACTGTCGCTGCTGCAAGACTGGCATCGGCCACTGGCGCAGAGGTCGTCGGCCCGCTAATGATCAACTCGGAGGCACAGCTTGACGATGATCGCGTCTCCGGGCGCGCCAGGGTGACGCTCGACAGCCTGCCATTCGGCGACCTTGGCAAGGCCGACATCGTCTTGAATATAACGCTGGCAGATATGGACGGCGAATCGCTCGGCAATCTGTCGCGAGCATTGGACAGCGTCGATGACTACGCTGGCGGGGACGACATGATGCTTGCCATGGAAGCCGACCTGCAGCGTCTCCTGGCTTCGGGCTTCGAACTTAATTTCGATCAGCTCGACGTTGCACTGCCACAGGGCACCCTGGAAACAAAATTGCAGATGAAGCTCGCTCCAACCGATCTTGACCGGTTCACGTGGACATCCGCGCTACTCGCGCTCGACGCCACCCTCGATGTCAGCATGCCTGCCGAACTCGTCGACATTGCGACGGCAACGGACGCGCAACTGAACGCAGCAATCGGCATGGGCTTTCTCAAAAAGAACGGCGACATTTACGAAATGAACGCCGAGTTCAAAAAGGGATTGTTAACCGTTAATGGCGCGCCGATGCCGATTCCCATACCTGGAATGCAGTAACCGACCAGCCATGCCCGGGAACACCGGGCGCGGGCGGGGCGTTGCCCATCGGAAGTAAAGCGCAGCGTAGCGAGCCATGAAGATGGGTAATGCGCCGCCCGCGCCTAAATTTCTTCCGCGCGATGACAGGCTACTGTCGTGCTGTTAATAGTCCTTTGTTCCGGTATTTCGGTTTTGCAGATGTCGCGTGCATGTGGGCAACGCGGATGAAACGTGCAGCCGCTCGGCGGCGCAAGTGCGGACGGAACTTCGCCAGCGAGCGTTGCCTTGCCGCCGGCCCGCTCAGGGTCCGGTACCGGTACAGCCGCGAGCAAGGCCCTCGTATACGGGTGGCGCGGTTGTTCGAACAGGGCGTTGTTATCGGCAAGCTCGACAAGCGCGCCCATATACATGACCAGCACGCGATGACTGATCCCGCGCACCACCGACAAGTCATGCGTTATGAAAACGATCGACAACCCACTGTCGATCTGCACTTCGTGCAATAACGCGAGTATTTGTTCGCGCACCGTGCCATCGAGTGCCGCGACAGCCTCATCGCAGACGAGCACTTTGGGCTTGAGAATCAACGCGCGGGCGATCGCGACGCGCTGTGCCTCCCCTCCCGACAGTTCGTGCGGATAACGCTCGAGAAACTCCTCGCCAAGGCCGGTCTTTTCGAGTATCGCGATTACCTGTTGTTGCCGTGTGTCCGCCGACGCGTCGGGCTCATGAACCAGAAGCGGCTCGGCGACGATATTCGCAACGCGCATCTGTGGATTCAGCGATCCAACCGGATCCTGAAACACGAGTTGCATGCCGCGTCGCACTGCCGTTGCTCTGTCCTGCGCCAGCCCCTCCAGCGCCGTGCCGCAAAACGCAACGCGGCCCGACTGCAGCGGCACGAGCCCGAGCACCGCACGCGCAAGACTCGACTTGCCGGAGCCCGACTCACCGACCAACGCGACCGTCTCACCGGCGCGTATCGTCAGATCCACATCACGTACCGCTTGCAGCCTGGCGTGTCCCGTTTCGCGATAGCTCACCGACGCTCCTTTGATCGTCAGTAACTCGGCGCCCGTCGTTGTCGTCGGAATATCGGTCCGATCGAGTCGCGGTGCTGCCGCCAGGAGCCGTGCCGTATGCTCATGCTGTGGCCGTGCGAAAACGTCGCGCGTCGCGCCCTGTTCCACGAGTTCACCCTGCTTAAGCACCAACATGCGCTCGCAATGTCCCGCCACGACACCCAGATCATGAGTAATCAGAAGCAGTGCTGTGTCTTTGCGAATGTCTTCGAGCAGCTCCAGAATCTGCGCCTGCACGGTTACGTCGAGTGCTGTCGTCGGCTCGTCGGCGATGAGCAGTTCGGGTTCGGTTATCAGCGCTGAGGCGATCATCGCGCGCTGTCGCATGCCGCCGGATAGTTGATGCGGATATGCCCGGTACTGCCTCTCGGGATCAGACAGACCGACGCGCCTGAGCATGTCGATCACTCGCGCCTGAGCCTGTGCACCCTCCGCGAGCCCGTGCTGTAGGAGAATGCGCCGCAACTGCTGGCCGATCCGAACGAATGGATTGAGCGCTTGCGCCGGATCCTGAAACACGATCGCCAGGCGTTGCGCCCGCACCGAGTCCAACGCCCGCTCGCTCGCTCCCAATAACGCCGTTTTTTCGAACCGGATGTCACCGCTAACATCGGCTTGTGCGGGCAAGAGGCCCAGGATCGCGAGCGCCGTCTGCGATTTCCCGGATCCTGACTCGCCAACGAGCCCCACCGATTCGCCTTTCTCAATCGCAAAGCTAAGACCGTTCACCGCGATAGCGTCGTCATAGCGAATAGTGAGGCCCGCAACGCTTAACAGGCTCATCGTTCGGACCTCGAGTCGAAGACGTCGCGCATCGCATCACCGAAAAAGTTGAAGCACAGTAGAATCGTCGCGAGCAGACCCGCCGGTATTAGCAGCATCCACGACGCACCTTCCATTTGATTGACGCCTGCGTCGACCAGCGCTCCGAGCGACGTTTGCGGCTCCTGAATGCCGAGACCCAGAAAACTCAGGAACGACTCAACCAGGATTGCCTGAGGAATCGTCAACGTAACGTAGACAATAACCACGCCGAGCAGGTTCGGCGCGATGTGTCGCATGATTATCGCTGCGGTCGACACGCCGGTCAGTCGCGCAGCATCTACGAACTCCCGCTCACGAAGGGATAGCGTCTGGCCGCGAACGATGCGGGCCATATCGAGCCAGTTGATTGCGCCGATCGCCACGAATATCAGCAGGAAGTTCCGCTCGAACGCGACCATGAGAAGAATCACGAAGAAAATAAACGGCAGCGCATAGAGCGTGTCGACAAAACGCATCATGATCGCATCGACGCGGCCACCAACGTAACCCGCGACGGCACCGTACATGACGCCGATAACCAGGCTTACGACGCTCGCCACGACCGCAACGACAATCGTGATCTGCACTCCCAGCATTGACCGCACAAACAGGTCCCGTCCGAGGTCGTCCGTGCCAAACAGGTGAAATCCAGCAGTTCCCGGGCGCTGCAGCAGATTATCGAAGTTTGTCTGTAGATAATCGTGCGGGCTGATTAATGGTCCAACGATCGCCACGATGACAATGCCGATGAGGATACCGCCACTCACCATCACTGCGCGGTTTTCGCGCATGCGGCGCCAGATGTTGAAAAGTGTCGTCATCGCTGCCGGATCCGCGGATCGATCGCGCCATACAAAATGTCGACAACGAGGTTCAATAGAATGACGAGCGTTGCGTAGAAAATAACGATGCCGAGCACCAGCGTGTAGTCGCGATTGAGCGCAGCGCGCACAAAGAACTGGCCGAGTCCGGGAATGCCGAAAATCTCTTCGACGACCACGGACCCCGTAAGAATGGCCGCAATCGCCGGCCCCATATAAGACAGTACGGGAAGCATTGCCGGTTTGAGCGCGTGATAACGGACGATGGCCGTCGTGCCAAGTCCCTGCGCGCGCGCTGTGCGCACGAAATCGCTCGCAAGAACATCGATCATGCTCGCGCGCGTCAGCCGCGCAATGTACGCGACCTGTGGCAGCGCAAGCGCGATAACAGGCAGCAAGAACCGTGCTGCGCCTTCGTTGCCACTCCAGCCCGCCGGCAACCATTGCAGCTTGACTGCGAGCAGCAGCACGAGCACAGGCGCAATAACAAATACGGGGATCGAAATACCTGTCATGGCGAACGCCATAACCGAACGATCAGGCAGCGTATTGCGGCGCAGCGCCGCAAACGAACCTGCTGCAACACCGAACACCACGGCCAACAGCATTGCCATTGTGCCGAGCTTCAGGGAGATCGGAAATGCTGTGCCAATCAGCTCGCTGACCGTGTGATCACGATATCGGTACGACGGCCCGAGATCACCTTGCAGGAGCCCGGCAAAGTACCGATAAAATTGTCGATGCAGCGGTTCATCGAGGTGATACGCAGCCGCAATGTTGGCCTCGATTTCGGCCGACAGCACGCGTTCGTCGTCAAACGGCCCGCCGGGTGCGGCATGCACCATCAGAAAAGCGAGCACAATTACCAACAACAGCGTCGGAATTGCACCCAGCAGTCGCAGCAGGGCGTATTTCAGCAAGGCTGTGTTCCGATTAAGGTGTGGCGGCAGTCGGCGCCAGACTCAGATGCTGACTGTAATGATAATCCAGCACATTGTCTCCCCAGCCGATGATATCCGGACTGACAAGATGCTTGCTGACGTAGAAGTACAGTGGAATGACGGGGTGGTCGGCGAGCAACACCCGCTCTGCCTCTTCAAGATGGTAACGTCTGCTTTTTGGATCGACCTGTTCCGCTGCCTGCTGCATCAAAGCGTCATATTGGTCGTTCTTGTAGCCGGGCATGTTCGACGGATTACCGCCTTCCATGATGCTCAGAAACGTATGCGCATCGTTGTAGTCACCAATCCAGCTGGAGCGAAAAACCTGCGTTACCTCGCGATCACGCATGTTGGCGAGTAATACCTGAAATTCCTCATTGACCAGCGTCGTCTCAACGCCGAGCACGTCGCGCCACATCGATTGCACAGCGAGTGCAATCTTTTTCTCTGTGTCCGAGGTGTTGTAGCGTAGCTCGATTTGCAATGGTTTTTCGGGTCCGTAACCCGCTTCGCGCAGCAACAGTCTTGCGTGTGCGTTGCGCTCATCCTGGCTTTGCTCCGCGTAGATAAAGCGCCGCGGCTCGTAATTGTCGACGCCGGGCGGCACCCAGCTGTAAGCCGGTTCTTCGCCGCGACCCGTTATCCTATTGACCAGCACGTCGCGGTCGACCGCCATTGACAGCGCTTCGCGCAGTTCCGGGTTGCCCTTGAACGGCGGCTTGGTCAGGTTGAATCCATAATAGTAAACGCCGAGATAAGGCGCGATATGCAATTCTTCTGGATGCTCCTCGCGAATCTGCGCGAAGTTGTCCGGCGGCACGCTGCCTGTGATGTGAAGTTCGCCTGCGCGAAAGCGGTTCAGCTGCGTCATTTCCTGTGTCAGTACGTGGTAACGGACTTCGTCAATCGCTGTTGCCGCATTGTTCCAGTAGTGCTCGTTGCGGCTTAGCTCAAGAACTGAGCCCGGTTCCCACGCATCGAGTTTGTAGGCGCCGTTCGACAGCAGGTTGCCGGCGCGCGTGAACGCGTCGCCGTGCTCGGCGACAGCGTCCGGATGTACCGGGAACGTGCTTGGGTAGGTCAACAGACTGAGCAGGTACGGCGTCGGCCGCACAAGCGTAATGACCAGCGTCCGGTCATCGACGGCCTCGACACCAAGATCCGCCGGTGGCGAATCACCCGCGATGATGTCCTGCGCATTGACGATATCGCCCAGCATCTGCGCGTAGAACGCTGCCGTCGCCGGATCGACGAGTCGCCGCAGGCTAAACGCAAAATGCCCGGCTGTAACTGGCTGCCCGTTTGACCAGCGCGCGTCCTCGCGAAGGTGGAATGTGTAAGTAAGGCCATCCTCGGAAATCGTCCACTCCGCTGCCGCGCCGGCCACGAGTTCCCCCGTTGCCGAATACGAAAGCAGACCCTCGCCAATATCCCGCAGCAAATTGGCGGCCTGCACGCTGCGCATCTCATGGGGGTCGAGCGACTCCGGGTCCGATGTCAGGCCGCGTTGCAGCACCGACTCCACCGCTTCGTCCCTTGCGGGATCGCTGCAAGCGAATAACAACGCGCCCAGCAGGACAATGCTGGCGGCAAGTGCCCCGGCAAGGCGAAAGGTTTTCATTACGCTGATTTCCTGAGCTGTCGCTTTTTGAGGTGTATGAGTAGCAACGACACGGCCGACGGCGTCATGCCTTCCAGGCGCGACGCCTGACCCAAGGTAAGCGGGCGCGCCAACGTGAGTCGCTGGCGTGCCTCGTTCGACAGTCCGTCAACGGACCCGTAGTCGATATCTTCGGGCAGACGCAGTGACTCCTGCTTGACGTGCTTCGCTATTTCCCGTTCCTGCCGATCGATGTAGCCCGCATACTTCGCCTGCACTTCGAGCTGCGACTCGACCTGTTCCCGTTGTTCATCACAGCAAAGGTCGCGCGCATCAAGCCCGCCGACCATCGACAGCCCGGACACGGCGGCGTAATCGAGTTCCGGTCGCCGCAGCAGCTCCGCAGCCGCGCACTCGCGCTGCAGCTCCTTGCCAATAAGACACTTGTCGTTTTCGCTTAGCAGGACCGGACGCAACATGATGCTGCTGAGTCGCTGTTGCTCCCTGGCAACCGCCTCCCGTTTGCTGTTGAACACAGACCAGCGTTCATCATCGACAAGGCCGAGTTCGCGGCCCACGGGCGTCAGCCGCAGATCGGCATTGTCCTCACGCAGCGTCAGACGATACTCGGCGCGACTCGTAAACATGCGATACGGCTCGCTCACACCCCGCGTGATCAGATCATCAACCAGCACACCGATATAAGCTTCGTCGCGCCGCGGAAACCACTGTTCTTTCTCCTGAGCTCGGCGTGCAGCATTGACACCGGCAAGCAAGCCTTGTGCGCCGGCCTCTTCATAGCCCGTTGTGCCATTGATCTGACCGGCGAAATACAAGCCGGCAAGCGCCTTTGTTTCAAGCGTGGGCCTGAGATCGCGTGGATCGAAGTAGTCGTATTCGATCGCATAGCCAGGCTGCGTGATGCGCGCACGCTCAAATCCTGGAATCGTGCGCACGAATCGCTCTTGCACGTCGGCAGGGAGGCTCGTCGAAATCCCGTTCGGGTAGACAATGTCGGTCGTCAACCCCTCTGGCTCGACAAAGATCTGGTGTGACGCCTTGTCAGCGAAACGCACGATCTTGTCTTCAACCGACGGGCAATAGCGTGGTCCTACGCCCGCGATAGCCCCGCTGTACATCGGCGATTCGTCGAGCGAACCGCGAATGATGTCGTGTGTCTGCCGGGTCGTCTTCGTGATGTGGCACGAAACCTGTTGTGGGTGATCGCCGCGACGCCCAAGGAAAGAAAACACCGGCATCGGGTCGTCACCAGGCTGTTCAGCCATCGCTGCGTAATTGAGCGTCTTGCCGTCAAGCCTCGGCGGTGTTCCGGTCTTCAGGCGCGCAGCGCGAAACGGTAGTTCGCGCAAGCGCTCCGCAAGCTTGATCGAGGGCGCATCGCCCACGCGGCCCCCGGCTTTTTCGCTGCGCCCAATCAGAATGCGCCCACCCAGAAACGTACCAACGGTCAATACGACGGCGTCCGCCCGGAATTCGGCCCCGTCTGCGGTCGTGACCCCCACGACCTTATCGCCAATAACGATCAGGTCGTCCACCGAGTGCTCTGCCAGCGACAAATTGGACTGCTTCTCGAGCGCGCGGCGAATTTCGCGCTTGTACAGTTCGCGATCTGCTTGCGCTCGCGTCGCCCTGACTGCAGGCCCTTTGCTCGCATTAAGCGTCCGAAACTGAATGCCTGCACGATCGACGGCTGCCGCCATCGCGCCGCCCAGCGCATCGATCTCCCGAGTGAGGTGCCCCTTGCCGATGCCGCCAATTGCCGGGTTGCAGCTCATCTGCCCGAGCGTCGCGACTTTTTGCGTAATCAGAAGCGTGCGTGCGCCCGCCCGCGCGGCAGCCAGAGAGGCTTCCGTGCCGGCGTGGCCGCCGCCGATTACGATGACATCGTGGACTAGAGACATGGTTTGACACTGAGGAATGACGGGCGCGCATTTTAGTCGTTGCCCGCCGCCACCGCCACAAAACAGCGCCCATATATGGTCATCGGGGCTTTTCGTTCCGGCTTTACTTGTGTCAATCAACTCGCCAAGATTGCACCGCCCAACGATACTGCGAATTCTCTATGCTTCGAATGACGGCGTTAGCGCTGCTGCTCTTGCTTGCCTCGACAGGCGCTCCCGGCTCAACAACGCTCGAACTGAGCGATTGCCGCATCAGCGCCGGGCCTGGCTATCCGGGCATCAAGGCGCGTTGCGGTACGTTCCTGCGACCGCTGAACCCGGAGGACCCGGACGCCGGCCAGCTGGAGCTTCGGGTGGCCGTCGTGCCGGCACTCGACCTCAATCCGGAGCCTGACCCGTTGGTGCCGCTGGCGGGCGGGCCGGGCGGCGGCGCGATTCAGTTCTATGCGGCGTATTACAGCGCTTTCGAGCCGGTGCGCCGCGAACGGGACATCCTGCTGCTCGATCAGCGTGGTACTGGCGCTTCGGCGCGCATGGATTGCCCGTTCGATGACCATGTCGTTGAAGGTCAGTACACCGACGAGCAAACCCTTGAGTTCACAAGATCGTGCCTTGAACAACTCCCTCACGACCCGCGGTTCTTCACAACCAGTCTCGCGGTCGCTGACCTCGAGGCCCTGCGGCTGGCGCTTGGCTATCCGGCGCTGAACCTGCTGGGGACGTCGTACGGTACGCGCGTCGCACAACATTTTGCGCGTCGCTACCCTGACTCGACACGCACAATCGTTCTTGACGGCGTGGTCCCACCGCAGCTTCCACTTGGCCCGGAGATTGCTACCGAAGCACAGCGTGCACTCGACGATATTCTCGCTCGCTGCCTGAGCGATATCGCTTGCAACGAACGCTTTCCGGAGATCGACCTGGATTTCGAATCGATTCGGGCGCTGGTCAACGAGCAACCAGTCCGCGTAGAGCTATCAGACCCGGTTACGGGTAAGCGTGAATCTTTGGACTTCGGCCGCAACGAGCTTGCCGCCGCGATTCGTCTCCTCGCGTATCAGCCGCGGTCGATAGCGATCATGCCGCTCCTGATTCACGAGGCCGCCAACGATAACTTCGTTCCGCTCGCGGCACAGTTTCAGTTGACGGTCAGCAGTCTTGCGGACGCGTTAGCGCTCGGCATGCACAATTCGGTCGTCTGCACCGAAGACCTGCCGTTCATCGACAGGGATACGGTCGACTTTGGCGCACTGAACGAGACGTATATCGGTGCGTTGCAGTTCGAGGCGCTCGAAACGATTTGCTCGATCTGGCCCCGCGGACCCATCGACGACGGCTTCGCCGAGCCTCTGGCCACGGACATTCCGGTACTGTTGCTATCGGGCGAGGCCGATCCGATTACGCCGCCGCGGTACGCCGACCTCGCCGCCGTCGCGCTGCGCAATGCCCGCCATTTGATCGGCGACCGGCAAGGTCACGGGCAAATTGCGGCCGGCTGTATGCCAGACATCGTTGCCCGGTTCGTCTCAACAGCAGATTCCGGGGCACTTGACGTTGCCTGCATGGAAACCGCGTTCATCATGCCGTTTTTTCTGGATTTTTCCGGTCCCATGCCATGATCCGCGTTAACGACATCCATAAGTCATTCGGCAAAGTCCGCGCCGTTCGCGGTGTTAGTTTCGAGGCGCCAGACGGCAAGATCACAGGTTTGCTCGGCCCTAACGGCGCGGGCAAATCCACGACGTTGCGAGTGCTGTACACGGTCCTCACGCCCGACAAGGGCCGCGCATCGATAGACGGTGTCGACGTCGTTACGGACAGCCTCAAAGCGAGACAGCGCATCGGCGCATTGCCGCACGGCGCCGGTCTGTATCCGCACCTTACAGCGCGTGAAAACATCGCCTATTACGCGACGCTGTGCGGCCTCGACAAGCGCGACATTGAGGCCCGGGTTGCGGGCATTGTGGATCTCCTCGAAATCGGCGACTTCGCCGATCGCCGCACGAAAGGCTTTTCCCATGGACAGCGGACCAAGGTCTCTCTGGCTCGGGCGCTCGTGCATAACCCGCAGAACGTCATCCTCGACGAACCAAGTAACGGGCTTGACGTCATGGCAACCCGTTCGTTGCGTGATCTGATTTTGAAACTCAAAGACGCCGGCCGCTGTGTCTTGTTTTCGAGCCATGTCATGCAGGAGGTGGCCGCTCTCTGCGATGACATCGTCATCATCGCAAACGGCAAGGTGGCCATTGACGATTCCGTGGATGGAATCCGGCGCCGCACGGGTTGCGATGACCTTGAAGACGCGTTCGTCCGCGCTATCGAGATGGTGGGGCCCGAATAATGCGGACGCTGATTACGGTTTTCATCAAAGAGGTCATCGATAACTTTCGTGACCGGCGTACGCTCGCCTCCGCGCTGATTATGGGCCCGTTGTTTGGGCCACTACTATTCGCGTTTGTTATCAACCTGTCGATCGAGCGCTCGCTCGATGACATCGACCGTGTGCTGGAAGTGCCCGTTCTCGGACAGCAACATGCTCCCAACCTGATGCGCTACCTCGAAAGCCACAACATCGAGGTTATCGAGGGACCTCCCGGTCGTGCCGCCGCGATCGACGCAGTCACGACAGGCAAGCACGATGTCATCGTAATCGTCCCTGCCGGTTTTGGTGAGCAGCTCGCTGACACAATACCGGCGAAGATAGAGCTGATCTCCGATCAGGCGAATACGCAAGCCGAACGCGATGCTCGCCGCGTACGCAACGCGCTGCACTCTTACAACCAGGAGCTCGCCGCAATTCGCCTCGTGGCGCGAGGCGTCAGCCCGATAGTGTTGCGGCCCTTTAACGTGGATGAGATCGACGTGTCGACGCCCAGCGGTCGCTCTGCGATGTTGCTCGGCATGATGAGCTACTTCTTCATCTTCGCCCTGCTCATGGGTGGCATGTACCTGGCGATCGACACGACGGCCGGCGAGCGGGAGCGTGGTTCGCTCGAACCAATTCTGACGCTGCCGGTAACTCGAGACCAGTTGATGTTGGGAAAAATAGCCGCCACCTGCGTTTTCATGGCCGTGTCACTCCTGCTCAGTCTTTGCTCGTTCTTCGTTGCGCTGAAGTTCATGCCGCTGGAACAGCTCGGCATGACGCCTAACTTTGGTCCCGATGTCGTCATCGCAGCGTTTTTCGTGCTCGCGCCGTTCATTCTGCTCGGCGCGTCCCTGATGACCCTGGTCGCCTCCTTTACGAAAAGCTACAAAGAGGCCCAAACCTGGCTCAGCGTGGTGCTTGTTGCGCCGACGCTGCCCATATTGATCGTTAGCATTCTCACGCTGCGCCCGCAGCTCGAATTCATGTTCATACCGAGCCTGAGCCAACACCTGTTGCTCGTCGATATGATCAAGAACGAGCCCGTGAACATGCTGCACGTGGCCATCTCGGTGACGAGCACAATTGCGCTCGGCGCCGTGCTCACGTGGATCTGCGCTCGGCTGTATCGGCGAGAGGGGCTGCTGGGGTAGGATGCGACCATGGCTTTGTTTGCCGAACTCCGCCGCCGCAACGTCTTCAAGGTCGCGTTGCTATATGCCGTAACAAGCTGGTTGATCATCTGGTTTGTTGGCGCAATCCATGCCACCACAACTCTGCCGGCCTGGACCGACACATTCGTTCTTTTTGTACTCGCGATCGGTTTTCCGCTCGCGCTGCTGTTTGCCTGGACCTATGAAATTACTCCGAGCGGCCTTAAGAAGGCCATCGACGTCGAGCAAACGCAGTCCATCGTTTACAAGACCGGTCAAAAACTCAATGCAGCAGTCGCGGTGCTCCTGGTGTTGGGTGTCCTGGCTGTCTTCGGCCAGCGCCTGCTGCCTACATTCGAGTTCATTCTTCCGGGCATTCCCGAGGGTGATGCTCCGCTATCCGAAAAAGCGCCGGCCGACATTCGGAGCCTGATGCTCGACAACGGGCTCAAGATCATCGTCTGGCCTGACCACGACATTCCCAACGTTGTGATGTACAACTTCGTTCGCGCCGGTGGCCGCAACGAATATCCCGGCATTACGGGCCTGTCGCACTTCTTCGAACACATGATGTTTCTCGGCACAAAAAAGCGCGCGCCCGGGGAATTTGATCGCATTATGGCGGCCGCCGGCGGCGCCAACAATGCTTCCACTTCATCCGATGTAACGGTCTATAAAGACTGGTTTCCGCGGTCGGCGCTCGAGACGGTTTTCGAGCTCGAGGCCGACCGGTTTGAAAATCTCGCCACGGTTCCGGAAACGGTGGAGAGCGAGCGCCAGGTTGTCTATTCCGAGCGTCGCTCCAGCATCGATAACGACAACTTCTGGAAGCTCGCTGAGCAGGTGCAGGCAACAGCGTACGTGGCCCACCCTTATCAGTTTACTGTGCTGGGCTGGCCGTCGGATATCGAATCGTGGACGCAGGAAGACCTGATCAGTTACTACCAGACTTACTACGCACCAAACAATCGCACGATCGTTGTCACGGGTGACGTTACGTCCAGGGAGGTTTTTTCGCTGGCCGATGAATACTTCGCTTCGATTTCGGCACAGGAGCCGCCGCCACCGATACACACCGTCGAGCCTGAGCAACAGGGGGAGCGTCGCCTCGTCGTGGAAGCGCCGGCACAGACACCATTGCTGCAAATGGCGTTTCACGCGGGCAGTGCAACGGACCCGGAAACGCTGCCTATGAGCCTGCTGCTGAACATCCTGACCGGCGGTGATTCGTCTCGGCTGCATCGTATTCTCATTGAAGACGACGGCCTCGCAATTTCGGTTGGCAGCTTTCAGGACGAGGGCTTCGACCCGGGGCTTGCGTACTTTTATCTGACGCTGCCACCCGGGGGCGACCCGGCCGTCGTTGAGCGACGCGTACTCGAAGAGCTGCGGCGTGTCGCTGTTGACGGCGTGACCGAGGCCGAACTCACCAAGTCGCGCAATATCATGCTGGCTGACTTCTGGCGCGGCCTTGCGACGATCGATGGCAAGGCAAAGGCGCTCGGTCAGTACGAAGTGTTCCACGACAATTACGAAAGCCTGTTCGATTTGCCGGATGCGATAGAAGCCACCACTGCCGAAGATTTGCAACAGGTCGCAGCGAAGGTATTCCGTACGAACAACATGACTGTTGGCGTGCTGCGCGCTCCGGTCGTCGAGGGTGCGCAATGAATCCTCTGCAATCGGCATGGGTTGGGCTGTGCGCCTGTCTGGCCGCTGGCCCCGCACTCGCGCAGGGCGTGACACTGCCCGACGTGCAACGCATTACGCTCGACAACGGCGTCGTAATCATCCTGTACGAGAAGCGCGATGTGCCGCTGATCGGTGTTGAAGCCGTCGTCCGTGGCGGCGCGGTGACCGACCCGCCCGGCAAATCCGGCATGGCCAGCCTGCTGGCGGGTATGCTCATAAAGGGCGCCGGCGAACGGGATGCGGCGACTTTTGCCGAGGCGATCGACGCCGTCGGCGGCTCGTTGTCAGCCAATGCGGGTCTCGAGTCGACAACGATCTCCGGTGAGTTTTTGGCGCGCGATGCTGACCTGATGGTAGAGCTCCTCGTCGACATGCTGCAGTCGCCCATTCTGGGCTATACGGAAATGAAAAAGCTCCGCGATCGGCAGGTCAATTTCATTCGCGCAGCGAAAGACAGTGACCCGCGGCCGCTTACGCCTGTTTATGGCAACGCCTTCCTGTTTGGCGAACACCCCTACGGCAATCCGGTCGATGGTGACGAGGCGTCGCTCGCAACAATTTCACAGCGTGATCTGCGCGCCTATTATCGCGACTACTTCGGCGCCGACCGGCTGATCATCGCCATTGCGGGTGATTTCGATGCAACTATGATGGTCGAGAAACTAAGCACTGCATTTGCCGGTTGGCGCGAGGCGGCCGCACCGTTACCCGAATTCGAAGCGCCCGTTCCGCAGGAAGGCCGACGCGTATTGCTCGTCGATAAACCGGGTGCAACGCAGAGTTACTTCTGGATCGGCAACGTCGGTGTGGCTATCGGCTATCCGCAACGTGCGGAACTCGATATTGCGAACACCCTGTTTGGTGGCCGTTTCACGTCCCTGCTGATGGAAGAGCTGCGCACCAAGGCCGGGCTCACCTATGGCGCACGCTCAATTTTGCGGCGCCCCTCCAAAGCGGGCTCCGTCGCCATCAATTCGTACACCAAAACCGAAACGACGCTCGAGGCGATCGATCTGGCGCTCCACCTGCTTGCGCGGCTGCACGAGCATGGCTTCGATGAGGAAGTGATTCTGTCGGGCAAGAACTACATTCTCGGCCAGTTTCCGCCGCGCCTCGAAACGGCCGCGCAGCTTGCCGCAAAATTCGCTGACCTCGAGGCATATGGCCTCGATGCGTCGTTCGTCAACGATTACGGCGCCGCTATAGCGACTGCCGACATTGAGACCGTCCGTTCTGTCATTGACAATGTCTATCCCGACCTGGCCAACCTCGTTTTTGTCATTCTCGGCAACGCCGGGCTGATCCGCGACGATGTCGCGCAGTACGGCCCCGTTACCGAGATCGCGATTACCGAACCGCGCTTTCGGCCCTGAGTCCCGCGACGCTTATTTGCCGATGCAAAAATCCGCGAAGATGCGGCCCAAAAGGTCGTCCGAGGAAACGGCCCCGGTAATCTCCCCGAGCGCTTCGTGTGCCAGTCGCAGCTCCTCTGCAAGCAGTTCGCCGGCACGGCTCTCGCGCAGCGCATTGCGACCTGTTTTGAAGTGGTCCGCCGCTCGGTTTAACGCGTCTACGTGTCGTTTGCGTGCCGTAAACGCGCCTTCGCCGAGGTTTTTGTAGCCGGCCAGATCACGCAGCCGGTCGTTCAGCGCATCGAGGCCCGCTCCGGTTGTTGCTGAAAGATTAATGACCGCTGCATCGCTGCATGTCGCACCCGGCTCTTCGCCCGTCAGGTCGATCTTGTTGCGAACGACGGTGACCTCTGCGCAATCCGGAATGCCTTCTTCCATCGTCGTGTCGCCCGCTTCGGTCGCATCCTGAATCCAGAGCACGGCATCCGCGCTTTTCAATGCCTCGCGCGCCCGCCGTATGCCCTCTGCTTCGACTCGGTCGGGTTTATCCCGCAAGCCGGCCGTATCGACCAACTCGACCGCGAGCCCATCAATATTGATCTGTTCGCGCAAGATGTCCCGGGTTGTTCCGGCCACTTCGGTGACGATGGCCGCTTCCTCGCCGCTTAATCTGTTCAGCAAGCTCGACTTGCCGGCATTCGGCTTGCCAACGATCACAACCCGGTAGCCGTCACGTAACACCCGCCCGATCGAAGCCTGGCTCATCAGCTGATCAAATGCCTCTCCGCAGCGGTCGAGGCGTCCCAGCAGCGCATCGTCCGACAGGAAATCGATTTCTTCCTCAGGGAAGTCGATCGCCGCTTCGACATGCATGCGCAGTCGCACGAGCTGTTCGGCAAGCGTGTCGACCGCGATTGAAAACGCGCCCGACAAAGACCGCAGCGCTGCCCGCGCCGCTTGTGCCGTGCCGCTGCCAATCAGATCCGCGATCGCCTCGGCCTGTGCGAGGTCCAGCTTGCCATTGAGAAACGCGCGCTTCGTGAACTCGCCGGGCCCGGCAAGCCTCGCGCCGCATTCGACAGCCGCATCGACGAGCAGCGACATGACAATCGGCCCGCCGTGTCCGTGCAGCTCCAGAACTGACTCGCCAGTGAACGACGCCGGCGCTGGAAAATACACGGCGATTCCGGCGTCGAGCTTGTCACCCGCAGCATTACGAAACGCCCGCTGCGTGGCATTGCGCGGTTCGGGTAAACTGCCCAGCATGGCGCGCGCAATGCGCTCGGCCTCGCTGCCCGAAATGCGCACGATTCCCACACCGCCTGTTCCCGGCGGTGTTGCCGCCGCAACGATCGTGTCAGCCGTGTCTGTCATTTGCCAATAAGACCACAGGAGTTGATGTTATGCAGAATCTCAGGGTGGAATTCAAAAACGACGCCGGCCAAACACTGTCAGGCATTCTCGACCTGCCGGCTACTCCAGTGCAAGCGTATGCCTTGTTCGCACACTGTTTCACGTGTTCCAAAAACCTCAAGGCCGCGACCAACATCAGCCGCGCGATGGCCGATGCAGGCGTCGCCGTATTGCGCTTTGACTTTACCGGGCTGGGGCAAAGCGAAGGTGACTTCGCCGACACGAACTTCTCAAGTAACGTCAGTGATCTGCTTGCCGCCGCTGCTTTTCTCGAGGCGCATTACGCAGCGCCCGCGATCCTGCTCGGTCACTCCCTGGGCGGTACCGCTGTACTGCAAGCAGCAGCGAGCGTTCCTTCGGCTGTCGCTGTAGCGACGATTGCTTCACCCTCGGAGCCGACGCACGTCGCACATATGTTTGGCGATGCGCGTGATGAACTCGACGAGAAAGGTTACGCCGACGTTAAGCTCGGCGGCCGCCCATTCACGGTTCGCCGACAGTTTCTTGACGACCTCGGCAAGCACAATCTGCCCGTGGCTATCGGCTCACTTCGCAAGGCGCTGCTGGTTATGCACGCACCGCTCGACGACATCGTCGCGATCGACAACGCTGCTGCAATGTTCAGCGCCGCGAAACACCCGAAGAGCTTTGTGAGCCTCGACAAAGCGGACCACCTGCTCTCGTCCAATGACGATTCGCTCTACGCCGGGCGAGTGCTTGCCGCATGGGCCACCCGCTACTTGCCGACAAGAGAGGAAACTACGGAGCTGGCCGTGAGTGACGACGAGGTTGTTGCACGGACGCCTGGCGACAGTTTTCGAACCGAGGTGCGCGCCGGAAGACACCGGCTCGTTGCAGATGAGCCGACAACCGTCGGCGGGACCGACCTCGGCCCGACGCCCTATGACCTTTTGTCGGCCGCGCTTGCGGCCTGCACAACGATGACATTAAAGATGTACGCGAGCCACAAGAAGCTCAAGCTTCGTTCGACCACGGTTCGCGTAACGCACGGGAAAATTCACGCCGAAGACTGTGCCGACTGCGAAAGTGATAGCGGCAAGATCGATCAATTTCGGCGCGAGGTTTCTTTCGACGGCGACCTGACCGACCAGGAAATTGCGCGCATGCTTGAAATCGCGGATCTCTGCCCGGTTCACAAGACCTTGCACGGCGAGGTTAAGGTGCGCACGACGCTCGCTTAACGGGCGCTGCTTCGCCTAGTCTGGCTTGGGCTTTTTCTTGCCGCCCTTTTTCTGCTTGGCTTGTGCTTCGACGACTTTATTGATCTTCCACTGCTGGGCAATCGACAACACCGTGTTTGTTACCCAATAGAGCACGAGGCCGGCCGGGAAAAACGCAAAGAAACCTGTGAAGATGATCGGCATGACCTGCATCACCTTGATCTGCACCGGGTCGCCGACCTGTGGGTTGAGCCGCTGCTGGAAGAACATCGCCCCGCCCATGATCAGCGGCAAAATGAAGAACGGGTCTTTGACCGACAGGTCGGTGATCCAGAGCGCGAATGGCGCCTGTCGCATTTCGACGCTCTCGAGCAAGACCCAATAGAACGCCAGGAAAAACGGCATCTGTATCAGAATCGGTAAGCAGCCTGCGGCCGGATTGACTTTTTCCCGCTTGTAAAGCTCCATCATCGCCTGGCTAAGCTGCTGGCGGTCGTCCTTGTAGCGCTCCTGCAGCGCCTTGAGCCGCGGCTGCAGATTACGCATTTTAGCCATCGAGCGGCCACTCGACTCCGTCAGCTTGTAGAACAACAATTTGATCAGGAACGTAACCGCGATAATCGAGACGCCCCAGTTGCCGAAAATGCCGAACGCCTTGCTGAGCAACCAGAACAGCGGCTGTGACAAAATCGTCAGCCAACCATAGTCGACGGTTAGCTTAAGGCTCGGATCGATGTCCTCGAGCTGCGCCTGCAGTTTCGGGCCAATGAAGATTGTCGTCGTGAACGTCTTGCTCTCCCCGGGTGCGACAACTTGCGTTGGTCCAATAGAGCTGGCCGTCGACACCTGACCGCGAACGGAAACGTTGTAGCGCTGGCTTGTGTCCGGCTGCGGAATCACCGCGCTCACGAAGTGGTGCTGAATGGCCCCGAACCAGCCGCGTTCCGACGCGAAGGCGTAAGGCCCATCATCGACAAGGTCGTCACGTTTGAGCTTTTCCGATTTCTCGCCGTCGTACACGATTGGGCCGTCGAACGAATATGAATCGACGTCAAACATCGAGCGCTTCTGTTCGAACGACCGCCGCTGCAACTGCGCGTATTCGGCGCCGCGCCAGGGGGCGTCACTCGCGTTCGTCACCTGTTGCTCCAGGACGATCGTGTAACTGCCGCGCGAAAAACGATACCGCTTTTCAACCGTCACGCCGGCCCCATCCGACCAGCTCAGCGGCACCACCAGATCATCACCGCCGCCGATTTCGAACCTGTGTTGTGCGCTGCTAAATGTAGCGCGGTGGTTCGCCTCGGGTCCTTCGCCTGCCGAGCGCAGGCCAGCCTGAATCAGCCCCACCTGGTTGCTGTCAGTGCTCATGAGCTCTACGAGGTCATCGGGGCGGTCCTTCGCAACCGGGTAGTTAAGCAGCATGGCACGCTGCACCGTGCCCCCCTGGAGGCTTAGCTCGACCTCGAGGACGTCCGTCTCGATACGGATAAAGGGTGCTGTCGGGGCCCCTGTCTCGTCCACCGCCGGGCCCGCGGCGGGCAATACATCGGGTGCGTCGACCGCCGTGTCGGTCAGCGCCGGCAGATCGACCTCTGGCTGATCAGCGGCCGGTGCTTCGACCGCGGCAGGTGCTGCGGTCGGTGGTGGCGCGTTGTCCTGCATCCAGGCCTGGTACGTCAACCACGCCATCATTCCGAAAAACGCCCATATCAGCAGTCGTTGGTTGTCCATGCTTCCCTATTCCTGCGCACCAGCATCGCTCCCGCCCTGCTGGCATCGCCGCCAGTGACCGCCCATGCTGTCGAACAGCTGCTGGTTGCCTGCGGATCGTGCGGCTGGTTGATTGATAACGACGACGTCGAGTCCCGCCAGCTCCGCCTGATGTTGCCGGAACGACTCCCGCACCACGCGCTTGATTCTGTTTCTACCGGTTGCTTGTCGGCAGTTCTTTTTCGAAATTGCCAGACCAAGCCTCGCGATATCCATGTTGTTGTCTATGCAAAGCACGGTAAACCATTTGTCACGGCTGCGCGTTGCTTTTTTGAACACGCGGCCAAACGCGGCAGCATTGAGCAGCCGCTTTTCTTTTTGGAGCCGGTACGGGGAGCTGCCAGCCAATCTACGGGGTGTTGTTGCCGGCGGTTGAGCCAACAATTAAGGCGTGAGTTTGGCGCGGCCTTTGGCGCGGCGGCGCTTCAATATTAGGCGCCCGGCTTTCGTAGCCATACGCGCACGAAACCCGTGTGTGCGTGCGCGTTTGATTTTGCTCGGCTGATACGTCCGTTTCATTTGCCTGCTACCTGGGTTTTCTGCAGGTCTCTCAAGGACCTGCGATCCGGAAGGGCGGCAAGAGTACGCAGATGGCCATAGAGTGTCAATAGAGGCATGCAAACACTGCTCTTGAGGGCCGTACGCGCCGTTTGTCGGGCTTATCTGGCGGCGTCCAATCAGACGGTATAGACTGCCCGGTCTTCATTCTAATAATGACTATGCGCTCGTGTTTTGGGGACTCAATTGGCAGCGGAGATGATGCTCTGGAATCGGTGCATCCGTGACCTTCAGGCGGAGCTCCCCGAGCAAGACTTCAACACCTGGATCCGGCCGTTGCAAGCGGTCGAGGACGCCGGGGTGTTGCGGCTTCTGGCGCCGAATCGGTTTGTCGTCGAACGGCTGCAGAAAAACTACGTACCGCGAATTCTGGAAATTGTCGCTGGTTATGGTGACAACACCGAACTCGTCGTAGAGGTTGGCTCGCGGCAAATCGCCCGTCCAGCGAGCAATGGCCAGCAATTACGCCCGGTCGCTGTGCGGCCCGGCGGTGCGATGACAGTCGTGTCCCGACTCAACCCCTCCTTTACGTTTGAGAGTTTTGTCGAAGGCAAGAGCAACCAGCTCGCCAAGGCAGCAGCAACACAGGTTGGCCAGAACCCGGGTAAATCCTACAACCCGCTTTTCATCTATGGGGGCGTCGGCCTCGGCAAGACGCACCTGATGCACGCTATTGGCAACGTGATTCTCGAACAAAGCCCAGCCGCGAGCGTCGCGTATGTGCATTCCGAGCGCTTTGTCGGCGATATGGTCCGGGGTTTGCAGCACAATAAGATTTCCGAGTTCAAGCGAACCTACCGCTCGCTTGATGCGCTGCTCATTGACGACATTCAGTTCTTTGCCGGCAAGGAGCGTTCACAGGAAGAATTTTTCCACACGTTTAATGCGTTACTCGAGGGGCAGCGGCAAATTGTATTAACGTGCGATCGCTACCCGAAAGAGGTCAACGGCCTGGAAGAGCGGCTGAAATCCCGCTTTGGCTGGGGCCTGACCGTCGCCATCGAGCCACCGGAACTCGAAACCTCTGTGGCAATTTTGATGAGTAAGGCAGCCGCTGAAGGTGTTGAGCTGCCGAACGAAGTGGCGTTTTTTATCGCGAAGCGGATCAGGTCGAATGTCCGCGAACTCGAGGGCGCTTTGCGGCGTGTGATTGCAAACTCGAGATTTACCGAAAGGGCGATCAACCTCGATTTCGCTAAAGAAGCGTTGCGCGATTTGCTTGCCCTTCAGGCGCGGCTCGTTTCCATCGAAAATATTCAGAAAACCGTTGCGGATTACTTCAAAATTCGTGTCGGCGACCTGCTCTCGAAGCGCCGCAATCGCTCTATTGCCAGGCCACGCCAAATGGCGATGGCGCTGTCAAAGGAGCTGACAAACCATAGCTTGCCTGAAATTGGTGACGCCTTCGGCGGCCGGGATCACACGACGGTATTACACGGTTGCCGCCGGGTAGAGTCTTTGCGCGAGACAGACAAGCGGATTGATGACGATTATTTGAATTTGTTGAGAACTCTGACAGGATAATGTGGATAAGTGGTGGATAAGCTAGCCGGTGATAATTATCCACAGGCTGCGCACAGGTTCCGGTGCTTTAGTCCGTATAGTTTGAGGGCCTCTTTTAGCACTTAAGCAATTGATTTTTAATGGGTTTATTAAGTTATCCACAAGAGTGGCCGGGCCTAATAATAATAATAATCTAATAATGTCCAATATTTATTAACAGGTGGAATCTATGAAGTTAAGCGCTGCTCGGGACGTGCTCTTGAAGCCCCTCCAAGCTGTTATTGGTGTTGTGGAACGGCGGCAAACGATGCCCATACTTTCAAATATCCTATTGGTGGCGAAAAACAATGAACTATCCGTGACCGCAACAGACCTGGAGGTCGAGTTGGTCGCTCAGGCGGAGGTGACGGTAGAAACGGGCGGGGAAATCACGGTGTCGGGCCGCAAGCTGCTTGATATTTGCAGAGCGTTGCCGGAAGGCTCGACCGTCGATATCAGCGTTAGCGGCGAGAAAGTTGTCGTCCGATCAGGGAGAAGCAAGTTCAGCCTGGCAACGCTCCCGGCGGCCGAATTCCCCAGCGTGGAAGACATCAAGGCCGGTCAGGTAATCGAAGTTGAGCAGGCCGTTCTGGGCCAACTGATTGAAAAGACGCATTTTTCGATGGCGCAGCAAGATGTGCGGTATTACCTTAATGGCATGCTGCTGGAGACTGGCGGTAAACACTTACGCGCAGTTGCGACAGACGGCCACAGGCTGGCTCTTTGTCAGGCAGAGCTAAGTGCTGCGGTGGATGAGCAGCAAGTGATTGTGCCACGCAAGGGGGTCCTGGAGCTGCAGCGGCTCATGAGCGGGGAAGGCTCGCTGAATATTGAGCTTGGGCCAAATCACGTCAGGATTCAGTTGGAGGGCATTCGTTTTACGTCGAAATTAATAGACGGGCGCTTTCCCGAGTACGACCGCGTAATCCCGAAAGAGTCGAGCAATGAACTTACGGCCGATCGAGCAGCATTTAAGGGCGCGCTGCAGCGGACGGCGATTCTTTCGAATGAGAAATACCGGGGTATCCGTTTGATTATTCGTGATAGCGGCGTTGTCATGCAGGCGCACAATCCGGAGCAGGAAGAGGCAGAGGAAGAGCTCGAAGTTGAATACAACGGTGAAGACATCGAGATCGGCTTTAACGTCAACTATTTGCTGGACGCGCTTGGTGCGGTCGAAGGCGACGACGTCACACTATCGGTGCTCGATGGCAATTCCAGCTGCCTGATTCGGCAGCCCGGAAATGATGCGAGCAAGTTCGTCGTCATGCCGATGCGCCTGTAGGAGCCGCCAGGTTCCGGGGAAGTGCCTATTCAGCAGTTCACGGCGCGAGATTTTCGCTGCCTCTCGAGCATAGAGCTCGAACCAGACCAAAAGTACAACCTGATTTACGGTGCCAATGGCTCGGGGAAGACCAGCGTGCTCGAGGCACTGGCCTACCTTGGGCGCGGCAAGTCTTTTCGTGGTGCACCAACGACCAGCCTGATTCGCCACGGCCAAAGAGAATTCGTGTTGTTTGGCCGGGTCGGCGGGGACGGCAGGCAAGGCAGCGTCGGTGTGCGCAACAGTGCGGACGGTCTCGAGATTCGGATTGACGGCGACTCGAACGGCGGGGCAGCCGCACTTGCTGCCGCCCTGCCGCTGCAGATCATCGATCCGGACGTACATTTCCTGGTGGCCGGGCCGCCGGACTACCGCCGGCGCTACCTCGACTGGATCGCGTTTCACGTGGAACACGGCTATCTTGAGGTCTGGCGCCGCTTTCGCCGGGCCCTCAAGCAGCGCAACGCTGCGCTGAAGTCGGGCTCGACTGCGGCCACGATCCGCGGTTGGGACGCCGAATTCGTTGCGCTTGCCGGGCAACTTGATGCAGGCCGGCGCCTGGCGCTCGAGGTCGCCACCGCCGCGCTGGAGGAGGCGGGCCAGGACCTCCTTGGCAGTGACGTTCGATTTGAGTATCGGGCTGGCTGGAACGAGGAGCGGCCGCTTCTGGAGGCACTGGAGGCCAGTGTGGAGCGGGACCTATTGCAGGGCAGCACGCACGCGGGTCCGCACCGGGCGGACCTTAAGTTGATCTATGACGAGCGGCAGGCGCGCCGACTGGTGTCGCGGGGACAGCAAAAACTGCTGGCTTGTGCGATGGTGCTGGCGGCGACAGAAACGGCGCAAACGGCTCTCGAGCAGCCGCTGCTGTTGCTTCTCGACGACCCCGCCGCTGAGCTCGACGCCGCCTCGCTCCGCCGCCTAATGGGCCGCGTCGGTAGTTTGGGCGGTCAGGTCATCGCGACGAGCCTGGAGCCGGTTACAGGGCTTTTCGCCGCTTCGGCAGCCGTGTTTCACGTGGAACAGGGCGAGTTGCGGCGGGAGTCATAACAGAGCGACCTCACTTCCGTGGGGGTCACGATGGCCGTTTCGGGGCAAGAGGATTTCGGTCGAATTGGCGGCTCGGATCACCGCTCCGAAAGCCCCTCAGCCGGGGCCTCACTAAAAGCCGATAATTCCTTAAAAAATAAGGCTTTGGGGGTACTTTAGGGGCCGCGGTTTGATACAATAGTCCGGTTATAATCCGAGGACACGGAATGACCGACGAATCTGAATATACTTCCAGTAATATCAAGGTCTTAAAGGGCCTTGAGGCCGTTCGAAAACGACCGGGAATGTACATCGGCGACACCGATGATGGCACCGGCCTGCACCACATGGTTTTTGAGGTCGTCGACAACTCGATCGACGAGGCTCTCGCGGGTCATTGCGACACGATTACGGTCACGATTCACGCCGATGAGTCGGTGACGATTACGGATGATGGTCGCGGCATACCGGTAGACATGCACCCGGATGAGGGGCGCTCGGCGGCCGAAGTCATCATGACGGTGCTGCATGCTGGCGGTAAGTTCGACGACGACTCCTATAAAGTTTCCGGTGGGCTGCATGGCGTCGGTGTGTCCGTCGTTAACGCGCTCTCGGAGCAGCTCCTGCTGACCATCCATCGTGAGGGCAAGACGCATCAACAGGAGTATCAGCACGGCGAACCAAAAGGGCCGCTTGCGGTGGTCGGCGACACCGATCGCAAGGGGACGACGATTCGCTTCAAGCCCAGCAGTGGCACCTTCACCAATATCGAATATCACTACGAAATCCTGGCGAGGCGCCTCCGAGAGCTGTCGTTTCTCAACTCGGGCGTGCGCATTCGCCTCGTCGACGAGCGCGATGAACGAGAGGACACGTTTGAGTATCAAGGCGGTATCAGGGCCTTCGTTGCGCACCTGAATCGAAACAAGACGCCAATTCACAATACGGTTTTTCATTTTTCGGTGATGCGGGACAACGTTGGGGTCGAGGCCGCGCTGCAGTGGAACGACGGCTACCAGGAAAATATGTTCTGCTACACCAACAACATTCCACAGCGCGACGGCGGCACCCATCTCGCGGGCTTTCGAACGGCGCTGACGCGAACCCTGAATACCTATATTGAAAAAGAACTCAGCAGCAAGAAGGACAAGTACGCGCCGTCCGGCGACGATGCCCGCGAAGGGCTGACAGCCGTTTTGTCCGTCAAGGTGCCGGATCCGAAGTTCTCGTCACAAACCAAGGATAAATTAGTTTCATCTGAAATTAAATCCATCGTCGAGCAGGCGATGGCGGGCCGGCTTGAGGAGTTTTTGCTCGAGCAGCCACAAGAAGCCAGGGCAATCGTTTCCAAGATTATCGACGCATCGAGGGCCCGCGAGGCCGCGCGTAAGGCCCGCGAAATGACGCGGCGCAAGGGCGCCCTCGACATTGCGGGCCTTCCGGGCAAGCTCGCAGACTGTCAGGAAAAGGACCCGGCGCTTTCGGAGCTGTTCCTCGTGGAGGGCGACTCGGCCGGCGGCTCCGCCAAGCAGGGCCGCGACCGGCGCACGCAGGCAATCCTGCCGCTGAAAGGCAAAATCCTGAACGTCGAAAAAGCGCGTTTCGACAAAATGTTGTCGTCGGTCGAAGTGGGCACGCTCATCACCGCGCTCGGCTGCGGCATTGGCCGCGATGATTTCAATGTGGACAAACTGCGCTATCACCGCATCATCATCATGACTGACGCCGATGTCGACGGATCGCACATTCGCACGCTGCTGCTGACGTTCTTCTATCGTCAAATGCCGGAACTCATCGAGCGCGGGCACGTGTACATTGCGCAGCCGCCGCTCTACAAGATCAAGCGCGGCAAGCAAGAGGTGTACGTTAAAGACGATGCCGAACTCAATGGCTACCTGCTTAACGCGGCGCTTGATAACGCTGCGCTGCATGTGAACAAGGACGCCCCCGCATTGTCCGGCATCGCTCTCGAAACGCTGGCAAACGAACACATCGCCGTCGAAACGATTATCGCCCGACTGGCCCGGCGCTATGAAGAGCCTGTTTTGCGCACGATTAATGCACTACCCGAAGTGACAACAGAGCTGAGCGACGATCTCGACATGCTTGCCGAATGGACCGACAGACTATCGGCAGCGCTACCGAAGAGCGAAGGCGACCGTGCGCAAAATGGTAACGGTGGAAGCTATTCGGCGCAGCTTGATCGTGGCGACGAAGACGGCGAGGGCGTGCGCATCGGAATCACGAAGGTGCAGCATGGCGTCGGTGCGACGCGATACCTGCCGCGAGAGTTTTTCGATACCAACGAGTACAAACACATCATGGCGCTGGCAGGAAAGCTGTCCGGACTACTCGGCGATGGTGCATTTGTGCAGCGCGGTGAGCGTCGCAGCCCGGTCGCCGAATTTTCCGAGGCAGTCGACTGGTTGATGAGCGAGGCGCGCCGCGGCCAATCAATACAGCGCTACAAAGGTCTTGGCGAAATGAACCCGGACCAGCTTTGGGACACGACGGTGAACCCTGAGACGCGGCGGCTGATGCAAGTGAAAATCGACGATGCCGTCAAAGCGGATGAGATATTTACGACGCTAATGGGCGACCAGGTCGAGCCGCGCCGTGAATTCATTGAAAAGAATGCCCTGACGGTCGCAAATCTCGACGTCTAGTCTTGCTTACGTCGGCGCGCCGGCACGCGCACGCAGCATCAGCGGCAGTACCGTCAGGTTGCTGATGACGGCGCCAACAAGCGCCAGCGCACAGTAGGCAGCAAACAGCCGCGTCGTCGGGAAGTCGCTTAGCTGACACAGCATCAGGCCAAGACAGAGCAACAGCGTGCTTAACAACACGCTGAATTCAATGCTGCTTCCGGAAACGGTGTCACCGGCAGCGCGCCAAAACAAGATGTGTATTGAGTCGTCGACGACAACGCCAAGCGCGACGAGAAACACGAATACCGTAACAAGATTCAGCGGGTTACCGACCAACCATACGGTGCCGCAGACGAGCATCAATGGCACCGCGTTCGCGAGCATCGCGCTGAGTACCGCGCGCAGCGACCTGAATACGAGCAGAATGGCGCCGAAGATCAGCCCGACCGACCAGCCGAGTGAACGCAGCAAGGAACTCATTGCCTGCCGGTCAATATCACCGTACACAAGCGATGGGCTGCTATAGACAGCGCTGACCCCGCCTTGCGATATGGCGGCGATCGAGTCGATGTGTTCAAGGAGCGCGTCAAGGTAACTTTCGTTCGCCAATAATGCTGTCAGTACGTAAGCGCCCGGTTGGCCGACAGCGGGGGCCATGGTTACCTGGCGGATGCCGTCCTGCCCGTTCACCGCGTCACGCAGCGCGCCTGCACTGCGCAGCGCGACAAGCGGATCGTTACCGTCGACAGAAACAAGAACCCGCAGCGGCGAGAAAAAATAAAATTCGCGCTCGAAGAGCCTGAGCGCCGACGAAAAAGGCGCGGCGTCGGGGAAAAACGCCCTGGGCTCAGACTTGACTGTGATAAATGGAATGGCCGCAGCCCCAAGAAGCATCGCCACAAGAAGCGCGGCGCTGATGTGCTTGCGCCACAAACCGAGCCACCGAGACAGCGCCGCGTAGCGATGCGATCTTCGCATGCTCTTACCGGACCCTTGCAGGTACCAGCGCAGCGAGAGCGGAGCAGCGAGCAACACAAGCAAGAACACGACCAGAAGAGCAACGGCGGAAAGCAGGCCAAGACTCGCGATCGGCGCGAACTCGTTAAAGCCGAGCGAAGCCAGGGCAATCGCGGTTGTAAGCGTGCTAAAGAAAAATGGTGGGCCGACGCGCCGCATCGTCAGGCGCACGGCTGCATTGACACTGCTTTGAGAGTCGCGCACCGACCCGGACTTCGCCAGAAAGTGGCAGCTGTTTGCGAGGCCAACGACCAGAACGATCGGTAGCGCAAGCAGCGTTACGAGGTTGATCGTAACGACCATTGTCGAAAACAAGGAAAACAATACGACCACAGATGCAACGCTTGCGAACAAAGGTAGCAACAATGCCCGCCAATACCCGAACGCCAGAAAAACTGCGGCGAGCGTCGCGGCAACAATAACCGGAAGCAGCAGGCGCAGGTCTTTCCGCAGGCCTGCAGCAACATCGTGCTCCAGTTGCGCGCGCGCGAGCACCGCGTGCTCTGCGTATGTGCTGCCCCAGTCGTGCGCCTCCAAAAGACCTGTTACGTGCTGCTCCTGCGATTCCGGTGCAGTGATCACAATCAGGAATCGCGTCGCGGCTGTATTGACTATCGTCGTGGACTGCGGGTTGTCGCGCAAAACGGCAAGCAACTCGGTAACAGGGCGGTCAGGGGTCAGCCCGTATAAAAACAGTTGCTCACGTGCTGCATCGATCGAGCGTACGGCTATGCCGTCATCGAGGGCAAGCAAACGCATTCTGAGCGCGGCGAGGTCATCGAACGTCGCCGCGATACTGGCGTTGGCTGGCGATACGATGACGACAGCCACCGAGGTAGCGCCGGTCGCCGCAGTGATACGCCGTGCAATCTCGAGGCGCTCAGTCGAACCCGATAGCTGATCGACCATCAAGCCCTCTATGACCGGCGGACGAATCAGGGCTGCGACAAGCGCGAGCAGCAGCGTCGCTGCGATCGCAGATGCTTGAGGCCGGTCCGCGAGCCACCCCAGGAGCTCGATCCAGCGATGTCCTGTCGTGTACCGCATTTGCCCCAAGTGTACCCGGCGTTGGTGCCGGGTGTCGCTTGACGTTTGCCGCTACAATGCCCGCTATGGTCCGCAACAGACTATTGATTCACTCGATATTCTTGCTGCTGTTGCCGCTCGTCGTTGCGTGGTTTGGTCTGGGATTGCTGACCACGATAATGCTGGTGCTGCTGCTGCTTTGTTGGCGCTGGATGATCGTTTTGAGCGGCATTATCGCCCCCGAAAAAACCCCCGACATCGTGCTGGAGACGATTTCAGCGAGCCATTTCGTCGAAAAGGTGCGCTGGTGCATGGATCGGCTCGAGATTGACTACGCGGAGCGGCAGAGTGGCGGCACGTTGGGTGCGTTCTTCACCGGGCGGTCAGTGCCGCAGCTGCGGGTTCGAACGGGCATCGTGCAAACGGTCATCGGCAATTCTCCGGACATCCTGCGTTACCTGTGGGCCACCAACTACGCATCACGCGACGACAAGGCGAGCTTCCTCGAGCCGACCAGCGCAAGGCTCGAGCTGGAACAAAAGCTGGACCGCTATGGACGAAACCTGCAGATGTGGATCTATTACCACCTGCTGCACGACCGTGGGCTCACGCTGCATGCCTGGGGTGCCGACAATCCACGCGTGCCCGCGTGGCAGCGGCTACTGCTGCGCCTGCTTTTTCCACTGCTTGCGGCGCTGGTCCGCAAAAGCTTCTCGATTAACGAAGAGCATTACGCAAAAGCCGCCGAGCATATCGATGAATTGCTTGGCAGCATCGATATGCAGCTCGCCGACGGGCGGCGATCTATCCTCGATGGAGATACAATTAACTACACGGACATTGCGTTTGCGGCGTTCACAGGGTTGTGGCTGCAAGCTGAAGGCTACGGTGGTGGCAAGGCGGACGCCAGTCGCATCGAAATCGGGCAGATGCCGGCAGGCATGCGGGCGGACGTTGAGCGTTGGAGCGAGGATTATCCCAAAGCACACGCGCTGGTGACGCGGCTGTACGCGGAAGAGCGCTGAGGAACGGCATCAATGAAGAGGATAAGACTATGAAGTTTGCACCGCTGATGATCGCGGCCACGCTGCTGGCCGCATGCGCCGCCCAGGACGAAAAAGACCAGAGTACACAGGACGCCGTGCAGGCGGTGCGTGACTTCATCGAGGTCAGAGACCTCGAGGAGCTAGACAAGATGCCGTCCGCAAGCAGCGACGGCTGGGAAGCTATCGACAACCAGTTCCTGATTTACAGGGGCCGCAGAGACGCATACCTCGTCGAGTTCACACGACGCTGCTTTGAACTGGACGACAACACGCGAATCGTCGCCGATCGCCGCTGGGACGCGAACGTTATTCGTGCTCGCTTCGATACCATTCGGGGTTGTCGGATCCACAAGATTTACGCCCTGACCGAGGCCGAAACCGTGGAGCTCGAGAATATCGGCGAAGCGCCCGGCAGCCGAAACTAATTCCCAATATTCCGGTCTATCAACTACCATAGCGGCCTTAACCGCACTAATAAGCGGCCTCGCGCCACGCGGGGCCGCGTCCAACGAGGGAACTACAGTGAACAAACTTGTCATCAGCGCTACGGCGCTTTTTGTGCTGACTGCCTGCGGCCAGGAACCTGCCACAGAGGCCGTATCAGAAGCAGCAGCTCCGCTGCGCTCAGGCATCGATGTCTCGGACCTTGATACGAATATCAGGCCAGGCGACGACTTCTTTGCGTACGTGAACGGCAAGTGGGTTGAGGAAACTAAAATGCCTGACGACAAGTCGCGCTACGGCACGTTCGACATTCTGGGCGACGAGTCGCAAGACAATGTCAAAGCCATTATCGAAATGTCGGCCAGCGGCGACTTTGCGAAGGGCAGCGACGAACAAAAAGTCGGTGACCTGTACAAGTCTTACCTGGACATGGAAACGCGCAACGCGCGCGGCGTCGAACCACTGCAGCCAGAGTTCGAGCGCATAGCCGCGATTTCAAGCCATGACGAGCTTGCCGTTTACTTTGCCGGAGCCAACCGGCGCGGCTACGGCATGCCATTTGCGATCGCGCAGTTCTCGGACATGAAGAACCCCGATTATTACGGCATCTACGCATTCCAGGCCGGCCTCGGGTTGCCCGAACGAGAGTACTACCTGACCGACGACGATAAATCGGCCGAAATACGCGACAAGTATGTCGCGCACATCGAGAAGATGTTCGCCCTCGCCGGACTCGCTGACGGTGCTGCTGCCGCGCAGACGATCATGGCGCTCGAGACGCGCCTTGCCGAGAAGCAGATGAAGAAAGAAGACACGCGCAACCCGGCGGCCAATTACAACAAGGTGGCAACGGCCGATCTTGGCAGCGTTATGTCCCGGTTCAATTGGGACGGTTATCTGGCGGAAGCGGGAATTGCAGAGACTGATGGCCTGATTCTGTACATGACCGACTACATGCGGGCACTCGATGACATCATCGTCGATACTGACCTGGACACGTGGAAGACGTATCTCTGTTGGGCGGCGCTAAACACGGCTGCCGCAAACCTTAGCGCAGACCTCGACGATCAGAATTTCGAGTTTTATGGCAAGACCTTGTCGGGAACCGAAGAACAGCGTGAACCGTGGCGACGTGCCGTGCAGACGGTCAACGGCAGCGTGGGCGAGGTCGTCGGTAAGGTGTACGTCAAGAACCATTTTCCGCCCGAAGCCAAAGAGCGCATGCTGGCGCTCGTAGGCAACCTGATCGTCGCCTACGAGAAGAGCATCAAAGAGCTCGAATGGATGGGCGAAGAGACAAAGGCCCAGGCGCTCGACAAGCTGAACAAGTTCACGCCGAAGATCGGTTATCCGGACGAATGGCGCGATTACTCAGCGCTGGATATCGAGGCCGACGACCTGTTCGGCAACCTCGAGCGAGCCACCGCGGCAGAGTATCAGCGCGAGCTCGATCGCCAGGGTGGCCCGGTCGACCGCGGCGAATGGGGCATGACACCGCAGACGGTTAACGCGTACTACCAGCCGATGCTCAACGAGATTGTTTTCCCGGCCGCAATCCTGCAGCCGCCGTTTTTTGATCTTCGGGCGGACGACGCAGTCAACTATGGCGCGATCGGCGCCGTGATCGGCCATGAAATTGGCCACGGCTTTGACGACCAGGGCAGCACGTTTGACGGTGACGGCGTGTTGCGCAACTGGTGGACTGATGAAGACAGGGCCGAATTTACGAAGCGCACGTCCAGGCTCGTTGAGCAGTACTCAGCGTTCAAACCGTTCGATGACCTTAGCGTCAATGGTGAATTCACGCTTGGCGAAAACATCGGTGACCTCGGTGGTATCAGCATTGGCCTGCTTGCGTACAAGATGTCGCTGAATGGCGAGGAAGCACCAGTAATAGACGGCCTCACGGGCGAGCAGCGCGTGTTCCTTGGTTTCGGTCAGGTGTGGCGCTCGAAGATTCGCGACGCGGAATTAAGAAGGCGCATTGCGATCGACCCGCATTCACCACCGGTATATCGTGCCAATGGTGCGGTTAGAAACGTGCCCGAGTTCTACGAGGCGTTTAACGTCGAAGAGGGCGATGCGCTGTACCTGCCGCCCGAAGAGCGCGTGAAGATCTGGTAGCAGAGCGACGTGCGGGCGCTGCGCTTGCTTGTTCTTGCGTTGCTGTGCGCCTCCTGTGCCAGGGAGGCGCCGGCGGACTTCGCGGCGCAGCTTACGCCGATCGCTGAACACTATGTTCGCCTGGCATTGGCGCTGGGCGAACATGATGGCGATTATGTTGATGCGTACTTCGGCCCGCCGGAGTGGCGGGAAGAAGCGCGACAGCAATCACTGACACTGCCCGAGATAGCGGTCAAAGCGGACGACCTCGTAATCAGGCTACAAGCGATGGATGTGGCGGGCGCAGAGCCGCTGCTGGCGCTACGGCACAACTTTCTGCTGGCACATCTGCAATCACTCGCGACCGTCAGCCGTGTGCGGGATGGACTCGACTTGAGTTTCGACGAAGAGTCTCGATCGATTTACGGCTTCGTTGCGCCAAGCTATCCGGCGGCGCACTACGCACAGGTACTCGAGCGGCTCGATGCGATATTGCCGGGTGAAGGACCGACCCACGCGCGCTACCGGGAATTTCGTCAGCAGTTCCGGATACCTGACGATAAGGTAGAAGACATCGTTCGCGCAGGCCTCGAGGCATGCCGCGAGCGAACGCGGCAACACATGACACTACCCGACGGAGAGAACTTCACGCTCGAGTTCGTTTCGGGACAACCGTGGGGCGCGTACAACTGGTATCAAGGTGGCGGCCAGGGCCTGATCCAGGTGAACCTGGACAGACCGAAGTATCTCGGCACGTCGATATCCCTCGGCTGCCATGAGGGATATCCGGGACACCACACGTTCAGTTCACTGCTTGATGAGCGCTATCTGCAGCAGCAGGGCTGGCTGGAGTTTTCCGTGCTGCCGTTGTTCTCGCCGCAGGCCGTGATCTTCGAGGGCAGCGGCGACCTCGCCGCTGCGACCGCTTTTCCGGGCGAAGCGCGTTACGAATTTCTGGGCGAGGTCATCTTGCCGATCGCCGGTATTGAGTCGGCCGACCTCGATGCGTTGCGGGCCGTGCGAGACCTGCTCCATGACATGCGCTATGCGGGCATCGAGGCAGCCAGAAAGTACCTCGATGGCGATTGGAGCAAAGACGAGACGATTGACTGGCTAACCAACTACGCGCTGGTCGGGCCAGAGGAAATCGACGCCTGGTTCGGGTTCACCGAGCGTTATCGCGCGTACAGAATTAACTACGTGCTGGGAGAGGATCTCGTGCGTTCGTTCGTGAAAAAGGAGAATCCGGACGGTGGTGCCGAGGGCGACTGGCTCGCGTTCGCGAAGCTGTTGTCCTTGCCACCGGCACCCGCACTTTTTGCCGAGTAAACGGCCTAGCCGGGCGGAGCATCCTGGCGGTCATCTGGTTGCTCCTTGTAGATGCGGCTGATCTCCGCCATTTTGGACTCGACCCACTGCTGCGCAATGAGATTGGTTTCCCTGGGAGGCCGGCCGGCAGGGTCGATCGGTGGGCCAATACAGAAACGGATCTTGCCAGGGTATTTGCGTAAGCCCCGCTTTGGCCAGAAGTCACCGGCGTTGTGCGCTACAGGCACGATCATGCAGCCGACGTCCCTGGCGAGCGCCGCGCCGCTAACGCCGTAGCGACGCGTCTCGCCGGGAGACATACGCGTGCCTTCCGGGAAGATGCACACACTCATACCCGACGCGATTTTGTCCCGGCCCTGGCGGATGACCTGCTTGACGGCGGGGCTACCGGCATTGCGGTCGATCGCAATTGACTTCATGACAAAACCCAGCGCCCAGCCGAACACAGGAATCCACAGCAACTCGCGCTTCAATACCCAGGTTGCGGGAGGCAGCGCCGCAATCTGCCAGAAAGCCTCCATAGCCGTCGTGTGCTTTATGAGAAACACACAAGGCGCCGCCGGGATATTTTCTTTTCCTTCCGTCGTAACAACCAGGCCACAAAAGACCCTGCCCGCCCAAAGCGAGAATCGCGCCCAGGCAACGGCGATGCCCCACTTAATGCGAAACGGCGCCCAGAAAAAGACCAGCTCCATGCCCGAGAGAAGAATCGCGGACGCGAACAACAGAAACGTAAAAATGAGCGAACGCAGCGTGACCATCAAATAGACAGTCGGGAAATGTCAGCGACATCCAAGAACAGGGCCCGCAATTCGCCAAGCAAAGCCAGCCGGTTGTTTTTCGTTGCTTCATTGTCAACCATGACCATGACGTCATCGAAGAACGCGTCAACGGGTTCGCGTAACTCGGAGAGCGTCGTTAGGGCGCTCGTGTAAGCGCGATCCTCCAGCATGGGAGATACGGCTTCCTTCGCGCTGCCGAGAGCAGACCACAAAGCGAGTTCCGCGGGTTCGCTGAGCAACTTCTCCTTGACCGCGGCGCTGTGCTGGACCCCGGCCTGTTTGAGAATATTCGCAATGCGCTTGTTCGCTGCTGCGAGGCTCGACGCGGGTTCGAGCTTGGTAAACGCCTGCACTGCACGCAGCCGGCGTTCGAAATCGACGAGAGAGGCCGGGCTGCGGGCGAGCACGGCATCGAAGGTTTCGGTGGCGAGGTCCTCGTCGTTATCGAGAAAATAACGGCGCAGACGATCGGTGACAAACGTATATAAAGCAGCACAGTGCTCGTCGACTTCGGCCTTGCCTTTGGGCTGCGCCTCGACCGCTGTACGAAGCACCATCTTGAGGTCCAGGTCCAGCTCACACTCGATGAGTATTCTCACGAGGCCAACTGCCGCGCGCCGCAAACCGAACGGATCGCGGTTGCCGGACGGCTTCTTGCCGATCACGAAGATACCGGCGAGCGTGTCGATCTTGTCGGCGACAGCGAGAATCTGCCCGGCAGTGGATGTTGGCAAGCCGTCGCCGGAGAAGCGCGGCAAGTATTGCTCGGCAATCGCATCGGCGACGCTCTGCGGTTCGCCATCGGACATAGCGTAGTAACGTCCCATGGTGCCCTGCAATTCAGGGAACTCACCCACCATACCGGTCAAGAGATCCGATTTGGCCAGAGCCGCGGCACGCGCTACGGTGCCAGCGTCTGCCCCAAGTGCCGCGGCGATTGATTCTGCGAGTGCCGCGGTGCGAGCGCTTTTGTCGTACAGGCTGCCGAGTCCGCGTTGATAGACAACCTCACGCAACGCGTCTTGCCTTGCGGCCAGCGTTTTGCGGCGGTCGCTCTCCCAGAAAAAAGCAGCGTCAGCGAGGCGCGGTCGAACGACGCGCTCGTTGCCGGCGCGGACCTGGTCGGGGTCCTCGCTGTCAAGATTGGCAACCGTGATGAATCGCGGTAACAAATCACCGTCTTTGTCGGCAACCGGAAAGTAGCGTTGATGACTGGTCAGCGTCGAGATGACTACTTCGCGAGGCAGCAACAGGAATTCGTCATCGAAAGAGCCGGCCAACGGCACCGGCCACTCGACGAGGGCCGTAACTTCGTCGTACAAAGACTCGCCGTCGACGACATTGCCGCCCGCCTTTTTGGCTTCGCTCTCAACACCTTTGCGAACGAGCTCCCGACGCTTGTCGAAATCTGCAATGACGTGACCACTGTCCTCAAGCGTCTGCAAGTAGTCCGCGGGCTTCTTCACGGTTACGGGTTTGTCGGTGTGGAAGCGATGACCGCGCGACTTGTTGCCCGTTTTGATGCCCATGATCGACGCCTTGATAACGCCGCTGCCGTGCAACAGCACGATCCAGTGAATCGGGCGAACAAATTCAGCACCGCCAGCGCCCCAACGCATGCGGCGGGGAATCGGCAATGCGCCAAGCGCCCCTGTAATGAGTTCAGGCATCAGCTCAGCGGTGGTCTTGCCGGTTTCGACAATGTCGCAGGACAGCCACTCGCCCTTGTCAGTCTTGGTGCGACCGAGCGTCGATACGGCGACACCACATTTTTTGGCGAACGCCTTACCGGCAGCCGTGATGTTGCCGTCAGCATCAAAAGCGATCGTCACGGGCGGCCCCTTTTGCGCCGTCTTGCGGTTGTCCTGGCCGCGGTCGAGGCTCTCAATCAACACGGCCAGGCGGCGCGGGCTCGCGAAGGCGTGTACAGGGCCGTGCCCCAATCGTGCTTCATCGACGGCGGCCTCGAGCGAATCGCCAAAAGCGGTCATCAAAGTGCGCAGCGCCTTCGGCGGCAGCTCCTCCGTGCCTATCTCGACCAGAAAATCACCAGCCTGGCTCACGTGGTCGAGCTCCCGTCCCCAACGGACTCAACCATTGGAAAACCGAGCGCTTCGCGACTGGCGTAATAGGCTTCAGCGACGGCGCGCGCCATGGTCCGGACGCGCAATATAAAACGCTGGCGCTCGCTTACAGAAATCGCCTGACGCGCATCGAGCAAATTGAACACATGTGACGCGTGCAACATCTGTTCATAAGCCGGTAACGCGAGGTTGTACTCGATGAGGCGTTCATTTTCGTGTTCGGCATGGTCGAATTGGTGAAACAGGTCATCCACATCGGCGATTTCGAAGTTGTACTTTGACTGTTCAACTTCGTTCTGGTGATAGACGTCGCCGTAAGTGATGCGACCGAGTGGGCCGTCGGTCCAGATCAGGTCGAATATGCTTTCTACGCCCTGCAAGTACATTGCCAGGCGTTCGATGCCATACGTTATTTCCCCGGTCACGGGGCGACACTCGAGACCGCCGACTTGCTGGAAGTAGGTGAACTGCGTGACTTCCATGCCGTTCAACCAGACTTCCCAGCCGAGGCCCCAGGCGCCGAGCGTCGGTGACTCCCAGTCGTCTTCGACGAAACGGACGTCATGCACACCGGTATCAATACCGATCGCACGCAAGGAGTCGAGATAGACGTCCTGAATGTCGTCGGGCGACGGTTTGATAACGACCTGATACTGGTAGTAATGCTGCAACCGAAACGGGTTGTCGCCGTAGCGGCCGTCGGTGGGTCTGCGCGACGGCTGAACATACGCAGCGCTCCAGGGCTCGGGCCCGATCGCCCTGAGGAATGTCGCTGGATGAAACGTACCCGCGCCCATCTCCTTGTCGTAGGGCTGCATGACAACGCAGCCGCGCTCCGCCCAGTACTGCTGCAGCTTGAGGATCAGGTCCTGGAAGCTGAGCACTGTGACCGGTTTTTCCTTTGCCATTACGGTTTTACCGGGACCAAAGGCGCGGAGTATATCGGACTTCGGCAATGGCGTGGCTTCGTTTCGGGCGTTCAGGAATAGCGTGATTCGGGTGGAATTCTCTGGCCGCGGGCGGGATCGTTTGTCATCGGAAGTAAAGCGCAGCGCAGCGAGCCATGAAGATGGCAAATGTCCCGATCGCGGCCCGGCTCTAGCGGATATCATCTCGCACGAAGATGGTGCAGAAAGATTGCAGCTTGCACAATAATGGTGCACACTTCTCAGTCAACGCAGGATAGAAACCAGTATAATCAATCACTTACGATGCGCACTATTCTGGCACGCTTCATGCAGATACAGGATCAACAGGCCCGAACGCGTCGGGCGTTTATTGTGCTTTAAAGACTGGAGGAAAGATTCATGAAGCCCAAAGAGGTACTCGACCTCATCAAAGAAAATGAGGTCAAATTTGTCGATTTTCGTTTCACGGACACGAAAGGCAAAGAACAACATGTAACCGTGCCCGCTCACACAGTCGACGAAGACCTGTTTGAAGACGGCAAGATGTTCGACGGTTCGTCGATCTCTGGCTGGAAGGGTATCAATGAATCCGACATGATCCTGTTGCCCGATCCGGCGTCAGCGGTTCTCGATGTGTTTTCGGACGACACGCAACTCAACTTGCGTTGCAATGTCATCGAGCCTGCTACGATGCGCGGCTACGATCGCTGTCCCCGCTCACTCGCGGAGCGTGCTGAGGCGTATCTGAAATCAACGGGAATTGCAGATACCGCGTTTTTTGGCCCGGAGAACGAATTCTTCGTTTTCGATCACGTGTCCTGGGACGATTCAATGCAGGGCGGTTTTTATAAAATCGACTCCGATGAAGGCGCCTGGAACACGAATCGCAGCATCGAGGAAGGCAACACAGGCCATCGCCCAACCGTCAAAGGCGGTTACTTTCCGGTACCGCCGGTTGATTCGCTGCATGACCTTCGTGGCGCAATGTGTCTGGCGCTAGAAGACATGGGTGTCGAGACCGAGGTGCATCACCATGAGGTCGCAACGGCCGGCCAGTGCGAGATCGGCGCGCTTTTCAACACGTTGGTACGTAAGGCCGACGAGGTGCAGATACTCAAATACGTCGTGCACAACGTGGCGCATGTCTACGGCAAGACCTCGACGTTCATGCCGAAGCCGCTCGTTAACGACAACGGCAACGGCATGCACGTGCATCAGTCGCTGACGAAAGGCGGCGAGAACCTGTTTTCGGGCGACCTTTACGGCGGCCTGTCCGAGATCGCGCTGTTTTACATCGGCGGAATCATCAGGCACGCGAAAGCACTGAACGCGTTTACGAACCCGGCAACGAACAGTTACAAGCGCCTCGTGCCAGGCTTCGAAGCGCCGACCATTCTCGCGTACTCGGCACGTAACCGCTCGGCGTCGATTCGCATTCCGTACGTCTCCAATCCGAAGGGGCGCCGTATCGAGGTTCGCTTCCCGGACTCGATGGCGAACCCGTACCTTGCGTTCGCGGCGATGCTGATGGCCGGCCTCGACGGCATCCTGAACAAAATTCATCCGGGCGACGCGATGGACAAGGATCTTTACGACCTGCCGCCTGAGGAAGAGAAGGAACTCAAGCTTGTGGCGTTCTCGCTCGATGAGGCGCTCGAGTCGCTCGATGCGGACCGGGAGTTCCTAAAAGCCGGCGATGTGTTCTCCGATGACCTGATCGATGCGTATATCGAACTCAAGGAAGAAAACGTCACCAGGCTGAGAATGACGACCCACCCGGTCGAATTTGACATGTATTACAGCCTGTAAAGGCAAAAAGTGTGAACCGGGCGGCATTTTGTCGCCCGGTCACTAGCCCCGATCCGGTCTTAATTGCTATGCTAACTCGATGGAAACGCGCCTACTTTTCTTGCTTGTCGGCCTGCTCGCGACTGCGTCAGTCCTGGCAGAGGCCTACCGTTGGGTTGACGAGGACGGCATTGTCCATTACTCCGACCGTCCTGAAGAAGGCGCAGAGCAGGTCGACTTGGCTGAGTACTCACGCAATACTGGCGCCCGGCTGTACCGGGAAAGAGCGCCGGCCAGTAACGCAGATGACCAGCAGGCTACTGATCAGCCATTCCGTTACGAGAGCCTCTCGGTTGCATCCCCCGGCCCAGAAGAAACACTATGGAATATCGAGGGCAAACTGAACGTCTCTCTGGCGCTGAGCCCGGGTCTGCAGAGCGGCCATCAGGTCCGCCTGTACTTCGACGGCGAGCAAAGGACGGTGACGGGCACGAACATTCAGCTCGAGGAGGTCTTCCGCGGTGTGCACAACATCCAGGCGGAAGTGATCGACGAAACGGGCAAGCTGATGATTCGCAGTCGGCCGAACCGTTTTTATGTGCAGCAAAGCACGGTGGTAACGGGCCGCCGCTAAAAAGCAGCAACACATTGCAGCCGCCTGGCGATGACCCGGCCGGCGACAGGCAATCGCGCCACATTCTCGACAACCTTAGCTCAGGTGTCATTCTCCTCGACAGAAGCCTGCTAATTGTCGGCCTCAACCCGGCCGCAGAAAACATCCTTGGTATCAGCGCGCAGCGCGCGAAAGGCGAGTCGTTGTTGCGCCTCGTTGATGACGAACCGGAACTGCGCGACATTCTTGGTCGCGTCATCGAGACCGGCGACCATTACGCGAACGAAATTCGGCTCGGAAGGACCGAAGTTTATGCCGAAGAACGCGTCGTCGACTGTCGTGTATCACCGCTGGATGCAGGCGCTGCCGCCCTGCTCGTCGAAATGACCGACGTCACGCGGCGTTCAAAAATCAGTCGCGAGAATGCGCTTCTGATTCAACATGGTGCTGGCCGGCAAATGATTCGCCAGCTCGCACACGAAATAAAAAACCCTCTCGGGGGCATTCGCGGCGCTGCACAACTGCTCGCGAAACAACTGCACGACGCCGAACTCACCGAATATACCGACGTCGTGATCAGTGAGACGGATCGACTCGCCGGATTGGTTGACACCTTGCTTGGACCCGGGGGGCCACCGAACAAACAACCGCTGAACGTGCATGAGCTGCTCGAGTACGTTGTGCGCCTCATCGAAGCGGAAGGGCAGAAAAGCGTGCTGTTTAAGCGTGACTATGACCCTGGCTTGCCGCTTATCGACCTTGATCGTGATCACATGGTGCAGGCACTGCTTAATCTGGTCAGAAATGCCGCGACCGCACTTGATGGTCAGGGAACGATTACGTTGCGGACCCGTGCCGTCACGAACTTCACTATCGGCGACACGAGACACCGCGTTATCGCGTCAATAGAAATTGAGGATGATGGACCTGGCATCCCATTCGAGTTGCAGGGCTCCGTATTCTATCCGTTGATTACGAACCGGCCGGAAGGCACCGGTCTCGGGCTTCCGGCAGCACAAGAACTGCTTAGCCGGCACGGCGGCCTGATCGAATTCGAAAGCCGGCCTGGCAGAACGGTGTTTCAGGTCCGGATCCCGTTACAGCAGGCAGAGAAAAGCTGATGGCGGGACGACAACTCAATGTCTGGGTGGTCGATGACGATCAGTCGGTTCGCTGGGTGCTGGAAAAAGCACTGCGACAGGCGGATATGGAGGGCAGGACGTTCGAGCGTGCCGAGCATCTTCTTGAGGCGATTGAGCATGGTCAGCCGGATGTCCTGATAACCGACGTTCGCATGCCGGGCATGAGCGGCATTGCCTTGCTCGAGCGCCTGCGGACGAGTTGCCCGGAGCTGCCGATTATTATTATTACAGCGCACTCGGATCTCGAGAATGCGGTCGCCGCATACAAGGGCGGCGCATTCGAATATTTGCCGAAGCCGTTTGACATCGACGAGGCAATGGAGCTCGTTCGAAAGGCCGCACGACAAAACGGGCAGGCCGCGAGCGGCGAGCAACAAAGCACGCAGGGAATTCGCTCGCTGATCGGTCAGGCACCGGCGATGCAGGAGGTGTTTCGGTCGATTGGGCGGCTTGCCGGGTCGAGTATGACCGTTCTGATCACCGGCGAATCGGGCACGGGCAAGGAGCTTGTTGCGCAGGCGCTGCATGAACACAGCCCACGAGCCAACAAACCGTTCGTCGCCCTCAACACGTCTGCGATCGCGGCGGAGCTGCTCGAGTCCGAGTTGTTTGGACACGAGAAAGGTGCATTTACGGGTGCGGATGCGCGGCGCATTGGCCGTTTCGAGCAAGCAGACGGTGGCACGCTGTTCCTCGATGAAATCGGAGACATGTCGCCGGCGCTGCAAACGCGGTTGTTGCGCGTGCTCGCGGAAAGCGAGTTCTATCGCGTCGGCGGACAGAGCTCAATCAAGGTCGACGTGCGGGTCATCGCGGCGACCAACCAGGACCTTGCTCGTGCCGTCAAAGAGTCGCGTTTTCGCGAGGACCTGTACCATCGGCTCAATGTCATTCGAATCAATTCGCCGCCATTGCGCCAGCGCCGCGCCGACATACCGTTATTGCTTAACCACTATCTTGTAGAGTCAGCCAAGGAGCTTGATGCACCGGCCAAGTCGATCGATGCGGATGCCCTTGATGTACTGCAGGATTACGACTGGCCAGGCAACGTGCGCCAGCTCGTCAATGCAACGAGACGTTTGACGGTCACGGCGCCGGGCACAGTAATCACAAACGAAGACATCCCGGCAGACCTCGGTGGTAGCGTGACTTCGCAACGCGCGGCGCAGGAATGGACACGCAGTCTCGCGACGTGGGCAGAAAAGCAGCTCAGCGTGCAAGACGGTGGACCGTTGCTTGATACCGCCCTTCCCGAGTTTGAAAAAACACTGATTCAGATCGCAATGAGCCAGACAAACGGCCATCGCCAGGAAGCGGCAAAGCTCCTCGGCTGGGGCCGAAACACACTTGCGCGCAAGATGAAGTCGCTGCACATGGACTAAAGCGCACTGCGGCCGCAGTCCGGCGGCACTTCATCTTCATGGCTCGCTACGCTGCGCTTTACTTCCGACGAAGCACCACCCTCCTACAGCCGCAGTGAGCCCACGAGATCAGACACTGACTTCATCTTGTGCCGCTCGAGGTAATCGGAAATGCCGTCGTTAATCTTGGTGCATACCAGCGGGTCATAGAAGAGGGCCGTGCCGACGCCAACGGTTGATGCGCCGGCAATAAGAAACTCGATCGCGTCATGCGGCGTTGTAATGCCACCCTGGCCGATGATTGGCACACCGTGAGCTTTCGCCACCTCATAGACCTGTTGTGTTTTGAGCAACGCTATCGGTTTGATGGCCGGCCCCGACAGCCCGCCGCGCACATTGCCAATAACGGGTTTTCTTTGTTCGATATCGATCGCCATGCCCATCACTGTGTTGATAACTGCGAGGCCATCAGAGCCCGCTTCGATACAGAGGCGAGCGTTCTCGCGTATGTCAGTCTGGTTCGGTGAGAGCTTCGTAATAAGCGGTTTGCTGGTCTGAGCGCGGCACGCCGCAACAACCCGGGCGGACATTTCCGGGATGTTGCCGAACTGGACACCGCCTTCCTTGATGTTCGGACACGAGATATTGATTTCTATTGCGTCGATCGGTGAATCGTCAAAGCGTTTCGTAACCGCTGCGTAGTCGTCGATCGTGGATCCACAGACATTGGCGATGAAGCGCGTCTCGGTGAAGTCGAGGCCGAAAAGGATTTCGTCGACGACCTTGTCGACGCCGGGATTCTGCAGGCCAATTGAATTGAGCATGCCCATCGGCGTTTCACACACGCGATGGGGCCGATTGCCCAGGCGTGGCTCAAGTGTCGTACCCTTGAGCACAACGGCGCCTACATCGCGGTTTGAGAAACCCTCGACGCGTGTGTACTCCTCGCCAAACCCGACACAACCCGACAATAGGACAATCGGCGAAGCCAGCGACAAGCCGCAGAAGTCGACGTGCAGCGAATTTGTTTGTGAGTCCGGCATTGGATGCGGCATTCTACGTCAATGTTCAGCCTGATTCTCTACGAACCGGAAATCCCTCCCAATACGGGCAACGTGATCCGCTTGTGCGCAAACACCGGCGTAGCGCTGCACCTGATCGAGCCGCTCGGTTTCGACCTGGAGGAAAAGAAGCTTCGGCGAGCGGGCCTCGATTATCGGGAGTTCGCCAGGGTGACGACACACAAGTCGCTCGACGAGTGCCTCATGGCGCTCGGTCGGCCGCGTGTTTTCGCGTTGAGTACACACGGCATCCGCCGACATGATGCGCCGGCCTATAAGGCCGGCGATGCGTTTCTGCTGGGGCCCGAAACTCGCGGCTTGCCGCGGAACATTCTTGACGGTCTGCCGGCCGGGCGCGTGCTCAGGTTGCCGATGCGCGAGGGCAGCCGCAGCCTGAATCTGTCCAATGCTGCGGCCGTGATCGTCTACGAGGCCTGGCGGCAGCTGGAATTCAAAGACGGCAGCTAGGCAGGTGCCACCGCCTATAACAACCAGCGCCAACGTTGGTGCGGACTATTTGGTCTGCGTGCTTCGTTCAAATGGGCTCGATGTTGCTGTTGAGCCGGAACAAATTGCCCGGGTCATACTGACCCTTGATTGTGCGCAAGCGATCGTACGCCGGACCATAGTTTCCGGCCGCTTTGTTGCCGTCGAAATCAATATTGTCGTAGTAACCGCCCATGAACGGCTCAAGCTTGTAATACCATTCCCGCGATAGCGCGATGGCGGACTCGTCATCAGCCGGATCCATCCAGCCGCCGCCGACACCGATCATCGTTTCAGCATTGCGATGCGGGAAGGCGGTGTCCGTCTCACCGACGCGCTTTGCCGCGCCGCCCAAGGTGTGTGTGAACATGGCGAGGCGCGAATCGTTGGTGTAGGACTCGATCATCATATCGACCAGTCCCTGCGTGATTTCGCTGACCATGCCATTCTTGATGTAGGAACGGACACCATGGCCGAACGCTGCGTCTTCCTGTGTCTGCATGACCATATAGTCCTGCATCTTGACGCTGTCATCGATTGGCGTGCCGATCTTTCTGAGCGGCTCGAGGTCCTTCTCGCCTACCGCGGGATCACCGTTGTAGACAACCTCCATCAAAATGACACCCGCACCATCCGAACCCGTGGCCATCGCGGGGCCAACGTAAAGTTCGTCAGACAGGCCCTGGTACCACTCGCCATAAAACTCGAGCACATCTCTGGCTTGAGTGACTGGCCAGATAATGCTGCCGGACAAAACATTGCGCTCGAATGGATGTAGCTGGAACTCGAATTCAGTAACGACGCCAAAGTTGCCGCCGCCGCCGCGAATTGCCCAGAACAGATCGGCATCCTGCTCATCGCTGACCCTGCGAATCTGCCCATCAGCGGTGACGATTTCAGCCGAGCGGAGATTGTCGACTGCCAGGCCATACTTGCGGTTGAGGCGTCCCATACCGCCCCCCAGTGTGAAGCCGCCGACACCCGTGTGCGATACGACACCGGCCGTCGTTACGAGACCATGCTCGAGTGCGGCCGCATCCAGCGCATTTAACAGCGCGCCACCACGCGCGTGCGCGCGGCTTGTCTCAGGGTCGGCTGCGACGGTGTTCATCAGGGACAAGTCGATCATGATGCCGTCGTCAGCAACTGATTTGCCGGGCCAGCTATGGCCACCACCGCGAACCGCGGTCAGCATTTCGCGTTCACGCGCAAACGTTATGGCATTGCTCACGTCTTCGCTGTTCATGCAGCGAGCGATGAGTGCCGGACGCCGGTCATGCATGCCGTTCCAGATCTTGCGCGCACTGTCGTACTCGGGATGATTGGACAGCAATACGGGCCCGGTCATGCTCTCACCAAGCTCCTTGATGGCGGCCTTTTCGAGTTCGATTTCGGCGCCATCGAGGGAGATGCCGCGAATACTCGTGTCGGCCCGTGTCGCATCCGGTGCCTTGCGATCACAGCCGGGCAACAGCGGAATTGCGGCGGCAACACTTGCTGCTACCGCGGTACGGCAAAACCTGCGTCGATCCATGATGATTCCCCTGGTCTCTTGTTTGTCTACCTTGTCTGCTTAAGGATAGAACATGTGGCCGAATTCGCCAGTCGGAGCTATAGAACCCGAGCAATTCCATTCATCCGGGCTGCCTGATTCTAATGCTCTGATTTGAGTTCGCGGCTCATCAGCGCGCCGACGGCTTCGCGCGGAGATGTACCGTCGTAGAGTATTCGGTAAACCTGGTTGCAAATGGGCATCTCGATGCCGAGTTCGTCGGCAACTTCCTTGACCGCTTCGGCAGCCAGGACACCTTCGACGACTTGCTGGATTTCCTGTTTCGCTTCCTCAATCGACATGCCGCTCGCGAGCGCGAGGCCCATACGCCGGTTCCGGGACAGATTGTCGGTGCAGGTCAATACGAGGTCGCCCATGCAGGCGAGCCCCAGGAAGGTTTCCTGGTTTGCGCCCAGCGCGACGCCGAGTCGCTTCAATTCCACAAGCCCACGGGTAATCAGCGCAATTCGCGTGTTAGCGCCGAAGCCGAGGCCGTCCGACATGCCGGCGGCGATGGCCAGTACATTCTTGACGGCACCGCCAACCTCTACGCCGACAATGTCATCCGACGTGTAGGCGCGGAACTTGTCGCTGGACAGTGCTTTGGCAAGCGCTGCCGCGAATTCATTGTCGTTGGCAGCAATGGTCATCGCCGTTGGCAGGCCAGCGCCGACTTCCTTGGCGAACGTCGGTCCGGATAGCACGGCCATTGGCCGGTCGGAGCCCAACACTTCGGCCGCCACCTGGTGCGGTAGCTTGCCGGAGTGCAGCTCAAATCCTTTGGTCGCCCAGCAAACCCGGGACTGCGGCCCGAGCAAGGGGTGAATCGTGTCTAGTGTTTCACGCAAGCCGTGGCTCGGTACCGCGACGAGGATATCGCGCGCACCGTCGAGACACTCCTTGATGTCGGGGTATGCAATGAGGTTCGGCGGGAAGCTGACGCCGGGAAGATAGCGAGCGTTTTCGTGGTCGACCGCCATGACTTCCAGCAGGTCGAGCTCGAGCACGCCCCCCAATCGCACGTCGCACCCACAGCGGGCAAGCTGCACTGCCAGCGCCGTCCCCCAGGAGCCGGCGCCGACAACGGCAATTTTCTGTGCGGACGCTGTGCTTATTAGTGCTTCTCCGTGCCCTCGGCTTCGACTTGAGCCGCTTGCTGGCGGGACTGGTGGTACAGCGCATCGAAGTTGATGGGTTGCAACACGAACTCGGGAAAGCCACCCTTTTGAATGACGGCGGCAATCGATTCGCGCGCATACGGGAACAGAACATTGGGGCAGAAACTGCCAACGATTGCGCTGAGCTCTTCCTTGCCGTAACCGGCAATCTCAAATAATCCGGATTGCTGGATTTCAACAAGGAACAATGTCGTATCGCCGTCCTTGGCATCGACCGTAATGGTCAAGACCACTTCGTGAAGATCGCCCTCGACGTCATTATGGCTGCTGCGCAGATTGAGGTTTGTTTGCGGCTTCCACTCGCCGGACCTGAAAATAGCCGGTGCTTGCGGTGACTCGAATGAGAAGTCCTTAAGGTAGATCTTGTTAATGCCGATATGCTTTTTTGCTTGGTCTTCGTCTTTGTTTTCGACTTTGTTTTCGACTTTGTTTTCGTCTGTCATGCTGATTTCCTAATAATATTCGCTATCAAAGTGCGTGCGTGTCGAGCCGAAACCCGGCAAGCGGTGTTCGGACAATTTACTTCTTGCCTTTACTCTTGGTCTTTTTACCTGTCACGACCGGGAGTCCGGCCTGGCTCCAGGCAGCCATGCCGCCCTTTAAACCATAAACACTTTCGAAGCCTGATTTGCGCAAAGCTGCGACAGCTTTGTTTGACGTTATACCGCTGTCGCATACTGTCACAATAGGCTTGTTCTTGAGCTTGGCTACCTTATCCTTCCCTGCATCGAGTTCGTCAAATGGAATGTTCTTGGCGTGGACAATGTGGCCGAGCGCGTACGACTCGGGGCTGCGCAGGTCGATGACCGTTGCGTCATTGTTGATCAATGTAACGGCAGCCGTTGGGTCGACGGCCACCAGCCCGCTCGCCTTGCGGCGCAGCTCGGTAAAGACCAGCACAAAAAAACTGATCATTAGTGCGAGCACCAACAAAGTATGCTCGCTCGTGAATTCGAGGAATTTATCCATGTGCTTAAAGGCTGGAGAAGAGAGGCCCGGCTTGTGGCAAAGCGAGCATTATACCAAACTGCTGAATCATGAAACCGCTCAAGCTCATCTTATTCTTCGCCCTTTCGCTGGCGATGTCTGCGGAAGCGCAGAATTCTGAGGGCGAACTCGCGAAAATCAAAGAACAGGAGCTCGAGGAGGTTCGCGATCGCATCAGCGAGCTAAAGCGCAGCATGGATGACCGTGCACAGGCCCGGGATCAGGTGACAGCGGAGCTACAAGATGCCGAAGTCGCGATATCCGAGAAGCGGATCCGCCTCAAGGAGCTGGAGAGGGAGCGCGCATACAGCACAAAGCGCCGCGCGGAACTCGACGAGCAACTTGCCACCCGCGAAGCGCAGCTGGACGAGGAGTCAAGAGAGCTCGCAGACCAGGTCCGCGCGGCGTACATGAGTGGCAGCCAGGAGAGAATCAAGTTGTTGCTGAATCAGCGCGACCCAGCGACGCTCGGGCGGCTCATGGCGTACTACGGGTACTTCAACGACTATCGCGCTGACAATATCGAGGCTGTCACGTCGGCGATTCATGAGCTCGTCACCCTGCGCAGCCAGGTTGCGGCTGAAGAGGCGCGAATCGCCGACCTTGCCAAGGCACGCTACGCCGAGCTGACTGAACTCAATTTTGCACAAGAGAAGCGGCAACAATTGCTGGCAACGCTGCAAGGTAAGATCGCCGACGAAGGCCGCGAGGTTGAGCGGCTGGCGGCCCAGGAAAAAGACCTGTCGCGACTCATCGCCGAACTCACAAGTATATTGTCTGACTATCCAATTAGCGCGGAAGAGCCGTTCAGCGAATACAAAGGGCGGCTGACATGGCCTGTCGTGGGAACGCTGGTGCATGATTTTGGGCAACCACGTGCTGGCGGACAATTGAAATGGAATGCTGTCGTGCTCGCGGCGCCGAGAGGACGGGAAGTCCGCGCCGTGTATCACGGTCGCGTTGTGTTTGCCGATTGGCTGGCAGGCCTGGGCCTGTTGGTAATCGTCAGTCATGGCGAGAGTTATATGACGTTGTATGGCTATAACGAAACGATCCTCAAGAACAATGGCGACTGGGTTGCGCCGGGCGACGTCATCGCGACCGTGGGAGACAGCGGTGGCCAAACACAATCGAGCCTCTATTTCGAGTTGCGTCGCGGCGCACAACCTGTGAACCCACGGCAGTGGGTCACACGCCGCCCAGGGCAGTGAAAACGTGACAGGAGCATATAGGCGCTATCCGGACGCTATGCTATGGTCGGAAGCCCTGCACGGCCTTGAGCCGTGATCGGGGGCGCCAGGAGACATGCATGTTATTGAAAACCAGAGTGATTCTGGTTGTGGTCGTTGGTACCGTGATGGGCTTGAGCCTGTCATTCAGCGGTGGCTTGATGGCCAATCGGCAGCCGCTTGATAGTGAGGAGTTGGCGTGGGAGCAGGCGCGACTGTTTGCGGAAGTCATGCAGCGCGTCAAGCGTGATTATGTCGAGCCGATCGACGACAGCGAGTTACTCGAGAATGCTATCCGCGGCATGGTCAGCGACCTCGACGCACACTCCCAATATCTTGACGCGGATGAATACCGCGATATCCGAATAAGTACGACCGGCAGCTACACGGGTGTCGGAATCGAAGTAAATGAGAAAGGTGGACGCATTCAGGTCATCACGCCGATGGCGGGCTCGCCTGCGGCGCGATCAGGAATGCGCAGCGGCGACGAGATCATTGCGGTTGATGGCGCGGCCGTCGAGCCGAGCAATCTACAGGAAACCATCGGCCGCATGCGCGGACGGGCCGGATCACGAATCAGCATCACAGTATTACGTGACGGTGAGGCGATTCTGCACGAGATGCGGCGCGAGGTTATTCGCGTGGCCAGCGTGTACCACGAGATACTTGGCCCCTCATACGGGTACGTCCGCGTCAACCAATTCAGCGAGACGACAGCGCGCGAGCTGAGTCGGGCGATCGACGCGATGCAAGACGACAATGAAGGTATGCTCGACGGCCTGGTCCTCGATCTGCGTAACAATCCGGGCGGAGTGCTCGACGCAGCTGTCGATGTATCCGACCTGTTTCTCGATTCAGGTGTCATCGTCTCCGCTGAAGGGCGTACGGCGGACGCACGATTCCGGCGTTCTGCGCACCGCGGTGATGTACTCGATGGAGCCGAGATGATAGTGCTGGTTAACAGCGGTTCCGCGTCGGCGTCGGAGATCGTTGCCGGCGCATTACAGGATCACGGCCGCGCCGTTGTCGTTGGCACGGCGACGTTTGGCAAGGGGCTCGTACAAACCGTAATGCCACTGTCAAAGGGTCGTGCAATAAAGCTCACAACGTCACGTTATTACACGCCGTCCGGAGACTCTATTCATGAAACCGGCATCAATCCCGACGTGTATGTCGAAGACACTCCCGGCTTTCCGGATCTCAGTCTGTCGGGCGTCGTGGACCGCGAGCAGGATGTGCAGCTGGTAGAGGCGGTCGAGCGCCTGCAACGTCAACAGGTAATGCATAGCAAGGCGCTATGACCATCTGCCGGTTCTTGCTTGCAGCAGCGGCAACGCTGCTGGTAGCGCAAGGCGCTGCCGAACCCCCGCCGCGTATCGCAATCATCATTGATGATCTTGGCTACCAACTCGAGGCGGGTCGTCGTGCCATAGAGCTGCCTGGCCCACTCGCATTCGCCGTTCTTCCGGGAACGCCAAGCGGGCAGCGACTTGCCCGGATCGCGCACGAGCATGGCAAGGAGGTGCTGCTGCACCTGCCACTGGAAGCCGTTGACCACAAAGGCGGGATGGAGCCGGGTGCGATGATGCTCGACATGAGCCGGGCGACGTTTCGTACGACCTTTGCCAATGCGATCGCGACGGTGCCATTCGCGGTTGGCGTCAGCAGCCATCGGGGTAGTCTTCTGACCCGCCATCCGGGACACATGGGATGGCTTATGGCAGAAATAGGCTCACGCGAAGACTTGTTCTTCATAGACAGCTACACAACGCACGAGAGTGTCGCGCTGCAAGTCGCAGCCGAGGTGGGTGTGATAGCGACCAAACGAGATGTGTTTCTCGATCATGAACAAACTGTCGACGCGGTTGCGCGCGAGTTCAAGCGCCTGAAAAAAATGGCTCGCAAGCGTGGCACGGCCGTTGCTATTGGCCATCCATTTCCGGAAACTCTGGAGGTGCTCGAACGCGAACTCCCGAAGCTACGCCAGGAAGGATTCGAGTTGGTAACAATTAGCGAGCTGATTGCAATGCAATTGAACCGGATCTGATGAAAGTGCTCTAATCACCCCACGAATTACGATAGCAATTACAATGCGAACAATACTCACTGCAATTCAGGCTGGCTTCTTGATAACGATTCTCGCGCATGCAGCTTCAGCTGGCGCGAGTGAATTGGATGCTTATCTGTTGCTGGCACAGAGTGACGATGCGGCAGATCTTGAAGAGATTGCCGAGAGCGCTTGCACACAAGAATATGACCCTGTGTGCGGTGGCGATGGCCAGACCTACAGTAATGCGTGTGTTGCGGGCCTTGCCGGGGTAGAGGTTGCAAGCAGGGGCATGTGTCAGAGCGGTGAGTCAGGTTGCAGTGAAACGTTCGATCCGGTTTGCGGCATTGACGGCAACACTTATATCAATGAGTGCTTTGCCGGCTTGACGGGCGTGCAGGTCGCGGGGCTCGGCGCATGTACCGCCAACGGTTGCCCGAGGGTGGAAGAGCCGGTATGCGGAATGAATGGTCGCACTTATTTGAATCGCTGCGAAGCCGACGTGGAGCGTGTTCCGGTACAACGCAAGGGAGCCTGCGACGTTGATAACTGCCCCAAGGTTTTTGCGCCGGTCTGCGGCGACGACCTTACGACCTACGAGAACGCCTGCCATGCGGAGAAAAACGGCGTGGTGGCGTTTACGGAAGGCATCTGCGATGTGCGTCCTTGCCCCACCGTGTTTGTGCCGGTTTGTGCGGCAGATGGCCTGACGTACAGCAATGCCTGTCAGGCGGAGCGCCGTGGTGTGCGCATCGACTATGCAGGCATGTGCGAGGGACAGGGTCGAAACTGCCCGCGAGTCTATGCGCCAGTTTGTGGTCTGGACGGCATTACGTACGATAATGAATGTCAGCTCGACAACGCCGAAGTGGTCAAGGCTTACGCGGGAGCCTGCGTCGGGGACTAGCTCCAGGCCGGGCGTAACCGCCCTTTCTCATCGGCCTGATACGGCATCCAGGCCAGACCCACCAATGGCACGTGAATATCAGTGCTCTTGGCCCGCACCACGATTTCATCAAGTTCTTCAGTCTGTGCATCGAAGGCGGTGTCGAGTGCCGCAACCTCTTTTTCGAGATCGCGATTCAGCGCCTCGAGATCAGCTTTAACTTTGCGTGCGGTCTCCTCAGCGCGCTTGATGTCTGCAGTTTCCTTGCGTGCGCCGCCTGCGGTCTTAATTGCGCTGCCGATTCTCGTCGCCGAGGTGCTCGACAGTTTTTTGCGCCCTAATACTGCGCCCAGAATGGCAGTACCGAAAGAGATGGCGGTATCGAGTTTCTTCTTCGAGGCTTGCTGCGTTTCGCGATCTATCGCCTGCTGTGCACGCAACAAACGATTTTCCAGCGTTGTTGCCTTGGTTGCATAACGCTTGCGGAGCTTTGCTACCGCCTGATCGCGCTTTTCATTCGCAACAGTCTGCAACCTGGCACGAAAATCACCTTCGGTCTCTCCGGCTTCTGATGAGAGCTTGAATCGCTTGCTGCGGTACAGGGAGATCGATTCGTTCTGTCGAATCCAGCGTTTGAAGTCTCTGCTCCAGCCCGTATAACTTTTGGCTACCGCCGCAGATTGTGGGCAGTCCGCATAGGACGCGTTTTCGAGACCATCCTCTTGGAGATCGTCTACGCTTATCTCGATCGGTTCGCTATTGTCCCAGTCGACGCTTACCGGCCCTTCTTCGAACTCGACCGTGTAAATGCAGCTGCGCTCATCCTCGATGTGGTATCGCGCGCTGTTGTAAAGAATGTCCGCAGCCGCTACAAGCCTTGGGTGGTAGACGATGTTATCGCCGTCGCCGGGCACGAAGAATTGTTCGATAGCGGGCGGCAGAGACGGCGCGCTGTCAGTGCTGAGTGTTTTTGGTTTACTCACCTGTTGCAGAGCAGCGCCAACCTTTGCTTTAACTTTCGACATCAACGCCTTGATGCTGTCGCGGGTCAGTGGTCCGGCCAGGTACGACAAGACCCAGCGCGTATTGAACACGACCGCTTCGTCTTCATGGACGTTGTGCAACAAAAAGCGCCGTTTGCCGAGGCCCGCAAGCGTCCGCTCCATCTTTTGCTTGTCGAAGTCACCATCGCTTGCCCCTTCGAGGCCCTCCATGACCCTGGCTTTGTCACGTTCGGTCTGTAATCGACCAATAAACCAGGTGCCTGTGTTCGACAGGCCCTTGTAGTCGAGGTCAACAGGGTTCTGGGTTGCAAGCACAAGGCCCAGGCCGTAAGCGCGCGCCTGTTTCAGCAGGGTCAGGAACAACTTCTTGGAAGGCGGATTGGCAACAGGCGGCATGTAGCCGAAAATCTCGTCCATGTAGAGAATTGCGCGCAGGCTCGACGTGCCTTGTTGCGCACGCATCCATCCGATCAGGTCATTCAGCAACATCGACACGAAAAACATGCGTTGCGCATCGTCCAGGTGCGCAATGGACATGACAGAGATCCTCGGTTTGCCTGCGGCGTTATACAAAAGGTTTTTCGAATTGAGTGCTTCGCCCTCCATCCATGACTCGAATCCGGGTGCTGCAAGCAGGTTGTTGAGACGCATCGCCAGTGCGAAGCGATCTTTCGCAGGAAAAAACGAGTCGAGGGTCATAACGCCGACCTTGGTAATCGGCGGGTCCTGAATCTCGGCAATCAAGCTCTCGACATCGAGGTCACGACCATCACGCCAGGCATGATCGAGCAGGCGTGAAATCAGGATATGCTCCCGGCTTGCGACAGGATCCGCGTCAATATCCAGCAAGGTCAGAATGCCGGTCGCTGTGGCCTGCACGCGCTCGCGATACAGGTCGACGTCGTCAATCAGTGTCGCGGCCGGCGCAGCAAAGGACTGCAGCACCGATACCGGTAAGCCGGCGTTGCTGCCGGGCGTATAGATTGCGAGGTCGACATTCTTGCGCAGCTGCTCGATGCGCTTGCCGGTCTGGCCCCACTGGCCCAGCCCCTTCTTCCATAGTGCTGCCTGGGCGCTCGCATACTGGTCAGGCGTTTGTCCTTTGTCGGTCGCGGCGCGGGCGTTGACCCACGGGCGAAAGTCCTCAGCCCGCAGCTGCGGGAATGTGAGCAGCAGGTTGCCCATGTCCCCTTTCGGGTCAATCGCAATGACCGGGATATGGTCGAGAGCGGCCTCTTCGAGAATGCCGATGCCAAGACCGGTCTTGCCGGAGCCGGTCATGCCGATAATCACGGCATGGGTCGTCAGATCCTTTGCGTCATACAACACCAGCTCTTCGGTGAGCGCGTCGTTGTCGGTGTCATAACGCTTGCCGAGATAAAAGGCGCCGAGTTTCTCGAAGTCTTGCATGGCTACGGGCTAACTTGCCGGATAGGTATAGCTGGCTCCAAATCCGAGCGGCATACCGATTGCGTAGTATATCAACAGGAAGATCGTCCAGGTAACCAGGAACCACAGCGAATACGGCAACATCATCGCGGCCAATGTGCCAATACCGGTGCCTTTCACGTAGCGCTGGCAGTAAACGACGACCAGCGGGAAATACGGCATCAGCGGCGTAATGATATTCGTGCTCGAGTCACCAACACGATACGCCGCCTGCGTCAGGTCCGGCGAGACGCCGAGCGTCATGAGCATTGGCACAAAAATAGGTGCGAGCAGGCCCCACTTGCCACTAGCCGAGCCGACAAACAGATTGACAAAGCCGGTCAGCAGCACGATGCCGACGATCAGGATCGAGGGATATTCCTCCAGGCTCTTGAGTGCTTCGGCGCCCGCTAGCGCGAGCAGTGTGCCGAGGTTCGACGCGCCGAACGCATACACAAACTGCGCGATGAAAAACATGATGACGAGGTAGTACGCCATCTGGTGCATCGAGTGTGTCATACCCTGGATGACGTCTTTCATGCCCTTAAGCGTGCCCGCGACATAGCCGAACACCATGCCCGGGATCAGGAACAGGAAGAAGATAAGTGCGACGATCGATTGCATGATCGGTGCCTGGAAGGTCACAAGCTTGCCTTCCGCGTCGCGCCACGGCGACGACTCGGGCACCAGCGTAACAGCAAGAATCACGATGCCGAGTAGCATGACGAGCAATGCCCACCGCAGGCCCTTGCGCTCCTCGGGCCTCAGGTCGTGAAGCTCGGGCAGGTCCTCGGCGTCACCGTCGATCGGCGTGTCGCTGACGCGCGGCTCGACGATCTTGTCGGTAATCCACCAGCCGAGGCCGACGATCAGGAACGACGACATCGCCGTGAAGAAGTAGTTGTTGAGGGTGTTAACCTCGATGGCCGGGTCGAGCAGCTGTGCACCACCCTGCGTAAGACCCTGCAGCAGCGGATCGAGCGCGGCCGGCAGGAAATTCGCCGAGAAACCGCCGGATACGCCCGCAAACGCTGCTGCGATACCAGCGAGCGGGTGTCTACCGGCGGCGTAAAAGATCACGCCACCAATCGGAATCACAAGCACATAGCCGGCGTCGACGGCGGAATGGCTCATGATGCCGACGACGATGACCATCGGCGTCAGCAGCCACTTCGCCGTGACGTTTAGTAGAGCGCGGATGCCTGTGGTGATGAACCCGGAATGTTCTGCAACGCCGATGCCGAGCATCGCGACAAGCACCGTGCCGACCGGGCCGAACTGAACGAAATTTGTGACGAACTTGGTCATGAACGTCGCAAAGGCCGTGCCGGTGAGCTGGTTGATGATGACGATCGGTTCCTGGGAGCGCGGATCGATGTAGCTGTACGTGAAGTACGACAGCCACCACGACAGCACCCAGACGACAAACAGCAGGGCTATGAACAGCACCGCCGGGTCGGGCAACTTGTTGCCAATGCGCTCTACCGCGCCGAGAAAGCCACCGCTGTGATTTGCCGTGTGTTCTTGTTCTTCTTGTGACATGCGATTCCCCGTTTTCTCTTAATCTACCAGCCGCAGCTGCGGCCTTCGTTTTGTTCTTTGAGGTAAGCCATTAGCGGCGCGAAGTAATCGATGATCGCAGACGCGTCCATTTCGCGTGTACCGGTCAGCTTTTCGAGGGTGTCCTGCCACGGCACACTGGCGCCGGTCTCGAGCATTGCATGGAAACGTTCGCCCGCCTCCTTGCTTCCAAAAACAGAGCATGCGTGCAAGTCACCCTCGTGTTCGGCGAGCTCACACAAAGTGCGGTGGAACTGGAACATCAAGACATGTGCTAGGAAATACCGTGTATAAGAGACGTTACCGGGCACGTGATACTTTGCCCCTGGATCAAAATTTGCTTCGGTGCGCTGAACCGGAGGCGCGATGCCCTGGTAGCGAAGCCGCAATTCCCACCAGGCCTTGTTGTAATCCGCCGGCGCAATCTCGCCGGAGAAGACGCCCCAGCGCCATTCGTCGATGAGCTTGCCAAAGGGCAGGAACGCGATGCGGTCCAATGCCTGTTGCATTTGCCGGTTTATGATCGCTTCTTTTGATTGTTCGGTTTTAGCGACGAGCCCAACCTCAACCAGATACTCTGGCGTCATCGATAATACGACGGTGTCGCCGATGGCTTCGTGGAAGCCACCGTGTGCACCGTCCCGGAACAGCATTGGTTGCTGGTTGTACGCCCACTGGTAATAGTTGTGGCCGAGCTCGTGGTAGATCGTGCGCAGCTCATCGAACGTCTGTTTAATGCACATCTTGATGCGCAAGTCTTCGTCGCCGTCCAGGTTCCAAGCACTGGCGTGGCAGACAACATCACGATCGGCCGGCTTGGAAAACATCGAACGCTCCCAGAACGTATCGGGGAGGTGCCGCATGCCGAGGGATGCGTAGAAAGTCTCGGCCGAGCGAACCATCTCCTGTGGAGAGTAATCCTTGGTCTTGAGCGTGCTGTCCACATCGAGATCCGAGACGCCCGGATACGGCTCGAGCAAGTCGTAGATAAAACTCCATTGCTGTGCCCACATATTGCCGAGCAGGTGCGCCGGAATCGGTCCATCTAACGGCACCTTGTCCTCGCCATAGACCTCACCGAGTTTGGCGCGAACATGGCAATGAAGCTCCTCGTAAAGCGGCTCTACCTGCTGCCAAAGGCGCGCCGTTTCAGTCGTGAATTCAGCCGAGCTCATATCGTAATAGGAGCGCCACATGTCGCCCATGTCCGCATAGCCGAATTCTCTCGCCCCTTCGTTGGCAAGCTCGGCGAACCTCGTGTACTTGTCACGCATCGGCGGTGAGATCGTCCGCCAGCCCTGCCAGGCCTCGAGAAGTTTGTCGTAATCACGGCTCTGCGCAATGATGTCTTCCAGTTCAGGGAGGCTCAGACAGTCGTCGTCGCTACGGCAATAAGTGCCGGCGCCGTACATGCCGCCGAGGTCCGTCAGTATCTGCGCCTGCTCCTTGCGCTTCGCATCGTCATCGGGCGCAACCAGGAGCGCGCTCATCTTGAAAATATCGAGGGCGCGGCGTGTTTCGGGCGCCATCTCCTGACCGTCGTACTTGAGGGCTTTCTTGACCATGCCGCTATGCCACGCGGCGTAACGTTCGTTTGCCAGCGCATCGACGACGGCGGAGTCTTCGTTGATGTAGGTAGCGCGCAACCAGCCTGCGGCGTTCAGTTCCCTCCACCAGTCTTTGTATTCGGTGTTTACGCGGGCAATGAACTCTCCGGCGGTTTCTGCCGGCACGGCGTCGGCCGCTTCTTCCGTGGACTGCTGCGAACACGCAGTAAGGGCGATCGCGAGCACGAAGGTCGCAAACAGTTTTGCAAAGTCTTTCATCGTTGGTACCTGTTCTTTTGTAAAGGTTAGTGCACGCCGTGCATGCCTCGCCTCAAGAGTGGTGACACAAGCAGTACGAACACGCCTACGCCGACACCCACATACATGAGGAATTCGAAGAGCTGTGTATAAGTCGCCAACGCACCTGCCGAATCCGTCACCTCACCACCACTCGTGGCGACGGCGGCCATCTTGCCAAGGCGTGTCGCGACGGTTTCGGAAAGCGCGGTTGCGAGAAACCAGGTGCCCATGCTGACGCCAACGACACGCCCGATCGACAGCTTGGTTACAGCGGACAAGCCGACCGGCGACAAACACAATTCGCCCGTTGTATGCAGCAGGTAAGCAAGGATGAGCCAGATCATTGAGATCTTGCCGGCCGCATCCGGGAACTGCGCACCGAACACTAACGCACCAAAGCCAAGGCCGGCCTGGATGATGCCGAGGCCGAATTTGATCGGCGTCGTTGGTTCGAGGTTGCGCTTGGCAAGCCACACCCACAGGGCCGCGAACGGTAATGCGAGCAACATTATGAAGCCGGCATTGAGTGAGCCAAATTGTGCAGCTGTAAATGTGACACCGAAAGCTTCGCGATCAACGACCCGATCAGCAAACAAGGTCATCGATCCGGCCGACTGTTCGAATAGCGCCCAGAAGACGACGGTTGTCAGGATCAGGAACATCAGCACGACTGTGCGGCCAAACTCGGGTGAGTTATGCGTCAAGAAGCCATAGATGATGAAACCGACAATGAGAACTATCGCCGCGTAGACGCTGTACTCCGCTATCAGCGCACCACCCGGGAGAAATGCAGGCAGATGGTCGAGATTTGCAAGTACGGCGTAGATCCCGATTACCACGGCAACCGCCGCAAACGTGTAGGCAAGCGTATTGCTGCCTTCTGTCTTGCGATAGACCATCGAATAAAGAACGATACTGACGATCGCCGTGATCAGGAAAATATTCTGTGTCATCAGAACAACAGGCTCATGTTGCACAAGCAGCCACAGCAATCCGAGTACCGGCAGGCTAAGAAGATAAATAGACCACTCGCGACTGACTGGCCCGAATACCTTTTGCTTGAGCGCCTCGGGATCAGACGGTTCGGCATGTCCCCGCAGGTATTTCTGGCCGTAGGAAAACGAGATAAGGCCAATGATCATGCCGATTCCGGCCGCGCCGAAGCCGTACTTCCAACCAAATGTTTCACCAAGCCAGCCACACAATAGTGTGGCCACGAACGAGCCGATATTAATGCCCATGTAGAAAATCGTGAAGCCCGAATCGCGCCGTGGGTCATCTTTCGAATAGAGCTTGCCGACGATCGTCGAGATGTTCGGTTTCAGATAGCCGACGCCCATGACGATCAGCGCAAGTGCGAAGTAGAAAACGTTGAGCGCCGCGGTGTCCCGAAAGGTCAGCGCCTCCGATAGCATCGTGCCTGCCGCCAGCACTTCGCCGCTCGCGAGCGTCAAACTTTCAGTCAGCACCGTGCCGGCCGGGTAGTTGATCGCCTTGAAGCCTTCAACGGCCATCAATATATGTCCGAGCGACAGACTAATGCCGCCGAACAGCACCGATTTCCGCATGCCAAGGTAGCGGTCAGCGATCAGGCCGCCAATGACCGGTAGCGCATAGACCAGACCAGCATACGAGCCGAGAACGTCGAGACCCATCTCGTCACTGAATAAATGGTATTTCGTCAAATACAGCAGCAGCAGGTATTTCATTCCGTAGAATGAAAAGCGCTCCCATAGTTCGGTCGTGAAACAGACGTACAGGCCTTTTGGGTGGCCGAAAAGTTCGTCTTCGCTTGACCAGTCTTCCGCAGGCGCGGCAACCGATTCAGTCATTATTATTTCCCCCGGCTATAGCCTGGTGCCGCAGCTTGAATGCGGGTCGGGCTACGCATTAAACACTATTTCGCACGTAACTTGCTACTTGACGCGGCTTTTACTGGCTATCTGTAGCGACAACCTCTGCGTCTTCTTGTTTCTTGCCAAATACACGCGACATGATAAGGCCGGCTTCGTAGAGCAGGTACACCGGGACGGCAAGCAGCGTCTGGCTGATTATGTCTGGCGGCGTCAGCAGCATGCCAACGACAAACGCCATCAAAAAAACGTAGGGGCGTGCTTTGCCGAGCTTTTCCGTCGTCGTCAGCCCCGTCCATACGATTAGCACAGTTGCAATCGGTACTTCGAACGCGATACCGAACGCGAGCACGATCGTCGTGATGAAATCGAGGTACGCCGAGATATCAGTCATCATCTCGACGCCGGGCGGCGTTATCGCCGTGAAAAAGCCGAACACAAGCGGAAAAACGACGAAGTACGCGAACGCGACGCCAGCATAGAAAAGCAAGATGCTCGAGGCGAGCAGCGGAAACGCGAAGTGCTTTTCTTTCTTATACAAGCCTGGGGCAACGAACGCCCAAACCTGATAAAGAATGACAGGCATCGCAATAAACAGCGCGACGAAAAAAGTCAGTTTGAACGGCGTCAACAGCGGTGATGCGACAGCTGTCGCGATCATTTGTTGGCCGGGAAGAACTTCGACCAGCGGTTTGGAAACAACCTCGAATATTCGCTGTGCAAATGGTATCAACGCCGCGAACAGAATGATGACTGCGGCGGCAATTTTGATAAGCCGGCTACGCAGCTCGATCAGGTGCGAAAGCAACGTCCCTTCGGCGAGGTCTTGTTCCTGTTTGTCGTCGTCGGCGCTCACGCGCGCTTCTCGTCGCCGCCGCTTTCCTCGGCCGATACGTCGTCGCTTACTTCATCGTGCAACGGCGAAAATGCGTCGTCATCGTTCGGGATGTGTGCCTCGGGTTCATCCAGGTCGTAGTCCGGATCGGCCGGGTCGGGTGTTGCAGAGACGGTTGGCGGCGGCGCAATCCCGGGCCGCGTGATCTTGTTGTCGTCATCGAAGTTCAGCTCTGCTTCGAGTTGCCGCCTCATGGCGCGGGTCATGCGCCTGGCCTGACCAATCCAGCTGCCGAGCTGATTTGCGATCTGCGGTAAACGCCTGGGCCCAAGCACAATGAGCCCAATCAGTAGCAGGATAATAAGTTCGGAAGAGCCGACTCCGGACATGGTTGGCAGTCGACTTATGCGTCTTTGTGGTTCTCTTCGACCGGCGTGTTGTCAAAGTTGGCGTCTTCGCCTTTATTATCACTGAGCTGGTCTTTTACCTCCTCAGCATCGGTCATTGCTGAACGAAACCCTTTGACGGCATTGCCGAGATCGGAACCGAGCGAGCGAAAGCGTTTGGTGCCAAATATGGCGAGCACAATGACCAGCACGATCAGTAATTGTGGCCAGCTTATGCCTGATAACATCTCAAAACTCCTGGGGCGCCGCCCCGCAAACTCTCTTCAAGGCCATGATAACGCCAAAGGCCGGACAATACCGTGCCGGCGTCACACAGCGATACCCGTTCAGGTTTCGAGCCAGAATGTCACGGGACCGTCATTTGTGAGCCTTATCTGCATATTGGCACCGAATTGCCCGGTTTCAACCACCTCAAGCCGCTCGCGGCAGGCGCTAACCAGACGCTCGAAATAGGCCTCGCCCATCTCCGGAGCTGCCGCCTTCGTGAAGCTGGCGCGAGTGCCCTTTTTGGTGTCTGCGGCCAGGGTGAATTGTGGCACCAGCAGTAATCCAAAGCGCTCGTCCACCACACTGCGGTTCATGCGGTCCTCGCCGTCTGGAAACACACGGTAGGAAAGGATCCGCTCTGCGAGCCTGGCGATGTCTTGTTCTTTGTCATCGCGGTGCACCGCAACCAGCACCAGCAGCCCGCGGCCTATTTCGCCGACCGTGGTATTGCCCACGCAGACGGCGGCCTCGGTGACGCGTTGCAGCAAAGCAATCATTATTTCGTTGTTTTCCAGACTATCGACACAAACGAGGCCTTTATTAATGCATCAACGAGATACGAATATCCATAGCGAAGAGGCGCAGATGCGAAGATTTGAGGCGCTACGGATAGCCTGTCGGGGCAGCAGCCCCGGCCAAACCATGGACGGTACGGGCCCTGGTCGCGAGATCAGGGCCCGCTTCGCAAGAAACCCCCACCCTTACCCAACTTGCGACGAGAAAAGATATGATATTCCCACAAACAGACAATAACTATGATAGTGGGATAATGATCCACGGCTCGCCGCAATAATTTATCGAAAGTGGGATCTGTTCGCCTGAATATGCTGCGTTGGCTTCAGGCCTCCCAGCCAATACACTTAGGCGCTTGTACGCCGGACAGGGAAGATAATGAAAAGAAGACAGTTTGTCGGTGGGTTGGCCGCTGCGGTCGGTGCTGCCTCATGTGCAGGCGAGAAGACCGATTGCGCAAGCGGTACCGGACAGTCAGCTGAGACGTTCGAATGGTCTTGCGTGACATCGTGGCCGCCGAAGTACCCGGGTCTTGGCATGGCGGTTGAGAACCTCGCAGAGCGCATCGAGTCGGCATCCAACGGGCGGCTCAAGATCAAGGTTTATGGTGGCGGCGAGCTCGTGCCGGCTTTCGAGGCATTTGATGCGGTGAGTCGCGGCACCGTCGAGATGGGGCACGATGCGTCGTACTACCACAAGGGCAAAGTTGATGCCGCACAGTTTTTTACGGCCGTGCCTTTCGGTCTGAATTATCTGGAACTAAACGGTTGGTTTTATTATGGCGGCGGTCTCGAGCTATGGCGCGAATTGTACGAACCGTTCAACATCATTCCCTTTCCGTGTGGCAACACTGGCGTGCAGATGGGTGGCTGGTTTAATCGAGAAATCAATTCCGTTGACGACCTCAAAGGCCTCAAAATGCGTATCCCGGGTCTCGGCGGCGAAGTCATCCGACGCGCCGGCGCGACACCGGTGACAATGCCCGGGTCCGAAATCTTTACGTCATTGCAAACCGGCGCCATCGATGCGACTGAGTGGGTCGGCCCGTATAACGACGTATCGTTTGGTCTGCATAAGGCCGCGAAGTACTACTATTACCCGGGATGGCAGGAGCCGGGTGCCGGTCTTGAATGCATGATCAACACCGCCGCGTGGGCATCTCTGCCGGCAGATTTGCAGGCGATCGTCGAGATCTCCTGTCAGGCGATTACTACTGACATGATGGCGGAGTACACGCACGGCAATGCGTTTGCGCTACAGCAATTAGTTGATGATCCAGACGTTGAAGTTCGGCCATTTCCCGACGACGTCTTGCGGTTGCTGAAGTCAATCACACACGACATTGTGCGGGAAACGGCTGCAACCGATCCAATGTGGGACAAGATTCAGAAGTCGTACTACGCGTATATGGAAAAGTCGACGCGGAATCAGCGCGTCACCGAGTTTGCGTACCTCAGGACACGCGATTTATAGTCAGGTCGTACCGCTGTAAGCCCGTTAGGCTTGATCGCCGCCCGTAACACAACAACAGAGCGTCATGCTGAAATTCATTCTCGCCGCCGCCGCCTGTTACGCCCTGCTCGTCGTCATCGTGTATTTGATGCAGGGGCGCATGCTCTATCTTTCAGGAGTACCCGGGCGAACGTTGACCATGACGCCGGCCGACGCTGGCATGGACTATCAGGATGTCTCGATCGAAACTACCGACGGAGTGACACTGCATGGCTGGTACATCGCCGGCCGATCCTCGCAAGTACTGTTGTTCTTTCACGGCAATGCCGGAAATATCTCACATCGTCTCGACTCGATCGGGCAGTTCCGGGAGCTGGGCTTATCAGTATTGATTATCGACTACCGGGGCTACGGTCAGAGTGAAGGCCGAACTACGGAGAACGGGATCTATCGCGATGCTGATGCGGCGTGGCGGTATCTCATCGAGAGTCGCGGTGTAGTCGCCAGCGATATCATAATTTTCGGCCGCTCACTCGGCGCCTCTGTTGCGTCACGACTAGCGGCCCGGCATCGACCCTTGGCACTTATCGTGGAATCTTCCTTCTCGTCAGTTCCGGACATTGCCCAGGAGCTCTATCCATGGCTCCCGGCGCGCTGGTTGAGCCGCCTCAGGCATGCGACACGCGATCATGTGCGGGACGTTCGCTGCCCCGTACTGGTGGTTCACAGTCGAGACGATGAAATCATCCCGTTCCACCACGGCGAAGCAGTCTTTGCAGCTGCGAATGAACCCCGGACGCTACTGACGATTCGCGGCACTCACAATGATGCATTCCTCGTAGACGAGCGCACCTATGTTGAAGGGCTGCGGACGTTTCTGACAGGACTCTCCGCGCCCGCCTTACCACGGTGATTGCGAAAACATGCGTTACTGGATTGCAAGCAAGAGGCGCACGGTATGTGCTGAATCATTGCCGTCCGCCGCGTTATAACGAATGATCAGATCAGCATTGCCGTTGCCGTCGATGTCTTCAGCGGCAACCAGAGCGCCGTTACGCGGCAATATGACGTCCATATCGACTTCGTCCTTGCTGAATAGATGTTCCGTCGCGACACCATGATAGAAACTCAAGCGGTTGCGGCCGGTTTGCATCACGAGATCTTTCCGCCCGTCGCCGTCAAAGTCTGCGACTTCGATCGCCGGAATATCCACCTGGCCGCTCGTGACGCTGAAGCGGACATTGGTCTTGGCGACATAGTCGGCGCTGTCTGAGTAGTTATCGTCGGCCGTCATCTTAAAAAAGTGCAGCTGTAATGACACATTACCGGACAGCAGCGCCCTGATGACCCGACCGAAGGTCAGGCGTACTTTCCTCACGACCAGATCCTTCTTGCCGTCGCCGTCGATATCTGTACCGATAAGGCCGAATTGCAGACCCTCAGAGGCAAGTTGCGCATCCTCTGTCTCCCGGTATACGAGCCGATCACCGTCCATCCGCCCCAGATGCAGGCCAAATTCATTGCGCTTGTCGAACACGCCCTCGCTAAATGTGGACTCGGTCAGGATGTCAGGCAGCTGGTCGTCATTCAGGTCTTCGATCGACCAGATGCGCTTTTCAGTGAGTTCCCTCTGATCGACTGCACCACGGTTGTTTTGCAGTGTGCGCATCTCGGCTTCGGAAAGCAGATCCAAACCCAGCGGCACGACTTGCGGCCGACCCTCGAATCGCGCGCCGGGCAGTTGCGCATAGACGCGTAACGAATCACCTCGCCAGACAGCGAGGTCAGTCAAAGCGTCGAAGTTCATGTTGCCGCTGACGAGCGGCCGGCTCTCGAAGCTGACGATGCCGCTCGACACGGTCATGCTACTGCTTTCCCGCAGCAGAATTTCGTCTCCAAGGCTGCCGTCCGTCCGCTGCAGGCGTACCCGATAGCCTGCGGTATCCGGCACGACCAGATCGTCCCGGTCGTCCTGGTTGATGTCGCGAAAGAAATCGATTGGCACAATCGCACCAGCACGGTCCTGGCCATAGATCGTCCGAATGTCGACAACCGCGACGAGTCCGTTGAGGGTAAAGTCGTAGCGCAGGATTCGTCCTGGCTCGATAAAGAACAAGGCGTCCCGATTACCGAGTCGACCGACGTCGTACGCAATCAGGTTGGCACCGGGGGCCAGCGAAAGGATGGGCTGCGGGCTGTCTTCGTTGGCACCGTCAACCCGATAGACAGCGAGTCGCTGCTGGTGATCGTCATCGCGCCCGGCCAGCACGACATGGCGGGCATTGTCGTCGCTCAAGCTTGCGGCGAGGACCGGTTGCTCCACGTGGAATCCGGCAGCGATAATAATCTCGGAGAACCCCGGCTCTGCGGCGGTGGCCGCGGCCGCGAGCACAATCGCGAGGCTAAATAAGATGCTGCGCACTTTGTTGTATCCCACTCACTTTTAAAGGGCTACCAAACGCTGCCAAGCGCAACCCTGATTGCCTCGCCGTTGATGCCGCTGGATTCCTCGGCTGCGAGGAATGCAATCACCTCGGCCACTTCCCGGGTCGTGGCAACGCGGCCCGGCGGATACAGCTCCGCTCGTTCCTGCCAGACCTGCTCGGTCGTGATTCGACGATCCTTTGCCTCTTGGCGGGCCGAACGTTCGGCCATCTCAGTCCGTACCCAGCCGGGCAAAACGGCGTTGGATGTAATGCCAAAAGCTCCGCCGTCCTGGGCGACCGAGCGCATTAGCCCCAGCAAACCGTGTTTGGAGCTGTTATATGCGCTTCCAGCGTATTCGGCGACCAGGCCAGCAGTAGAGCTCGTGTAGACAACGCGCCCGTAACGGCGTTCCACCATTCCTCGCAATGCCAGCCTCGAGAGATGGAACGGCCCATCGAGATTGACTCGCATCGTCTCGCTCCAAATATCCGGCTCCTGTTCCCAGACGACACGCTCATGGGCTGAACCGATACCGTGGTTGCAAACAAGAATCTCGATTGGACCCAGACGTTGCTCGGTGTCAGCGACGGCGTGCGCACAGCCCTCCTGGGTTCCCAGATCTGCTACCGAATACTCCAGCCCTGTTGCCGCCAATTCTTGCTGGCCTCGAGCGATGCACATAACCCGCGCACCACGTGCCGCCAATATTTCTGCGGCCGCCCGCCCTATTCCTCGTCCGCCGCCTGTGACGAAAGCGACGCGCCCTTCGACTCCTGCCATGCTGCAGATCCCCTTAACGTGTTCCGAAACAGTATAACGTCTGCTTTTTGACGCAAAGCGGACATTGAGGTCGTAAAGTGTTGGATGGGAGCAAATGATCCTGAGCGGACGCCTCATCTTTCGGTACGATTCCAATCGTGCGAATGGCCGTTAGCGGACACGCCAAGCTGGGTGTAGATTGACACCAAGAGGTCTGCTATCAGCCCGTTACCGCTACGGCCGATCGCATCAAACTCTATGCAAATGAAGCCAAGTATCCAGCATGCCCCTATCTGAGAAAAAAGCGGCGGCAAACCATTTCCGGCGGCAAATCCGGCGAAGTAACGAACTGCATGTCGAATACATGGATGATGCGCATCTTCGGAAAAGCTACGAGCGCTTTACGAATTGGCAGCTTGATTACCTGCTTCCATTGTTCGGCGACTTGTATGCCCAGACCGGCTATGCGGAGGCGATTGATTTCACTATGAGCGACCTCGCCGGCATTGGCATCAGCAATCGCGACCACGATCTGGAGCGTGCCGCTCCGGCCATTACTACGTTACTGCCGCTTGGCGCGCTTGTGACCATTGCCAGCGCGGCGGAGATGAACGCCCGGGTACTGGAGATTAATATTGCGATCTGCCGATGTCTGTTGGTCGGGAACGAGCTCCCGGCCCAGATAACAGAATATGAATATTGCGTCGCCTGCCGCAAGGCCAGCTCCTTGGGGAAATGTGTGCAGCTCGTCCATCTAATCACCGGGCTGGGCAAGACGCTCAGGTCACTCGTCGAAATTCCAATGATTGGGATAACCCTTCGCGCCATGAGAGCGCCCGCTCATGCGGCCGGGTTCGGCGCACTTCAGGAGTTCCTGGAAAAAGGCTTTCGCACGTTCAGGCAGATTCCGGACATTGATCACTTTCTTGCTGAGATTGAAAATCGCATGATCGAGATTTTTGAGAGAATCTACACGGCGCCACTGGATCGACTCCACTGACACCTGACACGGTGGAGATAGCAAGAAGTTGGCGCCAAACCGCCGCGAATTGGCGCATTGCTGAGCGTCCGCTTTACACCAGATAGCTGTCATTGAGCTGATAGGATGGTGACAGGCTGGAAATGACCCAAAGCGGTCACACAGACGATCGAGTGCCGAGTGAGGAAACCATAAGATAAAGGCACAAAAATGAAGGCTGTTTCTACAATAATTTTGGCAATACTAATTTTGTTGGCGGTGTCATCCGGCATCACGAAGATACTGTTAATGCAGCAAGACGTTAACTTCTTCGGCAAGTACGGTTTCTCCAACCCAATTCTCATCATTTACGGATTAGTACAACTGATCGGTGGCCTACTCTTGGTGTTTACAAGAACCAGATTTGTTGGCGCTGCGATTGTGGCAATTACGTTCTTGATTTCCCTGGTCGTTCTGCTAATGGAGGGGAACATACCGGTCAGCATCGCCACCGTGGTCGCCACACTGTTGTTGGGTGTAATTATGAAGCAAAGCTGGCCGCCCGCTGCGCGATAGTCCAAAGGCTGCTTGTGGAAGAAGAGCATCTGTATCGTGTGTTTGGCGAGCAGTACGCGGAGTACAGCCGGACTATTTCGCGCTACTTCGGCAGGTCCCATCCACAAAGCTAGACCACTGAACACCGGATGATGCGATGTCTGGTCTTGACCGATAACTGTGCGTCAACCTTGTGAATGAGATGCATTCCGTGACAACCACGAGATATGCGTCCTGCGCACCGTATAATATGGTCGTATTAGCACCTGGTTGAAACGGGGAAATCTCACAAGATGATGATCGAAGAGCATCTAACGGCTCGACCAGACTGGGTAAAGGAATCTGCCTTTGGGCAATGGTTTCTTGGTACGGATACATGGACGAACCAGGTGCTAAAGATCGCGCTGGACGATCTTGAGTCGCTCATGATGCCGAAAGCTGATCGTTATCCAACAATACTTGATGTTGGCTTTGGTCATGGTCAGTCTCTGCTGATGCTGGATCAGCGCTTCCGCCCCGAGAGAATAATTGGTCTGGACGTAGACCCCAGAACAGCGGAATGGTCTGCGGAAAAAGCCGAAGCCTGTGTTAGCGACGTGCAACTTATTGTCAGTAATGCAGCGTCTATCGATCTGCCTGATGCTTCTGTTGACATGGTATTTTGCCACCAGACGTTTCATCATATTGTTGATCAACCGGGCGCCGCAAATGAATTTTATCGAGTACTCAGGCCAGGCGGAGTCTTGCTGTTTGCAGAATCCTGCAAAAAATATATTCATTCCCTGCCTATAAGAATACTCTTCAGGCATCCAATGGATGTTCAAAAAACTGATGTTGAGTACATACAATTGCTGGAAGCGAGCGGTTTTGTCACACGCCCGGAAAGCACTTCCCGGCCATACTTGTGGTGGAGTCGTATGGACCTCGGAATACTGGAAAAACTGGGTAAAAAAGTTGCCAAAGATAAGGAGGAGACGCTGGTTAATGTTGTTGCATATCGTCCTAAGTGAATATTTATTGGTTCCTTACCACGGTTCGAGAAGCGAACGGAGCTTAACCGCCGTAAATCCTGTTCGGCAACCACGTTACCAGGTCGGGGAAAATTGCCAGCAGCAGTAGCGCAAAAATCTGAATCGCGACGAACGGAATAGCACCACGGTAAATTTGCTGCGTCGTAACACCGGGGGGTGCAACACCGCGAAGGTAAAAAAGGGCGAAGCCAAACGGCGGCGTCAGGAAAGAAGTTTGCAGGTTGATCGCGATCATGATGCCGAGCCACACGGGATCGAGGCCCATCGCAAGCAAGACGGGTCCGACTATAGGCACGACGACAAATGTGATTTCAATAAAGTCGAGCACGAAGCCCAACAAGAACATCACAAGCATCACAACGATAACGGCGCCGATAACGCCACCGGGTAACGCCTCAAGTATCGCGCGGACACCATCGTCGCCACCGTAGCCACGGAAGACGAGAGAGAAGACAGACGCGCCAATCAGAATCAGGAACACCATGCTGCTGATCTTGAGTGTGCTTCGCATGACTTCTTGCAATCTCTCGAGGTTCAGCTGCCTGCGAAACACGGCAAGCAGCAGTGCGCCCATCGCGCCGACGCCAGCAGCTTCGGTCGGCGTCGCAAGCCCGGCTAAAATCGAGCCAAGTACAGCGAATATCAGGAGTATCGGAGGAAGGACCGCCTGAAGAACTTGCCAGTGCGAAACCTTGTCATCCGAGGTCCTCACGTGTGCGGGCATTTCGGTCGGCCGGAAAAAGGCTACGCCAATTATGTAGAGAATGTAGAGCAAGACGAGTAACAAGCCAGGTATGAGCGCGCCGGCGAACAGGTCGCCGACGGACACTGTTTTTGGCGAAAAGATACCCATCTTGAGCTGTGCCTGCTGATAGGCGGAGGTCATGACATCGCCGAGCATGACGAGAATGATCGATGGCGGAATGATTTGACCAAGCGTGCCGGAGGCGCAGATTGTGCCAGCTGAAATCTCCGGCGAGTAACCGCGCCGCAACATCGTTGGCAACGACAACAGCCCCATAGTAACGACAGTCGCGCCCACGATACCCGTACTCGCTGCGAGCAGCATGCCGACGACGGTAACCGATATGCCGAGTCCGCCGCGCAGCGAACCGAACAACGCACTTAGCGTCTCCAGCAACTCCTCGGCTATTCGCGCGCGCTCAAGCATGACACCCATGAAAACGAACAATGGCACGGCAACAAGTGTCTCATTGGTCATGATTCCGAACACGCGGTTCGGCAGGCTCGAGAGCAGCGCCTCGGTGAAGTTGCCGGTCAGGACGCCGACACCGGCAAATATTAGCGCGGTGCCACCGAGCGTAAATGCAACAGGAAATCCAGCAAGTAATACGACTATTACCGACAGGAACAGCAGCAGCGCTACCCACTCCATCGCTATTCTTGCCGTATCGCCGCGATAGATCGCAGCAGCAGAGAAATGCCTTGTGACGCAACGACAATCGGCATAACGATCACGATCGATTTCAGGACCGGTATCAGTGGATAGGGTAAACCACCAGGTTCACGCGATGACTCGTGAATCGACCACGAAACAGCCGCAAAGTCATACGCCTTAAAAGCAAGAAAGAAGCAAAGTGGCAGCAGAAACACAAGGACGCCGAGCAGATCAATCATTGCGCGCCGCCGCGCACTCATAGTGCGGTAGAAGATATCGACGCGCACGTGTTCTTCGTGCAATAACGTATAGGCCGCCCCCACCATGAACACAACCGCATGCATCCAGACGACTGACTCCTGCAGCCAGATCAGTCCAGCGTCAAACACATAGCGCATCACGACGATAACGGATGTGACGATGACCATCATCAACGTGAGCCAGGCGGTTATCTCGCCGCTTACGCTACTGATACGGTCAAACAGGTTCTGCGGCGCGTCCGGGCCCGACGGTTCGCTCATACGTTCGGCCTCAGCGACGCCAGAACGTGGGCGTAATGAGGACGAGTAGCGTAAAGATCTCGAGGCGGCCGAGCAGCATGCCAGCGATAGCGATCCATTTCGCGGTATCAGACAAGGACATGAAGCCGGAAGCGACGTCGCCAAGCCCGGGGCCGAGGTTGTTTAGCGTTGCAGCAACAGCAGAGAAAGCCGTTACCTGGTCAAGCCCGGTCGCCATCATCGCGACAAGCATGACGCTGAATACGACCATGTATACCGAAAAGAACCCCCACACAGCATCTACGACGCGGTATTGAACAGCTTTGTTGCCGAGTTTGATGGGGATCGCGGCGCTCGGATGGATAAGCCGGACGATTTCACGAACCCCCTGCTTGTAGATCAGAAGACAGCGGATAACCTTGATACCGCCAGCTGTCGAGCCGGCACAGCCGCCGATGAAGCTCGCGAAGATCAGCAGAACCGGTAGCGCCGCTGGCCACAACGCGTAGTTGGCTGTCGTAAAACCCGTAGTGGTGGCAATCGACACGGCCTGGAAAAGCCCATTGATAATCGTATCTCCTGCCGTGCTGTAGCTTCCATGTTGAAACAAGCTGGCAATCACCAGCACGGAAAGAACGAGCAGAATCAGTGTATAAGTGCGAAACTCCGGGTCGAGCGAGTAGTGTTTGATGGACACGTAGCGCCACGCGAAAAAATGCAGCGAGAAGTTAATTCCGGCCGCAAACATAAAGACAACAGCAACAAGGTCGATAGCGGTGCTATCAAAGTAGCCGATACTCATGTCGTGTGTGGAGAACCCGCCGATTGCCACCGTGGAAAATGCGTGGCACAACGCGTCGAACCAACCCATGCCGGCAGCCAGATAGCCGGCCGCGCAGCTTATTGTGAAGGCAAGGTACACGTACCAGAGTGCTTTTGCCGTCTCAGTGATGCGCGGTGTCAGCTTCGTGTCTTTGACCGGACCGGGCGTTTCAGCCCGATACAGCTGCATGCCACCCACGCCCAGCATCGGTAATACGGCGACAGCTAATACGATGATGCCCATGCCGCCAAGCCACTGAAGTTGCTGGCGGTAATACAGGATCGATTTTGGCAGGTCATCAAGACCGGTAAGGACGGTCGCTCCGGTTGTTGTCAGTCCGGACATCGACTCGAAAATGGCGTCGGTTACCGACATCGTTATCGAATCGGCGAACAACAGCGGCGCCGCTCCGAATGTGCCCAAAACGGTCCAGAATGCGGCGACTACCAGAAACCCATCACGCAATCGCAGATCTTTACGCGAGCGGTGCACAGGTAACCAGCAAATCAGGCCGGCTGCGAGCGTAAGACCGAAACCTTCAACGAACGGCAGCCACGACTGCTCTTCGAAGATCATTGCGATTATGATCGGCGGCAACATCGTCAGGCTGAACATCATGAGCAGCAGCCCGAGGATTCGTTGTACTACTGCCCAGTTCATCGTGTTAGCAACGGCTTAGACGAAAGATACGCCGACCTGGAACAGTTTCTCCAGTTTCTCGATTTTGCGCCGGTCTGTCAGGAACAGGATGACGTGATCATCGGTATCGATAACGGTGTCATGATGAGCGATGATGACCTGGCCGTCGCGGACCAGCGCGACAATTGCAGCACCCTTCGGCAAGCCGATGTCTTCGATCTTGCGACCGACGACTTTTGACTCCGCTTCGCTACCGTGTGCGATCGCTTCGATGGCCTCTGCTGCGCCGCGCCGTAATGAGTGCACCTTAACGACGTCGCCGCGGCGTACGTGAGCCAGAAGAGAGCCTATCGTTACCTGTTGCGGCGAAATAGCAATGTCGATACTACCGGCCTCTACGAGATCGACATAGGAAGCACGATTGATCAATGCCATCACCTTGTGTGAGCCAAGTCGCTTCGCAAGCATCGAGCTGAGGATGTTGGCTTCTTCAGAATTCGTCAGCGCGCAGAACACGTCAACATTGTCGATATTCTCTTCGAGAAGCAGCTCCTCGTCAGCGGCATCGCCGACAAGGACAATAGCCTTGTTGAGTTGCTCGGAGATGCGCCTTGCGCGTTTTTGGTCCCGTTCGATGAGTTTGACCTGGTTGGTCTGCTCCAGTGCCAGGGCGAGACGCAAGCCAATGTTGCCGCCACCTGCGATCACTACCCGACGCACCGGATCTTCGAGACGTCGCATCTCACTCATGAAGACCCGGATGTCTTTGCGGTCGGCGATGAAGAACACCTCATCATCTTCCTGAATTACCGTGTCGCCTTCGGGAAGCAGTGCCTTGCCATGGCGGTAAATCGCCGCAATGCGGCCCTCGGTGTTCGGAACATGCTCCTTGAGTGTCGCGATGCGCTGGCCGACGAGCAGGCCATCGCGATCAGCCCGGGCGCCGACGAGGCGGACGCGGCCATCGGCAAAATCCAGAACCTGCGATGCGCCCGGGTACAGAATTAGCTGTTCGACGTACTCACAGACCAGCTGTTCGGGACTAATGCGTACGTCCACCGGGATTGCGTCTTGCGTAAACAGGTCCTTGGCGTTCATGTACTCAGCCGAGCGAATGCGGGCGATCTTGGTCGGCGTATGAAACAGGGTGTAGGCCACCTGACAGGCGACCATGTTGGTTTCGTCGGTGTCGGTCAGCGCTACGACGATATCGGCGTCGTTTGCGCCGGCACGATCGAGCACTTCAGGAGAGGCCGCATGGCCGACGACGGTTCGGATATCGAGACGGTCCTGTAACTCACGCAACACGTCGGGACGTCTGTCGACAACGGTGACTTCGTTGGCCTCTTCGCGCGACAGGTGATATGCGGCTGATGAGCCAACCTGCCCCGCACCGAGAATGAGAATTTTCATTGTTCTTGTCGGGCCTCAGAGCGCAGCGAACCACGCCGCCTCAAGGTTAATAGTTTACATCAGATCGAGATTTGCATAGCTTAGAACGAGCCATTTTGTGCCCGCCGTCTCAAAATTGACTTCAACTCTTGCGTGTGCACCCTGACCCTCGCAATTGAGTATCACCCCGTCACCAAACTTGCCATGCCGGACGCGCTGGCCGAGGCGAACGCCGATTTCCGCGCCCGGTGCAGTGGACTTCACGCTGCGACCTGGTGAGCGCATAGGCCGTGACACCTGCACACGTGGCCGAATCTCCTCAATGTGCTCCTCGGGAATCTCGGCAATGAACCGGGACGGCTGCGAAAAGTTATCCATGCCATGCAGACGGCGCTGTTCCGCGTAGCTCACATACAGCGTCTGTTTCGCGCGCGTAATGCCGACGTAGCAAAGCCGCCGTTCCTCCTCGAGGCCGTTCGGGTCAGCGATCGAGCGCTGATGTGGAAACAGGCCATCTTCCATGCCCGACATAAACACGAGGGGAAACTCGAGGCCCTTGGCTGAGTGCATCGTCATCAGCTGCACGCAGTCTTCCCACGCGTCCGCCTGCCCCTCTCCTGCTTCGAGGGCCGCGTGCGACAGAAACTCGTCGAGAGGTGACATCTCCTCCGCAGGGTCGGGCTCGAAACTTTTCGCCGCACTGACCAGCTCGAGCAGGTTCTCGACACGCGTTTCACCTTTCTCGCCTTTGTCCTTTTTAAAGAAGTCGATCAGACCGCTTGCATAGATGACGTGATCAACCTGTACCTGCAAGTCGAGTCCCGCAACCTCGCGCGCCATTTTCTCGATCAGGTTCAAGAAGGCGAGAACAGCGTTTGCAGCGCGCCCATTGAGCTCGTCACTGGCAACGGCGCCGGCCGCGCGCCACATCGGACAACTGTTGGCGCGTGCATAAGAGCGCATGATCTCAACCGTGCGTGCACCGATTCCTCGTGTCGGGCGATTGACGATGCGCTCAAATGACGAATCGTCGTCACGATGGGAGATCAGGCGCAAATAAGCCAGCGCATCCTTGATTTCCGCACGCTCGAAGAACCGCAGGCCGCCATAGACGCGGTATGGAATGCCTGCATTAATCAGGCCTTCTTCAAGCACCCGCGACTGCGCGTTCGACCGATACAAAACAGCGGCATCAGCGCGCAGGTTGCCTTGATCGATCCAGTCACGTAAGCGCCCGATCACAAAATCCGATTCATCGCGTTCGTTATATGCCGCATAGACCCTGATGGGCTCACCCTCGGCACCCTCGGTCCAGAGGTTCTTGCCCATTCGAGACTGGTTGTTCGCAATGACGGCATTCGCCGCATTCAGTATCGTCGCGGTTGAGCGGTAGTTCTGCTCGAGCTTGACGACAGCAGTGCCCGGGAAGTCTTTTTGAAAACGGTGAATGTGCTCGACGCGCGCGCCACGCCAACGATAGATAGACTGATCGTCATCGCCAACGACAAACGGTATACCTGTGTCGCCGGCGAGCAGTCGCAGCCAGGCGTACTGAATGGCATTGGTATCCTGAAACTCGTCAACGAGCAGGTGCTGAAAACGGCGACGATAATGTTGCAGGAGTTCTGCGTTGTCACGCCACAGTTCATGTGCGCGCAATAACAGCTCGGCAAAGTCGACAAGGCCGCCGCGTTCGCAGACTTCCTGATAGGACTTGTACAGCGCGATCATCTGCCGGCGATTCGGGTCGCCATCGTCGTCGAGGTGCTGCGGCCGCAGACCCTCGTCTTTCTGCGCGTTGATAAAGTACTGAATCTCCCGCGGTACCCAACGGCCATCGTCAATCTCGAGGTTCTTGAGAAGGCGCTTGATCAGCCGTAGTTGATCATCCGAATCGATGATCTGAAAATTCTGTGGCAACCCGGCCTCACGCCAATGACGGCGCAGCAGCCGATGCGCGAGGCCATGAAATGTGCCGATCCAGAGGTGATTGACGGGCATGCCGAGTAACGCTTCGATACGGCCCCGCATTTCAGCAGCAGCTTTGTTCGTGAAAGTAACAGCCAGCAGGCTTTGCGGCGAGACACCTTCGACGTCAATCAGCCACGCGGCCCGATGCACAAGCACACGTGTCTTGCCGCTGCCGGCACCGGCAATGACAAGCGTTGGCTCGGCCGGCGCAGTGACAGCCTGACGCTGCGCGTCGTTCAGGGATTCGAGGATCGGGGTGACGTCCATCAGTGGAGCAAAGCCGCTCTAAGGAAAGCGCGCCATCTTAGCAAACAACGCATGCGCTGGGCATCGCGCCTATTGTTGCCAAACGACTCCAATTGAGTACCAGCTACGATCGTACTGGATGCGTGTGTCGGTTGATACCACCTCGCGGTACTCGATCTCGGCAACGAGGCTCAGATGCTTGATCAACCGATAGCTGGCGACAAACTCACCGTCGGCCGTTTCCAGCGTTTTCGGACCCGCGACCGGGTTGTGGAAAGCGAAGGCGTTCGGGTAATCGTAAATGCGGTAATTACCGATCAGGTCAAGTTCGAATCGTCTGCCCGGAGACCAGTGAAACTCGAAACTGTAGCTGTCGCGGGTGTAATCGTTGTAACCGAGATAACGGTCGGTGCGATCGGTGCTCTTGTAGCCAAAGCCGAACCACATATTGTCAGTGATGCGTTGCCGCGCCAGTACGCCAAATTCGAGGTAGTCGTAACGCAGGCTCGGGTTGTTGATCAGCTGCTGGCCATTGAGGTCGAAAGACGGCCGGTCGCTATAGCGGCGGCTGTATTTGTCTACGGTCAACCGCAGCAGGGAAGTCGCCGTGAACTTGTACTGGAAATTGCCACCGAAGCGGAAGTACTCATGATCGTATTCGGGGACTAGGCCGGTCTCCTCGTAGTCCCACAATTGACCCTTGATCCGCAAGCCGAACGAAAATTTCTCGAAACCTTGCAACATTGAGAGCTCAGGACCATAACGCACGTAATCCAGGCGCTCGTCGATCGGTTCGCCCGCGACCCCAAAGGTGCGAGGTGTGCCGTCATCGGGATCGAAGTAGGTCTCGTCATGCTGCGCGACCGTAAATGCGCTGTAGACACGACGGATGCGATTTTCTTCACGGCGATCGAATTCACTGCCAAAACGCAATTCGTGGCTCAATTCGTTGGCATCCTTTAGTTCTTTGTCCGTGTAGTACCGTCCGGATAGTCGGTACTGACCGAAGAAGGACTCGTTCTCGAGGCTGTTCACAGAGTACTTGGCGCGAAAGTCGACCGGCAGGAACGTACCCGACATGATCTCGGGCGTGACAAGTGGCAAGGCCGGGTCGGCAAAGTCGATGTAAGGCTGATCCGGAGCGCGGAAGACGTTGTCATCGGTGCCAAAGCCGACGTGGCCCGTTAGATCGAAGTTTGTAAATGGCCTCTTGCCGCGGCGCTTTTCGGCGCGCACGACGATTGGGTTCTCCGCATTCCTTTCTGTTTGCAGTCTTGCGATCGCGATCATCGCGAGCTTGCGGATTTTCGCATTCTCTTCCTGGTCTCGTGCCTGACGAAACCAGTTAAGCGCGTCGTCGACATCACCGGCGGCATAGGCGTTGAGCCCGAGGTTGTAGTGCGAAAGTACCCGCAAGTCCGATGACTGGGTGGCTTTGAGCAAAGAGGTGCGCGCGCGAATATGCTGCTGGGCTCGGTAATGCGCCACACCGGAATTGTAATGCAACAATGCGGTGTCCATGCCGGCCTCTCTGGCCTGTCGATAGCGCAGCAATGCGGCCCAATACAAGTCGTCGCGATACAGTCGATTACCGTCCTCGAATGCCTCGTAAGCCGTCATCGCGACGGCCGGCAATACAGGGGTCAGGCACAACAAAACCGCCACCAGCGCCATCGCGCCGTGGGATTTTCGGCATCTTGTCGTTTCACGTATCACGAGAATGGCCCAAGCTCGAGGTGGTCGGTGTTATGTGGGAGTTATGTCAGATGGCTAGGTTACCGGCATTGCGCCCACAAAAACTATGACGTGGCGCAAGAAAATCCCCCCCAATGGGCACCAATCGGGGGGATTTCTTCCAAATCTCCCGAGCGAGCTGGAAGCTGGCCCGGGGGGATTTCTTCCAAATCTCCCGAGCGAGCTGGAAGCTGGCCCGGGGGGATTTCTTCCAAATCTCCCGAGCAAGCTGGAAGCTGGCGCGGGATTCGGCCGGATATCGCGCAGCGCGGTCCGGTTATGAGCTTGCGAATGGCTCAGACGTTGTCGTCGCTGACATCGTCGCCAGAGTCATCAGACATGTCATCATCAGACATGTCATCGTCGTCTTCCTCGTCTTCCTCGTCTTCCTCGTCTTCCTCGTCGTACTCGTCGTCGTCGACCTCTTCGCCTTCCTCGTCGTTGAAGTCGCCTTCTTCGTCAAGGTCTTCCTCGTCGAAATCTCTGTCGTGCTCGAACGCATCTTCCTCGTCCTCGACTTCGTTGCCGTCGTCATCGAAACCCAGGTCGGAATCGTCATCGAATTCACCGGCTTCGCCATCACCTTCACCGAGGTTTTCTGGCTCGTCACGATCAGATCCATCTTCTTCATGTTCGTCTTCGAGCTCGACACCGTCGCCACCATCTTCACGATCACCGTCCGATTCGTTGTTGCGATCGTCATCGAAGTCAGCGCTGCCACCCTCGATGCCATCGCCCTCAGGGCCGCGCATCTCAGAGATAGCATCATCAACACCGGCGACGGTATCGATGACCTCCATCGTTACTTCGAGATCGTCCAAACCTTTGGCAAGAACCGTCGTGGGTATGAATGCGAAGCACGTCAGTACCAGCGTTGCGATAAATACGTTGAACTGTTTCATGGCATTACTCCATTCATGTACACCGGAAGTCCGTTCCGGTAATTTCCTAAATTACGTCCACTCGCAACCGAAAGGTTCGATCACGATCATCATGTTCGAGGTGAGCCAGCAGTTCACCGCCCGTGGGCTTCACTGCGACCAGCGTCAGCGGCAACAGGTTGCGACCCTCATTAAGGCTCGTCTCCCAGGTAATCTCACGTTGTCCCGGAAAGCCGTTGAGTTCGATGCCATCGGGAAGCGATACCGTCAGGATTGCCGAGTCCAGGGCCGTTGCCGATGCAAATACGAGGTTGACCGTTTGGGGCTCTGCGAGCGCAATCGTAACACCCGGTATCGCCGCACCTGCATCGGGTGGCTGCGGGCTCGTAAGCAACATGCCGCCGACCATCCACACGGCAATCGTTGCGGCAACCGCTGCGCCGAAACCTGTCAGTAACCATCGATTACGCTGCCGGCGTGAGCCTTCGTGCGTGGCTCGCACCAGTGCCTGCTCGTAGAATCCTGCGGCGGCTGCGGGCATCGGATAGTCCTTTAAGAGTTCGAGGATCTCCTGATCCTGCTTGTTGATGTCGTCGTTTTGCATGATTTTGTCCTGCTTGATCCCTTACACGTGAGACATCAGGAAATGGTTCCGTCGGCGAGCAAGATTTCACGTAATCTGCTTCTTGCGCGGTGCAGCCGGGATTTGACCGTACCCACCGGAACGCCCGTAAGCTCTTGAATTTCAATCATCTTATAGCCTTCCGTATCATGTAGCAGGACGACAATACGATGTTCGTCGCTGAGCTGCGCCAGGGCCTTGTCGAGGCGCTGCAACTTTTCCAGACGTTCGTTGTTCAGCAAAGGGCTGTCCGCGCCAGGCAAGCCTTCGAGTCCGTCACCGGCAAGCTGCCCCTCCTCGACCGTGTGCATGCGGCGCCGTGCGAAGCGACGTTGCTCGTCGATGAACAGGTTGTACATGACCCGGCACAACCACGAGCCGGGCTCGTCGATTTCCACGAGATCGTCAAGCTTGCCGAATGCCTTGATCAGCAGCTCCTGGAACAGGTCTTCGGCCTCGGGTTTGGCGCCGGTCAGGCGCCACGCAAGGCGGTACAGGCGATCGAAGTGCGGCCGCACAAGTCGCTCAAAGGCCAGGTTTTGTTCGGCGGTACTCACAATGGACCCGAGTGTATAACTACTTATTGGCGGAGCAAGGATCCAATCGGCAATTTCCGCGCATCTGCCTAGAAGCTGAGTTGCAACAGGAAGTAATGATCGACAAGCAGTGCGGCAAACAGGATGCCGAGGTAGGTGATCGAGTATTTGAAGGTGCGCATCGGCAACGCGAGATCCTCGGGCATACGCCACATCTGGATTGCGTAATAAAGGAATACCGCATCGAGCACTACCGCGGTCGACAGATAGATGAGACCACTCATGCCCGTTAAGTACGGAATGATCGTGATCAACACGAGCAGAATCGTATAGAGAAGAATGTTGAGCCGCGTATACCGCTCGCCGTGCGTCACGGGCAGCATCGGGATGCCAACTTTCTCATACTCTTCTTTTCTGGCGATCGCCAGCGCCCAGAAGTGCGGTGGCGTCCAGACGAAAATGATCAGGAATAGCAGCAGTGCACTGCTGTGAATCTCGCCGGTCACGGCGGTCCAGCCCAACAGCGGCGGAGCTGCACCGGCCGCGCCACCGATGACAATGTTCTGCGGTGTGGCGCGTTTCAGAAACACCGTGTAGACGACGGCATAACCGATCAATGATGAAAATGTTAGAACCGCGGTCAGGGGATTGACGAGAAACCAAAGCAGAATCATCGCAATCACGCAAAGCACGGAGGCGAAACTCAGGGCAGCTTTCTCGGTGAGCTTGCCTTGCGGCAACGGCCGGCCGCGAGTGCGCATCATCAGGATGTCAGTGCGTGCATCGAGTACGTGATTGAACACGGCAGCCGATGACGCTGCGAGACCAATGCCGAGCGTGCCGAAAACCAATGCTGTAAGGGCGGGCCAACCCGGCACCGAGAGAAACATGCCAACAACCGCCGTGAATACGATCAACATGACGACGCGCGGTTTCGTCAGCTCGTAGTAGTCACGCCAGTCCGTGTATGTCTCTACGTTCGTATTCAAGTCTCTACTCGTTAGCCGATTCGCGACAGCTTCAACAGGTGTTTGATGTCATCGACCATGTCGGCCGGGTCCAGATCCGGCCGAAAATACATCATGAGGTTTCCGAGCGGATCGATCAGAAAGTAACCACCTGCCGGGAGATCTGCGGGCTTTTTCTTATTCAGCAGGCGATTAAGGCTGCCGTCCTCTATCGTAATCAGACCGTGGTGTTCCTCAGCAAGAAACACTGTATCGGGCGCGCTATCGCCGTGCAACAAGACGCGCTGCAGCCGGCTCATTTCCTTGCCGAGCATAAGCCGCGACTGGCGAATTGTGTACAGGGCGTTCCGGCAGGTTTCTTCACACAGTCCGGCGTATTGATATACCAACAGCCAGCTGTCTTCGTAGTGTCCGTGAATCTCGGAGCCCGGCAGTTCTTCGCCCAGATTAATGATGGGCTCCAGCAAAGCGCCATGATTCGTGCGACCACCGGGTTGCAGCGCGGCGCCCTGAAAATACAGCCATGCGGCAATGAGCAGGGGTCCCACGAAAACGGCCGCAATCAATACGAATTGCAGGCGTGCCTTCCTCTGGTTCGGCGCCGTCACGATTCCAGACCGCGCTTGCGGAAATTCCAGATCAGGAGGGCGGCGAGTACGATGCCCATCGCGAACCACTGTAGCGCGTAGGCGAAGTGTCTGCCCGGCCCCATCTCTTCGGGCACCCAATGACGGAAAAAACCATGCCCGTCCTCCGGGTCCAACAACAACACAAACGGTTGCACCTCGCGGCCGAGCGCCCGCGCGAGATCTTCGAGCGTTGGATAAACGGCACGCTGTGGCCAGGCCGAATCCGGAGTGATGGCCTCGCCCATGCGGTAACCGGCTTTCGGTAGCGATCCGGCACGCCCCCGAACCGTGGTGCGCGAGGTGCCGAGTTCGATCGCCAGCGAGTCGAAATCCTGAGCGCTTCGTTCAAGCCAGCCGCGATTGATCATGAGTACCGGCTGGCCCTCGGCGAGCACAAGCGGTGTGAGCACATAGTAGCCGTAGCGGCTGTTGATGATGATGTTTTCGAGCAGGAACTGATGGGCGCTATCGAAGTGACCTGTCGCCTTGAGCCTCTGAAACGAGCGAACGTCCATGCCGTCCGACCAGGCCGCGAATCCGGCTTGCGAATCGAAAGCCTGTTTCTCGGCGCGTTTGTCGAGGCCGCGATCAATTTGCCAAACGCCAAGCGCCAGAAACTGCACAACGAGTATTGCGCCGATCACATACGGCAACCAACCAAGCAATTTTCTCTTAAGCTGTTTGTTCACGTTATACTGTGTTGTCGTCTACTTGAGGGCCTGTAATGAAGGTCGTCGTCTTTGTACTGCTTGCAGCGATTGTCATCGCCCTGTTTTCCGGGCTGTTTTTCCTGGCCAAGGACAAGGACCACCCGAACTCACCGCGGCTGCTCAACGCGCTGAAAGTCCGCGTCGCCCTTTCGATTACCCTCGTTCTGTTGCTTGTTGTTTCGTATAAGATGGGTTGGATCGTGCCGTAGGGTCATATCCAGTAGACGAATACGTAGAGACCGATCCAGACGACGTCAACGAAATGCCAGTACCAGGCAACAGCCTCAAACGCGAAGTGTTTGTCAGGCGTAAAGTGCCCCTTTACGACCCGTAGCCAGATAATTGTCAGCATGATTGCGCCAATCGTAACGTGCATGCCGTGAAACCCGGTCAGCATGAAGAACGTTGACCCGTAGATACCGGTCGTCAACTTCAGGTTCATGTGCTCATAGGCCTCGACGTACTCTGCGGCCTGCAGGAACACGAAGGCGAAGCCAAGGATAAATGTCAGCGCAAGGAAGGTTGTCAGTATGCCGCGCTTGCCCGCAAGCAATGAATGGTGCGCGATGGTGACGGTCACGCTACTGGTTAGCAGGATTGCGGTATTGATCAGTGGCAGGCCGAACGGTGGCATTACCTCGAATTCACCACCGACATCTCCCGGGCCATTGGTTGGCCAGGTACTCTCGTAACCTTCCCAAAGAAGCAGGTTAGTGAAGAAGTTATTGCTGGAGCCGCCGAGCCAGGGAATCGACATGTTTCTTGCATAAAACAGTGCGCCGAAAAACGCTGCGAAAAACATGACTTCGGAGAAGATGAACCAGAACATTCCCATGCGGAACGACTTGTCGACCTGGGCGTTGTAAAGGCCGCCCTGACTCTCACCGATAACGGTAGTGAACCAGCCGATCAGCATGAAAACGACGACGGCGACGCCCGTCAGCATGACCCAGAAGCCGGCCTCGGCGCCGTTCAGCCAGGTCGAAACGCCCACCATGAGAAACAGCAGGCCGATAGAGCCGACGATTGGCCAGTGACTGCCATGTGGGACGTAATAATGATCATCTGCGTGAGACATGTTTACTCTCGATTTGGCTTAATGCGCGCTGCTTGCAGCCACGGGCGCGGTATCAAACAGGGTATACGACAGCGTTATAGTGTCGACGTAATCGGGCAACTCCGGATCCACAATGAACTGCAGAGGCAGTGTCCGCTCTTCGTTAGCGGCGAACTGCTGACTTGTAAAACAAAAACACTCAATCTTCTTGAAGTGTTCGTTCGCCGACACCGGGGCAACGCTCGGTACAGCCTGTCCGACCAGGTGGTTTGCGGACAGGTTCGTGGCCGAGAAGGTTGCGAAATACATCTTGCCCGGATGGACTTCCATGCTGTCCACGTCAGCAGCAAATGTCCAGGGAGCATACTCATTGACCGTTGTCACGAACTCGATGCGTATCGTGCGTGTCAGGTCAGGCGCTTCAACCGCGGCTAAGGCGGTTGTGTTAGTGCGGCCGCCAAAACCTGTGATGTCGCAGAACACATCGTAAAGCGGCGGCAAGACCAGAAATCCGAACGCGAACATGCCGGCGGCGAAAACCAGCAACCTGGCCGTCAGTGACCGATTCGAAATGTTTGGTTGCCGTTCGTTCATGGCCTAAGCGCGCAGCACGCCCATCAGGATAAAGCCCAGATAGAATGAAACCGCGATGCCGGTGATGATCAGGGCCGTGCGGCGGATATTCCTGCGTCTTTGCGCGTCGTCGGTAGTCACTCGAACGCTTCTTGCTTAACGCGCGCTATCGGCGGTGTGTCAAATGTGTGATACGGCGCAGGCGATGGCACAGTCCATTCGAGACCCTTGGGCGCCTCCCAGACGCGGGCTGTCGCCGTGACGCCCTTCTTCGACGTCAACAATACATAGACGAATACTAGCTGCGACAAACCAAAACCAATCGCACCGACGCTTGCCATCGTATTGAAGTCGGCAAACTGGGTCGAGTAATCAGGAATGCGTCGCGGCATACCCGCCAGACCGAGGAAGTGCATCGGGAAGAACGTCAGGTTGACGAAGATCGTTGACAACCAGAAATGCAGTTTGCCGGCCGTTTCGTTGTACATGTAACCGGTCCACTTCGGCAGCCAGTAATACGCCGCCGCCATGATCGCGAATATCGATCCCGGAACAAGGACGTAATGGAAATGTGCCACAACAAAATAGGTATCGTGATACTGAATATCGGCCGGCGCGACAGCCAGCATCAATCCGGAAAATCCACCGATCGTGAACAAGAAGACGAAAGCGAGCGAAAACAGCATTGGTGTCTCGAACGTCATTGCCCCGCGCCACATGGTTGCGACCCAGTTGAATATTTTCACGCCGGTTGGAACGGCAATGAGCATCGTGGAGAACATGAAGAACAGCTGCCCGGAGAGCGGCATGCCAACCGTAAACATGTGATGCGCCCAGACGATGAACGACAGGAACGCGATACAGGAAGCAGCGTAGACCATCGAGTCGTGGCCAAAAAGCGGCTTTCTCGAAAACGTCGGGATGATTTCCGAGACGACGCCAAAAGCCGGCAGGATCATGATGTAGACCTCCGGGTGGCCGAAGAACCAGAAGATGTGCTGGAACATAACCGGGTCACCACCGCCGGCGGCAAGGAAAAAGCTCGTGCCGAAGAACTGGTCGGTTAACAACATCGTAACGGCGCCGGCAAGAACAGGCATGACGGCAATCAACAAATAGGCCGTAATCAACCAGGTCCAGACGAACATCGGCATTTTCAAGAGCCACATGTCTGGTGCGCGCATGTTCAAAATCGTTACGATGATGTTGATCGCGCCCATGATTGAGCTAAGGCCCATGAGATGGACCGAGAAAATCAGGAACGGAAATGCGTCGCCTGTTTGCAGCACGAGTGGCGGATACATCGTCCAGCCGCTGGCCGGTGCGCCACCCGGCATGAAAAGCGTCGATATCAGGATGCCGAACGCGACCGGAAGGATCCAGAACGACCAATTGTTCATGCGCGGCAACGCCATGTCGGGCGCACCGATCATCATCGGAATCATCCAGTTGGCGAGGCCAACGAAGGCGGGCATGACCGCGCCAAAAACCATGACAAGCGCATGCATCGTTGTCATCTGGTTGAAAAATTCCGGATGCACGAATTGCAGTCCCGGATGCATCAGCTCCGAACGAATGACGAGCGCCATCGCGCCGCCCACGAAAAACATTATCAGACTAAAGACGAGGTATAACGTCCCTATGTCTTTGTGATTGGTCGTAAACAGCCAGCGACCCAGACCCTTGGCCGGACCGTGATCATCGTGCGAGTCGTGCGCGTCTGCCACTGCAGTAGTCATACCCTAGTTCTCCAGCTGCGCGACCTGAGCGCCGCCATCTTTACGGGTGTCGACCCATGCCTGGTACGCATCAGGAGCAACGACCTCGACGACGATGGGCATGTAGCCGTGGTCCTTGCCGCACAGTTCCGCGCATTGCCCGCGAAATGTCCCTGTCTCTTCGGCGCGAAACCACGCCTCATTAATGATGCCGGGGATAGCGTCTCTCTTGATCGCGAGCTCGGGTACCCACCAAGCGTGAATGACGTCGTTTGATGTCAGCAGCAGGCGCACCTTCTTGCCCTTCGGCACGACGAGCGGGCGATCAACGTCCAGCAAATAGTTATCGACGCTGTACGGATCGATGCCGGATTCCTTGCGGCGGGCGTCGACGCTCGGCAACGCGAGGCTCGAATAAAAATCGACGCCCTCGTCCTGATACTTGTAATGCCATTTCCATTGGTACGCCGTCACGACAATGGATACGTCCGGATCGCGTGAATCTTCGAGCTTGATCATCGTCTCGGCCGCAGGCACGGCCATTAGCAACAAGATGACGCATGGAATTGCGGTCCAGATAACCTCTGCTGTCGTGCTGTGCGAAAACGTGGCGGACTGAACACCGGCGGATTTGCGGTGTTTGAAAAGCGAGATGATCATGACGCCGAACACGATGATGCCGATCGCGACACACCACCAGAAAACCATCATGTGCAGGTCATAGGTTTCGGCGCTCAGTGCCGTGATGCCCTTTGGCATATTGAGCGCCCAGTCGGCCTTCGCGGTACCGGCTCCGATCAGGCCGGGCAGGCCCAGAAACGATTTTCGTATCATTGATTGTTTACCTGGCGGCGCCGTACTCAAACGCTGCTTCTGTCTTTGGTCATCAGGTGGCAGGTGCAAGATGTCGCAGGAAACGCCCCACCCGCAAAAAAGCTTGCGAAGTGTACTGAAACAAGGCTGGCCATGCAATCCTGAGAAACTCGCGAGATGCTTGAATTGCGCTTTATTTACAATGACTTACGAATCAGCGTTGGCGGCGCCCGATTTGCGTTGCGGCGACCCGATACTCTCCGTCAAGCGCCTGCCTTCCGGAGCCCCAGCAATGACCGTAGACGATTTCAAGGTCGAGCCTGAGCAGTCCATCTTCTCGCAATGCATCAAGGGCCTCGGACATCGCCCTGAAAGCAGCCGCGCTGCCAAGTGAACGGTCTCGATGTTGCAAACTGTTGCGAGCGCCGACTGCAGTCAGATCCGCAAACAGTGTCCCGGCATCTCGATAAGTGATCGACAACTTGTCGACGTCGAGTACCGGGTCCCGCAGCCCTGCCCGGACGGCGGCGTCTCCAATGTCATGCATGTCGAGAAAGCTGCGCACGTGCTCGCAAGTATCGACACCATGCCACGCTCGTCGCAGCTCGTTCAGGCTGTCGGGGCCGAGTGTCGCGAACAAGAACAAACCGTCCTTGCGAAGTACTCGCGAAACTTCGGTAAAAACGCGTGCGGCGTTATCGATCCATGGCAGCAGCAGATTAGCGAATACGACATCGATACTCTGTTCAGCAAATGGCAGCGCCGTCGCGTTCGCCTGCACGGCAGAGGTCCGGGCAAACCAGGATTGTTTCTTCTGCGCTCGCTCGACCATGTTATGAGACAAGTCAGTGGCGATGACATGAGCGCCGCGAAAATGTCGTGCCAGCAGGCGGCTACCGGAGCCGGTAGCCGACCCAAGGTCGATGACGGTTTTCGCCTCGATAACGATGGGTTCAAGACGTGCGAGCAGGCCGCCGCGCGTCGTGGAGTGAACGAAGTCAGCCGAATCGAAGCGAGCAGCGGCACGATCGAAGCGCCGCTGAATGTCTTTGACGTTCAGCGCCGATTTGTCGTCGCTGGAATTCATGTAGTGCACCGGAGAATGTCGCCGTACGTTACCACGCTTTCTCAATAAAACGCGCCATATAGGACCTCGTGCGTAGCGCGGGTCCAATGCGATAATCCACGGGTGAACTGGTCGCCCGTAACAGTCAAAACACTGTCACTACTGAGCCTGCTGGGACGCGGCCTGGAAACGGCCGTATTGCCAAACGCCTGCGTGTTCTGTGGCACGCGGTGCCGACCCGGGGAAGCGCCGATCTGTAAAGATTGCCATGCCGACTTGCCGTGGATCGAGAATGCCTGTGGCCGGTGTGCGAGCCCGGTCGAAGCCGTGCTGCCGAGTGGCGTGCATTGTTCCCGTTGTCAGGCAAATCCACCGCCATTCGACGCGACCATTGCGCCGCTGGGTTACAGGTTTCCCGTGGATGCAGCTATTAAGGCGATGAAGTTTCGGCGCAAGCTCTGCTATGTGTCTGCATTTACTCACCTGCTTGCTAAATCAATGCAGCGGCTTCCGGGCGAAATCGACGCGTTGTTGCCGGTTCCACTGCACTGGGTGAGGCACGCGACACGCGGCTTCAATCAGGCCGCCGAACTATGCAGACCGCTGAGCACATTAACAGGGCTCCCGCTCATCAGGAACGTCATGCGGACTCGCGCGACGCCGTACCAGTCAGGTCTCGTTGCCCGGCATCGACAGGGCAATTTGCGGTCTGCCTTCTCTGTGCGCGCGGCATTACACGCCGACCACGTGCTCATCGTTGATGACGTGGTGACGACCGGCGAGACCTGTCGGGAGCTTGCGCAAGTTTTGCTCGACGCCGGCGTTGAAAAAGTAAGCGTGCTCGCTGTCGCTAGGGCGTAGCCGGGCTGAAAGTGTAATGCAGGACTATCCCGATGAAGATAACCAAACCGATGTTGTGGTTGTGCAGAAATGCGGCAAAGCAACCAGCTGGCTGGCGATCGCGCGCAAGCCACTGGTGATAGGCCATTAGACAGGCAGCGCCGGCCACTGACAGGAAGTACCAGAACCCGAGTTCGGCTCGCGTACCTATGAATGCGAGGGCTGTCAACATCGCTATCTGCATGCCGGCGATGACAAACAGATCAACCTCACCGAACAGCAGCGCCGTTGACTTGACGCCGATTTTTCGGTCGTCTTCGCGATCGACCATTGCGTAGTACGTGTCGTAAATGATTGCCCAGATCAGTGCTGTACCGAAGACCAGCCATGCAAGCTGCGACGTTTGTCCGGTCTGCGCCGCGAACGCCATTGGTACAGCCCAGCCGAATGCAGCGCCGAGGACGATTTGCGGAGTCGATACGTATCGTTTGATAAACGGATAAGCGACCGTTAATCCTGCGGCCACGATCGCCAGCAAGCGTGCCGGGCGATTGAGCATCGTAGCCAGACCTATCGCGATTAACGCCAGCGCGATGAACAGAATAAGCGCCTCACCCGGCGCCACGGCCCCTGACGCGATCGGCCGCGTTCGTGTTCGCTCGACGTATGGATCGATCTTGCGATCGACGTAGTCATTAAGTACGCAGCCGGCCGAACGCATGACAAATACGCCGGCAACGAACACAACAAACAAGCCGGGATCGGGATGGCCCTCGCCAGCGAGCCAAAGTGCCCACAGCGCAGGCCATAGCAAGAGCCAGAAGCCTATCGGCTTGTCCACGCGCATTAGCTTGCCGTAATTTCGGAACTGCGTGATGACGTTTTGGCCCAGCTTGCCCGAGATAACGTTTTTCATCGCGTTAAATTACACTTTTCCATAGCGGCCTGCATCGCCTAGCCATCGGCGTACGATCGTTGCGGCTTTATCCGGTGCGAAGCGGCTGATGCTTTCGGCGGCGACCTGCACTCGGGGCATCAACTCTGCATCGCGAACCAGATTTGCAATGCGGTAATCTGGCAGGCCCGTCTGCCGCGTGCCGAGCAGTTCGCCCGGACCACGAAGCTCGAGGTCGCGTTGTGCGACGACGAAACCATCGTTTGTGTCTCGCAGCACCGCGAGGCGGGTTCGCGCAAGCTGGCCAAGAGGTGGTTTGTAAAGCAACACACAATGGCTTTGCCTGGTGCCACGACCGACTCGACCACGCAGTTGGTGCAATTGCGACAAACCCATGCGCTCCGCGTTTTCTATGATCATGAGGCTCGCATTGGGCACGTCGACGCCGACTTCGATGACGGTCGTCGCGACAAGCAACTGGATAAGGCCGTCCTTGAAAGCCTGCATGCCGCGTTCTTTTTCGGCGGGCCGCATACGACCATGTACAAGACCAACACGGAGCTCGGGCAATGCCTGCGTCAGCATTGCGTAGCTGGCCTCGGCAGCCTCAAAGTCGAGTACCTCCGATTCTTCTATGAGCGGACAAACCCAATACGCCTGTTGTCCGGATTGGCACGCTGTTCTTACTCGAGCGACGATTTCGTCGCGGCGCGTGTCGGGCACGGCAATCGTCGCAACGGGCTCGCGCCCCGGAGGAAGTTCGTCGATCACCGATGTGTCGAGATCGGCATAGGCAGCCATCGCGAGCGTGCGCGGAATTGGCGTCGCCGTCATGACGAGTTGATGTGGGTAACCAGTTGTCGAAACACCTTTCTCTCGCAGCGCCACGCGCTGGTGAACGCCGAAGCGGTGTTGCTCATCGATCACAACGAGGGCGAGGTCATGAAATTCCACGCCTTCCTGAAACAGTGCGTGTGTGCCGACGACAAGCTGTGCCCGGCCATCCGCGATCGCCTCGAGCGCGCCACGGCGCGCCGCGGCCCGCTGACTGCCGCTGAGCCATGCGGGCTCGATACCCAGCGGTCGAAACCAGTCACTGAAGCTGCGCCAGTGCTGTTCGGCCAGCAGCTCCGTTGGCGCCATGATCGCGGCCTGAACGCCGCATGAGATGGCCTTGAGACAGGCGATGGCCGCGACCACGGTCTTGCCCGAACCTACGTCGCCCTGAATCAGTCGCATCATCGGGTGCGGCCTGGCAAGGTCTTCGATAATCTCGTCGACGACTCGCTGTTGTGCCCGCGTAAGTTCAAACGGCAGATCGCTGATGAAGCTCTCAACTGCGCCTTTGTCGTCGTCGAGCGCGCTGGCACGCTCGGTTTGCGCCAGCAGACGCAGGCTGCGCAAGCTCATGTAATGAGCAAGCAACTCTTCGAATGCCAGGCGTTGTTGGCAGGGGTGCTTACCCTCCAGCATGCGCTCGACGTCGGCGTCCGCCGGCGGCCGGTGCAGATAGGAAACCGCCTCGGTGAGCGGCGGAAGATCCAGGCTGTCGCGCACACTGTCCGGCAACAGCTCTTCGGGAGGCTCGGTGTGCATTATTCGCAAGGCCTGGTCTGTCAGGTTGCGAAGCCGGCCCTGCTGTACACCTTCGGTTGCCGGGTAAATTGGGGTCAGCGTTTCATTGATCACTGCATCCCGATCTTCCCGGAGGACGCGATACTCCGGGTGGATCATCTCGAAACCGCCGGAACCCTTGCGAACTTCGCCGAAACAGGTCAGCCGCACGCCGGGCTGAAACTGTGCCATTTGCTGCCGCGAGAAGTGAAAAAAGCGCAGCGTAATCTGTCCGCTACCGTCGCCGATGCGGACCAGCAGATTACGCCGGCCGCGATAGACCGTTTCGGCCAGTAACACCTCGCCGCAGATCAGGCAGCGCACGCCAGCTTGCAGCGCGCCGATCTTAACGAGCTGGGTACGGTCCTCATAACGCAGGGGGAGCAGGAATAACAGGTCCTCGACACGGAACAGGCCAAGCCGCTCGAGTTTCTTCGCGAGCGCCGGACCGACGCCGTTCAGGACGGTCAATGGCGACGCGAGCTTACAGGGCGAGGACGGCATCTGCCTCGACGTCAGCTCCCTTTGGCAAGGATGTGACACCAACGGCCGCACGCGCAGGAAACGGCCGCTCAAAGTAATCTTCCATGACGCCGTTGACCGTCGCGAAGTTGGCCAGGTCGGTTAGAAAGACCGTCAATTTCACAACCTGGTTGAGATCACCGCCGGCGGCCTCCGCCACCGCCTTAAGGTTGTCGAATACCTGGCGTGTGCGTGCTTCGAAGTCGCCGTCGACAAACTCCATCGTTGCGGGGTCAAGTGGAATTTGACCAGACAGGAATACGAGATCACCTGTCCTGATTGCCTGCGAGTAGGTGCCAATAGCGGCTGGTGCATTATCGCTGTGAATTGCTTGCTTGCTCATCTGGGTTTCCGTTTCGTTCTGATAGATCGATCAGGCGCAATCACGACTCACGCGAATGACGTTCGGCATGTTGCGAACATTACGCATGATCTTCGCGAGATGTTGGCGGTCTTTGACCTGCAATAGAAACGACAATACGGAACAGTCTTCATGACGACCGAGCACGGAGACCTGCTCAATATTCGAGCCACTATCTGCGATCATCGCAGCGACCTCTGCAAGCACGCCGGGCTTATTTTGTGTGTCGACCTGAATCTGGCTCGAAAACTCCCGATCGATTTCATCTTCCCAGCTTACCGATAGCCATTTCTCGGGTTGCTTGCGGAAGTTGCTGAGGTTGCCGCACTTATTGCGATGAATAACGATGCCGCGCCCGGAGCTGAGGTAGCCCATGACATCGTCACCCGGGATTGGGTGGCAACATCGCGCATAGCTGACAACCATGCCCTCGGTGCCTGCAATCACGAGACTTGCTTTGCCCGATTCGGACGCGCCCTCTTCGTCGCTTCCCAGCAGGAAGCGCGCGGTTAACGGGGCGAGGCGCTCCCCAAGCCCGATTTGCTCAAACAATTCCTCAATGTTGTTGAGGCCGAGTTCATCGAGCGCGGCTTTCATGCGCACTTTGCCGACTTTGCGCAGTGACGAAGCAAGGTCTTTTAGTGATCGGTCGAGCAAGCGCTTGCCAAGGTCGACAGATTCGCTCGAACGCATCGATTTCATATGGGTTCGAATCGCGTTCCGTGCCTTTGCGGTACGCACGAACGTCAACCAGTGTGGATTGGGTCTGGAGCCACGAGTCGTTATGATCTCGACGGTTTGGCCGTTCTGCAGCAGCGTTCTGAGCGGCACAAGGCCACGGTCGATCTTGGCGGCCACGCAGCGATTGCCAATGTCGGTGTGAACGGCGTAGGCGAAATCAACCGTCGTCGAGCCTTTCGGCATCGGCAGGATGTCGCCCTTGGGCGTAAACACGTAGATCTTGTCGGGGAACAGATCGACCTTGACGCTTTCGAGAAACTCCTCCGATGTGCCCGAGCGTTGCAGCTCCGCCAGGTTGGAGAGCCAGTCACGAGCGCGCCGTTGCGGTGTTGCATCGGACTTTTCCTCGGCTTTGTATTGCCAGTGTGATGCGACGCCCGATTCGGCGACGCGGTCCATCTCGCGCGTCCGTATCTGCACCTCGAGTGGTTGACCCTTCGGGCCGAATAATGTCGTGTGCAATGACTGATAGCCGTTGATGCGCGGAATCGCGACATAGTCCTTAAAGCGGCCTGGCATCGGCTTGTACAGGCCGTGCACAAGACCGAGCACTTTATAGCAATCATTGACGTCATCCACGATGATACGAAAACCGTAGACATCAACAACGTCACTCAACAGCCGCTTCTTCTCCAACATCTTCTTGTAGATGCTGTAAAGGTGTTTCTCTCGACCGATGACGTCGGCCGCAATACCTTCTCCGGCCAGTGCCTGGTCAAGCTCCTCTGATATCTTCTTGACCATTTGACGCTGGCTGCCCTTGCTGCGGCGCAGGGCTTTGTCCAGAACGCGGTAGCGCATCGGATACAGGTAGCGGAAGCCAAGATCCTCGAGCATGACCTTGAAGCGATTGATGCCGAGTCGATTAGCGATCGGCGCATAGATATCCAGCGTTTCTCTCGCGATACGCGCCTTCTTCTTCGCGGGCATCGCGGCCAGTGTTTGCATGTTGTGCAAGCGATCCGCGAGCTTGACAAGAATGACTCGAATGTCTTCGATCATCGCCAGCATCATCTTGCGAAAACTCTCGGCCTGCGCTTCAGCGCGACTGCGAAATTGAATCTGATCGAGTTTGCTGACACCGTCGACAAGTATCGCGATGTCCGAGCCAAACTTGTCTTCTATGTCGGTTAGCGATGCAGCTGTGTCCTCGACGACATCGTGCAAGATGGCGGCCGAAATGGCCTGCGCATCGAGGTGCATGTCGGCGAGCTCCTGGGCGACGGCGACCGGGTGGGAAATGTAAGCTTCACCGGACTGGCGCTTTTGACCATCGTGAGCTGCAGCGCCAAATTCGTAGGCCTGCATGACAGCCTCGACCTGTGCCGCAGGCAGATAGGACTCGAGCGTCTCAATAAGGTGCCGCAAACCATGGTCGCGCTTAGACGCGCCCGGTAACTTGGCTAGCAGAGTTGCGGCGTAATCCATTCCCTGATCATACCCGCGTTACACGGAATGTCAGGTGTAAAGGAGCACGGTTTCAGTCGCCGATTGAAATACCGCGCACGGGCAGGATTTCGTCTGCACCTTCGGCCTGCATGAAGTCCTCGACGGGGGGCTGCTCGATTTCTTCCAGAATAGCGGGCGTTACGTGACCCTCGGCGATTTCGCGAAGAGCGACCACGGTTGGCTTGTCGTTTTCGAGCTCGACCATCGGCTCGGAACCATGCGCCAGTCGGCGGGCACGTTTTGCGGCGACGAGCACCATCTCGAAGATGTTGTCGATGTTGTCGAGGCAGTCCTCAACCGTGATTCTGGCCATGTTTGTTTTATCCTCGGTGGCTAATTACCAGACATCGTCTGGAATAGTGAACGTAGCAAAGACAGTAGAACGTCCAGAGGGCAACGCGATACCCCTTATTCCAAAAAGTTATTTAGCCGATGATGTCGGCAACGGCGGAGCGCAGCTCTGCATTGCCGGTCGCCTGAGCCTCGCCCCGTCCAGCCAGCACGGCCTCAAGATCAGCGACTGCTGTGTCGAGATCGTCGTTGATTACAACAAAGTCAAACTCGTCCCAGTGAGACATATCGCTGACGGCATCGCGCAGGCGTCGATTGATGACTTTTCTACTATCAGTGCGGCGAGTTCTTAATCGTCGCACGAGCTCATCGTGCGACGGCGGCAGAATGAATATCGTGACGCATTCGGGCATCGACTCACGCACCTGGCGAGCACCCTGCCAGTCGATTTCCAGAACGACGTGATGGTCGTTCTCGAGATGGTCTTCAACCTGGGCGCGACTGGTACCGTAGTGGTTGTCGAAGACCTCGGCAAACTCGAGCAATGCGCCCTCGTCTCGCAGCGCGGCGAATTGCTGTTTGTCGACGAACAGATAGTCGACGCCATCAGCCTCATTGCGCCGCTTGCGTCGAGTCGTATAAGAAATGGAAAAACGCAGTTCGGGGTTGCGCGTCACGAGTGCTTTGACGAGAGTCGTCTTACCCGCACCCGACGGTGCGGCAATGACGAACAACTTGGCCTGGCTATCGCACACCGCAGACGCTACTCGACGTTTTGAATCTGTTCGCGCATTTGTTCGATGAGAACCTTGAGTTCCACGGCAGCTGTCGTCGTCGCGGCGTCGGCCGACTTGGAGCCAAGGGTATTCGCTTCGCGATTCAGTTCCTGCATCAGGAAGTCGAGGCGGCGGCCAACAGGTTCTCCGCTGCCCAGCACCTGACGGATTTCAACAATGTGGCTTTCGAGCCTGTCGAGCTCTTCATCAACGTCGAGTTTTTGCGCAAGCAATGCTAACTCGACTTCGAGACGCGCCGGATCAGCCTGGACATCGAGACGATCGATTCGTTCTCGCTGCTTCGCATGCGCGCCGGCCAATACTTCAGGCATGCGTTTGCGAACCGATGCGGCCAGCGCTGCAATATCATTGCAGCGCGACTCAAGCATCGTTGCAATTCGTTGGCCTTCGCTTGCCCGCATCTCGGCCAAAGCCTGCAGGGCCTGAGTTAACAGAACGGCAGCCTCTTCGGCAAGCGGCTCTGCATCGATCTCAGCTTCGGCGATGACGCCCGGCCAGCGCAGTATTTCGATGGCGCTGGGCGGGGAGGCTTTGGGTAACGCCTTGGAGATTTCTGTGACTCGTGTACCGATCAATTGGATGAGATCAGCGTTAAGCTTCATCTCCGCTCGTTGATCGACGGCACGCCGCAGGTGCAGGGCACACTCGACCTTGCCACGGTTGAGGACGCCGGATACTTGCTGCTTGAAGGCCTGCTCTTGAGGCCGCAGTTCTTCGGGTAGCCGGAACAACACGTCGAGATAGCGGTGATTGACAGCCCGCAACTCCCACGTCAGCGTGCCGATCGCCGTTTCAGCGGACTGCCGCGCAAAGCCTGTCATACTGTGTAACATCGATTCATTGTTATTGAAGTAACCGAAGCCCGCAACCACTATGCAAATCGAATACGCCAAAGTTTCCGCATTAGGTGATCGATCTGACAACCAGGATCGCGCTGCCGTCGTCGTCTCTGAAGACGCGGCGTTGATGCTCGTGTTCGACGGCATGGGCGGGCATTCTGATGGTGCGCGGGCAGCGGAGACCGGACTGAAAATCGTGCAGGACACATTTATGGATACGCCGCTGCCGATATTCGATCCGCAAGGATTCCTTTACATGGCGCTGGCGCGGGCGCACGACGAAGTCGTCAACCTCGGCAGGGATGTCGCCGTCGATTTTCGGCCGCGTGCAACCTGCGCGATTTGCCTCGTTCAGGAGGGCGGTTCGTTCTGGGCGCACATCGGCGACAGTCGTATCTACCAGGTGCGCAACGGTAACGTGTTATCGCGCTCCCGGGATCACAGTCATGTTGAGGTGTTGATTCAGGAAGGGGCCATCACCGAGGAAGAGGCACTCGACCATCCAATGCGCAACTTCGTCGAGTGTTGCATCGGTGGAGACGTACCCGTCCCGGACATGAGTATTACGGGGAGACAGAAGCTGCAACCGGGCGATGTGCTGCTCGCGTGCTCCGACGGATTGTGGTCGGGCCTGGCGGATGAGGACATGGCGCAGATCGGCTCCACAGGCGACAACAATCTCGCCGATAATCTCAAAGAGCTGAGTATTCAGGCGTTGAACGCGAACGCGCCCCATAGCGACAATACGACCGGCACCGCACTCAGGTGGCTCGGCGCCTGATGAAGTACAAAGGAGAAGACATGCGCCCAAGTGGCCGCGATCCCGACCAGATGAGGGTCGTTCGTTTTACGCCCGATTTCACTCGCCACGCGGAAGGCAGCGTGCTTGCCGAATTTGGCGACACACGCGTACTCTGCACTGCCAGTGTCGAGAATCGTGTGCCGCCCTGGATGCGCGGCAACGGCAGTGGCTGGGTGACCGGTGAATACGGCATGCTGCCGCGCGCGACCAATACGCGCTCGGCGCGCGAGGCAGCGCGTGGCAAACAGGGCGGCAGGACGCTCGAGATCCAGCGCCTTATTGGCCGCTCATTGCGCGCGATTATCGATCTCGACGCGCTCGGCGAACGAACAATAACGCTCGACTGTGATGTCATTCAGGCTGACGGTGGTACGCGCACGGTGTCGATCAGCGGCGCATATGTCGCGCTTGCACTGGCGACGCAACGTATGTCAGGCAGCAAGGCGATGCCCAGGAATCCGCTGCACGGACAGGTCGCCGCCGTGTCGGTGGGGATCTATAGCGGCACTCCTGTTCTCGATCTTGATTATGCGGAGGACTCGGAAGCCGAAACCGACATGAACATCGTGATGAACGACGCCGGGCACTACATTGAAGTGCAGGGCACTGCCGAAGGGCACGCGTTTACCGATGCCGAGTTCACTGCAATGATGGGTCTGGCCAAAAAGGGCGTCAGGGAGATCATTGCGGCGCAAAACGAAGTGCTGGGGAGCTGAGTCGAGCTTGCGCAGGTTGCCGGATAAGGTCGTCATGGCCAGCGGCAACGCCGGCAAATTGCGGGAAATCGCGAGAATACTGGGCGACTTTGAGATCAACGTCGTGCCGCAATCGGATTTTGCTATCGCCGATGCTGAAGAAACCGGCAGCACGTTTGTCGAGAACGCGCTGATCAAAGCCAGGCACGCGGCGAGCGCAACGGGCCTTGCTGCTATCGCCGATGATTCAGGGCTTGCCGTCGATGCACTCGATGGCCGCCCAGGCGTCTACTCGGCGCGCTACTCCGGTCCTGAAGCGGATCCTGAAAAAAACATCGATCGTTTGTTGGCCGAACTTGATGGCGTACCGGACGAGCAGCGTGGCGCAACGTTTCATTGTGCCGCCTGTTTCGTGACGCCGGATGAATCTGAGCCGATTATTGCGGAAGGCAAATGGCGCGGAGTGATCTTGCGGGAGCGCCGGGGCGACGGTGGCTTTGGCTATGACCCGGTCTTCTTTGATCCTGAGCTTGGATGCAGTTCGGCACAGCTGAGTGCCGAGGAAAAGAATACCCGTAGCCACCGCGGCCAGGCATTGGCAGAGCTGGCCCGGCAGCTCTGCGAGTTGCAATGACATCCGATGGCAACCTTGACGCGCTGCCGCCGCTGTCTTTGTATGTTCACCTGCCATGGTGTGTCCGCAAATGTCCGTACTGTGATTTCAATTCGTACTCAGCAGGGAGTGATGCGCCGCGTGATCGATACCTGGACGCATTACTTGTCGATCTTGATATCGAAGCAGAGCGGGCGCCGGGTCGCGAGCTGATCAGCATTTTCCTCGGTGGCGGCACGCCGAGCCTGTTTACACCGGAGCAGATTGCGAGGCTGCTCGACGCAGCGGGCGAACGATTTGCGGTAGCCGATAATATCGAGATCACGATGGAGGCTAATCCGGGTACGGTCGAATGTGGTGATCCGGCGGGTTATCGAAATGCCGGCGTTAATCGTCTTTCAATCGGGGCACAGAGTTTCGCACCAGAATCGCTCAAGGTGCTCGGCCGCATACACACTGTCGACGATATCGGTCGGGCCGTCAGCGGCGCGCGCGATGCAGGATTTGCAAACATCAACATCGATCTGATGTACGGGCTGCCCGGACAAAACGTCACTGCGGCAATTCTCGACATCGAGCGGGGGGCTCGGCTGGGGGTGAATCACCTGTCTTGGTACCAGCTGACACTCGAGCCGAATACGGTATTTCATGCACGACCGCCGGCAGGGCTGCCCGGCGAGGAGCAGAGTTTCGAGATGCAGAGTCGTGGGCAGGAACGGCTCGCCGAACTGGGCTATGAGCAATATGAAGTGTCAGCTTATGCCCGCGATGGACATCGTTCGATACACAATCTGAACTACTGGTTATTCGGCGATTATCTGGCGGTGGGTGCCGGGGCACACGGCAAAATTTCGGATTCCGGGGGCCTCTGGCGCTACGTAAAGCCCGCCAACCCGAGACAATACATGGAGTTCATCGAGCATGGCGACGGCACTATCCAACTCGAGTCGATTTCGGCGCCGGATCGGCTGTTCGAATTCATGTTGAACGCGCTGCGGCTGACAGCCGGTTTCGACGAGGGGCTGTTTACAGCCCGGACAGGATTGCCGGTCGAGGTCCTGCGGCAACGCATTGGGCCGTTGCTCAGGAAGGGGCTCATTGCCGCTTCGGACGAGTATTCCTGGCAGGCAACGGCGCTCGGACGCCGATTTTTGAACGATCTGCAGGCCGAATTTTTGCCGCAGTAGCTTGTGCCTTTATTCACAACATGCCGCGGATGCCTGTATTTTCAGTGCAAGAGGTGGCTCAATTCATTTCGAGTGTCGAATAGTATCCGTAAATGATTGTTTTCATTAGCTTTATGAAAATGGCCAGAAAATGAGCATTTTGGCAACGGCGCTTGAAAATCCGCACCTTAGGTCACTCACCCAATTTTCTTCCACAGACTTATCCACAGGATCTGTGGATAATCTATCCAGCAACGACGGGGGCTTGCGGCGATGATCGCTTCGCTATATATTACGCGGCCATTTGGCCGGCCACGCGGCGGCCTGTATGGCACTCTGGAAGTGCCGTGGAGAGCAAAACATGAAAGCCGACATCCATCCCAACTACACCGACATAAAGGTGACCTGCAGTTGCGGAAACGAGTTCACGACGCGATCGACGCTCGGCGAAGACCTCTTGATAGAGGTGTGCTCCTCCTGTCATCCGTTTTACACGGGCAAACAGAAGATCGTTGATACGGGTGGCCGCGTCGACAAGTTCCGTCGAAAATACGGTATCAGCTAGGGGTTGACCCTGATTGCCCAGGTCGTTGGCTAGCTGCTAGCTTATGATTGATGGCTGCTCCGCCTGCCCGGGCGGTGCGCTGCTGTGCTTGATTAGCTGACAAAAACAGCCCGAGGAAGACAATGACTAAGGATGCATTCCGCCTGACAAGCCCCACCGGCACCGAAACAGACTTACCGGTTCGGTCCGGCAGCACCGGACCCGACGTTATCGACGTTGGCAAGCTCTATAAGGAACAGGGCGTCTTTACGTTCGACCCGGGATACGTGTCCACGGGGAGCTGCGTATCGGATATCACCTATATAGATGGGGAGCAAGGCATCCTGATGTACCGCGGCTACCCGGTTGAGCAGCTTGCCGCGAATTCGAGTTTTCTCGAGGTTTCCTACCTGCTATTGCATGGTGATTTGCCGACGGCAACTCAGCTCGACAAGTTCGACAACACCATTCGTACGCATACGATGCTCAACGAGGGCATGCTCAACTTCTTTAAGGGTTTTCGCTACGACGCCCATCCGATGGCGATGCTGTCGGCAGTCGTAGGTTCGATGTCTGCGTATTACCACGACGAGATGGATGCGAGTAATCCCGAGCATCGCGACATTTTTGCGCACCGTATTCTTGCGAAATTGCCGACGATTGCTGCGGCAGCGCACAAGCTCAATATCGGCCAGCCATTTATGTATCCGCGCAACGACCTCGATTATTGCGAGAACTACCTGCAGATGTTGTTCGCGGTCCCGGCAGAGCCGTACGAGATTGACGAGGTTGCCGCCGAGGCGCTGGACCTGCTGTTTATCCTGCATGCGGACCACGAGCAAAACTGCTCGACATCGACAGTGCGCATGGCCGGTAGTTCGGGTGCAAATCCCTATTCTGCGATCGCGGCCGGAATTTCCGCTCTTTGGGGCCCGGCACACGGCGGCGCGAATGAAGCCGTGCTCAACATGCTCGAAGAAATCGGCGACACCAGCCAAATCCCGAAGTTTGTTGCCAAAGCCAAGGACAAAGACGATCCATTTAGATTGATGGGCTTTGGTCACCGCGTATACAAGAACTTCGATCCACGCGCGACGATCATTCGTGATATGGCGCACAAGGTACTCGAGAGGCTCGGTCGAAGCGACACACCAATGTTCGATCTGGCGCGCGAACTTGAACAAATAGCGCTCAAGGACGACTACTTCATCGAGAAGAAGCTCTACCCGAATGTCGACTTCTACTCGGGCATTATCTATCGCGCATTGGGCATTCCGACGTCGATGTTCACGGTAATGTTTGCCATCGGCCGCTCAGTGGGCTGGACGGCGCACTGGCGCGAGATGATCTCGGATCCCACTGGCCGCATCAGCCGACCGAGACAACTCTATACCGGTCCCACGCAACGCGACTACGTAGCGATAGAGAAACGCTGATACTCGTTACACGAGCCCGCGAACGGGACGTTTGTCGCCGTCATGGCTCGCTGCGCTGCGCTTTACTTCCGTCAACAAATGTCCCGTCCACGGGCTCCAATAAAGCGCTGACGGCTTTCGCGTCTGCCCGCTTCATTGGTTTGCCGTTAATCGGACTGATCGGTGCCTGGCGGATGCCGTCGACCGCGAATACGGTGGCTTCAACCGAAGTCTGCTGATGATCGAAGCGGAACCCTGCAAAGGTGTCAGGCGTCGCGCCGCGACCGCGACTGGTTTTTAGTCGCCGCTCATACGGCTTGTAGTCGTAACCAAGGTCCGTGAGCCGCATTGCGACAGATTCCGGACTGTCCGCGAAAACGTGCAGGTTGACCGCGGAGTTGGGGTCGGCGATGCCGCTCAACACCGGCCCGACCAGGCGCGGCGCGAATGGCGATAACATTTCCATTGCCGACAACGCGACCTCGCGCATTACGCGCAAGAAATCGGCGTGCGACTCACGGCCAAACAGTTGCAAATGCTCGCCGACGGCACGTTCGATTTCGGCATTGCGCGGCAATGATCCGCGCGTGCTAAGTCCGAGACGTTCAGCGGCCTTGATCTTGGCGGCGCGATAATCACGAATGCCCTGCTCAACGATAATCTTCGCAGCTTCCTGGGCGAGCAACTGCCGTGCCCGGCTATCACCGTTTGTCGGTTTTCTTGGCATGACTTTAGAAGAGAGGCTCGTCTTCTTCTTCGTCCGGGTCCTCGTCGCTCGGGTCGACGCCGGCGGGTTTATTGAATATATCCGGTAGCGCTTCGACGTTGTCACATTCGGGTACGCGGCCTTCACGAAAGAACTCGAAAATCGTGTTCCGCTGACCTGCTCGCGCGGGACAGCCGGTTTCACGATCGATCAATACAGAGATGATGCCGTCCGGCATCGCCATTTGATGTTCCGGCACCCCCTTCAATGCGATGCGCATAAGCTCAATCCAGACAGGCAGCGCGGTTCGCGAACCCTCCTCACCCGGGCCGAGCGGAAGGTCATCGTCATAACCAACCCATACGACGCCGACGATGTCGCCATTAAAGCCACCAAACCACGCGTCGCGCTGATCGTTCGACGTGCCGGTTTTGCCGGAAAGGTCACGGCGCCCGAGCACCAAAGCTCGGCGCCCTGTGCCGCGTCGAATGACATCGCGCATCAGGTCCTGAATCAGGAAGGCGTTTTGTGCCGGGATAACTCTGGGCGCAGCGTTGATAGTCGCGAACTGATCAGGAGCCGACGCCGCATCGGGCCGGTAGTCATCCGCAACATCGGCCATCTGTTCGAGAGACAATTCGTCGAACTCATCGTGCAAGTAATCGTCTTCAGGTTCAGTCTGGCACCGCTCGCATACGACAGCGGGATCGGCCCTGTACAAGGTTTCCCCTTCGGGCCCGAATATGGAGTCGATGACGTATGGCTTGACGGCATAGCCACCGTTGGCAAACACGGCATAACCTTGCGCCATGTCGAGAGGGGACGCTGCGCCGCCGCCGAGCGCGAGCGAGCCGTTACGCGGCAACGCTGCATCACCGAAGCCAAACCTGGCAATATGACGCACCGCGTTGCCGATGCCGGTTTCGAACAGCAACAAGCGCACGGACACGAGATTCATTGAACGCACCAGCGCTTCCCGAAGTCGTGTTGGCCCGTAGAAACGACCGCTGTAATTGATCGGTCGCCAGACAGCCTCAAGCTCTGAAGAACTAATCACGATTGGCGCATCGAGAACCACTGTAGCTGCAGTATTGCCATGCTCGAGCGCGGCGGAATAAATAAACGGTTTAAACGACGACCCGGGCTGACGGTAAGCTTGTGTCGCCCGATTGAATTTGCTCGTCGCAAAGTCAAATCCACCCGACAAGCTCGTTATCGCGCCATCTGCCGGGTCGATTACAGTGACCGCGGCCTGCGCGTCCGGAACCTGCGCCAGAGCCCAGGTCCCGGCGGTAGTCGGCATCAACAGTATGACGTCACCCGCGCTGAGCACATCCATAACTGATTCAGGCTCCGGCCCGGTTGTTGCCCGATCAATAAATGGTTTGGCCCAGGATAGTCCGGACCACGGAACTGTCAGGCGTGTGCCGTTGCCAATAATGGTTGTCGCACTGTTGCTGGCTTCGTCGATCGAAGTCACCAACGCCACAGTCAAGCCGCCGGGTGCATACTGCTCCAGGGTCTGTCGAATCTCGACCGGCCAGTCTTCAAACGAAGTCTCGAGTAACTCGGGCGTCAACTCGACTGTGCCGAGTGGCCCGCGGTAACCGCGCCGCCGCGTATATTCCAGCAGCCCGTTTCTCAGCGCGTAATTCGCTGCGTTCTGCAGTCGGGCATCGAGCGTCGTGACCACTTGATAACCGGCGGTGTAAGTCGCCTCACCGTAGCGCCGCAACATTTCACGTCTTGCCATTTCGGCAACGTAAGGTGCATTGAGTTCGACGGCCGTGCCATGCATTTGGGACTCAACAGGCGATGCCTGGGCCTCGTCATATACGTTCGCATCGATGAACCTGAGATCGCGCATGCGACCAAGTACGTACCCACGTCGCATCTCCGCGTTGGCGACGCTGCGTACCGGATTGTAGCGTGATGGCGCAGGCAAAACCCCTGCCAAAGTCGCCGCCTCGGCGACGCTAAGTTCCTGCAGGCCCTTGTTGAAATACACTTGTGCGGCGGCAGCAACGCCGTAAGCGCGCTGCCCAAAAAACATCTTGTTAAGGAACAGCGCCATGATCTGTTCCTTGGTAAATTCCCGCTCGATTCTGAGGGCGAGAGAGGCCTCTTTGAACTTGCGTTCAATTGTCTGATCGAGGTTCAGGAAATAGCTGCGGGCAAGTTGCTGCGTTAGCGTACTCCCGCCACTCTCGATGTTGCCGGTGGAAATCAACTGGAAGAGTGCCCGCAGAATACCGCGGTAGTCGATGCCGGGGTGCACCCAGAAGCGCTGGTCCTCGGCGGCGACAAAGGCGTCGACTACATGCTGCGGGACTTCGTCATAAGTAATAAGGATGCGGCGTCGTTCGCCGATCTCCGAGATCAGGTGGCCATCGCGGCTGAATACCCGGAGTGGAATCTGCAGGGGGATATCGCGGATTGTCTCGGCTGCCGGCAGCCCGGGGGCTACGTAGTAGTAGGCGCCAATGATGGCGGCAATGCCGCCAATCGTAGTTGTCAGCCCAAGGCCGACGATGACGATTAGCCAGCGGGCAAGGCGTCGCCGCGATTGGTGACGCGCATTCTTGCGGGATTTTGGTGAGCTTTGCATAGTTGCGGGCGATATTTCCGACGTTTGGGGCAAATACCGCTAATGTGGCGGTGGCTGCTCTGGCTATTAATGAGTACTTGGCTGTCCGTGTAGTGCAGGAATTGTGGCATATCGCGGGCAAATGGCCCGTGACCCGGAGGCACAGGCGCCAGATGATAACGAGTGATCGCCAGGCCCCGCAATGTTGGCCGAAAAACAGTGTGTTCTGGTCGTACCTGCGGGGCGCCGACCAGTTCACGGAATAAGCGCAGCCTGCGGCTTACCATACGGATCGCTGGTTCGTGAACAAAGTCACGTTTTATTTAACATTTTGTTGATATATAGTTAAATCGAATTGCTGAGGCCCAGACTACATTAGGCTCGCAACTTACCGACCTAGAAGGAAAAATACGTGTTTTTCGGCAAAAAAACTCAACCACTGTTGGGCCTCGACATCACGACATCGTCGGTCAAGCTGATAGAGCTCTCCCAAAGTGGAAAGCGCTTTCGCGTCGAGGCCTATTCCGCAGAGCCCACGCCACCGAGTTCGGTCAGTGAGAAGGCGATTGTAGATGCCAAGGCCGTCGGTGAAGCCATACGTCGTGCCGTGAAGCGCGCTGGCGCAAAAGCCACAGATGTGGCGGTAGCAATCAGCGGCGACGCGGCGATTACCAAAGTCATTCAGATGCCATCGAGCCTCTCGGCGAGGGACCTCGAAGGTCAGGTCGAGATTCAGGCTGACCAGTACATCCCGTTCCCGATGGAAGAAGTCAGCTTCGACTATGAGATCGTCGGCCCGAACGAAAAAGACCCCGAATTGATGGACGTGTTGCTCGTTGCAACACGTACCGACAATGTCGAGCAACGCCAGGCTGCCGTGAATGCGGCCGGACTTGCGACGCACGTGGTCGACGTTGAAGCGTTTGCTCTTGAGAACGCTTGCCAGCTACTGAGTCATCAGATTCCTGAAAGCGGCATAGGGCAAGCTGTTGCGGTCGTCGATATCGGCGCCAGTAGCACGACGTTCAGTGTCCTCTCCGATCTCAAAGTCGTCTATACGCGTGACTTTAACTTCGGCGGTCAGCAACTCACCGAAGAGATCATGCGTACATATGGTCTGTCGATGGAAGATGCGGGCCGCGCGAAAAAACAGGGCGGCTTGCCCAGCAACTACCAGCCTGAAGTTCTTGAACCGTTCATCGACGACATGACCCAGCAGGTCAGTCGTTCACTGCAGTTCTATCTGGCGTCAGGCGGCGGTCGTGAACAGCCGGACATGATTCTGGTATGTGGCGGTTGTGCCAACATTCCGGGTATTGCCGACGTGATTTCCAGTCGCGTGGGCATCCCAACGGAAATCGGCGACCCGCTCGGCCAAATGAAAATTTCATCCAAAGCCAAATCACAGGGCGTGCACAAAGATGCGACGGCATTACTTACCGCATGTGGCCTGGCACTGAGGAGCTTCGACTAATATGCCACGTATTAATCTACTCCCCTGGCGCGAGGAAGAACGCAAGACGCGTCAACGCGACTTCGGCGTTGCGATGGCCGGTGGTGTCGTTGCCGCTGTCGCCGCTGTTCTGCTCACGATGTTTGCTTACTCGCAGATGATTTCAAACCAGGAAGAGCGCAATCAGCGCCTGACCAATGAAATCGCCGAGTTGCAGAAAAGCATTACTGAGATTGACGGCCTCGAGCGGCAAAAAGAACGTTTGCTGGCTCGCATGGAGATTATTGAGCAGCTGCAGAAGAGCCGCCCTGAAATCGTCCACTTGTTTGATGAGATTGCCCGGCAAATGCCTGAGGGCGTGTACCTGACGGGTCTCAAACAAACCGGTTCACGCGTCGAGGTTCGCGGTGTCGCGCAATCGAGCACACGAGTGTCGGCTCTGATGCGGCAGATCGATTCATCCGAGTGGATGGAGGATCCGGAGGTTGATCGCGTCGAGACCACGCAGTCGGGTGCATCGCGTCAGGCTGAATTCGTCGTGTACCTGAAACAGGAGCGTGAAGGAGACGAAGACATGGAGATGGCGCCATGAACCTCGTTGAAGAGCTAAAAGTTCTGGATGTCAATGATGTTGGCCGCTGGCCGCTGGCTTTCCGCGCTGCTGTTATCTTTATCGTCTTTGCTGTTGTGCTCGGTCTCGGAGTCTACTGGACCATCGTCAAGGACAAGGCGCCGCAATTGCAGCGCGCTCAGGAAGATGAGCAGACTTTGCGCATAACCTTCGAGAACAAGCAGCGCAAGGCAGCAAACTACGATGCCTACAAGGCGCAGCTTGCACAGATTGAACAGTCTTTCGGCACGATGCTCAGGCAGCTGCCCGGCGAAACCGAGATACCAAGCCTGATCGTGGACGTTTCTCAGGCCGGCCTCGCGTCGGGCCTGCAAGAGAAGCTCTTTCAGCCACAGCCGGAGATTCCACGGGATTTTTATGCGGAGAAGCCAATCAAGATTCGTCTGTCAGGCGGCTACCACGAGATCGCAAATTTCGTCAGTGGAGTTGCCGCTTTGCCGCGTATCGTTACACTGCACAACATCAATATATCGCCTGAAGATCAGGACGCTTATGACAAGTTGAGCATCGAAGTAACCGCACAAACCTATCGCTATCTGGATGAGGAGGCAGAGTGATGACTAACGCTGCTCTCAAAATCCGAAATCGCCTGACCGGGGCCCGCCTCGCGAATGGTCTGATGCTGGCAACAGTGCTGTTCGGACTCGCTGCTTGCGGTAGCGACGCGGACGATCTTGATCAATACATCAATGAGGTCAAGTCACGTCCGGGCGGCCGCATTGAGCCGCTGCCGGAAATTACACCGTATGAGGTCTTCACCTACGTCGCTGACGCACAAGGCGTGCGTTCTCCGTTCGTGCCAGACACACCGCAAGTAACTACGAGTGGGGCAGGTGGCGGAGTTGGTCCCGACCCCGAGCGCAGTCGCGAGTTTCTCGAGGGCTTTCCGCTCGATACCCTGCGCATGGTCGGAACGCTGTACATCGGGGAGACGATGTACGGACTGGTCCAGACATCTGACGGCCTGATTCACCGTGTCGTGCCCGGTAACTACTTGGGACAGAACGACGGACGAATCAATGACATAGATGAATCTGAAATCGAAATTGTTGAAATTATCTCTGACGGGATCGGCGGCTATATTGAAAGAGATGCCGCTATTAGTCTCTCGGACTGATGCCTGAAAGGAACTGGGAGTAATTGGAATGATGCTCAAAATCAAACAGTCGGTCGGACGAAGCACAGTGCTCAAACTGACCGTGTTGGCACAGGTCGCGTTCCTGTTGTTTGTGGGATCTGCCGCAAACGCACAGGAAGGTAACCGGTTGCAAGACATTCAGGTTCAGAGTCTGCCCGGTCAGCGAGTCGAGCTGAAGTTGATCATGAGCGGGACGGCCCCTGAGCCGCTCGCGTTCACGATTGATGATCCGGCGAGAATTGCACTCGACCTGCCCGACACCACACTTGGACTCACATCGCGCCGTCGTGACGTCAATCTCGGTCCTCTGGACACGATCCTGACGGCCGAGGCCAACGGACGTACACGCGTGGTCCTGAATCTCGACTCGATGGTTGCGTACGAGACTCGCGCAAGCGGCAATACAGTGACGATCATCCTCGGTGATGATGGCGACTACAGTGCGGGAACAACCCAGTTCGCCAGCAATGTACCGTCGCAGCCGTCGTACGCGAGCGCCGGTGGCGCTCGTTCAATCAGCAGCGTCGACTTCCGTCGCACGCGTGATGGCGGCGGTCGTGTCGTAGTGAACCTGACGGACCCGTCGACACCGGTCGATATTCGTCAGGAAGGTGGTCGCGTAGTAGCAGTCTTCAAGGATACAGGCCTGCCAGCTGAGCTGATGCGCCGCCTCGATGTCATGGACTTCGCGACGCCTGTTACAACGGTCGACACACTGCGTACCAATCTCGATACGCGTATTGTTATTTCCGCGGATGGCAAGTATGAGCAGCTTGCTTATCAGTCTGACAATGAGTTCACGATCGAGATCAATCCGGTCGCCGCAGCAACCGAGGAAGGTTCTAACCTGTTCTCGGAAACCAAGGAATACGAAGGCCAGCGCCTGACGCTGAACTTTCAGGACATCGAGACCCGTGCTGTATTGCAGTTGCTCGCCGAAACATCCGGCCGCAACATTGTTGTCTCCGATACGGTGCAGGGCAATGTGACGCTGCGCCTCAGAAACGTGCCGTGGGATCAGGCGCTCGATATCGTGATGACGACCAAGGGTCTGGACATGCGCGAGAATGGCAACGTCATCATCGTTGCACCGGCCGAGGAAATTGCTGCACGCGAAACGGCTGACCTCGAAGCACAGCTGGCAATCAGCGAGCTCGAGCCGCTGTATTCAGAATTCCTGCAAGTCAACTATGCGAAAGCAGATGACCTGGCGGACCTGATCAGTGGTGAAGGCGGTACCGGTAACTCGATGCTCTCTGACCGCGGCAGTATCGCTGTGGATGACCGCACCAACACCTTGCTTGTCCAGGATACGGCAGAGGTCCTGCAGGACGTTCGCCGCATGGTTACGACGCTCGATATTCCGATCAGGCAGGTACTTATCGAGTCGCGCATTGTTGTCGTGAATGATGACTTCAGCCGCGATCTGGGCATTCGCTTTGGCGTTTCCGGACTCGGTGACGATCCGCAAAATGGCGAAGTCATAGCGGGAACCGGTAGCGGTGTTGGTGCAAACAACATGGTCAGCACGTATGTCGACAATATTCTTGATACGGATCCGACAAACGACGGCCAATTCGAGTACCCGCAACTGACTGATCGTTACAATGTGAACGTACCGATCGCCGATGCGGCAGGTCGCTTTGCTCTCGCCATACTTGACGGCGACTTCCTGGTTGACCTCGAACTAACGGCTCTTGAAGCTGAAGGCCGCGGCGAGATCGTTTCGACACCGCGCGTGATCACAGCGAACCAAAAGGAAGCGAAGATCGAACAGGGTGTCGAGATTCCTTACCAGCAGTCCGCGTCTTCTGGTGCGACGACGATTCAGTTCAAGAAGGCAGTATTGAGTCTGATCGTTACACCGCAGATTACGCCGGATAACAACATCATCATGGATCTTGCTGTACACAAGGATAACGTCGGTGACATCATTTCGACGGGCGGCCTTGGTGGCACGGTGCCGAGTATCGATACTCGTGCCGTAGAGACTCAGGTGCTTGTTGCCGATGGACAGACGGTCGTTCTGGGCGGCATTTATGAAACAGAGCGTCGTGAAACGGTTAAGAAAGTACCGTTCCTGGGCGACATTCCGTTTCTCGGCCGCTTGTTCAAGAGCACGCAGCGCGTCGATAACAAGGCTGAGCTGTTGATTTTCGTTACTCCGAGAATTCTTGAGGAAGGCTCGAGTATTTACTAAGCCTCCGCAAGTATTATCATGATGAGAGCCAACCCTCGGGTTGGCTTTCTCTTTGAAAAAGCGCAAACCACAACCCGATGAGACATCCGCAAAATCTGTTTCTGGTCGGCCCGATGGGCGCAGGCAAGTCAGCTGTCGGCCGACAGCTTGCACGCATGCTGCACTTGAATTTCATGGATAGTGACGATGAAATCGAGAAGCGTACAGGTGTGGATATTCCGTTTATTTTCGAGAAAGAAGGCGAAGATGGCTTTCGCAAGCGTGAAGCGAAGGCCATCGATGATCTTTCGAAGATCGAGGGAATCGTGCTCGCGACAGGCGGCGGTGCCGTTGTCGATCCACAGAATCGCAGCCACCTGGGCGCCCGCGGTTTTGTCGTCTATCTGTACACGACCGTTGAACAACAGTTGGCGAGAACGCAAAAAGGTCGCGAGCGACCGTTACTCGAGAATGGCGATCGCAAGCAGATCCTCGACGACCTCATGGTAGAGCGCGACGCGATGTACAGAGAGATCGCGGACCTGGTTGTCGAGACGGACGGCCGCAAAGTCAAAGCCGTCGCGAACGAAATACTCGAACGCCTGTAACGCGTCGGGCCCGCGGCCGGCATGCTTTGTTATCTTCATGGCTCGCTACGCTGCGCTTTACTTCCGATAACAAACATCCCGTCCACGGGCCCTTTCGGGTAACCTATCGGCGATGTCATCTACGCGCACAATAACGGTCGAACTTGGTGGTCGCAGTTATCCGATTGTCATCGGGCGTGATTTGCTCGGTGGCGGGTTCGACCTCGGGCCACATCTTGCGGGTTCGGATTGCCTCGTCGTCAGCAACGAAACCGTGGCGCCGTTATACCTCGACAAACTCATGGGCAATCTCAGCGATTGTGTCGTGGAAACGCTCAGTCTGCCCGACGGTGAGAAATTCAAGACGATAGAGACTGTTAGCGCCGTGCTCGATAAGCTCGTCAGCTGCAAGGCGAATCGCGATACGACCGTGATCGCACTCGGTGGTGGTGTTGTCGGTGACATCACAGGATTCGCAGCGGCTTGTTACATGCGCGGTGTCGCGTTCATTCAGGTCCCGACGACATTACTTGCGCAGGTCGATTCGTCCGTTGGCGGCAAGACGGGTGTCAATCACCCTCAGGGTAAGAATCTGATCGGCGCATTTCATCAGCCGAGAGTGGTGTTGATCGACACCGCCACTCTGGACACATTGCCAGATCGCGAATTAAAGGCAGGGCTGGCTGAGGTCATCAAGTACGGGGCGATAGCCGACCGGGCTTTTTTTGGCTGGCTTGAGGACAACATGCCGGCCCTGCTGGAGAAACAGGCCGATGCGCTCGCGCATGCCATAAGAAGGTCCTGCGAGATCAAGGCCGAGGTTGTCGCTGCTGATGAGCGCGAGTCGGGCAGACGGGCAATTCTCAACTTCGGGCACACGTTCGGACACGCAATCGAGTTTCACCAGGGTTACGGAGAGTGGCTACACGGCGAAGCCATTGCGGCCGGAATGGTCATGGCCGCGGAACTGAGCGGCCTCAACGACTCGGATTCCGGCCGTTTGCGCGCCCTTATCGACGCCGCCGGATTGCCGGGTCGTCCACCGGCGGTAGGCTCCAAAGCCATGCTTAATGCCATGGGCATGGATAAAAAGGTGTTGCGGAAGAAACTGCGATTCGTACTACTGGATGAACTCGGGGATGCCGTTGTCACGGCCGAATACGACAAGTCGCGACTACAACAGGTCCTGGAGGCTGCTGATTGATGGGCGTGGCACTCGCTCCCTACGCGGCAGATGAGTCGCATAGCCGGGGCAGGCGTTACGATGAGCCTGTTGCGGAGTATCGCGGTGAATATCAGAGAGATCGCGATCGCATCATCCATTCGACGGCGTTTCGCCGTCTCGTGTACAAGACTCAGGTTTTCGTCAATCATGAGGGCGACCTGTATCGTACGCGCATGACGCATTCCCTCGAGGTTGCGCAAGTCGCCCGTACCGCCGCTGTGGCGCTGGGACTTAATGAACCGTTAACCGAGGCGATATGCCTGGCCCACGATTTGGGCCATACGCCGTTCGGCCATGCCGGACAGAACGAGCTAAACGCCTGCATGCGCGACTTTGGCGGGTTCGAGCATAACCTGCAGTCATTGCGTGTGGTTGACGAACTCGAGGCAAAGTACGCCGACTTCCCGGGCCTGAATCTGATGTTCGAGACACGTGAGGGGATCTTGAAACATTGCTCGGCGCGAAACGCCCGTGAGCTCGGCGATGTCGGGGAGCGATTCCTTAAACGGGAACAACCGGGGCTCGAGGCGCAGCTTGCCAACATCGCGGATGCGATCGCGTACAACAATCACGATGTCGATGATGGTTTTCGCGCCGGCTTGTTGAGCCTCGATCAACTGCGGGGGCAGCCGCTTTTCGCGACCCAGTATGATGAGGTTCATCGCCGGTACCCGGACCTGGAAGATCGCCGCCTGATTTACGAGATTATTCGGCGCATGATCAACACCGTGGTTACCGACCTGATCAACACCACGCAGCACAATCTGGAAGATGCGGCGCCAAACTCGATTGACGATGTTCGTGAATCAGCCAGGCCATTTGTCGTGCTGTCCGAGCGCATCTATGAACAGCATGTGTCGCTGAAGCAATTCCTGAACCAGCACCTGTATTCACATGAGAAGAAACTCGAGATGACCTACAGGGCTGAGGCGATTATTCGCGAGTTATTCGAGCTCTATACGTCTGACGTTGGCAAGATGCCGGCCGAGTTCACGAATCGGACGGAACGCCAGGACGAGGCAGGTCGCGCGCGGGTGGTTGCCGACTATATTGCCGGAATGACCGACCGTTATGCGATCGCTGAACACGAACGGCTGCTCGGGAAATCCTGATGGAGTAGCTCTGTTAGAATGCGCCGGCGCCCGCGCCGGGACAAAGAGCAAAAAAGGTTAGCAAGTGAGAGACAACACAATCCCCATGAAAGACCGCCTGATCTTCGCGATGGACGTGCCTGACTGCAATCGGGCACGCGCGCTTGCCGAAGAACTCGGCGACACGGTGACGTTTTACAAGATCGGTCTCGAACTCATGATGAGCGGGGGGTACTTCGAATTACTCGAGTGGCTGCTCGCAAAGGACAAGAAAGTCTTCTGCGATCTGAAGTTCTTCGATATTCCGGCGACGGTCGGCTCGGCCGTGCGGCAGCTAAAGGATCGCGGCGCCAGCTTCGTCACCGTGCACGGTAACCAGTCAATCATGGAGGCAGCGGCCGCAAACAAGGGTGACACGCTCAAGGTGCTCGGCGTTACGGTTTTGACGAGTCTCGATCGGGGCGACCTGGATGATCTCGGTTTCGACTGCGATATCGAGGACCTGGTTTTGTCTCGCGCGCGTCGCGCGCTCGAAGCCGGCTGCGATGGCGTCATCTCTTCCGGGCTCGAAGTGCAAAAACTCCGGGAGCATATCGATTCAAAGCTGCTTGTCGTGACGCCCGGCATACGGCCGGTCGACAACAAACCGCAAGGTGACCAGAAGCGTGTGGTGACGGTCGACAAGGCATTCGCGAACGGTGCGGACTACATTGTAGTCGGACGGCCTATCCGCGATGCGGACAATCCACGCGCTGCGGCAGAAGCTATTCAGGCGACGATCGCGGCACAGGTGGGCGCGTAATGGCGGAGCTGCAAAACGACCTTCTTTTGCGCGCGCTGCTGTGCAAGCCGGTAGAGCGCACGCCAGTGTGGATTATGCGACAAGCAGGTCGCTACCTGCCGGAATATCGTGAGGTTCGGGCACAGGCAGGGGACTTCATGAGTCTTTGTCGCAACGCTGAACTGGCGTGCGAGGTAACCATGCAGCCACTGCGTCGCTACAAACTCGACGCGGCGATTCTGTTTTCCGACATTCTGACTGTTCCCGACGCCATGGGACTGGGGTTGCACTTCGAAACCGGCGAGGGGCCAAAATTCGAGAGACCGGTGCGCACGGCAAGGGAAATCAAGAACTTGCCTGTTCCTGACGTCGCAGACGACCTCGCTTATGTTTTCGACGCCGTGCGGACGATTCGCAAGGAACTTGACGGAAGAGTTCCACTGATCGGCTTCGCAGGGAGCCCGTGGACGGTCGGAACCTACATGGTCGAGGGTGGGTCGAGTCGCGAATTCAAGACGATCAAGGGGCTTGCTGCCGCGGATCCAGCGGCACTGGATACCTTACTCGATACCGTTGCCCGGACAACGACGGACTATCTCAATGCGCAGGTCGAGGCTGGTGCACAGGCAATCATGATATTTGATACCTGGGGCGCGGCATTGGCGCCTGGCGACTATCAACGTTTCTCGCTCGCGAGCATGCAGAAGATCGTCGACGGTCTGACGCGCGAGAGCGACGGGCGGCGTGTGCCGGTCATCTTGTTTACCAAAGGTGCGGGGCCGCTGCTCGCCGACATGGTTGGCACCGGATGCGATGCCCTGGGTGTTGACTGGACCACCGACCTTGCCAGGGCGCGCGAATACGTGGCAGACAAGGTTGCGTTACAGGGTAATCTCGACCCGGCGACTTTACGTGAGTCGCCGGACACCATTCGTCAGGGCGTTGCGGATACTCTGGCGAGCTACGGCAATGGTCCGGGGCACGTCTTCAACCTCGGCCATGGCATCACTCCGGACATCGATCCGGACAACCTCTCCGTACTAGTAGACGCCGTACACGAACTGAGCCCGAGCTACCACGAGACGTAGCTTGTGGGCGGGAGGTTGCTTATCGGAAGTAAAGCGCAGCGCAGCGAGCCATGAAGATAAGTAACCTCCGGGCCGCAAGCGACTACTTTAGCTCGATCTCAATTACAGAACATTGTTGAATCACGGTCGACGTATTGCCGCCATGGGTTTCGGCAGGTGCCCACGTCGGCTCGCCGAATTTGAATGACTCCATGCGCTTGCTGCCGTCGCTCTCGTCGACCATCCACGCGCAGGGATTGAGGTAGACAACCACGCGGTTCGGCTGGGAAATGAGTGGCGGGGTCTCGCCGTTGCGGATGATCCGCTTGAGGACTCTGACCTGCTCGTTTTCGAAAGCCAGTTCATATATGTGCGGTGCAACGCGTAATGGATCGAGCGGAGACGCTGCTGCCACAGCCACAGCAGTGACAATCAGTCCTGTAAGAACTGCAACACGAATCATAGGGGTGCTCCTTATTCGTCGCGCAATGCGCGGCGCAGGATTTTGCCGACGTTGGTTTTTGGCAGCTCGTCCCGAAACTCGACGATCCTGGGACGTTTGTAGTTAGTCAGGTTTTCGCGGCAGTGGTCGAGCACGTCCTGCTCCGTGATGCCCGGATCCGTGCGAACCGCAAATAATTTGACGATTTCGCCCGAGCGTTCATCAAAGAGCCCAACCGCGGCCGCCTCGAGGATGCCATCCATTTCGACGACGACGTTTTCGATTTCGTTGGGATATACGTTGAAACCGGAAACCAGGATCATGTCTTTCTTGCGATCTTCGATAAAGACGTAGCCGTCTTCGTCCATGCGGCCGATATCGCCAGTCTTCAGCCAGCCGCCCGGCAACATGACATTGGCTGTTTCCTGCGGCCGTTGCCAGTAGCCTTCCATTACCTGCGGGCCTTTGATACAGATTTCGCCGATGTCACCGACGGGCAACGGATTACCGTCGTCGTCACAAATTATGACCTCGGTTGATGATATCGGCAGGCCGATGGCGCCTGTAAATTCGCTTCCAATCGGATTGACGATGGCAGCCGGAGAGGTTTCGGTCAGGCCGTAACCTTGCAGTATCGTACTGCCCGTGACGGCCTCCCAATCCTTCGCGACGGCGGGCTGCACCGCCATACCGCCGCCAATACACACGCGGAGCGCACTGAAATCAACCTTCTCGAACCCCGGTGTATTCACAAGGGAGGCGAACATCGTGTTAACGCCCGTGAACAGGTTGAACTGGTACTTTGCGATCGTGCTGACGAATCCCTTGAAGTCTCGCGGGTTGGTGATCAGGACGTTAAGCCCGCCCTGTGCCATCACGGTTAGGCAGTTACCCTGCAGCGAAAAGATGTGATACAGCGGCAATGCAGTTATGGCGACGATGCAGTCAAATTCCTCGTACGCCGGGCCCTGCCATTCCATCGTCTGCTGTACATTCCGGACCATGTTGCGATGGCTGAGCATCGCACCTTTCGAGACGCCGGTCGTGCCGCCCGTGTATTGCAGGAACGCAATGTCGGCGAAGCCGAGTTCGACCGGATTCAAGCGTTCTTGCGCGCCTGCTTTGAGCGCGGCGTTGAATGTGACGCAGCCTGGCAGTGAATATTTCGGGACTGACTTCCTGACGTGACGAATAAGAAAGTTCGTGACAAGATTCCTGGGGAAGTTCAGCAAGTCTCCCACGCCCGTCGTGACCACGTGCTGAACCGAGGTCTCACCGATAACGTCTTCAAGTATGTGCGCGAAGTTTTCGAGAATGACAATGCACTTCGTGCCTGAGTCACTGAGCTGGTGCTTGAGTTCGCGCGCCGTATAAAGTGGGTTGACATTGACGACGACCAGCCCTGCACGAAAAATACCGCACATGGCAACGGGGTACTGGAGAATGTTGGGCAACATGATGGCGACTCGTTCGCCGCGCACCAGGCCAAGTGTCTGTTGCAGATAGCAAGCGAATTGCATCGACAGCTCGTCGAGCTCCCGATACGTCAGAGTTGTGCCCATGTTGCTGTAAGACGCGCGTTCGGGATGGGTATCGAATGCATGTTCGAACAATTCGCGAACTGAGCGAAACGGCGCCGGCGGAAGTTCTGCGGGAACTCCTTCCGGGTAGGACTTGAGCCAGATCTTATCCACCTGTGAAGCCATTAGTTACCTAGCGCTCTATTGATTATCGGCCACGCATTATCCAGCAGAATCGGCTGCGCTGCAGCATTTGGATGAATCCCGTCAGCTTGCATCAGCTCCTCATTGAGGGCCACGCCATCCATGAAGAACTCGATCCACGGAATCTCGAGTTCGGTGGCCAGCTCGCGATAGACGTTATCGAAAGATTCGGTGTAGCGCTGGCCGTAATTCGATGGAATGCGGATGCCGAGCAGCACGACCGCAGCCCCGGAAGCCTTACTGGTGCGGACGATCTTGTCGAGGTTGCCTTTCATGCGACTCGGCGGGAAGCCCCTGAGGCCGTCATTGCCGCCCAGCTCGAGGATGATCAGCGCCGGGTCGAAATTCTCGAGGGCCCGCTCAATACGGGCTGCGCCGCCCTCGGTCGTTTCACCACTGATGCTGGCGTTAACCACGCGATGTTCGTACCCTTGGCGCTCGAGACGGGTTTGCAACAATGCCGTCCAGGATTGGTCAACGTCTATACCGAATCCTGCACTGAGGCTGTCGCCGAATACGAGAACAGTCGGCGTCTCCGCGCCGTTTGCATTGATGGCTAACAGCAGAAAAGAAAGGGCAATAAATCTTCGCATGGGAAATCAGTCAACCGATAGGGTCGCGGTTCTCGCGGCACATGACATCAGTAAAGAGGTTAGCAGTCCAGAGGGTAGTCTGACCATTCTGGCGGACGTCAGTTTCAGCATCACGGCAGGGGAGTCAGTCGCTGTCGTCGGGCCATCGGGGGCCGGCAAGTCGACGCTGCTGGCGCTGCTGGCAGGGCTTGATGTGCCGACACGTGGTCACGTTGAGCTAAATGGTGCCAACCTCAGCGAGCTCGACGAAGACGGTCGCGCACACCTGCGCGCTGAAAGTGTTGGTTTCGTCTTCCAGTCCTTTCATCTCGTACCGTCGCTGAATGCGCTCGAGAATGTCATGTTGCCACTCGAGCTGGCCGGTGGCGGGGATGCGCGCAGCGCGTCACTCGATATCATCGATAAAGTCGGCCTCAGTGATCGTTGGCGGCACTATCCCGCACAGCTTTCCGGCGGAGAGAAGCAGCGCGTGGCGATTGCACGCGCGTTCGCAACCGAGCCGGCCGTACTGTTTGCCGATGAGCCAACCGGGAACCTCGATAGCCGTACCGGCAGCAATATCATGGAGCTGATGTTCGAGCTGAACTACAGCTCATCGACGACGCTGGTGCTTGTGACGCATGACCATTCTCTGGCCGAGCGCTGTGAGCGGGTGCTGAGCCTCGATATCGGGCGGCTGGTCAGCGATAGTAAAGGACCCGCGTGAAAGCGATCGCGTTTGCATTGCGCAGTTTCGGTCGCGAGCTCCGCTCGGGCGAAGTCCTGGTGCTGCTCGCGGCCATTGCGCTGGCCGTTGCCGCGCTGACCGCGGTCGGGTTTCTGACCGACCGCATCGGCAAAGCGGTCGCTCGCCAGGCCAACGAGGTTCTGGCGGCCGATCTGCGATTGCGCTCGCCGGAGCCGATCCCGGATGACTGGCGCGAAAAAGCGGCGGAATTCGGTCTGCAGGTCGCTGAGACGAATACGTTTCCGAGTGTCGTGTTTGCCGGGGACCTGAGCGCGCTCGCGACGATCAAGGCCGTGAGCGAGACCTATCCGTTGCGCGGTAATGTGCGCGTATCTGACACGCTATTTGGTGAGCAGCGCGTCGTCGACGGCATTCCACGGCGGGGCGAGATCTGGGCCGATGGGGCCCTGTTGGCGCGAGTTGACGCCGACGTTGGCGATAAGCTGACTGTTGGTGAATCGAACTTGCTCGTGACAGCCGTTCTGACGTATCGCCCTGACCAGTCGATGGGCTTCGCGTCGCTGGCACCTTCATTGCTGATGAACATCGACGACATTCCGGCCTCCGGCCTGATCAGTGAGGGCAGTCGTGTCGGCTATGGGTTGCTGGTTGCCGGCGATGACACCGTCGTCGACGCATTCAATGAAGCGATTCAGGAAAATCTGACCGCCTCGGTGCGCACCTCGAACCGCGAGGAAAGCAGCGATCGGGCCAATAACGCCGCCGATCGTGCGCAGCGATTCTTGTCGCTGACGGCTGTAATCAGCTTGTTGCTCAGCGCGGTCGCGGTTGCGATGTCGGCACGACGTTTCGCGCACCGGCGTATGGACACGGTCGCCCTGATGAAAAGCCTGGGAGCGACGCAGCGATTTGTAATCTCTGTCGCAGTTGTGCAGCTCATGCTGCTTGGTCTGGCTGGAGTAATTGCCGGTAGCGGTATCGGCTATGCGGCCCAAAAGATTCTGTCGTGGATTCTGGCGGACCTTATTGCGGGTGATTTGCCAGGTGTCGGGCCGATGCCGGTTTTTCTCGCAAGCGGCAGTGCACTCGTGTTGCTCATTGGGTTCGCACTGCCTTCGCTGATTCAGTTGCGCAACACGCCACCGCTTCGTGTTCTGCGTCACGATGCCATGCCACCGGCGCCATCGCGCGTGCTCGTCGCCGGGCTTTCTTTGGCCGCGGTTGCTGCCCTGCTGTACCGCGCTGTTGGCGACGCGAAAATGCTGGTTATTTTGCTCGGCGGTATCGTGATCATTGCGGCAGCGTTGTACTTTGTCGGGCGAATTCTCGTTGCGTCGATGGGCCACTTTCGGTCCGGAGTCGGCGTTGCCTGGCGATACGGGCTGGCGAATGTTGCGCGCCGCGGCCGTGACAGCGCTGTGCAAGTCGTCGCATTCGGCCTGGGACTGACAGTATTGCTCTTGCTGACGATCGTGCGTACGGATCTTTTGCAGGGCTGGCGACAGACGCTCGCTGCGGATGCGCCGAATCACTTTATGATCAACATCCAGCCACACGAACTCGATTCTGTTGCGAACATCTATGCGGCGGAGGGCATCGACGTACCCGAGTTTGTACCACTGATCCGCGCAAGAATGTCGACGATCAACGATGTGTCGGTCAAGGAACGTGAGTATCCGACGCCTGACGGGCAGTGGATGGCCAATCGCGAGGCGAATCTGTCATTCGCAGCGACGTTGTCATCGAGCAACGAACTCATAGAGGGCGAATGGTGGCCGCAAGACTATGCCGGCCCACCGTTGGTTTCGGTTGAAGAGGGCGCGGCGGTTGAGACCGGTCTCGCACTCGGCGACCGCATGAGGTTCATGGTCGCCGGGCAAGAAATCGAAGTAACGATAGCCAGCATCCGCAAGGTTAACTGGGACTCTTTTAAGCCCAACTTCTTCATGGTCTTTTCGCCGGGCGCTCTCGACGGCATGCCGACGACTTACATAGCCAGCCTCCGACTTGAAAAGGAACAACAGCCGGTGCTCGTGAAGCTCGTGCGGGCGCATCCGAGTATTTCGGTTATTGATCTTGATTCAATCCTGCAGCAAGTGCGCGGCATCATCGAGAAGGCCAGCGTCGCAGTGCAGGCCGTGTTCGTCTTTACGCTCGCGGCCGGTATCGCCGTGTTGTTTGCCGCGGTGCAGTCGACAATCGATGAGCGGCGCTTTGAAAGCGCAATGTTGCGCGCGCTGGGTGCGCGCAAACGCACGGTATTCGCCGGCGTCATGGCGGAGTTTGCGGCACTCGGTATCGCTGCGGGCGTGCTTGCGTCGGCGGGCGCGTCGATTCTTGCCTGGATCGTTGCGGTCCGGCTATTCGACCTGCCCTATGAGTTCAATCCATTGCTATGGATGGTCGGTCTGGTTGCTGGTGTGACCGTCGTTTGCGCCAGTGGCCTTGTTGCCGCGCGCGGCGCGATCAACGCGCCGCCCGTTGAAGTCCTGAGGGCAGCATGATGGCTGAGGAATCCCTGTCCTGCGGTATTGTGCTGGCGCGCAGCACGGAGCAGGGTTGGATGACGTTGCTGCTCAGGGCTTACCACCATTGGGACTTCCCAAAGGGCTTGCGCGAGGACGGCGAGGAGTCGCTCGAGGCCGCACTGCGCGAGGTGTGCGAGGAAACCAGTATCGATGCACTGAATTTCGACTGGGGCGACCGCTTCATGGAGACCGGGCCCTACAGTCGCGGCAAGACCGCGCGATACTACCTCGCGAGGACCGAGCAGGAGCAGGTCGTCATGGCTCCATCAGTCGAAACCGGGGTGCCGGAGCATCATGAGTGGCGTTGGGTCAGTTTCGACGAGGCCTACGATCTCGCCTCGCCGCGTGTACGTGCCGTCGTGCAGTGGGCGCGACAGATTATCGGCACCTAGACGACCCTGTTTCTGTCTTCGCCGCGAAGAAATGCGGCGACATTGGCCGCGAGCTCGTGGATCGAGTCCTGTCGTGACCTGTCGCTCCCCCACGCAATGTGCGGCGTGACGATCAGATTGTCTTCCCGGTAGTCAAGCAACGGGTCGCCGTCAGGCGGGGGCTCTACCGGCAGCACGTCAATTCCGGCCGCCGCGATTTCCCCGTTTCGCAATGCGTCGACGAGAGCCACCGAGTCAATCAGCGCTCCGCGTGCCGTATTAATCAGAATCGCCGACCGCTTCATGTTGCGGAATTGGTCAGCTCCGAACAGACCACGCGTTCGATCGGTAAGCGGGCAGTGCAGTGATATCACATCAGACCGCTCCAGCAACTCGTCGAACGTCACACGGTCGTCATCGACGGCGTCAGAATCATGTCGCGCCGAGATGATTACGCCCATATCAAAGTCGCGCGCCTTGCGGGCGACGCCCTGACCGAGTTCGCCATAGCCGACAATACCCATCGTCATCGTCGACAACTCGCGAATCGGATAAGTCAACAGGCAGAAATCCTGCGACTGCTGCCATGCGCCATCCCGCACCACGGCGCTGTAGCGGTGCAGGTTGTGCGCCAGGGTCAGCAACAAACCGAAGACGTGTTCGGTAACCGAGCGGGTGCAGTAGCCGCGAATATTGCAGAGTGCGACGCCGTGCTTTTTGGCGGCGGCAGTATCGATGTTGTCGGTGCCCGTCGCTGTAAGGCCGATGAAGCGCAACGCGGTGGATTTTTTTAGCAGCTCCTCAGTGAGGTGAATCTTGTTGGCAAACACGAACTCCGCGTCATGAATTCGCTCGGCGACCTGATCGTCCTCGGTCGTATCGAAGACTTCGAGTTCGGGTAACAGGTCAGACAGCGGGCTGATATCGAGTCCGGGCCCGACCGTTGCGTAATCGAGAAACACGGCTTTCATAAGGAAATCAGTTACCCTGTGCGGCGAAGTGTCTGAAGATGAATGATCAATACTGGAAACGCAAATCGCTTGCCGAGATGACGCCGGAGGAATGGGAGCGCCTGTGCGATGGCTGCGCATTGTGCTGCATGCACAAAGTAGAGGACGAGGATAGCGGTGAAGTGCTCTACACGGATGTGGCCTGCAAATTACTCGATCTCAACACCTGCCGTTGCAAGGACTACGCGAACAGGGCAAAGAAAGTCGCGGACTGTCTGGTGCTGTCTGTCGACAGGCCCGAGGAATTCAACTGGCTCCCTGCAAGCTGTGCCTACCGGCGTCTCGCGAACGGACAGGCCCTGCCGGAATGGCATCCATTGCTAACAGGCCGGGCAGAGTCGGTGCACGAGGCCGGTATCTCGATGCACGACAAGGCAGTATCGGAGAACGATACTGACGATTACACTGTGCTGCGGCAGCTCGCCAATCACCCGACAGGACCTGGCAGTGAGTGACTACCCCACTATTCCGTTGCGAGACTATCGCGAGTATCCGCTGGACGAGATGCGGGAACGGCTCAAGGCATTCTATTCTGAGGTGAGCCGGCGCCGCACGGTACGTGAGTTCTCCGACCGCCCGGTGCCGCGGGACATTATCGAGACTGCGCTCAAGGCTGCAGGAACGGCACCCAGTGGTGCCAATCTGCAGCCCTGGCACTTTGTTGTTATCAGCGGTCCGGAAACGAAAAAGAAGATTCGCGATGCGGCCGAGGCCGAAGAACGCGAATTCTACGAGCATCGCGCCTCGCCAGAATGGCTGGCAGCGCTAAAGCCCATCGGTACGGATTCGAACAAACCGTTTCTGGAAACAGCGCCGTACCTGATCGCAGTTTTCTTGCAGAAGTTTGGCGAGCTTGCCGATGGACGCAAGGTGAAACACTACTACCCGGTCGAATCGACAGGCCTTGCTACCGGAATATTGATTACAGCCCTGCATCAAGCGGGCCTCGTCACCCTCACGCATACGCCGAGCCCGATGAAGTTCCTCAACGAGATACTCGACCGCCCGAAAAGCGAGCGGCCGTTTCTTTTATTGGTGACCGGCTTCCCCGCGGATGACGCCGAGGTTCCCGACATCGCCCGCAAGGAGCTGGAGGAATTCGCGAGTTTCGTGGAGCTGTGATTGATGACTGTAGCTTGTGCTACATCATAATCAACGCAACGGCCGATAATACGGCTAGGGACCGGGGTTTGCTGTTTGCGATCCGAGCTGCCAGGCATCGACCCAGGTGGTCCTGTCGTATACCAGTTCCAGTTGGTCCAGCAGGCGCTCTTCCAGGTCCGGCATGTGTGCAACGCCATAGAAGATGCCAATCCGCCTGGCTCCGTTATCAATTTCTGACTGCAGCACATCCACAGCACGCTGATTGCGTGCGCCGATGACAGCAGATCCGGAGTCTTCGCCGAGAATGTCGCGAACCTGATCGAGGTTTGTCATTTCATAGGCAATCATCGTTTTGAATGCGTCGTCCTGGTCCGAAGTGAGTATTGCCGACAGCATCTCCCAATCCTTCAGGCCGAGCGGATCCTTGGCGTACTCATCAAGCGACGCGAAAAAGATGCGCCAGAAATACACGTACAGAGACTCGCCTCGATCATCCATGCTCTGTCGAAGCTCTGCAGGCGAAAGGTCCGCGTGCACGAAATTGGCCTGATCGTAATTGACCTCATCGAGCTGAAAAGACAGGCCAAGAAGTTTTGTCATTCCAAGCTGAGCATTGGAAATGAAACCTTTGCGCTCGGCAAGCCGGCTGGTCGCGATGGCGTTTTCGGGCGCAACGAGCTCGTAGAGCAATGCGTCATAGCTTCTGAACCGCGTGTTCAAATCGGCGTAATAGGACGGGTCGCCGATGTGAATGGCGCTGACGAGATCAACGCTCAGCATCCGCTTGTGGTTTTGCGGCACGTACGTCGCGATCGCAAGCTGCAACGCCCTGGGCGTATCGTATTCATCGGTCGCGACACGTGCGAAGGTTGTCGATGATTCGCCAAAAACCGCCCCGACCGGAGCGAGGGCAAGGAGAATCAGGGCCAGCCGCAGTTTTCGCCGAATATTCCTCATCCGCCCATTCTATCCCGTATTCTGCAGTCCTTGTGCGATGCCGTTCACGCTGGCGAGCAGCGCATCAAACAACGCCGCGTCCTCGTAGTCAGACTCGCGCCACCTGGCGAGCAGGTCGATCTGGATCAGACTCATCGGATCGACATACGGGTTGCGCAGCATGATGGCGCGCTGCAGTGTGATGTCGCCCTCGAGCAAGTCGTAGTGATCCGAGTAATCGAGAATCAGGTCACAGGTCAGCTCGTACTCGTTCTCGATGATTTTGAAGAAGTCCTTGTGCAGATCACCGGCAAGCTTTGAGTACAGCTTCGCAACGCCGAGATCCGATTTCGCGAGCACCATCTCGGCATCCGCAGTTAGCGCGCGCATGAAATACCACTCCGAGAACATGTTCCGGAACTCCTGGTCCTCGAACCGCTGGGCCGCTTTCGCAATTCCGGTGCCGAGACCGTACCAGCCGGGCAGCATGCATCGTGATTGTGTCCACGCGAACACCCAAGGGATGGCGCGCAAGTCCTCGATACCTGAGTTGGAGCGTCGAGAGGACGGGCGCGAGCCGATGCGCATGCGTTCGATCAGGTCAATTGGCGTTGCTTTTCGGAAGTACTGGTAGAAATTCGGCGTCTCGTACACGAGCTTGCGATACGCGCGCCGGCTTTCTTTAGCGATGACATCCATCATGTCATGCCACTCGGGCATATCATTGCCGCGATGGCGTGGCATGGCGGTCGCGAGTGCGACGGAACCGGCCACCTGCTCGAGCGTGCGCAACGCAATACCGCGCAGCCCGTATTTTTCGTTGATGATCTCGCCCTGCTCGGTAACGCGGAGGCGGCCGTTGACCGTTCCGGGTGGCGCACCAAGTACGGCTGCGTGGGTCTTGCTGCCGCCGCGACTAATCGTACCGCCACGACCGTGAAACAGTGTCAGCTCGACGCCCTCGGATTCGACCGCATCAACGAGCGTTACCTGTGCGTTCTGTAACGCCCAGCGTGCCGAGGCCAAACCGCCGTCCTTGTTACTGTCGGAGTAGCCGATCATCACAGTCTGACGGTTCTTGCGCCGATCAAGATGATCGCGGTAGAGCGTTGTCGACAGTAGTGATTTGAGAATCTCGCGACCGCTTTCGAGGTCAGCAACCGTTTCAAGCAGCGGAGCGATATCAAGTGGCACATCGCCGTGACGATTATGCAGCTCACTCCACTGTGACAGCAGCAGTACCGATAAAATATCGTCAGCGCCCTGCGTCATGCTGACGATGAAGGGCCCAATCGCATTGGGGCCGTACTTGCGTTTACAAAAAGCGATTGCCTGAAAAACGCTTATCGTCTTGCGTGCTTTCGTGCTGATACTCGAGGGAATGCCTTCCCGGCTTTGAATGGCCTCGACAATTCGGTCAGCACGATCCTCAGCAGTCCATTCGTCCCAATCGTCTTCGCCCAGGCATTCGCCGATGATGCGACGATGAATCTCGGCATCCTGTCGAACATCAAGGGTGAGTAGATGAAAGCCGAACGTATCGACGCGCCTGAGCAATCGTCTGACAGCAAACAGGCCGGCATGTGTGCCCTTGTTTGCTTCGAGGCTGTCGGCAATCAGTTGTATGTCGGAACGAAACTGAGCGACCTTCTCGTAGGGAAAAATATCGTCGTCGTAGGTCGATTGCAGCCGTTGCTGCACGAGGCGCAGAAAAACACGATACGGCATGTTGCGGTGACGCGCCGGGAGAGCGTGGTACGCATTCTGAAACACACCACGGTACTCCTCGATCTTTGCATCAATCACCTCGCTGAAGCTGGCCCGTTCGCTGGACTGGCTGAGCTTCGCCGAAACCGAGGCGCACTCGTTGAAGTAAAGATTGAGAATCAAAGAGCGCTGTCGGGCAAGCGATTCACGTATCGTTTTAGCGCTTACATTTGGGTTGCCATCCATGTCGCCGCCAACCCACGATGCGTAGCGCACGAGAACCGGAATCTTGAGTCGCTCCGCTTCGTCGCCGTATATGCGGGTGAGTGCGAGCGCGATGTCTTCGTAGAATGGCGGTGTCGCCCGATAAAGAACGTCAGTCACGAAGAACAGGATGTGCTCGAGTTCATCTGCGACGGTCATCTGTTCCGACGGGTGTTCATCTGTTTGCCAGCCGGTTGTGATTAGCAGGCGGATATGCTCGCGCGCAGCATGTTTTTCCTGCGCAGTCATCCTCGGATTGAGCAGTTCGACGAGGTAGCGAACGATATTCTGTTCCTTGCGCAATATCGTGCGTCGCGTTGGCTCGGTCGGATGCGCCGTGAATACCGGCTCGATTTGCAGCGTGTCTATGAGGTCCTGCAGCTCGTCGATCGTCATGCCTGAGGCTTTGAGTTTGACGAGAGTGTCCTCAAATCCGCCGGGTTGGTAATGCCCGACTTCTCTGAGGTATTCACGCCGGCGACGAATTCGGTGCACCTTTTCGGCCGTGTTAACCATCTGGAAATAGGTTGAGAAACTTCTAATGACCTGTAGCGCGAGGTCCGGGTCGAGATTTTCGACGAGCGCCGCGAGTTCCTCGCCCGGACGCTCATTCTCTTCGCGTCGTCGGATCGAGCGTCGTCGGGCGTTCTCTACGAATTCGAACAGGTCCTCGCCACCCTGTTCCCTGATCAGGTCGCCGACCATCGCGCCAAGCGTGCGAACGTCGTCGCGCAAGGCCTGATCCTTGTCCTCGAACGTGATGTCCTGACGGCGCAAGGACTTGTGTTCCCCGGGACTCATCGTCTGGCTTCTTTAGTCGCGAAAGTTCTCGTATTGCAGCGGCAAATCAACATCGGCGTCTTTCAACAGAGCAATAACGGCTTGCAGGTCGTCGCGCTTTTTGCCGCTGATGCGCAGCTTGTCGCCCTGAATAGCGGCCTGGACTTTGAGTTTACTACTCTTGACCATCTTGACGAGCTTTCTCGCAAGGTCCGAGTCGATGCCTTTGCGCATGATGACCTGTTGTCGTGCCTCACTACCGCTGAACTCCGGCTCCTGCTCGTCGAGACAGGCGATGTCGACGCCACGCTTGGCGAGCTTCTGCCGCAGCATATCGAGCATCTGCTGCAGTTGGAAATCGGACTGTGTGGTCAGGGATATGAGCTGTCCATCGAGCTCGAATTTCGAGCCGGTGCCCTTGAAGTCGAACCGTGTGTTGACCTCACGGTTGGCCTGGTCGACACCATTGCTCGCCTCGTGAGCATCAAAGTCACTTACGACGTCAAAAGAGGGCATTTGGGGGGTCTCTGTGGGTGAGGTTGGCGACAATAGCAAAATCTCACCAAGCTGCCCAGATAAGCAGGCGGCGCGCCACTGGCGGTGAGACGACAATGCTGCAGATGGCTGTCGACAGCGATCATGTGCCGAACGGAATCGGCCCGGGGCTCACTGGGCAGCTGTACCGTGAACTGGAGCTCGCAGGCGTAGAGCCGCTGTTAACGCTCGACAGCGACGGTGCCCTGGCCGGCGGCGTAACCCTGTTGGCCGATGCGGGTGCTACACAGACGTCCGACAGCGCTGCAGCCCGGTTCAGACAACAGGCGTTCGACACGCTGGCCAACGGCCTGTCGTTGTCGGTGTCAGTTCACGAATTGGGAGAAGGTACTGACGCGCACGCCGCCTTCTCCGCCATATGTGAGCTACTGCGCCTCGCGATGCAAGATGCCGGTGCGTCGCCAGAATGTATTGCAGTAGCTGTCAAAGCGGAGGCCCTGTCGCCCCAGGCGGCGTGGGCGGTTCGGAGCGCGCGTCTTGGTGGCGGTCCCGTTCATGTGCTTCCGGGCCGGGCTGTGATGCAACCCGACAGTTCACAGCGCGAGCGCGACCAACATGATCGATTCTGGTCGCAGCTATGGCACGCGCACGGGACCGCAAGAATCGGCGTAGCGTACGCGCCCACCGTATTTGCGCAGTGTTCCCTGTTATCAGCCGAGGTGGCCGATTGTGTCCTGCCCGCAACGGCAGTTCAGGTGCCGGCAGGTACGGCGTGGCTGCCAATGAGCCTGGATGTATCGCGGTTTACCGACGAGCGAGGATCACTGCGCGAGAGCGCCATCGAACATGCACTTGGTCGCAGTATCGAGATCGGTGATGTGCTGCACGACCTCGTACGCTGGCCGACAGCCCGAATGCAGCACGATGCGTGGCTGAATCGGCGGCTCGCGATCGTGCTGACGGGTTTTGGTGATCTCGTGCACAGACGCAGGCAGGACCCGCAACAATTTGCGAGCCTCACGGACCTCTGTGAATTGCTGCGCTGGATACGCGAAGTTCTGCAAGGTCGCTCTCGGGAAGTAGCACGCAGAACCGAGCATCTTCCGGCGCTCGAGCAATCCGATCCTTGTCGTGCACTGCCCAGTGGGCACGTTCGCAATGGCTGGCGTACGCGCTGGCGCGAGGCCGTCGAATCTGCTGCTGTCAGGCACCGCAACGTCGTGGTGCTGTCGCCGTGGTCGCTTTTCCCACGCGGTCAGCCGGCGGACTTTCGCTATGCCGATTTGTTGCCACTGCTCGGATTTGCCAATGCCTGTTCATTCCCGGCACCACCGAGCCTGTGTCATTGGAATATCAACAAATTCAAGAACTTCCATCAACGCGCGTGGGCAGTACTACAACAAAGAGGCGCCGTGCAACAGATTGCGGAAAGGCTATGAACTGAGATACCGTCTACAGTTCCGGTTGAGGCCAAGCGGCGGGCCGGCTGCACAAACTCTGCCTTTGTTCGTTCGACAAAAATGACTATGAGAGGGCGCGTTGCAACCGATAACACCTGACGCTCATGGGATTGCAGTACTGATCCTGACTGTGCTCGCGCTGTTTTTGTTTACGCGCGACCGGATTCCACTTGAGTCGTCGTCGCTCGTAATCCTGATTATTCTCGTTGCTGGTTTCGAGCTGGTCCCCTATGAGCGGGATGGCGAAACGATTCTCCACGCCCGCGATTTTTTTGCGGGCTTCGGCAACGAAGCGCTGGTTGCCATATGTGCATTGATGATGGTCGGCAAGGCGCTGGAGACAACCGGTGCTCTGCAGCCTTTGGCCAATGTCGTTGGCCGCGCCTGGCGGACGCGACCGGTGCTCGCTTTGCTGACGACCTTGGTCGCAGGCGCAATTCTGAGCGCGTTTATGAACAACACGCCAATCGTCGTCTTGCTCATGCCGATTCTCGTCGGCGCGTCGTTGCGCTCGAAGTTTCCGGTATCGGGCGTGTTGCTGCCGATGGGTCTCGCGACAATTGTCGGCGGCATGTCTACAACAATAGGTACCTCGACCAACTTGCTCGTTGTTGGGATCTCGCAGGATCTCGGCATGCATGAGTTCACCATGTTCGAGTGGGTGCTGCCTGTTGCAATAGTCGGCGGAGTCGGTGTGCTGTTTCTGTGGCTTGTTGCACCGCGCTTGTTGCCCGACCGCACTCCTCCGATGGGCGATACGACACCGCGAGTGTTCAGCGCACAGCTGCATGTAAAGGAGGGCGGCTTCGCCGCTGGCAAAGCACTTTCGGAAATCCTGGCCAAGGCCGACGGGCAAATGCGTGTCGACAAGATCCAGCGTACTGAATCGCTGGTTCTCGCCAAGCTGCCGTCGGTCAAGATCCAGCCTGGCGACCGCTTGTTTGTTAAAGACTCGCCCGAAAACCTCAAACACTACGAGCAGCTACTGGGCGCAACGCTCTTTAATATTTCGGATATCGAGCATCCGGTCGATGAGGAGACACCCCTCAAGGCCGAGGGCCAGCAGCTCGCCGAGGTCGTCGTAACACGAGGCTCGCCGCTTCACTTGCGCAGCCTCGCAGCGGCCCGATTCAGTAGCAGTTATGGACTGATGCCGCTCGCGCTGCACCGCGCACGCGCGCCCAGTTCACAGGTGACCGGCGATCTGAACATGATTCGCCTGCGCGCGGGTGACGTTCTGCTTGTACAGGGGTCGGGCGAGGCGATTAGCGGGCTCAAGGACAGCGGTTCCATGCTCGTACTCGACGGCACAACCGATCTGCCGCACACGCACAATGCCAAGCGCGCACTCGCGATAATGGGATTCGTTGTCCTCGCGGCTGCACTGGGGATTGTGCCGATTTCGGTGAGTGCTGTAGTCGGCCTTGGCTTGATGATCGCAACGGGATGCCTGGGCTGGCGTGATGCGGCTACGGCGTTGTCGATCCCGGTCGTGATGATCATCGTTACAGCACTCGCGCTCGGTAAGGCGCTCATGGGCACCGGCATGGCCGATTACCTTGCGATCAGTTTCGTCGGCGCTGCGTCAGGACTACCAACACCCATGATCCTGAGTGCGTTCATGTTGCTTATGACGGTGATGACAAATGTTGTGTCCAACAATGCCGCCGCGGTCATCGGCACGCCAATCGCCGTGAGTATTGCGCAACAACTCGGTGTTACCCCCGAGCCGTTCATCCTGGCCGTACTGTTCGGAGCAAACATGAGTTTCGCGACGCCATTTGGCTATCAGACGAATCTGCTGATCCTGAGCGCGGGCGGCTACAAGTTCTCTGACTTCCTCAGAGTGGGTATTCCGCTCACCATAATCATGTGGGTGGGCTTCTCGCTGATACTGCCGACCTTGTATCAGCTGTAACAATTGACGTCCGCCATGCTGACGGTAATACTCGCTGCCATGAACGTATCGCGCTTCAATAACCGGTGGTGGCTGTCCCAGGGGGAGAGGGCTGCTGGCTGACTATTAGCTGCGCGTAAATATCAGAAGCCCATCTCCGCCAACGTGGGGGTGGGTTTTTTTATGGCCTGTTAAAAACTTATGGAAGCACCATTCGACATTGCTGCAGATCTCGATACCCCGGTTTCGGCGTATCTGAAACTGCACGATCTGCGGCCGCGCTTCTTGCTCGAGAGCGTCGAGGGCGGCGAGCGCCTTGCGCGCTATTCTTTTCTCGGTTTTGGTGATGCGCTCGAAATTCGGATGGACGACAGTGCGCTGCATGTCAATGGCCGCAGCGAACCACGACCGATCGATCAACAGGGCTATCTCGATGCATTGCGAAGCGCACTGACTGCGGCTCCACGGCCGGGGCCGGACGTCGATGGCTTGCCTTTCGCAGGCGGGCTCGTTGGTGTGTCTGGCTATGACGTCGTGCGTTTGTTTGAGCGATTGCCGCGGGACACGACGCCACAGAGCGACGTGCCGGATGCGGCGTTCGTTGCGCCGGAGTCTTTGCTTGTCTTTGATCACCTGACGCGCAGGGTCGCGCTGCTGCATGACGGCCCGGAGGACCAAAGAAAGAAGCTGCGCAAGGACGTCATCAGTCGCCTGCGCGGTCCGGTGCCGAATGGCAAAGGCCCGATCGAAATTTCCAAAGCAGAGGCGAGCTTCAGCGAAGCGGAATTCTCTGAACGCGTCGAGGCTTGCAAAGAGCATATTGCAGCAGGCGATATTTATCAGATCGTCATCTCGGTGTTGTTCCGCGGCAAATCTAATGTCGCGCCATTTGAGGTGTATCGCGCATTGCGGTTGCTGAATCCGTCGCCGTATATGTTTTTCCTCGAATTCGGGGATCTGCAAGTCGTGGGCTCATCACCCGAGGCGCTCGTCAAACTGAACGGCACGACGGCATCCCTGAGGCCGATCGCGGGGACGCTGCCGCGCGGCGAGACGGCAGACGAAGACGTTGCGAATGAAAAGGCATTGTTGGCGGACCCGAAAGAGGCGGCCGAGCATGTGATGCTTGTCGATCTTGCACGCAACGACCTCGGACGTGTTGCGATCGCCGGGTCCGTGTACGTCGACCCGTATCGTGCGATTGAGCGGTACAGTCATGTAATGCACATCGTCAGCGGCGTGCAAGGCGAGCTGGCAGATGGCTACGATCAGTTTGACTTGTTCGCAGCATCGTTCCCGGCGGGAACGTTGGTTGGGGCGCCGAAGGTGCGGGCAATGGAGATCATCGAGGAGATGGAAAACACGGGGCGTGGTCTCTACGCCGGAACCGCCGGTTATTTTGGGCTTTCCGGCGACATGGATCAGGCAATAACCATTCGCACGCTCGTGTTTTCAGGTGACGAGTATAGTTTTCAGGCGGGCGCCGGTATTGTTGCCGACTCGGTCCCGGCCCGGGAATATCAGGAAGTCCTCGCCAAGAGCGCAATACTGCGCCGCGCGCTGGAAATTGCAGGGGAGGGTTTGTAGTGGCGACATCCTCAGCCTGTAACAAGGTGCGCATGTTGTTGATCGACAATTACGATTCGTTCACCTACAACCTGGTGCAGGCGTTTGCGGCATTGGGCGCGGAGGTCATGGTGTATCGCAACGACGCGATCACGGTCGACGAAGCGTTGCAGCTTGAGGCGACACACCTGGTCATCTCCCCGGGGCCGGGCCGCCCTGAAGATGCCGGGGTGTCGCTGGCAATGATCGAAGCGTTTGCCGAACGAGTACCAACGCTCGGCGTATGTCTTGGCCACCAGTGCCTCGTGAATTTTTTCGGCGGAGAAATCGTTCGGGCGGAACGGCTTATGCATGGCAAGACCTCGATGGCGCAACATGACGGCAAGACGATTTTCGACGACCTGCCAAAGCCGTTCGAAGTTGGCCGCTATCATTCGCTGTGCGCCGAACACGAATCATTGCCCGACGTGCTCGAGCTGACAGCCGAAACGGATCGTGGTGAGATCATGGGCGTTCGTCACAAGACGTTGCCTCTTGAAGGCGTGCAGTTTCACCCCGAGAGTGTGCTGACACCGGAGGGCGATCGGCTCATGGCCAACTTTCTGCGGATGAGTACATCATGAGCAAGGAATTCAGCGCAGTGCTTGATCAGTTGCTCGATGGCGATTCTCTGTCGGAGCTACAGGCCAATGAACTCATGCACAAACTGGCTGCGGGTGACATTCCCGCAGCGCTGGCCGGTGCATTGTTGGCAGGGCTGCGGGCAAAGGGTGAGACAGCCGACGAGATTCGGGGCTTTGCGATGGCAATGCGCGAACTTGCCGTGCACCCGAAGATCCCTGCGGGGGCACCGACGGTTGACACCGTCGGTACAGGCGGTGACGGATCCGGCAGCCTGAACCTGTCGACAGGTGCCGGTCTTCTCGCCGCCGCCGCCGGAGCGAGGGTCGTGAAGCACGGCAATCGCTCGATATCGAGTCAATCGGGCAGCGCAGACATGCTCGAATGCCTTGGCATGCCACTGCCGTTGCACGAGAAAGAGGCTGTCGCGTGCCTCGACGCTACAAATTTCACGTTCCTGTTTGCACCGGCCTATCATCCGGCGATGAAAGCTGTCATGCCGGTTCGTAACGCACTGGCGGTTCGTACCGTATTCAACATGCTCGGGCCCCTGGCGAATCCTGCAGAGCCGCCGTTTCAGATGATCGGCGCATGGAGTCTCGATGCAGCGAAGTTAATCGCCGAAACGCTGGCGGGCATGCCAATTGAAAGGGCGTTTGTCGTCCATGGGGCGCCAGGTTGGGACGAGGCGACGCCGGTCGGCGAGTTTGCACTATTCGAGGTTGTTCCCGGCAAGGTTAGCGAAACCACGCGCACGCCCGAGGACTACGGTTTGCCGCGTTGTACACCTGAAGACCTGACCGGTGGTGACGCTACACACAATGCGAAGGAATTGATTCGGGTCTTCAGTGGCGAAGATAAAGGGGCTCACCGCGACGCTCTTCTGCTGGGCACATCTCTTGTTCTCGAGGTACAAGGTAGCGTGAGTGGACCGAAGCAGGGTGTCGAAAAATCAGCGGCGGCACTCGATAGTGGCGCTGCCGACAAGTTTCTCGAGCGGCTGCGACAGCACTTCCAGGGCTGATGAGCGACTTTCTCCAGACAATGGCGGCCGCGAGCCGCGAGCGAGCTGCAGCTGCAGGGCGATTGTCTGCGGCCAGCTTTGACAAGCCGCTCGTGCCATTGCGCCTCGGTGGCTTCGATGTCATTGCTGAGATCAAAGATCGTTCGCCGGCGGAGGGCGATCTCGCAAAAGAGGGTAGCGACCGTCGTGCCCGGGCGCAGCGCTATGCGCAAGGCGGTGCGGCCGCGATTTCGGTACTTACCGAACCGAGCCATTTCTCGGGGTCCCTCGAGCACCTCGAAGAAGTTGTTGCTGCAGTGCCGAATACGCCGGTCATGCGTAAGGATTTTCTCGTTGATCCCGTACAGGTTCTGCAGGCCCGCGCGTCCGGAGCAAGTGGAGTGCTGTTGATTGTTACGATGCTGGGTGATGACAAGTTGCGAGAGATGCTCGATTGCGCCACCGAGCACGGCATGTTTGTTCTCCTGGAGTCGTTCGACAGTGACGATCTCTCCCGCGCATCCCGGCTGCTTGATAACTCGGACAATCGGGAGCGAGCAGAAAACGGGCAACTATTGTTTGGCGTCAATACGCGCAATTTGCGCACATTGCACGTTGATCCTGAGCGGCTCAAGAAACTGGCACCGGCATTGCCGGCGGCTCGCTGCGTGGCAGAAAGTGGTCTGCATGACGCAAACGATGCGGCCAGGGTCGCCGAACTGGGCTATCGGCTCGCACTTGTTGGAACGGCGTTGATGCGCAGTGATGATCCGGCCGCCCTCGTCACGGCGATGCGATTAGCCGGCGGTGACAAGGTCGCCGCATGAGCGTGTTCATAAAGATCTGCGGCTTGCGCGATGCACGATGCGTCGCGGCTGCTGTCGATGCTGGCGCTGATGCGGTCGGTTTCGTATTTGCCGAGTCGGTCCGCAGGGTTAGCGTTGAGGAAGCGAACGCGATCTCACAGGACATTCCGGCCGGCGTACAGCGCGTTGCCGTGATGCGGCACCCGTCGATGCAGGAATGGCAGGCGGTTCTCGACGGGTTCGGGCCCGACGTCCTGCAAACGGATGCGCAGGACTTTGATGTTCTCGATGTACCGGGCAACGTCATGCGCTGGCCGGTGCTACGACAAGGCAGCGCCAGAGATGTCGCAATACCGACCGGCGAGTACGTCTACGAAGGCGCAGACAGCGGTGCAGGCGAGACAGTAGACTGGATGCAGGCAGCAGCAATAGCAAAGCAGGGGCGCATGATTCTCGCAGGCGGCCTGGCCGCAGGCAATATTGCCGCAGCCATCAGGGCTGTGCGACCGTGGGGCATCGATGTATCGAGTGGCGTCGAGTCGGGTCCCGGGAAAAAGGATGAGGCATTGATAAGCCAGTTTGTCAGCGTGGCACGCGCCGCGGAGAATGACTGATGAAATTTCAGCTACCGGCTGACGAGGCGGGCAGGCTTCTCAAGGCTTCGATCAATGGTGAACTGCCGGATGCGCGCGGCCGATTCGGGCCTTTTGGCGGACGCTACGTTCCCGAAACTCTTGTGCCCGCCTTCGAACGCCTCGAGATGGGCGTTCGCGACTATCTGCACGATGCAGATTTTCAGAGTGAATACCGCAAGGAGTTGCGCGAGTGGGTTGGCCGGCCGACGGCGCTCACGCATGCGCCACGGCTTAGCGAGCGCTGGGGAACGGACGTATGGCTCAAGCGCGAGGATCTCGCGCATACCGGCGCGCACAAGGTCAATAATGCGATTGGCCAGGCATTGCTCGCGAAGCGACTTGGCGCGAAACGGGTAATCGCTGAGACGGGCGCAGGTCAACACGGAGTTGCGTCTGCTGCAGCTTGTGCGCGTGTTGGCCTTCCCTGCAGCGTCTACATGGGCGCGGTCGACATTCAGCGCCAGGCGCCGAACGTCGATCGAATGTATCGACTTGGCGCAGAGGTTGTCGCTGTTGAAACCGGGGACAAGACGCTGCGCGCGGCGATTGATGAGGCAATGCGCGAATGGGTGACCGATCCATCGGGAATTTACTACTTGCTGGGTTCGGCAGTCGGCGCGCATCCGTATCCGTACCTCGTCCGTGAATTGCAATCGGTAATCGGCACCGAAGCGAGACAACAGATGATCGATCAGGCCGGTGGTCTGCCCGACGCTGCGTTTGCGTGTGTTGGCGGTGGCTCGAACGCCATCGGATTGTTTTACCCGTTGCTCGGGGATGACGTCGAGCTAATCGGTGTCGAAGCCGGTGGAACCGGTGACGGGCTGGGTCAGAATGCGGCAACGCTCACGACAGGCACGCCAGGCGTATTGCAGGGATCGTATACGATGATTCTGCAGGATGAGGATGGTCAGGTTCAGGAGACGCACTCGATATCGGCTGGACTCGACTATTCGGGTGTAGGTCCCGAGCATGCGCTGCTGCAGGCGACCGGGAGGATTAGCTATGTTTCGGCGAGCGACGATGAGTCGCTCGAAGCGTTGGAGGAACTTTGCGAAACGGAGGGCATTCTGACGGCGCTCGAGACGTCCCACGCATACGCCTACGCGAGAAAATGGTCGCAGGAGAATCCTGGTAAGCGCGTGCTGATTGGTAACTCGGGACGTGGTGACAAGGACATGCCAACACTGACCAGATTCCCGGTGAGGATTCGTACCGATGCCAGTTAGCAAGAGACTGACAGCGGCGATTACCACAGCCAACGTTCAGGGCCGCCCGGCCCTCGTGCCGTTCATAACGGCGGGCTATCCTGAGCCCGGCGAATTTATTAATACACTGCGGGAAGTCGCCGAAGTCGGTGATGTTGTCGAGATCGGCATTCCGTTTTCCGACCCGATGGCCGACGGCATGACGATCCAGCGTTCGAGTTTCGTCGCGTTGCAAAACGGCGTGAGCTTGCGCTGGATATTTGACGAGCTCGAGATGACCGGCGATCTCAGCACGCCACTGGTCATGATGTCCTATTTGAATCCCTTGCTTGCGTATGGCTACGAAAAGCTTGCCAGGCGCGCACGTGCGACCGGCGTTTGCGCGTTCATTGTGCCGGACCTGCCGTTTGAAGAATGTGACGAGCTCAGACGCGCGCTCGAGAGTGAAGGCCTCGGGCTTATTCAGCTCGTAACGCCCGCGACACCGGATGATCGCCTGAAGACCCTGGTTGCGGCGTCTCGCGGGTTCGTCTACGCCGTTACGATCACGGGTATCACAGGTGGTGACACAGGGCTGCCGGATGACCTGGCGGAGTATCTCGACAAAGTATCGTCAGTGTCGAAGCTGCCGGTTTGTGCGGGCTTCGGTATTCGTAATTCTGCCGATGTGGAAAATGTCGGTAGCCATGCAGCGGGCGCCATCGTCGGTTCGGCGCTGGTTGAAGTTCTTGAAAGTGGTGACGACCCGAGGCCGTTCCTGCGCGCGCTTGGTGGCAAATGAAAAAACTAACGGCATCAGAATCGCTCGTCACGATCAATCACTTCAAGAACGTGCTTGAGAGTGAGGGTATCGCCTGCCGAATCAAGAACGAGCACCTTGGTTCGATTATTGGCGAGATGCCAACTGTCGAAGTCTGGCCGGAGCTCTGGGTGGTCAACGATCTCGACTACGACCGCGCCAGACAGCTGATAGACGCGAGCATTACGGATGAAAGCCCGCAAGCATCATGGAACTGCCGCAAGTGTGGCGAGGAAAACGAAGGTCAGTTCGCTGCGTGCTGGAACTGCGGCGCTAGTCTGTAGGCGCGACTTTAGCCGCGACCGCGACATTGCTCACCTTCATGGCTCGCTACGCTGCGCTTTACTTCCGGTGAACAACGTCCCGGACGCGGCCTTAAGGCATTCCTCTGGCTAACAACCGCGTTCCCGCGATTTCGCTACGGAGGATTGCGGAAACCTTCTCGGGCTGAATCGGCCGGCTGATCAAGAAACCCTGTGCGAGATCGCAGTTGCAGCTCCTGAGGAACTCGAGCTGGGTCAGTGTATCGACACCCTCTGCGGCAACCTCGATATCGAGGCCTCGCGCCATCGCAATAGCGGCGCGAATGATCCGTTGGTGACTGTTGTTCTCATCTACGTCTGCAATGAGTGACTGATCCAGCACGAAACTATCGATAAACCCGTTATCGAGCGACTCAAACGAAACGTCGCGCGTACCGAAGTGATCGAGCGATATGCGTACGCCGAGCTTGCGCAACGCCTGTAGTGTTTTGAGTTCCGACGTCCGTTTGCGAACGATATCGCCATCCCCGATTTCGAGTTCGATACAACCAGGATCGATCGCCGTATTCTCGAGCGATTTGGCGACGGTCTCGACAAGCCGTAGATGCATGAGTTGTTGCGACGAAAGATTTATGGCAATCGACAGGTCGGGCAATTCGAACTGACGCTGCCAGGCGGCAAGCTGCCGGCAAGCCGTTGCAATGACCCACTCGCCGGCCGAGTGAATCAGCCCACTGCTTTCGAGAATGGGCAGAAACCGCGCGGGGGGCAGCAATCCGAAGCGCGGATGCCGCCAACGCAACAGTGCTTCAAGGCCAATGAGGCGGCCTGTCGCAAGATCAATGCGCGGTTGGTAATGCAAGGTGAATTCACCGCGAACCAGCGCGTGGCGCAACCCGACTTCAAGCTCCTCGCGTTGTTCGAGCTTGGTGTTTAGTGCGTGCGAGTAGTACTGGAACCGTCCGCCGCCGCGTTTTTTCGCTTCGTACATTGCGAGATCGGCGGCTTTGATCAGACGATCCGCAGCTTCTCCGGAATCCGGGAAGATTGCGATACCGATACTCGGCGTTGCATAGACTTCACTATTGCCGATGTCGTACTTTTCCGACAACACGAGCAACAGCTTTTGTGCTGCGGCGCCCGCGTTGCCCGAATCACCGAAATCTTCGAGGCAAACAACGAATTCATCACCGCCCCAACGTCCCGAGAAATCACCGATGCGCAGGTTTTTACGCAAGCGGCCCGCGACTTGACGCAGCAGGCTGTCGCCAATGTCGTGACCCAGAGTGTCGTTGACAGACTTGAAGCGATCGAGGTCGATGAACAATACGGCGAGCGGTGCAGACTTGCGTTGGCTGCGGCCGATGGCCCTGGCCAATTGCTCGGTGAATAAGGCCCGGTTTGGCAGGTTCGTGAGTTCGTCGTACTGGGCGAGCTTCTCGAGTTCACTCGTTTTCTTCGCTGCATCGGTAATATCGCGGAAAGTGATTACGCCGCCGACGAGTTCGCGATTGCCATCGTAGAGACCCTGGCCATTAATCGACAGCATCGTGTCAGGTTGCTCGGGCACCCGGTAAATTGCGACCTGATTGGTGAATTTTTCGCCGCTTCGCGCGCGGACGAGCGGCAGATCCGCTGAATTCGGATAATTGTTGCCGTCGCCATCAATGCAGGCAAACATCTGGCCCCAGGTCGTATCGGGCTGCATACGCGGCCCCAGACCGAGAATTGTGCGTGCAGCAGGATTGATGTCGAGAACGTGCCCCTGCTGATCGACGACGATCACGCCGTCATTGATATTGCGCAGAATCGACAGCACCGTGACATCAGTATCCGACAGGCGGTGTTGCAGCCGATGCCGCTGCACGGCGTGCTCGAAAACGGCTTCCTGACCCTCGACCGTAATATCATCGACACATATATACGCTTGCGCACCCGCTCGCACGGCAGCAATTCCGCGGTGTTCGCGTGCCTTCGTCGTCAATGCAATAACAGGGTGATCCTGGAGCGAGTTGGTCAGTTCGGCAAGCGTCTGCCCGGACAGGGCGATCGTCGGCCCCGCTTCGAGCAAAACGAGATCGATAACTGACGGGGCATCGGCAGGTATCGCCAGCTTCGCTGAGCGCGTCAGCAAAGCGCAGAAAGGAAGAGTTTCAAGTTCGCTCAGATAGTCAGCAGCGAATTCACCGCGGCCGAGATAAAGGATGGAGTGCCCTGCCATAATTCCTTTTCTTTTGTGCGCTTCCAGAGGTGGCCGGTGTCGCGACGGGCCAGGCGAATAATACCAGAATCGCGTGCGATGACAGGTGGTTAAGCGACTTTTTGTGTGTTTTGAGACGCCGACCTTTAAACCAATACCCGACCACGGGCATCCAAATATCAGATAAAGCGGAGAAATGGCCTTTGGAAGCGCTTTTGACGGCAACAGCCAGCGACTATAGTCCGCAGATGGTTGCTCTGAACAAGCCAGAGATTATGGACGAAGCTGACTGGATAGCCCGGGCGCAGCGGTCGGATACGCGGGCATTTGAGTCCCTGTATCGCATGCATGTCGACAAAGTCTACGGACTTTGCCTGCGCATGACAGGCAACGTGTCGGAAGCAGAAGATTGCGCGCAGGAAGCATTTATCCAGGCCTGGAACAAGCTCGACAGGTTCCGCGGTGACAGCGCATTTGCAACCTGGCTGCACCGAATCGCCGTTAACGCAGTGCTCGGCAGGATGCGGAAGTCGAAACGGGAGCAGGACCGCATTCAGGTCGCGATGGAGACGTTATCGTCACCCGCGTCCATAGCTGACACGGGTGAGCTACGTGACCTGTCCGATGCAGTGGACAGGCTCCCGGAGGGTGCAAGACATGTATTCGTGCTGTTTTCGGTATATGGCTACAGCCATGACGAGGCCAGCAAAATGCTCGGCATCGCACCGGGAACGAGCAAGGCACAGTTACACAGAGCGCGTCGACTATTGGCGCAGCAATTGAAGACAGAAGGGTTTGAGGTATGAGCCAAATCGACCGAGATGACAAACTGATCACAGCGGCGAGTGCGTTGTCGACCGAAATCAGCCCCGAGCAGGATTTGTGGCCGGGCATAGCCGAAGCGATTGCACGACCGCAGCGATCGCGATGGATACCCGTCTTTGCGCAGGCAGCGGCCGTTGTTCTGTTGATAGGGGCGTCATCGAGCCTGACCTACTTCGCCGTTAAAGATCAGCAACAGATTATCGAAGTGGTTCCGTCAGGGCTTGTATTCGAGCAAGCATCCTTCGGCGGCCGCTATGCGCTCGGCGTGGATTACCAGGAAGCTCGCGGCGATCTTGCTGCACAGCTTGATGTTGAGCTTGCGAGGTTGTCACCGGAAGCGCGCGAAGAGGTTGAACTGAACTTGTCAATGATTCGTGGCGCAATTGCGCAGATCAATGAGGCGATGAAGGATGCGCCGGACAATGCGCTGTTGCAGGAATTATTGGTGCAGACGTATCGCGAAGAGCTGGCGTTGATGCAAAGAGTTGGCGGCCTGACACAACATGTCATGTCACGAAAAGATATCTAGCGCGCGGCAATACGCTGCGTGAAAAGAGGTGAGTCATGAACAAATCCATTCTTAAATACTTGATCGTATTTTTTGGCACCGCGCTGGCATTGTCAGTAAGCGCTGAAGAGGTCAATGAGTCGATTGATGCCGCATCGAATGGCCAAGTCGAGATCATCAACATCTCGGGCTCAATCGAGGTGTATGGCTGGTCGCGTAACAGCGTCGAAGTGACGGGAGATCTTGGCGATAAGGTCGAGGAACTGATCCTGGAGCGCAATGGTGACAAGGTACTGGTTAAGGTCAAGGTGCCGCGCAACAGCGGCCATAACATCGCCAGTGATCTTACCGTTCGCGTGCCGGCGGCAAGCTCACTCGATGTGTCGGCAGTAAGCGCAGATATCAATGTTGAGGATGTGACGGGTGAGCAGAATTTGCACACAGTCAGCGGTGACGTTGATACTGAAGTGAGCGACAATGATCTGTCAGCTGAAACAGTCAGCGGCGATATCGAGGTTACCGGTGAAGGCAAGGACGCCGAGACATCGACGCATACGGTATCGGGAGATGTGACCCTGTTTCGAACCGCTGGTGCGGTTGCCGCAGAGACGGTTAGCGGCGACGTCATTTTGGATGAGGGATCTTTCGACCGCGCAGCGTTGCAGACTGTAAACGGCGATGTCATTTTCCAGGCCGAGCTTCGCAAAGGCGGCAAGCTGAATGTCGAGACGGTCAACGGAGATGTGGACGTGCTGTTTAGCAGCGACGTATCGGCGAAGTTTGATGTCGAGACGTTTAACGGGGACATCGACAATTGCTTCGGTCCCAAGGCGGAACGCACAAGCAAGTACGCGCCGGGCCTGGAGCTGAGCTTCAGTGTGGGTGATGGTGATGGTCGTGTCGTAATGTCGACGTTGAACGGCGATATGGACATCTGCAACAAGTAGCAACGGTCGCCGGAGGGGCTGCGTGCCCCCACGGCACGCAGCCAGCGGGCGACTGATTTGATACCCTAGACGGCCCGCACTCCGGAGCCGCGTCAATGGGCGGTCTACGCAACAAGGTAGTCTTTCTGATCCTCGGCATCGTGGCGGTGCTTGTCATCGCCGCGATTGCCTTTGTATTGCTGTTCGACCCCAACGATTTTCGCGAGGACATTGCAGCTGAAGTGCAGCGCAAGACCGGGCGCGAACTCGTGATCGAGGGAGATCTCGAACTAAGCCTGTTCCCGTGGCTCGCGATTAACGTTGGCAAGACCACGCTCGGCAACGCGCCCGGGTTTGGTGACGAGCCGTTCGCAAGTTTCGAACAGGCCCGGCTGAGCGTGCGCGTCCTGCCGATGCTGTTACACCGCAAAGTGGCTGTTGGCACGGCAACGCTTGACACGTTGCAGCTGAATCTTGCCGTTGCGAGCAGTGGCCGCAGTAACTGGCAGGACCTGATCGAGGCCAGTGAGGCGGAAGCCGAAGCGAGCGGTGTCAGCGATACAGCCGATGGCAGCCCTGCAACGCTTGATATTGCGAACATCGATATCTCGGATGCGTCTATCAGCTACAGCGACGCGCAGATCGGAGAAAGCTACCGGTTGACCAACTTCAATTTGGACTCGGGCCATGTTGCGCGCGGTAAGCCGATTTCGCTTGAGGGCGGCTTCGATTTTGAATTGCAGCCGGCCGATCTGGCAGGTGACTTTGCGATCGAGACTGTGATGACGCTCGACGGTGAGGCAGGCACGGTTGGCTTTTCGGATACCGGGATCACGGTCCTGGGCGTCGATATGTCCGTGGACGTGGAGCCATTCTCATATATTGATGAGGCGTCACCGGTTGCAACCATTGCAGTCGATGCGTTTTCGTTAAAGACGCTGATGCACAGACTCAATATCGAAGCACCGGTCACGGCAGATCCCGATGCGCTCGGGAAGATCATTCTGGATGCGCGCGCAGTCTTGACACCGGCCGCAATGACATTGACTGACCTGGAACTTGTCGTTGATGACACGACATTCACTGGCGAGCTTTCATTCGCGCGTGATGTTGCAGGGACGATCAGCATGGATCTCGCTGGCGACTCCATAAACCTGGGTCGCTATATGGCACCTGCCGAGGAGTCCGGGGGCGGTGGTGGTGATGCCGTTCCGGTCGAAATTCCGGCCGACCTGATTCGGACGCTAAACGTGCGGGGCGGTTTGACCATGGCGGAAGCCTGGCTTAGCGGCATGAAGTTCGAAAATGCAAAACTGGGATTGAAAGCGGCGAACGGCGACATGCGGCTGCATCCGATATCGGCGGATTTCTTCGGTGGCACCTACGAGGGCGACGTGCGCATCAACGTTGCCGGCAAAACACCCGTCTTGTCGGTTAACGAGAATGTCAGCCAAGTGAACCTCGGCTCCCTCGCGGTAGCAATGTTCGAGCAGGAGAACATTACGGGTACGATCAATGGTTCATTCCGGCTGAGCGGGCGGGGCGACGACCTCACCGCGATTCAGCGCAGCCTGACCGGCAGCATGTCCATGGAGTTGCTGGACGGCGCCTGGGAAGGTACCGACGTCTGGTACGAGCTACGGCGTGCGCGTGCGTTGTACAAACAGGAACCGGCGCCTGAGCCTGAGCTTCCGGCCCGCACCGAATTCAGCACGGTTCGGGCCACGGGGCCAGTGACCGACGGCGTATTTCGCAATGATGATTTACTTGCCGAGCTGCCATTCATGCAGCTAACCGGCAAGGGCACCGTCGATTTCGCCGCGGCGGAAATTGATTATCGAATGACAGCGCGAATTCTCGAGCGCCCGGAGTTTGCGCAGGACGCCACCGAGGAGGAACTCGAGGAGTTCACCGAGGCGGTTATTCCATTAAAGATCACCGGGCCGCTCGCCGATCCGTCGATCAAGCCCGATGTCGAAGGAATGCTCAAAAAAGAAGTAGAAAAAGAGATTAAAAAGCGCTTGTTCGACAAACTGCTCGGCGGTCGTGATGAGCCCGAGGTCGAACCGGAAGGCGAACCAACGGAAGCGCAGCCGGAAAGCGAACCAGCGGAAGCGCAGCCGGAAGAGAAGAGTGACAGGGACAAGCTCAAAGACAGGCTAAAAGACCTGATCGGGGATTGAAAAGCCCCAATGAACGATTTCTCCGATAGGGTGCTGTCCTGGTTCGACGAGAACGGGCGCAAAGACCTGCCGTGGCAGAAACCGGACGCGTATGGCGTCTGGGTTTCCGAAATCATGTTGCAGCAAACGCAGGTGCAGACAGTCATCCCCTATTACGAGCGTTTCATGCAAAGTTTTCCGGATGTTGTCGCCCTGGCCGACGCGGACCTCGATGCAGTGCTGCACCGCTGGTCGGGTCTTGGCTATTACGCCCGAGCCCGTAATCTGCACGCTGCCGCAGGTATTGTCCGCGATAAACACGGCGGCGCATTTCCCTCTTCCTTTGAAGACGTTGTCGCGTTGCCCGGCATAGGACGGTCCACTGCCGGAGCGATCCTGTCGCTGGCCTTCAGTCAGCGGCATGCGATTCTCGACGGCAACGTGAAGCGGGTGCTGGCGAGACACGGCGTGATCGAGGGGTGGCCGGGCAAGAGCGCAGTCGTAAAACAGCTGTGGCAGGCGGCGGAGCGGCATACGCCGAGTAAGCGTGTCGGCGCGTACACGCAGGCAATCATGGATCTCGGCGCGACTGTGTGTACGCGCAGCAATCCAGGTTGCAGCGCGTGCCCGGTCAACGCTGACTGTCAGGCCCTGCAGCACGACGCGATCGAACGGTATCCGGGACGCAAGACGAAGCAAGCAAAACCGCTCAGGCAGACAACCATGGTGCTCGCAGTCAGCAACGATGCGGTCTATCTCGAGCGACGGCCGGCAGCGGGCATCTGGGGCGGCTTATGGAGCCTGCCCGAGTTGACCGACGGAGAGGCCGGTGACTGGTGTTGGCAAACCCTGAATAGCCGTAATAGCGGGATCGAACCCTGGGCCACCCTGCGGCACAGTTTCAGCCACTTTGACCTGGATATTCAGCCCGTAGTCGTGCGCGTTGCCGGAACGTCGCGTAAAGTTGCGGATGGCGATGATTCGACCTGGTACCGGATTGATGATTCTCCGCCGGGTGGCATCGCCGCACCGGTACAAAAACTGCTTAATACATTGAAGACGGGTGGTCATGTCCAGAACAGTTAGCTGCGTAATCCTCGGCGAAGACGCCGAAGGCCTCGACTATGCGCCCTATCCGGGAGAGCTCGGGCAGCGCATTTATGACAGTGTTTCCAAACAGGCCTGGCAACGCTGGCTTGCACATCAGACGATGCTGATCAACGAGTACCGTCTTACACCGATCGAGCCCGATGCGCGCAAGTTTCTCGAAACGGAAATGGAGAAGTTCTTCTTCGGCGCAGGATCGGCGGCACCGCAGGAGTACGTGCCACCAGAATGAACTTCGACGAGATCAGGAGCATTTTGGAGGCGCGGAAGAAGCCCGCGCTGCACCTGAAGCCCACTGGTGCCTCGCAGGGATTCTCGAAATTTGGTGGTGTTCCCGACGTGCCCGCAGATTTTGCGTGGCCAAACTGGAACGACGCGTCGCTGTCGTTTCTGGCGCAGATCGACATGGCTGACATCAGTGACCACGACGTGCTGTTGGAACAGCCGAAAGCGGGGCGGTTGTACTTCTTCTACGACCAGGAACAGTCCACATGGGGATTCGATCCGGCCGATCGCGACAGTTGGCGAGTCGTGTATGCGCCCGCTGGTGTGCCTGTCGCCACCATGCTGCCGCCGAAGGATGTTGCCGAGGAAGCGATTTACGACGAATGCCGCATCGGTTTTCATCCCATCACAACCTACCCGTCTTTTGAGGACCTTAAATTCGACCTCATGGCGGTGCCCGATGATGTGTGGGACGAGGTCGACGAGTATCGCCGCAAGAACTTTGCAGCGGCGGCATTCCATCAGATCGGCGGCTGGCCCGATCCGGTGCAAAACGGCGAAATGGAGGTACAGTGCCAACTGGCCGCCAACGGGTTTTATCTCGGTGACAGTAAACCGATCGACGACCCGAAAATCGGGCCGCTTCTGGAGACCGCCGATGACTGGCAGTTGCTGTTGCAGATCGACACGGACGATGACCTCGGCATGATGTGGGGGGATTGCGGCCTGCTTTATTTCTGGGTTCGCAAGACCGATCTTGCGCAACTGGATTTTTCCGACGTGTGGATGATCCTGCAGTGCAGCTAGCGACTACTTCCGGATGCAATACTGCACGCTGAATAAAGCGTCAGCGTCGGTCCAGACCTTTGCCACGCTGAATCCGGCGCGCTCGGCCATCTCGGCAAATCCGCCGAGTGTGTACTTGTGCGAGTACTCGGTCAGAATGGCTTCATCTTCCTCAATCGTAAAGTCTTCGTTACCGACGCTGATGTCCTGTTCTTCTGAGCTAACGAGGCGGAGCTCAATACGTCCCTTGTTCCGGTTGTATTCGGCACTATGCGAAAACGCATCGGTGTTGAAGTCAGTACCAAATTCCCGGTTGAGGTGACGCAGCATATTGAGATTGAATTCGGCCGTAACACCCGCGCTGTCGTTATACGCGGCCTCGATGATGGCCGGATCTTTCTGCAAATCCACGCCTATCAGAAGTGCGCCATCTTCGCCGGCCTCTTCGTACATGACCTTGAGCAAGTCGAGCGCCGTATCGTGGATAAAGTTGCCGATGGTCGAGCCCGGAAAATAGACGATATTTCTCAGCGGCATGACTGCCGGATTCGGCAGCGCAAACTGGCGCGTGAAATCAGCCACGACGGGGATGATATTCACGCTTGGGAAATCCTCACGCAATCGATGCACCGACTCGAGCAACAGCGCTTCCGATATATCGACCGGCACATATACGGCCAACTCATGCAGATGTTCGAGCAGGATGCGGGTCTTCAAACTCGAGCCGCTGCCGAACTCGATCAGGCTTGCCTGCGGACCGACGAGGTCGGCGATCTCGTCGATATTGTCACGCATGATGCCGAGTTCGGTTTCCGTCGGGTAGTACTCGGGCAGCGTCGTTATCTTCTCGAACAGCTGCGAGCCGCGCTCGTCATAAAAGTACTTGGGCGAGATCGTTTTCTCGGGCTGCCGCAGGCCCTCGATGAGCTCTGCCAGTTCGATGTTCGGTGTGGTCATCCGAGACCGTCCCTGGCAAGCCGAATGCCGAGGAACTGCCAGCGCGCATCCGGATAGAAGAAGCTTCGATAGCTCGCACGAATATGATCGCCGGCCGTAACGCAGGAACCACCGCGTACCGTCATTTGATTACACATGAATTTGCCATTGTACTCGCCGAGCGAGCCCTCGAGCGGAACGAACCCGGGGTAAGGCGCGTAGGACGATGACGTCCACTCCCAGACATCGCCGAAGAACTGCTTGCCCTCGCCTGCGGCCGGATGCCAGTAAGCAGTTTCCATGAAGTTACCGTGGGTGCCTTCTTTCGCTGCCGCAAGCTCCCACTCGAATTCCGTGGGCAAGCGCGCGCCGGCCCAGCGTGCAAAGGCGTCCGCCTCGTAGTAACTGACATGGCACACGGGCGCATGGTCATCGAGTTCCCGTTGCCCGCCCAGCGTAAATTCTGATTCGAGATCTTCAGCCCAATAGAGCGGGCGTTCCCAACCACGCTCGTCAATGGTTGACCAGCCGTCGGACAGCCAGAGGTTTGAGTCGCTGTAGCCGCCAGCCTTAATAAAGTCACGAAATTCCCGATTCGTTATCAGCCGCGTGCCGATACGGTGTTCGTGAAGAAGCGCGTCATGCTGCGGCGTTTCGTTGTCGAAACAAAAACCGTCACCGGAAGCGCCAACTTTGTGGATGCCGCTTTCTCCGTTGTCGAACGCATACGTATCGGTTGCGCACGAGGGCGGCGTGCTCAGTGACGCATTAACGGCCGGCCGCAGCGGATTGCATGAGAAGACGTGTTTGATATCCGTCAACAGAAGCTCCTGGTGTTGCTGCTCATGATTCAGCCCCAGGATGACGCGATCTCGCAGCTCCGGGTTGTCACCCTGTTTCTCGAGCAGCGATTGCATCGCGGCGTCGACATGTGAGCGGTACGCGGTGATCTCGGCAAGTGTCGGTCGCGTCAGCAAGCCGCGTTTTGGACGCGCATGCATCTGACCGGCCGAGTAGTAGTAAGAATTGAACAGGTAGTCGTACTGATCGTTGAGTCGTCGATAGTCGGAGTCGAAGACTTCGAGAACAAAACGCTCGAAAAACCACGTGACGTGTGCCAGGTGCCATTTCGTCGGACTGACGTCGGGCATCGATTGCACAACCGTGTCTTCGGGCTCGAGCGCACTGCACAACTCGAGCGTCATTGACCTGACGCGCTCGAAATCTGTGGTCAGTGGATTTGTTGTCTGGCTGTCCATCTGGAACCTACCGTAGCGGAAGCTCGGTTTTTTTCAATACGGTACGAATGGCAACGCTCGAATTGACGCGCGCGACACCCGGCAAGCGGGTTAGCGCTTCCTTATGGATGCGTTCGAAGTCGGCCATGTCCTTGACGACAACGCGCAGCAGATAGTCGAACTCACCTGTCATCAGGTAACACTCCATGACTTCGGGGATGTCTCGAACCGCTTCCTCGAAAGCGGCCAACTCACTTTGTTCCTCGCGGTGCAGGCCGATATGCACCAGTACGTCGCCAGGCAGGCCGGCTTCGGACTGACTGACCAGTGCCACGTAGCGCTGGATCATGCCGCCGTCTTCCAGCGCGCGGACCCGTCTCAGGCATGCGGACTCGGAGAGACTGACCAGTCCGGCCAGCTGTTTATTACTGATGCGCCCGTCGCGCTGCAAAGCCTCGAGGATGGATTTGTCGTAGCGGTCCAAATTCATGACAGAAAATTGCGTAAAGTCGGTAGATGGGTGCAGAAAATGCCACAAATAGCGCGATTTTGCATCTAAATAGCAAGCAAATGGCGCGAATAGCGCGCTATTCTGTCGCAAATACGTGAGCGGCCGGAGAAGACGCATGAAAATCGGGGTACCCAAAGAAATCAAAACACTCGAATTCCGCGTCGGTATGACGCCGGCCGGAGTTCGCGAGCTCGTACACGACGGCCATGAAATTGTCGTGGAGACCAATGCCGGGCTGGGCATCGGCATGTTCGATGAAGACTACGAGAATGCTGGAGCCACGGTATTGGGCACGGCTGAAGAAGTTTTCGCGGCAGCCAACATGATCGTCAAGGTCAAGGAACCGCAACTGAAGGAATGCGCCATGTTGCGTGACGATCAGGTGCTGTTTACGTACCTGCATCTTGCAGCAGACCCGGAGCAGACCAAGGGGCTGGTGGAATCGGGCACGACCGCAATCGCTTACGAAACCGTAACTGCGGATGATGGTTCGCTGCCGCTGCTGACGCCGATGTCAGAAGTCGCCGGGCGGCTGTCGATCCAGGCAGGCGCATATCACCTGCAAAAGGCCAACGGCGGACGAGGCGTTTTGCTGGGCGGCGTTCCGGGCGTTTCACCGGCCAGGGTCGTCATCATCGGCGGCGGCGTGTCGGGCGCGAATGCAGCGGACATGGCCATTGGACTCGGTGCGGATGTCACGATCCTCGATCGCTCACTGCCGCGATTGCGCGAGCTCGATGATATGTGGGGCGGACGCGTTCGCACCGTGTATTCGACCAAGCACGACATAGACCGCCTCGTGCCCGACGCGGACCTGGTTGTTGGCGCGGTTCTAGTCACAGGCGCCGCGGCACCGAAACTTGTCAGCGCGCAGAACGTTAAAGACATGCATACCGGTGCGGTAATGGTCGATATTTCGATCGATCAGGGCGGCTGTTTCGAAACGAGTCGACCAACAACGCATGCGGAACCGACCTACGTCGTTGATGGTGTCGTGCATTACTGCGTAACCAACATGCCGGGCGCCGTGCCGCGCACAAGTACATTTGCATTGACCAATGCAACGCTGCCATTCGTCAAGGCGCTGGCGAATCTTGGTTGGCGCGAGGCGCTGATCCAGGATCCGCATCTGGCAAACGGGTTAAACGTGCACGCGGGTCACGTCAACCACGAGGCCGTTGCGCACGATCTTGGCTATGAGTACCTGTCCGCCGAAGATGCTCTGAAGGCAGCCTGATCCGGCGCTGAAGGACAAGACGGAAAAGAGACCAACGTGGCTGACAAAAAAGACGATGTGTCATCGGGCGGCCTGACTGCCCTCGGCTTTCTTTGGCGCCTGGTTGCTGCGCTGGTTCTCGTGCTGTTGACCTACAACCCGAGCGGCCATTCGGCGTATCACTGGATAACGTCAGCAATTGCTGACAGTGCATTCGGGCCGCTGCATCTGTTACTTCTTGCCGTACTGATGATTGGCTGGGCTGTTTATTGGATCGCGACCTGGCGGGCACTGGGCACGCTCGGCGTCGCGCTGGCGGCGCTCCTGCTCGGCGCGATCATCTGGCTGCTGTTCGACATCGGCCTGCTGAAAGCCGATTCGGTGTCTGCCATTACGTGGATTTCGCTCGTCTGCCTGGCCGCTGTACTGGCCGTGGGGGTCTCGTGGTCACACGTCTGGCGCCGGGTGACGGGGCAGATAAACGTCGAGGACGTCGACGACTGATTGAAGCGCCCAGCGCTTACATGCTCTGGGAGTATTCGGAGCGGATGCCTGCCGTAGGGCGCAAGGATATTTCGTTGGCATCGGTGACGCGAATGGAAGGCATGAAGGCGCCGACGTCGAGCTTTGCTTCGAATTCGTACTTAAAGGTGCTTCTATCGCTGCGCATCAGATCGGTGATGAGCCGAATGCCGGCGAACAGATTCGCTGACGCGGTAAGCTTGAACTCGCCTTCACCGTAGCCGTCGATGACCGGCAGGTCATTGCCGACACCCTTAATGATGTCATGACCTTCGATGCTGATGGTATACGAGACCCCGCGTAGCTCCAGCGGCTCAATATTCGGATTGATCACACGCAGGCCGATCTCGAATGCAGGCAGCCCGCCCTCCGACGGTATCGCCTTGAACGAGCTAATGGTCACGGTCGGGGTTTCGTAGCCGGGGCGCAGCCCGGCGCATCCGGTCAGCGCTGCGGCCGCGAGGACAATTAGCAGGGCCGCGAGGGGGGCCTTCGGAATCTTCATATTGAATCCGTGCGGGGGAGACAGATAATTATAGTGTCATCCCTAAACCATCGTGACAACACGCGGGAGACAGTCATGAAAGTTGCAATGCTATTCACCGGAAGCGGACCCATCGTAATCCTCACCTCCCACGATTCCGTGACCGCCCCGGCCTTGCTGGAAAAACTCGAGGCCAAAGGCATCGAGCGATTCCTGGCGTATGAGCTACCGCTGGATCTTGCGAAAAAGCGTTATGGCGGACACTTTATTACCGTCCTCAACGACCTGCACGAGACCGACGATTTGCGCGTGCTCGACTACAATGGCGAGCGCGCGTTTGCGCTGTTCCGGCTCGACGAGCTTGGGAGCCCGATTATCCACGAGCCGGTCGCTGCCGCGGCTTAGCCGTCAGGACAGTGCCGTTGACCGGGCTCGACACGCCCGGCCGCAAGCTGTGCGCCGCTGCTACTGAACGCCACGGCCAGGCGACCAGGGTACACCGGCCGCATCGAGCGCGACTTTGAGGCTTGCGTATTCGACGTCGAACAGATTCGTCAACTGCTGTTTGGTGTCGGCATAAATCGACCGTGCGATCGCAAGCGATTCACGCTGCTCGGGCGTCGGTCCGTAGGCATTCGATCTTGCCGCGAAACGCGCATGCCACAATCGGCTCTGGACCGACATTTCGTCAAATTCCTTATAGGCTGCGCGCGCTTCGTTGTCGGTAAGTCGGTCACGCTGAATAGTCGCACGCTGCTGAATTGAGTTCGCGATCTCGTACAACGGCGCATCGGCGGTCGAACGAGCCAGAACTTCTTTGATCGCATCGAGCTCAAGAACGATTTCGTCGATTGCCTTGACCGTGCCGTCGACAACCCGCCGCAGTTCGTCAACCTGGTTCTCAAACACGACGCGTTGTTCCTGCGTGGTGCCAGGCAGTGTCGGCTCGCGAATGGAGACGACGTCAAAACTTTGTGGAGTTCCGAGCGAAGTAACGACGCCGTCGACCCGCTTCGCCATCGTTACCGAGAACCGCCCCGGCGCCACAAGCACACCGGCCGCGTCGTCTTCGCGTTCCTCTTCAGGAACCCATGCCTCGAGCGGTGGATAGCGAAGGTCCCAGGCAACGCGATGGAAGCCAGCCGCAACGGGCGCCTCGATGACTCGAACGACGTTGTCCCTCGTATCTTTTACAGTGAGTACAATCGCCGGTTCAGCCTCGCGCTGTTCTTTCAAAATCGTCTCCCAGGAAGGGAAACCGACGTCCTCGTTATTCTTCTCGAGTTCTTTTTCGCCTTCGCGGCGAGTGTCCTTGCTGGTGCGAAGTTCTTCAGGCAGATAATACGTAAAGGTTGCACCGAAGTCGGGATTGGGTGCGACATAGTAAGCATCGCCTTGAGAACCACGGCAGCCCGGTTCATCGCAGCCGAGCGGGTGCCGCGGCACGTACCAGCGCGCCGTCCTGACCGGAAACAACACGGAGTCGTTATTGAGCATGTCCCCGCTGACGGCACGCAACGGCGTGTAGTCATCCAGAACGTAGAAGCTGCGGCCAAACGTGGCGCCCACGAGGTCGTTCTCGCGTGTCTGGATCACGAGATCGCGGAACGAGATGTTGGGGCTGCCGCCCTTGAGCCTGGTCCACGTGCCGCCGCCATTGACGGTGAAGAACACACCGAACTCGGTGCCCAGGAACAGCAGCCCGGGCTTCTCGTGATCCTGAACGACGCGCCACAGGATGTGTCGGTCAGGCAGGTTGCTGGCGATGCTGCGCCACGACCCGCCGCGGTTCTCACTCTTCAATATGTATGGCGAGAAGTCACCGCTCTTGTGGTCATCGACGACGACGTACACCGTATCGGGGTCAAACAGATCGGCCTTGATGTCGTTGACGAAGAAGCGGTCCGGTACGCCCGGCAACTTGTCGATGCGTCGCCAGTTCTGACCATCGTCCTCGCTTACCTGGATGATGCCGTCATCGGTGCCGACGTAGACGAGGCCTTCGACGAGTGGCGATTCGGACAACGAGGTAACCGTGTTGAACATCGACATCGCGTACAGATCCCACGAGGCGTCGTAGCTCCAGGTGCGCCCCATGACAGGCTGGCGCGTGCGCCGCTCGTTCCGCGTCAGGTCGCCACTGATCGCGGTCCAGGAGTCGCCGTAGTCGTCGCTCTTCCAGACGCGCTGCGTGCCGAAATACAGCGTCTTCGAGTCGTGCGGGCTGATGAGAATGGGTGAATCCCAGTTGTAGCGATCCGGCGGCTCGTCGCCGGCTGCCTGCGGGCGGATGTATACAGTTTCGCCCGTCTTGCGGTCGAAGCGCGCCAGATTGCCCTGCTGCCACTGGGCATAAACGATGTCCGGATTGTTCGGATCGACGGCCGACTGATGGCCGTCACCGGACAAAGTGACGAACCAGTCGGCGCTGCGAATACCGATGTTGTTGTCGGTACGTGACGGCCCACCGTGGCTGTTGTTGTCCTGGGTGCCGCCGTACACATTATAAAATGGCTTGTCGTAGTCGACAGCCACCTTGTAGTACTGCGTGATCGGCATGTTGTTGACGAAGCGCCAGGTCTCACCCAGGTCGAAGCTTTCATAGACGCCGCCATCGTTGCCGACGATTAGATAGTCCTCGTCATCCGGAGCGAACGCCATCGCGTGATGATCGACGTGCTTCGTGTCGTGCTCGAGCTTCGTGAACGTCTTGCCGCCGTCTTCGGTGACGTGCAGATGCACGTCGGCCTGATAGACGCGATCGAATCTGTGCGGGCTCGCGAACAGCTCCTGGTAATAGTGTGGCCCTGTGCCGCTCGAGAGATACTCGTTGCGCTTCTCCCAGGTCTCGCCACCGTCTTCGGAGCGCCAGAACCCGCCAGTGCGATTCGCGAGTTCGATGGTTGCGTACATGACGTCCGGGTTGATCGGTGAGATCGCGATGCCGGTCTTGCCCATGCTTTCCCTGGGCAGTCCTTCGGTCAGCTCCCGCCAGGTTTCGCCGCCGTCTTCGGACTTGTGAATGCCCGTACCCGGCCCGCCGTCCATGACCACGGCGACGTTACGCAGGCGCTGCCACGTAACGGCAAACATGACGTCCGGGTTGCGGGGATCCAGGTGCACTTCGTTAACACCCGTGTACTGGTCATCGGCAGCAGTGTTGCCGAAGCCGTCGCCGAGCACCTTGCGCCAGGTCTCGCCGCCATCGGTTGACTTGAACAAGCCGCGATCGCCTCCGCCTGACCACAAAGGTCCCTGTGCGGCGACGAAAACCGTGTTGGAATCGCGCGGGTCGATGCGAATCATGCCGATGTGCTGGGAATCCTCGAGCCCCATGTTTTCCCAGTTCTGGCCGCCGTCACGGCTGCGATAAACGCCGGCACCGTAGCCGACGTGCCTGCCCGACACGTTCTCGCCCGTGCCGACCCAGACCGTATTCGGGTTGTTCGGGTCGATCGTGATGCACCCGATTGAGTACGCATCCTCGTCGTCGAAGACGGGTGTCCAGGTCGTGCCGCGGTTCGTTGTCTTCCAGACGCCACCGCTGCCGACCGCGACGTACCAGGTGGAGCGATCGCCAGGGTCGATTGCAATGTCTGAGATTCGGCCGGCCATGAACGCGGGCCCGATGCTGCGGAATTCGATGCCCTTGAACGTTAGCTCGTTGAATCCCGGCTCCCATTTCTCTTCTTCGTCGGCGGCATAGACGGGCATGGATACCAGGGCCGCGACTACGGCGAGGCACGCGAATGGTCTCATGATGATTCCCCAGTTGTTATGGCGCGGTGCACGCACTGGCGCGGGCCGCGTCTTGTTCGTACAAGGGATTCTAAAGGACGGAGCCGGCCCGGGCAGCATTTTCGGGGCTTGCAGTGGGGCAATCAGGTCAAGTTGACTGCCCCAGCCGAACTGGGTCTAATACGCAACTTCTCGAGACCCGCAGGGGCGCCGGTCACGGCGCCACCAAAATGGCCAGGTAGCTCAGTTGGTAGAGCAGCGGACTGAAAATCCGCGTGTCGGTGGTTCGATTCCGCCCCTGGCCACCATCTTTCCATAAGACCTGATCGGGTCAGGACCCCCTGAT
>JAOTYE010000024.1 GCA_029862045.1 Gammaproteobacteria bacterium
GCAAGTTTTCGACGACGAACGTGCTGATCGACGGGTTGTCAATACGAACCTGGTTCGTGTAACTATTTTGGGAAACGCCGAAGTACAGTTTGTAACCAGCGAGGTCCGTCAACGCGGTGCCATCGGTATTTTCAGTTGGCGGCGTCCAGGAGAGCGTCATCGTGCCCAGGGCGCTCTGGGTGACAGTGATCGAAAATTCCGGCAATGACGCTGTTGAATCGCTGTCCGATACCGATATTCGGATATTGTCGTAAACTCCAATATCGCCGAGAAGTGCTTGCCCCGACAGTCGCCCTGTTGCGGAGTCGAATGTCGCCCAGCGCGGGAGGTTGGCAATCGAAAACGTAAGCGTGTCGTTGTCAGCATCGCTAGCCGAAGGCGCGAACGAGTATACGTCGCCCGCCAATATCGCTGGATCTGGTGATCCAGAAATCGTCGGCGCGTTGTTCGTGTTACCGGTCTTAGCTGTTGCGGTTGCCGCCGTATCGTCTTGGCTGGCAGACTCCAGGCAGCCACTAATCGTTAATACTGTCAGTAGCGACAGTATCGTCTGAATTTTTTTCTTCCCGCCCGTAGGCATGTCTCAATTCCCTGCGGTCCAACCGTCCGCAATTCGCTCAATAATCATCAACGGCTGAACGCAAAGTCGATCGGGCCGGTCAATCAAGATATCGACCTGACAGGGCGCGAGAATAGCGTGGAACATTTCCTGGATCCTGGCAGCCCCGCCACCCATGAACGATTGATGGGCCGGTGACTTTGCGTCCCCACCTTCCGATGGGTATGCCTTTGTCAGTAGCGTGTAGAATCTGAGGAGATTCCAATCACGCAGGATGCAGTCAAACACTAATTGCCGTGCATTTCAAAATATGTGCAATGCGTCGATATTTTTCGAATTGCCGGGTCTGGTCTATGTACCGAAAACAACAGGTGCCGGACCGCTTCCAATGCTGTCGCCAAACGCAAACAAGTCCTTCATACGCTGATTAACTTGCATTGATAAGTTCTTGTTGAACTGAGAATTGCAAAGTGTCGCTGGTGGGCGACAAACTTGCCGATAACGATGGTACGATCGCAAACGACCTTCTCGGACGCGGCGCACATGGGCAAGAAAACGACAAATATTAGGCGTTTGGGGAGTCTCTGTAGATACAAATTTGCGCCTGATATTGCGCAAATCTGTGATGTCAGCGCCCGGTCCGGCCCGTGCCGCGCTCCGATTGACAGGGAGCGGTCGTGACGGATCGACTCGACTGCGTGGTTGTTGGCGCCGGCGTTGTTGGCCTTGCGGTCGGGCGAGCACTTGCGCTGGCCGGACGTGAAGTTGTAGTACTTGAATCTGAATCGCACATCGGAATGCATGCAAGCAGTCGCAACTCCGAAGTTATTCATGCCGGCCTCTACTATCCTGAGGATTTTCTCAAAGCGCGCCTTTGTGTGACGGGCAAGAAGATGCTCTACGACTATTGCGACGAGCATGGTGTTGGCTGCAGTCGTTTGGGCAAGCTAGTCGTGGCGTCAAGCATTGATGACCTCGACCGATTAACAGTAATCGGCGAACAGGCCGCGAGAAACGGAGTTACTGATCTTGTCGTGCTAAGCGCCGACGAGGTTCGTGAGTTGGAACCCAACGTTTTATGCGCGGGCGCACTCTTGTCGCCCTCGACAGGTATTGTTGATTCACACGAACTCATGACGGCGTTGCAGGCAGAAATAGAGGCGCATAATGGCACTGTCTTACTGAACAGTGAAGTGACAAACTTGAGTGCAGAGAAACAGGCCCTGCGTTTCATGAATGGCAATGAATGGTTTTTCTGCAGGACGTTGGTTAATTCTGCAGGGCTCCGGGCGCAGAAGCTTGTGTCCGGCGACGGTCGGCCGCGTGAGCGAGTTCCTGCATTGCATCTCGCGAAAGGACATTACTTCGCCTACTCGGGCAAGTCGCCGTTCAAGCATTTGATTTACCCTTTGCCGTCCGGCGGTGGACTAGGCATTCATGCAACCAACGATCTCGGCGGTGCAACGAGATTTGGGCCAGACGTCACCTGGATCGATTCGATCGATTACGATTTCGACGAGAATCGCAAGCCCGAATTTATCACGGCCATCAGGAGTTACTTTCCCGGACTCGATCAAGATAAACTCACGCCTGCCTACACGGGGATTCGTCCGAAGTTATCCGGGCCCGGCGAGCCGCCGGCTGACTTCGTCATTCATAGCGAAGCCGATCATGGTGTGCCCGGACTCGTTAACTTGTTCGGCATCGATTCCCCAGGGCTGACAGCGGCGCTTGCGATCGGGGAGTTCGTTAACAAAATGTTGTCCTCATAATTCACTATTCATGCTCCAGAACCGCTTCCTGCCTCATATTTCACATAACCCAAGGGTCGCTAATTTGAGACAGGTTTTTTTTCTCTTTAATAGTGTTACGGTTGCTCTCAGTTACTGAAAAGGGCAAACCAATCGAAAGATTGGGACGCAAAGCCACCGGTCTAATGGCGCAAGCCTACGACAGCGGAGTTGCCAGTTTAAAAGCTGCTTCGGCACGCTCGTGCCGTGTGCTTTGGCTTTCCAAATCCAGATCTCGAATGGGTTGCCCGTCTGAAAACAGGCTGGAGCGCAACCCATGCAGACAAAGGATTTTCCTCGGACAATTTACAGCGCGCTGAGACTAATACTCGCAGCGTTCATATTAAACGGCTGTCTTGCCGATGAGCCCGCTGAAGAAGTTGCGGGCGATCCTGGTCCACCAGCTCAAAATGGGCCGCCGCAGATTGGCGGCAATCCAGCCCCGGAGATCAGGGCCGGCGACGTCTATTCATTCTCGCCAAGCACGTGGGACCCCGATGGGGACGCGTTGACTTTTGAAATTGAAAATCCTCCGTCGTGGGCGACTTTCGAGACCGACACAGGTAACGTGTCAGGCCAGCCGACGATGGGCGACATTGGCCTTTATAGCGACATCTTGATTTCGGTCAATGACGGCCAGGCAACCGCATCAATGCCGCGGTTTTCGATCAGTGTCGATCAGGTTGGCACATTCTCGACGACCTTATCCTGGACGCCGCCAACCGAGAATGAGGATGGCACGCCGCTCACCGATCTTGCGGGCTACTGGATTCACTGGGGTACGACACCGGGTAATTACCCGAACTCGGTCCGGGTCGACAATGCAGGCATTGCGAGTTACGTGGTCGACAACCTTGTGCCAGGGACGTATGAGTTTGTCACGAGGTCTTTCAATTCGGCCGGTGTTCCGAGCGCGTATTCGAATACGGCGACCAAGGTTGTGCCGTAAAGCAGTCGCCCGGGCGGGCTTTACAGCCGCGCTCCGGGCAGCGCTCCGACAACTCGACATAACACCCAAGTCGCTAATTTGAGACAGGTTTTTTTTCTCTTTAATAGTGTTACGGTCGCTCTCAGTTACTGAAAAGGGCAAACCAATCGAAAGATTGGGACGCAAAGCCACCGGTCTAACGGCGCAAGCCTACGACAGCGGAGTTGCCAGTTTAGAAACAAAAACTGTCTCCCGGTTCGCTCGTGCCGTGTGTTTTGCGTCACTAATCTTCAACCTTGAATGGGTTGCCCGCCTCGATACAGGCAGGAGCACAACCCATGCAGGGAGCATTCGGTTCGAAGGCCTTCAACAACGCCGCGCCGTTGGTGATGTTATCGCTGGTCTTGAGCGGCTGCTTGTCGGACGAAAAATCAGAGAAAGGCGACAGCGTTGCTATTGCGAACGAACTTTCGGGTAGCGTGGGCGACGGTCCTGTCGCTGGTGCCACGATGCACGTCTTCAAGAACAGTGGCCAGGTTCTGATGAACTTCGAAAGTGATGCGAGTGCCGAGTACACTGTCACCGTTCGTACCGAGGCCGAGAATTATCCGCTGATCATTACGTCTTTCGGCGGTACCGATCTTGTCACCAATCTGACGCCTGACTTCGATCTGATCGGTGCTGTCCTCGAGCCCGACACGCAATCCATAGCCAATGTCAATCCGTTTTCGACATTCGCGGCGGAGATTGCTCGCGACTTGCCGGGCGGACTAACGAAAGCAAATCTTGAAGCTGCCGAGCGCATTATCGTTGATTGGTTCAACAGCGGACTGACGAGTCTCGTTGCGACGGGACCGCTCGCGGCACCTATAGACAACACAAATATTGCCGAGATCGTGAAAGCGTCCGAGGTCCTGAGCGAAATTGCGCGGCGTACCCGCAACTTGCACCAGACATTTGGCCGGACCTCATCTGCCGATCAGGTGATTCAGGAACTGGCATCGGACCTGATTGACGACATAGTTGACGGGCGCGGTGGATCACGACTCAACGCACACAGTGCGGCCATTGCAACGGTGGCCTCAGCGCAGGCGCTACTCGAGTCTATGGCCAATGAGCTGCATGTCAACGGCGTCGATGCGACGAATGCAATGCAGGCCGCGGTCGAGCAGGTCAATGGCAGTGTGCCGCAGACGTCGATCAGCGAGATTACCGGCACAGCCGAGATGCTGTCGCTCGTGCGTATCGGCTTGGCGGGTGCAACTGCCGTCAGCAGCAGCCCGAAGCTGGTCGAACTGCAGCAGGCCGTCGATGGTCTGCAGCCCGGTATGGACTTCATGTTGGTGCGCACGCTGCTGCCGTCGGACTATCGAGCTACGCTCGATAATGTCCTGATGGTGGTCGCTGGCGGTGACCAGACGGTCGTCGACACGATCAACGATACGACGCGTATCGGGGTCAGTGAGCCGCCGCCGGGCAATCAAGCACCGACGATCAGCGGCACGCCTGCGACGATGATAGTCGCCGGCTCGGGCTATTCGTTCACACCGAGTGCCAGCGATCCTGACGGCGACGCGTTGACGTTTGGCATCTTTGGGCAACCGGCGTGGGCCAGCTTCGATCCTGCGACGGGCCGTCTGTCCGGCACGCCGGGACCCGGCGATGCCGGCCCGCACAACAACATCGTAATCAGTGTGTCTGACGGTGCCGCCGCGGCGAGCCTGCCGGCATTCTCGATCATCGTGAACGTGAACAATACGGCGCCGATGATCTCAGGAACGCCGCCGTCGCAATTGTCTGTCGGCGCGCAGTACGACTTCACACCGTCAGCGAGCGATCCCGATGGCGACACGCTGACGTTCAGCATCACGAACCGTCCCGGGTGGGCGAGCTTCAATACCGCAACAGGTCGTTTGGCGGGATCACCGGGTTCCGGTGACGTTGGCCCGCACAACAACATCGTGATCAGCGTGTCCGACGGCGCAGCATCCGCAAGCCTGCCGGCATTTTCGATCATCGTGAATGCGGTTAACTCGGTGCCGACAATCTCCGGGAATCCGCCGAGCCAGGTTACAGCGGGTGGCCTGTACGATTTCACGCCAACGGCGAGCGATGCCGACGGCGACCCACTGTCGTTCAACGTGGTAAACCTCCCAGCTTGGGCCAGTTTCGATTCGGCAACCGGTCGGTTGTCGGGCGCGCCCGGCGTCGGTGACGTCGGCGCACACAACAACATCGTGGTCAGCGTGACCGACGGCGCCGCATCCGCCGTGTTGCCGGCGTTCTCGATCATCGTGAATCTCAACAACTCGGCGCCGTCGATTGCGGGTACGCCGAACACGCAAGTGTCGGTTGGCGGGTCGTACGATTTCACGCCAACCGCGAGCGATCCCGACGGCGATACGCTGACGTTCAGCATTGCGAATCAGCCCGTGTGGGCAAGCTTCGATACGACGACGGGACGGTTGTCGGGTTCGCCCGGTGCTGGCGATGTCGGCCCACACAACAACATCGTAATCAGTGTGACCGATGGCGCAGCGTCCGCGAGCCTCGCGGCGTTCGCGATCAATGTCACGACGACCAACGCGGCGCCTATCATCGCGGGTACGCCACCAGCGCAGGTCGTGTCGGGGAGTCAATACGATTTCACGCCAACGGCCAGCGATCCCGACGGCGACGCACTGACCTTCAGCATCACCAATCGTCCGTCATGGGCGACCTTCGATACAGCGACAGGTCGTTTGTCGGGAACGCCGGGCACCATCAACATCGGTGCGCACAATAACATCGTGATCAGTGTGACCGATGGCGCCGCATCCGCGAGCCTCGCGGCATTTTCGATCATCGTCAACGCGGCGAATTCGGCGCCGACGATCTCGGGCAATCCGCCAAGCCAGGTCACGGTCGGCAGCCAGTACAACTTCACGCCGACGGCAAGCGATGCCGATGGTGATACGCTGGCATTCAGCGTCACGAACCGTCCGGCCTGGGCAAGCTTCGACGCTGCGACCGGTAACCTGTCGGGTGCGCCAGGCCCCGCCGACGTGGGTAACCACAGCAATATCATGATCAACGTATCGGATGGCCAGGCGAGTGCGAGCCTGCCCGCGTTCACGATCACGGTGGCCGGCGCAGCGAATTCGCCACCGACGATTTCCGGCTCGCCGCCGAGCCAAGTCAATGCCAACAGCTCGTACAGCTTCACGCCGACCGCGAGCGATCCTGACGGCGATACACTGAGCTTCTCGATCTCGGGCCTGCCGTCATGGGCGACTTTCAATAATTCAACAGGGCGCATCTCCGGTACACCGGGCGATGCCGATGTTGGCCTCTACAGCGGCATCATAATCACGGTGTTGGATGGCATGGCAAGTGACACGTTGGGGCCGTTCTCGATCACGGTCAATGCCGTGAGCCTCGGCTCGGTCACGCTGAACTGGACCCCACCGACCGAGAACGAGGATGGCACCCCGCTTGTCGATCTCGCGGGTTACAAGTTCTATTGGGGCACGACGCCGGGTGTTTATACGAATTCGGAGACAGTCCCCAGCCCGGGCATCTCGAGCTACGTCATCGGAAATCTGGTGCCCGGGACCTATGAGTTCGTGGCAACGTCGTACGACACGTCGGGCGTTGAGAGCGTGTACTCGAACCCGGCGACGAAGGTGGTTCCGTAGGTGCCCCTACAAGCGATACGTTAAGCCCAGGTATGCCGTTCTCGGCAAGCCTGGCCTTACACCCGCCGGCCGTCTGGCCGCGATGTAGGTCTCGTCCAACAAATTATCGACCTTGACGTAGGTTGAGAGCTTCGGCGTGAACTGCCAAGCGGCCATCAGATCCCAAACCACGTGTGAGTCGATCGACTCGGCCGGATCAAACGATCCCTGACCGGCTTTGCTGCGCAGCTGGCCGATGTAGCTTGCGGCCAGGTCGATGCGCCACTGTTCGGTCTCAAGGCCCGTCGTCGCACGAACTTGATGCTCCGGGATGTACGGCAGCTCATCGCCCACTTCGACGTCGCCCCAGGGGTCGAAGTTGCTCTCGAATGAATTCTCGAACTCGGCCTCAGTCGTCCACGTGTATTGGAGGCCGAATGGCACGTCGATTCCGCCGATGTTCCAGTTGTAGTTCGCACTCAGTTCGAGTCCCGCAACCGTGACTTCGCCACCGTCGAACTGCTCGCCTATATCGTCGATGCCGCCACCGCCACCCGTGGATTCGGTTACGGTGCCGACGAGGTTGTCATAGTCGTTAACGAAGTAGATCGCCTCGAAGCTCAAAGAGTCATTGTCGTAGCGCGTGCCGACTTCGATATTGCGGCTCGATTCCTCGTCTGCCGAGCTGCCCGGTCCGGGCGGATTAAAACCCTTGTGGATGCCGGCAAGCAAGCGCCACTCGTCGTTGAGCCGATACAGCGCGCCCATGCCCGGGATCAGTGTCGAGACCGAGTTCTTGCGCACACGCGTCGGTCCCTGATCACGCGACGGATCTGCAGTCGAAAAATCGAGGCGCCGCAGCTCCACATCTTCGAAGCGCAGGCCCGGTGTGAAGATCCACTTGCCACTACGCATCTCGGCATTGACGAAATAGGCTTGCGCGTCGGCATCCGACACCCGGTTCGTGTTCGAACCTGGCGCACCGGCCGTCGTCAGGACGAGCACGCCGTCTTCCATGCGATAACCGTTTTGATGCTGGAAGCGATCTTCCTCGTCTTCGTGAATTCGAAAGCCGGTCGTCAGCGCGACCTCGGTATCGCCAAAGCCGAGATCCCATTCGATCTGCGCTTGCACACCCTGCGAGTAATAGCTGCGATTATTCGCGCGTTTGAAAATCGCATCGTCGGGGCTCGTGTCGCCCTTGAGGTAGCCGAGCTCTGTCGCATAGGTCACAGTGTCGTCGAGCACATTGCTCATGCTCACGCCGTTCACCGACTGGAGCTTGTACCAGTTCCGTTCGAAGTCGTTGCGATACGCCGTGACTTTACCGCGCCAGTTGTTGCCGGCATCAATCACATAGCTGAGTTGATACTGCTCATGTTCGCTGTTGAATACGTCGCCCTCGGACGCCGCGTAACGCATCGTCGGGTCCGATGCAAAGTCATCGTCGGTTAGTCCGAGGTATGTTTCATCGGAAGTCTGATCCGTGTAACCGAGTTTTAATCGCAAGCTCTGATAAACATCAGCCGCCGGATCGCTGTCGAACTGAAGTTTCGCAACGTAGTCCTCGATGTCGTAGCCCGTATCGCCGTCGAGCGGGCCATCAATTTGCTTGAAGCCGTCGCTCTGGCTTTGCACGGTTTCAACGAGCCACGAAAAACGCTCACCGTGGTTGCCGAGATTCGCGTGCACGTCGATCGTGCTGTGGTCGCCAACACGGAGATCGGCGTTGGCGCCGAGCGCATCCGGTATCGGTGTGGAGATCATGTTCAGCGCGCCGCCGGTCGTGCGCGGCCCGACAACAACCGAGGCCGGGCCCTTGAGCACTTCGAGCGAACTCATGCGGCGCTGTGTCGGGAAATAGTAGGCCGACGGCGCGGAGTAGGGGGCCGGTGCGATCAGGATGCCGTCTTCAAGTAACGCGATGCGCGCGCTGCGGTCGAGGCCCGAGCCGCGAATGCCGATATTCGGGCGCAGGCCAAAGCCTTCTTCTTCCTGAACGTAGACGCCCGGCACCGTGCGCAGCACGCGCAGGATATCGGTGTCATTGAAGATGTCGAGTGCTGCGCTATCAACGACATGGGCCGAACCGGGCACGTCCGCCACGTCGCTTGAGCGGCCGATAATCGTCACGGTATCGATCGGGGCCAATGCCTCATCACGGGCCGTTTCCTGGCCGTGTGCGGCCACTGAGACGACAAAAATGGCCGCGCAAAGGGCCACGCAGCCGGGTCTTGGGTGGTACATCCTTATGTCCTTAAACGTTGGTATCTCAATGCTTCAGGACACTAATGCAAATGCGAATGATTCGCAACTGCGGCAAGTACGTAGGTCGGAGGCCGCCCCGGCAGGTGAGTGACAGCTGCGATCGTCGGATCGTATGACTTATGTCGCCCCGTCCGGCGGGTTCCTCTCTGGAGCCCCGCACAGGTCACACAATGCACTGTGACTCAAGGCCTCCACAGCGGCGCGCCTTCGTGGCACCATGGCGCCTCTGTTGCCCGCCGGGAGGGTGCCTACAAAGGACTCATGAGCGAAGCAAGCCGCAAACTGTTAATCGTCGAGGATGACCCGGGACTCCTGAGTCAACTCAGGTGGTGTTTTGAGGGCTACGACGTCTTCACGGCTGAGGATCGCGCATCCGCGATCGCCGAGCTGCGTCGCCACGAACCGATGGTGGTCTTACAGGACCTGGGATTACCGCCACGACCCGAAGGTGTCGAAGAAGGGCTGCAAACGCTCGCCGAGACTCTCAAGCTCGCACCGCACACGAAGGTTATCGTCGTTACCGGCAACGGGGACCAGGAGAACGCACTGACTGCCGTCGCGCAGGGCGCTTATGACTTCTATGAAAAGCCTGTCGATACCGACACGCTCAAACTGCTCGTCGATCGCGCCTTCAATATTTCAGAACTCGAGAACGAGAACCGACGCCTGCAAAGCAAAGTGCACGAGTCGCCGCTCGATGGCATCGTTGCCGCAAGCGAAGGCATGCTCGCCGTTTGTCGCATGATCGAAAAAGTTGCGCCCACGAATGTCACCGCGCTGTTGTTGGGCGAGAGCGGCACCGGTAAAGAATTACTTGCACGCGCATTGCATCGTTTGAGTGCGCGTGCCGATAACGACTTCATCGCGATCAACTGCGCGGCGATTCCCGAGAACCTGCTCGAGTCCGAGCTCTTCGGACATGAGAAAGGCTCGTTCACGGGCGCGCACAAACAAACGCTCGGCAAGATCGAAGTTGCTGATGGCGGCACGCTGTTTCTCGACGAGATTGGTGACATGCCGCTTGCGCTGCAGGCCAAGATGCTGCGCTTTCTGCAGGAACGCGTCATCGAACGTGTCGGCGGTCGCGAAGAAATCTCGGTGGACGTTCGTGTCATCTGCGCCACGAACCAGAATCCCGAAGAACTCATCAAAGAAGGCGCATTTCGAGAGGATCTTTATTACCGGGTCAGTGAAATCACTATCAATATCCCGCCATATAGGGAGCGCGAGGAAGGCCGCCTGATTCTCGCGCGCAACTTGTTGCACAAATATTCGAAGGCGCAGGGCCGGGCGATCAACGGATTTTCCGACGATGCCGTGCACGCCATCGAGAGTTATTCATGGCCCGGTAACGTGCGCGAACTCGAGAACAAGATTAGTGGCGCGGTCATCATGGCCGACGGCAAGATGGTGACAGCGGGCGACCTGGGCATCGCCAAAGGTGAGGGCGAGGACGAGTCGCTGAATCTGCGTGAGGTCAGGAGCCGTGCGGAGTCGAAAGCCATTCGCGTCGCGCTCACAAAGTGCTACGGCAATATCTCCAAAACGGCAGATCTGCTCGGCGTTACGCGACCGACCCTTTATGACTTGTTTAATAAGTACGGCTTGTCGGCCGAAGGGTATTCGAAGAAGGCGGCGCAGGGCGGCAAATAAATGGGGACATTCCTGATTTTGTTGTGGGTATGATCCTGCATAGGCGCGAAGCGTAAAAAATCAGGAATGTCCCCATTTAGTCCGTTCAACGGGTCTTGAACTGATCCGGGTTCAGTTCGTGGCGCGCGAGCAGCTTGTAGAAGTCAGTGCGATTCCGTTTCGCGAGTCGCGCAGCCTGGCTCACATTGCCCATCGTGATTTGCAAAATCTGTGACAGGTAATTGCGCGTGAATTCATCGCGCGCATCACTGAATGAGGCGAGTTTGCCGCCGTGTTCACCAAGCGATTGCTGCACGAGTTCGGCGCTGATGACGGGTGAGCGTGACAACGCGACGTTCTGCCTTACGACGTTGTAAAGCTGCCGAACATTGCCGGGCCACTCGGCCGTGACCAGCATCTCGACGGCTTCGGGTGCGTAAACCTTGCGTTCCTGGCCTGCTTCCCCGGCGATAATCTGCAGGAAGTTCGCGACCAGCAGCGGAATATCCTCGCGGCGATCATCCAGCGTCGGCAACTTGATGTTGACGACGTTCAATCGATAATAGAGGTCCTCTCGAAAACGTCCCTCACGCAGCAGTTCCTGCAGGTCGCGGTGTGTTGCGGAGATAACGCGCACATCCACCGTAAGCGCCTCTGTGCTGCCAACCGGACGCACCTGGTTTTCCTGCAAGACGCGCAGCAGCTTCACCTGCAAGCGCATCGGCATGTCGCCTATTTCATCGAGCAGCAGCGTGCCGCCTTCGGCCGACTGGAAAAGTCCTTTATGGGTGCGTGTCGCGCCCGTGAACGCGCCTTTCTCATGTCCAAAGAGTTCGGATTCGAGCAGGTTCTCGGCCATCGCGCTGCAGTTGATCGCGGTAAACGGCTGCGAGTGTCGCGGGCTCGCGTTGTGGATCGCTTTCGCGAGCAGTTCCTTACCCGTGCCGCTTTCGCCCGTAATCAACACGCGCGCATCGGTCGCCGCAACCATCTTCGCCTGCTGCAAAACTTCTCTCACGCCCTGGTTGCGCGTAATGATTTCCGATGCCCAGCCTTCCTCGACATCAACCGAACCCGACACTTTGAGCGCCTTATCGACCGTGATCATCAGTTCGTCTTTGTCGATCGGCTTGGTCAGGAAGCCGAACGCGCCACTTTGCGTCGCAACAACCGCGTCCGGAATCGTGCCGTGCGCCGTGATGATGACCACGCGCAGGCCCGGCGAGCGAGTCTGCAGTTCTTTCAAGAGCCCGATGCCGTCCATCTTGTCCATGCGCAGGTCGGTAATGACGAGGTCCGGCGTGAAGCGATTCAGTGTCGCAAGCGCCTTGTGCGCGCTCTCGACAGCTTCAATGTCGTACCCTTCGGCACGCAGGCGAATACTCAGGAGACGCAGCAGTCCCGGGTCGTCATCGACGAGCAGGATCTTGCCTTTGGTTTGGGCGTGAGGGGTGGCCATGGGTGAAGGTTAGAGGGATTTGCTTGGGCGGGCAAGGCAGGCGGCTAGGGCTCCTGCTGCCGGATCGAGCGCTCGATCGAGGTGATGGCCTCGAGCTTGCCCTCGGCATCCTCGAGATCGCGCCGCAGGCGGCGATTTTCGGCCTCGACAGTCGCGAGGCGCTGGTTGGTGGCCGCTTCCTGAGTCTGCGTCGCGCGTGACGTTGACGAGCGCAGGCGTCGCGCCTCGGAATTGGAGACGATCAGCTGTTCGACGGCCTTCAGGTGAATCGTCGCCAGCGAAATCTCAGCCGGTGTCATCAGTTCGGTCTGTGTCAGTATCTCGCGCAGCATCGACTGTGCCTGTTCCGGGTCGGATTCGCCGTGGCCCGCTGTCGCGAGCACGAGTGCGTAACGCAGATTGGTCTGCGGCCCCGGTGTCAGCTGCGAACCCGAGCGCGCATCGGCAAAGATCTCGGCCTGCGTCGCCGGATCGCCGGCGGCGAGGTCATAGAGTTCCGCCAGGTACTCATCGGCCACCGGTGCGCCCAAAATGCCGACATCGCCGGATGACGATGACGACTTGCCCATGCCCAGGAGGTCTTTGGTCTGCGCACAGCCGCCCAGCAGCGCAACGACGACCATCGTTGCCGCAACCTGCCTTACACGAGTTGTCGGTCCTTCCTTATGCATTCGCTGCCAACTTCTGCTGTGCCGTCGCGCGCTTCTGCGGAATATCGATGCGGAAATGCGCGCCCGAAAACTCATCCGAATCCACCAGTTCCACGGATCCTTCGTGGGCCTGGATGCACTCGAGCACCACCGACAAACCAATGCCCGTTCCTCCAACCTGGCCGCCTTGCTCCGTCTGCCCCTGGAAGAACGCCTCGAAGATTCTAGGGCTTTCTTCGTCCGGAATACCGGGGCCTGTGTCACCAAATTCGAGTACAAAACTCGATGGCGTCTGCTGTGCGCGGATCGTTATATAGCCACCTTTTGGCGTGAACTTGATTGCATTCGACAGCAGATTATCAAGAACGGTGCGGATCTTGTCGCGATCCGCGTTCACAATAATGTCCTCGATTTCGAGTTTTAGCTGAATATGCGCCGCCTTGAGCGCGAGTCGCTGCGCTTTTGCGACCGAGATTGCGAGCGCCCGTATCGGGAAATCCGTTAGCGTCAGCACCTCGGTCTTGGTCTGCCAGGCACTGAAGCTCAGCAGGTTCTCGATCAGTTGCTGTAGCTTGAGTCCGTTCATACGCAGTATGTCGGTGACCTCGCGCTGCGGCTGTTGCAGTTCGCCCACCGTGCCGTCGAGCAATAACTCGGTTCCCTCGCGGATATTCGCGAGCGGTGTCTTGAGCTCGTGCGACATGTGCCGCAGGAACTTGTTCTTTTCCTGCGCAAGTTCCAGCAGGCGCAGACGCAGCCACTCGAGCTGGCGGCCCAGACGTTCGAGGTCAGTCGGACCCTTGACCTCGATCGGTTTCGAAAAACCGCTTTGGCCGAGCTGATGAATCGCCGTATCGAGCTGCCGGATGGGGCGCGCGACCAGTACGATGAAGAACAACACGAGAATGAATGTTCCGGGCACGAGTGCCGCGACCTGCCAGGCCGAGATGCGCTGTGCGCGACGCGTGTTCGCCTGCAGGTTCTTAAGTTCGGTATCGACGAACGAGGTCAGGGTGCCGGTTAGCTCAGTGACGCGTTGCCGCAGTAGCGCAAATTCCGCGATCGCTCGGGTTTCGTCGTCATCGCTCAGGTCCGCACGCTCGAGTGTCGTGACAATGCGCCGTGCACTGGCGCCAATCGATGCCGCGAGCGCCGTCGTAGCAGCCTGCTCGTTGAGCGGGGCCATCTCTGCAAGTTGTGCCTCGATCGTCGACAGGTCCTGGCGCAGCAGCTGCAGGCTCTCGGGACTGTCCAGAACCTGAAATTGACGCGCCACGCGCTCGAGCGAGCCAACGTGTTCCACCAACAGCCGGTTGTTCTCGGCGGCCGCGACGCCCGTGAAGACGAGTCGCTCACTCTGTTCCGCAAGCCGGTCGATATTCACGAGGGCCCAGATCACGGCGATCAACAGCGGCAGGCCCACGAGCCCGAATCCTACGAGAATCAGTTCGTTAAGCGATCGTGGGCGGCGAAATTTCATGCGCGCAGTGTAGCACCGGCAGGGCCGGAATCAGGTAGACCAGTAGGCGCTTTGATCCCGTTTCGCGATCTTGCGCTCCCACTCGAGGCTGGTACGCACGATCGTTTCGAGGTCATCGAATTCGGGAGTCCAACCCAGAACCTTTTTGATCTTCTTGGCGACGGCAATGAGTTCGGGCGGATCGCCAGGTCGTCGCGGCTCCTCTGTAATGTTGAGCGGTTCGCCATTGACCTTTTCCACGGCAGCCAGCACTTCGCGCACACTGTAGCCGTGTCCGTAGCCGCAATTGAGTGTCGCTGATTTACCGCCGTCTCTGAGGTAGTTCAGGGCATCGAGGTGCGCGGCAGCAAGGTCTTCGACGTGAATGTAGTCGCGCAGCCCGGTACCGTCCGGCGTCGGATAGTCGGTGCCGAAAACACTGACGCCCGGCCTGCTACCAACGGCCGCCTCGCACGCGACTTTGACAAGCAATGTTGCCTTCGGTGTCGACTGGCCAATCGTGCCGCCAGGCTCGCAGCCCGCGACATTGAAGTAGCGCAGGGACACGTAGCTTGGGCCGCCGGCGAAAGCGAGATCGCGCAGCATCCATTCAGTCATGAGCTTGGAGCTGCCGTACGGATTGATCGGCCGGGTCGGTGTGCGCTCGGAGGCCTTGCCGTCGGGAGGGATGCCATACACGGCCGCCGTCGACGAGAACACGACGTGTTTGACGGCGTGTACGTTGGCACGCTCGAGCAGCGTACGGCTACTCGACGTGTTATTGGCATAGTATTTAAGCGGATCGGCGACTGATTCGGGCACGATCGTTTGCGCCGCGAAATGCATGACGGTATCGATATCGTGGTCATCGAAGATACGGTCGAGCAGGGCAGCGTCGCCCGTATCGCCGATCACGAGTTCGCCAGCCGTGATCGCCTCCGCGAAGCCGGTCGAGAGATTGTCGAGCGAAATGACATGTTCGTCTGCATTGCCGAGCTGCCGCACGACGTGGCTACCGATGTAACCGGCGCCGCCGGTGACGAGAATCTTGCCGTTATCCATGTGATCTCCACGAAAAGCCGACGAAAGAGGCGGAAATTGTGAACCCGGCGCTCGTTCAGAGGACGAAGTTTATCAATACTGACAAAGGGAATTCGGACCTTCTTCGCACAATTATTATGTAGGATGGAGAATCTCGTGAGGGCGTCAACGAGCACATATTTCGTGAATCTGCGTCACGGCTGCATGGCCCTGAGTGCGCTGTGCATGCTGGCGATGGCCGCCTGTGGTGGTAGTAATGGAGGTGGTAACCAGGGCGGTGGCCAGCCAACCGTAACCGTCTCCGGGACTGTGAGTTACGAATTCGTGCCGCCGAACGGGAGCTGCACAGCACTGAATTTCGGCGCGACCGTCACCCGCCCGATTCGCGGAGCGACCGTACAACTCATCAATTCAAGCACCAGTGTTCCGATCTCCAGCATGGCCTCCGGCGCCAATGGCAGTTATTCCTTCAGCAATGTACCGCAAAATGCCGGAGTGCGACTGCGCGTGCGCGCGGAACTGAAAGACGGTGGCGCAGCCGGGTGGGATGTCGACGTGCGCGACAATTTCATCGCCGGGGCGAGCGACCTGGACAATCCCGCGCCGCCGGCACTCACGTCCCGTGCGCTTTATGTTCTGGATGGCAGCAGTTTCAATACTGGAACGTCGGACCTTACCCGCGACCTGACCGCCGCAACGGGGTGGGGTGGCAGCAGTTACACCGGATCACGCTCGGCGGCGCCATTTGCGATTCTCGATACGATCTACACAGGTATGCAGTTCGTCCGCGTGGCAGACCCAAACGCGAGCTTTCCGGCGCTCGATGTATTCTGGAGCGTCAATAACACGGCTGCATCCGCAAATTTTGACATCACGGCCGGTGAAATCTCGACGTCGTCCTATTATCCCGATTTCGACATGATGTTCCTGCTGGGCGATGTCATGGATGACACGGACGAGTTTGACGATAACGTTGTCGTTCACGAATGGGGCCACTATTTCGAGGACAATCTGTCGCGCTCGGAATCAGGCGGTGGCGCGCATACACTGGGCGAAAGTCTTGACGCCACCGTGGCTTTCAGCGAGGGCTGGGGAACCGCTATCGCCGCGATGGCACTGAACGAACCGATTTATTGCGACGTCGGTGTCGTCGGATTTGACATCGAAACGGTCAGCGCCGGTGTAAAGGGCTGGTACAACGAGCTTTCGGTCATGACATTGCTGTACGACCTCTGGGATACAAACAACGATGGCACCGACAACGGCTCCATTGGCTTCGGGCCGATCTACAACGTGATGACCGGACCGCAGGCCGTTACGGAAAGCATTGCGACGCTGTTCTCGTTCGCAGCCGAATTGCGCTCATCGCTGAATGCGCAGGGTGTGGCTCTTCTCGATTCGCAGCTTGATCGCGAGAACGTCGTTTCGGGAGCTGCGCTCGACATTTGGGCGACGAACGAATCCAATGATGCTGGCGTCGCAGACGTGCTACCGCTCCATACGCCGATGGTGGCAGATGGTTCAGTTGTGAATATTTGCGTCAACAGCAGCCTCGACGGCCTCAATCGACACGGCAACAATATCGGCGAGGACCGCTTCCTGCGGATCACGGTGCCAGCCGATGATGAATACGACGTCAGCGTTGTTACGACAACGCCAACACCGCCCTCAGCGGACCCCAACGATCGTGATCAGAGCGACCCGGACATTTACATCATCAGAGGCGCGAACCCGGGGCAAATCAACGAGGGTGTTAGCGCCGTGGCTAATTCCGAGTCTTACCGAACGCCATTGATGTTCGCCAATGAGACCTATGCCGCGATCGTCGAAGAGTGGCGTTTCGAGGATCCCGTCGCGTCGGTGAGTTATCCTCAAACAATCTGTTTCGACGTATCATTGACGCCGACCCCATAAGGACGAGCAGCAAATGGCAAGTATGACTCGAGTGATTTTCCCCGCGCTTGCGGCGATCGCGATTGCATTAGCCGGCTGCGGCAACGGCAGCATCGATACCGCAGACGTCGGCAGTTCGCCCGCTGCGAAAGATAAGCATACGGTCAAGCCGCAGGGCCCGGTGACGATCGACTACACGATTATCGGTACGCCTATCGTCGGTCAGCCCGTTGCTATCGACCTGCAGATCAAATCAACGCTCGGCCCGCAGCCCATCACGTTGAGTTATCGCGTCAACGATTCGACCGCGATGCAGTTCACCGAGGCACAGCCCGCCCGTGTATCGATTGCGGCAAGCAACGACGAAGCGCCGAGCCAGCAACAGGTGCGCGTTATTCCGCTGCGTGAGGGACGTCTGTTTCTGAACGTAGCAGCGAGCGTCGCAACCGAGGGCGGTTTGCTGTCCAGCGTCACGGCCATTCCTATCCAGGTCGGCAGCGCGCCACGTGAGATTCAGGACAACGGCGAAGTAATGCGTGACGAGAACGGCGAATTGATCCGCTCACTGCCGGCCTCTGAAAACTAACCAGCCTGCGCTGCGGGCAAAACCTGAATCTGCCGCACGGGTGCGGGCGGGACACCTGTTATCGGAAGTAAAGCGCAGCGTACTCAACAAGGTGCAAAGTCTCAGTCCGATCGTTAGTAGGCTATCGGACCGAGCCATGAAGATAACAGGTGTCCCGGTCGTGCCTCTTTGCTCTGTTTACCCGCAGCGCGTGGTTGGGTTTGGTTATGTGTAATCACTTGTCAGTGATGTTTTACGGAGCCAATTAACATCAAGTATTTGTCATAACTCATTGACCATTAACGGGAAATTTTTCCCAAAGAAATTTTCAAAACCTGAAATGCATCACAGACAGCGGCGTGGACTCGATCTAAGGTAATCGCATGCTGCCAGTGGACCCACTGCGAACCATTGGCAATGGAATGCACGCGTATTCAACGGAATGAGTTGGTCGATCGATGCATAAAGAGCTTCGCGACAAGATCAAACTGGCCAAGGAGGCGTCGGCGATAGAGAAACCCGATTTCCTCGAGTTGCTGAGTTTGATTGACCAGCATTATGACAAGATGGAAGCGACGATCACCCAGTCGCTGACCGGTACTACCCCAATCGAAGCCATTTTCGACAGCGTGACCGAAGCGCTGTTGTCAGTCAGCGAGAGTGGCATTGTTTGCAACTGCAACAAGATCTGTTCGCACTACTTTGGCCTTGCCAAAGATCAGCTGATTGGTTCGAAAATCGAGCACATTCTGCCGGCCGCTAAAGGCCGCACTGTGGCCGAGTTCGTCGCACCATTTACATCCAATCTCGATGCCTCACAGCTCAGTGTCGAGACCGGCCAGGTCGGTGCGATCCGTGCCAATGGCGAGGCGTTTATCGCGGAGCTCAATGCGAGTGAACTCCAGGCTGGTGGCGGCAGAATATTCGTCATCAGTTTACGTGACGTTACCGGGCGTCAGCGGGCCGAGTCCACACTCAAGGAAAACGAGGAGCGTTATCGTGCACTCGTTGAATATGCGCCCGAGGCGATTGTCGTTTTCGATGTCGACGAACAACGCCTCGTAGACGCCAACGACCGGGCCTGCGAGTTGTTCAACTTGTCACGTGGTCGGCTGCTGTCGAATGGCCCCGAGGCGATCAGCCCGAAAATGCAGCCTGATGGCACGCCGTCATTCGGTGTGGATCGTGGCTATATCGACAGGGCGCTGAACGGCGAACATCCGACGTTTGAGTGGGCCCATAAGGACTCTGCCGGTAGGGAATTTCCCTGCGAGGTGCGGTTTAGTCGCTTGCCCGATAGCAACAAGCGCCTGGTTCGGGCGTCGATCACTGACATCACCGACCGCAAACGCAACGAGACGATCGCGTTTGCACAAAACAAGATTCTCGAGATGATAGCGGCCAGTATGCCGCAAGATCGGACGCTCAGGGCGATTTGTCGCAGCGTCGAAAAAATCAATGACGATTTTCGTGCTGCCGTCATGCAGCTTGGCGGGCGGAATAAAATGCTCAACGTTGCGCAGGCGCCGAGTTTGCCTGAGCCGTTTCAATTGTTGCTGAACTTCGTGGAGGTTGCTGCCGGGAGCATTACCTGTGGCGCTGCGGTACACCATGCCGAGGACAGATTTACGACGAATATCGCCAAAGACCCCGGCTGGAAGTCGCATAGACGCGATGCCAGTGAACACGATATTGCTGCCGTTTGGTCATTTCTCGTTCGTGGGGCGTCCGGGCGCGTTATTGGTACGCTCGATGTCTACTCCAATGAGGCGCGAGCACCGACTACTGACGAACTCGATAAGTTGAGTCGCATGGCGCGCCTCGCCGGCATCGCGATCAAGCGCCAACTCGACGAAGACAAATTGCGCAGCTCCGAGACGCGCTATAGAGGGCTGTTTGAGAATGTTGTCGACGGCGTATACATCGCATCGCGCGACGGCGAGTTGATTGCGGCCAATCCAGCGCTCGTCGACATGCTCGGATACGACAGTGTCGAAGATCTTAAGTCGGTTGGTCGTACGCCGATGTTGTACGTCAACCCGATCGACCGCGAACGAGTCTTCGCGCGTCTCGAGGCTGAAGGGCTCGTCAAGAATTTTGAGTATCGCCTGCGTTGCAAAGACGGCCGCGAAATCGTCGTTCTGGAGAACGCCCGTGCCGTTTACGACGAGGACGGCAACATCGCTGCACACGAGGGCACGATTACCGACATTACCGATCGCAAGCGTGCCGAGACACGCGTTTTTGAAGAAAAGGAGCGCGCGCAGGTCACGTTGCAGTCGATCGGCGACGGCGTTATCACGACGGACGCCGAAGGATGCATCGATTACATTAATCCGGTCGCGCAGGATCTGACGGGATGGGATATGCGTGGTGCACGCGGTACGCCGATCAGCGAAATCATGACCATTATCAACGAACACACGCGTGCGACGGTCGACAACCCGGTAATGCGATGCCTCGAGGAAGGCCGCGTCATAACGCTCGACGAAAGCTCCATTCTGATTACTAAGAACGGCGACGAGGTCCCGATTCAGGACTCAGCGGCACCGATTCGCGATCGCATCGGCAACATCATCGGTTCGGTCATGGTTTTCCATGATGTCAGCAAAGAAACACGCCTCTTCCGTCAGCTCAGTTACCAGGCGTCTCATGACACGCTGACCGATCTGATTAATCGCCGCGAGTTCGAGAACCGCCTGGTAGCCGCGATCAACAGCATTCGCGGCAACCCCGAGAACACGCATGCGTTGCTGTACCTCGACCTCGATCAGTTCAAGGTCGTCAATGATACGTTTGGCCACTCAGCTGGCGATGCGCTGCTACGACAATTGTCGGAGATCGTGCACGCAAACATTCGTTCGACTGACGTACTGGCGCGACTTGGCGGCGACGAGTTTGGGATTCTACTCGAACGCTGCGATGAGCATCGCGCGATCGAGGTCGCCGAGGCAATTCGTGGTGCGGTCGAAGGCTATCGCTTTGAATGGCAGGACTCATTCACGACGGTGCGTTGTTCGATCGGGGTGGTCATGGTGAACAGCGAGAACACGGATGTCGCGGAACTGATGAGTTCAGCCGATGTCGCTTGTTACTCGGCCAAGGACATGGGGCGCAATCAGGTTCACTTGTACGAGGACAGCGATGCGTCGATGCGCCATGAGGAAATGAAGTGGGTATCGCGCATCAGTAGCGCAGTCGAGGAAGACCGGCTGGAGTTGTTCTTTCAGCCGATCATTGGCATCGGCAAAGACAATGGCAAATCGCGCGGTCACTACGAAATACTATTGCGCATGCGCGACGAAAATGGCGAGCTCGTCGGCCCGAATCAGTTTATTCCGGCGGCGGAGCGCTATAACCTGATGTCCACACTCGATCGCTGGGTGATTCGCGAAGCCTTGTCCAAACTTGCGGACCGAAATGCCGACGGTGAGGCGCGATACACAATCGCAATCAATCTTTCGGGCACATCACTGAGCGAAGATCGCTTCCTCGCGGATGTAATCAAGGAACTGGAGAAACAACAGCTGCCGACCGGTGCGATCTGTTTCGAGATCACGGAAACTGCTGCCATATCGAACCTGTCCCGGGTAATTCACTTCATGCAGGCTCTCAAGAAGCTCGGTTGCAAGTTCTCGCTGGATGATTTCGGCAGCGGCCTGTCGTCGTTTACCTATCTCAAGAACCTGCCTGTTGACTACCTCAAGATTGACGGCCAGTTCATTCGCAATGTTGCGGACGACAGTGTCGACGAGAGTATGGTCAAGGCGATTTCGCAGGTAGGCCACGCCATGGGCATCGAGACGATCGCCGAGAGGGTGGAGACCAAACAGGTGCTCGAGAAGCTCGGGGCACTTGGCATCGAGTTTGCGCAAGGCTATTACATTGCCCGCCCGACCTCGGTGAAATCATTCGAGCCTTGGCCCAACAACCGTTTCTCGGAGCTGAGCGCATAGCACGAACCGAGGCCTGACCACATGTACCACCGGCTCTGATGCGGTACACTCAGCCGGAAATAATTCTAAGTCTTTGATTCATGGCAGTCGGCACCAACAACAATACTGATACACCCCTGCTGACCTCCAGCGAGCCGTCCCCATTCTATGTTGTCAACCCGCTTGCGGAGTCGCCGATTCTGCTTGTCTGTGACCATGCCAGCTGCCGCTTTCCACGGGTCCTGGGGGATATGGGCCTCGATCCATTCGCACGTCGCTGTCATCTGGCGATCGATATCGGTGCCGGCAAGCTGACCGAAAGTCTGGCAAAGAGCCTCGGCGTGACAGCCGTGATCGCACAGTATTCGCGGCTGATCGTCGACTGCAACCGGCAATTGATGGACCCGGGTGCGTTCCTCGAGTACGGCGATGGCATTCTCGTACCGGGCAATCGCAATCTCACGCAGGCCGACAAGGACGCCCGGGCAAATGCGATTTACTGGCCCTATCATCATGCGATCGACGAACAGATCAAACGACTCAGAGCCGTTGGCCCCAGTCCGGCGTTTATTTCGATGCACAGCTTTACGCCTGTGTTGAACGGCATATCGCGTGCTGTGGAGCTGAGCGTGTTGTGGGACCAGGATCCACGCGTCGCCGAGATTTTTCTCGGGGAGTTCCGCGCGGCCGGATTCCTGACGGGTGACAACGAGCCGTATTCGGGCAGGGCGCCGCAGGATTTCACCATAGATCACCATGCCGAGGAAGGCGGGCTTCCGCATGTCGGTATTGAGGTTCGTCAGGACCTGATTGACGACATCGCGGGCGTTGACGAGATCGCGCCTGTCATGCATCGCATAATTGAATCGATTCCGGAGAGAATCGGACTACGTCAAGACAAGATTCCAGCATAATAAAAGGCGACAGGCCGCACGGGGATGATGCTATGAAAAACTCTGGACCGAAATTTACGCTCGGTGTCGAGGAAGAGTATCTGTTGGTCGACAAAGAGACGCGCGGTCTCGTCATCGATCCGCCAGAGAGCCTGATGAAAGAGTGCGAAGAGCGCCTGGGATCTCAGGTCACGTCCGAGTTACTCCGTTCGCAAATCGAAATCGGCACCAAGGTCTGCAATAACGTTCAGGAAGCGCGCGAAGATCTGGTGCGCTTGCGCAGCAATATTAAAGAGGTTGCCAACAGCCACGGTCTGGAGGTGATCGCAGCATCGACACATCCGTTTAGCCGCTGGCAGGATCAAAAGCACACGCGCAAGGAACGCTACGATCAGTTGACGATCGAGATGCAAGGTGCCGCCCGGCGACTGTTGATTTGCGGTATGCATGTGCATGTCGGTATCGACGATGACGAGTTGCGCATCGATCTGATGAATCAGATGTCCTACTTCCTGCCGCACTTGTTGGCGCTGTCGTGCTCATCACCGTTCTGGGAGGGCCATGATACCGGGCTGAAGAGTTACCGCCTGACCGTGTTCGATGCGCTGCCGCGCACGGGCCTGCCCGAGCGTTTTACCAGCTGGGCGGAGTATTCGCGCCATGTGCAGATCATGATGAATGCGGGCCTGATCGAGGACTCGACCCGTATCTGGTGGGATATCCGGCCAAGCGCGAAGTTTCCGACACTCGAGACGCGCGTCATGGACGTATGCACGCTCGTCGACGATACGGTCGCATTGGCTGCCTATCTCGTGTGCATGATGCGCATGTTGTACCGGCTTCGGACCAACAATCAGCGCTGGCGCATTTACACGCCGATGTTGATTAACGAAAATCGTTGGCGCGCCATGCGCTACAGCTTCGACGAGGGGCTGATCGACCTCGGCAAGGGCAGAATCGTGCCGTTCGAGGAACTGCTCAACGAGATGCTTGGCCTCGTTGCCGAGGATGCCGAGGCGCTGGGTTGCGCGGAAGAGGTTAACTCATTGCGACACATACTCCAGCGCGGCACCAGTGCGCATCGGCAGCTAAGGAAGTACGAGTTGGAGCGCGCGGCCGGCGCCAGCCATGATGACGCCCTTAAAGCCGTCGTCGACAAGCTGATAAACGACACGGCAGAGGGGCTGTAAGCCTCTCCAAGCCTCGGAATGCGGCCTACGTCGCATTATGTCGCCTCGTTCCCGGCTAGCATCCCCGGATGCACCGTAAAATTGACCAAATTGCGCGCGGGGCCCGCGGATGATGGAGGCGCTCGAACTTTTCGTGCGGCCCCTCCTTGCGATTACAGCCGTGATATATCTCGGGCTTGCTGTGCGAGTTACGCGTTCGTCGCCGCAACATGCCAACAACGTCATCGCGTTTCTGCTGTTTTTGGTCGGTGCGCTGGTCGCCGGTAGCGCATTCTCGTTTGGTACCGAAGACCCGAATATCTATGGCATCGGTCGCGTTCTATCGTTCTTCGCATCGGGTTTCTTGCCCGTCGCGTTTTACTTTATCTATCGCGAATATACCGTCGGTCCGCCGAACACGGTCTTTATCGCGTTGCTCTCGATCATACCAATCGCAACGACGCTGCTCGCATTGACGAACTCCATGCACAACATCATTTGGGCGGCCGTCGAAACCGAGACAGGATTTCGCTTTACAGATATTTCCGAGCACTACTGGTTCAACCGTGTCCATGCGCCATTCATGTACGGATTGATTGCGTTCACGCTGGTTGCTCTTGCGGGACGTTTGCAGACGATCGCACTTGCGCATCGAAGAACCGTTGTATTGCTACTCGGCTGCACGCTGTTCCCCTTCGCTGTGAACATCGGCAACAGAGTGTTCGGCCTTGGCTCGCCGGATTTTCCGTATACAGCACTGACGCTTATGCTGCTGTTACCGCTGTACGCCTATGTATCTGTGTCGATGAAGTTCTACGAATTCAGCCCGGTCGCGTATCAGACACTGTTCGACCATGTGCGTGATCCAATTTTCGTGCTCGACCACGATGAGATGATCGTCTGCGCCAACAAAAGCGCGCAGGAACTTCTCGGCGGCACGGAGAGAGAACTGATTGGCCAGCGATTGTGGGAGGACTTCCCGGAGGCGAAGGAGATCCTCAGGCATGCAAGTGAGCTTGATCTCACGCAGACACTCAGATTCAACAAAGACTACATCTACGAATTAAGCGTCGGGCCGTTGACAGGTCCCAAAGGCCAGAGTCTCGGCATGGTCGTTGTTTGCCGGGACGTCACCGAGCGCCGCCAGGCACAAAGCCAACTCGCTGACAGTGAGCACCTGATCCGCACCCTGATCGAAACCTCGTCAAACGGCATCTTGCGTTTTGGGCGTGATCGCAACGACCTGGGCGTTCGATTCCGCTGCGTGTTTGCAAACCGTGCTGCGGAGACCTATCTCGGCTGTGGCACTGGCACGTTGGTCGGAATGCCACTCGACAAACTGGCACAACTTAGTCCCGAGCGATTGATCGCTCATTTCAGCGACGAATCGGGTCAGCAATCGACTCTCAGTTTCGAGGCGGCAGCTGAGCAAACCGATGATGAAAGCTGGTTGCGCATAATCGGTGAACCTGTCGGCGACGATTTCTCGGTCACGCTGATCGATATAACGCAACGCAAGCGCAACGAGGACAAGATGCTGGCGGATGCATTGCGCGACCCACTCACAAGTGTCCTCAATCGTCGTGGTTTTGAAAAAGAGGGCGCCGCATCCATACACGCGCACGAGATCGGTGCGGTGTTGTACCTTGACCTGAACCATTTCAAGACCATCAACGATCGCTTCGGTCATCAGGCCGGCGACGCACTTCTCAAAGCGTTCGGCCACCGCCTGGAATTCTGCCTGCGGCCGGAAGACATTCTTGGGAGACTGGGCGGTGATGAGTTCGCGATCGTCCTGCCGGGTGTGAGTGTCGAGGATGCCAAGCACGTCGCTGAGCGCCTCGTGCAGACGGCATCAGAGGCCTACATCATCCAGGGTCAGGAGATCAAGTGCACGGCGAGTGTGGGCATCGCCCTGATGCCGAAGCATGGTGAAGAACTCTGGCATCTGATCAGCGTGGCCGACCAGGCAATGTACAACGCCAAGTCTCTATTGCAGGACGATGAAGCGGCCAACGATCCCGCGGCCTATGTCGAAGCTGCCACGGCCACGTAGCAGCGCACAAATACAAATGGCCCGTGTTCTCGATAGTGGTCATCGGAAGTAAAGCGCAGCGTACTCAACAAGGGGCAAAGTCTCAGTCCGACCGTTAGTAGGCTATCGGACCGAGCCATGACGATGACCACTATCGAGGGCGCGGATCATTTGCAATTGAAAAATATATCGATTATTCTCGATATATGGATATGTATTCGGCAGTCGGGGCGCTCGAAGCGCTCGCGCATGAGACGCGGCTCAGCGTGTTTCGCCTGCTCGTGCAGGCCGGGCCCGCAGGGCTTTCGGCCGGGGAAATTGCTGCTCGACTCGATGCGCGGCAGAACACCATGTCCAGCCATCTGGCCAAGTTGCAACGCGCTGGAATAATCACGAGTCAGCGTGATGGTCGGCATATTATCTACCGGGCCGACTTCGACGCGGTAGGCGGGCTGATTCTGTATCTAATGGAAGATTGCTGTGGCCGCAGCGCGCAACTCTGTGACCCCATCGCAGCATCGATCAAATGTTAAGGAGTATGTCATGAAACGATTTCACGTAAATCTTGCGGTAGCCAACCTGGCGCAGTCGATCGACTTCTATCGCACATTGTTCGGTGAGGATCCAACGGTCCTCAAGGACGACTACGCGAAGTGGATGCTCGATGATCCTCGCGTCAACTTCTCGATCAGCCAGTCGTCGCGTTTGACTGGCGTCAGTCATATTGGCTTGCAAGCCGATACGATGAGCGAGCTCGGAGAAATTCAGGAACGCCTGCATAACGCCGGCCAAGCGACGTTGGAGCAACCCGACGCCGAGTGCTGTTATGCACGTTCGAGCAAGACCTGGGTACGTGACCCGGACGATGTTGCGTGGGAGACATTTGTCACGCATAACGACATTACGCACTACGGGAGCGACCGCGCTCCGCAGCAGGGTGAGGCTGCAAAAGAAATATCACGCTGCTGTGCTTAACGTCCTGTTTCTGTGTACGGGCAACTCAGCCCGGAGTATTCTCGCCGAAGCCATCCTCAATCACCTTGGGGATGGCCGGTTTTGCGGCTATAGCGCGGGCAGTCATCCTGCCGGTAAGGTCAATCCTTTTGCTATCGAGCTGTTACAGCAACGAGGCCTGGTTACTGACGCGCTGCGTTCGAAGTCCTGGGACGAGTTTTCCGGCGCTGGTGCGCCCAGCATCGACTTCGTTTTTACGGTTTGCGATAACGCAGCGGCAGAAAGTTGCCCGCTGTGGGCTGGTCGCCCGGCGACGGCGCATTGGGGTATACCCGATCCGGCAGCTGTCGCAGGCACGGATGCTGAAAAGCGCGTAGCCTTCGCTGATGCGTACCGAATGTTAGTCAACCGAATTGAGAAATTTGTCAACCTGCCAATCGACTCCATGGACGTGAATTCTCTGCAAGATCATCTATCTGAGATCGGCCGTGAACGTATTTGAGCGGTACCTCACTCTGTGGGTCGCCGCATGCATTGTCGTGGGTATTGCGTTAGGGCATTTTTTTCCGAGCCTATTTGTCGCTGTTGGCGGCGCCGAGATTGCACAAGTCAATTTGCCGGTCGCGGTGTTGATCTGGCTGATGATCATCCCGATGCTGATCAAGATCGATTTCAGGGCGCTGTCTCAAGTGATGCAACACTGGCGCGGCATCAGCGTCACGTTGTTCGTCAACTGGGCGGTCAAACCATTTTCGATGGCTGCCCTGGCGTGGTTTTTCATCGGCTTTGTTTTCGAACCGTACCTGCCCGCCGACCAGATCAACTCGTATATAGCCGGATTGATCCTGTTGGCTGCAGCGCCGTGCACTGCGATGGTGTTTGTGTGGAGCAATCTATCGAATGGCGAGCCGCACTTCACATTGAGCCAGGTGGCGCTGAACGACCTTGTCATGGTTTTCGCGTTTGCGCCGATTGTCGGCCTGTTGTTGGGATTATCGGCGATTACCGTGCCGTGGGGGACGCTGCTACTTTCCGTGACCTTGTACATCGTCGTGCCGGTAATCATGGCACAGATCATTCGGCGCCGACTGATATCAAGTGGTGGACCGCAGCGGCTAGAGCGAGTCTTGCGTGGCTTGCAGCCGTTGTCTCTGCTGGCACTCCTTGCGACGCTCGTACTGTTGTTCGGTTTTCAGGGTGAGCAGATCATCGAGCAGCCGCTGATCATCTTGCTGCTCGCCATACCGATTCTGATCCAGGTTTATTTCAATTCAGGCCTTGCTTATTTGCTCAATCGCGCCGCTGGCGAAGCGCATTGCGTCGCCGCGCCCTCTGCCTTGATTGGGGCAAGCAATTTCTTCGAGCTAGCGGTGGCCGCGGCGATCAGCCTGTTCGGGTTTTCATCCGGCGCCGCTCTTGCCACCGTGGTCGGCGTACTCATTGAAGTGCCGGTCATGTTGAGTGTGGTCAGGATCGTCAATGCGAGTCGCGACTGGTATGAGAAAGGGGTCGCCGTTCGTCGCCACAGCGCGATCTAGGCAAGTGGCTACTGGCCGTGGTCAGGGAACCGGAGCAATGACCAGATCGACAACAGTCGGGTCGATGGTTTCGTAGATTATCGCCTCGAGGACATCACCGAGTGCAACGTCAAGCGGAACGGGACCGGCAAGTAATGTCTTCTCACCCAGGGGAGTCACATATACTTCAATCCCTGCCGCGAGATCTCTGAATTGATTGCCGTTGAAGATAATGGATTCATCCTCGAAGTCTACTTCGACGAGTGTGAAATTGACGGGGTCAAGACCGACCGGAACGCCACCTAACAGCGGGGTCACGTCGTCGATACCGGTGCCGGGAGGAACCACGTAAATATCAACCGCTGTACCGATGGCCGCTGTATTGATGATCGATATCTTGACAAGAGTTTCAACCGATCGGCGATCCGGGAAATGATCGACGAGGACATCGACACCCGCTGAGTTCTCGACGACGTAGTAATGAATGCGGGTGCCCGCAGTTGCTATGCGATCGGTGTCGATCAGAATTGAACCGATGTTTCCGGCCGTTGTGTAGGTCAACGGCAGGGCGCCGGCTGGCACCTCGAGGTCGTTCGTAACATCGCGAAATGCATGGTCTGCCACGAGCGGTGTCGTCAGCGGATCATCGATATAGATATCGACTGTGTCATAGTCCAATGATGCGTGGAAAAAGCGCGCAGTCGGTGGGAAATTGACATCGGCCAGCGCGGCGGTGCCGCCGTTAACCGTGTTGAACAAACGCACCGCCAAGGGCGAAAGGTCGTTGGCATCAGAGTCGAACACGTTGATCATGACAACGGCCCGCTCTTCCAGCGTAATCGAATCAGACTTAAACAATACGTCAGCCGGATCACCGGTCGACGTTATCGTCAGTACATAATCGCCTGCCTCGAATTCCGCAGCAGGAATAAACTCGCCGAATGCCAGAGTACCTTGCTCTGATCCCAACGCCGGTGGAATGGCCGCATCGGCAAAATACACGTCGATGTTACCGACGGACGCGGCCGTGTGTCCGAAGCGTGCCTCGAATACGGTTTCAGCACCGTCCCACGTGCGTTCATCGCCTTCCCACAGCGTGATAACAGGCGCTGCGATCGAACCGCTGATGATGAATGTATAGTCCTTGTCCGCTTCGACGTCGAGAAACTCGCTCGCGACACGGGTTCGCACCAGACCACCCGCGAGAACAACGTCAAAATTGAATGTGTAGTCGAGATCGTCATAGCGAGAGGGATTCGACGACGACTTGTATTCGACAGCGCCAATGAATCGCTCTTCAATCAAGAACGAGAATGCTGGCGACGCTGGAATGGCGTTGATCGCGCGAACACTGGCCTCGCCCTTGGCGACGGGAAGTGCCGATTCGTTGCTGCAGGCGCCGAGCGACACTAAGGCCACGCAAACGGCCAGATAAAGAAAATGCTTCATTCAATACGTCCGATATCAGTCTAGTTCTTGGCTTGGTACCCGTAGATCGACTTGACCTCGAGAAACTCGTCCATGCCGTGTGCGCCCCATTCGCGACCATTACCCGATTGCTTGTAGCCACCGAATGGTGCCGCCGAATCCAGGTACGCGCCATTGATATGGACCATTCCGGTTCGCAATCGTGCGGCAACACTACGTGCACGATCGATATTCGACGACGAGACATAACCTGACAGACCATAAGGCGTGTCATTTGCGATGCGCACCGCATCATCGTCATCGTCATACGGAATGATCGAAAGCACCGGGCCGAATATTTCTTCGCGCGCGATCGTCATGTCGTTGCTGACGTTGGCAAAGACCGTCGGTCGCGCGAAGTAGCCTATGTCGAGGCTCTCAGGACGGCCGGTGCCGCCCGCAGCGAGCGTGGCACCCTCGTCGATGCCTTTTTGGATCAGTGCCTGGACCTTGTTCCACTGTTGCTCCGAGACAAGCGGGCCGACTTCCGTTTTTTCGTCGCGTGGATCACCGACCACAGTTGCTGCGGCGACTGATGCGGCAAGCGCCGCGGCTTCATCGACACGATCCCTTGGCACCAACATACGTGTCGGTGCATCACAGGACTGCCCGGTGTTCTGGAAGCAGTCCCCGGCGCCGCTTTTGACGGCTTTTTCGAAGTCGGCGTCGTCGAGCAAAATATTTGCAGATTTGCCACCCAATTCCTGGGCGACACGCTTTACGGTCGGTGCCGCGTTTTGCGCGACTGCTACACCGGCGCGGGTCGAACCGGTAAACGACATCATATCGACGCCCGGGTGCTGGCTCAGTGCTGTGCCTACGCCGGGACCGTCGCCATTCACGAGATTGAACACACCCGCGGGCACGCCAGCGGCGTCGAGAATCTCGGCGAATATCATGGCGTCAAACGGTGCAATCTCGCTCGGCTTCAATACCATCGTGCAACCCGCGGCAATTGCCGGAGCGACCTTGACGGCGATCTGGTTGATGGGCCAGTTCCATGGTGTGATCAGGCCACACACACCGATCGGTTCCTTGACGATCAGCGTGGTGCGGTTGCTTGCTTCGAATTCGTAGCTTTTCAGGGCCCTGAGCGCTGCCTTGATATGTTGCGGGCCGCTCGCGGCCTGTGCGTTCTTCGCCAGGCCCCACGGGGCACCCATTTCCTCCATGATGGCCTCGGCGACATCATCGTGGCGCTTGGCGAACTCATCGAGTATTGACTGCAGCAGTGCGATGCGGTCTTCGCGGGTCGTTCGTGAATACGATTCGAACGCGCGCCTGGCAGCAGCAACGGCAAGGTCAACATCGGCCTCTGCGCCGAGACTAATGCGTCCGCAGACTTCTTCAGTTGCCGGATTGATGACGTCCAGTGTATTGGGCGCCACGGGATCGACCCACTTTCCATCGATGTAAAATTGCAGCATTTCGCGCATCAAACGTCCTCCTCGGCGAGCCGCGAATCATACCGCAAATCCGTAATGAATCATTGCTCAATACTCTTCAACTTCGATCTCCGGGTGCAGGCGCGGCAGCGCAACCCGAAACCAGATAAATGGCAATAACGGGTTCGGCAGCCAGTACTTCCAGCCGAGATTTCGAATCCTCGTGCCATGATCGAGCACGAGGTCCAGCCAGACGTAAAGGAATTTGTAGATACACAATCCGGGGACATAGTTGACGCGGAAACCGTCCGTCCTGAGGTACTTTCGGGCGATATAGTAATTGCCCTCAAATGGAGTGATGCCCCAGCCGAGCGGACCGTCCGCGAGCAATGTCCCGGAGCCTTTGTGCCTGATTCGCACGTGCTTCATCGTAGAGCCTTCGGTACGTTTGTCATGTACAAACAGACCGGGTTGGAAAGACGGTTATTACGCTCGCTGGCACGTCGGGTTATTGCTTGTCGATGTACAATGCCGGAACAACATCATAATCTCGCGGGAGAAGACGGTTGACGACGAATACTGAATTGCTGGCCATTCGCGAGGCGGAAATACCGCGAGGGGTCGGCACACAGACCAATGTGTTTGCGGACAAGGCGAGAAATGCAGAGCTTTGGGACGTCGAAGGCAATCGTTACATTGATCTGGCGGCTGGCATAGCAGTCGTCAACACCGGACACAATCACCCGCATGTGATCGCCGCGGTCAAGGCACAGCTGGAGCGATTCAGCCACACCTGCTTCCAGGTTGCGCCGTACGATGTCTACGTGCAACTTGCGAAGCGGCTGAACAGGGCGGCGCCAGGCGACACGCCAAAGAAGACAATCTTCCTTACAACAGGCGTGGAAGCTGTTGAAAATGCTGTAAAAATTGCCAGATGTCATACCGGACGCAGCGGCATCATCGCATTCTCGGGCGCGTTTCATGGCCGGACGATGATGGGCATGGCGCTTACGGGCAAGGTCGTTCCGTACAAGGCGGGGTTTGGTCCCTTCCCGGCCGAGGTGTTTCACGTCCCGTTTCCGATCGACTACCACGGCGTGTCGGCGGACGACTCGCTCAAGGCACTCGAGACACTGTTCAAATCGGACGTTGAACCGTCGCGCATCGCCGCGATGATCGTCGAGCCGGTGCAGGGAGAGGGCGGTTTCTACCCGGCGCCCGGCGGGTTTCTGCAGGCGCTCAGAAAACTTTGCGACCAGCATGGCATCGTCATGATCGTCGACGAGGTGCAAACTGGCTTTGGCAGAACGGGAACCCTGTTCGCGTGCGAACAGGCCGGCATCGAGCCCGACCTGATGCCGGTCGCCAAGAGCATTGCGGGTGGATTTCCATTGTCTGGCGTCATCGGCAAGGCCGACATCATGGACTCGGTACCACCCGGAGGGCTCGGCGGTACTTACGGTGGCTCGGCACTGGCGTGCGCTGCGGGACTCGCCGTCCTGGATGTCATCGAACAGGAAAGCCTTTGCGACAAGGCGCAAGCAATAGGCAAGCAAATCGGCGCATGGGCGAGCGAGCTGCAGGCCGCAAACAACGTGATTGGCCACATTCGCACAACCGGCGCGATGTGCGCGATCGAGCTGGTCAGTAACGGTGACGCCGACAGTCCGGACCCGGAGCTGACGAAAGCCATCGTGGCGGAAGCGTTGACCGAAGGCGTGCTGTTATTGACCTGTGGTGTGCGTGGCAATGTGATTCGTTTCCTGCCGCCGTTGACGATCGAGCCTGAGCTGCTAGCCGAAGCGCTCGACGTGCTCGGCGGTGTGATCAACAGGCTGACGGGGACCGTTCGCAAGGCAAGCTGATCGCTTGCCGGCTTGTGCTCGAACAGAACAAGAACAACAGAGAGTATTTCGGACTAGGCGGCCAGGAATTTCTGCCGGTACTCTGCAGGCGGCATGTCGTACCAGGATTTGAATGCGGTCGTGAAAGAGCTGATGCTCGAATAGCCGAGTAGCATCGCGACCTCGAGCGCTTTTACGCGCTCATCACTGAGGTAGTTAATCGCGAGTTCGGCACGGACTTCTTGCAGCACTTTCTTGAAACTCGTTTTTTCAGCTTTGAGCCGGCGTTGCAGCGTGCGGCGACTGAGTTTCAGCGCGCGACAGGCAGCATCCGCATTTGCCTCGCCGGCGGCAAGCAATTCAGCAAGCATACGCTTTAATTGCGCAGCATAATTATCCTGCGAATACAGCGACTTGAGGTATTTTTCGGCCTGTTCGATCAGCTGACCGTACATCGTTCCAGTTGCCGGTGTTCTATCGGTCCGCCTAACATACAGCCTGCCGCCCAAATTGCCAATTGTGGATTACATAAGGGAGCCGCATGACCTCACCCGTCAGTTACAAAATCGTCGACGATATCGGCGTCATTAGTATCAACAATCCACCGGTCAACGCGTTGTCACAGGCCGTGCGCCAGGGGCTGCTCGAAGCCATCCGGTCGGCGCAGACGGACGCGTCGAGAGCCGTGCTGATTCAATGTGATGGCCGTACGTTCATTGCGGGCGCCGACATCACCGAGTTCGGCAAACCGCCTGCCGAGCCGTATCTTCCGGACCTCCTGGACGAGATCGAGGCCTCCGCGAAACCTGTCGTTGCGGCATTGCACGGCACCGCTTTAGGGGGCGGCTTCGAAACTGCGTTGGCAAGTCATTACCGGATCGCAGTCGACAGCGGCAAAGTGGGCCTGCCCGAGGTCAAGCTCGGATTGCTACCTGGCGCGGGCGGCACGCAACGGGTGCCGCGGCTCGCAGGGGTAGAGGCGACACTCGACCTGATCCTGAGCGGCACGCCGATTTCCGCCGGCCACGCCGCCGAGATCGGGCTGGTCGACAAAGTCGTCACGGGCAATCTCTATGACGAAGCGCTGTCGTACACAAAGCAATTGGTGAACGACAATGCGCCGCTGCGCCGCACGAGGGAACTGACCATCGACACGGTCGACTCGAGCCTGTTCGACAGCTACCGGCAAAACCTCGACAAACGTGCGCGTAAGCAGACGGCGCCGCAGAGAATTGTCGACTGCGTTGAAGCGGCCGTGACACTGTCTTTCGAGGCCGGTCAGAAACGAGAACGCCAGCTGTTCACGGAATGTATGCAGGATTCGCAGTCGGTGGCGATGCAGCACCTGTTTTTCGCCGAGCGCGAGGCGGCGAAGATCATCGGCTTGCCACGTGATATCGCTCGCCGCGAAATCGAACAGGTCGGCATCATCGGCGGTGGCACGATGGGTGGCGGTATCGCAATGAGTTTTGCGAACGCCGGAATTCCGGTAACGCTGATCGAAGTCAATGCTGAGGCCCTTGAGCGTGGACTGTCGATCGTCGACAAGAACTACGCGGGCAGCGTAAAGCGCGGCAAGCTGAGTAAGGAGCAAGCGCAACAGCGCCGCAGTCTGATCGAGGGTGACACCGACTACGCGGCGCTTGCCGATGTCGATCTCGTCATCGAAGCCGTGTTTGAAGACGTCGAACTAAAGAAAGACATATTTGGCCGTCTGGATAAGGCCTGCAAACCGGGTGCGATTCTCGCGACGAATACGTCTTATCAGGACGTCAACGAGATCGCAGCAGCGACAAGTCGACCTGAAGACGTCATTGGCACGCATTTCTTCAGCCCGGCGCACATCATGAAACTGCTCGAGGTGGTTCGTGCGGACAAGACCGCTGCCGACGTGCTTGCGACGTGCATGGCGCTTGCGAAGCGCATTCGCAAAACTCCGGTCATGTCGCGCGTCTGTTATGGCTTCATCGGCAATCGAATGTTGCAGGGTTACTTTCGCGAGGCGCAGTTGTGTCTGATCGAGGGTGGCACGCCCGAAAGCATCGATGCGGCGATGTACGATTGGGGTATGGCGATGGGGCCGATCAGTGTCGCTGACCTTGCCGGCCTTGATGTTGGTTACAAAGCCCGCGCTGCCCTGCCTGTCGAGAAACGCGGCGATCCTCGCAGCTATCGTGTACCGGACGCGCTGGTCGAAATGGGGCGGCTAGGCCAAAAAAGTGGTGCGGGCTTTTACGCGTACGACGCGGAAACACGCAAGAAGTCCTCCGATCCCGCGGTGCTCGAGGTCATCGAGCGCGAGGCAACAGCACTCGGTATCGAACGCCGCCCAATTGAAGCCGATGAGATTATCGATCGACTCATTTTTGCCCTGGTCAATGAAGGACTCAGGATTCTGGAAGAAGGTATCGCCCAGCGTCCCGGTGACATCGATGTTGTCTATGTCTACGGGTATGGATTCCCGGCCTGGCGTGGCGGACCCATGCATTACGCAGATGCCGTGGGGCTCGAGACGGTGCTGGCGCGTATTAATGAGTTTCGAGAGCGCTTTGGTGAAGAGAACTGGACGCCGGCGCCGCTTCTGGAAAAACTCGTAGCCGAGAATTCCTCGATTCGATTATTTTCGCCACCGTAGCGATCCGCCGCGCCGGGTAATTCGACTAATCAGGCCGACTCGGCCCGCGCATCCTCTGCCGCTACATACTCGCGCGCTTCCATACGATCCTGCACGTCGCGCAGCAGCGCTTCGATGTTGTCATGGCGCTTGGGATCATAGGCGCCAGCGCACGATTCGATTTCCAGTTGGTAGTCCAAATCGGTGCTTAGATTGCGGGTCTCGAGCCGCTCCGCGAGTCGTTGCTGCGCGGTTTCCATTTCGCTCAAATTCGAACCGACGAGCAGGGTGGCGAAGGCATCCTTTGCAATCCGGGCGACGATGTCGGAGTCGCGGAAGCTTGCCATCAAAAACTGGGCCAGTTCGATCGAAGCACGGTCACCTTCCTCATTCCCTATGAAACCGTCGATCAGTTGCTGGTTCGTCAAATGAAACAGCATTAGCGATGCTGACGTGTTCGTGCGCTTGCACATTGCCAGTATATGCTTTGCTATCAGTCCGAAGCCAACGCCATTGGACAGGCCTGTGACGGGATCGGTGTGCATCAGGTTCGCAGTCGCGAGTTCTTCCTCGACCATTTGGCCAAGTTCTTGCAGCAACTCCAGGTCGTCGGCTGTCATTTCGCGCGGCTCGCTATCGATGATGCACAGCGCCCCGACCTTCTTGCCGTCCGGTGCGCGCAGCGGGTAACCCGCGTAGAAGCGAATATTTGGCTCGTGCGTGACCAGTGGATTATCGCTAAATCGAGCGTCGAAGTGAGCGTCGTTGACCACGAGTGGCTGGTCATCGAGGATAGCGTGTCCGCAAAAAGACACCTCTCGTGACGTTTGCGTGACATCGAGCCCCTGGCAGGACTTGAACCACTGCCGGTCGTTGTCCACCAGACTGACCAACGCGATGGGTGTGCCGAAAATTCGTTTCGCCAGACGCGTCACCCGATCGAAACGCTCCTCGGGATCCGTGTCGAGGATCTTCAGGTTGCGCAGGGTTTCCAGTCGCAGCAGTTCATCGACGGGAGTCGGTGGCTCAATCATGGCGTATCCGCCCAGGAAAACACATCCAGTAATATTGTTATCGGCAGAGCTTTACATAACTTTAGGCCGGGAAATCGTTGTAGATACAGGGATTGTGCGGTGCAACAGACTCGACCACGCGTTCGATGCTACGCCATAGGTGGAATCCATAACTGCTACGGCCCACAAAATGCTCTACAACGAGGATGGAAAGGAGCATGCGTGGCCAATACCGTCGACATTGAGCAGGTAAGCGCCCAGCTGCAGGCAATCAGCGAACTCGCCCGGGAGTTCGAAGCCAGATACGCCGAGGATTTGCTGGCCGTGCACCCGGAGTTCAGTGGTAGCGCCAGGAATCTCGTGCACTATCTGGCGCTGCGCCAGACTGACATTCGTGGTCTGCAACATGACCTGGCTGCTCTGGGCCTATCGTCTCTGGATCGCGCTGAACGCGATGTGATGACCGCGGTGCGTGCCGTGCAAGCCGCATTGAAAAGGATCGTGCCGGAACCGGACGGTGAGCCAGATCCCGGCCGCGAGGCCCTCGAACTCCGAAATCCGCGGGCTGATTCGCACAAGAGAGCCATCCTCGGCGATACGCCCGATAGTCGCGACGTCAGCATCATGGTCACCTTGCCTCTGGAGGCCAGCAGCGACGACTCGCTCGTGTCCGAGATGGTTGCCGCCGGCATGAACGTCGCGCGAATCAACTGTGCTCATGGCGATGCAAGTGACTGGGCTGCGATGATCGACAAAGTAAGCAGTGCCAGCAAAGAATCAGGTACGACCTGCAAAGTCGTCATGGATCTTGCGGGTCCGAAGATCCGCACGGGTGATCTGCGGCCCGGTCCACGCGTCTTTCACATCAAACCACGTCGCGATCCATTAGGGCGGGTTGTTGCGCCAAGGCGCATTCGCTTCATCCCCGACGATGTAGTGTGGCGAGGGACCAAGGTGGCCGTCATCCCGGTACCGCGAGAGTGCATCGAATATGCAAGTGAGGGGGACGAGATTCGTTTCAAAGACACACGCGGGAAAAAGAGAAAGCTCAAAATTATTCAAAAGGACGACAAGGGTCTGGTACTGGAGACTTACCAAGGTGCATATGTCGCGACGGACACTGAGCTTCGTCTGATTCGCGAAGCGGAGGGCGAAAAGCTCGCCTACCGCGTTGGCGAACTGCCGTCGATCGAACAACCCATTCTATTGCGACCGGGCGACACGCTTGTTTTGCACGGCGACAACATCCCGGGTGCGCCTGCTATCGAAGATGCAGACGCAGTCATTACCGAACCTGCCCATATATCCTGCCGTCAGCCCGAAGTGTTCGAATTCGTCGCTGTCGACGATCGGGTTTCGCTGAACGATGGCAAGATCACCGGAGTGGTCCGTTCAGTGCACGCGGATCGGCTCGAAATCGAAGTAACGAAAGCAAAACCCACAGGCAGCAGGTTGCGCGGCGACCGCGGCATCAATTTCCCGGACAGCGATATCCGCATTCCGGGTCTGACCGCATCGGACAAGGTCAATCTCGATTTCGTGATTGGTCATGCCGACGCCGTCGGCCTGTCGTTCGTCAAGCGGCCTGCAGATATCATCGCGTTGCAGGAAGAGTTGGACAGGCTGGGGCATAGCGATCGTGGCCTGATCATCAAGATCGAAACGAAGAAAGGCTTCAAGAATTTGCCCCGATTATTGTTGACCGCGATGCGGCGCTATCCGGCAGCCGTGATGATCGCGCGCGGAGACCTGGCCGTAGAGTGCGGTTGGGAGCGGCTGGCAGAGTTGCAGGAAGAAATACTGTGGATTTGTAAGGCGGCGCAAGTTCCAGTCATCTGGGCAACGCAGGTGCTCGAACACAAAACGAAAAAGGGGCAGCCGTCTCGAGCTGAGATATCAGACGCAGCAATGTCACAACGTGCCGACTGCGTGATGCTCAACAAAGGGCCGCATATCCTCGCGGCAATCCGCATGCTCGACAACATCCTGCGCCGCATGCAGGAGCATCAATACAAAACGACCGCACGGTCCGGGAGCCTCAGTTTCGCGGGCGATTAGGCCTGCCGACGGCTAAATATCTGGCCAAATCGGCCGATAGCGTAATCAGAAGCTTGCGTTTTCGAATGCCGGGCATGGGCGGCTGTGGGTCGCTCGCGGTTTTGGTCAACTGATTTGGGTGTGATATGTCGCTGGGAAAGAAGACTGTCCTCCTGTTTCTCGTTCTCGGGATCAGTTTCTGTTTCGGCGCCTACGTGGCGCTGAAGCTTACTGTTTTCCCGGCTTTCGAAGAATTCGAGAACCGTTCAGCAATCGATACTCTGGCCAGAGTTGATCGATTGCTCGAGACTGACTTGCGCGCGCTCGAAATCATGAATATCGAGTATTCGGCGTGGGATGACACCTACGAATACGCGTTGGGGCAGAGACCCGATTATGCCGATGAGAACATTGATCCGGATTACTGGCACGCTCTCGATATCCAATTCATGGCGGTCTTCGACACAGAGGGAACCTTACTGAACGGCAGCCTTACAAACCCGATCAGCGGTGCGATACTCTCATTTGACGATGTCTTTGAAACGTCGCTGGGGCCCGGAAACCCTCTGATTAAACACGAAACCGCGACAGATTTTGTAGCTGGTCTGTTGCAAACGCGGATTGGGCCGATGCATATCGTGTCCTACCCTATTCTGACAAGCAAGAGTACCGGACCAGTCGCCGGGACCCTGCTTATCGGAAAATTCCTTACCGACGATCATGTGAAAGAGCTGGGCGAACGCGCTACGGCGGAAGTAGCGATTCATCCGCTCAACAGCAGCAACCTGCCCGGGAAAGTAGCCGCCGGAAAACACGCGCTCATTGAATCCGAAGAGTCCGCGCATCTGATTACTGATGAACTTGCGGTATACACCTACCAACTGCTACCCAGCGTGTTCGGAGATCCTGCCTTTATCGTCGAAGTCGGTACCCCGCGAGAAATTATCCGGATGGGCACGAACACGGTACGGACGGCAACCCTGTTTCTCGCAGTCGCCAGTATAGTGTTTCTGCTGGCCGCCTGGGTGTTCATGCACCGGCTGATCACCGAGCCGGTGACCAGGCTGACGAGACTAATACTCGGTATGCGGCATACGGGTGATCTCAATGTCGATGTCAGCGGCAGTCGTTCGGATGAAGTTGGCCAGTTGGCCAGAGAATTCGGCGAACTGGCCTCGAAACTCAAGGCCGCCCGAAGCGAACTGGAGGAAGCGCGCGACAGCGCTGTCGCAATGTCGGACGCGAAGAGTGAATTCCTGGCGCGGATGAGCCATGAAATTCGCACGCCAATGAACGGTGTGCTTGGAATGACCGAATTGCTGCGCGACACGACACTGAACGAGCAGCAGCAACGCTTCGCGAAAACGATCCACGAGTCGGCGGAATCGCTGCTGCAAATCATTAACGACATTCTTGATATTTCGAAGATCGAGGCCGGCAAGATAGAGCTTGATATTGCACCGCTCAATCTGCGCAATATGGTGGAGGACTGCCTTGATACGCTGGCCGAGACGGCGCATCGGAAAGGTCTCGAACTCATCTGCGCAATTCCACCTGAGACACACACCTGTGTTCGGGGAGACCCGGTCCGATTACGACAGGTATTGATGAATCTCATTGGCAACGCCGTGAAGTTCACGGAACAGGGAGAAATTGCGGTACGTGTGGTCGAGTCCGGCAGGCCCGAAGGCAATTATCGCTTTGAAGTGTCCGATACCGGCGTCGGTATTCGTTCGGAGAATGCGGCGAAGATCTTCGAACCCTTTTCCCAGGAAGACGGTTCGACAACTCGCCGCTATGGTGGCACTGGATTGGGACTCTCGATCAGCAAACAACTGGTCGAATTGATGGACGGGGAAATCGGCGTCGATAGCGCACTGGGAGAGGGTTGCGTTTTTTGGTTCACAGCAAAGCTGCCCAAAGACGAGGCGACTTCAGAATTACCACAGCCGGGCTTGTTCTTTGAAAAGAACGTACTGATCGTCGATGACAACGCAACCAATCTCGAGATTCTCAGCCATCAGCTCGAGGGCTGGGGCATGCGGGTCACCGCAGCCGCTTCAGGCGCCGAGGCGCTCGAGTTGTTGGCTGGCACAGTCGGCGACAACGACGAATTTGACGTCATGTTGCTGGACATGGGCATGCCGGATATGGACGGGCTGCAGCTAGCGCAGGCCGTCAAGGGATTATCAGCCCGGTCCAGGGTTCCGATCGTCATGCTCAGCTCACTTTCACGCGCAGACCTCAGCGCCGAGCAAACGCAAATCTCGTCGGAAAACTGGTTAACGAAGCCGGTTCGGCAAACTCAATTGTACGATGTCCTGCAATCGGTATTGAGTAATGCGGCTGTAGAGGTAAACGTCGCAAGCCTGGCATCCCCAACGGGTTCAGCCAGCGATTATGAGGAGTCTGACGGTCTGCGAATTCTGCTGGCTGACGATAATGTCGTGAATCGCGAGGTCGCGGTAGCGATGCTGAAAACATTCGGCCATCAGATCACGTCGGTATCTAATGGCAAGAAAGCTTTAGAGGCCGTCAAGAAACACAACTTTGACATCGTTCTCATGGACTGCCGTATGCCCGAGATGGATGGCTATGACGCAGCGCGTGCGATCCGACAATGGGAAGAGCAGCATGGCCAGGCGCGTATTCCAATCGCAGCGTTGACTGCGAACGCCTTGCAGGGTGACAGACAGGCTTGTCTTGACGCCGGAATGGACGACTACCTGAGTAAACCATTCACCAAAGTACAACTCGGCACCGTGATTGACTCGGCAAGGACGCGAGTAATTGCAGGTTTCCAGGATTCTGCAGATCGCAATGCTCGAATTTTGGTTGTGGATGACAATATCGTTAACCAGCAAGTCGCATGCGCGATGCTTGCCAGCCTCGGTCGTGAGTCATTGGCCGTCTCGGGCGGGGATGAAGCGTTGCACGCTATGTCTGCGGAAAAATTCGACATGGTTCTGATGGACTGCCATATGCCGGGTCGTGACGGGTATGACACAACCAGGGAGATTCGTCGGCGCGAGAAACGGAGTTCCGATCGCGGACGAGTGCCGGTAGTAGCGTTGACCGCGGACTTTCTCGAGTCGAACCGCCAGCGATGTGCCGACTCCGGAATGGATGACTATGCAACCAAGCCAATTACGCAGGAACACCTGCGACTCTTGTTGCAACGATGGCTTGGCGAATCCGTATCTGATCAATCGTCGCACAAAACTCGAATCGACGCCGACGGATTCAGCGACCTTGGAGACTCAACGACACTGGCATCGATCGACCGGCAAGCACTGCAGGAAATCCGCGACCTGGATACTACCCCCGGGGCCACGGTACTTCGGGAAATCGTTGTGTCATATTGCGCTTGTTCGACAAAGCTGATGTTGCAATTGCGAGTTGCCGTGGACGATGGCGATGCAGCGCTGATCGAACAGGCTGCGCACTCGATCAAAGGCGCAAGCAGCCAGATTGGCGCGGTCCTGCTCGCTGCAATCTGCGATGAACTGATAGTCAGTGCCAACGGCGGAGACTTGAAGAATTCTCACGCATTGTGCGAAAGAGCCGCGATCGAGCACTCGGCCGTCATATCCGGCCTGGATAAGGAACTGCAGACTATCGCCGCCTGACTCGGGCTGTTGCTGTACGGATCTCGTTGGCTAGGTTGCGGCCGCTGCCAACTGCGATTGTGCGTGCTTGAATTGCTCCGCTGCTTTGGCGATGTAAGCCTCTGCTTCGTGATCGTATTCGTCCGCGGATGCCGACCACACGCGGTTGATGTAACGCTCGGCCGCAGCGAATTCGCTCATGATGTCCGCATACGTTTGCAGGCCATAGAGATGCACCATGCTTTGGCGGGCATCGACGAAACGCCGCAGATCCGGGCGCAACTTCTCGTCGATCCAGTCGCGGAGTTCCTCACCACGCGGAGTATCACCATCCCGCAACTCGCCCAGGTCACGGACGATGTTGCCGATGGACTCGTTGAGCTCGTTGCGATTCGTCTCCAGGACGTCTCCCGACGTAGCCTGAGCCCGATCGGCGCGTTTTGCCATGATGACGCCAGCTATGCCCGCGATCGCGGCAATACCGAATAAGGCCCAGTCGACGTCTTGGGTATCGAGGGCTGTCGTGTATGCGCCGAACAGGAAGCCGGCGCAGAGCAGCAGGTAAGCAATCTTCTTCATCCTAGAGCCCCCCGATGACGTGTTTTATCGCATCGCCCACGCCGACCAGCGCCTCGCCGACAATAAAACCTGCGGCAATCGGTATGCCGACACTGTCGCTCCAGTCCTTGCCCTTAAAGCGGTCGGATAGTTCGCGACCCAGCGTCCCGAGCGAGTAGGTCAGCACGATGTTGAAGGGCAGGTAGAAGCCGAGGCCCACGGTGATGCCGAGACCACCCATCAACGCCGACAGCACCCCACCGAGTATGGCGCCGGCCGCATACTTCTGGACGGGCACGTCGCCGCCCATGATGCCGTCGACCGTGCTCGCAAGCGCTTGCGCCTGCGGCGCGGGCAGACGCGCGCTGCCGAGCTCATACGCCTCATTCAGCGCAAAGATCACAAAGATCACGACGATCGGCCCGAGCCAGGCACCGATGAACTGCCCGAACTGCTGCATGCGCGGCGTCGCGCCGACAAGGTAACCGGTCTTCAGGTCGAGCATCAGGTCCGTAGCTTGTGACATCGCGACGCACATCGCCGCGCCGACCATGATCGCGGCGATGATCGAGTCGGCACGATCCATGCCGAGGGCCTGCGTGAGGACGATCAATAAAGTGATGCCGACGAGGGTCATGCCCGACAGCGGCGACCAGTTGGTGCGCCCGATCGCCTCCGACAGGATGATGCCCGCCATCCACACCCAGAGTGTACCGAGTATCGCCATTGCGACGCCGCCCCAAAGCGTCATCGATTCAACGGCAGTAACCGCCATGAAGCCGAGCAGGATCACTGCGCCGCCGACGGCGAAGTAGAGCAGCTTGATCGGCATCTCCTGGCCCGCGGTACTCGTCGTGACCTTGGCGGCTTTTTGCATCGATTTGATCGCGCTCAGGATCAGTGGCGCGGCGAGGATCACGCCCATGATCGCGCCGCCGATCAGCATGCCGATGCCCAGAGGTCGATACAGCATCAGGCGCAAAGGTTCCGGCGCATTGATAATCTGTCCGGCTGCATCGAGCGGAAAACTGCCGGTGACCGCGAGCATCGGCGACAGGAACCAGTAAGCGACAAAGCCGCCGATAATGAAGGCGATACCACCGCGACCGGCAATAAAGCCTACGCCTATTGTCATCAGCGAGAGATACCAGATGCCGTTCATGAACTCGGGCATGCCGATCAGTGCACCAAGGTTCCAATTGGAAACGCCAGTCCTGATCGTGATCGCATGGACGGTCGCGCTGATCAGTGCCGCCGCAACCAGGATAATCGCCTTACGAACACCTGCGCCAGGCGATTTCAGGATAGTCGCAACGGCGACGCCGCCGGGGTAGGTCAGGCGCTCGAAGTCGATCATGTGCTTGCGCAGTGGAATGATGAACGCGATGCCGAGAAATGCGCCCGCGATGCAGCCGAACGTCAGGATGACAGGATCGAAGCGGTCACCGTAACCGAGCAGGAAGATCGCTGGTACCGAGAACATCATTCCCGATGACGCACCGTTCACGCCACTCGCGATCGTCTGCACGATGTTGTTTTCGATGATGCTCTTGCGCCGCAGCATTCCTCTCAGGATGCCAAAACCCAGGATCGCAGCGAGCTCGGAGCCCTCGATCGAAAACCCCAGAATCAATGCGGCATAGCCAATCGAGACGGCAATGATGACGCCGAGTATCCAACCCACGATGACCGCTACCCAGGTTAATTCCGGATAGGCTTTGACAGTAACTGCTGACGAATTCAACGCGATTCCCCCGCTTCTTTTTTGGCGAGACTACCACATTCGAACACGCCCCGACCTGCCGACAAACTCGGTTGCTCCGATGCTGGATCGGACCGACGAGTTCTTGTTTCGGAAAATGGATCAGGCAGTTACAGGTTCGAGCCAGGCGCGTGTCGCGCCGTCATTACTCGCCGAGCGCTCGTTCGAATCGAATCATGGCCTCGACGATGGCGTCGGCGTCGCTCTGGTAGTCACCGTTGTCGATCGCGGTCCTGATCTCGGTGACCCGGATGCTGTCGACGGTTGGTACCGATGACAGCGACTTTTCCAGGCGTTCGAGAAGCTCGGCGCTCAAGGTCAGCTCACCAATGTCATTTTTCGAGGCGGGGTCTTTGGCCTGGCCGCAATGTGACGCGGAGCCGTGCGACACCTTGCGGATGCCACTCACCTCGTCGACTTTGTTGCTTGCCTTGCCATTCAGGCCCTGATCCACTGGACCAATCTTGCTTGCCATGCCCTGGAACCTCGAAAATCATCGTTGCTAAGTGATGTATCGGCCGGCGGCGGAGATAATTTAGCCTCCGTGTCCACCAAATCGCCCGGTCTGCAGACGATCACTTCAATTTGGTCGCTTGATCGTACGACACCTTCTTCGGTTCGGCCAGAACTCAGGATTTCGACCCGGATGCGCAGGTTTTTTCGCCCCGCGCATCAATGCCTTGCGGGCCATCGTTACATTCAATTCGCCGCTGACGGCGGCAAGAGCGATGCTCTGCGCGCGGCGCATAGCCTGACGCGATGGAATCTCAGGCACTCGGCACATAGGTACAGGCGCTGAAGCCGCCGGACATCATTAAGTTAAGTATGTGGATATTTGTGACCTGAATCACGAACCCGGTCTTGCGGCACGACTATGCTTGGAGCCGTAAAACCAGATATCGAGTGTGGTCAATGAGTAGGAACTCACAAAGCGCGAAACTGAAGGGACTTATGAGCCGCAGGCCCGTGAACGTTGACATGTTGCTGCGTGCTAAGCAGACCTCGAGAGGTAATGTCGCATGAACACTTACGGTAGCGTCAATACCGACAGCAGTGTTGCGACCGATACCGGCTATTCGAACGAACAATTGATAGTGCTGCACGTCGATCTGGTCACGCGCATAGCAAGGCATCTTGCGGCGCGCCTGCCCTCGACCGTGGATATCGACGATCTCATGCAGTCGGGTATGGTCGGGCTTCTCGAGGCGGCGAGCAATTTCGATCCGTCACGCGGGGCCTGTTTTGCAACCTATGCAGGCATTCGGATCCGTGGCTCGATGCTGGACGACATCCGCAAGCATGACTGGACGCCGCGCTCCGTGCACCACAAATACCGCAAAGTCGCGGACGCGATCAGTTCGATCGAATCCGAGACCGGGCGTCACGCGAAGTCCGGCGAAATTGCGGCACGGCTGGGCATCTCGCTCGACGAGTACCACAAGATCCTGACTGACAGCACGTGCAGCCGCCTGTTTAGTTTAGAGGAAACCCTCGAAGAACCATTTTGGCACCGGGGTCCACCTGCTTCGACTACGTCGATGCCGGACCAGGAGGTCTATCGTTCACAGTTTCGCGAGAAACTCGCCGAAGCGATTGACGGGCTTCCTGAACGGGAGAACCTCGTATTGTCCCTGTATTACGAGCGTGAATTGAATCTAAAGGAGATCGGCGAGGTACTCGAAGTCACGGAATCAAGAGTCTGTCAGATCCACGGACAGGCAATGCTGCGATTACGCGCAATGGTCGGAAAATGGTGACGGAGGGCGACGTTTCACGATTGTTTCCATTCGATTACTAATTGTTTTCAATTACTGACTACTCAAGAATGCGGCAGTCTGCATTAGCAACGCACCGATTCACTTCCAGTCCGTTTCTGCCCGGAACCAAGGTACTCTCATGAGTGAAGAAGCGATACCGCTTAGCAGTGATATAGCGAGCACAGCAACGCTCAGGCTTGCATCACTGCACTCACTCGATCCTTTCTACACGCCACTCGAGGAGCGCTTCGAACGTATTACCCGTCTGGCGGGCCGGGCTCTCGCTGTACCAGTAGCTGCGATTACGATCGTGCAGAAAAATCGACAGTGGTTCAAATCCGTCACGGGCTGGCCGGTCACTGAATTGCCGATGTCAAAGAGCCTCTGCGCCGAAGTAATAAAAAATGGTGAGTCAATTATCATTGAGGACACGTTAAATGACCTCTACCTGATGAGTAATCCGCTCGTCTGCAATGGCCCGAAGTTTCGCTTTTATGCCGGATATCCGCTGAAGGACGTGGACGGAACTACGATCGGTAGCTTTTGTGTGATGGACGTCAAGCCAAGAAAGACGGATGCAGAATTCGGTATTGCGCTCGCGGACCTTGGCGAGATGGCACAGACCGAGCTCTTTTCCGCGGAGCTCAATAACGCCCAAACCGCACTAGTTGCAAAGCTCGGTGAATCTCGCCGGCAGGCCATGTTTGATCCGCTTACACGGTTATGGAACCGGCGCGGTGGGACGGATCTGCTGAATGCAGCGATGCAGGAAGCGGCCAAATATGACCATACACTGGGGCTCTGTCTGGCTGACATCGATGATTTCAAGAGTGTTAATGACCGGTTTGGCCACCCGGTTGGTGATGAGGTCCTGCGCAAAGTGGCGAGCACAATCGTCGCTGCGGTGCGGCCACAAGACGTCGTTTGCCGCTACGGTGGCGAGGAGTTCATGATCATCGTTCGCGATGTGGATGCAAGGTCATGTTTTACGATCGCTAATCGAATATGTTCGGGCATTCGCGAAATGCCGATTCGCACCCGGGAATCAGCCGTTGAGACGACGATAAGTGTCGGTATCGCAATGCGCGACAAGGGCGATGCCATTTCCACGGAACAGCTGATTGAAAGAGCAGATAAGGCGCTCTACAAGAGCAAAGACGACGGCCGGGATCGCGTTACCTTCGCAAAAGACTAGCAGGATTTACAAAGCCGCACGGACTCTGATAGCGTCGCTCCTGCGTAGAGAATTGCAGCGGTCTATCCAAATTTCGAAAGCAGGCGTCTAATTCCAATAGAAAATTCTATCGCCTCGGCATTTTGTGCATTGCTCATGTTCTTGGGCGCGGGAAGGCTGGGGCGTGAGCCGTCGACAAGGGCGAGATTGTCAGCGATGCCGAGATGAGAAATCCAAGAAACGGTTCAAGCATAGCGGTCGCCCCGATGATGGACTGGACCGACCGCCATTGTCGCTATTTCATGAGGCTTCTGAGTCCCACTGCCTTGCTGTACACGGAAATGATCACGGCTGCTGCTATTCACCACGGCGATGCCGGCAAACTGCTGCGCTATGATGATTCGGAACACCCGATCGCCGCGCAAGTCGGAGGCAGTAGTCCGCTTCTGATGGCGGATGCAGCACGGCGCGCGGCCAGTGCGGGCTATGATGAAATCAACATCAACGTCGGCTGCCCGAGCGACCGCGTGCAAAGCGGCCAGTTTGGCGCGTGCCTGATGGCGCACCCGCAAACTGTTGCCGATTGTTTTCGTGCCATGCAGGCGGATATCGATGTGCCGGTTACCGTGAAGACGCGGATCGGTATCGATGATCGCGATAGCGATGAGTTTCTGCTGCAGTTTGTCGACGCGCTCGCGAAGGCCGGCTGTCGCAAATTTGTCGTCCACGCAAGGATCGCGATCCTCGATGGCCTGAGCCCGAAGCAGAACCGTACCGTGCCGCCATTGAATTACGACCGCGTGTTCAGGCTCAAGCAAGCGTATCCCGAGCTGGAGATCGTTTTGAACGGCGGCGTAACACGAATCGACCAGGTCGATCAGCTCCTCGAGCATGTCGATGGCGTTATGATCGGCCGTCAGGCCTACCATCAGCCGTATTTTCTCGCCGAGCTGGAGCATCACTTGCGGCCACAGTGGGCGATGCCAGACCGGCACACGATCGTTGCACAATTGATTCCTTATATAGAAGGCCAGCTTGGCGAGGGTGAGCGGCTGGGTCGAATTGCGCGCCACCTTGTCGGCCTGTTTGCCGGACAACCGGGTGCGCGCGCCTGGCGGCGGCATATCAGCGAGCACGCCCATCGTGATGAGGCCGGAGTCGAAGTTATTCTCGAAGCGCTGGATGCAATACCGGTTGCAGCATAGAATGTGCGATCCACATTAGCCAACAGAGCGTAATTCCAAAATGGGCGCCAAATCAGGTAAGAGATTCAAGAGGCCGACGATGGCCGAGCGAG
>JAOTYE010000025.1 GCA_029862045.1 Gammaproteobacteria bacterium
CAGCGAGGGCCAGGTGCAGGATCTCTCGGATTTCGAAGGGGGTCAGATTCGTGCTGCACGCTTCGGTGTGGTCGGCACACTCAATTTCAAGCGACCGTGGCGTTACACGGTGTTTGCGATGACCCATGCGTACGACAAGGGATTCGATGTCGATACCGATGAAGAATTTTCTTTCGGCGACTACCGGCTGGACATTCCAATGCCAGCCGATCTGACCTTGAGCGTCGGCAAGCAGAAGGAGCCCATCTCAATGGAGCGATTGATGGGTCTCGCGTACCTGCCCATGCAGGAGCGGGGCGCCTTCATCGATGCGCTGCTCCCGTCGCGCAACCACGGCGTCGTTCTCTCCGGGGCAGCGGCCTCGGATAACGTCAGCTGGGCCGTCGGCGCATTTAACAACTGGATCGACTCGGGCGAGTCATTCAGTGACACCGCGAACGTGTTTGTGGGTCGTACGACCTGGGCGCCCGCGGTTTTTCAGAACGAGAGTAACCTGTTCCACGTTGGTCTCGGCTTGCGGTACTCGGATTTGAAGCAGCCGGTCCAGGTAAGAAGAACACCGGAATTCAACAGTGCGCCGCGTTACGTCGATACCGGGATAATTTCAGCGGACGATCAGATGACCTATAGCCTGGAGGCCTACTGGCGCAATGGGCCGTACTGGCTTGGCTTCGAGTACGTCGGGACCGATGTCAACTCGCCGCAAACGGGTAACCCCTTCTTCAGCGGCTATCATGTCACCGGTTCCTGGGCTGTCACCGGCGAGTCGCGTGCCTATCGCAAGCGCAGTGGTGTATTCGACCCGCTGCCCGTGGCCAGGCCGGTAAACCAGGGCGGGTGGGGCACGGTTGAACTCGCATTTCGTTACTCGAACACCGACCTGACCGACGGAACGCTGGATGGTGGCGAGATGGACATCTGGTCACTCGGTGTGAACTGGTGGTTCACGAGAAGCGCTCATTTAGGCTTGAACTATCGTCACATCTCGCTGGACCGCGGAAACCTGCAAGGGGACAGCTCGGGAATTAACGCCCGGATTCTGTTGATGCTGGATTGAAGGTCTATCTCGGCCGCGACGCTATCGTCGCGTAGTCCGCATCCGAACGGTAAAGAGCTTCTCGAATCGCTGCAGAATCGCTTAGAATTACCGTACTCTCACTTTTATGCTCAGCCAGACCTGAGTGAGACGTAACTCCCTGATTTGCGGGTGTAGTTCAATGGTAGAACATCAGCTTCCCAAGCTGACGACGTACCTCGCCGCCTGATAGCGGACATTCGCAGTCTCAGCGATGGCCTAATCGTGCGGATTGACCTGTTTGAGGTGAATCCGCGTGGCGTCTGTCGCAATAGTGCAAATCAGCCTCCCGCAACCTTCCTATTCGATTCCGTTTCCGGCAGTCTGATCGGAAATGAAACTCGATCGCTTTATCCGCATCGTCATTGCGCTGTTGATCCTGCTCGTCTTCATCGTGGCGATCGGCGCGATGCTGTTTCTGACCGAATCAGCCCTGAATGTCTGGGACCGGCTCGTCGACGGACCGAAAGTGCTGCTCTATGGCTACGTGGCCGTCATGGTGGCGCTGCTTGTCACTGCTATCGAGCTGGTCTGGCGTCTCGTCGTGCGCCGCAAGATTCCCGCAGCGAAGAGGGCAGTACCTGACAAACTGTCACAGAACGACATCAAACAACGTCTGCGCGAGGCCGAGGCCGCCGGCGTCAATGTTAGTGAAGCGCAGGCCGAGCTACAGGAGCTGGCGGCGAGACAGCGAGCTGGCGCAATTCACCTGTGTTTCTTCGGTGAAGTTAGCACGGGCAAGAGCTCGCTGATAAGGGCGCTGGTTCCGGCTGCCGACGTCACTGTCGATGTCGTCGGCGGTTCGACGACTGATATTCAACACTATCGGTGGCGCAACGATCTGGGTCACCAGATCTTGCTGACCGACGTTCCGGGCACGGGTGGTCACGACGCCGGTTTTGATGAGCAGGCCCTGCAAGAGGCGCAGCGCGCACACGTTGTGTTGTTCGTAACCGATGGTGATCTGGCGAGACAGGAGTCGCTCGCCGTTGAGGCGCTCCTGGCGTGTGGCAAACCTCTCGTTCTGGTCATGAACAAGTCCGATCGCTTCGACGTCGAAGAACAGGCCGCACTGATACAACGGCTGCTCGAGCATCTTGACTCTTTGGGCGGCACTGTCGAACGGGATCGGGTTGTCGCAGTTTCTGCAGGTGGTGAAGTAGACGTCGTCGAGCGGGGTGCTGATGGCTCGGAGGACGTTGTTCGGCGGCAACGCCCGGCCGATGTCGGCGTACTCGTCGTCGCAATAAACCGCTTGCTCGAGGAGGCCCTCGACTCGATTGATGAACAACGAGATCGCGCCGTCTTTCGGCTCGCGGCCGACAAGCTGGCGGAGGCCGAAGCTGAATATCGATTGCAGCGATCGGAACAGATCATCCGCAATGCGACGCGCAAGGCAGTCCTGGGCGCTCTGGCCGCTGTAAGCCCGGGTACCGATGTGCTGATTCAAGGCTATATCGGCACGGCGATGACACAGGAACTGTGCAAGCTCTATGGTGCGGCCCCGCGAGACCTTGATATCGAGGAGTTTCTGAATCTGAGTCAAAGCCGGGTGGGACGAGCGTTGCCGCTGTCTCTCGCGGTCGCAGGCAATGGCCTTAAGGCATTTCCGGGCATCGGTACCGTCGCCGGCGGCCTCGTGCACGCCGTTGCCTATGGGCTGATTTTCGATGCGCTTGGTCGTAGCCTGGTCCTGACACTGTCCCGTCATGGAGAATTTGTGCCTGACGTTGCCGCGAAAGAATTTGAGGAAGGCATCAGTGAACATATTGAAGCGGGCGTACGCCGCGTTGCCAAAATGGCCCTGGAGCAAAAAACAGGCGGCAGCTGAGGCCGGACAAGACATCGGCTCAGACCACCTTGCGCTTGCGCGCGAAAGCCTGCGGGAGCTCATCGACGATGCGCGTCTTCCTGCGGGTGTGCGCGACGCATTGGCACACGATTATGATGCCGTGCAAGCCATGCTCGATAAGCTCGAGCATGGTTATCTTCACCTGGCCGCGTTTGGTCGTGTCAGCACAGGCAAGTCGTCGTTGCTTAATGCTCTCGTCGGCGGCGAAGCATTCTCAGTGAGTCCGCTACACGGTGAAACACGGCAGTCGTCGATGCAGGCCTGGGATGAGGTCGAGGCGGGCGGTGTATTCCTGATCGATACGCCAGGTCTTGATGAAGCTGGCGGAGAAAAACGCGAGGCCATGGCTCGCGAAGTTGCTGGCCGTTCCGATCTTGTCATCTTCGTTCTCGACGGAGACATCACCGAAACCGAGCTGCTCGCACTGCGTACCGTACTTACACAAGGTCGTCCGGTTCTCGTGGCGCTCAACAAAATCGATCTGTTTACGAGTGATGAACAAGCTTCCTTGCTTGGATCGATACGTGCGAAGACCAAAGGCATCGTCGACGCGGATCATGTTGTCGCTGTGACAGCACAACCGCGGCCGCAGGTCGTGATTGAAGTTGATGCAAATGGCGACGAAATCGAAAGCGAGCGGCAACGTGAACCCGATGTTGAGGCTTTGCGGCTCAAGCTTTGGGATATTCTGGATGCCGAAGGAAAAACCCTGGCGGCCCTGAATGCAAGCCTGTTCGCCTCCGACCTTAGCGACCAGGTTGGCCGTCGAATTCTGGCGGCACGAAGCGAACTCGGCGAAAAACTGGTGCGTACGTATTGCGTTGGTAAAGGTATCGCTGTCGCATTCAATCCGGTGCCTGTCGCGGACCTGTTCGCAGCCGCGTTCATTGATGTTGGCATGGTCATTCACCTGTCACGTGTCTATGACTTACCGCTTAGCCGCAGGGAAGCCGGCTCGCTGGTCAAAGTGATCGTCGCCGAAGCGGCGGCGTTAATGGGAACCGTGTGGGCGTTGCACTTTGTGTCCAGCGCACTCAAGGTCGGTACGGCCGGGCTGTCGACGATCGTCACAGCCGGTGCACAGGGCGCGATCGCCTACTACAGCACCTATGTCGTCGGTCAGGTCGCTGCAAAATACCTTGGCGAGGGCAAGTCCTGGGGCGAGGGTGGCCCCAAACATGTCGTCAAGCAAATTCTCGACAGTCTCGATCGCGACACCGTTCTGCACGATGCGAAGCGCGAGATTCAGGCGCGTCTCGGGCTGGGTTGAGGAATCGCTTTTGGATCGCATTGCTCGCATGCACCGAATATGGGACACGATTCGCGATATCCCGAAAGGCACGGTCGCGAGTTACGGCCAGGTCGCCGAGATCGCAGGCATTGCACGCGGCGCACGACAGGTTGGCTATGCCCTGCGGCAGCTGCCCGACGGGCACGACGTACCATGGCATCGGGTGCTACAAATGTCAGGGAAGATCGCGTTCGACAAGGACAGCCGACCGTATCAAGAGCAATGCAAACGACTTATGATGGAGGACGTCGCGGTCATCGCGGGGCGCGTCGATATGCGAAAGTACCGCTGGCAACCCGATTTGGACGAGTTGTTGTGGAAACCATCATCGGCATGGGATGAAGAGTGAGTATTCGCAGCAAGCTACGCTCGCAGCTCGTCAAACTGCTGGTCAGTGAAAAAACACAGTCGGCAAAGCGATCGTTTGCCGAGAAGCGCCGCAAACTCTCGCGTCGGCCACACACCATCTCCGTGTTTCTCGAGCTCGATGACCCGTACTCCTATTTACTTGCGCAATATCTGCCGAGCCTCGCCGAAAACTACGACGTAGAGTTACGTTACTTTCTCACACAGGCGCACAGTGACGAGGCGCACCGACCATACGCCGATATGCTCGCCGTGTATGCGGAGCGAGACTGTGCGCGGCTCGCCGCCGAACTCGGCGTGCCGTTTCTAGATAAAGGGCGGGCGCCGCCTGTCGAGCATCGGCGCGCGTTGATCGATGCGCTGGCCGCCAATAGAAATAACCCGGACTTTGACGACGAATTGTTGGTGTCAATGTCACTCTACTGGCGGGGTGATTCCGAAGGTGTCGCAAGGCGTGTTAGTGGCGCGGAGCTATCGGGCGAGGGTGATCGGCTGCTCGCCGAGAATCGGCAGCGACTAATCGAGCTGGGGCATTACAACTGTGCGACCTTGCACTACGAAGGCGAATGGTACTGGGGCGTCGACCGGCTGCATTACCTGGTGGCAAGGCTCGATGGGCTCGGTGCCCGGCGTGAGTCGGCGTCGCTCGGCAAGCTTGCGTCAATTCGCCAGGTGATGCAGATGACATTGCCGATCGCGCCGCCGAGCACTGCAAAAGATCTGCCGCCACTCGAGTTCTTTTACTCGTTTCGCAGCCCATACTCCTACCTGTCTCTGGGCCGCGTGTTTGCAATCGCCGATGCGTTTGGACTGCGAGTGAACGTGCGTCCCGTATTGCCGATGGTCATGCGAGGCCTGCAAGTTCCGAAATCGAAGCTGATTTACTTCGCCAACGACACAAGTCGTGAGGCACAACGGATGAATATTCCGTACGGTAAGTTCGCCGATCCGATAGGCAAAGGCGTGGAGCGATGCCTCGCCGTATTTTTCTACGCGCAGGGCGAAAAACGCGAACGTGACTTCCTGCTCAACGCGGGTGAGGCGATTTGGGCACGCGGTGTCGATGTGGCAACGGACAAGGGTATGCGCAAAGTAACGGGCCGCACCGGACTATTCTGGCCCGATGTCGTGGCCGCGATGCAGGACGATGCATGGCGGCCGATTGTTGATGCAAACCGCGAGTCGATGATGGACTCAGGATGCTGGGGCGTACCGACGATGCGCTTGGGTGATTTTGTCGTATGGGGCCAGGATCGCGGCTGGCTACTGGCGCGACACATCGAAGAACTCTGCGAAGCAGGCGATGGAATACTAGTATGACGACGGTGATTTTCTCGCATGGCCAGGAAAGCGGCCCGTGGGGCACAAAGATCCGGGCGATGGCCGAGGTCGCGAAGGAGTTGGGCTGTGAGGTAGACAGCATTGACTATCAGGGCATCTCGGATCCAGCGGAGCGCGTGCAAAAACTGCTGCGCGAGTGCCGCGATGTCGACGATTCCCTGATTCTCGTTGGATCGAGCATGGGCGGACATGTCGCGACCGCGGCAGCGGATCGTTTGCATGCAGCGGGACTATTTGTGCTGGCTCCGGCCTATTTTATGCAAGGATATGAGGAAGTTACGCCGAACCCCCCGGATCTCCCAATTTGCATTGTGCACGGTTGGCATGATGATATTGTTCCGGTTGAAAACAGCATTCGCTTCGCTGGCTCGTGCGGGGCTACACTACATGTTGTCGATGGCGATCATCGACTGACATTCAACATCGATGAGATAAATTATTATTTGAAACGATTCATCGAACAACTAAGAAAGTGATGCAAAAAATGGGAGGTACAGCATGAGATATTTACTGATATTGGTGGCTTTGGCATTCGCAGGATGCGGCGGCTCTTCGGACGAAACGGCCGGTGAGAAGCTGGATGCCGCTACTGAGGCGGTTGAAGAGACCGTTGAGGACGTCGTTGACGACGCTGGCGATATGGCGGGAGATGTCGCTGACACAGCCGGTGACATGGCCGAAAAAGCCGGTGATATGGCTGAAGAGGGCATGAAGGACGCGATGGACAAGGCTGGGGACGTCGAAGACACGCTGATGGAGAAGAAAGAAGAAGTTGACGAAGCGCTCGAAGACGCGATGGGGAACTAGCCTGTAGTCGCGGCTGCAGTCGCGATAGGGCCCACAGACCTACCGGTAGACTAGTTCGCCATGAATATTGCGCGGTTCATGTTCCGGCCACTCTATTGGCTGGCGGGAAAGCTGTTCGCCGTATGGGCACGGCCGGCGATTCAACCGGAATCGCCGGCTGAACTGATCACTAGTGACAGTGCGGCCGTCTGCTATGTACTGGAAACAGGTGGTCTGGCCGATCTGCTCGCGCTCGAGCGTGCCTGCGCGCGGCATGGACTGCCATCCCCTAACGAGTCTTTTGAATTCTGCGGTGAACGTTTTTCGCGCCGCTTCGTCGTGCTGCGACCATCGCGCGGTTTCATATTTCGCCGTCCGTCAACGACCGGATCGATACTATTGCGCAGCCTTGTTGATGCGGCTGAGAATAACAGTGAAGACCTGCTGTTGATCCCGGTCGCAATCTACTGGGGGCGCTCGCCCGACAAGGAGCGGTCGCTTCTCAAACTATTGTTCGCCGAGAACTGGGACGTCGCCGGGCGGACCCGGAAGTTCTTCGCGACGGTTTTGCATGGACGCAACACACTGTTGCGGTTCAGTCATGTACTGGCACTGAGTTCAATCGTTCAAAGTGGCCTCGAATCGCGGATTGCGTTTCGCAAGGTTTCCCGAATTCTGCGCGTACATTTTCGCCAGCGCCGTGCAGCGACTGTCGGGCCGGACCTCTCGCATCGGCGAACGATGTCCAGGCAGATCCTGCTCGCTCCAGGTGTTAGGCGTGCCATCGCAGCTGAGGCCGGGGATGACCCGGAGAAGCGTGAAGCGGCGGAACGCAAAGTGCACGAGTATGTTCAGGAGATTGCGGCGGATATTTCCTACCCGACGATTCGGGTCATTCTTCGCTTTCTGAGATGGCTATGGAACCGGATCTACGATGGCATCGAGCTCACACATATCGAGCGCTTGCGTGATGTTGCGAAGGAAAAGGTCATTGTCTACGCGCCGTGCCATCGGAGTCACTTCGACTACCTGTTGTTGAGCTACATCTGCTACGAGGAGGGGTTGCAGGTCCCACACATCGCGGCCGGCATTAACCTCAACATGCCATTCGTCGGACCGATCCTGCGTCGGGGCGGCGCGTTCTTCCTGCGGCGCAGCTTTAAGGGCAACCGCCTGTATGCCACGGTATTTGATGCGTATCTGTACCAGATTCTCGCGCGCGGCTATTCGATCGAGTACTTCGTCGAGGGCGGTCGCAGCCGCACCGGACGCTTGCTTAGACCCAAGGGCGGCTTGCTGGCGATGACCGTGAATTCCTACGTACAGGATCCGAAGCGCCCGATTGTGTTTGTGCCGATCTATTTTGGCTATGAAAAACTCATCGAGGGAGGCTCCTTCATCAGCGAACTCGGCGGTGCTGAAAAACAGAAGGAATCACTCTTTGGATTGATTCGTTCCGTGAAGTCGTTGCGCGAGAATTTCGGTCGCGTGTATGTGAATATCGGTGAGCCCATCGAGCTTGACGCGCTGCTCGACAATATCCGTCCCGACTGGCGACAATCCTCGGGCGGCGATAGCGAGCGCCCGGCGTGGCTGAACGAAGTCGTTGACAGGCTCGGACGGGATATCATGCGTGGCGTCAACTCGGCAGCGGCTGTGACACCCATCAGCCTGCTCGCCTACGTATTGCTTGCCACACCGCGACAGAAGATCGGTGCCGAGGAGCTGAAGTCACAGTTGCAGTTGAGTCTGGAACTGCTCGGACAATTTCGTTTCTCAGACTCGATGACTTTGCCGGACATGAATACCGAGGAAATTATCGCTCACGGCGAGAAGCTCGATGTCATCAGCCGTACGACGCACCCGATGGGTGACGTCATACACATGACCGAGAGTACGGCCGTGCTCATGACGTATTTTCGTAACAACATATTGCATTTGCTTGCGGTGCCCGCATCGGTTGCCTGTTGTTTCATCCAGGGCCGGCAGCTCGAACACGCCGAACTGCAGCGCTTGATCAGGCTGATATACCCGTTTATGCAGAAAGAGTTGTTTCTGCAGTGGGATGACGATGAAGTCGACGATGTCACCACGACGGCCATCGAGACACTTGTCGATCATGGGCTACTGATGCGCGGCAAGCGCAAGTCGCTGCTTGAGCGGCCGCCAGATGGTTCGGCGCAAGCGTATCAACTCATGATGCTCGGCCAGGCAATGGTACCTATGTTGCAACGATTCTATCTCGTGATCGCGATTCTCGTGCAACACGGGTCTGGAACACTGTCGCGCGTGCGGCTCGAGCGCATGTGCGAGTTGAGCGCCGAGCGATTGTCGATGATTTACGGGTTGCATTCGCCTGACTTCTTCAACAAAACGCTGTTTCACGATTTCATTCGCAAGCTGCAGGAGCAGGAAGTGTTGCGACGCAACGGCAACGGGTTGCTTGATTTCGACGAAGATGTCGTAGGCATAGGTGCGGACGCGCGATTAGTGCTCGGCGAAGAAATTCGCCACAGCATTCTGTCGTTGGCCGTTGCCGAGGATCAGGTCAACGTATGAAGGTTGTTTCGTTCTACCGTTTCCTCGATCTGGCCGGGCCAGAGGAATTTGGAGACGATTTGCAGACAATCTGCGATGCGCAGGACCTGCTTGGAACCATTCTGGTCGCTGCGGAAGGATTTAACGCGACGATCGCTGGACCTGAGGACTCGATCCGGGCTGTTTTGGCCTGGATCGAACGCAGACTGTCGTTGCGCGATGCGATCGAGGGCCGCTGGACCGAGGCCGTCGAGGCACCCTTCAGGCGGATGCGGGTGCGTCTCAAGAAGGAAATCGTCACGTTGGGCCGCCCCGACATTCTGCCGCACGAGAGGACTGGCACGTACGTGCCGCCGGAGCAGTGGAATGCACTGCTTGCGGACCCGGATGTCGTTGTCATCGACACTCGCAATCACTACGAAGTGGAGGTCGGCACCTTCCCGCGTGCGCTGGATCCGCAAACCGACAGTTTTCGGCAATTCCCGGAGTTCGCGAAAGAACTTGCAGAGACATCGAAGGACCGGCCGCTTGCGATGTTCTGCACCGGGGGCATCCGCTGCGAGAAAGCGACGGCGTTGATGCTCGAGCTGGGTTTCGAGGAGGTGTACCACTTGCAGGGCGGTATTCTGAAGTATCTCGAGGACATGCCACCCGAGCACAATCGCTGGAACGGCGAGTGCTTTGTCTTCGATACCCGCGTCGCTGTGGATCGTGATCTGGCCGAAGGCGGTTACGTCCAATGCCATGCTTGCCGCCGACCGCTGAGCACAAAGGACCTGGCCTCACCTGATTACCGCGAAGGCGTCTCCTGTCCGAACTGCATCAACGACCTCGACGAAGACAGAGAAGCACGACTGCAGGAACGCCAACGCCAGGTCGAACTAGCGAGACAGCGAGGTGACACACACATTGGGCCCAAGTGAGGCGTGTGGTCTGGACGGTGTTCATGTGAAGTAAAGCGCAGCGCAGCGAGCCATGAATATGAACACCGTCCAGGGCGCGCGCCGCTCAAGCGTCCAAATCTGGAATCAACTCGCTTTCGAGCGAAGCGATCATATCTTTGATCAACAGTTTGCGTTTTTTCAGGCGGCGAATTCGCAACTGATCGACCATCGGGTCGTGTTGCAGTCGATCGATCAGGTAGTCGAGGTCACGGTGACTGACGCGCAATTCGCGTAGTCTCTCGAGGTTCTTGAAGGACTCAGTATCGACTTTGTCGGTCATTGCTACCCATGCTACGCGTCGCTTGCAAGCAGTTCCAGCCAGTCATGATCGCGCGGGCCGATAACGACAAACCAGGGGTTCAGAATATCGGATTTAGCGTTATAAGACAGTGGCTTACCGTCAAGCTCGAGGACTTTTCCGCCCGCCTGTTCGACGACGCTTTGGGCTGCGGCAGTGTCCCACTCAGAGGTCGGGCCAAGGCGCGGGTAGATGTCAGCGCGCCCTTCGGCGACGACACAGAATTTCAATGAGCTACCCATTGCGAGCATATCCGATTCGCCGACCTTCTCAAGAAATGCGTCGAGACTCGAGCCTCGGTGGGAACGGCTGCCGACAATGCGAACAGGATGGCCACTGGACTCGGCAACGCGAATCGCTGTACGCGAACCGCTGTCACGCAGCTCAGCGCCATGGCCCTCGCAGCCAGTGTAGGTCCTGTCCTGAACAGGAACGTGCACGACACCAAATACGGGTCGGTTCGATTCAATGAGCGCGATGTTGACTGTGAACTCACCGTTGCGATTGACGAATTCCTTGGTACCGTCGAGCGGGTCAATCAGCCAGTATCGTTGCCATTGGCCGCGCTCTTCAAAAGGCGGCAGACCCTCTTCCTCGGAGATAATCGGGATGTCCGGCGTCAGCTCTTCGAGTCCCGCGACGATACACCGGTGCGAGGCGAGGTCCGCCTGTGTCAGCGGCGACTCGTCGACTTTGCTTTGAACGTCGAAATCGGTGGCGTAGACTTCGAGGATCGCCCGGCCAGCAACGACGGCGAGGGCAACGACAGGTTCAATCAGTTCCTTGAGGTTCATGGGGATTTCCGGACGTGCAAACAGGGCGCGCAGTATAAAGCAGTGACATTCGATCCCAAAACAGCCATCGATCGTTGCGAGACGCTAATGCTCGATATGGATGGCACGATTCTCGATCTCGCATTCGACAACTATGTCTGGAAGCAGCTAGTCCCGGAGCGATACGCCATCCATAATGGCCTTGCTTACGAGACGGCGCGAGACCGGCTGTTCGCGAAGTATGCAGCCATACAAGGTGATCTGGAATGGTATTGCCTCGATCACTGGAGCGAGCGGCTCGGTTTTGACGTTCTGCAACTGCACCACGATGTGCATCAGCGCATCGACTACTTGCCCGGGGCAAGGGCATTTCTGGAGCGCGTCCGCGATATGGACATCAAGGTTCTGCTGGTCACCAATTCGCACCCCGACACGCTTACGCTCAAGGAAGAGACGACGGGTTTTTCCGGCTTTTTTGACGGTATTTACAGCGCGCACACGCTCGGTTTTGCCAAAGAACGCCAGGAATTTTGGAAAATATTGCAGGAGAAGGAGGGCTTTGAGCCGAAATCGACGGTGTTTGTCGACGACACTGAGCCGGTCTTGCGCAGTGCTGACGCATACGGCATCGACATGCTCGTGACCATAACGCGTCCTGACACATCCGAACCGATGCGAGGGAGTCCGGAATTCGCCGCTGTTGAGGGAGTTGCCGAGTTGTTAACAGATGGTGGCGGGCCGGGCGTTGTTCATCGGAAGTAAAGCGCAGCGCAGCGAGCCATGCAGATGGGCAATGCCCGGCCCGCCGCTTTCTATGATCTCCGCGGTGGTCGCCGCCGCGACCCGCTCTTATTCCCGCCTTGCCTGTTCCGCGGTCCGGACTGGCTCCTGGGTTTCGGTTTGGGCTTGATCAGCTCCGGCAGCAATGCCAGGTCGTATTTTGCGACCGGAATCTTGTGCCCGATGAAGTTTTCGATGTCGGGTAACGACGCCGCATACGTCTCGCAACCAAAACTGATCGCATCGCCTGCCGCGCCCGCACGGGCCGTGCGACCGATGCGATGCACGTAGTCCTCGGAGTCCTGCGGCAGATCGTAGTTGATCACGTACAGCACGTCGGGAATGTGCAATCCGCGCGATGCGACGTCGGTGCCGATCAGAACCTGAAGTTCGCCGCTTTGGAATTGCATCAGCATGCGCAAGCGTTTCTTCTGTGGTACGTCGCCTGATATGGCTTTGGCATGCACGCCATTGGCTTCGAGATATGCTTCGACGCGTTCCGCCTGGCGCTTCATGTTGACGAAAACCATGATTCGCCCGGCACCCATTTCGCGAATCAAGCCCACAAGTAGCGGCATTTTCTCCTCGTTCGACGGAAAGAAGATCGCCTGGCGTACGCGGTCGGCGGTTATTTTGTCAGGCTCGATACGAACGAGTTCGGGCTCATTCATGTGCTCGTAGGCGAGTTCCATGACACGCTGTGACAGCGTTGCCGAAAACAGCATGTTCAATCGCTTGTCGGGCGGCGGCAGCTTGCGCAACAAATAGCGAATGTCCTTGATGAAGCCAAGATCGAACATGCGATCCGCTTCATCGAGCACTGCGACTTCCACCTGGTCGAGCTTGAAAACGCCCTGCTTGAAGTAGTCGATAATGCGACCCGGTGTACCGATCAGGATGTCGATACCGTCCCCAATCGTGCGCCGCTGTTTCTCGTAGTCGGTACCGCCAAACGCGACGCCGATCTTGAAACCGGTATGTTTGCCAAGTTGCTCGGCATCGTTTGCTATCTGCACCGCGAGTTCACGGGTCGGCGCCAGCATAAAGGCCCGCGGTTGTTTCTTCTGATCTGCGGCCGGTTCTGAGGCCAGCATTTTCTCAAACGTGGCGACCAGGAATGCGGCCGTCTTGCCGGTGCCGGTCTGTGCCTGGCCCGCAACATCACGAGGCTCGAGCGCAATTGGCAGAGTACTGGCCTGAATCGGCGTACAAAACTCAAAACCGGCATCACGGATGCCCGCCCGCACACTGTCCTGCAGCGTAAGGGAGTCAAATCTGAGGTCGCTCAGATGGTTATCTGCCATGATTCGGGGGCCACAAAAAGTGCATTAAAAGCTTGCAAAATGCCTCGTGACGCGTTCAAATTGGTTCAATACCGACGCGACAATCGTCGCACCTGCCAGTTTCGCAATCATCGATTCATCAAAGAAGCCGGAATTAGTCGGCAACAAAGCTGCGACATATTGCCTGAAGTATCGGGCAGCGTCATCCATTTTATAGTGTTCGTTCTCCGCCAGCAGCGGCAACGGGCAGACCAGCATCCAAACAGACCATGCAAATGTGGAGGAAGTAGCCGGTGAGCGACAATATCGTGCACACCAATGACGGTGATTTTGAGGCTGATGTACTTAATTCTGACAAGCCCGCCCTGGTCGATTTCTGGGCCGAGTGGTGTGGTCCCTGCAAAATGATCGCCCCGATTCTCGATGAAGCGGCCAGCGAGTACGCCGACAAAATGTCCGTCGTCAAATTGAACGTCGATGAGAGCCCGAACACAGCACAGAAGTTCGGCATACGCAGCATTCCGACGCTTATGTTATTTAAAGATGGTGCCGTGCAGGCACAAAAACTCGGTGCGATGTCAAAATCGCAACTAATCGAATTCCTGGACACTAATCTGTGAGAGGGTACTTGGGTAATCAAACGAAAAGCCGACCGCAAAAGTCAGGCAACAAAAGTAAGGGCAACCCGAATCGACGCCGCCGTCGCCGGTCGCCGCAAGGCGACTATCCGGATGACGATGGCAATCTCGAGGTAATTTCGCCCGAACAGCTCGAACAGAGCAAAAACATCATGAACCTGACCGAGCTCAAGAGCCGGCCGGCCGCTGACCTGGTCGAGCTGGGTCAAACGCTCGGACTCGATGATCTTGCACGCCACCGCAAGCAGGAGATCATATTTTCGATACTCAAGGCGCATGCGAAAAACGGCGAAGACATATACGGCGACGGCGTACTTGAAATCCTGCAGGACGGATTCGGCTTTCTGCGTTCGTCTGACGGGTCTTATCTGGCGGGTCCGGACGACATATACGTCAGTCCGAGCCAGATTCGGCGCTTCGCGCTGCGAACCGGCGACACTGTCTCAGGCCTGATTCGACCGCCGAAGGATGGCGAACGTTATTTTGCCCTGCTTAAAGTCGGGCAGATCAATCACGACTCGCCCGAGAACGCGCGTACCAAGGTTCTGTTCGAGAATCTGACGCCGCTGTTCCCGACCGAACGCCTGCCGCTCGAACAGGGCAATGGCAGCACCGAGGATCTGACGGCACGTATCATCGACCTGGTGGCACCAATCGGCAAAGGCCAGCGCGGCCTGATCGTCTCGCCACCGAAAGCCGGTAAGACGATGTTGCTGCAGAACATGGCGTCAGCAATCTGTGCGAATTCCCCGGACGTGGATCTCATCGTGTTGCTCATCGACGAGCGGCCCGAGGAAGTCACCGAGATGGAACGCACGGTGCGCGGTGAAGTTGTTTCGTCGACTTTTGACGAACCGGCAAGTCGTCACGTGCAGGTCGCCGAGATGGTAATCGAGAAAGCGAAGCGTCTTGTCGAGCATAAGCGCGACGTTGTTATTCTCCTGGACTCGATCACACGTCTCGCACGCGCTTATAACACCGTTGTTCCGTCATCGGGCAAGGTACTCACTGGCGGTGTGGATGCCAACGCATTGCACCGGCCCAAGAGATTCTTCGGCGCGGCACGCAACATCGAAGAAGGCGGCAGCCTGACCATTCTCGCGACGGCGCTTGTCGACACGGGATCGAAGATGGACGAAGTCATCTACGAGGAATTCAAGGGCACCGGCAATATGGAGATCCACCTGGATCGCCGCATTTCCGAGAAACGCGTATTCCCGGCGATCAATATCAATCGCTCCGGTACGCGAAAAGAAGAACTGCTGACGGTTCCCGAGGAGCTGCAGAAGATGTGGGTGCTGCGCAAGGTGCTGCATCCGATGGACGAGCTGGCGGCCGTCGAGTTCCTACTTAACAAAATGCAGGATACGAAGACCAACGCCCAGTTCTTCGAGGCCATGAAGCGGTAATACAACCAGCAGACGGCACATTTGCTGCCGTCATGGCTCGCTTCGCTGCGCTTTACTTGCGGCAACAAACATACCGTCCGCCGCCCCTATGCGGTTTTCGGGGCCTGTGTAACCGTTTCCCGGTGACCGGCGTAAAATAAACGCGACCGATTTTTCCGCGCCTGCCCGTCTAATTGGGCAGGTGCTGGGAGAATGGACGCTATGCCGGTTTATCTTGACGACAAAAGGCTTGTAAAACAGTTACTTGCGGGTGACCAAAGAGCCTTTGATCGCTTTTTTGAGGACAACTTCGCGAGACTCTATCGATTCGCCATCGTGCGACTGAGTGACGATCCGGAGGGCGCGCGCGAGGTTGTGCAGATCACGCTGACCCGCGCTGTCCGAAAAATGCATACCTTTCGTGCCGAGTCGGCACTTTTTACCTGGTTATGCGCGATTTGTCGCAACGAGATCAGCGACTGGCTGACCCGCCAGGGGCGATACAGAGACCACATCGTGCTGGTCGAAGATCTTCCCGAGATACAGGCTGCGGTCGATTCCTTCCAGGCACCCATTGAAGATAGCCCCGAGCGGCATTACCAACGAGTCGAGGCATTGCGCCTGATTCAGGTTGCGCTCGATCGGCTACCCGCCAAATACGGCAATGTACTGGAGTGGAAATACGTTGAGGGTCATTCGGTGATAGAGATATCGGCACGACTGGAAATCGGTACGGAGGCGACACAATCGTTGCTCGCAAGAGCGAAGCGCGCGTTTGCCGATGTTTACAGCACCTTGAACGGAGCCCTGAACGATCAGGCAGAAGGATTGGTGCAATCATGAACAATTCGGGCGAGGAAAGTGCAATGCGTACGAATGAAGCAGTTGAAGAGCTGCTCGAACACGCGGCGCCCCGACCCGCGCCACCGAGCGATGATGAAGAGATCGTTCGTGATGCAGTGTATGCGCAGTGGCAAACGGTGACAGGCCGACGTCGAACGCGTCGCCGTATGACACAGTTTGCGATTGCGGCAACAGTGTTGCTGGCAGTCGCTGTGTCGTTCAATGCGCTGCAAGTTAGCGATGTCGAACCATTACAAGTGGCGACCATCGGCAAGAGTCATGGATCGATCTATCTGCTCGGAGAGCAATCCGAACTGCACGAGATGACCGACCTCACAGCGATTTCCGCAGGGCAGGTCATTGTTACTGGCGATGCGGCCGGTATCGGACTCGAATGGGGCAATGGCGGCTCACTGCGTATCGACGAGAATACGCGTATCGAGTTCAGGTCCGCCGATTCAGTGTATTTGCAGTCGGGGCGGATCTATTTCGATTCGCAGCCGTCGCAATCTGTGGCAGCGATCACAGGGTCGGGCTTTGAGATTACGACAGATCACGGTTCGGTCAAACACGTCGGCACGCAATACATGACGTTGGCTGACGCAGACAGATTAACGGTCAGTGTCCGCGAAGGCCGGGTTGCGGTGGATGGTGTGTACGTTGCAGAGGCTGTTGCGCTCGAAGGTCAGCAGTTGACAGTGTCGGGTGGTGCGCGCCCGACTGTCGTAAATTTCAGTGGACATGGTGAAGCCTGGAATTGGGTTGAGGCGACCGCGCCTGCCGCCGATGTTGACGGCAGAACCGTTGACGAGTTCCTGCAATGGGTGGGTCGTGAGACGGGTCTGCAGGTTGCTTACGAATCTCCGGCCGCAGAAGAGAAAGCGCGTGAGGGAGTGCTGTTTGGTAACGTCGATATGGACATGGACCCGAGAGACAAATTGCAATTCCGGATGTCGGGTGAGGATCTTGATTACCGCATAGATGGGGGGACCATCAACGTGAGTGCAATAGATTCAGGTAGTCGCCCGTAGCGCTCGGTACTCTCGCCACAGGCGGAGGAATCAGCATATGTTGCGGACGTTATTGATAGTGGTCTTATTGCTGCCGGCGGCCGGTCTGGCCGCGGACGGCGATGCTGTGACTTACAGTGGCCGACCGGTTGCCGCGATCATCGACGAATTCCGCGACGCCGGCCACCCGTTCGCCTACAGCACAAACCTTGTTGCCGAAGATCTGATCGTTACGGTTGAGCCTGAGGCGACGGATCCTGTCGAGATCGTTCGCGAGATCCTGCGGGAACATGGCCTGACTATTCGGTCCGAGGCTGGCGTGCATCTCGTTGTACGCTACGACAGCGCAGGGCTGCCTGGCGAAAGCGTCGTCCTGGTCATTACAACCAAGGGCAGCGATCAACCCGTTGAACGCGCCGCTATTTCTGTCGACCCCGCTTTGTCTTTGTCCGCACGCCATTTGCCTGGCATTTACGAGTATTCGGATGTTTCTCCCGGGCGCTACCACTTTGCGATCGAAGCGCCCGGATTTGAGACCGTGAGACGCATCGTTGACGTGTGGCCCGGTGAAACCACTGTGAACAGTGTCGGGATGGATGCAGCCAAGCCCGAGATCGAGACTATCGCTGTATCCGCGAGCCGCTACGAGATCCTCAGAGACATCGCGACGTCGAGATTCGCGCTTGATCAACGCACAATTCAGAACATGCCAGACATCGGCGAGGACCCGATGCGGGCTGTGCAACGTCTGCCTGGCGCCGCGGCGAGCGGCGCATCGGCGAAAACGCATTTTCGTGGTGGCGAAGACAGCGAGATCGGCATCATGTTGAATGGGCATGGGCTTTTCGACCCATTCCATATCCGTGATTATCAGAGCATCTTCAGCGCCATCGACTCACGGGCGATTGAAGGTGTTGAGGTCTACACCGGTGGATTTCCTGTGCGCTTCGGCGACCGTATGAGCGGACTTGTGTTGATGGAGTCACTCGAGGCATTGCGGCCGCGGCATACTGAGATCGGCCTCAGCGTGTTTAACTCTTCATTTCTGACTGCTGGCAATGAGGCGGACCGTAGCTGGCTTGTTTCTGCGCGTCGCGGCAATCTCGATCTCATTATCGACCCTCAGTATGGCAGTCCGTCGTATTACGATGTGTTTGGCGAGTTCAGTTACGACATCTCGCCGAACGCGACATTGTCCGTCAACGCACTTTTCGCCGATGACCGTGTTGAGGTTGTGCTGGAGTCAGAGCCGGACGAGCTCGAGAGAGTCGTCAGTAGAACGAAGAACGGACAATTGTGGGTGCAGCTCGATAATCGGTGGTCGGAAGATTTAACGAGCAAGTTAGTGTTGTCGGCGATTTCATTCGACAATCGACGTGATGGCTCTCTCGGTGACGTGGAAAAGCTCGTTGCTGCAGTTCTTGATGAGCGCGAGGTCGAGCAATTCAGCTTCCGGCAGGACTGGACCTGGAACTCAGCGAAGTCCCACCTGATGCAGTGGGGTATCGAAGTCACATATGCCGACGCGCAATACAACTACGCGAACAGTGCAGAGTATTTTGGACTGCCGGCAATGTTCGAGGATCAGCCTGAGTCTGTCAGTCTGGCAGCTACAGCTGAACCGAGCGGCAGCAGTTACTCGCTGTATTACTCCGATCGCTGGAAAGTTTCGCCGAAGACAGTTCTTGAGTGGGGCCTGAGATGGGACGATCAGACCTACACCGACCTGTCCTCAGATTCTCAGTTAAGCCCCCGAATCAATATCATGCGTTCGATGGGGTCCAATACCGAGTTGCGACTCAGTTGGGGCCGTTACCACCAATCGCAAGGCATCAATGATCTGCAGATTGAAGATGGCGTGACCAATTTCTGGCCGGCACAAAAGGCGGATCACATGATTGCCGGCATTCATCATTTGATTCGCGACAAGTACTCGCTTCGCCTTGAAGTGTTTCGCAAAGATATGCACGACGTGCGGCCGAGGTTCGAGAATCTGTTCGATCCGCTTGGTCTTATACCAGAGATTCAACCGGACCGGGTGCGTCTGGATCCAACGAGTGCTACATCGGAGGGTGTTGAGATTTCGATCGACCGCTCAAATGGGCCGCTAACCTGGTGGGCGTCGTACACCTTGGCCGAAGCGACTGATCGCATCAACGGTAACGACGAGTATCGCAGTTGGGATCAACGGCACGCTTTCCAGGGCGGTCTCGCCTGGTCGAACGAGAAGTGGGATGTGGCACTGGCGGCAAGTATTCACTCAGGCTGGCCGACGTCAGAATTGATGCTGATCGAGGATGGTGTCGATGATGACGGAGAGCCGGAGTTCGTCGCGATAACCGGTCCCCGCAATGTGGAACGATTTGGGTCGTTCGCAAGCGTGGACTTCCGTGTGAGCCGCACATGGAAGTTGCAGCGCGGCACGTTTATGGCTTTTTTTGAAGTCTCCAACCTGACCAATCGTGAGAATGAATGTTGCCGCGACTATGATTTCGATGAAGACGAAGTTACGGGTGAAGATGTATTCGACAGCGACGTCGACTACTGGATGCCTTTGCTACCCGCAATCGGCGTCTTGTGGGAGTTTTGACCAGGCGTCAATCGTTTGGCGGTAAAGGCTGATCAGCTTCTCAGGTTCAGCTTCCGATGGCGGAATCAAGCTCTGCGCCCGCTGAAATACCGACCGTTTCAACGGGTTTCGGCTCGTGCTGATTTTGTCGGGTGTTGTCATGACGAACGGTGTAGAGCGCGTCAGCGTCAGCAATAGACCGGCCTGCCCACTCGTGTTGTCGTGTATATGCACGAGGTCGACCTTCGGCATCAGGCAATACGCCATGACAGGTGTCTTGACGACCGGCCCGACCGTGACATACGGGCAACTCTGCAGCCGTCTCGCCAGCGCAATACTGGCAACGAGTACGTGTTGCTCAATCGCGAGCCGGTCGAACGCTTCGATCAATGAGGTGAATCGGGTGATCGTGTCATCCGATGCTGTAGTGAGGCAAATGTGGCCGATATGCACGATACTTCCATGAAGCCAAGGTCACTTCCGTTACTCACTTAGACGGCCGCTCGGTCGAAAATCGGTCTCGGATTCGACATCAGGTAAAGGGCGTGGGGCCCGCGAAGGCCCCACGCATCGGTCGGCGAAGCCATCCAGCCCTTTTTCAGGAGCTCTTCAGGTACCGTCAATCCGGCAACGTCGGGGGGGAGCACGACGCGCCGGGGGGTGTCAGTTTCTTCGCCTCTGTATCTTCAGACCGGTCCGGAGCTGGAAATCGGTCGAGTTCAGGACGAATTGACCGTTCTGGCGTATTGCGGCAGGCCGTCGCGAATAGTTACCCAGGGCAGCCTGTCTTCCATCCAAATGTGCGCCGCAGGCGAGAACTTGGCTGGTTTATCGAAGCTGGTGAGCGTCACATCGATCTCCCCGACTCGATCGGCGTGCTCGTAGGTCAACGACGTGCCGCAATTCGCACACAGGCCGCGAGTAACCGGCGCCGCAGAATGGTGTTCGACCATGTTGCCACGGGTCACCACAAACGAGTCTCGTGCGAATGTCGCCCACGCCACGTACACACCACCTGCTGCACGTCGACAACTCTCACAATGACAAAAACAGGCGAATTTGGCCGGGCCGGTGACCTCGAACCGGATATCGCCACAGAAACAGCTGCCCTTGTAGGTCTCATTCACGATCTGCGACTACCTTTCGGTTGTTCGTGCTGATTTCCTGGTGATAGCCCCTGGCCGGATCCAAAACCAGCTGGCTACAACCAGCGCTCCGAACGTTGTATAGCACACGGCAAATACCCACGCCGGCGCATCATAGTACAGAATAGTTTCGAGCCAGTGGGCGATGAAGGCACCTGGGTAAACCGTGTCTCCGGCGCGTGACCGCAGCGCCATCTCAAGCGTCGTCAGCGGGCAAATGACACCGAACCAGGACTGCAACACGACCACGGTAATCGCCGCGAGATGTGCCCATCGAAACCATGGGTTTCTGACCCAGGTCCAGGCAAAGGCCTTACCCGTGAAGATGAGTATCAGGCCGACGACGACAAACGCGACGAACGACGCATGCAACAGCAATATCAGATCGGCAGCCAGCAGATAGAGAGTCTGCGTGTCCACTAGCAGTTGCGGCTCCGTTAGCCCGGTCAGTCTTGCGCAGTTTGATACATCTGAATCAAGTTACCGCACGAGTCGTCGAACACCGCGACTATGGTGCCGCCGGCATCCGCTGGTTCAGAGCGGAATGAAACGCCAGCATCCGCAAGCCGCTCGTATTCGGCACCGACGTCCGCCACTTCAAAAGACGCTACCGGAATGCCGTCATCATGCAAAGCGTTTTGATACGCCTTACTGGCAGGATGCGCGTTTGGTTCCAACAGCAGCTGTGCGGCATCGGGTTCTTCAGGTGACACAACGGTTAGCCATCGAAACTCGCCGAGATCGATGTCAAGTTTCTTCTCAAAACCCAGGATGTCACAATAAAACTCCAGCGCACGTTGCTGGTCTTCTACCGGAACACTGATAAGGCGTATTTTCATCGTCATTTCTCCGTCGCGCAAGGAATCTCAGATTCTCCAGGGCGGGAATCTTCGATTCTCTCCTGCATGATAGACGCACACTCGATTGCCAGCGGGATCGCGCAGATACGCCTCGCGCCAAAGCCAATCTTGGTCCGTTACGTCGCCGTCAAACTCAAGTCCATCTGACTTCAGGCGCCTGACTTCGGCGTCAACGTCATCCACTTCAAAGTAAATAGTAACCGCAGATGCGGTCACCTCCGGGTCGGTCTTGTGAATCGACAACGTCGTACCGGACGAGGACTCGAACCGTGCGTAGCGCGGTGGGCTGTCTACGATCTGACGAAGACCGAGCTTTGCGTAGAATGCTACCGACTCGTCATAGTTCACACAGGGGATTGTGATCTGGTTGAAATTCATCGTCAGCCGTCGTTCTCCTCGGCGCGCTTAAACACCAACTCAATACTCGCAATTGTCAACGGGTGGTACATGCTGCGCGCCCTTGCAAACATTTCCCGCGCCAACTCAAGATCTGATCCATTTTCGGCAAGTGCTTTGTATACGGGCCTGACCAATCGCGTTCGGCCATAACGACGTAGATGCTGTTCGAGTTTCTCGTACGCTGGGCGATACTGACGTTGCGCGACCTGTATGAACCACGTCCTGCCGATCTCGGCATTGCGCGTGTCGCTGAATCCAAGAGCTACGTCCAGTTCACCAAGCTTCTCGGTTGAAAGGTCGGCATCCAGGCTGTTGATGAAGTGCATCATCGCTTGTGGGCTCCAGTCGGAGACCGGTATGTCTGTAATGTCGATTTCACCGCTCGACCAAGTGACAGCCATTGCAGCCGCTTGATCCAGCGTGTCCGAGCTTGGTATCAGGGCATCGTCGGGCAGGCCCGGTTTATATAACCACTGCTCAGCCTGCGCACGATTGACTTTGCTTTCAGGAAGCGAGAGAAGTTTCTCATCGAGGTAGTCGAGAAATACCTCGGAGGTGATCGTGCCAAATGCAAAATCGTTGAAGTACCTGCCGATAAACTCATCAAACGCTTCCCGTCCAACGGCGTTCTCGAGGTATTGCAAAAAAAGATTTCCTTTGTGGTAATGAATCGTTCCCTGGAAGTCGTCCGGATCGCCGGTCTCGAATGGTGGTGCTAATGCCTGTAGCACAGGATTGACCACCTCGAAGTCGAGCAGTAGTTCCCGGTAGCCCAATACGTTCTCTTCGGCCGCGCGCTCCTTGCTGTAGATGACTTCCATCAACCGCGATTCCAGATAACTGGTCCAGCCTTCATTAAGCCAGCCATCTCGCCAGGTCGCGTTGGTGACGAGGTTACCGGACCAGGAATGCGCAAGTTCGTGGGCAACAACGGCGACGAGGCTGCGATCACCGGCGAGCAAGCTCGGTGTCAGGAATGAAAGCCGTGGATTTTCCATTCCGCCGAAGGGGAAGCTGGGTGGCAGGATCAAAAGGTCATAACGTCCCCACTGGTAGGGGCCGAACATGGTTTCTGCCGTCTCGAGCATGGTTTGTGTGTCCGCAAACTCGAATGCAGAGGCCTCGAGCGTTTCAGGTTCGGAATACACTCCGGTCTGCTCGCCGATCGGTGCAAAGTAGATGTTGCCGACGGCCAGGGCAAGAAGATAGGACGGAATGCGCTGTGGCATTTCGAACTCATAGATTCCGTCGCGCTCTGCGCCGGGATCGTTATTGGCGCTCATAACGGCCAACAACTCAGGTGGCGTCCGGATCGTCGCGTTGTAAGTGATGCGAACGGCGGGCGTGTCCTGCAACGGCACCCAGCTCCTCGCGTGTATCGCCTGAGACTGGGAGAACAGGAACGGGTGTTCGCCACCCGCGGTCAATTCCGGTGGCAGCCACTGGAGCGCAGTCGCTTGCGGGCTTGTTCGATACTGAAGCGTCAGGACAATGTCCGGCTCGGTGTGCAACGCCGGCGGTATGCTAACGATCAGGGGCGTCCCCATAACATCGTGAGTTTGACCGAGGCGGAAATCAGCGCCGACTGATTCGCCGGAATTCGATGAGAAACTCGCGTTTTCGATCGTCAGGTCACGGGTATCAAGGACTATTTCCGCAGCATCAGGGTCGATGCGTCGCATAGTCAGTGTCGCACTCCCATGCAGTTGCTCGGACTCGAAGTTGACGGTCAAATTCAGATCCAGATGGTCGGTGACAAAGCGATCCGTGTCAGCGAATGTGAAGTAATCACGCGCCAGAGAGCTGTCGTCAATCGGCGCCGGCGTTTCCCTTTGTGTGCAGGCGAATGTGGTGAGTGACGTGACAATCAGGAATACGATTTTGCGGTGCACTTAGTGCTCCCTCGATTAGGATTGCGATCTTTATTGATCCGCTGGAGTTCCGGCATCAAACCAGAACTCGATCTCCGACGTTTCGACCTCGAAACGGGCAGCGTGAACCTTATTTGGCAGCAAATGGTACCAGTCTCCCGGGCCATATCGGGATTCCTGCTCGTCGACAACCAAGATGAGCTCGCCTGCGGTAATGACACTGCGATTCTCTGTGGCGGGTGTATGCGGTTCTATCTCGGTCCCGGCAGGATACGATGCAAACAACACCGCGCAGTTGCTGGCATTGAGTTGATGGGCATCAAATGGTCCTGCAAACGGCGGCAGCGACGTGATCAGGTCTGGAAAGTGCTTTACTTTCAATGAGTTGTCGCCTTCTCAGGAAGCTCGGCGCCGGAGATCAACGTAACGATCCGGCTATCCTGGCTGACGTGCAATTCGAAAAGCCCAAAATGCCAGGCCGGCTGGCACTATCGTGGCGATCCAGGATACCCACATCGGAATTGCGAAATCGTCCACCTGAACCGGCATGTCTGCAACGATTCGTAGCAAGTGTGCCAGCGCCACCAGAGCGAAAAGCGTGCCTGACACGACACAATATTTTTTATGGTCCATGTTCTTCAACCTCCAAATGGTGAACTGCCATGCGGTGCTCGTCGCCGCATAATGCTCCACGTGTATGTCTCGTAGCGGCCAGTATCGTACGCACTTTGTCAGCCTGCACCTGCCCCCCTGCTTACTTCCATCAGGACGATAATCGTGGCAACGGAGAAGAGGATAAGAGTGGCAATATCGGCTGCGATATCAACCCACACTTTGCTGCTGTAATTCTCGCAGAACTTTTGCAGTCTTCGCGGCGCCGCTTCTTCCTCACTGCTGTCGCCCGGGTTGTCTTCGTCGTCGTCATAGAAGTACAGACCCCAGTTCACCCACTTGTTAAACAGGGCCACAAGAGCCTGCAGCAAAACGCCAATGAGGAAAAGCACACCCACCAACTTCGACAAGCCGGAGTCTACGAGCGACGCGGCAAAGTCCTTTTGAGTGATGAACAGCACCGGACCACCCACGCCATAGGCGACGAACCAGGCCCGCAGCGTCTTCATGTGCTCTTCGTAGACTTTGTAGTGGCCGTCCGAACTCGCTGACATCGAAAAATCCCCTGATCAGAATAATACGCCGGTATTGGGCCAAGTTCCCGCCGTGAGTCAGCGCAGGCGCATTTTTATACCGGCCGGAACTCGTTGTTCGGCCCGGGCGTAACGTAAGCGATCTGACATGGCTCGAGAATGTCGACGCGATGCCACACACCTTTCGGCACGACCAGGCCATCACCGGGATGCATCTCGATGTCCTTCTCGGGACTATCCAGAAAGACCACATTGGCTATTCCGGAAATCAGGTAGAGAATCTCATCACCATCAGGATGCATTTCGCCGCCATGCGGGGAGTTCTCGGACATTGTGGCGATTCCAAAGGTTACGCCATCGACCGGAACCGGTGGATCAGGCCTCTCTTCGGCTTTCGCAGCTTCCAGTTTACGATTAAGGCTGATTGTGTGAGTTGCAGGATTGAACGTTAGTGGGCCGGTCATTTTTCCACACTCCTTTCAAGGTGTTGGCTACCGCAACTTGTGAGACGCGTACGACCAAAGGACGCATTCAAGTTACACGGCGCCAGCTTTTCAGCATAAGGTCTAAGCTAATTAGCATCCAGAGTCTGGCGCGAGACTTTAGCTTCGCGCAATATTTGAACGCCACCACGAACGACAACAGCGGAGATCAGCGCACCGACTACTAAGTCGGGAATCCTCGAGCCGAAGTACATGACCAATCCGCCGGCGACAATCACGCCAAGATTCGCGATTACGTCATTAGTGGAAAATATCCAGGATGCGCGCATGTGTATACCGCCTTTTCGATGTTTGGCGATGAGTATCAGGCAAGCTAGATTTGCGACGAGCGCAATTGCACCAACGACGATCATCAGCATGCTCACCGGGTCGCTACTTTGAAAGTATCGACGCGCCACTTCGAGCAGGACGCCGATGCCAAGCACAATTTGGAATACACCACTCAAGGCCGCCGCACTGGTTTGAAGCCGACGAGACTGTCCAACAGCATAAACAGCGATTCCATAGATCGATGCGTCGGCAAGCATATCGAGCGAGTCTGCCATGAGCCCGGTTGATTCGCCCCACCAGCCTGCAACTGCTTCGGCGACGAACATCAGGCCATTTATGGCCAAAAGAGACCAAAGTGTTCTGCGTTCGAGTTCGGCAGCTTCATCCAGTTCGCAGCAATCAGGCACGTGGTGACTCCGACATTGTCAGGCAACAGTCTTGTAAGGCGCGAAGCTGTAATACTTCGGGCGGGTGTCGAGACGAAGATGCAGCCAGGACACGCCGAGCCCGGCCGTGCTGAGCCATCGAGGTGTGCGGCCCAGGATCTCGTGCACGGCATGGGCCGTGGTCTTCCAAAGCGATCGGACCTGGTTTGTGGGTGCGGTCCGAAGGAAGGTCGCGAGGTGCGGATAGGCTTCAATTGGGCCAAGCGGAGTCGGGACGATCAGCAGCGCATCGCCACCCAGGTTTGGGAACGTGATGACGTCCGCGCCATGTTGGAGTGCGAATTGGGATTCGAATGGTGTTGGGTCGGACCGCAGCCTCGCGAGGGAAGCTGATTCGATTAGTACGAACTCGGCCTCATTATCGAGACGCTCTTTGGTGAGGGGCGGGAATTCCCAAAAGAACGCCTCAAAAGCGCAGCTGGCAAGCATCTCTCGATACCACCCGGCGAAGTCTGTGTCGTTCTCGAGCAGGGAGAAAAGTTCGCGGAAAGACAGCTGGGAGCGCCCCTGGAGGATTTGGAATTGCATGCCCAAAGGCACGACCTGAGAGCGCGCTTCCCACATTCGCTGCCGCCTGACGTCCAAGCTCTATCGCACAAGTATCTGGTGCGGCTACTGGGTATGCAAGACCAACGACAGAGGGGCGTAGGGGCAAGAATGCAGTGCAGCGTCAGGTTTTCGTTAGTCGCCGGTCCAGAATTCGCGGAATTCACCGTCGTGCCAATAGTATAGGACGCTCGCCTTTTCATAGTAGATGAGATGAACGCCCGGATTACTAAGGGACAGGGTGGGGACGGGGTCGTCGTCTTCGATCGGGAAACCAATAACTTTCCCGAGCGGCTCCAGGACTACGCCGAAATAGACTCCGTCTTCATCGACGCCCATCGGAGTCAATAGTTGGTGTGAGTATTCAGTATCTACTGAGTAAACGACGACGAGGTCAATCCGGCCCTGAGTGTTTCTGAGGAACCCGGCCCAATCGATAACTTCGTCGCCGTTAAAATCGTCTGCTACAGCCCATGGTTCCGCTTCGTTTTGCTGTTCAAAGTAGGAGCTCAGATAAGGCTCGAATCGCCCTTTAGGGAGTACGTAGTCGAGACCAGCAGAATCGAGGTAGGCCTGAACATAGGCCGGTACTGCCGGAGGCGCGGCATTGAGCTTCGAACGACGGGATCCGACCGGGCGGCTCACCGCATGGTCGCAGGTGTGAATCTCGTAGTTGAAACTGCCACCTGAATCCAAACAAGAATCGATGGCAAAGAACTCACTAAGTGGCTGCCAAGCGAGAAACAGAGCAACTGCGACGAGGGCAACTGCAGTTATTCGTTTCGCGATTCTGACCATGCATTCCAACATATCAGTTTTGTTTTGCCGGGTATCTGGCGCACAGGTTGCTACCTGATAACAGGCGGGCGGCTATCAGCCATGAGCTTATCCAGTGTTCGCTGCGCGTGTTTCAGATTAGCAAGGTCTCGAACTTCCAGCATTTCGCATTCGTCCCTTATCATTTGATCGATTGTTACAGGGTAGTGCCTGCAGTCGTCCGGGCGGTCGTGATAGATACGACAGATATACTTGTCTTGCTTGGGAAGTTTGCGCAGCCAGGGGCATCTGGTCATTTGCTTTCCGGTGACAGGGCTGATCCAGATTTTCCCACCGGCGACATAGTTGAAAATTCCTGGTCTGTGGGTTTCCCACCAATCTATCTCGCTGGCGGAAGCTGACAAATCGCCACCACCATAGCGCGTGCAACACTTGCCGCACTGATTACAGTCTTTCACGGTCGCGAGTCCCCAATGATTCTCCTCAGCGCTTTGTCAGGCATCAGGCGCCGCACGCTGATCGCCTCTCTTAGACAAAAGCTTGTGTATGAAAAACGATAATGGAGACAACAATACGAACACGAGCATTGACAGAACCGGCAACCCCAATATTATCCAAAACCCGTCCAGTGCCCCGAACCCAAAGTCCAGATTGCCACTCACAGTCGTTTCGCCAACGACAAGGGCAACGATTCCGAGGATTAACCCCAAAGAGAATGATGATGATAGAACAAACACAGAGAGTTGCTTTATGTAGCTTTTGAAGGAAATTCTGTTTCTCCCGATAAATACGGCCGGGTGCAAGTGCAACGCCTTGTTAGGCGCCTCATTGTTAACCAGTCAGGTCTTTTTCAAGTTCGACATATAAGTTCGAGAACCCCATTGATGTGTAGAGGTTTCGCGCGGACTGGTTGCCCGCAAGCATGCCTATTCTGAGCCAGTTCACATCGCTGGCTCTCGCATATGATTCGGCTGCCTCAAGCAGCTGTCGCCCAAGACCTCGGCCGCGAAAATCTTTCGTTACCACCAGGTCTGAAACGAGGCCGAATTCAATGCCTCCGTCCTCCAGTTCCTCACTTCTGACTTTTGCGAAGACTGTCGCGTACCCGGCAACGTCACCGTCGACCTCTGCAACCAGGATTATTCCCTGGCATTCTTTGCAGCGCTCAAGCATTTGAGGTATGTACTTGTCCACAATGTCTGCACCCGACGGCATTCTGGGATCGAACATTCGCTCGGAGTCCTGCAGCTCGATCAGGCAGTCTCGAACACGGTCCAAGTCTGAGTGTTCATCAAATTCACGAATGATCATCGAGGAGACGCCTAACGTCCAAATCTTATGGCGCTCAGTATCTGGCTCGGACGTTGCGTATGCAAGGGTATTGACAGCCAGGCAGGCGGCAGGAACACAGCGCATTGTCGGTTGCCAGTGACTAGAACTGATGTCCACATTGCGGGCAATGCTGCGTCGGTCGAACCGATGAGGAAACGAGTAGCGGCCAGTTTTCTTCGAACCCGGCGATTCGAATCGAATCACCAACATTGAGTTGGCCTGTATTCCTCACCGGTACGCTGACTTTACCGAATTCGGCAAACTCCGGGCTGGTCAGGACGCCGAGATCGCCGACCTTTAGCCTATGTACCCTCATCGGTGTTGCGGTGAGTATGAGACCGGGACCTTTATATCCTGCGAATCGGCCAAGCACGAAAGTCGCAAATCGTTCATCCTCTTGAGCAATTTTGATCGAGTTGTATACGACAACGAGCAGGATCGCGGCAATCAACGAGAAAATAAGAAGAGAGTTATCCATAGGTTCGGCAATAACTAAGTGGATTATCAGGCGTCACTTGCAACGCGAGATCTTACCAGCCTCACCGTCCACGAACGCCAGGCAAAGAACAAGAAATACGCCAGGGCAAAGTAACTATACTCGAGTGGGAATGCTGCGTATAAGTCGTGATTCTGAATGTAAATTGTCCATAGATGAAGGACCACCGAAACTCCCAGGTGCGTAATGATCAGGAAATGTACAGGCTTCTCCCAACGGCCTCGATAATCAATGTGACGCGTTTGGATCGCCAGAGTCACCACTCCGACAGTACCCAAGAACACGATTAGCCAGTCGATAATAAAAGGCATTTCCTGCCACGGAAATTCGTACACAAGCTTGAGCAATTGAGCGACAGAACCGCCGGTGTACAAAACGGCTACTGCATGAAGTCCAAACTTAGCCATCGTCAATTTCCGTTCTCGCTATGGCGCGCCCCTGATTAACCAAAGGATTCGCGGGATGCCCGCAACGACCGAGGCAATAACAATTCCGACGGCAATTCCGGAGACTATCGACGGCCACACGAACCAGGGTGCGACCGCTGCCACCGAATACATGAACCGAAGACTGGCGGACAAAGGTGCATCGTGCGGATGATGAAAGCTGTTGTCGATCTTTCTGTGGCGCCTAACAACTGAACTTCGATGCGTTTAGCTTACGGCGCGGTTGTTGCCTGTGCAAGAACCGTGATGGAAGCAAGGCGGCAACAGAGTAGCTCCTTGTCAGGCACGCCCGCCGGTCAAAACGATGTCGCTGTTATCTCGTAGCCACTGAGTCTGCTCGGGCGTGTCGGGCACCTCAAGACCCCTGACTTTTCGGATCTGTGCGAATGCTCCATCTACATCGAATCCGCAATGCAGCAAAACAGCTGCCGCGACCAAGCTGGATCGACCAATGCCTGCTCGACAGTGAATAGCTGTACTCTCGCCACCAGCGCACCGATGATAGGTTTCCTTGCTTAGCTCGAATAGCGCATGCGGACTTGATGGCACACCGTGGTCGCGGATAGGAAAAGAATTGAAAGCAATATGAGCATTGGCACAATGCTTTGCCTCTTTTTCCAGGCCCAACACGTATTCTTCATGCACCTCAAGCAATGAGACTATGCGTCTAATGCCCACATTGGCTAAGGCAGCAAAATCTTCCTCAGCCCATTCATCGGCACGCGGCCGAGCCATAATCGCGACAAAACCACTGCCGATTCGCTCAACTCGGTAGAAGGCTGGCTGCATGGATGAGGTTTGCCTAAGGTCTAAGCTTCGATGCGCTGAGCTTATGGCGCGATTGTTGCTGCTGCAAGAACCGTGGCGGCAGCCAAAAGGCGTAAATGCAGCGCATTATTAGCTGGCGTTTTCGGCAGACAATTCAGTTTGTCAGGAATCTGGCAAGACTTCTTTTCGCTCGCAAGTATCTATACCATTTCGAACATCAGCAACATGATCGAATTTCTTGCACGCCTTGACCCATGACTTGCAATCGGACTCGTCGTCTGCAACACAAACTGCTTTATCGCAGGTTTCACCGTCCTTATTTCTTTCAACACACCCTGTCAGTTGATCTGGTACCGAAACGTCACCGATATTCTCAAGTACATCATCCGCACCTGAGCAAGCTGACAAGGCCATCGCGGTCAATAGCAACAATATGTACCTATTCACTTTAGTTTCCTCCAAACGACTGGTCGCAGTGTACATCAAGTATAGTATGACTCCATTTACTGATCGGTCAGCCGTGCCGAAAATGAAGGCATCAATGCAGCGCATTATTGGGATCCTTTACCCCCAAGTTCCGGCTTTCGATGCGGGATCGACATATCGATCACGCACGGTTGAAATCAGTTCTCTTTGCTCTGCACTTGGCATTTCGCTCGATGAAACCACGTTTGTCATCATTGTAACGAGAGACTCCGCCTGATCAGGCGAAAAAAGATCGTTATTCCGGCCTAGAAGGCCGTCGAGCTGCGTCCGCATAACCTGCGGTTGGCCAAGCAAATGCGTCGACGATCCTAGCAACTGTGAAGATTCCCGATCGCTGAGGGAAAAGCTAGAGGAGAACTCGGAAAGAATCGTGCTCTTTTGTTCCGACGTAATATCGCCTTCCAACTTTGCAATGGCGACGACGAAAAGGGCAGCAACCTCCATTGGATCTTCTATGGCGTAGATCGGATCACCTTCATACTTCTTCGCCCAAGCACGCCTTCGACGCCAATAAAACGGATTAAAACCGCCCAAATCGATTCCCATACGATCGAGCAAATACAAGATTGTAATTATGGATGTTAGGAGCCCAATAACTATGTGCATCCAATTCCTCCCGGAGGAGCCTAACGTCTAAGCTCTAATACGCTGAGCTTACGGCGCGGCTGTTGCCGCTGCAAGAACAGTGACGGAAGCCGGACGGCAACAATGCAACGCATTGTCAGGCGCCACAGTACGATTAAGGCGATTGTTATCGGTTGTCGCGCCGATGGGATTGAATAGCAGCAAGCGCCGCTTGCTCACGAGAGAGGCCATTATTCCTCCGCTGTTCCAGCGCGATCAACCGATCAACTTGAGACTTGTCGCCCATGCACCGTTGCAGAAGATCACGTTCTGCCGATTTGTTCTCGCCTCGTGTCGCTCTAATTAGCAAGTAGAGGATCAGAACAACGATAGCAACAACGAACACGTAAGATCCGAACATTTAGTTAAAGTCTCCGGTGGCGCCTAACGTCTAAGTTTTGATGCGCTGAGCTTACGGCGCGGTAGTTGCCGCTGCAAGAACCGTGACGAAAGCCGAGAGGCATCAATGTAGTGCATTGTCAGGTGTCTCCTTCTTCGAGCGTGAACACCATTTTATGAGTGCGTGTGCCTAGTTCCGATAGTCTGCGTGCTACGGGGCGGTCTTCAACGGATTTCGAAGGTGGGGAGTAGCCATCAGTGTATTTGGCACTGGCAAAACTACCGTCCGAATAGAATTCACACACGATGTAATTATGACCAAGATCTGTACTCCAGTTGAACGCCCGATTGGTCATTGAGAGTCGTTTCGCCGCTGAGTCAGCTAGCAGATCTGAGTTGAGCAAGTCGTTGCTTGTACTGTCAAAGGGTCCAATCACGGTCCGAACGATATGGCTAATTGCTTCGGGGTCAAAGATTTCTTCAGAGGTGCTCTCCAATACCAGAACAGGGTCGAGATCACACTCATCAGTCAGTGAGTACTCGAGTATCACATGAGCCGACTCTATGCCGAGGTTTGCGGCGCGATTAATCCAGTCAGATGCTCCTTGTGCGAAAGTCGTGGCGCCAATTATCGCGGAACAAGATACTGCCAGGAAAACTACCGCGAAGCGCATTCGAGACACCTAACGTCTAAGCTTCAATGCGACCAGTATCTGGCGCGAAGGCTGCCCATTGCAAGCTTTGTGACGGAGACCTGAAGGCATCAATGTAGCGCATTGTTAGATATCATCTAGGACGGCATAGGAGTCCAGCCCATCGAGGGCAGGTCCAACAGCGATAAAGTTCCAACCGAGTTCGTATGAGGCGTCCCGATCCCATGGGCCGTCTCCGTAATATGTGATGGACTCAAAAGTAGAGCCCAGGCGCGAAAGCGCGATGCGCATAATCTCAACGCGATCAAAAGCATCGTCGGAGGTCGCGATTGGGAAATCAAATTCACTTAGACCAGCGGTCTCCAGCTTCAATAGGGCCGACGCGTGCCAACCGCCTGTCGCAATTGCGACTGAATGATTGGAAGATCGATCGAGCATCCTAAGGATGTTTCTTGCGCCGGGTATCTCCGGAAAAGGGCCGTTTGCTGAAATGTGCGATCTCAGGGACTCGACGAAATGGGACTTTATGGCCCAAACGAGCTTTGGATCATCCGAAATGGAATTGTCGGCCAATATTTGAGACAAGATGCCCGAGTCGGAAACGTAGTCGTAGTCGGTAAGAGAAGGCCGAATCTGCACGTCACCAAGCACGCAACTAACGGCGTCTTTGTAGAGATCATCGTCTACTGACGCGGATCGAAGAAGTGTGCCATCAATGTCAAAAACAACGGCATGCACAAGTGATGTCTAACGTCTAAGTTTTGATGCGATCAGCTTACGGCGCAGTCGACGTCGCTGCAACAACACTATTTGAAGTGACCTGCTAGCGGCGCCGAAATCGCAGGCCGCCGAAGACGCAGTACAGTATGAACGCGTTCAGTAGGGTGCAACCAAGGGCGATCCACAGGCCGAGCCACTCGCTCGGAATCAGCGATATCCAGGGCATCAGGAAGGGAAGAAGTATTATTCCGGATTCGCCAGAGTCTGCCGGGTTCTTCGATGCCACGAAGAAAATCCAGGCGAATATGGCGGTGGCGACCGCAAGAAAAAGTCCGGCTGCAATCGCACCGCCTCGTGACAACTTGAAGGTGGGTCTGATCACCAGCGTAGCAGGCGCGCGGTCGTGCCGGCCCGGAACTCGGATTCCTGAAGTGGCAATTCTATGCAACCGTCGGTGCCGGACAGGGACGCGAAGTCGCCTGATGTGTTCGTGTGCACCGGCATGGCCAGCATCTGGCCACCAACGTTCGATATCAGCCTGACAGGCAGGAAACAGGTCAACTTCGGTTTGAACGTCACATCCTGTGCCAGGCTCGCAAACTCTGGCGCCGCTTCGCGCAATCCCGATGCCGCGTCGAGCGCCGAGACAACGTAGTGTCGGCAACACACGAGTGTCGAAACCGGGTTGCCGGGCAAGGCGAACACAGCCTGTTGCGTCGGGCCAATACCAAACCACATCGGTTTGCCGGGTCGCTGGCTGACCTTGTGAAACACGACCTCGACGCCAAGCCCTTCCAGTACCTCTGGCAGGTAGTCGGCTTTGCCCATCGAGACACCACCGCTCAATACGAGCACGTCCGCTTCTTCAAGATGCCGCGCAATGCGTTCTTTCAACAGCTCCGGTTCGTCGCGAATATGGTCGTGCACGCAATTCGCGTATCCGTGTTTTCCGAGCATTGCGATGACTGCCGGGCCGTTGGACATACGAATCTGATGCTTCTCGATCGGCTCACCCGCCGGCACCAGTTCATTGCCGGTCGAGATAACGCGTATGACCAGCGACCTGGCCACCTCTACTGTGGTTAGCCCACAGGATGTAATGACGGCGATGTCCATCGGCGAGATGCGTGTGCCGGGCGTGAGCAGCTCGGCGTCCTTCGCATGGTCCGATGCCTGTGGGTGGATGAACTGCCGTTCTTTGGCCGCGTAGTCGGCCTGGATCTCCGCGCTGCCATTACTTACGCTAATGCGTTCAACCGGCACGATGCAGTCTGCACCTTGCGGCAGCGATGCGCCGGTCATGATCTCGACGCAACTACCGGGTCGCAACGATTGCTGTTCGTCCCCTGCGTGTTGCGTCGTCTGGATCGGAAATTCTCGCGTGCCAGCGTCGAAGTCACTGAACGCTATCGCAATACCGTCCATCATCACGCGATCGAACGGTGGCTGGTCGCGTTCGGCCCTGACGGTTTGGCGCAGGATTCGTCCGGTTGCTGCATGGACCGGAACAACCTCGGTATCGAAAGCCGGCATGGCGCCGAGAATTGCGTCACGAGCTTCGGCCGTGGTCAGCACGGCAGAGCTACGTCCTTTCCCGTGCAATGGCGCGATGGCCGATGTCACGGCGGAAATAAGCGTCTTCCCAGTTGACCTGGTCGACGGCGCGGTAGGATTGCGCGGCGGCCTCTGCGACCGTGTTGCCAAGCCCGACAACGCACAATACGCGGCCGCCGCTTGTAACAACGCCATCGTTTTCTCTCGCGGTGCCGGCATGAAAGATTTTTTGTGTGTCGCTGTCGGCATCGGCGAGTCCCGAAATCGCTTTGCCTTTGGCATAGCTCTCGGGATAACCGCCGGCCGCCATGACGACGCCCAGAGATGCCCGTGTATCCCACTCCGCGTGTTGATCACCAAGCGTGCCGTCGAGCGTCGCGTTGCAGATCGCAACAAGATCGGATTTGAGCCGCGCCATGATCGGCTGCGTCTCGGGGTCGCCCATACGGCAGTTGAACTCGATCACCTTCGGCGTGCCGTCCGCCATAACCATCAGGCCCGCATAGAGAAAGCCCAGATAGTCGTTGCCGTCTTCCCTCATGCCCGCGAGTGTCGGGCGAATCACGAGATCCATGATCTTGCGTTCAATGTCTGGTGTCACGACCGGCGCCGGTGAATAAGCGCCCATGCCGCCCGTGTTCGGGCCGATATCCCCCTCATCACGTGCCTTGTGATCCTGCGAGGTCGCCATCGGCAGAATGCGGGTGCCATCCGTAATAACGATGAAGCTCGCCTCCTCGCCGTCGAGAAATTCTTCGACGACGATGCGGGCGCCGGCCTCGCCAAAACGTCCGCCGGAAAGCATGTCAGTCGCGGCGGCTGCGGCTTCTTCCAGCGTCATTGCGACGATCACACCTTTGCCGGCTGCAAGGCCATCGGCCTTGATGACGATCGGTGCGCCTTGCTCATGAATATACTCGAGTGCGGGCTCGAGCTCCGTGAAGTTCTGGTACGCGGCTGTTGGAATGTTGTGTCGGGCAAGAAAGTCTTTGGTAAACGCCTTCGAGCCTTCGAGTTGTGCGGCCGCCGCGCTCGGCCCGAAGCAGGGCAGCGCGAGTTCGTTGAAGCGGTCGACAATGCCCGCGACAAGAGGCGCCTCCGGGCCGACAATGGTCAGGCCGATGTTCCCGGATTTTGCCAGGGCAGCGAGCGCTTTGATGTCGTCTGCGGAAATGGGGACATTCCGGATTTTGGGTTCAAGGGCCGTGCCGGCATTGCCTGGCGCGACGAGCACTTCTTCAACGTCAGGTGATTGGGCGCACTTCCAGGCCAGTGCGTGTTCGCGTCCGCCGCTGCCAATGACCAGGACTTTCATGTGCCTAAACTACCCTAATGGCGGAAATGTCGCATGCCCGTAAATACCATGGCCAGGCCATGCTCGTTCGCAGCCTGGATGACCTCGTCGTCGCGCATCGAGCCACCGGGCTGAATTATCGCGGCAATACCGGTCTCGGCGGCCGCGTCGATACCGTCACGGAACGGGAAGAACGCATCGGAGGCCATGACCGAGCCTTTGACATCCAGCCCTTCGTCGGCAGCCTTGATGGCTGCGATCCTGGTGCTATAGACGCGGCTCATCTGTCCGGCGCCAACACCGATTGTCATATTGTCCTTGCAGAAGATGATCGCGTTTGATTTCACATACTTAACGACAGTCCAGGCAAACAACATGTCCTCGATTTGCTCAGGCGTGGGTGCCTTGTCCGTGACGACCTTGAGGTCCTCGGCCGTGATTTTGCCAAGGTCGCTTCCCTGTACGAGCAGGCCACCGGAAACCTTCTTGAAATCGAAGTCACCGGAGGAGTATTCCCAATCGCCGGTTCTGAGCACACGTACGTTCTTCTTTTCGGTCAGCAGCGCTGCCGCGTCGTCATCGATGCTCGGTGCCACGATGACTTCGACAAACTGGCGATCGATGATTGATTTTGCCGTGGTCGCATCCAACGGCTGGTTGAAAGCGATGATCCCGCCGAAAGCCGAGGTCGGATCCGTCTTGAACGCTTTCTCGTAGGCTTCGAGAATATCTCCGGCCACCGCAACGCCGCAGGGGTTCGCGTGCTTGACGATGACGCAGGCCGGAGCAGCAAACTGCCTGACGCACTCGAGCGCTGCGTCGCTGTCGGCAATGTTGTTGTACGACAATGCCTTACCCTGCAGTTGCTCCGCGGTCGCCAGTGAGCCTTGCGGTGCTTGCTGGTCGATGTAAAACGCGGCATTTTGGTGCGGGTTCTCGCCGTAGCGCATTCTCTCGACGAGGCCCCCCGAGTAAAGGATGCGATCGCCTAAGGGATCGTCGCCCAGGGATCCCGACAGGTATTTCGTAATCGCTGTGTCGTAACTTGCTGTATGTGAATAAGCTTTTGCGGCAAGGCGACGTCGAAACTCGAGCGATAACTCGTTTTTCTGCAGTGACTCGAGCACGCTGTCGTAGTCGTCAGGGTCGACAACGACGGCGACCCCATCGTGATTCTTCGAAGCCGCCCGAATCATCGCCGGACCGCCGATGTCGATATTTTCGATCGCATCGTCGATCGTTGCGTCTTCGCGCGCGATCGTCTGTTCAAACGGGTAGAGATTAACGGCGAGCAGGTCGATTGGCTCGATGCCGTGCTCTTCCATCACGCCTTCGTCCGTGCCGCGACGTCCGAGCAAGCCACCGTGGATCTTGGGGTGCAGCGTCTTTACGCGGCCATCCATTATTTCAGGGAAGCCGGTTTTCTCGGCAACTTCGATGACGTCAATACCGGCCTCACGCAGCGCGCGGCAGGTACCGCCTGTTGAGAGAATTTCCACGCCGATTTCACGCAGAGCGGAAACAAAGGGGATCAAACCGCGCTTATCGGACACGCTAATAAGCGCTCGTCGCACCGTTAACATCAATTCACCTGGAGTAAATGCTTGGAATAGAAGGGTATTTAGTGAATCAGAGAATAAGACCTGAGTTTCTTGCGCAGCGTGCCGCGATTGATGCCGAGAATACCGGCTGCCTGACTCTGATTACCGTCTGTGAAGTCCATGACGGCTTTGAATAGCGGTCGTTCCACTTCGCCCATGACGAGATCGTAGAGATCGCCGGGGCGATCGCCATTAAGGCTTTCAAAATACTGGTCCAGTGCGTCTTCGGTGTGCTTGTGCAGTGGTTTGCTGCTCTTGGAGACTTTGAGTGAGGCGTTCTTCTTGTTTTTCTTTTGGGCCACGTTGGTAAAATCCTGTTGTGACTACGCTGCTCGCGAAATATCTCCCTCATGCCGGTCGAAGTATTCCTGCGTCAGTCTGATTTGTTCTGCTGCACTGTCGACGCGCACGATCTGGTAACGAAAAGCATCAGCATTTGATAAATGCTTGCAATACCAGGTCAGATGCTTTCGAGCCACCCGAATACCGGTCAAGTCCCCATAGAACCGGTGCATGTCTTTCAGGTGGCCGATGATGATATCACGCAATTCATATTTTCCTAGCGGGGAAAATACGGAGTCGTTTTGCATGCAGTTCATAAGTTCTTGAAAAACCCACGGCCGACCCTGCGCACCGCGACCGATCATCAAGCCGTCAGCATTAGTTAGGCGAAATACTTCAAGCGACTTCTCCGATGTCGTGATATCGCCATTTGCAATCACGGGAATTGAAATAGCGTCCTTGATTTGCGCAATTGTTTCGTATTCCGCGTGACCTTTATAGCGGCATGCGCGTGTTCGGCCATGAATAGCGAGCGCCTGGATGCCACTTTCCTCAGCAATTTTGGCGATCGAGATGCCATTACGGTGTTCCCGATCCCACCCGGTGCGTATTTTCAGCGTGACCGGGACGTCGACGGCAGAAACGACGGTGCTGAGGATCTCTTCGACGAGCTTCTCGTTTCTCAACAGCGCCGAGCCGGCCAGTTTCTTGCAGACCTTTTTCGCCGGGCAGCCCATGTTGATGTCAATGATCTGGGCGCCGCGCTCAACACAGGCTCTGGCTGCGACGGCGAGCTGTTCTGGGTCGGATCCCGCGATTTGCACCGCGATGGGCGCCGCATCCAGGTCGAGATCAAGCCGCCGCCGCGACTTGGGCGTCTGCCACAGACGGATATCGGCTGTCGTCATCTCCGAGGTGGTCATGCCAGCGCCAAATCGACGGCACAAACGACGAAACGGCGCGTCGGTGACGCCAGCCATCGGCGCGAGCACGAACGGGCTCGCGAGTTCATATGGACCGATCTTCACTTGAAGTCTTCGATAGCGCAGCGCAGCTGTCCGTTTGCGAGCCGATAACAGACGTTGAGTTTGAATCCGGTCGCCTCGGCAGCGGGCGACGCAATCGAGATCACGGCATTAAACGTATTGCCTGGCGGCACGGCATTGCGCGGATCCGCGTTTTCGGCGAGGTACTCACCGGGTTCGAGTACGCGGCTGCCGATAATCTCCTCGAAGCGGTCGGTGAGCGATAGATGGACCAGGGGGTAGGGCAACGCCTTGTCTGACTCGTTACCGACTCGGGAATAGATCGTGAGCAGTTTGTCATTCTCGTCCGTGCTGCCCTTGGTCGCTTCAAACCGCCAGCCGGAAATATCCCACCTTGGCGTCAGCGGCTTGCCGAGCATGCGATAAAGAGGCCCAACGGCTTGATTGAATACCGGCATAGTCGCCAGCGCCTCGCGCGACTGATGCATCATTTGCACCGCGAGCAGAATCAGCAATACGATGATCCCGCCGATCGTTCTCCAACTTGGTGGGTCAGTCCAGCGGCGGTCACCGCGCGTCTCGTAGCTCGAGGTCTTTTTCAGCGGAAACGAAAAGCCCGGATCATCGAATCGTCGCGATTTTGCTGCTTTGTCGTCGTCGGCGTGAACGACATCACCTTCCATGATGATCGTTTCGAACAACGGCAGTTTCCTGGGCTTTTTGGGGGCCTTGAAAGCGTCGAATTCTTTTTCGACTTTCTTGCTGGGCTGTAGTTGGACAATCGTCGATGCGAACCCGTCCTCGTCCTCAACTGCGATGTTGAAGAGTTCCTTGTCGATCATCATGTTGATCGTCCTTTCCTCTTCGGACATTTCCGGGACCATGTGCCCGTCGCTCGCATCCTCGATGTCGGGTTCTTCCTCAACCCTGGGTTCGTCGTCGAGCCCGGCAGCGATCGTCTCGATCGCTTTCTCAACTTTGTCATCGAAAACTGACGCGATGTCATCGACGTCATCTTCGCGCTCGACTTCGTCCACGGGCTCGATTTTCTCATCGAGCTCAAGTTCGATTTCTTCCTCTTCCGCCTCGTCTTGTTCCTCAGACAGGCCCTTTTCTTCCAGTTCCTCCAATTCGAGTTCGTCTGCGGCTATTTCCTTGGGCTGTGCGGCTGCTTCGGTTTCGAACGCGGCGGCGATCAAGTCCTCATCGATCGTCGTCTCACGGTCCTCGTCGTCTGTTGCAGCTTCGTCGGCCTCGTCGTCGACCTGATCCTTGTCGACAGCTCTATGGATGCCACTGAGGTCAATGCCCATCGCTTCAGCCTGAATCGCGAATTGTGTATCCATGTCGAGAGGTTGGTCGCGCGCGACCTCCTCAACCTGAGCCGGCTCCTCTGCTGCGGCAACCAACTCTTCGGGCGGCTCTTCGGGCTGTTCTTCATCTTCGACTACTGCAGCTTCGTCGAGGTCGCCGAGCAGGTCTTGCCATTCATCCGGATCACCGAAAGCGAGATCGACTTGTGATTCGGCAGGGTCCCGTGCTAATTCAGGTTCCCTGGCGGGCGTGGGCTCGGCAGGCGCGGGAGGCTTGTTTTCGAAGTCAAAATCGTCAGGAAGTGGCGTATTGTCATCGAAGCGCATCTCTTCGACGGACTCCGGCGCCTCAGCATCGTTGGGTGATTCAGTGATCTCTTCGTCGACCGGCGCAAACGACTTTTCGAGCAATTCATCAGCTTGAGCCGCTTCCTCAGGGGACACCTCGGTTTCGATCACATCGTCATCATCGAGGACGCGCCACTCGACACCGGTATCCTCGATACGAATATCCGATCCGGCGAGTTGATCGAGTGTTTTCAATAGCGCCGCACTTTTTTCGGCAGAAATACTCTTCGGCGCGGTGCCGGCTTCGGGCTCGTCGGGTACGTCGGCCGTTAGTTCGGGCATTTTCCGTTCTGACGCCGGCTCGGATTGCACCGGTGCCGCCGGTTCTTTCTCAGACAGATGCGCGAGCGCATTGAACGCAACGCCACAGCCACCGCATCGCACTTGGCCTGTTGCTTGTTTCAAAACCTCCGCTGTGACGCGAAAAGCTACGCCGCATTCAGGGCACTGGGTGTACATCGCTCAGCCTTCAATCCTTCGACCGGTCAATCGTGCCCAAGTTTGCCCGCTTTGTTCCTGGAAAACCGGCTCATCGAACTCGATCCAGGGGCGGTAGGCAGCGAGCACTTTATCAACCTGCTCGGAGAGTATGCCGGATAACGCGAGCAAACAACCGCTTTTGACGTGGCCGGCGATTGGCTCGGCAAGCTCGATAATTGGGTTTGCGAGAATGTTTGCAACGACAACGTCGAACTGACCTTCAATCCGGTCCGCACTTGCGGTCACGAGCAGTTGCTGAGCGACGTTATTGCGCTGTGCATTGGCGTGCGTTGCCGTGACAGCCTGCGGATCGATATCCATTGCCACCGCTTTGGCGCAGCCGAGTTTGAGTGCTGCGATGGCGAGCACGCCCGAACCACAGCCGTAATCCAGCATCGACGAATCATCGAGTGACAGGCCGTCGAGCCAGGCAAGACACAATGCTGTCGTTGCGTGCGTGCCCGTACCGAAGGCGAGGCCCGGATCGAGCCGAACGAAAACCGCCAATTCGTCTTCCACGGCTGCGTTGCCAGGGAGAATCCAGAGGCGTTCGCCGAATCGCATCGGACCAAAGTCCTTGAGCCACTCGTGTTCCCAAATGCGGTCCTCGAGCCCTTCGACCTGGTGTGGCGGCAGCGAGTCGACTTGCAGAGACTTTTTGAGATCGTCCTGCAATGACAAGAGGTCGGCTTCGGGTGAGAATAGACCCGTGATTCGCGTGTCGCGCCACATCGGCGTCGCGCCTGGCGCAGGCTCGAGCACCGGCTTGTCACCGGCGTCGGTAAACGTAATTGAATGAGCGCCGTGACGCGCGAAGATCTCTTCGACTCTGTCCGGATTCAGCTTTTCAAGATCCATGACAAATTGTCGCCAATCCATCGTTTATGCGGTGTGTCCCCGATCACACTAGACCGAGACGTTTCTCCAGGTAATGAATATCGGTGCCGCCGGCCTGGAACGCCGCGTGCTGGAAGATCTCCTGGTGCAACGGAATGTTCGTCCTGATGCCTTCGATGACGATTTCCGCTAGTGCGTTTTTCATGCGCGCGATTGCAGCATCGCGATCGCCACCATGAGCAATCAGCTTGCCGATCATTGAGTCGTAATACGGTGGCACCTTGTAGCCGCTATAGATATGGCTGTCGACGCGTACGCCCGGACCACCCGGCGCGTGCCACAAACTGATCAAACCCGGTGATGGCATGAATGTCTTAGGGTCCTCGGCATTGATGCGACACTCAATCGCGTGCCCCAGGATCTTGATGTCATCCTGTTTGATGCTGAGCGTCTCGCCTGCAGCGACGCGGAGCTGTTCACGAACGATATCGACACCGGTAATCATCTCGGTGACCGGGTGTTCGACCTGCAAGCGCGTGTTCATCTCGATGAAATAGAACTCATCGTCCTGAAAAAGAAACTCGAATGTGCCGGCGCTACGGTAGCCGATTTCCTGACAGGCTTTGACGCAGCGTTCGCCGATGCGCTTTCTTTGTTTCTCAGTTATGCCCGGCGCCGGCGCCTCCTCGATGACTTTCTGGTGGCGGCGCTGCATGGAACAGTCGCGTTCACCCAGATACACGGCGTTACCATGATTATCGGCAAGCACCTGAAACTCGACATGCCGTGGCTCCTCGAGAAATTTCTCCATGTACACGATGTCATTGTCAAATGCGGCACCTGCCTCAGATTTGGTTACCGTGATGGCGTTTGTCAGTGATGCCTCGGCGTGTACGACGCGCATGCCACGACCGCCACCGCCGCCAGACGCCTTGATGATGATTGGATAGCCGATGTCGCGTGCCATCTTGAGATTTTCGTCAACATCGTCGCCAAGCGGCCCGTCGGAGCCGGGCACGCAGGGTACGCCGGCGGCCTTCATGGCTTGAATGGCTGAGACCTTGTCGCCCATGAGGCGAATCGCACTCGCGGGTGGACCGATAAACGTAAAGCCGCTCGACTCCACGCGTTCGGCAAAGTCGGCGTTCTCCGAGAGAAAGCCGTAACCCGGGTGTATTGCAACTGCGTCGGTGACCTCGGCCGCACTGATAATCGCCGGCATATTGAGGTAGCTTTCGACCGAGGCGGGCGGGCCGATGCAGACGGTTTCATCGGCGAGCAGAACGTGCTTGAGGTTATTGTCGGCCGTCGAATGCACGGCGACAGTTTTGATGCCCATCTCGCGACACGCGCGCTGAATGCGCAGGGCGATCTCGCCGCGATTGGCTATTACGATTTTGTCGAGCATGTAGCCTGCGCCTGCTTAGTCAGCTTGACGTTGATCGATGATGATCAATGTCTGGCCGTATTCGACGGGTTCACCGTTTTGAACGCGTATTGATTTGACAACCCCGGAGACGTCCGCGTCTATCTGGTTCATCATCTTCATCGCTTCGATGATGCACAGCGTGTCACCCTCGTTGACACGATCGCCGACCTGCACGTACGGGGCCGCGCCAGGCGACGACGACCCGTAGAACGTTCCCACCATCGGCGCAGCAACGAGAAAGCCTTCTTCTTCGGGCTCGGCTACCTGGGCTGGCGCGGATGCCTCGGTGGCCGCCGGGACGACAGCCGCGAGCGGCGCTGGTGCGGCAACAGCGATCGGCGCAGGCGCAGGCGGTGCGCCCGGGCCGTAGCGACTGATTCTGACCGACTCTTCGCCCTCAGTGATCTCGATCTCGGCAATGCCGGATTCGTCCAGTAATTCGATCAGCTTTTTTACTTTTCTTATATCCATCACTCTTCCTCGGCATTCGCGATGGACCGTTCGGCATACTCACTGGCGGCCTGCAATGCCAGTTCGTAACCGTAAGCCCCGAAACCAAACAGACAACTTTCCGCGATATCGCTGAAGTAACTGTTATGGCGAAACTCCTCTCGCGCGAAGGTATTACTCAAATGTATTTCGATAAACGGGATGGCAACCGCCAGAAAAGCGTCGCGAATTGCGATGCTTGTATGAGTGAATGCGCCCGGATTAAAGATGATAAATGCGACGCCGTCTTGTGCGGCCTGTTGTACCCGGTCGATCAGTTCGTGTTCGGCGTTGCTCTGAAAGCAGTCGAGCGAATGACCGAGCGCCCGAGCGACATCAATGCAGTTCGCCTCGATATCGTCAAGACGAGTCGCACCATAAACATCCGGCTCGCGTGAGCCGAGCAGGTTCAAATTGGGTCCATTGAGTAGGAGAAAGTCTGCCATTTTCCGCTGAAATTCACCCGTTCCCCGAAGATGGCAGCAATTCTAACCCTTTTCAGGGACTTTCGTGCAAGTTTTATAGAAAGTTGAGGGCTTTGCGAGCGCTGTCTTTGTCGATTTCGCCATTGTCGAGCATCGTCAGCACTTTGACGATGTGCTCGAGATCGGCTGCGAAAATCTCACCGATGTGGGTGTTCAGCAACTCGCCATCGGCCGCGACGATCATCGTAAACGGCATGCCAATAAACTCTACGCCCGATGATTCGGCGACCGCCATTGCATCTTCCTGGCCAACCAGGATCGGATAATTGAATTCCGCCGATTCGGCATACGATGCCACTTGCTCGGGAAAGTCGACGGCGATTCCAATGACCTGGAAGCCGTACCCGGATTGCTCATCCTGAAACGCCTTTAGAAGCGGAATCTCACGGCGGCACGGTGCGCACCAGGTGGCCCAGAAATTGAGCAGCCGATGCTTGCCGGCCCATTCGGAAAAATCGCGTTCGATGCCGTCGATGTCGGCGAGTTGGAATGCCGGGTAGATCGGTTCGTCCCTGACGTCGGCGGTTGCTGGCTGCTCAGCGTTAACCTGCGCCGGTGCCTGCACCGGAATTCTGGCGGCGTAAAAAAGCGCACCGGCCATGAGCGCGATGAAGGCCATCGCGAATACGAGAAACGATCGTTGCACGGACTGTCCTTATTATCGTTGGAGCCCGCTCCAGCGGGCGACCGATTATCGCCCGCTGGGGCGGGCTCCTACAACGTGAATGCTTCGGTTACGTGTTCTGCAAAGTCCTTTGCTTTCATATAGCCAACGACTTCATAGCCGCGGCGCTGTTGGCCATCCGTGCCAAAGAAAATAATGGTTGGCGGTCCGAAGACGCCGAAGCGTTCCAACAAGGCCTTGTCTTCGTCGTCGTTTTTCGTGACATCGGCCTGCAACAATACAGTATTCGACAAAGCCGCCTGGACGCCCGCATCGGTGAACGTGTATTCCTCCATTTCGATGCATGACACACACCAGTCCGCGTAAAAGTCGAGCATGGCCGTCTTGCCGGCAACGGACGCGGCCGCCAGCTCACGATCCAGGTCGGCGACGGTCTTGATGCGCTGAAATTCGATGTGCCGGTCTTCGACAACCATCGTGCCCGCGCCGAGGTTGACGCTTGCCAGCGGTTTCATCGGGTTGCTGCCGCCGGTCAATGCACCAAGCAGCAAGAGCACTCCGTAAATGATCGCGAGAAAGCCGAAGCCCTTGCCAAGCTTCTGCACGATCGACGACTCGGGTGTCAGCGTCGTCAGGCCGCCCATGAATACGCCAATCATGAATACGAGTACAGCCCAAAGCCCGAGCGTGATGCTACCGGGCAGAATACGCGACAGCATCCAAATCGCGAGGCCCAGCAACATGAAGCCGAAAGAGGCTTTGACAGCGACCATCCAGCCGCCCGCCTTCGGTAACAGATGACCTTGCGCCGCACCGACAACCAGCAATGGCGCGCCCATGCCCATGCTCATCGCGAATAATGCCGCGCCGCCGCGCAGCTTGTCTCCGGTCTGCGCCATCACGGTCAGGCTCGCGATGAGTGCTGGCGCAACGCAGGCCGTGACGATGAGCGATGATAATGCGCCCATGATGAACGCGCCGACCGTCGTGCCACTTTTCTGGTTACCGCTAACCGTTGCGAGGCGACTCTGAATGCCGCTCGGCATCTGCAGGTCGTAGCCACCAAACATGGCCATTGCGAGCAGGACGAAAAAGCCCGAGAAGACGATCAGAACCCAGGGCTGATTGAACGTCGCCTGCAACTGTGCCCCGGCTGCGGCCGCAACAATTCCTGCGCCCGTATACACCAGCGCCATGCCCATGACGTAACTAAACGCGAGCGTGAAACCGCGCATCGGACTTGTGTCGTCGCCTTCGCCGGCGATGATCGACGTCAGGATGGGAATCATCGGCAGCACGCACGGAGTGAACGCGAGCAGCAGGCCGAGACCCACAAAAGTGATCATCACCCAGCCGAGGTTGGCGTCCGTGATCAGTTTCGCGAGCCGCCCCTGTTCGGATACAGGTTCATCGGCCGACGGCCGAACCGTCGACAGGTCGGTAACGACGGTCGCTTCGGGCAGGCCAACCGTGAGTACCGCGGATTGGGGCAGATAGCACAGCCCGCCTTCGGCACAGCCCTGGTAGTTGACCTCGAGTTCGAGGTCCATCGCTTCGGGTGTGGCCCGAGCGATCGTCAGACGGCCGATCACTTCGTCGTAATAAACTTCGGATTCGCCGAAGAACTCGTCAACCTTGATCTTGCCCTTGGGCAAATCGAGTTGGCCGGCCATCGCGCCTGCACTCATGGAGCGGACCGAAATCTTGTCCTTATAGACGTAGTAGCCGGGAATGACCCGAATGCCTACGTCGACCGTATTGCCGTCGACGGCAAACAGGTTTGGGAAAAACACTTCCTCGGGCGGTGGGAAGTCGCCCATCGCACCGGTTTTGTTGCCAACGCTGCCCAGGTCGAGTTTTGGTGTCGCGGCGGAAGCCTGCTTGAGCCGGACTTGTTCAGTCCAGGCCTGCGGCGGGTAGCAGAGACCACCGTCCCAGCAGCCCTGACTCTTGATGACGAGTTCTATTGACTCGGGTTTATCGCCGGTGATCCTGTACGGAACACTGATGTAGAAATGTTCGCGATAGATCTGTTGCTTGCCGAAAAACTCATCTTCGTGCGGCAAGCCTGCGGGCAGCCTGGCATCGCCAAGCACGACCCCTTTGTTATTGCTCTCGAAACCGAGCTTGTTGCGATACAGGTAGTAGCCTTCCTCGATCGCCCAATCGATTTCGATTGCACCGCCCGTATCCGTAACGACATAGCGATACGCCTCTTCGGGCCGCAGCGGCTCCTCATCCTGAGCAACAGCGGATCCTGCTAACAACAGGGCCGCCAGAAACAGCCGTGATGGGATGAGTTTTAGGGTTTCGTGCATTGTCAGAACCGTCAGCGAATTGGACCGACTCGCGGGCCCGAATATTACTGTTTTCAAGGCTTGGGCGGCGCAGGATACCGGGGGCACGGGGCGATGTCATCGAACCAGGTCGGGTTTTTTCACCAAATGCTCGCGAATGCGCTTGAAATTTGGTCACTCAGGCCTATTATTAGCACTCCTTGTGACCGAGTGCTAATAACACGAGGTCCGAAAATCGACAATAATTTATTAATAGTCAATAGCTTACAGGAGATACACCCAATGAAGATTCGTCCGCTTCATGATCGAGTCATCGTAAAGCGCATGGAAGAAGAGCGCACATCGCCCGGCGGAATCGTCATTCCCGATGCCGCGGCCGAGAAGCCCATCAAGGGTGAGGTCATTGCGGTTGGCAACGGCAAAATCCTCGATTCCGGCGAAGTTCGTGCCCTGGACGTCAAGGCTGGCGACAAGGTGCTGTTCGGCAAGTACGCCGGCACCGAGGTTAAGGTCGACGGCGACGAGCTGTTAGTGATGAAAGAAGACGACATCATGGCAGTGATCGACGCTTAATCGCCGATAGCTGCAGAATCAAAATTACTTATCGGATTGCGGCAAGAGCCGCTCCAACAGATAAACAGAGGAAATAGAAATGGCTGCTAAAGAAGTACGTTTCAGTGACGACGCGCGCCAGAAGATGTTCGCAGGCGTGAACGTCCTGGCAAACGCCGTAAGAGTGACCTTGGGACCGAAGGGTCGCAACGTCGTGCTCGATAAGAGCTTCGGCGCACCGACGGTTACCAAAGATGGTGTATCGGTCGCCAAGGAAATCGAACTTGAAGA
>JAOTYE010000007.1 GCA_029862045.1 Gammaproteobacteria bacterium
TATCTTTTATTTTTCAATGGGTTAGGATGCAATCTGGCGGAGAGGGTGGGATTCGAACCCACGAAAGGCTACTAACCTTTGCTGGTTTTCAAGACCAGTGCATTCAACCGCTCTGCCACCTCTCCGGTGTCCGGATTTGCGCCGCGAATTGTGCTTGCAATCGAACCGAAAGACAATATGTCTGTCTGAGCTTGCAGACGCGCGAAAGAATGCTTAATAGCAATTCGAGAAAAGTTTATGAAATCATTGATTTCAATCATATTATTGGCAGTCCTGTTCACTGCTGGAGCGGCTTGTGCCCAGGCGCAGGCGCCGCAGTTTCCGTGCGAGGATGATGCGCGTTTCGGCGAGTTCGATTTCTGGGTTGGCGAATGGGACGTGCATACTGCCGCAGGCGTATTTGCTGGCAGCAACGTGATCGAGTCGCACCACCGCAACTGCGTGCTGATCGAAAACTGGTCCAGTGCAAGCGGTGGTGGCGGCATGAGTATCAACTACCTGGATCATGCAAGTGGGGAGTGGGTGCAAATCTGGAACGATGCGACGGGCAATCAAATCAATATTCGTGGTGGTATGACCGACGACGGCATGCTGCTCGTCGGCACTATTCATTATGTTGCGAAAAACGCCACGCTGCAGTTTAGAGGGTTGTGGACATTGCTGGCCGATGGCAGGGTCAGACAGTTCTTCGAGCAGTATGACGAAGAAGCGGAAACCTGGGCGACCTGGTTTGAAGGCTTTTATTCTCGCAAAACCGCTGAATAGCGGACAGGAAAACTACCTTGGTACAACATTCATCAACAAAAAGCGGCTTCCAGGCAGGTAACCCGATAGCGAACGCCCTCGTGGTTGTTGCCGGTGTCCTGGCGATCGGTGCATCGATCGTGCTGGGCGTCGTCGCATTTGTCGCGCTTAGCGCGATTATCCTCGTGACCGCAGCGATTATCGGCATCCGGGTATGGTGGTTCAAACGCAAGATCGGGCCGGACTCCCGCATGCGGGCAGGGTCGGCGGGACAAGAATCGGCTAACAGCGTTATCGAAGGCGAATACCAGGTGGTCCATAAGGACCGCGACGAAGCGTAGTCAAAGCCGCAAAAACCTCGTAAAGTCGCATTCCATGCGCACCTCAAGCGATAAAGATCGCCGCCGGCAGCGGCGCCGCCGCCGGCTCCAGGTCATCGTCATCTATACGGCCATTGCGATAGGCCTCGCATGGTTTTTCGAGTCCCAGGATACGACAACGATAATTTTCGTACGGCACGCTGAGAAAGCGGCCTTGCCCGAATCGGATCCCGGTCTCAGCGAAGCCGGGCAGCGGCGTGTTGCGGAGCTGACCCGACAATTGGCGGACGCCGATGTCGTTGCCGGCATTGACGCGGTATTTGCCACGGCCTTCCGGCGGGCGCAGGAAACTGCGACTCCGATTGCCGATGTGTTGGATTTGCCGATCAACACGTATGACGCGGCTGATACCAAGACGGTGCTCGATACGATTCTGCGCGATTATAAGGGCAAGATCATTCTTGTTGTAGGACACAGCAATACGGTCCCGAAACTGATCGCAAAACTCGGTGCGAGCAAGAACGTACCGGAAATCGCCGAAGACGAGTATGACAACATTTACATCATCTCGATTCCGTGGTTCGGCAAGACCAAGACGATCCGGTTGAGATTCGGCGAGCCGTACGTCGCCAGTCAAGTGCAGTGATCCGTCAGAGCGAGATACACTTTTCTACACAAGGGCGCGGGACGTACGATCTGACGGCGCAAGTGCAATCTGCCGTTCGTGACTCCGGCGTCGAGATCGGCATGTGCAATGTCTTCATCCGGCATACGAGCGCGTCGCTAATGCTCTGTGAGAATGCCGATCCGGCGGTGCTGCGCGATCTGGAAACCTTCATGTCACGACTCGTACCCGATGGCGATCCGGCGCACACGCATACGTCTGAGGGACCTGATGATATGCCCTCACATATCCGCAGTGTCCTGACCCATGCCGACCTGAATTTGCCGGTGCGCGACGGGCGCTGTGATCTGGGTACATGGCAGGGCGTGTATTTATGGGAGCATCGCCACGCGGCGCATCAGCGCAAAGTGACGGTCACGGTCACGGGATAGAGCTTTATTGGTCGGCGATCTCTACTCGTTTGCCTGCGGTTTCTCTGAGAACGATTGCCTTTTCGATGAAATCCTTATGGCGGTTGATCCAGACATCAGCCAGTACGGCATCCTGGATCGTCCGATCCTGATTGATCAGAAATGTTGCGCGCCGCACACCGACGCCAAACGGGCCATCGATGTCGTACATCTTGATCGCGACTTTTTCAGGGTCGCTGAGCAGCACGAACGGCAAATCATGCGCCTTGCGAAATCGCGCATGACTGTCGGTATCCTGCGGGCTGATACCAGCGACCGTCAGCCCCACAGCGACCAGATCATCATGAATGTCTCGTATCGAACAAGCTTCCATGGTGCAGCCGGGTGTAAAATCGGCAGGATAAAAGTATAAGACCAGTGGCCCGTCTTGTAGCAGGTCCGTCAGTGACACATCGACGCCCTGATCATTCTGGAGTGAGAATTCGGGCGCTTTGGAACCGGCCTTGAGCATGGACTGTCTCCTGAAGATTGCGTTTGTTTTACGGGCTTTCTGCGGTAGTTTATTACCGGAATCCGCGGAGTAATCAAGTGCAAGACGCGATTATCTATCTCGACCCAGGCAGCCCGATGAGTCTGCAGAACCAGATTCGTCAGAAGCTGGTCGAAGGGATACTCAACGGTTCATTCGCCCCCGGGATGAAATTACCGTCGAGCCGCACGCTCGCCCGGCAGCTTGATGTAGCCAGGAACACCGTGGTTGCCGCCTACCAGCAGTTGGTCGCCGACGGCTATCTCGTCAGCAAGCAGCGCAGTGGTATCTTCGTCAACAAGGAGATGCTCGAAAATCGTGTTGGTTACAGTGGCCACATGGTGGCCGCGAGTGAAACGGAGACTGCGGCCTGGAAAAAGCGAACCAAGCGACACGATATTGCCGGGCCGGTGGTGGCACGGGATCTGCCGAACTGGAACCAGTACCCGTATCCGTTTATCGACGGAAAATTCGACTCAACGTTGTTTCCTCTTGCCGAGTGGCGAGAAGCGAGCCGGCTTGCATTGAGTGTCACTGACGTCCGCGATTGGTCGACAGGCAGTGCCGACGCCGATGACCCCATGCTCGTGGACGAAATCCGCAGCAAGATCCTTACGCGGCGGGGCATTCAGGCTCGATCCGACGAGATCCTGGTCACAATGGGCACACAAAACAGCCTGTACCTGATCAACCAGTTGCTGGTGGATAGCAGTGTAACGGCAGCTATCGAGGAGCCCGGCAGTTCAGAGATGCGACACTTGCTGCGACGGAGCAAGGCCAAAGTACTGCCGCAGGCCGTCGATGACGAGGGCATCGTCGTGGACGATCAGCTGGACAAGTGCGATCTCGTCTATGTCACACCGAGCCACCAGATTCCGACGGCTGTCATCATGTCGTCTGAGCGGCGTGAATCACTGCTCGCTGCTGCCGCGAAGAGCGACTTTCTGATCATCGAGGATGATTATGAGTGCGAGACCAGTTATCTCGATCATCCTCAGCCGGCATTGCGCAGTATGGACGACACGGGCCGTGTCATTTATGTCGCCAGCTTTTCAAAAGTGCTGGCGCCTGGTCTGCGTCTTGGCTTCATCGTCGCGGATGCACAATTCGTGCAGCGAGCACGAGCGCTGCGACGCACAATTATGAATCACCCACCGCTGAATAATCAGAGGGCCGCGGCGTTCTTCCTGTCACTTGGCCATTACGATGCGCTCATGACGCGCCTCGGTCGCTTGTTTCACGAACGCCGCCTCGCATTGCGGGATGCGCTCACCTGGATGCGTGGGGTACCGATGGAAATTTCCCCCGAGGTGGGTGGCACGACGTATTGGGTGCGAACCCCGGACGATTTCGATGTGGAGGCATTTGTCAGGATGGCCGCGCAGCGCGGCATTCTGATCGAGCCGGTCCGTCATTACTACGCCAATGAAGACAACGCCGAAAATTGTTTCCGCATGGGTGTAACCAGTATCGATATCGAGCGAATTCGCCCCGGCGTCACACGGCTTGTAGAGGTAATTCGCTCGCGGGTCAGGGAGCAGGTCGAGCATTTGTCGACGAGTTCCGGCGATTGGCTGACCGGTGATGACCTAAAGGCCGCCATGTCCGGCGCGACCGTACTTGATCGCGAGGTGGACGGTCGACCGTGTACTTATACCTATCACCGCGATGGCTCGATGACGGGCGTGCTCGGCTTCTCGAACGAAGAACAGGATACGGGTCGTTGGCGCGTCGATGGAGATCGATGGTATCGGCGGTGGAATCGCTGGAATTACGGTGAAGAGTGGGGTTATTACATCGTTATCGATGGCGAGCAGATCAAGTTTTTTAACGACGACCAGCAAATTGTCGACTCGATGTTTATTCGCCTGGCCGACGACGCCGGCGCCCTGATGCCGGGTCTTTGATCCCATCTGGGTCAATATCTAACCTTAAACTGGACCTATCCCCTGGCCCGATTCGCAGTTACCGTGCGTCAAAAGGGGGTTGGAATGACAACATTCGCCATCGCCGGACTGCAGCTTGAGGCTGCCAACGGTGACAACGTGGACTCGATGCTCGCCGAGATCGATAAGGTGCTGGGTCGGTTTCCATGGCTCGATATGGTTGTGCTGGCGGAGCTCAACGCGTTCGGGACAGACAAAGGCCATGCCGAACCCATGCCTGGGCCGGCCGAAGAGCGCTTTTGCGACATCGCCCGCAGCCACGGTATCTGGTTGATTCCCGGCTCAATGTTTGAGGCCTATGACGGCAATGTCTACAACACAAGCCCTGTCATCAGTCCCGAAGGCAGTGTTGTTTCTCGATATCGCAAGCAATTTCCGTGGTTACCTTATGAGGATGGCGTGACGCCTGGCGACCGGTTCACGGTGTTTGACGTGCCAGAGATCGGTCGCTTCGGTATTTCGATCTGCTACGACATGTGGTTTCCGGAGACGATTCGCACCATGGCCTGGATGGGTGCAGAGGTGATTCTGCACCCGAGCGCCACGGGCACAATCGACCGGGATGCCGAAATCGCGATGATTCGAGCGCATGCGGCCATGAACCAGGTGTACTTCTTCGACGTCAACGTCGCGGGACCGCTGGGCGTGGGTCAATCCTGTATCGCAGGCCCCGGTGGCGAGGTGATTCATCAAGCTGGAAAAACCAGAGAAATCATTCCGTTAAAGCTTGATTTTAATTATTTACATGATGTTAGAAAGAACGGCTGGCAAAACCTCGGGCAACCATTAAAGAGTTTTCGCGATAGCAAGGTGGCATTTCCACCGTACGCGGAAGGCTACGCCTCGGAGTCGCTTCGGGCGCTTGGTCCATTGAGGATGGCTAACGATCTGGACTAGTAATCAATCCCAAACTGGCACTACTCGCTGGTGTGGGTCTACTGTAATTTTCATCGGACACGGTCCGACCTTGGGGGAAAGTAAATGGCTAAGAATCACGATTTTCGCAGAAAATCTCTGGCGGTTGCCGTCACAGCGGCCTGTGTGACTGCGCCGGTGGCACTTCATGCCCAGGAAGAAAGTAGCGGCCTGATGGATGAAATTCTTGTCACCGCCACTCGCCGTGAAACGAGCGTGCAGGACATTCCTTACAATATTTCGGCAATGTCCGGCGAATACCTGGAGCGACAGAACATTGTGAACCAGTATGACGTGCTGCGCGCGATGCACGGCATCACAGTAGTCGATCGCGGTTATCGTAATGGCGGGATGGTCAACAGCATTGTCATCCGTGGCCTGAACGTCGATAACGGGCAAAACGGTGACATCATGCTAAACGCGGTGCCTACCGTTGCCACGTATTACGACAATACTCCGCTGTTCGCGAGCTTCCTTGTCAAGGATGTCGAGCGTGTGGAGGTGCTGCGAGGGCCACAAGGCACGCTGTATGGTTCGGGCTCGCTTGGTGGAACCGTTCGTTACATCGGTAATCGACCCGATCCCGAAGCTTTCGCGGCAGAGGTAGAACTCGACTACGGCCAGACCTCGGGATCAGAAGGAAATAATCTCGCCGTGGACGCAATGGTTAATATTCCACTCGGTGACACCACAGCATTACGAGTCAATTTCAGCCGCATCGACAATGATGGCAGCATTGACTACATCAATGCCTACCAACTCAACGATTTTCGTGAGCCCCTGATCAATGTCAATGGCACCTGCGTGGATCCGCGAGCGGCCACAGACACCGAGGTGTTGCAGAACGTCGGTTGCTTCGAAGAGATTGAAGACGCGGACACTGTAGAGATTGACTATGCCAAAGTGTCATTGCGCGGAGAGCCGAGTGACAAGTTCAACTATCAGCTGTCGTACCAGATGCAGGATGATGAGATCGGTGCGCGGCGCTCGACAACGCTGGGCGACAATAATCAGCCGTCCGGTGATCCGTTGTACTTTGCGTACAGTGATGACGACAGCGGCCAGGTTTTGCTCGAGCCCGCGGAAAGAGATGTGCAGATGGCAAGTCTCGATCTCGAATGGGACCTGGGTTTCGCGACCTTCACGTCAAGCACATCGACCTACGACCACGAGGGTATGGGTGAAAGCGACAACGGCGGCCTGTGGGCCAGTGGCGGAGAAATCGATGGCACAAGCCGCGACTGGAACTTCAACTTTTATGGCGGAGGCTGGCCACGCCCGGCGCAGCGTGCGGAACGCGGTTACGACGATGAGGCGTTCATCCAGGAATTTCGCCTGGTTTCGAATGAGTCGGACGGCAATCTGGACTGGATTGTCGGCGCGTTCTACATGGATCAGGACAATAGCGTTTACCAGCTTAGTTACAATCCGGGCATGAACGAGTTCTACAACGCGTGTGATGACACGGGTGGACCCGAATGTGCCGGCTTCTGGCCGGTGACGTTCTATCCAGGTGAACAGTTATCCGAGATTGATTTCGAATATATTCGTGACACCGCGTATGAAGAAAAGGCTATCTACGGCGAGCTGACTTATCACGTTTCGGATACGGTTCATCTGACCGGCGGTTTCAGGTGGTTTGACAATGAAACGGTCAACGACGTGATCCTCGGCTTCCCGCTGCTCGAGGGTTGGACCTCGCCCGCAGCGCCGCAGTCAACCGACAGCGACGACGATGTCCTGGTCAAACTGAACGCCTCATGGGACCTGAATGATTCCACTATGTTGTATGCCACGTATTCGGAAGGCTATCGGCACGGCGGAGCACAGTCGCTTCCGGATGGGGATCTCATCCCCCCAGATCCATTCGGCGAGCCAAATGCTGTCAACCTCCGTACTTTTGAGTCCGACTCCGTCGAGAACTACGAGTTCGGCGTCAAGGGCGGCACGGACAAACTGCTTTATACGGCGTCGTTGTTTCATGTGGACTGGGATAATCCGCAGCTGAACACGACGTCAGTGGTCTACGGTTTCTACCTGGCGGCGAACGGCGACACGGCGTCGACAGAAGGCATCGAACTCGAGTTGGAGGGTTACCTGGCGGACAGCGTGCATTACCGGGTCGGTTACACCTACGTCGACGCGCAACTGGACAAGGACTTCATTAGTCCGCAGACCGGCAATCTGGTCGCGCCAAAAGGTTCGACCTTACCAGGTGCACCAGAAAGCGTTTTGAGCCTTAGCTTGGACAATACCTGGGAGATCAATGGCGGACTGGACTTGCTGGCCGGTGTCAACCTCTACTACCAGAGCGATTCCGAGAATTTCATCGATCAGGCCAGCACGCTGAATGAAACGTTCGACTCGTTCTCGTTGGTTAACATCAACGCTACAGTGGCTGCGGAAAATTGGAGTGCGACACTGTATGTCAAGAATCTGACCGACGAGGAGGCGCCGACAGGTGGATTCGCGAACGGCTACTGGAGCTATGACACCGGCGTGTTCGAGAACTGGTATGGCAACGGCAACCGGCAGTTCATCGTGCAACCGCAAACGATTGGTTTGAAGTTCGGCTATCGGTTCTAGTCGTTTCGGAATCAACAACCCGGTTAGTTCCAGGCAAATGAAACCCGGCATATCCTGCCGGGTTTTGTTTGTCATACTGTCAATACGTCCGATAATTACTCGAACATGGATTCAGAACAGAAAAACAGATCTGATGCCGCAGCCACGGCGCTCGAAAGCCGTGTCTGGGAGCTGTTAGGTGAAAACGACGTTAAACAGGCGATAGCGGCTTGTGAGCAACTCAACCGGCAATTTCCTGATTTTGCGTCCGGGTGGCACACGGCGAGTCATCTCGCACTGAAGCTAAACAACCGATCGATGGCGCTAGCGGCGATCGAAAAAGCCGTTGCGATCGAACCGAACAATTCTGGCTGGCTGCTTCAGCGAGCCATGTGCCTGTTGCAGTTGGGGCAGATGGAGCGCGTCGACGCCTTGGTCACGCAACTTGCCTCGCGCAAAATGAAGACGGCCTACGAGTATTCTGCCTTCGGCATGCTGCTGACGGAGCTGGGTCGACGTGAGGAGGCCGTCAAGAACTATGAGAAGGCCGCCGTGCTCGATCCTGAACAGGCCAAGCACTATTACAATATAGCTTGTCTGCAACGCACGTTGGGTGACATCGAAGCGGCTGAGCGAAATTTTGACAAGACGGTGAGCCTGGACCCAGCCGATTATGAGGCCTACAAGATTCGGTCCGAACTGCGTCGACAAACCGCGGGCAATAATCACGTCGACGCGCTTGAGGAGTTATTCAACAACGGAATCGATAACGACCGCGGCAGAGTCAACATTTGCTATGCCCTGGCGAAGGAACTCGAAGATCTCGACGAAGCGGAGCGCTCATTTTATTACCTGAAGATAGGCGCAGACACCCGTCGTAGTTACATGCAATATGATGTCCAACGGGACCTGGATACGATTGCGTCGATCCAGCAAACCTACTCAACGGAGCTATTCGATGGCTCCGCAGCGGGCGACGGCAATTTCGAAGCGATCTTTATTTTGGGCATGCCTCGAACCGGTACGACGCTGATTGAACGCGTTCTTGCCAGCCACTCGGACGTCTTTGCCGCCGGCGAGCTGAATAATTTTGCCTTTCAGATGATGAAACTACTCAGAGCTGAAAGCGATAAAAAGAATGTGGCCCGAGACGAAATGGTGGAACTAACCACCAAACTGGATTTCAGGAAACTGGGTGAGGCATACATCAATAGCACCCGACCGTTTACGGAACATGCGGCACGCTTCATCGACAAGATGCCGCTGAATTACTTGTATGCCGGGCTAATCCATCTCGCATTGCCAAACGCGAAAATTATTAATCTCAAAAGAAACCCGCTTGATACCTGTTATGCGATCTACAAACAGTTGTTCATAGACGCCTATCCGTTTTCTTATGATCTTGATGAACTGGGTCGATACTTCGTGGCTTACCATCAGTTGATGGAGCATTGGAACACCGTATTGCCCGGCGTCGTGCATACCGTCGAGTACGAAAAGCTGGTAAGTGATATTGAGAAGGAGTCGCGGCGCCTGCTCGATTTCTGTGACCTGGATTGGCAACCACAATGTCTGAGGTTTTACGAGAACAAGGAAGCATCGACAACGGCTAGCACGGTACAGGTAAGGCAGCCTGTCTATCAGAGCTCTGTCGGCAAGTGGCGCAACTATGAAAAGCAATTGCAGCCCATTGTCGAGATTCTGCAGCAGGCAGGAATCGATACGGAAACCTAAACTCAGGATCGCACAAGGCATAGCCAATGACTGACCAAACAGTAACCGCCAAGAGCACGTTGTTCCCGACCGCCGCTCCAAATGGAGAGATTGCCCGCGTCTTGCTTGCATTTCTCGCGACGGCCGGCCTGTTCTACGTGAACATCATGCCGGCGCTTGTCGATGGGCTGATCGAAGGTCTTGGCTTTAGCAATCGCGAGGCCGGTTTTGTCGGCTCCGCCAACGTGTACGGGGCAGCGTTCGGGGCTTTCAGCGCCGTGTTCGTCGTCAAGCGCATCAACTGGCGACTCGCGGCTGTCGTATTGCTGCTTGGATTGATTGCGGTCGATTTCACGTCGATGTTCGTCACGAAAGCCAATATCTTGATCGGGACGCGATTCGTACATGGTTGTGTCGGCGGTTTACTCGTAGGAATCGGTTTTGCGGTGATTTCCAGAACAACGGAGGCGGATCGAACGTTCGGTTACCTGCTGACGATTCAGTTCGGGCTTGGCGGGCTGGGGCTGATTTACTTGCCGGGCCTCGTTCCCGAGTATGGCACCACAGCATTGTTTTTCTCGTTAGTTGCCTTCAGTTTCGTGACGCTATTGATGTTGCCGTTTCTGGCTGACTATCCCCCGAAGGAGACCGTCAAAGCGGCCGCCACACGTGACAACCATAAGAAACTCGCGGTACTGGCGCTGGTCGCGACGTTCTTGTTCCAGGCCGCGAATATGGGAATTTATGCGTATGCAATCGGCATTGGCAAGCACGCAATGCTGGAGACGAATTTCATTAGCAATGCGCTCGGAATTGCAGCGTGGGTCGCGATTGCGGGATCCATATTGGTTATTTTGATGTCGACGAAGTTCGGTCGCCTGATTCCGGTAGGCATTGCCATCATCCTGACGGCTTTCGGCATCTGGTTACTGCACTTCAGCGACATCAAGCCGGGCGGCTGGGAAACATCCGTGTACTGGTGGTCGAACGTTCTCGTCGGCATCACCTGGGCTTTTGTCATTTCCTATCTGCTTGGTATGTGCTCGGAGTTCGATTCGACGGGACAAATGGCCGCGCTCGGCGGTTTCGCATCGAAAATGGGACTTGCGTCGGGACCGGCCGTTGCGGCGATGGTGGTTGGCCAGAGTAATTACGGCCTGCTCATCAACATTGCAATTGTTGCGCTCGTCGGCTGCCTGCTTGTTATGTTTTTCCCGGCGCGAGCTCTTGACCGTGAGTCCGACGGGTAGGGTGATGCCGCGAGTGGTCTGCGCATGAAGTGTGGCCGAATAGCTTTGTTGTCTCTTGCGTTGCTGCTGCAAGCCTGCGGTAAACCGCCAGCACCTGAAACGAGTACCAGAACGCTTTCCTACGATCTCCTGATGGCCGGCACCGGCCTTGCGGAGCCATTGCCGCTTGTCGAATTCTCTCCGGCGGCGAGTAAACAGCCCGCAACAAATGTTTTCTCAGGGCGTCTGCTGCTAGCGACCGATTCGCAGTCTAACCATTTTGACTTACAGGTTGATGAACTGAATTTCATCGAACTCGATCGGCCGGGAATGCAGGAACTGCCGCCGTTTGATTTCGAGTTTATCCAAAGCGGCGATCTTCTTGTTCCTTTGCGCCAGGGCCCAATAGGTAACCAACACAATTGGTGGGAGTTCGTATTGCTACCGGGGCGAGTGTGGGATGAAGATTCGGACAACGGCTTCAGTCGTGCCGCTTTACCGTTCGCGCTCAAAGAACGCAGAGAGGACTGCATTCACAACGGTCTGATGAGTTTCCTGTTCAGCGATGATGGCACGGTTTCCAAAGTGGCTTTTCAGCTTAGCAATCAGACTTGCCGCTACCTGCAATTTGAGATGCGTGGGCTGCTCACGGCGAGCTATGAACCTGGCAACGTCGAAGGCGGGGCGGACGCCATCGCGGAGATTGTGGCCAATCAAGCGAGCCGACTGCCGCAGTGGCCGATCGCGCGACTTGCAAACGACTATCCCGGGTCAAACAGCGAAGAGTTTGGATCGATCGAAGAGATTGATCCAGCCGATATGACCGTGTTCGGATTGATCATCGACGGTGTTCACTACGTCGGTGGTTGTAACACCGCGCACGGCACTTATCCGTATTGCGATGAGATGGCATTGCCGTCGTCCTCGGTCGCAAAATCGCTGGTTGGCGGATTGGGTCTGATGCTCGCAGAGAAAGCGTATCCAGGAACCGCGAGTGCCCGCATTACTGATAACGTTCCGGAGTGTGGCGAAGATTGGAATACCGTGACGATCGAGCATGCGCTCGATATGACCACCGGTCACTACGATTCACCGGAGGCACATGTCGACGAAGACGCCGCGATCGTCAGTCGGTTCTTCACGGGCGAGGATCACGCCACCAAAATCGACTTTGCCTGCAACGAGTTCCCTCGAAAATCGGAGCCTGGCGAGCGTTGGGTGTATCAAACGTGGGCGACCTACCTGGCAGGAACGGCGATCAACAATCGAATGAGAGCGATTGAGGGTGCTGATGCGGATTTTTACGCGGACCTCATCGTCGAGAAGCTGTGGAAACCACTGCAACTGAGTTCATTGATTCACGCTACTCGTCGCACAAACGACATCGTGGCGCAGCCTTTTACGGGCTTTGGTCTGACCCTGGTGCGCGATGACGTCGCCAAACTCGCCGTATTTCTCGGCGCGGAGGATGGTCGGCTGAACGGTGAGGAAGTGCTGGATGGGAAATTGTTCGACGCAATCAAGCAACGGCTACCGGACGATTCCGGTATGCAAGCCGAGAGTGAACGCATTCGCTACAACAACGGTTTCCGCAGTTTCGACGTCAGCGAGATTCTGGGTTGTGACAACCCGACCTGGCTGGTAACGATGTCAGGATTCGGCGGCATCAATATCGTGCTGATGCCCAATGACACGGCCTACTATTATTTCAGCGATGGAAATGTGCATCGCTTCCTGCACGCCGTCCGCGAGTCACACAATATTCGGTCGATGTGTCAGTAACACACGCCGATCGCGTCGCTTATTTAAACCCGTGCAGCAGACCGCTAAGCCCGGCGCCCGCGACCACCATGGCAAATGCTGCGATATCGAGGCCCGGGAGCGGAGCACTGCCGAAACCGAATAACGCCAAATAAGCAATGCCGAGGCAAATAAGAAGAGCCCCACCGACTTGCCGCGCGGCGGATGGAACTGGCGCGTCGGCAGGACGGGCACGGCGCTCCAGCGGAGCCAGCAGGAAGGTAACGGGCAACAACACCGCATACAGAACCGCGATCCAGATCGGCCGCGACAGCCACCACTCGAGACTGCCGGGCTCCAGTCCAAGCCCAATACCGCCTGCCAAGTAGGCCAACGCAACTATGATTATCAACACGGTTACATGCCAGAGGTAGAGCGTCATGATCATGCTGTTAATCAGCACGGTCGCCGCCCACAGGCGCAAACCTGACAGTACGCGCCGCATTGGCGATTCGATAGAAAGCAGCAGGCCGAACTGAAATACGCCGAGTGCCAACAAGGTTATTTTCGGGGGTAGCGTATTACTCAGTCCCTCGTCGGGTGAGCCCACCATGGCCAGAGGATACGGTCCTTTGAAAATCAGCAAGACCAATGCCAGCAACCCGATCGCCGAAAACGCCAGGAGCCGTGCCGGACTGCCCAGGCGGCCATCGCGCCACGCATAACCGAGATGGTGCACTGCGAGCCAGACCCAGAAGTAGTTAGTCCAACCCAGCCATTCGATCTTCGCCACGAAAAAGGCGATATCGACAAGCGCACCGATAGCGGCAAATACCCAGAACGATGCGAAGTCCCAACGCCGCCAGGCCGAATAGGTTAGCGGTGCGAGCATCACAACGACGATGTAGATCGCAAGAAACCAAATCGGAATCAGAGCTCCCCGCGACGCAAGCCGGGTCACGTCGCCGCTGACTCCAAAAAAGTACAACATCGTTGCCAGTATCGCCCAACCGATCAACAAGGCGAGTAATGGAGTAACAAGACGATGCAGCCGCGCCGCCAACCAGCCGGCATAACCGATGCCGCGTCGACGGGCACTCTCGAGCGAAACCGCATTCGCGTATCCGCCGACAATGAAGAATATCGGCATCACCTGGAAAATCCAGGTTAACCATTGCGTTCCGGGCTGCAGGTCCAGCACGTCGCCGGGCGTCAGCGTTCCATCGTGATAATAGGCAGCGGCTACCAGCCAGTGGCCAGTGACGACGACAAGAATGGATGCAGCACGAAGAAAATCGACATATCGATTTCGTTCGGCGGGCGTAACTGCTGCCATGTCTTTGGCTTGTGACCAGATGCTTATCATTTATTTATCGAACCCGAGGCAGCGGAGGAGCGACATTGTAACCTGTGTATGGCGCAGCAAGCTGGCTTGACTAACATTTCTCTTCGTCTAAAGAATGGGGTCCATCGGAAACAGGTTGATGAATCCGAGCTCGAGACGTTTGCTGCGGCTGACTTCGCGATCGGGGTTATAACTGGACGTCGTCCTCCAGCTGTTCTCCGGACGAATGTCTCTCTCGATGCTTTGCGTCAGTTGTTGTCCGAGCTCCCGAGAATCGATCAGGACGCCAACCTCTGTATTCAAATTGGCTGAGCGAGGATCCAGGTTAAATGTACCGATGAATATCTGCGTGCCATCGATCACCATACTTTTTGCGTGTAGCGCGAAAACAGGATTCATGCTGGCTAGTCTTGGATAGCGCTCGACCAGCTCCGCCTGAATGTGTGGGTGTGGTTTGTACTCGTACAGCTCGAGTCCTGCCTTGATCAGTCTGGGTCGTTGTTTGAAGTAACCACAGAAGGCGGGAACGTTATCCGTCGATGCCAGTGAGTTGGTCGAAACTCGAACCCTTACGCCGCGGCGGTGCAATTCAGCGAATAATTCGATGCCGCCCTTCGGCAGAATCAAGTAGGGCGACTGAATCAATACCGAGTGGCGCGCGCCACGCAATGCCTCGATCAGTTCGCGCGTCGATGTGCCGCCGCCAGACAAGCCTGAGTCACCGCGGTTCTTGCCCGGAGCATCGCTGATAAAGTTAACCTCGTGCCATGACATAGCCTGCAATAAACGCGGGAAGCGGGTCGGCATATTCTCGATCGCATCCCTGATAGCGGGCTCAAAGTTCGCAGGATCACGAGCGTAGGCATGCAATTCGTCGAATTTCTGTTGCGTAGCATCTTTCGACAGCTGTTCATCGAGACCTTTCAGCAATTGCTCAACTGGCACGGCCAGGGGGCTGTCCCAGAATTCATCGAAGTTGCTGCCCATGTCCCGAACAGCAGCGCCCAGTAGCAGGACATCCCGGTCACGAAAGTTGTACTCATGATCAAAGTCGAAGTACTCATCAGCCATATTGCGGCCGCCGGTTATGCCGGCTACGCCATCAAAAATGGCCGTCTTGTCGTGCATGCGCTGATTGGTGCCGCGAAAATCCAGGACGGAATTGGCGATGCGACGAAAGAATGAAGTGCCTACAGAAAAGTTCGGGTTGTAGATTCGAATATGCACGTTAGGGTGGGCGGCGAGCAGCACCAGCGTCTTGTCCTCGGCGTCGATCAGAAAATCGTCAACCAGGACTCGTACCGTCACGCCACGATCCGCTGCATTCAATAGCATTTCGGCCGCGAGAATGCCGATATTGTCAGTGCTCCAGATGAAGTACTGAACATCGATAGTGTGCTCGGCATGCTGCGTCAGCCAGGCGCGCCCCATCAATGCTTCTTCGCCTTTCTCGAGAATGTAGACACCAGTCTTTTCCACCATCAGTGTCGCGCAGGGCTCGCAGTTGGCGCCCACCCATGCCGACAATGACTGGCTTCCCGCACCGCCAGGAATGAGCAGCAGCAAGGAAAAATAGGTTAGGACCGCGTGCTCACGCTTCAGTTTTCTACGACAGGGTCTTGTCATGGCCATATTATTGTGTCGTGAAGATCAGGCTGCAGCAGGTGGCTGCACCTTCGGCCTTTTGGAGTTCGGACAGGCCGACAGGAGTCACGTTAATACCGCGTTTCACGAGCTTGTCCATCGTGCGCGGAAACGAGGAGGGGTAGATTACGTTTCGCCCCACCAGAAGTGCGTTTGCGGCATGCGCTTCTTTCGTGTCGATATCGATCAGTTCGCAGTCCCCGAAAGCAGACCTGCTGATCCAGTCCGAATTGATCAGAAGCATGCCAGGCGCAACCTCCGAAACGGCGGACTTTAAATGCAGGCACTTTGCCGTTTCTACTGCGTGCACAGAATATCCGTAGTCCGCAACGATGCCACGCAACTGTTCGATACCGCTTTGATTCGACCGTGTCGAGAGCCCGGCATAGACGGCTTTGCCGATGCGCAGCACATCACCGCCATCCAAAGTGCCGGGCGGCTGGATCGACGCAATCGTACGATATTTTTGCAGGACCTCTTTGACACCGGCGACCTCAGGTTGTCTTGATTCAGCCCCAGGCCGGCACAACACCGCGATCTCATCCAGAACAATCGCGGTATCCTCGATAAATACGGAATCTGCCAAACCCGGTTCCGTCGGTACGACAACGATCTCGCAGCCGAGGGAAGACAACACCGACTGATAGTGCTGATGTTGTTGCAACGCGACGTCAGTGTCGATCTTGACTCTGGGCAGGAAAGTCAATTCGGAACTGCCTATAGCGGTATTCACCTCGCGTGTAATGGCGGTCAGTGCCATACGTTGCCCCTTGCGTGTTCGACAGGATTCACTTTCTTAGGACAGTATACGGGATCGCAAATCGTCCGCGCTCGGTCACAAGTGGACATGCCAGGGCGATACATCACAATTATCCTGAGCGTCCAGGATTACAGATTGACTCGTTGGCCCGACTTGCCCTAGAGCAGTCCCTTGGAGGGGGCGTTGGTCAATTCAGCCATCAACGCTTTATCAGAGTATCGTTCCAGACTCAGTTGCGAGGCGTAGTCGGGTACATCACCGTCGGTTATCCAGGCCGCACAAATAGCACCGGCGGCGCAGGCGGCCATGCTGCCAAAGCCTGACAATCCGCCGGCGACATAGGCGCCATCAACGCCGAGAGGTCCGATGAGAGGCCAGTTTTCGCGTGTCATCGGATAGTAGCCGCCGTAGTGAGAGAAACGAGTCGGAAAATCGTCGACATATGTTTGCAGGGACGGAACCAGTTTCGCGGCGGCACGCATTACGATCTCAGGATACTGTGCATGTTTGTGCGGTTCGTTCGCCAAATCTTGTTGTGGCTCGCTGACCTCGCGATTGAATGCCCAGCCAAGCTTGACCCGGGTACCCTTGTCGCCACCGTCGGGGCGACAGTGTACTCCGCCCGGGAGGGGCCCGGTAAGCCAGGCGGTCTCCGCGTCCTCGGTCAGCAGTGCACGTTCTTCATCGGTCCAGCCGATTTCAAATTCATCCAAATCACTCGAGAACGGAAGTTGTCTGGGTATTGCACGTTTCTTGTCGTCGAAGGCTATCTTTTGTTGATAGATATTCTCGATCGGCAGATCCACATTGATCATGGCGGCTACATCGCTGGCAAACGGCCCGGCGGCGTTAACGAGGACATCGGCCCTTATGTGCTCGATATCGCCCGGTCCTTCGATATCGAGAAGAAATCTCCGATCAACTTCAATGCTTCGGACGGAAGCAGTGAGTCGCTTGCCGCCAGCGTTCCTGATTTTCTCCAGCATGTACTGGCTGAGCTGCTGACTACTGATCTCGCCCGCTCTGCGAATGTGTATGACGTTGGCAATATCTTCGCTGAGCAACGGAAAAGTCTGTCGAATGAGCTGTTGATTCGACAACACATCCACACCGGCTGGTGCAACTTCCCAGTCGTCGGAATCCGGAGACATGTAGGACAGCGCGGACGCTGCATCATGCATGCGAATCGAATCAGGACTTGCGCGCCGATAGCCGACCTGCAGGTCGGCGATAACGTCATCAATTTCTTTCTTGCGCGTTGCCAGTACGTATCCACGTCTTGTCATGTTAAAGACATTCGATGTCGTACTGGCAATCTGTTCCATCAGATCAATGCTGTGGTTGGTAAAGTCGGTCATGGTGGGGTGCGGCCACCAATTCCGATAGTTGTCGCCGGATTGTGCGCTTGTGAAACTCATTGGTTGTCTAGAATCGACCAGGAGTACGGACGATTTCTTGTACGTGGTGCACAAATAATAGGCTGTCGCAATACCGGCAATACCGGCACCGATCACGATGATCTCTACGTTATTGCGTGAATCCATTTCGAATCTCTTTCGAGCGCAGCGTGCATTCTCATTGGCCACTGTCAACGTCGTCGAATAGAGCAGCTCCAACGTGTTCCCAAAAGTCCGTATCAAAACCGTAATGCAACTCCTCCCTACGAGTTTTGGGGATTGCCTCGACTTCGGATAGATCGGCGACGCCTTGCCGCCGCTTAACCATAAGCTCGGCAAGAGTCGGGTCAGTCATGAAGTGATTTGCAAGGTCGGTGTGTCGCTCAAACAGAATATTCTCGCTGGAAGCCTGCGTAGCGTCAGTATTGCGATTTATGCTGTAATCAAAAAAGAGCAGCGAAATTACTACCGCATTCGTACCGACAATCTCGCCGGCGGCCGCCCACCCTGTAAGCGTGAGTTTTTTCATGATTTCCCCCTGCCATAAAGGCACGACGTCAATTTCAGAATGTCCGACGGCGGTAATCCGAATTTTTCTGCCGGCGTCCGCTTTCGTCAATAGCGGCCATTCAATTGACCGGAAATTCACGATTCGGACCGGCAGCTTTCGGCCAAGAGGGGACGTTCACTACAAAAGAAGATCGCTGCTCAAGGCGGCACATACCGTTTCCGGTTTGATCCCGAAATCTTACCGCTAGACCAGTTGATTCGTCACGACGCGGTTACGGCCTGCCGCCTTCGCGTCGAGCAAAGCCCGATCTGCCTCAGCGATTAGCCGGCGCGATGAGCCGTCGCCATTACGCCACTCCGCCACGCCAATGCTGACCGTTATGCGCTCCTCTTTCCGATCCAGACACGTCTCGGCAACTGCCAAACGTACCCGCTCCGCAAACGTGATCGCACCATCAATCCGAGTCTCCGGAAGGATTACCAGGAACTCCTCACCACCATAGCGACCCAAGTGGTCGTTTGTGCGGCAATGCTCGGAGATCACTTGCGCAATTCGGTGCAAAACCTTATCCCCGAACTGGTGTCCGTAAGTATCATTTAATGTCTTGAATTGGTCTAGATCGAGCATGAGGCATGCAAGGGCACTGCCGTAGCGCTTGGCGCGCTCTACCTCCGCATGGAGCGCTTCGAGAAGTGCACGCCTGCTGAGAACGCCTGTCAGCGCATCGAAACGCGCCAGGTTCTCGGCTTTCAGCCTTGCTTCCTCCAGGGTTGCCATAACTGCCCGAATCTGTCGGTCTTTCGGACGAACGAACGCAAAGTAGGCGATTGTTGCGACGATGACAGCCAGCAAGCCGGCATCCAGCAGAGCAAACTTCCAATTGGCAAGCTGCACCCCAAACCAGTAGAAGCCCAGCATGATAAAGATCTCGACCGCTAGCGCCACAAGCGCGATCTTCACGATCATTAACACAAAGCCCCCCGAAGGCGGTACGGTAGTCTGCGTCACGTAGGCCTCTTGCTCATTATGGCTTGCTTCAACACCGAGTTTCTCAACAGTATTGGCCACCAGCGGTCAGTCATCACCCGGTAGTCTTACCACAAGGACGAGGTCCTGACGGTCGACGACTGAAACGCTAGCTCCTTGTTCTATTGGGGTATCGGAGCAGGCAGACCATTTTTCTCCTTCCGCGAAAATTGAGCCGATGAACTCGCTTTCATCCACCTGTTCAAATTTGTCCGCAATTCCCCTAGAACCGATCAGGGCTTCATCGCCGGTGCGAACTCGATCAATGCCGAAGAACACGCGCTGCACCCACCTTACAAATGGTTCAAGTATTTTTTGCAGCAGGAAAGCAATCACGATGTCGTTGAAGCCATAGATCACAATCACGGCAAGAAGAACAATGATCGCCAAAAGAGCTATTACGCCAGTAGTATCCAAGACGAGATTCCTGATTGTGGTCTTCAAATGCAGTAAGACACGTCGATCGCGAGCGGCTGCAATGGGTCACAAGCGGCCCTTCAGCCCAATACTAGCCTAGTGTCTGCTTTGGGGGGTATAGCGGTCGTTGAAACATCAGTAGAACCGCCAAGTAGACCGGCAGCTAACGGCGAAATGGAGCCACCCAATTTTTGACTCGTTACTTAAGACTGATTAGCACAGCTAAAGAAAAAATGGCCATAAAATCAGGAGATATGAAAGAGCTTCAAACGTTTCTCCAGCATCGTAGCCTTCTTTCGTGTAAAGCGTGATTGAGTCGATGTCGCTGAATGGAATCGATACATTTCGGCCAAACATATTCGTTAAGAGTGACCCAGATACTTCAGCGTCATTAATCTCCTTAACCTTAAGGTATGCGGTGCTGTCATCCTTGCGTGAGATCTCCACCTCATCCCCAAAACGCAATACGTTTACTGCATCATCTGGCAGGACCTGAGTATGTGAATAGTTTGCGACGCATCCGGTCAGCCAAATCGCAGCGCCCAACATGAAGATTCCCCATACCGGAGCAATCCTGCGTTGTATTGTTGCGACTTTCATGTTTTCGCACTTGTTGTCGACCGTATGGCGAAATCCCAGGCGATCCACGCTGCCAATTCCAGATCCCTTCCTGAGGATTATCTCAAAAATCACAAACGCCTACTTTGGGTCATAAGCTGCCCCATAGAATCCTGCTACCCCAACGACCGCAATTGGATGCAAAGCGGCCGGTTGCCATACAGGCAAGAGCAGGCCTCGGCGGACAATCAGTCAGTAATCGGTGCCGATGCCGAAAACCACGGATGCTTGCCGAATTGATTGCGTGGAACTGGCTCGCCGCGAGTTACATACCACTCGAATCCTTTTACAACAGACCTTAGGTAAGTGCCGAGCATAGGTCGCAGGCGTAGTAAGTGAGGCAGCCAACGAACAACCACCGGGTATTTCTGAAGTACATACGGGTAAACTGTGATTCGCAGCTTGCAGTTTTGCTCGTCGATAGGAGAGATTCGCCATGACACCGATGCCAAAGCATCATTGTGTCTGAAAATCTCTAAGTCGTAGCCAGTCCCTTCAAGCCATTGACGAAAACGACGTTCATAAACCCATCCGCTCAGATAATGAACCTCGTCCCGCGAATCCGCCCCGGACCAGAGCTGCACAGGGTTTCGCGCGCAGAACGGATGGCACATTTCGAGGCTCCCTGGCCTCGATATGACATCCCATACCTCTTGCGCTGGAGCCGCGATCAGCTGTTCGACGGCGACCGGCCATTTGAATCCTGGTTTAGAAGCTTCCATTGGCATATGCGCTAACAGGTTAGGCCAATACAACAGCGATGTCTGCATTGGGTCACTGTCTGCCTGCCGTCAGCTTTAGCCTCCTGAGGATCGCTGGGATATCCTTGGTTTTTGTCAGCCCAGCAAAGGAAAACTCATGATCCAATCAACGACACCCAGCATCGAAGGTAAGTCCATTAGCCACTATCATGGCGTGGTAACGGGCGAAGCCATATTGGGCGCCAATATCTTCAAGGATTTTTTTGCTGGTATACGTGACATCGTTGGCGGACGTTCCGCGGCTTATGAGCGGGAATTACAAAAGGCGCGCGAGATTGCCTTTGAGGAGTTAACTCAAAAAGCGCGAGAGTTCGGTGGTAATGCGGTCGTCGGCATCGACATTGATTATGAAACGGTAGGTCCGAAAGGTGGCATGCTAATGGTCAGCGTGAGTGGCACTGCTGTCACCGTCAGATGATGGGGTGATGAGGTCGCAGCCGCCCCGTTGGGACCTGTTATTAATTGGCGCGCCCGAGAGGATGGGCGAGCCGCTACGCGGCTTCGCCTGTCGTCGCTTCGCCCCTCGGTGCGAACCTCCGCCCTACGGGCGATACGGTTCGAACCTTGCACACAAGCCAAACTACAAAGGCCCCTGAAGGGACCTTTATAGTTTGGCGCGCCCGAGAGGATTCGAACCTCTGGCCCCCAGATTAGGAATCTGGTGCTCTATCCAACTGAGCTACGGGCGCACACAGACGGCGATTCTAGCAAAGTGTCACGCTTAGCAGCATAATTAGTATATGGCTGGAATCATTCTTCGCACACTGATCACGATGCTGGGCCTGTACCTCGCGACCGCCCTGATTCCGGGCGTACAAATAGATGGTACCGCTAATTTCATTCTCGCTGCGATATTGCTCTCGCTTGTGAACGGCTTTGTTCGACCGGTCGCGTTTCTGCTGACCTTGCCATTGACGATCGTGACTCTTGGATTGTTCCTGCTGGTATTGAACGCCGCAATGTTCGGTCTGGTCGCAGCGATGCTGGATGAGTTCTCGGTTGCCGGATTCTGGTCGGCGTTGTTCGGCGCGCTGATCGTCAGCATCACGAGTACGATGGCGTCATGGTATATCGGTCCGGACGGCCGCTACGACGTTTTTGTAGTTCGCCGCGACTAACAATCAGATAATCAGGAGATTACGTTGAGCATTCAAACTCGACTCATTACCTATGAGGATGGGGACACAGTTCTCGAGGGGCAATTAGCCTGGGACGACTCAATTGACGGTCCCCGACCCGGGGTCATGGTCTGCCATGCCTGGGCGGGCCGATCTGAACTCGAAAATAACAAAGCAACAGAGCTTGCCAAACGCGGCTACACGGGTTTCGCGCTGGATCTTTATGGCAAAGGTGTCCTCGGCAGCGGCCCGGACGAGAACGCCGGACTCATGCAGCCTTTTCTCGATGACCGTGCAATGCTGCAACAGCGTCTGTTGTCGTCGCTGGATACCCTGCGCAACCAACCGGAGGTTGATGAATCAAAGGTTGCTGCAATCGGGTTTTGTTTTGGCGGACTCTGCGTTCTCGATATTGCTCGGAGCGGTGAGGATATTGACGGCGTCGTCAGTTTTCATGGCCTGTTTGGTGCGCCTGGCAATACGGCCGGCAACACGATCAAAGCGAAGGTGCTCGCGTTGCACGGCTGGGATGATCCGATGGCGACGCCCGATGCGGTCGTCGCGCTTGGCGACGAACTGACCTCCATGGGCGCAGACTGGCAGCTGCATGGCTACGGGAATACGATGCACGCGTTCACGAATCCCGAGGCCAACGACCCGAGTTTCGGCACGGTCTATAGCGAATCGGCAGACAAACGTTCCTGGACTGCAATGCAAAATTTTCTCGCCGAGCTGTTCGGCAATTAGGGAAACTGACATGACAAGAAAACACACAGCCCTTCTTGTAACGATTCTGGCTGGACTGGCTGGACTGGCCGGATGCTCGGCGGACGAGCCTGCGACAGAATCCACCGAGGCAGCGCTGTCGTCGCCGATTGCGGTTGCGGCAGCCGGTGGCAATCCTGCCGCCGAAGGCGCGGCCAATCAGATTACTGATGAGTACATGCGCGAGATCATCGCGGAAATTTCCAGCGATGCGTACGAAGGACGCGGGCCGGGCAGCGCAGGTGATGAGAAAGCGCGCCAATACCTGGCGGGTCGCATGGAAGAACTCGGACTTGAGCCGGGCGGCGAGGACGGCAGCTGGGAACAGCTGTTCGATCTGGTTGGCGTCAATACGATGCAGCCGCCGACCTGGACGTTCGAAGGTCATGACAAATCATTGATACTCAAGCAGTGGGACCAGTACATGATCAACAGCGACGTTCACGAGACGCATGCCGAAGTATCGGATGCGGAGGTCGTTTTTGTTGGCTACGGAATCCAGGCGCCTGAGTATGACTGGGACGACTTCAAGGATGCGGATCTGGACGGCAAGATCCTGTTGATCATGAATAACGATCCGGACTGGGATCCGGATTTATTTGCCGGCGAGACTCGTCTTTGGTACGGGCGCTGGGACTACAAGTATCAGAAGGCTGCCGATCAGGGTGCCGTCGGCGCAATCATCATCCATACAACGCCCTCAGCGGGCTATCCATTCCAGGTCTTGCAGACATCAAATACCGGTGTTCAATTCGAATTGCCGGCAGGCGACGAGGCGCGCAAACAATTCGATGCCTGGATGATTGAAGATGCTGCACGCGAACTGGTTGCAATGGCCGGCATGGATCTCGATGAACTGCGCGAAGCCGCTTATAACCGAGATTTCGAGCCTGTGCCGCTCGGCATCACGACGTCGATTGCCATGGATGTGGAAATTGACCGCGTTCAGTCGGCAAACGTTCTGGGGCTGATTCCTGGCAGCGACACGGAACTTAAGGATGAGGTCGTTATTTACTCTGCGCATCATGATCATCTCGGAATCGGGCCGGCGAATGAGGCTGGCGATACGATTTATAACGGTGCATTTGACAACGCTTCTGGCGTAGCGCTCGTCATGGGCATCGCAAAAGCAATGATGTCACTGCCCGAAGCACCGCGACGGTCAGTCTTGATTGCGCTCGTCGGCGCAGAAGAGCAGGGGCTGCTCGGCTCGAAATACTACGCTGGCAACCCCACATTCCCTGTCGGCAATATTGCGGCGAACATCAACTATGATGGCGGCAATGTATGGGGACACTCCCACGATGTGACTTTCGTGGGATTGGGTAAGTCGACGATAGATCAGCTGGTAGAGCTTATTGCCGGCGAGCAGGGCCGTGTAATTACGCCAGATCAGTTTCCATCGAAAGGTTCGTTCTATCGCTCGGATCAGTTCAGTTTCGCCCGCATTGGCGTACCCGCGGCGTACCTCGATCCGGGGACGAATTTCGTCGACCGCCCGGAGGGCTGGGGCAAGAAGCAGGTTGATCACTACACGGAGGTTAACTATCACCAGCCATCGGATGAGTACGATCCGAACTGGAATCTCGACGGCATGATCAGGGACGCGCAGCTCGGCTACTGGACCGGTCTCGCGATCGCAAACGCCGACGAGATGCCGGTCTGGAACGAGGGTGATGAATTCGAGGCGGCCAGGCTCGAGGCACTGGCTGCCGAAGAAGACTGACGCTTCGCTGCACGTCCGTCGGTCGTTACGGGGCGCGTGCGATCAATATATCGCAGTGCAGATGGTCCAGAACCTGCTCAGCGGTGCTGCCGATGATGCGGCGCTTGAGTCCGGTTCGGGCCAGTGCGCCCATGATCACAAGATCCGCGCCATTCGCGCGCGCAAAAGTCGGCAATATGTCACGCGTGCGGCCGGGCAACTGGTGGATGGCATTCGGTTCAATTTCGTTTTTGGCCGCAAGCGAGTCGAGGTGGCGACGATACTCAGCGCGCATTTTTTCCTCAATCTCGTGTATCGGCGCCTTGCGAGGAATGAACTTTAGCTTCGTATACGCGCCGATTGCATTGAGTCGTTCGTAAGTATGCAGCAGATGCAACTCGCCATCGCATTTTGCAGCAAGTGTTTTTCCGGCGTCGACGATGGCCTGATCGAGCGTTCTTTCTTTGTCGTGTCGATGCATCGGATCGACAGCCGCAACGATAACCGGTTTTTCTTTCCAATCCTGTGGCTTCACGAGCCATAATGGATAGTCAAGCTTGCGTATCAATTGCCAATCGGTAAACGTAAACGTCGCTCGCTCGGCAGGGCTATGATACGCGGTGCCCTTGACAACAAATGTGGGCTCGCACTCGAGGGCCTTCGCGACGATCGCATCGCTGGCCGGGCGATCAGTAATTATCGAGGTCGTCACTGTCAAGCCGGGCGCCGCAACGGCAGAGGACAGGCTTTCGAGTTCTTCGTCTTGTGCCTGTCGGATGCTGTCTGCAATCTGCTGTGAGTCAGCCGAGATCATGAAGCTGTCCCGAAGAAAACCCAATGTTGGATCACTGAAAACGAGTTCCAGATCACATCCATAATGCTGCGCGATCCACGCGCTGCGTCGCGCGACTTCCCGTGGAAATCTTTCCATTTCAATAATCGCGAGGACGGTATTACTCATTTCATTCTCCGCTGATTGACTCTGTTTCGTCATTCGAAGTACTTCTTAATGGCATCTGCATCAAGATTGCTCAGATTCTTGGAGGCCTCCAAAACGACCGCACGCCGTGCACTATCTGACAGTTCCGTTCTCAAGCAGCCGAGAAACTTCGGTGCCCCAATTAGTACGATATGGGCGAAATCGTGGTTCGCAATCGACCGATTGAGATAGTCGGCAACCTGCCGCGCGAAAAGCAGCACTTCATGCTGCTGCCCGGATTCTGACGGTGACATGGCGTGGCGGCCGGCGCCGACGCTGTCGAATGCACGACCCGGACGATCACTCGCAAATGCTGCCTCGCTTTTGGCGGCCGAGGCGTCGGACATCGCAGTGAGATACTCCCAGTCTCCAAAGCGAGCTCTTGATCGCCAGAGTCGTGCGTCGGCCGCTGAGCAGGCGACAATGCAGGTGGGTGCATTGGGCAACAAGAAGTTCGCGAGATCGCCCATGTCTGGAAACCTTCTCCCAAAAAAACCTCTTGGAATTCCACCCTATAGGCGCCGGGCCCAAGCGGGTATCCGTATGCTGCACGCAATATTTCGGCGAGTACTTATCAGTGTTCACGTCCATTGCACACGCGATGTCAAGGGGTTTCGGGCTGGAGATTCGTCGAGATTCCGCTACACTTCGGTCGACTGCACACAAGTGCACTTTTGGGGATAAATAATGAAAATAATCAAAATCATAGCGGCCGCTGCGGGCCTGACCGTGTTATCGCTTGCCAGCGTCGCGCAGGAAGAAGAGGAGGGACCGCTTGCATTCACCTACGCGACTTACTTCTATTGTGGTGGCGGCCCGCTGTCTCGCGCGGATGAGATTATCGCGGACGATGCCGAGCGTATGAACGGGCTGGTTGAAGATGGCACTATCTCACGATGGGGCTGGCTTGCTCATCACACGGGCGGACAATGGCAGAGGATTTTCTACTTCCAGGCCGATACCATGGAAGCATTGCTCGACGCTGGCGGCGCGGTACAAGGTGGCGGCGACGATGAAGAGGAGGCCGAAGATAAAGATGACGGCGTTCCGTTCAATCAGATCTGCCCCAGGCACGACGACTACATCTGGTCGGTCGAAAATGGCACGGCTGGTAAGGAACGCGGTGCCGCAGGTTTCTCCGTTTACCACGTTTGTGATTTGAATCGCGAAGAACGTGCTGATGAGATTGTCGACGCGCATTTCGCGCCCATACTCAATAAGATGGTCGAGGACGGAAAGCTGACATCGTGGGGTTGGAGTTCGCATGTCGTGGGCGGAAAATACCGCAAGTTACAGACAATGACCGCAGCCGATATGTCATCGTTGCTTAAAGCACGAGGCGAAGTCATTGAGGTAGCGTATGCGGAAGACAGTGAGGCTGGTGAGGAGTTCACTGACATCTGTGGTCCGCATTCTGACTACATGTGGGACATTCAGCTCGAGAGCGAGTAACGATTCATTCGGCGTAACCAAAAGAGCCGGGCTTTGCCCGGCTCTTTTCGTTTGGTGTCTGCTTATCTGGTCAGGAGCGACGAAAGCGGCTGAAGAATCCACTTTTTTCCTCGTCGTCATCGTCGTCAGCATGGTCATTAGCGGTTGGTGGCGGCCGAACGTTCAGAGCTTTGAGGGTTTGCGTGATCGATGTGTTGATTTGATCCTCGATCGACTCGGGCTGGCCGTCCGGTGGTCGCGGTGCTGGAGCCGGCTGTTTCGCAGGCATTACGATGTGATCAGCTTTGGGTGGCGCTGGCTCTGCGCCGGCGTTTAATGCGCGGATTGTCGCGAGGCGTTGCTGAGTTGCCGCCAGGTCGGGATTGCCACCCTGCAATTTCACCTCGGTCTTAGGCTTAATATCGGCTGGCGCCGGGCTCTCGACATCTGCTACCGGGACTTTGACAGAATCTTCCAGAGCAAGCTCATGCTCGTCATTGGCCGACAACTCCGGCGGTGCGTTCGCCGCGACCTCGGCTGCCATTAGACTGAATTCCTCACCGAATAGCGTTTCGGCCATTTTGTCATCGACATCATCGATCGTTTTTGCCCGAGCGATATTCTCGGCGATTTGCCCAAACTCGCCGTTCTGTGGGTTCGCTTTGCCCGCCGGTTTAACAGGAGCCTCGACCCTTGGCGCCACAGGTGCTTTAGAGGCTGCTGCCGCAACTGGCGGCGCAGGTGGTGTTGCCACAACTGGCGGGGCAGGTGGTGCTGCAGCGGCTTTGAGGACGGGTAGCACTGGTGGTTCAACGGCCGCGTCCACGACGGGTTGGGCAGGTGGTTTGGCGACAGGCGGCACAGGTATGTCTGCGACAGCGAACTGCGCCTGGATCGACTTCGGTGCTGGCTTGGTGTCGTCCTTAGCTACAGGTTCCGGAGTTTCGTCCACCGATGCAGCAGATTTCTTCTGCTCGGGTTCGGCCTGCTCCGCGGCCTCCAACTCTGCCTCCCTGGCTAACGCGGTGGCCTCGTCTATCTTTTTTTGAATCGCGCGGTCCAGAGTGATCTCGGGTACCGGCTCATCGGGCTCGCGCGGACCGGTATCTGGTTCCGGGTCATCGTCGGTTGCCGGAGCAAGGCCTTGCGCGACAGCCATTGCGTGCTCAAGTGCATCCAGGTCCGGACGCAGCTGGGCAAGCGTCGGATCACGCTCCCACTCGGGAATCTCGCCCTCAGCCGGGGGCACCTGGGCGGCCTCTAGCGCGGCAGCAAGCTCCGCGTTTGGTTCCTGTACTGGTTCAGGCTGTGGTTCTGGTTCGGGCGCCGGCTCGGGAGCCTCGGCACCCGGGGTCTCGAGCCGCACTGCACTCGAAAGCGTTGGAATTTCGTGGGCTGGTGCCTCGGATATTTCGGCAATCTCCGGTGAGTCCGGTTCTTGTGGGTCCTCGGGATCCGGCACATTGGCAAGAGCGGGAGCCAGTATCGCGAGATCCGGCAGCGTGTCCTGAATTAACTCAGGTATTTCGACATCGTCATCGTCTTCGTCTGCAGTGGCCTCGATAGCTTCCGGACTGGCCTCGGCTACTGGTGATTCGGCTAGCTCCGGCAATGGTCGTGGTTCGACCGGTGCGGCCTCTGGTTCTTCGGCCTTCGGCTCCTCAGCTCGTATCTTCGCGGCTTGAATCGCCGGAGTTTCGGGTTGCGCAACCCGACGTTCTGCAACCCGGCGTTCTCCGACCCGAGGTTCCTCGACCTCCCCGGCTTCTGGCGCCACGGCTTCCGGTACTTTAACAGGCGCTACCGCATCAACCTCCAGCCCATATTCGTCACTGGCGACGCGATTGATCAAATCGAGGGTCACCTGGTCTGCCTTGCTCTCGGCCGCAGCTGTCAGGGTCGACTCTACAAGGTTGTTGGCTATTCTTGGAATGCCGCCGCTCAATGCGTGAAGAACGTCAGACGCGCCTTCTGCGAACATCGTGTCGTATTCGTTTCCAGCGAGGCGAAAGCAATGTTTGAAGTAGCCTGTCAATTCCTTTGCACTCAAGGGCGTGATTGCCTGGCGCGAGCGCAGGCGCTGCTTGAGCCTGGCGAGTCGTGGTGTCTTCAGGATGTCATTCAGTTCCTGATCACCCATCAATACGATATTCGCACCATCGGACACGCCAGCATCCGCTGCGGTTAGCGCTTCGAGTTCGGACAGTGCATCGGTACCAATTCGGGTCGCGTCCTCAACGACGACGATAATGCGTGATCCTTTTTCGGCGTGTTCCTTGAGCAAGCGACGAAACGTCGTAAATCGCTGCACCGTTCCGGCAGGCAGTTGAGCACCCATTTCCTCGAGCAATAACTCGAGAACCTCGTCATGACCGAGTTGCATGCGTCCAACCGAGATAATGACCTGCTTGTCGCCGACGGCCTCGAGCGCGCGCCTGACCAGTGTCGTCTTACCGACGCCGACCGGACCGCTGACGGCGACAATAGAATCCGGAGTCGCCAGTGCTTTCTTGAGTCCCGCTATAGTAGCCGCGGTCTGTGGCCCGACGAACACGTCGGTTCCGACCGCGTGGGCGCGGAAGGGTCGCTTTTTCAGGCCAAAATGGGTTTCGTACATATCGGTCCGGTCCGAAGAATTAGCGTTACACCATGCATGCAGGATTGCTCAATCGGCAGTTTGGGGCCAAAACGACTGCATTTCATGGAGTTAAGTCACAAAAAAGCAATATTTGGGTGGTTTTCGGCCAGTAAACGATAAACTGAACAAAATCGTGAGATTTCGATCGAAAAGCCTCAAAATACTAAGCGTTTTGCCCTAACCCCGGATACTTCTGAATGAAGCCCGTTTATCGCAAGTTTGTGCTGATACCCGGCATCATTGTCGGCGCAGCCGCGTTGTCCATTGGCATGTCGCAATTTAGGCCGGAGCAGCCGAAGCGCGACGATGAGAAACTCGACTTGCTCGTCGAGGTATTGCCGCTGGAAGTATCCACCGAGAGCTTTCGCATCGGCAGCCAGGGTACGGTTCGTCCGCGAACCCAGACCGTGCTGAGCGCAGAGGTCACGGGCTCGATCGTCAGTATTTCGCCGAAGTTTGTCGCTGGTGGCGTCTTTGGCAAGGGCGAAGTGCTGATGCGCGTCGACCCGACCAACTATACGGTCGCGGTCGATAAGGCCGAGGCGCTGGTCAAACAACGCCAGATCGAATATGACGGTGCCAGGAAACTGCTAAGCCAGGGCTATCGTGCCGAGTCCGAGTTCGCGTCGGCGGCTGCCGCGCTTGCGTCAGCGCAGGCCGAGCTTGTTAGTGCAGGGCGCAACCTCGAACGTACGTTCATTCGTTTGCCTTATGAGGGCATGGTGCTTAGCAAGGACACGGATATTGGCCAGTTCGTCAATCCCGGTTCGCAACTTGGCGTCACGTTCGCGACGGACCTGGCCGAAGTCAGGCTGCCTTTGACCGACCTGGACCTGGCGTTCGTCGACATGCCGAACGCGGCCGAGGTCACCGAGACCGGCTCCGTTGATGGGCCAAAGGTCAAACTGTCGGCCGTACAAAAAGGCGAACACGTGGAGTGGGACGCTCAGATCGTCCGCTCGGAGGGCGTCGTCGACGAAAGAAGTCGCGTGACTTATGCCGTCGCTCAGATCGCGGACCCGTATCACCTGCACAGCGAAGGCACACCGCTGCCAATAGGCACATTCGTCGCCGCCAGCATTTCCGGATCCACCGTACTGGACGTGATTCGCATTCCACGCACGGCGCTGCGGGGGTCAAACCAGGTGTTGATCGTGGACGATGAGAACACGATCGAGATTCGAACGGTCGACGTCATCAGGTCCGATAACCGCTACGCCTACGTCAGTGGCGGCGTGTCCGCCGGCGAGCGAATTACGACGACAGCAATTGAGGCTCCGGTAAATGGCATGCCGGTTCGTACGGCCGAGAGCGTGGCCGAAGCCGACGGCGACGAACAGATCGCGTCACGAGTCGAAGAGGACTAGAAATGCAAATGCGACTCGCGACGAGCGAGAAAGGGCTGATCGCATGGTTTGCCAGCAACCATGTCGCAGCGAATTTGCTGATGTGGTTCATTATTGTCGCCGGACTGATCTCAGTTTTCACAATTCGCAAACAAACAACACCCGAAATCGAACTGAACTTGATTCAGGTACAAGTACCGTACCTGGGCGCAGCCCCTCAGGAAGTGGAGGAAGGTGTCGTCATCAAGGTCGAAGAGGCCGTGCAGGACATCACAGGCATCGTTGAGATCAATTCCCGCGCCAATGAAGGCCTCGGCAGTGTCACGATCGAGGTGTCGCGCGACATCGACATCAACGAAGTGCTTACCGAGGTGAAGACCCGCGTCGATGCCATTGCGACGTTTCCGGCGCTGACTGAGAAACCGGTGATCTACAAGGTAGAGCCGGACACGCCGGTCATTTTCGTAGCAATACATGGCGATATTGATGACTTTTCACGCAAGCTCATTGCGCAGGAAGTTCGTAACGAACTCCTGACGATGGCCGAAATCAGCAAGGTCGATTTCTATGGTGATCGAGCGTTCGAAATCAGCATCGAGGTTTCGGAACACGTGTTGCGACAGTACGAACTGACCATGTCGGAAGTTTCGGAGGCAGTTCGCGCTTCCTCGGTCGACATGCCCGGCGGTACGATCAAGACGGACGGCGGCGATATCCTGTTGCGAACCGAAGGCCAGGTCTATACCGGGCTCGAGTATGCCGACCTCGTGCTAAGGACATACCCTGATGGCACCCGACTGACGTTGGGAGATATCGCAACGATCAACGATGGATTTGTCGAATCCGAAGGATTTGGTCGATTCGATGGCAAGCCGACCGCGACGCTCAACGTACTGGCGAGCGGTCAGCAAAACGAACTCAAGACAGCTGCTGCAGTAAAGGAATACGTGGCGGAAAAGCGCAAGAGCCTGCCGGCCGGCGTCGAGATGGATCTCTGGGTTGATCGTTCCCACTATCTCGAAGGCCGCCTCAACATGATGACGAACAACATGTGGCAGGGTGCATTGCTCGTTTTCCTGTTGCTGTCCTTATTCCTACGCATGAAAGTTGCCGGATGGGTCATCATCGGCATCCCGGTTGCATTTCTGGGTGCATTTTTTCTAATGCCGCACGGTCCATGGCCCGTGACGATCAACATGATCAGTTTGTTCGGCTTTATCATTGTGCTCGGTATCGTCGTCGATGACGCCATCATCATTGGCGAAAGCATATTCACGAAAATACGTGCCGACGGACACACGATTGACAATGTCATTCAGGGTGCCCACAAGGTCGCTATCCCGGCGACTTTTGGTGTATTGACGACGATCGCGGCGTTTGCGCCGATGTTGTTTGTTGGCGGTATCGTCGGGCCTTTCTTCGAGGCGTTGTCGATGGTCGTTATGCTGTGCCTGGTGTTTTCGCTGGTCGAGTCCAAGTTGATCCTTCCGGCTCACCTGGCGCGCGCAAAAATCGTGCCTGTCGATGAGGAAGAACTGTTTCACCCGCGGCAACGCATTGCGTTGCTAAAACAAGTGCCGAGGTTTTTTCTGAAGATTCAGCGGTACACGCATCACGGTCTGCATCGACTGATTCACGACTACTATCGGCCGGCGCTCGAGAAAGTCATCGATAATCGCGGCCTCACCGTAGCGATGTTCGCGGGTGTGCTAATCGTCACAATCGGCCTGTTAGGCAGCGGCTTTGTTCGGATAGTGCTGTTTCCCGAGGTTCCCGGCGATTTCATTCGTATGCAATTGGACATGGAGAATGGCACGTCGCCCGAGGCTCGCAACGCCGCACTGAATAGAATCGAGCAGGCGATTCTCGATTTGAATGATGAATACATCGCCGAGAACCCGGATTTGGACCCGATGATCAGCCATATCGGCTCATTTACGAGGGGTGATACGGGTGCTGTCGCCTGGACAGAAATGCCGATGGTTGATGACCGACCGATGCAGATCGATGACATAACCGACTTGTGGCGGGAGCGCGTTGGCGAGATTGCCGGAGTCAGGGAACTGACGTTTTCCGATGGCGAACACTTTGGCGGCGGGCCACCCTTGAGTTTCCGGTTGAGTGGCGACAATTTCAATGCGCTTGAAAACGCAGCGGAGGAGCTCGAAGTGCAGCTCGCCGAGTATGAAGGTGTGTTCGATATCCAGAATTCATCCAGCAGTGGCGGTCAGGAGATCAAGCTGTCTATCAAGCCTGAGGCGGAAGCGCTTGGGCTAACGCTGGCTTCGCTGGGCAGGCAGGTAAGACAGGCATTCTATGGTGAGGAAGCACAGCGTATTCAACGTGGCAAAGATGAGCTAAAGGTCATGGTGCGCTACCCACGAGAGGACCGGCGTTCAATAGCAGATCTGGAGAATATGCGAATTCGTACTCCGAGCGGTGATGAAGTGCCGTTCGAGTCAGTTGCGGATGTTGCCTATGGCACGAGCTACTCGAGCATTACACGACTCGATCGCGCGCGCACGATTACCGTATCCGCAGACATTGATCCGGAGCTGGTCGAGCCAGGAGAGGTCATCCGCGAGATCTCGGAAAACTTCATTCCCGAATTGCTATCCCGTCATGCAGGGATTAGTTACGGATTGGAGGGTGCCAGTAAGGAAGAGCAGGAGTTCATTGGCAATTTGACGGTTGCCGCGATTGCGGCGCTGTTTCTGATTTACGCACTCATCGCGATTCCGCTGCATTCCTATGGCCAACCGCTGGTCATCATGTCGGTCATTCCTTTTGGTTTGATCGGTGCAGTCATCGGCCATATCGTAATGGGTAAGGCCATCAGCATGTTTTCGTTGTTCGGACTCGTCGCGCTGGCAGGCGTTGTCGTCAATGACAGCCTGATCATGGTCGATTTCATTAACAAGGCTCGCCAGGCCGGTGTGCCACTCAAGCAAGCTGTTATTGACTCAGGCACGCAACGTTTCCGCGCCATCATCCTGACGTCGTTTACGACGGCAGCCGGTTTGATGCCGATCATGCTCGAGTCCAGCGTGCAGGCACAGTTCGTCATCCCGATGGCTATCTCGCTGAGCTTCGGTATCCTGTTCGCGACCGCAATAACACTGTTCCTGATTCCGTCGCTTTACATTTTGCAGATCGACGGTTTTGCGCGGACCCGGAGAATCGTGAACTGGCTTTTCGATCGACAGGATGCCGCCGACGCATCTAAAGCTGCTTGAGCGTGGCCCAAACCGGGTCCATTGATGATGCTCGCGATGGCGTCATTGCCGGGCTGATCGCGTATTCGCTCTGGGGGATTTTGCCGATCTATTTCAAATTGGTCGGGACGGTGGCTCCGACTGAGGTCTTGCTGCATCGAATCGTCTGGGCCGTGCCGTTTGGCGCCCTTATCATTCATTTGCGGCGCCAATGGCCGGAAGTCAGGCGCGCATTTACACACAGAAGCATGCTGTTCGCGCTCGCGACAGCAGCGCTATTCATCGCTGTCAACTGGTATGTCTACATCTTCGCCGTGCAGGAAAACCAGATATTTCAGGCGAGCCTGGGCTATTACATCAACCCGCTCATGTACGTTCTTGCTGGCGTAGTGCTTCTTGGCGAGAGGCTAAGGCGACTGCAAGTCGCGGCAGTCATATTTGCGACGATCGGCGTGCTCGTGCTCACGTTTAGTGGCGATCAGTTTCCTGGGATCGCACTGTTCCTCGCATTCTCTTTCACCGTATACGGCGTTATCCGCAAGCGCGTCGTTGTGGGCGGCATGCCGGGACTCTTTGTGGAAACAACGTTGCTGGTGCCGATTGCCGGTGTGTGGCTTGGCTGGCTCATTTACTCGGGCAAGGCAGCATTTGGGACGGGTGATACGAGCATGACGGGTTTGCTAATTCTCGCCGGCCCGATAACCGTGATTCCGCTACTGTGTTTCGCTCTCGCGGCTCGCCGACTAACGCTAACCACGATAGGCTTCATGCAGTTCCTCGCACCGACGCTGCAATTCCTGACCGGAATCTACTACGGCGAGCAACTGACAATCCCGCACCTGATCTGCTTCGCCTGTATCTGGATCGCCGTCATTCTGTTTAGCACAGACGCGTTACGAACAAGTCGCGCGAATTGATCGACAGCCCGCAGGCGGGCCATTTATCTCCCTCATGGCTCGCTACGCTGCGCTTTACTTCGGTCGATAAACAACCCACCGACGGCCTGCCGCTCTATATGGCCTACTTGTTGGCTTTTCGTTCCTGCGCCTCTTTGATGACTTCGTCAGCTACGTTCTGCGGGCACGGCGCGTAGTGCGAGAACTCCATCGAAAACTGGCCGCGACCCGAGGTTAGTGTACGCAGGTGCCCGATGTAGCCGAACATGTCAGCAAGAGGCGCATTTGCCTTGACACGAACACCGGTAACGCCGGCATCTTGTGACTTGATCATGCCGCGACGACGGTTCAGGTCGCCGATGACATCACCCACGTTGTCTTCCGGCGTGAATACATCCACTTTCATGATTGGCTCCAGCAACTGCGGACCGGCTTTTGGTACTGACTGGCGGTATGCCGCCTTCGTCGCAATCTCGAACGCAAGTGCAGAAGAGTCAACAGCGTGATATGCGCCATCGAGCAGCGTGAACTTGACGTCGAGCAAAGGATAACCCGCGAGCGTACCTTCACCCATGCAGGATGCGAATGCTTTTTCGATCGCGCTCCAGTACTCGCGTGGTACGTTGCCGCCTGTAACCTTGGACTCGAACTCGTAACCCGCATTCGTCTCGGCGGGCTCGATCGTGTACTCGATCTTGCCGTACTGACCCGAACCACCCGACTGTTTCTTGTGGGTGTACGTATCTTCGATCAATTGGGTGATTGTCTCGCGGTACGCAACCTGCGGCTTGCCCATATCGACCATAACGCCATGCGTTCTTTTCAGGATGTCGACCTTGATGTCGAGGTGCAGTTCACCCATGCCCTTGATCAGGGTCTCGCCTGAGTCTTCGTCAGTTGCGACCTGGAACGACGGGTCTTCCTGAATCATCTTGTTCAGCGCAACACCCATCTTTTCGGTTCCAGCCTTGTCTTTCGGGTAAATCGCAACCGAGATCACCGGATCCGGGAACACCATCGGCTCGAGCGTTGCCGGATCGTTGGCATCCGCCAGCGTATGACCTGTGCGCGTGTTCTTCATGCCCAGCAGCGCGACGATGTCACCAGCTTGTGCCGAGTCGAGTTCCTCTCGCGAGTCTGCGTGCATCTCCACGATTCGACCGATTCGTTCGGTCTTGCCCGTGAAGGTATTCAGCACGTTGTCGCCTTTCTTGATCTTGCCTGAATAAATACGTGTGAAGGTCAGGGCGCCATACCGGTCGTCCATGATCTTGAATGCCAGCGCACGCAGCGGCTTGTTCGGATCAACCGTGGCGACACCACCCGTCGGGTGGCCCTCGAGGTCGATTTCAGGCTGCGGCTTGACTTCCGTCGGATTCGGCAAATATTCAACTACTGCATTGAGAACATTCTGTATCCCTTTGTTTTTAAATGCAGAACCGCAATATGTTGGGAAGAAATCGAGGGCGATCGTGCCCTTGCGAATACAGCGTTTGAGGTCGTCGATCGATGGCTCGTTGCCCTCGAGATACTGCTCGAGAAGATCGTCGTCTTGTTCGACGGCGGTCTCGACAAGCTTCTCTCGCCACTCCGCAACGAGGTCTTGCATATCCTCGGGAACGTCCGTGATTTCGTAGTCTTCAGGATCTTCTGACGATTTCCAGATCCACGCCTTTTGTGTCAGCAGATCGATGACACCCGTGAAATTGTCTTCGACGCCGACGGGCAACACCATGACGAGTGGGTTCGCGCCGAGCACGTCCTTGACCTGTTTGACGACGCTGTAGAAATCGGCACCAATACGGTCAAGTTTGTTGACGAAGATAATGCGCGCCACCTCGGAGTCGTTCGCGTAACGCCAGTTGGTCTCGGATTGCGGCTCCACGCCGCCCGACCCGCAAAACACGCCAACACCACCATCGAGCACTTTCAGGGAGCGGTAGACTTCGATCGTGAAGTCCACGTGTCCCGGTGTGTCGATGATGTTCAGATTATGGTCGTCCCAGATACAGCTGGTTGCCGCCGACTGAATCGTGATGCCGCGCTCCTGCTCCTGCTCCATGAAGTCGGTCGTGGCTTCGCCATCATGGACTTCGCCGGTACGGTGGATCTTGCCCGTAAGCTTCAGGATGCGCTCCGTCGTTGTCGTCTTGCCCGCGTCCACGTGGGCAAAAATGCCGATGTTGCGGTACGTACTCAGGTCTTTCATCTCAGTCACTCTGTTCTGTCTGTCAATCGCAGCCACTTGGTTTTCATTACGTGCCCGTGCTCTCACGGTCTCGCAGGAGCAATCCGGGTCATAACGGACGAAGTGGATGCACGTATCTGTGCCGGTCCTCAGAGGCCTCCGGTTGTCAGTGTCGCGCCATGACGCCGGATAGGACGGGCTTTCGGGCGCGGATAATAGCAGCGCAAAGGTCCCTAAACCAGCGAATTTTCTGCAAAATTCTCCGAATCTGCGCCATGGGGGCGGAGCATTGTCCTGGCCGGGGCCTGGCGCACGGAATTTGCACGGCGAACGGCTTATGATTCGCCGCTCCTGGCAACGCAGATTCGGGTAATGACGCGACTGAGTGTATTTAAAATACGACTGGTGGGGACAGCCGGCCTGCTATTGGTGGTGTTCGCGATTGTCCGTCTGTTGTGGTACCCGGGGGCCTATTTCACGATCTCCGGAGCCAGCAAGCTGCTGCTCATATTGGTCACCGCCAATCTCATTATCGGCCCGGGACTGTCGGCGCTTGTGTACAAGCCCGGCAAGAAAGGCCTGGTAATGGATCTTTGCCTGCTCGCCGCCGTTGAACTGATCGCGCTAACGCTGGCCGTATCGATGATTCACGCACGCCGACCGTATTACACGGTGTTCGCAGTCGATCGGTTTGAGTCGGTTTCCCGGGTCGAGGTCGATGCCACTCAGATGGGCTTTGCGAAGTTCGACACGCGACCCGGACATGAACCGCGGCTGGTGTATGCGGAGTTGCCGCAGGACCGGCAAGCATTCGACCAGCTGATGGATGAAACCGTATTTCAAGGCAAAGAAGACATCGACCGGCGGCCCGAATTCTGGAAGCCTTATACGGTGGGAATTCCAATCCTGAAATCCGCCGCGAAACCGCTCGAGGATCTGCTGCGCGGCGACGAGGGTCGTGCTGCTCGTGTGCAGAGGTGGCTGACGGAACAAGACGGTGCCCGCAGGGAATATCTGTATCTGCCGTTACGCGGCAAGAGCGGCGACGTCACGATGATTCTCCATGCCGATATCGGTTACCCGGTCGACATTCTCACTGTCGATCCGTGGTAGCCCGAACCAAATGGGGACATTCCTGTTTTTGTGCCGGCTGCGTTGCACAAAAACAGGAATGTCCCCATTTCAGCGTCTCAGAATGGCCCACCAGCGGGCGATGTTCAGCAAACTCATGAGCGATGCGGCGACGTATGTCAAAGCGGCCGCTCTGAGCAGCCGCCTTGCATGCGGCCGGTCCACCGATTTCAGGATACGGTGTTCGTCGAGCATTGGCAGAGCCCGCCCGAAGCTTGCATCGAATTCAGTCGGCAAAGTCGCAAGGTGTATCAGCGTTGTCGTGCCGAGAGTGAGCATCCCGGCACCGAACATCAGCACGCCGAGGCCCGGCGCTCGCGTCAGTGCGCCGATGAACGGCGACACCAGCAGAACCCCGGCGCCGAGGCGCTCGACATTGCGGCTCGCGCGAACCAATTGACTGCGAATCTTCAACGGTGCGTAGCCCTGATGGTCCTGCAGCGCATGTCCAACCTCGTGCGCCGCAACTGTAATTGCTGTCAGTGACCGACTGTCGAATTTGTCCTCGGTCAACCGTACGGCTTTTGCCTCGGGGTCGTAGTGGTCACCTTCAGGCGTCTTCTCGACCGCGACGTCATTGAGCCCATGCTTGTCGAGCAGGTGCCGAGCCAGCTGTGCGCCGGTTCCGGAGTATCGATCGGCGGGAAGACTGTAGCGCTCAAGAACGCGACGCACCCATAGCCCGGGTCCGAATACGAATGCTGCGATCATGAGCAAGATGACGACGATGGTCATGCGCTCATCGTATCGTGCCTTTGCGGCGTTCTGCTATTGTCCGTGTTCGACTTGCTGACACGGGTTTGATGACTGTGACGACAGACCAGGTTTTGCTGTTCGGGCTGCTGTTTTTTGTTTTCGTTTTCCTGATCTGGGGACGTTGGCGCTACGATCTGGTCGCTTTTGTCGCCTTGCTTGCTGCATTGCTACTCGGCATCGTGCCGAAAGAGCAGGCATTCTCGGGATTCGGTCATCCTGCCACCGTCATCATTGCGCTTGTGCTGATCGTCAGTCGTGGGTTGTTCAACTCCGGAGTTATCGAGCTGCTGGCACGGTATGTAATTGACGCAGGCCGTCGGCTGGCAGCACACATCAGTATCATGGCTGGTCTCGCTGCTGTGCTTTCAGCGATCATGAACAACGTTGCCGCGCTCGCTTTGCTGATGCCGCTTGACCTGCAAGCCGCGAAAAAGAGTGGCCGCAGTCCGTCGCTATCACTCATGCCACTGTCGTTCGCGTCGATCCTGGGCGGCATGATTACACTGATCGGTACGCCACCGAATATTGTTGTCGCGGAGTTTCGCGGTGAAGCGCTCGGTGAGTCGTACAAGATGTTCGATTTCGCTCCGGTGGGGCTCGCCTGCGCGGCGGTCGGTGTGGCATACGTCGCATTGATTGGCTGGCGTCTGCTGCCCATCGATCGGCAATCCGACGACGCGCCTCAGGAGCTGTTTGATCTTGCCGACTACATTGCCGAGGTCAGGGTCCCCGAGGGCTCGGATGTCATTGGAATGCGCGTCCGTGATCTTGACAAGCGCGCTGACAAAAGCGACGTCGAAATCGTCGGCCTGATTCGGCGCGGGCGGCGACTGCCGGGCCTGGCGCGCATCGCCGAGATCAAGGCGGATGATGTACTGGTCATCGAAGCAAGCCCGGACAGCCTTGAGGAGGCGCTCGGCGCACTGGATCTGGAGTATGTCGGCAAAGGCGAGGGGTTGCTTGAGGGCGATGACCTGATGCTCAACGAGGTCGTTGTGCAGGAGATGTCGAGACTTGCAGGGCGATCCGCGATCTCGCTTAAGCTTTTGTACCGCTATCGCGTGGCGCTTGTTGGTGTATCGCGGCAGGGAGTACGCTTTCGCGAAAATGTCAGGAAGCTCGTGCTGCAGCCCGGCGATGTTTTGTTGCTGCTTGGCCCGGACGAGCGACTGGCCGATGTGACCGGCCAGCTCGGCCTGTTGCCTCTCGCGGATCGCGGTCAACGTGTCATTCAACGCAACAAAGTCTGGCTTGCCGTTGGTCTCTTTGCGGCTGCAATTACTGCAGCAAGCGTGGGACTCGTCTATCTGCCCGTGGCTCTCGGCTGCGTCGCCGCAGCATACGTATTCTTCAACATCGTTCCGATACGCGAAGTCTATAACTCGATTGAATGGCCGGTGATCGTATTGCTGGGCTCCATGATCCCGATCGGTTCGGCATTGCAGGATACCGGCGGTACCGCATTGATCGCGGCCGGTATCGTCGATTTGTCCGCAGGTTTCTCTGCGGCCGTTGTCCTGTTACTGCTTGTTATTGTCACGATGACGCTGTCCGATGTCATGAACAACACAGCGACTGCCGTCATTGCGGCACCGATCGCGATCGAGATTGCAGGCAGGCTCGGCGTCAATCCTGATCCGTTTCTGATGGGTGTTGCGGTGGCCGCATCCTGTGCGTTCCTGACGCCGATTGGGCACAAGAACAACACCCTGATCATGGGGCCGGGTGGTTATCGTTTCGGTGACTATTGGCGTATGGGATTGCCGTTGGAGATTTTGATCGTCGCGGTGTCAGTACCGACGATCCTCGTTGTATGGCCCCTCTAGCGAAACTGTTATGTCAAAGGGCTGTCGCATTTCAGCTGAATAGCAGGGCAAAAAGTGACACTTAATGATATCCCGACTCGTCCCTCCTGCCTGCACATATTCCTAACTCATTGTAAAAATTACATAAATTACGATCGAATCAACTTGGCACAGGCTTTGCAACGTGTTTGGTAACGCCGTAGCGATCGTCAAAGACGCGATTGGCTTCGAGAATGCACGGAGGGAACCATGCCGAAATCAACGATTCAGGACTGGACCGAAAGTCAGGTATTGCTCAAGTTCGATGAGCACCGCGACGTCAAGTACCGGATTTTCCGGGACGGCGAGTCGACGTTCCAGGAGATTTGTGACATTGACGACACGCCGATTCATACGCTCGAAATTCCAGACGGTATGAAGCTCGACAAAACGAGTTACGAAGTTCTGCTAAGATTCGTGCTGCTCGACATTATTGCGGCTTGACGCGAGCAGCCAGTTCACAGCGGAGGCCGCTGGAGGACGACGTGGACGATCGCGAGTACCCTTACTCAGACGACGTGCTTGCCGCAGTTGATAGCGGTAAAAAGATCGAAGCGATCAAGCGCCTGCGCGAAGAGACCGGTCTTGGCCTCAAAGATGCCAAGCACGCCATTGATGCGCTGGCACGAGAGCGTCAGGGCGATGCGGTTGCAGCGACGCACATGTCCGAGGAGGGCGGCGCGAACGGCATGATCAAACTGATCCTGGTGATCGCGATTGTGCTCGGCGCATACTTTTACTTTTTTGCGGGCTAGGCGATTTCCTCAGCCCGCTGCAGCGGCGTGAGCTTCCACGGCCTCCCATACGCGCAGCAGGTTTTCGCCTAGAATTTTGCGCACATCCGCCTCGCTGTAGCCCCGCCTGAGCAGCCCCTCTATCAGGTTCGGATACGCCGATACATCCTTGAGACCGCCTGGCAGCGTATCGTCCACGCCATCGAAATCAGAGCCAATTCCGACATGGTCGACTCCGACCAGCGCGGTGATGTGATCGAAGTGATCCAGGACGTTTTCTAACGTTGCGAAAGGGAAGGGGCCGTGCTTGGCTGCATAGCGCTGATCGAATCCGGACGTCGCTTCCGATTCATCCAATTCCGGATGCTCTGCCAAAAAGACCGTTCGTTCATCCCACCTCGCCATGCCGTACGTCTGGGCAACGTCCGTAATGAACGACGAGCCGAAATTAACCTGAATGACACCGCCGTTTTTCGCGAGGGCCAGAATCATATCGTCGCTCATATTGCGCTCGAACCCTGGCGTGAAATGACGCGCTGAGGAGTGCGACGCGATAACCGGTGCATCTGAGATATCAATCACCTGCCAGAACGCGTCGTCCGACACGTGACTGACATCGACCATGATGCCAAGCCGGTTCATCTCCTTGACTACGTCGGCGCCGAATTCACTGAGTCCTTGCCACGGCTTGTTCTCGTCATACGAGGAATCGGATATGTGGTTGGACAGGCTATGTGTCAGCGTGATGTAGCGAATGCCGCGGTCATGGAAGTACTTCACATTCGCAAGATTGCCCTCGATCGGCGATCCGTTTTCCATGCCCATCGGCATTGAAATCAGGCCTGATTCGAATTGCTGGCGAATATCGGCCGGTGAGCGCGCGATCGCGAATTTTTCCGGCGATCCGCTGGCGACGTCTTCGACCGTGTCGATCAGTGTTTCGGCCGCCTGTCGCGACTTGCCTTCGGCTTCGAATTCGGCCTTTGTGTAGATCGACATGAAAGCTGCGTTCAGCCCGCCTGCCACCGCGCGAGGATAGTCAAAATCACCGCTCTCGGTTGCTTTTGATACATCCTCGGGATTGGCCTCTATCCTGTACGGGACGTCGATATGCGTGTCGACGATGATGCTCGTTGCGGCGATATGGCGCGCTTGCGCCGCCAAATCGACGGATGTAACAGGATGTTCATCAGATTGGCCGCAAGCGGCGAGCACCACCGCGGCCCACAAAGGACCCGATTTTCTAATATTCACTGTAGATCTACGGATTTTTTCGGTGGTTAGAATGGTCGAACATTGTAACAATGGAAAGGCAAGAACGGCTCCGCAATTTACGCGGAGCCGAATACAGGAGATAAGACAGTGGGCGACGACAACCCGACAGTGGATCAAGTTGCTGTAGAAGATACTGATAACGGCAAAATTGAGAAAAATCTGAAATCGCGGACGACATGGCTGCGGCTGCTCTTCATGTGCATTTTTTGCTTGCTGATCAGCCTTGCGGGCATGGTTGGATCCGTCGTTGTGGTGCTTGGCTTCCTGTGGGTGCTGTTTACGGGCGAGATCAACCGTCAGCTGCAGCAGACGGGCCAGAGTCTTGCGAGCTACATCTACGAGATCGTTCGTTATCTGACCTTCAATGTAGAAAACAAGCCGTTTCCGTTCGGTGGGGACTGGCCGTCAGGAAAATCTGAGGAGTAGGGTCAGACCGAAAGCTCTCGCTGGCCTGGCTGCCAGTGGGTCAGGTTGACCCGCGCGCCGCCCATGCCCAGGCCCCGCACCCATTTCGCGGCGGCATCGAGCGTTACCCAGGTCTTGACCTTGCCCTTGCGGGTTTCGGCCGTGATTGAGCCGTTCGGTGTGCTTGCTTCAACGTGAAAGCGCCCGCCGCAGGCAATGATGTCGATATTCTTAATGGCGCCTGCTGCGACCATCGCTTTCAACATTTTCTCATCCATTCTCGTTCCTCGGGAATAGGTCCGACTGCTCGGGGATCGTGATACCCGCCTGATCACAGTGGCGCCGTATCAGGACTTCGACCATGTTCGCAACACTGCGATGCTCACGCGCGGCGGCTTCGCGCACGGCTTCCTTGATAGAGGGATTGATGCGCAGATTAAGCGTCGAGATCTTGGTTTTCGTCATGCTGTGCATTATATATACAACGTAGCATAAATGTAACGCATAATGCGCCATCAAATCTGCCCGACAAGCTGCCTTTCACAGTATTGGGGTAGCTTTTAGGCTACGGTTTTGGCATGACTCTCGAAATCATGAGCAAGAACTGGGCACTGGTGATTGCGAGCGTGCTCGGCACCGCCATACTGCTTTTTGTGCTGTTCCGGGCTCACCAGGACTCCGCTCGTGGCCGGCTGCAGGCAACCGTCAAGCAGTTGCGCTTGCGGGAGCGCGAAGCGCAGGCAGCCCACAAGGCCGTCGACAGGGCGAGCGCGAGCCTCGATCGTTTGCGGGCCAAGGCGGATTCAGTCAAGCCACGACGTGCGCAAGAGGCGTCTGAGGCGCTCGAAGACGCACGCTCGTTGCAGAAGATTGCCGATGATCAGGTCCTGATCGCGCGCAACCAGGTGCGCAAGATCATCCTCGCGGAGTATCCGCCGAAACGGCATCAAGCGATGCGGACAGCGTTCCTTGGGCAGGACGAAGCGGATCAAAAGCCCTTTACGATGGAGGGATAGACGGGTCCGGGCAGTCGAGCCCGCTAGGTAGATTCAACGATTTCAGCACCAACAAATGTTGCCTAGCATCACCCAGGACCTTTTACGGGAGAAAACGATGGAACAGATGATCTTTATGGTCTGTATGTTTTTGGGCGTCTCAGCGGTCGCACTGATCGCGTTCACGCTGCTGTTTATTGCGCTGGGTCGCGTCAAAGTCTGAAGAAAACAGACTTCCTCAGCGCGAGGTCACCGCTGCCGTCAGCTGTCTGCGCACTCGACCCAACAGCTCGCTCCAATCGTCCAATTCGCTTGTGCGCTCGACATTCGCGCGCATCACTTCATTCCTTTGGTCCAGCTCGTCTTGCACCACTTTGAAGCTCGCGTGTTCCGTGAACCGGTTTTCACCGGCATAGCATTTAACATAAGACAGGCGATTGGCATTGACTTTTCTTCTAGGTGATATCAAGATGATATCAAAATGATAGACGGAGGAGAAAGCCATGATTCGCGAGAATGTCAGAACAGTCTCATCGGGTTATCTGATGTTGGTGGTACTTGCAGTAGGGCAGATCGGATTTGCCTACGCCATATTCCGGGCCGTTGTGGCGATGTCCATTGGCGGCGTTATCGGCGCGACTCTCGCGTCTGTGATCGTGGCGATCTGCTGGGCAGGCCTCTTCATGGTGCACCCAAACGAGGCGAAGGTGTTGCAGCTATTCGGTAAATACGTTGGCACGGCACATGATCCGGGATTGAAATGGGCCAACCCGTTTTACGCCAAAACCGCCGTTTCGACGCGTGTCAGGAACTTCGAGAGCAGCAAGCTCAAAGTAAACGATTCACGCGGTAGCCCGATCGAAATCGCTGCTGTTGTCGTTTGGAAGGTATTCGACACGGCAGAGGCATTGTTCGAGGTCGACGACTACGAGGAGTTCGTGCAGATTCAGAGTGAGTCGGCGTTGCGGAATCTGTCGACTACCTATCCGTACGAGCCTCACGAAGGTGAGGGGACTGCATTGCGGAGTCATCCCGCGGATATCGCGCAGGCGCTGCGCAAGGAAATTCAGGATCGACTGGATACGGCCGGTGTTACCGTCATTGAGGCGCGCATCAGTCACCTGGCCTATGCCCCTGAAATTGCGAATGCGATGCTGCGCAGACAGCAAGCGTCGGCGATCATCGCGGCAAGAACACAGATTGTCGCTGGCGCCGTCGGTATGGTCGAAATGGCGCTCGGCGAGTTGAAAAAGAACAACGTTGTCGAACTTGACGAAGAGCGTAAAGCGACCATGGTCAGTAACCTTCTTGTGGTGCTGTGTGGTGAGGAGGCGGCGACGCCTGTCGTGAATACTGGTTCGCTTTACAACTAGGGCCCCGAAACAGGATCTGATGCATGGCAGCTCGCAAAGCGTTTGCGCTGCGAATTGACGAAAAGACCTTGACGGCGATGCATCGCTGGGCGAATGACGATCTGCGCAGTCTTAACGCGCAGATCGAATTCGTTTTGCGGCAGGCGCTGCGAAAGGCCGGGCGGCTGCCAAAGACAGACGGCCGGCATAGCGATTAGCCATCCAATGCAGTGTTAAGATCGGCGGCATGCGCAGTGCACTGCCTTTTATTCTGGTATTCCTCGCCGTTTTCACGGCCGGCTGCATTGCCTATATCGCCTGGGAGCTATCGTCCGATAAGGACGAGCAGAAGTCCGCGGGGGCTGACGACACCACGAACGCGGACGACTGACGTCGAGCCAATCCAGCCGGCTTTAGTGATCCCTGCGCGAGGAGCTGCGCGAGCTACGCGATTGCGAGTTGCGTGCGACGCGTTCGGAACTTCGCGGCGAATGGGAGCTTGCGTTGCTTTGCTTCGGTTGCGACGGCCTCGACTGCGACTGTCTCGACTGCGACTGTCTCGGCGCAGCCTGGCGAACCTGTGTTTGTCGCGGCGCAGCTTGGCGAACCTGTGTTTGTCGCGGCTCGCTTCGCCTGGCTTGCGGTTCGCGAGTCTGAGTCTGTCGTGCCTGTACTTGTCTTGGTTGCGACTGCCTTACCTGCGGTTGCCGGCGTTGCTCCTGACGTACCCGGGTCTGGCGCGGTTCGGTGGACGGCCGTGGGGTCACTGCTCTTGGCCTTGTGGTGCGTGGTTCCATTTGCCCACGGTCGCGCGTTGACGATCTGGCGGCCGTGGTTCGCGTTGGCCCCTGATTGCTACGTCTCGCATCAGGCGTACCTGAGCGTTCGCGAAACTGTACGTCCGGGCGGCGCGTCTCTTGCCGGAGATCCCGACCGGGTCCCCGCTGTGAGACTCTGCTGCGCGATGTCTGGCGAAGGCTGTTGGTGTTGACGATCGACGTCGTGTTCCGGGAAGACTGTGCATCCCGATTTGGGTAATAACGAGTGCGCGTGACACGCTGATCGGAGGAGCGAACCGTACGCCGCACATTCGGCTGCCATTGGTCGCCATGTCGATATCGATTATGCCGGACATGGTTGTTGTTACGTACGTAAACGTTGTTGTACACATGAATATCCGGCCTGCGATACCACCAGTTATTATAGTAGTGATGACCGTAGTAGGGATGTCCCCAATAACTATGATGGAAAACATTCAGGTGATGAGAATGCCAGCCGATCGCAAAGGCGGTTGTGACACCCCAGAAATAATTGTGATGAAATGCGTAGTGCTCCGGATACGGGTAGTAATAAACCGGATACGCCCGAGGGTAGTAGTAGTAGACGGGGCGTGGCTGATAGACAACAACACTTTCCGGCTCGTAATAGGGCACGTAGATTACGTCTTCCTCAACCGGCGTAATTTGTATTGCGCTGCCTTCATGTGCTACGACCTGGTAGTCATCGCTTTTCAAATTACCCGCGGCGTAAGCGCGATCCCGGAACAGTTCTATGGCTGAAATAACGTCTGCCTGTTGCGCAACGACAGCCTCACCGAGTCGCCAGGTCCAGTCCAGGTCTTCGTTCAGCAGCTGCACAACTTCCGGGTAGTTAATAAGTGCGATGACAGAATCATCCCAGTCTTCATCCGGCTTGAGCGATGGGTCACTCTCGAGATCTTCGAGGAAGCGCGCGGCCTCTACGATCTGCAATGGAAAAGTCGATGCGGGTAAAACGATTGCCAGCAGGTCGTCGGGATACAATGCGATAGGCCCAACGAGTTCCTCCAGTTCCTTGGCGGTCGCCGTCGGAATTTCTTCAATCTCTTCTACCTCCGCAACCGCAACCTGCGCATTGCCCACGGCAGGCCAGGCGGCCAGTGCGAGGGCCAGCCAGCAGTAGCCGAACCAGTGATTTAGTGATCGAGTGCTCATGGTGCCTCCGGGCCCGTCGTGCTGCGACGGATTTACCGATCTTGGAGTGTAGAATAGCGCAGATAAACTGAACGGCCGCTTAACCTCGCGGCACGTCTTTCCAGCTTATGGAACCTTTGATACCCGGAAATCGTCAATAGCGCTAGGATGCTCTGGTGCGGACAAGAATAATGACGGGTAGAGAAAGCCTGCTGGCCGAGATTGAGGCCAAACGACGCGAGAAAGCCGCGGAACGGATCGAGGTTCTGACGGCCGATCTCACGTTTGCCGCCGACAATACCGGCTACAACCCGTACGACAATCCGGGACCGCCCAAGCCGCTCGACGTCGATGGCACGCTGCGGCGCAGGGCACTGAAATCCCGGAAAAGACCGCGCTAGCCAGACGCCTTATTCGTCGTCCCCACCGTGCCAGGCGATGAATTTCCAGCCGTCGTCGGTTCGAACCAGAATGTCCGTGTAACGACCGTTACTGACCTCGACATTTTTGTCTTTGTCTTCGAAGGCGCTGGTGTAGTGGTAATGCGCAACGGCAACGTCATCGTGGACGACAATATTCTGGAAGTAGAGCTCGTGTTCTACCGTCTTGCCCTGTTCGTCGTTGAATCGGTCCCACATTCTTGTTGATGATTTTGAGCGTGGCGCGGGTGAGTTCTTCGGCCAGCCCGAGAATTCGGCGACCAACATATTGTCGATCCAGTCTCTGTCACCGCTTTGCTCGGCTTCCCACTGTTCTTCGATAGTGAGTATTACATTGGCTGCATCGTCTGCCGAATCCTGGGCTGCGGCCGATCCCGACGCGATCAGGAAGACGCCAGCTACCAGGAATATGACCGTATCGTTGATTTTCATTGCTCTTGCCTCGATTCGTGTGCCCGTAGGTAACGCGAGTTTAGTCGGATTACACGATTGCGACAAACGCGGTTTGGCAGTGATTGTCAGTCCAGCACAAGGCTGACTATCGCGTCGACCTCGTCAAGCCCGAGTTGGGAAGAGACAATGACTGAATAGAGTTCCCGCAACTCGGCTTCGGTCAGGTACAGGGGGTGATGTGACTCGACAACTGTCGCGTAGTGAACCGATTGCGTGTCTATCTCGAGCATTAACCGGTATACGTGCAGACTGAGAGTCGTTGCCGCATCGAGGTGCATGAGCTGTGCGATGGCATGTTGCGAATCCGGCACTTGCAGGTCGCCGATGTGCATCGTCTCTTTGCGGATGTCCCAGCCGGCATCGCGAAAGGTCGTGCCGATCGACTGACCGTCGAGGACTGCCTCATGGGTGCTCGCAAGGTCGGAAAAGACGGGGTCGACAAATTCGACGACAGCGTAAGTGCGGCACACGCGCACGCCATTTTCGGTGCTGTACAGGCTGGATCGGCGCACCCCCGATTCCTGCTGCAGAACTGCAACCCCGTAGTTACCAAACCGTTGCTGAATAAGTTCGCTGTTCAACAGCTCGGGCTGAACATTACAGGCACTGAGTACGGCTGCGAGAACGACGAAAGGGATCGGGTTGTGAAGCATAGTACGTATTGCACAGTGGACGCGGGCGCACCATATACTGTTGCATAAGATGCGTAAAGGAGTGCCGCGATGCGGGCGATGGTGTTGGAATCGACGGGCAGCATGGACAAGAACAGGAATCCGCTGACGCCCAGGGATCTGCCGCGGCCCGTTCCTGCAAGCGGGGAAATCCTCATCGAAATATCGGTATGTGGCGTATGTCACACCGAACTGGACGAAATCGAAGGCAGAACAATGCCACCCACGCTGCCGATCATTCCCGGTCACGAAGTGGTTGGGACGGTGGCCGAGACAGGCGCAGGCAGTCGACGTCATTCGATAGGAGATCGCGTTGGCGTCGGCTGGATTCACTCTTCCGATGGAACAGATGCCGAGAACGTCAGCGACGCGTTTAGAGCGACGGGTAGAGACGCGAACGGTGGTTATGCGGAGTTCATGACCGTGCCCGAGGCTTCCGCGTACCCGATTCCGGATGTGTTTTCAGACGCTGAGGCGGCACCACTGCTTTGCGCCGGGGGCGTCGGCTATCGTGCTTTGCGGCTGACCGGGATCGAAGACGGGCAGGTCCTGGGACTCACCGGTTTCGGCGGTTCCGGGCATCTCGTGTTGCAGCTTGCGAAACATCTTTTTCCATCGAGTGAGGTGGTCGTGTTCGCACGCAGCGCAAAAGAACGGCAATTCGCGCTCGACCTTGGCGCGGACTGGAGCGGCGATACCGAGTCTGAGCCGCCCAAAGCGCCGCACGCAATAATCGACACAACACCGGCATGGAAACCCGTACTGGCTGCACTGGAGAGGCTCAGGCCGGGTGGTCGCCTCGTCATAAACGCAATACGCAAGGAGAGTGCTGACCGGGACTTGATGGCGTCCATACGCTATGAGGATCATCTCTGGCGCGAGAAAGAGATCAAGACTGTCGCGAACATCACGCGCAGGGACATTGCAGAGTTTCTGCCCATCGCGGCGAGTGTGCCGCTCAAAGTCGAGACGCAAAGCTATACACTTGACGCTGCCAACGAGGCATTACAGAATCTGCGGGCAGGCCATATTCGCGGCGCTAATGTTCTTATAATAAATAAATAAAACAATTATTTAAGTGTAAGTCTTAATTTAAAATCTAGAATATTTCAAGCTGCCGGGAATTTTTTTTCGGACTTCCTGAGTCCAAACGGGCCGCAGCGGCATCTAACCAACATCGCGCAGACGCGCAATCAGCAGGGGAGCAACCCAATGCAACGAGCAACATTTATCTGGACGGCCCTGTGCCTTCTGGCCGGGACCGCACAGGCAGCCGACATGAGCTGGGTCGAGAAGAGCAATGACCATGCGCAGATGTTCCTCGCTGCGTATGCAAAGCTCGCTCCGGAAGGGGCCGCAAGCCTGGGCGTTGACGGGCTGGATGAGAACATCACGGATCTGAGCCCGGGGCTTCATGAGCGCAGTATGAAGATCATTGCGGATGTCGTGACGGAGCTCGAAAGCCGCTTGAGCAATGCGGTGGATTCGAAGGTCAAGCAGGACCTGGAAATCCTGCTCAAGACGGGTAAGGACATTTTGCACACGCAGCAGCTCGACTACGACAACATGCTGCCCTACACCAACGTTAGTCAGTCGATATTCGGTGGCATGAGAGCGCTGATCGATCCGCAGGTCTCGCGTGATCGTTACCCGGCAGCGGTTGTACGCATGCAGAAATACGCAGGACTCGTCGACGGCTATGAACCGTTCACCGAGCTTGCAAAGGAGTTGTCGCAGGAGCGTTTCGATGTTGCGGGCCTGGTCGGGCCGTATCGCGGCGAAGTTGAACAGGATCTCGAACGCGCGGAGACGTTTATCACGGGTATCGAAGAGCTGTTGTCCGGGACCGACCTGCAGGGCTGGGAAAGCAGCTACGAAACACTTGCAGGGCAAATGCGCGATTACAATGACTGGGTACGTGCCGAGATACTGCCGCGGGCACGCGACGATTTTCGCCTGCCGGCTGTCATGTATCAAGATGCGCTGAAGAACTGGGGCGTGGACGCGTCGCCTGAATCGCTGATCGAGCAGGCGACCAAGGGCTATATGGACATTCGCAACGAGATGGAGGCGCTTGCGCCGCTCGTTGCCAGGAAGATGGGCTACGAGACCAACGACTACCGCGAAGTTATCGCGCTGCTGAAGAAAAACGGCGCGATTAGTGGCGACAAGATGCTTGACCATTATCACGCTGTGCTGCGCGATATCGAGGAGATCATCGTTCGCGAAAAGCTCATTAGCTTGCCTGAGCGTGATGCGGGTATTCGTATAGCGACCGCGGCGGAAACAGCACAGCAACCGGCGCCGCACCTCGATGCACCAAGGCTAATCGGTAACACGGGGGAGTATCCCTACTTCGTCATTCCGCTGTTGACACAGAATGAAGATGGTTCGTGGCAGCAGACTGACGACACTTATGAAGCTGGCGCCTGGACCCTGACCGCGCACGAAGCGCGTCCGGGTCACGAGATGCAGTTTTCGAGCGTTATCGAGTCGGGCGTGTCGATCACGCGTGCCGTGTTTGCATTCAATAGTGCGAACGTCGAAGGATGGGGGCTTTACGCCGAGGCTATCGTACGACCGTACCTGCCGATTGAAGGCCAACTTATCAGTCTGCAGTACCGTCTAATGCGTGCTGCGAGGATGTTTCTCGATCCCATGCTGAATCTCGGCCAAATCACACCGGAAGAGGCGAAGCACCTGATCATAGACGACGTCGCTATCGGCGAATCGTGGGCGCAAAATGAAGTCGAGCGCTACACCTACCGGATGCCCGGCCAGGCGACGGCCTATTACTACGGCTACAACAAGATGCAGACCTTGCGGACACAGACCGAACTGAAGTTGCAGGACGCATTCGATCAGCAGGCATTTCACGATTTCGTGCTCGATCAGGGCTTGCTGCCGCCGGATATTCTCAAGCAGGCAGTTATGGACGAGTTCGTCCCAAGCCAGCTCAACTAGCCGGCCGAGGCGCACCACGCGCAAAGCAACGGGCTATACTGCGTTTTTGGCACAGATCGGGACGCAGTATGGCCCACAATATTTGCTGCTATCGCTGTGGCACCTCGCTCGCAGCGCTCTCATTGCCGTTATCCAGGCAGGACGAGTGCCCTGGTTGCGGCAACTATTTGCACGTTTGCAAAATGTGCACGCACTTCGATGCCAACGTACCCAGGCAATGTCGTGAAGATGGCGCCGACGATGTTACCGAGAAAGAACGCCTGAATTTTTGCGACTGGTTTGTCCCGGGCGATTCGGCTTTCGATTCCAAACGCGAAGAGGAAGAGCGCCAGGCCAGGAGCGCGCTCGACGCGCTGTTCGATGATTGATCGCAGAGCATTTCTCAAGCTGTCAGGCGGCGTGGCCGCAGTAACAGCGCTCGGTGCATGTTCTGCGCACGACAAGGTTGCCACCGTTGGAGTTCCTCGCAGCAAGTTCAACGAAGACTCGACTGCAGAGGAGGTTACCGAAGGTATCGACCTTGGTGGCAAGCTCGCCGTTGTCACGGGATGCACTTCGGGTATCGGGTTTGAGACAATGCGCGTACTGGCAATGCGCGGAGCCTATGTTGTCGGAACCAGTCGCTCATTAGAAAGAGCGCAGGAAGCCTGTACCGGCGTTGTGGGCGTTACGAGCCCGGTACAACTCGAACTCTCGAACTACGAGTCGGTAATTGCCTGTGCGGACATTATTCGATCGTTGAAATCACCTGTCGATATTCTGATCTGTAATGCCGGGTATCTTGGCGGCAGTGGCCAGCGCGAACTCGTCAACGGAATCGAGAAACACTTTGCTATCAATCATCTCGGCCACTACGTTTTCGTCAATCGACTATTGGGTCGTTTGTACATGTCATGGCAGGGCAGAATCGTCGTCGTTTCAAGTCGTGCGGCATACAGGCGGGCCCCCGACGCCGGGATAGAGTTCAACAACCTGGGAGCAACCTACGGCTATGACGATATGCGCGCCTACGGTCAGTCCAAGCTCGCCAACGCGCTGTTCGCATTGCAACTCGGCAAGCTCTTGAGAGGAACGCGGATTACGGCCAATGCCCTTCACCCGGGCGTCATCAATACCGAGATTGATCGCAACATGAGTCGCCTCAAACAAACAGGCTTTGCGATGCTGACTGCGTTGGGTGGTGGTAAGACGATCGAGGAAGGCGCGGCGACAAGCTGTTTTGTGGCAACAAGTCCGTTGCTTGGATCGACGAGTGGCCGGTATTTCGAAGACTGCAATGCCGTGACGGTCATGGGTGACCATCATTTGCACGATGCAGCGATGGCCGAAGAACTGTGGCGTGTGTCCGAGGATTTGACGCATGACTACCTTGTGAGTCATGACGGAGCAGATCTGAACGACTTCGAGCGCGCGTTAGAGGAAAGGAGGTCGAGGAAGGAGTGACCGCAAATCACGACAAGGCGCTTGTGTTGTTATCGGGTGGTCAGGACTCAACGACCTGCCTCTACTGGGCGATCGATCGTTTCGGTCGTGATTGTGTCGCGGCGATTTCATTCGACTACGGTCAACGCCACCGAATTGAACTTGAATGTGCTGCGGCGATCGCAGCTCACGCCGGCGTCACACACGTCTGTTTGCCGATCGATACGTTTGCGTCACTGGGCGGCGATGCCCTGACTGATCGTGATGTCGACGTTTGCTGCGACGTAGATGAGCAAACCGGTCTGCCGAATACTTTTGTTCCGGGTCGCAATCTGATCTTCCTGACGTTTGCGGCCGCCTACGCGTATCAGCGCGAGATTGGACATCTTGTCGTCGGCGTTTCTCAGACTGACTACAGTGGCTATCCGGATTGCCGTTCGCAGACAATCGAGTCATTGCAGGAGACGATTCGGCTCGGCATGGAGAGTCGCGTGCAAATCCACGCACCGCTCATACACATATCGAAGAAAGAAACCGTCGAACTCGCTCGCGATCTCGGCGCACTCGACACGATGGCTGTGACGCATACCTGTTACAACGGTACCCGGCCGCCCTGCGGCGAATGTCCGGCCTGCCTGCTGCGTGCCAAAGGCTTCGCCGAAGCCGGTATTGAGGATCCGCTCATCACGACGTCATGACCTATTCGGTGAAGGAAATTTATTACACGTTGCAAGGCGAGGGCGCGCAGACGGGGCGGCCGGCTGTATTACTTCGCTTCGCGGGCTGTAATCTGTGGTCCGGGCGTGAACAACATCGTGCGGAAGCTGTCTGCCGATTCTGCGACACTGAATTCGTTGGCACGGATGGGCCTGGAGGTGGCAAGTTTGATTCGCCTGAGGAACTCGCGACGGCTGTAGGCGAAAAGTGGCCGGGTGATGTAACAAGAGACCGTCCCTATGTCGTTTGCACGGGCGGTGAACCGTTGTTGCAGCTCGATACCGCGGCTATTACGGCATTGCACGATACCGGCTTTGAGGTTGGCGTTGAAAGCAATGGCACTATCGGGGCGCCACCCGGTATCGATTGGCTATGCGTCAGTCCGAAAGGACGCGCCCCCGTGGCGCAATGCTCGGGCCATGAATTGAAGCTCGTCTATCCTCAGGAAGAGAGTGAGGCGCAGCCAGATTGTTTTGCCGCATTGTCCTTTGATCATTTCTTTTTGCAGCCACTCCACAATGACAATCTTGAGATGAATACGCGTGCTGCGCATGACTATTGTCTCGAGAATCCACAATGGAGTTTGAGTTTGCAGACCCACAAGATTATCGGGATAGATTAGTCCTGTGAATCATCGCGTAGCTCGCCTGCTGTTCGGTTTTGGTGTCGGCTTAATTGTCGCGGTTCTTGCTTTCAAGTGGATCACGAACCCGGCGCCCAGGGCTGAGCGCAGGCTGGAGGAAACGGTTGTCCTGGCCGCACGGCATAATTTGCAGGTCGCGTTGTCGTTTGGAGATGTCGAAGTCGTCGATCCGCTGGCGCCGAACCGCAAGATCGGCAAGTCCTACGTATACAGGGCTGGCGATGGCTGGGAAGTCTCCGGGTATTACCGGCGCGGAGAGGGCGATCGATGGCACCCGTTTTTGATGTCGCTCGATGACTCGAGGAAGCTAGTGCACATCAAAGTTCAGGACGGCAGCTTGGTCGAACGCGCGACGACGGACCCGCTCCTGGAGGTCGTGCCCTGAATCAGGTCTCGCCTGCTGCGGCCAGTTCTTCGTGCGCCTCCTGGCGCCAGTCGAACACATTCAGTTCGATGAAAATAAACGCGACAAGCCACAGCAACGCATCCCAGAAATCGACAAAGTCGCCCTTGATGCCCCAATAAACAGCGGCAAACAGCAACGTGGAATACAGGATCACCTTGATTACGGTGCTGGTGCGAAGCGCCAGCCCCTCGTATCGGTTGTGCTCCTGCAATCGCACATCCACTTCAAGTACCAGCACAACGAGCAACCACACGGCAGCATTGATGACATCGATCCAGGCGAGGCCGATGATCGCTGCGAGCCCTGGTGCGTCCACAACCGCCGGTATGTTCTCAAAGCGCAGAAACGAATCTGCGGACGACAATGCATGGCAATTTGCTGCAGTGATCTCGATGTACTCATCGAAGTCGATGGCATACGACCATTGATCAGCGACGATCAAACACAAATCGCTGACGCCGGCCAATGGGGTCACGGCCTGTGCCGACACCAGGTTGACGATGTAACCGTAGAACGCGTAGACGATGAAACCGTAGCAAACGGCGCGCAGACCATGCAGGGTCCAGGTAACGGTTGGTGTGAATTGTCGATCTTCGAGAACATATGTTTCAAGTTCGAACATTATCAACAGGACGACCCATGCCGCGGTATCGATTGTCGCGGCATAAGCCTCGATCATGTCCAGCAAGCTGACGCCAACTGGAAACTGCAACCGGGCTGCCAGGTGCTCCTCGGCGAAAAACCAATATACGTTCATCGCCAGAAAGACGTAAACGGAGTATTTGAAGAACTGGAATAGGGTGCCGCGGCTGATGGTCAACAAGGCGCTCCACTGTTGTCGAGATTGATTCTAATCCAGCTCGACGCCTCGCTCCACATCTGTTTCAACGCCTGCGTAGTAAACCCAGACATTTTCTTCGCCAGTGAGCAACTCGATGTACTTGGGATGTACGAAGATATTCTCTCGCCCCGACTTGACCTCCTTGAGGATGCCAACGTCGCAAAGTTGCTTGAGATAAACCGATGCCGTCTGGCGTTTCGCGATACCTGCGTCGACGAGGTTGCCAATGCGGCAATACGGTTGCTTGAACAATACCTCGACGAGTTCCCATGAGTAGGTCTTGGGTAGATTGCTTTGCGTAAATTCGGCCGTGTGCTCCATCAGTTCGCGGATTGCCTTGATCTTGTCAGTTGTCCATGTGCAGGTCTCTTCGACGCCATTGAGGATAAACATGATCCATGCTCCCCAGTCCTGGTCATGAGTCACGTTCTTCAGTAGCCGGTAGTACGCGGCCTTGTTTTGAATGATGTAGCGGCTCAAATACAAAATAGGCGAGTTGAGCAAACGATGCTGGACAAGGAACAGGATGTTGAGAATACGGCCCGTACGGCCATTGCCATCAGCGAATGGGTGGATCGCCTCAAACTGGTAGTGCTGTATGGCCAAGCGAACCAGCGGGTCTAGTTCCGTATTGCTGTGCATGAAATCGGCCCAGTTATCGAGCTTGGCCTGCAGTAGTTTCTGCCCCACGGGCGGCGTGTAGATGACTTCGCCACTCATGCGATTTTTCAGCGTCGTCCCGGACTCCGCTCGAATATCAAGCTCGAACCCTTTGATGGTGCTGCATATTTGCAGGGCCATATCCGTTGTCAACATGCCGCGCTGAACCATTTTGCTGCCTTCGAAGAGGGCCGTTCGGTAGCGCAGCGCCTCCTTCGTAGCGGCATCCGCCTTGTCCTCGGCGATGTCGGCGTATTCGAAGAGTTTGTCGGTCGTCGTCACGATATTCTCGATTTCCGAACTCGCGCGGGCCTCGAGCAGTGGCAAGGCGTTGACCAGAACGGCCGAATTCGGGATCAGCTCCGCGGCCTGCTTGAGTTCGGCCAGCGCGACTCGGGCATTGATGCACGTCTTGAGGATTTCCGTGGTTTCGATCAGATCGAGCGGTGGCGGCAAGTCGGGTAGCTCGTTATAAGGAAGTTTTGGATTAAAATCAGTCATTTACGATAGCTCCAGTAGCCAGGTCCCTAACCTTGATCAAATCGACACGTCTGCAAAATATGTCGAAAAACGCGAAGTTTATCGACACGTTGTAAAGAGATGTCGATATTCATGCAGTTTTTCGACATATTGGTTGATCCGGTCGATTGTATCGACACGTTGTGCAGATATGTCGATATTCTCGCGTTTTATCGACATATTCGTTGATCCGGTCGATTGTATAGACACGTTGTGCAGATATGTCGATATTCTCGCGTTTTTTCGACATATTGGTTGATCCGGTCGATTGTATCGACACGTCGCGCAGATATGTCGATATTCTCGCGTTTTCTCGACAGGTGCGCAGTATAGGTCGATCCGATCGACCTGTGCGTGAACCAGTTGGGGAAATACGGATTTTCCTGGCGCGCCAATAGCAGCATGCTGCAACTCTTGCGGATTGCTTTAAGATCCGCTCCCGGCACGTCGTTGAATCAGAAGGAAATCACCGTGAGCGTATTAAGCGATATTGAAATTGCACAAGCGGCATCGGTTCACCCGATTGTTGAAATCGCGGACAAACTCGGCATCCCGGCCGACTCGTTGGTCCCCTACGGAAACGACAAGGCAAAGATTGACGCTGACTTCATCAGGTCAATTGAGAACAAAAACGATGGCAAGCTTATTCTCGTCACGGCGGTATCGCCGACACCTGCCGGCGAAGGCAAGACGACGACCACGGTCGGTCTTGGGGACGGCCTCAACAAGATCGGCAAGCACGCCGTCATCTGTCTGCGCGAACCCAGTCTCGGGCCATGTTTTGGCATGAAAGGTGGTGCAGCGGGCGGTGGCTACGCCCAGGTTGTGCCCATGACGGACATCAATCTGCATTTTACCGGTGACTTTCACGCCATCGGTGCGGCGCACAATCTTCTCTCCGCATTAATCGATAACCACATGCATTGGGAGAATCAGCTCGATATTGACCCGCGCCGCGTGACCTGGCGTCGTGTTGTCGATATGAACGATCGCGCGTTACGGACGATCACGTCGGGACTCGGTGGATTCCATAACGGTGTCGTCCGGGAAGCCGGTTTCGACATTACGGTCGCCTCCGAGATCATGGCAATTTTCTGCCTCGCGACGGATCTTCAAGACCTCGAGAAGCGGCTTGGCAACATAGTCCTGGGCTACACGCGCCAAAACGAACCGGTCACCGTCCGGGAACTGAATGCCCAGGGTGCGATGACCGCTTTGCTCAGGGATGCATTGCAACCCAACCTCGTGCAAACGATCGAAAACAATCCGGCACTGATGCACGGTGGGCCGTTCGCCAATATTGCGCACGGTTGCAACTCGGTCATGGCAACCAGGACGGCTCTCAAACTGGCTGATTACGTCGTAACCGAGGCCGGCTTTGGTGCCGACCTTGGCGCCGAGAAGTTTTTCAACATCAAGTGCCGCAAGGCTGGACTCAAACCGGATGCAGTCGTGCTGGTTGCGACAATCAAGGCGCTAAAGATGCAGGGTGGCGTACCCAAGGGCGATCTTGGCCAGGAAAACGTCACGGCGCTTGAGGCCGGTCTGAAAAACCTGGGCAGGCATCTGCGCAATCTCGCACAGTTCGGCGTACCGACCGTCGTCGCAGTCAATCGCTACACCGCCGACACCGACGCCGAGGTCACTGCCGTGCAGGAGTTCTGCGAGACATTCGGCGTGCCTGCGGTGAATTGCACGCACTGGGCCGATGGTGGCGACGGGGCGACGGATTTGGCCACGCAAGTCGCCGAACTTGCAGACAGCGGCGCGGCACAATTTCGCACTTTGTATAACGACGATGTGTCGCTATGGGACAAAGCCAAGCGAATTGCCACCACGATCTATGGCGCTGATGACATCATCGCCGATAAGAAGGTGCGCCAGCAGTTCGAGCAGTTCGAAAAAGTTGGCTACGGAAAATACCCGGTCTGCATGGCAAAGACGCAATACAGTTTCTCAACGGACCCGAATTTGCTCGGCGCACCGACTGGCCATGTCGTGCCGATTCGCGAGGTGCGTCTTGCGGCCGGCGCTGAATTTATTGTCGTCGTGTGCGGCGCGATCATGACAATGCCGGGATTGCCGAGAGTCCCGGCCGCCAACAACATCAGCGTCAACGAGGAAGGGCGGATCGAAGGCCTGTTCTGATCCAGAGCTAGGCGGTCAGTCTGTCTGGCAAAACGAATGACTGCCGGGCGCGGTCGCTCGCAAGCAAGCCGCTGCTGTAGTAACGGTTGATGATGCTGTGCTTGCGGCAAAACAAATCACCGTTGTTGCGATGAAATGACAGCCAGTCTTTGCCTTTCGTGCTCGTGCGACGATCTGCGATCAGCAACATGAAGAACAGGCTTACGGTCTCATGATATTTGCCCGGAATGCCGAGTCTGGCGGTCAATCTCTGCAGGGCAGAGGTGAATCGAGCGATCGCATCGAGTAAAGGGAACTGCTCGAGGTACAGCCAGGCAACGTACACATGTGCCTCGTGGTCGAACGCATCGACATCAAGCGTCCCGTCTTCCAGAGCTGCGATCGTAAATTGCGGTGTTGCAGCGGCGTTCATCGCGACTCCTCCGTCAGCATGTGGCTGTCGCTGGCCGCGAGATCGCAGCCGTATACGGACTTCAATTGCTCGATAATGCCTTGCGTCTCGGCTGAGAAGGGCGCTTTGCCCTCAAAGCTGTGCAGGACAATGCCCTCGAGCAGGTCACCCAGCGACAGCTCGGCGTATTCGGCGAGCCCTTTGAGGACCTTGAGTAGCGAGGATTCAATGCGAACGCCTGTTTGCGTTCGGCTAACGACTTTCTTTGCCATGGTGAACGCTCGTCGTGAAACGAGTTACCATGTTACCTATGTAACACTTTGATTGTCAAGCCGTCAGCTGCCGCTCCTACTGGTTATCGTCGTCCACACGCCGACGGATTTTCTTGAGTTCGCCTCGACGCCGCTTACCTTCGATACGTTGTGCTTTCGCGCGCTTGCTCGGCTTCGTCTTCTTGCGCGGCTTCGGCTCGACGAGTGTCGACTGAATCAACTCGCGTAATCGATCAAGTGCCGCGCGTCGATTACGCTCCTGTGTCCTGTGCTCCTGCGCTTTGATAATGAGTATGCCGTCCGCGGTCACGCGCCGATCTCCGAGTGCCAACAGTCGATCGCGTATGTGCGCAGGGAGTGACATGCTGTTTGTGATGTCAAAGCGCAGGTGTATCGCCGATGCGACCTTGTTGACATTCTGACCACCCGCACCTTGTGCGCGAACGGCCGAGAGCTCGAGCTCAGCGAGCGGAATCGTGATCTCGTCCGAAATGATGACGTCGTCTGACATCTTGCGCATTATACGGCCTATGCAACATCGCAATCTGATCATCCTGATCATCTGTCAGCTGATTTCGGCGACCGGATCGATTGTGTTCGTCACACTTGGCGGCATCATCGGCGCTACGCTGACGGCCAAGCTGGCATGGGCCACTTTGCCGATTTCGATTGCGGTACTGGCGACCGCCGCGACGACAGTCCCGGCAACGCTGTTGATGCGCACGATAGGCCGCAGCAGAGGATTTGCGATGGCATCGGTCTCGGCCGCGCTCGCCGTCGCAATTGCCGCCTGGGCATTGACCGTCTCGAGTTTTTCCCTGTTCCTGATTGCTGCGGCCATGTTCGGCATTAACATGGCATTCACTCAGCAATATCGTTACGCAGCGGCAGAGAGCGTGGCGCCGAAATACGTACCGCGAGCGATATCGTTCGTTTTGGTCGGCGCAATTGGCGGCGCGTTCGTGGGTCCCGAACTTGCAAAATCTGGTGGAGACTGGTTAGGCGGCGTGGAGTACTCGGGAACCATGCTCGGACTCGCGGCTCTTTATGCTGTTCAGGCGATACTGTTTCTAATGCTCAAGCCGATGTCGGCCGAGCACGAGTCGCAGGTCGTCAAATCGGAGCGATCAATACCGGATATCGTCAGGCAGCCGCTGTTTCTCGTCGCCGTACTCGGTGGCACGGCGGGTTACGGGCTCATGACGCTGGTGATGACCGCCACGCCGCTGAGCATGCACATCAACGATGGTTACTCCGTCGAAGCGACGGCTAACGTGATTCGAGCGCACGTACTTGGAATGTACGTGCCGTCTCTCGTATCGGGATTCCTTATCGAAAGACTGGGAGTGGTGCGCATGATGTTCATCGGCGCGCTGGGTTTGCTGGCGACGTCTATTGTTGGCTTGCAGGGACAGTCCGTCATGCACTACTGGTGGGCGCTGACGCTGCTCGGTGTGGGCTGGAATTTTCTCTATGTCGGCGGCACGACGATGCTTACGTATACGTATTCAATGGCCGAGCGTTTTCGCGCGCAGGCCGTTAATGAATTCCTGGTGTTCGGCATGTCGGCGACAGCGTCGTTGCTGGCTGGTACCGTAATGCACTATTTCGGCTGGTATCGTTTGATGTGGATTCCCATTCCGGTCCTGCTGGTTGTGTGTGTCGCATTGATCGTGGTGCGAAAGGACGAACTCTTGCACCGCAGAAAAGTGCCGGTGCCGGTTTAGTCGGCCGCACAAGACAATCGACAATGAGTAGCGACGACAAGACAAGAGCCTTGCTCGAAGATGCGGCACGGCGCGGAATTGCATACCGTGAGACCTGCGTTAATCGTTCTGTGGCGCCATCAGCGGAAGCGATCGCGAATGTCCGCCGGTTCATCGAGCCGCTACCCGAAGACGGTAGCGACGCTGCAGAGGTGCTCGCGATGCTTGACGAAATCGGTTCGCCGGCAAGCGTTACAATGGCGGGCCCGCGTTTTTTCGGCTTTGTGATCGGTGGCTCATTACCGGTAACGGTTGCGACGAACTGGCTGTCAGCAGCATGGGACCAGAACGTGGTTATGCACGAGGTAACGCCGGCAACAGCGACTCTCGAGCAAGTAGCGCTCGGCTGGCTGATCGAATTATTCGGTCTGCCGGCCCAGACCGGTGCCGGATTTGTCACGGGCGCAACCGTTGCCAATTTCACGGCGCTCGCCGCCGCCAGGCACCGCGTATTTGCGGATGCCGGCTGGAATGTAGAGTCCGACGGACTCATCGGCGCACCACCTGTGACCTTGATCGTCAGTGACGAGGCACACCCGACTCTGTTCAAGTCGCTCGGCATGCTCGGCCTGGGCCGCGACCGCGTCGTTCGTATAGCGACGGACGAGCAAGGACGCATGATTACAGCAGAGCTACCTGCCATTGAAGGGCCTGCAATCGTCTGTACCCAGGCCGGCAACATCAATACGGGCGCCGTCGACCCAATCGGTGATATCTGCGACGCGGTTGCAAGCTCGGGTGCCTGGGTTCACGTCGATGGAGCGTTCGGCTTGTGGGCAGCCGTCTCAAAGAAACACCGCTCGCTAACTGACGGCATGCAGCACGCCGACTCTTGGGCAACTGACGCGCACAAATGGCTCAACGTGCCGTACGACAGCGGCGTTGCATTCGTGCGCAATGCCGCGGATCTTGCGTCGGCCATGGCAATTACAGCTGACTATTTGCTGACCGAGACCGAGCATCGAAATCCATCCGATTACACACCGGAATTATCGCGAAGAGGTCGCGGCATCGATGTCTGGGCAGCGCTGCGCTCGCTCGGCAGGAACGGCGTTGCGAGTCTCGTTGAAGGTTGCTGCCAGCATGCGCGACGATTTGCCGAGGGGTTTGTTGCCGCAGGCTTCGAGGTCTTCAACGAAGTGGTGCTGAATCAGGTGCTTGTTTCATTTGGTGACGATGCAACCACGCGCGCCGTGATCGAGGCGATTCAGCGCGATGGCACCTGTTGGTGCGGTGCCACGGTCTGGCAGGGCAAGACCGCGATGCGGATCAGTGTGAGCAGTTGGGCGACAACCGGGGAAGACGTAGAAAAAAGCCTCCGCGCAATGATTTCCATCGCGCGGAGGCTCGTTGGTTCTTCGGCTTAAAAGTTGTAAACGAAACTCAGCGATACGACCGGATAGGCCTTGAAGCTGCTCAAGTCATCTTCGAGTTCCAGCGCCTCGGCATCCAATGCCGCCCTGAGGGCCGGATCGTCCCCCGCTGTGCCCGATGCGTCGAGAGTGACCACCGGATCACCCTGCAACAACACGCCGACATCGAAGTTCAGTCCGGCTTTACCGAACAACTCGAAGTCGAAGCCAAGACCGACATACGGCGCTGTGTCGTCAAACGACGTTGTGCCCGACAAAACGCCGACTTGGGCTTGAGTCCAGTCCGTGGGATCGCTGCCGAAATTGTAGTCGCCTGTTTCCGCACCGACCAGGTTGATCTGATTACTATTCGCGAACGCACCGATCGTGATGCGAAACGGACTCAGCGGGAAATGAAAGTTCGCGGTCAGATAGTAGGTCTCGAGATCGACGTCACCGTCATAACGGATGCCCGCCTCGCGGCCGTCATAATTTAGGTCGTACGCATTGGCACCCAGGCGCAGATCCATATACGGCAGCCCGGACCAGCGGCCCTCGAGGCCCAGTCCCAATGTGCCAGCCTTGATGCCGATGCCCAATTCGCTGTCATCGGCGTTCGCGACGCCGCTGGAAAGGAATGCCAGCAGCAACACGCCAGCCATGCTCTTGAAAATCTTCATATTTCACCCGTTTGCCCGAACGAATAGCTTCCTGTGCAGCGTAAACGGGTGTCACAATCGGTTCTGTGCGGCAGATCACACGATCGGGACATTGCTTGAGAGCTGCCTGGAGTCGTATATGTCGAATTTCGACCAATTGCGGTAGGGGTTCTTCGAAGTCGAGTAGGACGTACTGGAATCGTTGCGAGCTAGCTCAAGGTCGGTTCCAACATTTTGTCCCGCCCGTGCTTGAGGAAGATCGCAGAGCGGGCATCGGGATCGATGTTGACCTTGTCCAGATCGCCCCGCACGTCCGGCAGGGCAAGTAAACGTCTGTCCATGACACGGAACCACAAGTCTGGCACGTAAGCCAGCAGGTAGGCGCCAAAGTAGCCGTTGGGCAATCTCGGGACGCCGTCAAAATTTCGCAGCGCCTGATAGCGCCGCAACGGATTCGTGTGATGATCCGAATGCCGCTCGAGGTGAAACAGGACAAGATTGCTGAAAACATGATTGCTGTTCCACGAGTGGTGCGGCTCGCAACGCTCGTATTTGCCGCTCTCGTCTTTGTGCCGCAGCAAGCCATAGTGCTCTATGTAATTGGCGCTGGTTAATTGCCAGTACGCGACGACGTTGTGCACGAGAAGGAACGGCAGCATGATCCATCCCAATAGCGAGATCAGGCCGATGCTCAGCAATGCCGTCAGGAGATACGACTGTAATATCTGGTTGTTCGGGTTCCAGACTGGCTTGCCGCGACGTTGCAGCCGGTCTTTCTCGATTGCCCAGGCCTCAAAAAACGCACCCGGAATTTCGCGCAACGCGAATTTGTAGATGCTTTCCCCCATTCTGGCGCTGGCCGGGTCGCCGGGCGTCGCAACATTGCGGTGGTGACCAAGGTTGTGGTCGATCGTGAAGTGCCCGTAGGCGGGCAGCGCCAGCACGACTTTTGCCAACAACTTCTCGATTCTCGAGTTCTTATGGCCCAGCTCATGTCCCGTATTGATTGCGAGTCCCGCAACCATGCCGGCAACGACCGCGAGCGCGAAAATTCCCCCGAAGCTGAGGTCCTGCGTCACGGCGTACCAGGCGGTGCCAATCAGGGTGACGAAATGCAACGGCACGATCGCATACGTTAGCCACCGATAGTAGTGATCCTGACTGAGTTGCATGACAACTTCTTCAGGCGGGTTGCTGAGGTCCTCGCCGACTACCCAGTCGATGATCGGGCCCAACCCGTAATTGAGCGCGAGTGGCAGCAACAGCCAGAGCTCGTTGCCGGTGTTCCAGTGCAGCCAAATGCCGAGAAAGGGCTGCAGTGGATAGAGTACTGACATCAGCCAGAGCCAACGCTTGCGGTCGACATAGATTATCGCCTCGCCACTTGGCAGCGTCGCGGTATAGCCCTTCATCTCGTTATCTCAGTTTAACAAGTTACAAACGACTCTATTATCACTCTTTACAGGCCAAGGCTCCACGGGCTGTCGGAATGCTATACAACAAATTGCCGCGTTTTTTGCTAAAAATGGTGTAACGGCCCGACAGAAGGCACGACGAGAGGACCAGATGAGGCACGGCAAGACCGTTCGGTTGATGATAGCCATGAGCTTGATCGCCGCATGTGGCGGTGAGGAGGCGACGGGTTTTACGCCGCGGCAAACCGTTTTGACGGCGGAGACGCTGGGTGATCAGACGGTGGCGGAGGCAAGCCAATACCTCTCCAATACCCGCTATGCCGATACTAATCGCAGCAACGGTGCGACCCAGGCGCAGATTTGCCGCGCCTGCCATAGCCTCGAGAATGGGGGCCCAAACATGATTGGTCCCAATCTGTTCGGTATGTTCGGCAGGCCGGCGGGGCAGAGTGCCGGCTTTGGGTATTCCGAGGTTCTCGCCGGGGCCGGGTTTATCTGGACACCACGCGCACTGGACGCGTGGCTTGCCCAGCCCGCGAGGTTTCTGCCGGGCAACCGCATGACATTCCCGGGTGTGATGAGCGAGACTGATCGTAATGATCTGATCGCGTATCTGCTCGAGGTCACCGACGCTGGCCCGGGTGGATAAAGGAGTTTGGAAGCAATGGAATTGAGCGAGGCGGTAATCGACCAGAGAGCGGTGTGTGAGCGGCGTGGTTTTTCGTGGCGGACCGTCTATTATGGATTCATGCGTTCGCGACGGCACAATCTGCGCCGTGAAGAGGATGCTGAGGTGCTGTTCCTCGATTGGCACCACCCCTGGCTGTTCTTTCTCGCCGTGGGCACGATGATCTTGAGTTGCCTCGATGCTTTCATGACCCTGCAGTTGCTGGAGCGCGGCATGGTTGAGGCCAATCCGGTGATGGCAGCGATTCTGGGTCAGAGTACGACGGCTTTTGCGGTCAGCAAGATGACCATGACCGGGACCGGCATACTCGTCCTCGTGTTTCTGGCCAAGGCGCGTTTCATGAACCGAATACGAATCGGATTGTTCCTGACGATTTTCTTCAGTATTTACTCCTGCCTCGTCTGCTACGAATTTGTGCACCTAATCAAGGATATGTGAACGCAATTCCGTTCCCAATATCAGTGGCTTGGGCTAAACTAGCGCCCCTTTTTCGCTAGCCCGACGGACGCATGCATGCCGGGGCCCCGGTGCCCCGAAAATCTCGCTACCTCATGAGTGATTCCCTCAAGGAACAGTACGCCTCGACGCCGCTTTTCGGCAGCAATGCCACTGCGATTGAAGCCCTGTACGAGAAATACCTGCAAGATCCCGGGTCCGTGCCCGCCGCATGGCGTGATTATTTCGACACGCTCGATGCGCCCGACACCGAAGTCGCGCACTCAGCGATACGCGAGGACCTGCTAAAGGGTGCGCGCGATAGCGGCCGCCGAAAAGCACGCGGCCGCGCACCGGGCTCGCGCGCCGTCGTCACATCGGGAGAAAAACAGGCGGCTGTGTCACGCTTGATTCAGGTCTACAGCCTGCGCGGGCACCAGATCGCCAACATCGATCCTCTGGGTCTGATGGCAAGGCCTGTTCCCGGCGTCCTGAAGCTCGACTACCTGGGGCTGACCGAGGCCGATATGGATAGCGAGTTCTTCACCGGTGGCCTTGCGGGTATGGGCGACCAGCGCATGAAACTGCGCGACATTCTCGCGCTGCTGAAGTCGATCTATTGCGGCGAGGTTGGCGCTGAGTTCGCGCACATTTCGCGCGCTCGTGAGCGCCTTTGGTTGCGCAAGCGATTTGAACAGGGCGCGACGTCCGAAACACTTGCCACTGCAGAGCGACTCTGGATTCTCGAGCAACTGACGAGCGCCGAGGGTATTGAGCGCTATCTGCATACGCGCTATGTCGGCCAGAAGCGATTTTCTCTCGAGGGCGGCGAGAGTCTGATCCCGATGCTTGATGACCTGATTCAGCAGGGCGGCACCTCCGGTATTCGCGAAATAGTCATCGGCATGGCACACCGGGGCCGTATCAATGTACTCGTTAATGTCCTGGGCAAGTCGCCGGAGGAACTGTTCGAAGAATTTGAAGGCAACTACGACCTGGACGAACTCAAAGGCTCTGGTGACGTTAAATACCACAAGGGATTCTCAGCCGACATGAAGACGCCGGGCGGCAACGTGCACATCGCGTTGGCGTTCAATCCGTCGCACCTGGAAATCGTGAATCCGGTTGTTGAAGGATCGGTTCGAGCTCGCCAGCAACGCCGTGGCGACAAAGAGCGGCAAGAGGTCCTGCCCGTGCTCATACACGGGGATGCTGCGTTTTCGGGACAGGGTGTCGTCACCGAGACTTTTCAGATGTCGCAGACCAACGGTTTCCGGACGGGCGGCACGGTACACATCGTCATCAACAATCAGATTGGTTTTACGACAAGCAGGCCGTCGGACGCACGTTCGACGGACTACTGCAGTGACGTCGCGAAGATGATCGAGGCGCCGATCTTCCACGTCAATGGTGATGAACCCGAAGCAGCCCTGTTTGTGACGCGTCTGGCGCTCAAATACCGTCAAAAATTCAAGAAAGACGTCGTCATCGATCTTGTGTGTTATCGCCGTCATGGGCACAACGAAGCGGACGAGCCCGCCGCAACGCAACCGGTCATGTACGGAAAGATCCGCGCTCAGGACACTACGCGTAAGTTGTACGCGGACAGGCTAGTCGAAAAACAGATCATCACTGATTCCGGTGTTGAGAAGCTGCAAGACGAGTATCGGGATCGCCTTGACCGCGGCGAACCTGTTCCTCAGTCGTCACTCGGCATGATTGGCGACGAATTCACGGTTGACTGGAGCCCATTCGCCAAAGCGAACTGGGATGACGCTGTCGACACGACGATCAGCCCGGCAACCACAGCCGATTTGAGTGACGCGATAACCACGGTGCCGCCCGACATGAAACTCCACGGGCGAGTGCAACGCATAATCGATGAGCGCAAGCGTATGGCGGCTGGCGACATCGACATGGATTGGGGCTTTGCCGAAACGATGGCATATGCATCGTTGATCCGGGACGGTTTCGATTGCCGGCTCGTTGGTCAGGACAGTGGGCGAGGGACGTTTTTTCACCGTCACGCCGTGTTGCATAACCAGGTCAACAATCGCGAATACACGCCGCTCAGACACCTGGTCGAGCGCGCCGATGCGTTTCGCGTCATCGATTCATTGCTTTCTGAGGAAGCGGTGCTCGGTTTCGAATACGGTTATGCGACGACGGAACCGAATACGCTCGTGATTTGGGAAGGGCAGTTTGGCGACTTCGTCAATGGCGCGCAGGTCGTTATCGATCAGTTCATTAGCTCGGGCGATGCCAAGTGGGGACGCCTGTGTGGTATCACGCTGCTATTGCCCCATGGATACGAGGGCCAGGGCCCCGAACACTCATCAGCGCGACTTGAGCGTTTCCTGCAACTCTGTGCTGAGCATAATCTGCAGGTTTGCGTGCCATCGACGCCGGCACAGATGTTCCACATGCTGCGGCGGCAAATGGTGCGTCCGTACCGCGCGCCGCTCATTGTCATGACGCCGAAAAGCCTGCTGCGGCACAAAATGGCCGTGTCGCCGTTGACCGCGCTTTCTGCCGGTGAATTCGAACTGATCATTCCCGAGGTTGAGAACATTGCAGCCAAGAACGCGCGGCGCGTCGTTTTCTGCAGCGGCAAGGTCTATTACGATCTGCTCGAAGCCCGGCAGGTCCAAGGTATTGACGATATCGCGCTCATCCGGATCGAGCAGCTGTATCCGTTCCCGATTCCTGGCTACGCCGGTCTTCTCAAACAATACGCGCACGTCGAGGACATTGTCTGGTGTCAGGAAGAACCGCAGAATCAGGGTGCCTGGTATCAGATTCGACATAGGCTGCAAGAACCGCTGCAGGACCATCAGCAGCTTTACTATGCTGGCCGTCCGGGTGCGGCCGCCCCGGCATCAGGTGTTTTCAAGATCCACCTACAGCAGCAACAGGCATTGGTCGAAGCTGCACTCGACATTGAGAAAAAAGCCAGCAAGTCGGCGAAGCCCAGAAAAACAAAACGGAAGTCCAAATGAGTATTGAGATCAAAGTGCCACCCTTGCCCGAGTCGGTTAGCGATGCGACGTTGGTCGCCTGGCACAAGAATGTCGGCGATTCGGTAGCGCGGGACGAAAACCTCGTGGATCTCGAGACCGACAAAGTCGTGCTGGAAGTTCCCGCACCCTCGGCAGGCGTGCTTCAGGAGATCAAGGTAAACGATGGAGCGACCGTAACGGCCGGCGACGTTCTGGCAGTTCTCGAGGAAGGAACTGCGTCGGTAGCGGAAAACAAAACACCTGTCGCGAAGAAAACGGTGGAGGCCGCACAGCCGCAGGCAAAGGACGAGAGCAAACCGATCAAGACCAGCCCGGCAGTTCGGCGCTTACTCGACGAGCACGATCTCGAAGAAACGACGGTGATCGGGACCGGCAAGGATGGCCGTATCACGAAAGCCGATGTTCTTGCGTTTCTCAAGTCGGACGAGAGCAGTAATGTTACGCCCGGTGATCCGGCGCCCGCAGTGGTCGACGAAGGAGAGACAGTCGGTCTGGAACGCACCGAGCAGCGCGTACCAATGACGCGCTTGCGCGCGCGTATCGCCGAGCGTCTCATCGAGGCCCAGCAGTCGGCAGCAATGTTGACGACATTCAATGAAGTCGACCTGACGAAAGTCATGTCGCTGCGCAGCCGTTACCGCGATTCGTTCGAAAAAGAACACGGTGTTCGGCTTGGCTTCATGTCGTTTTTTGCGAAGGCTGCCGTGGAAGCGTTGCAGAGGTTTCCGGTGGTTAACGCCTCGATAGAAGGAACCGATGTCATCTACCACAACTATTACGACATCGGCATCGCGGTGTCGACGGAGCGCGGTCTCATGGTGCCGGTGATTCGTGATGTGGATCAGATGAGCTTTGCCGAATTCGAGCGGGAACTTGGTGAGATCGCAAAGAAAGCGCAGGCCGGAACGATCGGTATGGAAGAGTTGACCGGTGGCACGTTCACGATTACGAACGGTGGAATATTCGGTTCGATGATGTCAACGCCAATCCTGAATCAGCCGCAAAGCGCGATACTGGGCATGCACACTATTCAAAAACGGCCGATGGTCGTGGACGATGAGATCGTCGTGCGCCCAATGATGTACCTCGCATTGACTTACGATCACCGCATTATCGATGGCAAGGATTCCGTGCAGTTTCTCGTTGCAATAAAGGAATTGCTCGAAGATCCCGGTCGCCTGTTACTTCAGGTCTAGAACACACGCATCGCACAACGGACAAGCAAGATATGAGCAAGAGTTATGACGTAGTAGTCATCGGCGCGGGCCCGGCAGGTTACATCGCAGCTATTCGTGCGGCACAACTTGGTATGAATGTCGCGTGCATTGACGAATGGAAGAACACGGATGGCAAGAACGCATTCGGTGGCACCTGCCTCAACGCGGGCTGCATACCCTCCAAAGCTCTGCTCGAATCGTCTGAGCTCTATTATCGCGCGCAACATGAATTCAAGAAGCATGGCATAACGACAGGTGATGTCGAAATGGATATCGCCGCCATGCAGAAACGGCGCGTCAGTATCGTACGGCAGTTGACCGGCGGCATAGCAGGACTCTTTAAAGCCAACAAGGTCGATGGCCTCGTAGGCCACGGCAAGCTACTGGCCGGCAAACAAGTCGAATTCACACCGGTAGATGGTGAGTCGGAGGTCATTGCGGCCACGAATGTAATCCTCGCATCGGGTTCGGCACCGATCGAGCTCGGCGTAGCACCTTTCGATAGTGAGAAGATCGTCGATTCCTGGGATGCGCTCGAGTTTGACGCCGTGCCCGCGACCCTTGGCGTAATCGGCGCCGGTGTCATCGGTCTCGAGCTCGGTAGCGTGTGGGCGCGGCTCGGAGCAAAAGTCACGATCATCGAGGCGATGGATGACTTCCTGTTCATGGCGGATCGCGATGTCGCGAATGTCGCTGCGAAGGACTTTAAAAAGCAGGGGCTCGACATCAAACTCGGCGCCAAGATGACGTCAGCCAAGACCGGCAAAAACGGAGTTACTGTTGAGTACGTGGATCAGTCGGGCACGCAGTCGTTCGATGTCGAAAAGCTTATTGTTGCTGTTGGTCGCAGACCATTCACCGATGGCTTGCTCGCCGAGGATTCAGGGATTCAACTTGATGAGCGAGGATTCATCGTCGTCGATGACGAGTGCAGGACGCGGGTAAAAGGCGTGTATGCGATCGGCGATTCTGTGCGCGGACCGATGCTCGCTCACAAGGCATCGGAAGAGGGCGTAATGGTTGCCGATCTGATTGCAGGCGAACTCGCCGAGGTGAACTACAACGTCATTCCATCGGTCATCTACACAGCACCCGAGATCGCCTGGGTTGGCAAAACTGAAGAAGAAGTAAAAGCGAGCGGCCGTCCCTACAAGACGGGATCATTCCCGTTTGCTGCGAATGGCAGGGCCAAAGCGCTGGAACAGACCAGCGGAATGGTCAAAGTTATTTCGGCGTCAGACGACGACGAAATACTCGGTATTCACATCGTCGGGCCCATGGCCGGCGAACTCATCTCAGAAGCCGTACTTGCATTGGAGTTTTCGGCGAGCACCGAAGATCTGCAGCGTACGATTCATGCGCACCCGAGCCTGGCCGAAGCAATCCACGAAGCGGCTCTCGCGGCCGACAAGCGTGCTCTGAATTATATGAACCGATAGCAGGTCGCGCGTTTGTTCCGCGAGGCGGTGACATCGACCCGATGCGGCCGATTGAGTCCGATGCAATCAATTGAAATATGTGGAACGACCTGTCCGTCGCGACTGATTGTCGGCGCCTGGCCGTTCGCAGACTGTTTTATCGACACAAGCAGCACTAAGTGGATGACCGCTTTACGCCCGAAAGGGGACATTGAGCTAATATTGTCTTGAAGGGCCGCTAGTGACCCATTCCGGCCCCTCGACATTTGTCGGTATACAACCGCATTCAGCGACTATGGACGACGACGAAAAACAGAAAAATTACGAGTTGGCAGAAAAGCTGATATCGGAACAGAATTTTACTGCGGCCGTCATCACCGGAGCTATCGCTATGCTCCTTGCCGCTGTCGCCTACGGCATTATCGTCGAAGCATGGCCAATTTCGTACGGCTTCGCGGCGGCAGGTGTCGGCGTTGTAATTGGATTCTCCATGGGTTTTCTCGGGCGCGGAATTTCGATGAAGTTCTCAATAGTGGCCGCGGTATATACGATTGCCGGCTGCGTTCTCGGTAACTTGTTCGTGAAAATCGTTAATCTGATGCAAGCAACTGCGGCCTCTCCGATTGACGTTATCCAGAGGAATCCCTTGCCGGTGCTCGCACAGTGGTCGGTTTCGGGCTTGTCCTTCATCCATCTTGTCTTCTGGTTTGTGGCTGTCTTCGCCGCAGTGTTCTTGGCCAAGAGGCCACTATCTCGTGCTCAGAGATTAGCAATCGGCATGCTTGAATTGAGAGCTTAAATCGTGCCGTAAAATGGTTGCAGGCCGTTGAGTCTCGATGACCGCTTGTGGCCGAAAGCTGCCCTTCGATTTGCGAGATTTTGAGCTGATTAAATGACCGCTTTCGGTGAAAGCAGACATTCAGCCTGAGGCTTTCGAAATCGGGCCGCCCAATGTCCGCTTAACGCCCTGCAGCAGACATTAGGCTAGTATTGGGCTAAAGGGCCGCTAGTGACCCAAAGCGGACATTAGGTACAAGCCAGTATTGACCGTCTCTCGCCTGGATTCATACTTGTTCTGACAAAGGCAAATCCAGCCAAAGCTGGTGACGCAATGCCACGGGTCCTCGTCTCCTCCGCGACTACACGCCACGAAGAACCCAAGATCGCCGGGCTGCCGATTGTGCGAACGGGCTCACTATTCGCATGAAACTGCAAAAACACACTCGGGAGGTAAGCATGAAAAGCTGTATGAGATTTGCTCCGCGGCTGGTTCTGGCCTGCGTTACGTTTCTGGTGGCGGCATCGGCTTGGGCCGAGAAACCAATGGATTACACCAGAGGCCCGCTCCACTTCGGCCCATTTCCGTTTTTTGACTGCACACAGTTTGACGGTATGGACTTCTGGGTTTGGGCCGAGGGCGACACGATGGAAGTCGGCAAGCTATTTTTCGACAAGGACGGTGTGTTAACACAAGCGATCGGCACTAGTTACACAGCCAATGCATTGATATGGGCTCCTGCCGATCCGGGGTGTAACGAGGCGCCTTTCGCAGCGTGTTTCGACCCTTGGACGCCGATGCCCGGAACCGCTACACACTCGGCGGATGACAACGTTGGGCGAACCGAACACAGTACGGCGATCTATCGAGATTGGATCTATGTCGAACCAGACTGGATCCCGACTTGGACGAAGAACTCGGGGCTTTCGTTACACATCGGCATTCCGGGTTACGGGAATATCTTCACTAATGCGGGAACCGTCGAAACGCAGTTGAATCTCGCGACATTTCAATGGGAAGTCATCAAGATGACGCCAGACTGGAATGATGCGAAGATCAAAGACGTGTTTGCCCTGTGCTCGTACATTGGTAACCAGTAGCACATTTGCTGTCAGAATTTCGTATGACGAGTGGCCGGGGTGTTCCCACTCCGGCCCATTTCGTTAGATTCAATGGCTGCTTCTGGCCGAAAGCTGCCACTCTGAAACGTCGATAATCGACTGTCCTAATGACCGCTTTGGGTGAAAGCAGACATTAGGCTGATATCGCCCTGAAGGGCCGCTAATGGCCTAAAGCATGGCAGTGGGCAATAGCAAACAATTGTGAATTTTGACTGGGTTAGGTGAATATCCAGATAAGTTGTCGGATTGAGGCTTTTCGATGGAGACAACAATGAAGCGTAGAAACCTATGGACCCTGATATCACTGTCATTATTGATATCGCTTCCCGCGACCACCTTGGCGCAGACAGGAAAAGACAAGGCGAAATCGGCGCGGGAAAATGCAGACCGCACGGAACATGTGCGTTCTGAGACAGAAAATGCGCAGGCAAAGATGCCCTCCGACGCTGAAGATGCCAAGACGAAAGGTAATGAACAGGCGCAAGAAATGCGAGAACGGCGCGACGAGCGAAAATCAATTCAGGAAGAATACAAGTCCGATCGGACGCCGGGTCAGGAAGCCGACTCCGCTCTGACCCCCGATGATGACGAGGACGAAAAGGCTGAAGAGGCCAAAGAAAAACCCAAGAAAGCATGGTGGAAGTTCTGGGGAGGCTAGAAGTGTCTCTGATACATTCCAACAGTTAGAAAGAACCCGTCCTCGTGGCGGGTTTTTTGTGGCTGAGAAAAGGACCGCTTCTGGCCGAAAGCTGCCCTTCGATTTCCCCGATTTTTAGCTGATTGAATGACCGCTTTGGGTGAAAGCGGACATTCAAATGCGTTCAAATCGTAGCTGCCAAAAAATCAGCCTCTGAGTGACCGCTATACACCCGAAAGCAGCCGGTCGCCTGATATGATGTTGACAGGCTGCTAATGACCCGAAGCAGACGGTCGCAAAATATTGCGAAATCGATCGGAGAGCGTATGAATTTTCACCTGGCCCAACTTAATGTTGCTCGCTTCAAACTACCGCAGGCGCATCCTGATAATGCTGATTTCGTTAATAGCTTAGACAGAGTTAATGCTATTGCCGAAACTCAACCCGGCTCTGTTTGGCGATTCACAGGGGATGGCAACGACGCACTAGATGTTCAGGCATTCGACGATCCCAATATCGCTGTCAATCTCTCAGTTTGGACTGACTTAGACGCGCTGAGTGCTTTTGTTTATGAAAACGAAGAACATCTTGGGATAATGCGGCGTAGGAGAGAGTGGTTCGACAGGATGGAGTTTCATCTAGTTTTGTGGTGGGTAACGGCGGGCCACGTGCCTACGTTGGACGAGGCAAAGCAGAAGCTCGAGATCTTGGTGAAGCAGGGCCCTTCCGGGGATGCCTTTACGTTCAGGAAACCTTTTCCGCCGGAAGGCGCAGACGCTATTCAACCGATACTGGATGAGTGCGGGTAGTGTGGCCGCTTCTGGCCGTTAGCCGCCTGTCATATTATCGATTTCTGCGATGTTTGAATGACCGCTTTAGGTGAAAGCAGTCATTTCGAGGTACATCCCAGAATCGATGCGATTCGCCTATACGCGCAGGCCTGACGTTCCCGAAATCTTGCGCTACGCTTGTTAGTACCAGTTTTTTCACAAGACCGCGCGGTGAGCAAAGTTAATGGCGCGAAGGGAGTAGGTATGATAACGAAGACGATGGTTTGTTCGGTGCTAGCAGGAATCTTACTTTGTGCGTGCACGCAATCTCAGGTTGATGTCGGCGCCGAGCGGGCCGCGTTGCAGGCTGCTGCAGATGCTTATCATGCGGCCGGCGCAAGCATGGATGCCGCCGCTTTTGCAGGTTCGTACGCGAGCGACGGACTTCTACTTCCGCCGAATGAAGCCGCTGTGACCGGTCGTGACGGTGCGCTTGCCTTTATGACGGCATTTGCGGAGGCACCCGGTGCCAGTGTTAGCTTCTCCGACATGAACGTCGTGGTCGCGGCGAGCGGAGACATGGGTTATACGCTGGCGGACGCGGTCGTCGTTGTTGACGGACACGACGGCCAGCCAATCGAGGAAGAGATTCGCGACTTTCATCTCTGGATAAAAGAAGACGGGGAATGGAAGATATCCGTCGATATCTGGAATGAAGCAGGGCCTGCGCCGGGCGGCGCAGCGGACGCATCTGATCCGATTGCCGACGCGCTCAGCGCCGCATGGCCTGGTATGGCAGAAGATGCGAAGGTGGTCGACTGGGACGGAAATGTGCTTCGAGAAGGCTCCAACGGGTATACGTGTCTGCCGACGCCACCAATGCTCTCCGGAACCGCGCCCATGTGCATGGATGGCGAATGGATGAAATGGGCCGGTGCATGGCAGAACAAGGGAGATTACGCAGCCGAATCACTAGGCATCTCTTACATGCTGAGCGGCGACGAGGGTGCCAGCAATATTGATCCTTATGCGGAAGGCCCGACTGAGGACAACGAATGGATCGTCGAAGGGCCACACTTGATGATTCTCGCGCCTACCGAGCTGCTGGAGGGCTATCCGGCAGATCCGGAGAACGGCGGCCCGTACGTCATGTGGAAAGGCACACCCTATGCACACCTGATGGTACCGGTCGGTTCACGTGACTGAATTCTGACTCAACGAGAATGGAAGTCCCGCCGTCAGTGGCGGGGCTTCTTGTTTCTCGGCCCATGTCCGTTCCTGGCCGAAATCGGCTACTTCACGATTTCTTCCAGAAGTCGGCGTTCTTGATGCCAAGCGCGTCGGGATCAAACGTGTATTCTTCGACACCTGCCTTGCGTTGTGCTTCGTAGTCTTTGAGCGCTTTCAACGCAGGCTTGCCCATGAAGAACAGGATCAAAATGCCGATAATATTGAGCCATGCCATGACGCCGACGCCGATGTCACCGAGCCCCCACGCAAGGTCGGCCGTGCGTACGGTTCCATAAAAGACCGAACCCAGTAGCAGCACTTTTAGAATCTGAATCTCGTGCGGGAAGCGGAATGTGCGCCGGATATACGCAACGTTGGTTTCGGCAATGTAGTAATAGGCGAGCAAGGTCGTGAACGCGAAGAAGAACAGTGCGACCGCGACGAAAATCTTGCCGAAGCCACCCATGACACTTTCGAGGGCGTACTGCGTAAACGCCGGGCTGTTCGCGAGTACGTCGGTCGGCATCGTGCCACCGCTAACGGCCGACTCCACACCCGTCACGTAGTATTGATTCGTGATCAGAATCATGAAAGCGGTTGCCGAGCACACGAACAGCGTGTCGATGTAGACTGAGAACGCCTGCACGAGTCCCTGCTGTGCCGGATGCTGAACTTCCGAAGCCGCGGCCGCATGCGGGCCGGTACCTTGGCCAGCCTCATTCGAGTAAACACCGCGCTTGACGCCCCAACCGATCGCGGCGCCGATTCCCGCCATCGGGCCAAATGCATCCGTGACGATTAGCATGAAGACGCGGGGCAGCTCCGAGATGTGCATTGCAATGATAATGAGTGCCATCAGGATGTAACCAAGCGCCATAAACGGCACAACGATTTGGGTGAAATGCGCGATGCGCTTGACGCCACCAAAAATGATGAAGCCGAGAATCGAGACGACGATTGCGGCTGTGATGAGTTTGGTATAGGTGACCGATCCCAGCGCCGTTTCAAGAACGCCTGAGCCGCCAAACGCAAGTTCGGCCGCATTGCCGATGCTGTTGGACTGCACGGTAGGTAGCAGCAGACCGACGGCAATTATTGTCGTGATCGCGAAGATCCACGCATACCATTTCTGGCCCATGGCCTTTTCGATGTAATACGCCGGGCCACCGCGGTACTGGCCTTCGTCTTCCTCTTTGTAGATCTGACCGAGTGCCGATTCGACGTACGCCGTCGAGGCGCCGAGAAAGGCGACCACCCACATCCAGAACACGGCGCCGGGACCACCGAAGCCGATCGCGGCGGCGACGCCAGCGATATTGCCGGTGCCGACGCGACCGGACAAAGAGACTGACAAGGCCTGAAACGATGAAATGCCTCGATCCGATTCCTTGCTCGAGAACAACAGGTTGATCATCTCCTTGAACAGGCGCACCTGAACAAAGCGGGTGAGAATCGAGAAAAACAGCCCCGCGGCGAGACACAAATAGACGAGTGCCGGACTCCAGACGTAGCTGTTTATCTGATTGACGATGTCCTGCATGCCGCTTCCTCTTGTTCTTGTTCTGTGTAGGCGCCACGGATAGTAACCGAAAATCGATGTTCGAGCGCCGCAGGTAGGGACTAATGCTGACTTTCCCGGCGTAAGCGGCACGCGCTATAGTGCGCCTACCCTCGAACAGGAGTCGGACTATGACATGGTGGGCATGGTTGGTTTTGGGTGCAGTGCTATTGGGTGCGGAGCTCTTCGCGGTCGATGCGCAGTTTTACCTGGTCTTTCTCGGTGTATCCGCGGCCATCGTTGGTCTGGCTACGCTGTTTGGCGTGGTCATGCCCGAGTGGGCCCAGTGGCTCGCGTTTGCGGTCGTGTCGCTGTTGTTCTTTCTTACCTTTCGCAAAACTCTGTATGACAAGATGCGCAGTGGCGGCCAGGGCTTTGAAAATACGATCGCAGGCGACTCCGTCACGGTGACAGACGATCTCGCTCCCGGTAGTAACGCGCGGGCGAAGTACCGCGGTAGCGAATGGACGATTCGCAATGTCGGTGATGCCACAATCGGCGCGGGTAGCCGGGCAAAAGTGGTTAAAGCAGACGGTGTAACTCTACACGTCGAGGCTGAGTAATTTCTTAGAAGGAAGTTCTGATGGATATGTCGTTAATTGTTTCGCTGGCAGTTGTTGCTGTAATCGTCCTTGTTTTGTTCAAGACCGCTGTCGTCGTGCCGCAGCAGAATGCATTTGTTGTTGAACGGCTCGGCAAATTCAGCCGCAGGCTTAATGCCGGTTTTCACGTCCTGATTCCGTTTCTCGAGAGGGTGGCTTACAAGCATACGTTGAAGGAACAGGCGGTCGATATTGCGGAACAGATTTGCATTACGAATGATAACGTTCAGGTCGGCGTCGACGGCGTGCTGTACATGCAGGTGCTGGACCCGGCGCGCGCATCGTATGGTATTGGCAACTACATGTTCGCGATATCGCAGCTTGCACAAACGACACTGCGTTCGGAGATTGGCAAGATCGATCTGGACAGGACGTTCGAAGAGCGCGGCACAATCAATGCGAACGTAGTGTCCGAACTCGACAAGGCGTCTGATCCATGGGGCGTCAAAGTCCTGCGCTACGAGATCAAGAACATCAATCCGCCACACGATGTGCTTAGTGCGATGGAGAAGCAGATGCGTGCCGAACGCGAAAAACGTGCGGTCGTTCTGACATCGGAAGGTGTACGTGACGCCAAGATCAACGAGGCTGAAGGCGAGAAACAGCGCGTTATCAAGGAATCCGAGGCCGCAAAAATGCAGCAGATCAACGAAGCGCAGGGTGAGGCCGAAGCAATACTTGCGGTGGCAACCGCGACGGCCGAGGGTCTGACCAGGGTTGCAAACGCCGTGATAGCACAAGGCGGCCCCGAGGCCATGCAGCTGCGTATTGCCGAACAGTACATTGGCGAGTTCGGCAATCTCGCGAAATCAGGTAATACTTACGTCGTGCCGGCCAATCTCGCCGACCTGACGTCAATGATGGCGCTCGCAACCGACATCGCGAAAGGCAAGCGGGGAGGGGACGCGCCCGCAGTCTGATAAGCGCGTCAGGCCTTGCGCCTGACCGAGACGACATTGGGTATCTTTTCCAGTCGCGTTATCGCGGTGCTGAGCGTTGGCAGGTCGCTGATCTCGACACTGATGTCCATAATCGTTTGCATCGACTTCTTGTCGGTGCGACTCGTCAGGGCGGTTACGCTGGCGCCTTCGTCGGCAAGCACCGTGCTGATGTCCCGCAACAAGCCCGTGCGGTCATGCGCACGTAGCGTCAGGTCGACCGGGTAGGTTGCCGAATCCGATTGACCCCAGCCTACCTCGATGATGCGCTCCGGATGGCGCTGGTTGAGCCCCAGGAAATTGCCGCAGTCCTGACGATGAATACTGACGCCGCGGCCTTGCGTAATGTAGCCGGTGATCGGTTCCGGCGGCACGGGCCGGCAGCAACGCGCGAAATTGCATAGCAAGTCGCCGACGCCGCTGACGGCAATCGAGTCAGGTCTTTTGTTTTTAGGTTTCGGTCCGCGTCGCGGCCGGATCTTGTCAGGTAAATCTGTGCCGCGCAGGTTTTGCAATGCGGTCGCGATCGATGCCGATGTCAGGTCGCCGGCACCGAGCGCTACACATAATGTGTCGGTGTTCTTGTGTTTCAGCTGACGTGCAATGTCATCGGTCGCAACGTCGCGGATATTGAGTCGCGACAGCTCACGATCCAGAATTTCACGGCCCTGACGCTGATGTTGGTCGCGATCTTGCTGTCGAAACCAGTTGCGGACCTTGGCCCGGTTACGAGCGCCTGCCAGATAGCCCAGCTTTGGGCTCAGCCAGTCGCGACTCGGATGCGACTGGCTGCCGGTGATGATCTCGATTTTGTCGCCATTTCGCACCGTGTACGTCAGCGGCACGATGCGGCCATTCACCTTGGCACCGCGGCAGCGGTGTCCCACCTGCGTGTGGACGTGATAGGCAAAGTCGAGCGGCGTCGCTTTCGCCGGCAATTCAATAACGTCACCTTTTGGACTTATGGCGTAGACACGATCTTCGAAGACGTCATCACGTATCTGTGCGAGCAGATCTTCTGCCTCGCTCGTGGGCTCGAGCAACTGACGCAGAAAACGAATCTTCTGATCGAACGCGGCCACTGAGCCGCCACCTTCCTTGTAGCGCCAGTGCGCGGCGACACCGAGTTCCGCCTGTCGATGCATGTCGTGCGAACGAATCTGTACTTCGACCGTCTTGCCCTCGGGCCCGATAACCGCGGTGTGAAGTGATTGGTAGTCATTATCCTTCGGATTCGCAATGTAATCGTCGAACTCGCCGGGCAGGTAGGACCAGAGGTTGTGCACGGTGCCAAGGGCCGCGTAGCAATCCTTGACGTCATCGACAAGTACGCGTACCGCGCGAATATCGTACAGGGACTCGAGGCCCCGATCCTTGCGTTGCATCTTCCGCCAGATGCTGAAAATGTGCTTCGGTCGGCCCGATATCTCGGCCTTGACGCCCTGGACTTCGAGTTCTGCCTGCAGCGTCGATTTCACGCGTTCGATAAAGCTCTCGCGCTCCGTGCGTTTTTCGTTGAGCGCTGTGGCGATTTCCATGTAGGTTTCGGGATCGAGGTAGCGAAACGCCAGATCCTCGAGTTCCCACTTGAGTTGCCAAACACCCAGCCGGTTGGCAAGCGCCGCGTATATTTCGCGCGTCTCGACGGCGATCGCCCGCTGCTCGTCTCTCGTGGCTTTCTTGGCCTTGCGCAGTCGATACAATTGTTCAGCAATTCGAACAAGCACGAGCCGAACGTCCGAGACCACCGCGAGCAGCATTTTCCGCAACGCTTCGGATTGCCTGGCCGCCAGTGCCTCACCCGGGCGCCATCCGCTTGGCAACGAAAAGCGGCCGAGCTGCACCAAATCTATAACAGTTCTAGAAAGAGACCTTAACTCATTATTTTCTAATGTATTAATGTCCGTTAGATTGTCACGAACCAAGGGGTATACGTGGACCGCGGCAAGCAGTTTCGGCGACAGACCGAGTGAATCGACAATGGCCGCAATTTCCCGGCCCTCGGTGACGGCCGCCGCCGCTTCCGAATTGTCGGCCATTGACTCGAGGAATTGCCGCGTTGCCGCAACGATGTCGGCCTGATCGGTGCTATTCGCGGGATTTTCGTGTATCGAACTCGACATTTCGCGCAGCTGTGATTGGATGCCTGTGTATGCAATAACCGTTATCATACGCGCAGATTTTGACCCGGGCGTTACCGGGTTTTGCTTGGGCGAAGCAGGGAATCATGGCAGGACACAGTAAATGGGCGAATATTCAGCACCGCAAGGGCGCCCAGGACAAAAAGCGCGGCAAGCTCTTTACGAAGTTGATTCGGGAAATCACGGTCGCAGCCGGGATGGGCGGTAGCGACCTGAATGCCAATCCGCGTCTGCGGCTCGCGATCGATAAAGCCAAGGCGCAGAGCATGCCGAAGGACAATATCGAGCGTGCGATCAAGCGTGGCGCAGGGGAACTCGACGGGGCCGAGTACGTGGAGATTCGTTACGAGGGATATGGTCCTGGTGGTGCCGCGGTCATGGTTGATTGCCTGACCGACAACCGCAACCGCACCGTCGCCGAGGTTCGGCACGCATTCTCCAAATTCGGCGGCAATTTGGGCGCCGACGGTTCGGTAAACTACCTGTTCAACAGTGTCGGGCAGCTGCTGTATCCATCCGGGAGTGATGAAGATGTGGTCATGGAGGCTGCGATAGATGCGGGTGCCGAAGACGTAGTCGTTGACGATGACCGTTCGATCGAGGTCCTGACGGAACCGGCGGAGTTTGAGCAGGTGCGTGACAAGATGGTCGATGCCGGGCTCGAGCCCGAGAATGCACAACTGACAATGCGCGCGTCGACGAGCGCGGGTCTCGATGTCAAAGCAGCTGCGTCGATGATCAAGTTACTTGAGATGCTCGAGGATCTCGATGATGTTCAGGAAGTCTATAGCAACGCTGACATTTCAGATGATGTACTGGCGCAGATCTGAGGCCGCCATTGACGGATAAACGACGCATTCTTGGCATCGATCCGGGGTCCCGCTTTACGGGTTTCGGTGTACTCGATTTTGAGGGCGACCGGCCGGTCTACGTTGCGAGCGGCACGATCAAGAGCCCGGCCGGCACGTTTCCGAATCGGCTCAAGAAGATCTTTGTATCGGTAAACGCCATCGTCGATGAGTATCGGCCCGATGTGGTGGCGATCGAAAGTGTCTTCATGGCGCGAAATGCCGGCAGCGCACTCAAACTTGGCCACGCACGCTCCGCTGCGCTGTGTGCGACCTTCGCGTACGACGTCGAGGTATTCGAGTACGCACCACGCGAGATCAAACTGGCCGTCGTTGGCACCGGGGCGGCCAGCAAGGAGCAGGTGCAGCATATGGTCGTGTCCTTGCTGCAGCTCGATGGAATTCCCGCGACCGACGCAGCGGACGCTCTGGCGACCGCGATTTGCCATGGTCACCAGCACCGACTGCAGTCGCGACTCAGCAACGAAAACGTCATTGCGAGCTTACGATGATTGGTTCACTGCGCGGCAATCTGACCGCCAAGCAGGCACCGCAAATCATTATCGAATGCCACGGTGTCGGCTACGAAGTCGAGACTCCGATGTCTACCTTTCTGGACCTGCCCGACATAGGTGCGGATCTGTTTCTACATACCCACTTGCTCGTGCGCGAGGATGCGCAAACCTTGTACGGATTTGGATCTGTCGAAGAACGCAGCCTGTTTCGGATGCTTCTGAGAATCTCCGGTGTTGGCGCCAAGATGAGTCTTGCGATTCTGTCGACGATGAGCGTTGCGGATTTCCAGCGTTGTGTTGAATTCGAAGATGCCGCAACGCTGGTCAGGATCCCTGGTGTTGGCAAGAAGACCGCCGAGCGACTGATCATTGAGATGCGTGACAAGATCGACAAGGCCGCGGATACGCAAGGCGTGTCAATCGTGCAGGTCGAGGCCAGCCCGCGAAGCGAGGCCGTTGATGCGTTGATCGCGCTTGGCTACAAGGCAAGTGAGGTCAACAAACTGATCGGCGCGATGGATGTCAATGACAAGTCGGCCGAGGACATTATTCGGTCCGCCTTGCGACAGGCGGCGCAGTAGACGATGGCCAGTATCGAACATGACCGTCTGACCAGCGCGGAGTCCGGTTCCGAGGACAGGGCATTTGATCGCGCGATTCGGCCGAAGACGCTAGCCGAATACGTGGGGCAACCCGGCGTCAAACAGCAAATGAGTATCTTCATCGAAGCGGCTCGCAGACGCAGTGAGGCGCTCGATCATGTTTTGATTTTCGGTCCACCGGGTCTTGGCAAGACGACGCTCGCGCATATCGTCGCGAATGAGATGGGCGTCAACCTGCGGCATACGTCCGGCCCGGTTCTCGAACGCCCCGGAGATCTTGCTGCAATTCTGACCAATCTTGAAGCGAACGACGTGTTGTTTGTTGACGAGATTCATCGACTCAGCCCGATCGTCGAAGAGGTCTTGTATCCGGCGCTGGAAGACTTCCAGCTCGACATCATGATTGGTGAGGGACCGGCCGCGCGCTCAATCAAACTGGATTTGCTGCCGTTTACGCTCGTCGGCGCAACGACGCGGGCAGGCCTGTTGACGTCGCCGCTCAGAGATCGTTTCGGCATCGTGCAGCGGCTCGAGTTCTATTCGACGCAGGACCTCGAGGAGATAGCAGAACGATCCGCCGGCATTTTGAATCTGCCCATGGAGGAACAGGGTGCCAATGAGATTGCCAGACGTTCGCGAGGCACCCCGCGAATCGCGAATCGCCTGCTCCGTCGCGTGCGGGACTTCGCCGAGGTTCAGGCGGACGGAGTGATCTCCGGTCAGGTCGCCGTCGATGCGATGGATATGCTGCAGGTTGATCCAAACGGTTTCGACGCGATGGATCGACACCTGCTCCAGACGATCATCGGGAAGTTCGATGGTGGTCCCGTTGGCGTCGAAAGCCTGGCTGCCGCCGTTGGTGAGGAACGAGGCACGATCGAGGATGTCATCGAGCCGTACCTGATCCAGCAAGGTTTCATGATGCGCACGGCAAGAGGCCGTGTCGCGACAAATAACGCGTATCTGCATTTTGGTCTCATCCCACCTGCGCATCGGCAGCCAAAGGAACTGCCGTTATTCGACCAGGAGTGATTGACGGATGACTGTGACCCAGAACGCCAGACCCTTCGAGTGGCCCGTGCGCGTTTATTACGAGGATACCGACGCGCAGGGTGTCGTGTACTACGCCAATTATTTTCGCTTCATGGAGCGTGCGCGCACGGAGTGGCTGCGCGCACTTGGCGTCGATCAGGTGGCGCTAATAAACGACGAGCGGCGCATTTTCGTGGTGGTACAAACCAACGCGGACTTTGTCGAGCCGGCCCGATTCAATGATCAGATCATCGTCACGGCGCGTCTGACTCGGCTGACGCGGGCGACCTTTGACATCGAACAGAATATTTATCTCGACAGCCTGGATGGCAAGTTGTTGTTACGAGGCGGCATACGTGCGGCGTATCTCAATGCCGATACAATGCGGCCGACCCGCGTCCCGGCATCGATCTTTGAGGAAACGAAATCATGACATCAGACATGTCCATTGTCGGCTTGCTGCTGGAAGCCAGCATGCCGGTGCAAATTGTAATGATCCTGCTGATTATCGCGTCGCTCATGTCCTGGAGCATTATCTTTACCAAGCGGCGCCTGCTGCGACGCACCACGGGCGCATCGGACGATTTCGAGGCAAGCTTTTGGTCCGGTGGTGACCTGAATACCCTGTACCGCAGCGCGACGCGCGAAAGCGGTGGCAGCGTCGGCATGTCCAGCATCTTCGAATCAGGCTTTCGCGAATTCAACCGCGCCCTGCAGCAGGGCGATATCAACGTCGAAAAGGTCATCGAAGAGTGCCGCCGCGCGATGCGTGTGGCGCAGATGCGTGAAGTCGATCGTCTCGAGCAAAGTCTTGCAACTCTGGCGACGATTGGCTCGACCAGCCCTTACGTTGGCCTATTCGGGACAGTGTGGGGAATCATGAACGCTTTCATGGGACTGGCGAACGTGCAATCGGCGACGCTCGCTGTTGTGGCGCCGCCGATCGCCGAAGCCCTGATTGCTACAGCAATGGGATTGTTCGCGGCGATACCGGCTGTTATCGCCTACAACCGCTACGCGGACAAGGTTGTGCGCCTCGAGTATCGCTACGACGGATTCACCGAAGAGTTCTCGAGCATCCTGCAACGACATGCGCGCCACAAGAAGGGAATCTGACATGGCGACGCCGATGCAAAAGCGCAAGTTGATGGGTGAGATCAACGTCGTGCCCTACATTGACGTCATGCTCGTATTGCTCGTCATCTTCATGGTGACGGCGCCGTTGTTGACACAGGGCGTCAAGGTCGAGTTACCCAAGGCCGGTGCCGAACCGATTGCAGATGTGCCCGATCATCCGCCACTGGTACTCAGTGTCGACTCGGAGGGCAATCTCTACGTCAACGTTGGCGACGATGAGGACGAGCCGGCAACGGCGAAGGAAATTGTGGCACGAGTTGGGGCCGTGATACGTAATCGGCCTGATACGCCCATTCTGATCAAGGCAGATCGCTCTGTACCGTATGGCAACGTCGTCGGTGCAATGGTGTTGTTGCAACAAGGCGGCGCGGAAGCGGTCGGATTTGTAACAGACCCGTTGGATACCTACCCCGTACCTGAATAGGTTGTTACCGAGTGGTTCGCGATACAAGAAACGTGATTCCAGTGACGCTGGCACTACTGTTGCACGTGCTGTTGTTCGGCTCGCTGATCGTCGTGATCGATTTCAGCGATAGGGCGCGGCCGGCCGTGCCGCTCGCGATCAAGGGCACGCTCGTGACCGATAACGCGATCGTCATTCCGCCCAAGGTCAAGGAAGTCGTGCCACCCGAGCCGGATACCAGCGAGCAGGATCGCCTGCGGGCTGAAGAACAAAAGCGTCAGGAGGACGCCCGCATCGAGCAGGAACGACTCCACCGTATCCAGCAGCAGGAAGAGGAGCGCAAAAAGGCCGCGGCGGAGGCCGAGCGCAAACGGCAGGCTGATGCAGAAAAGCGACGTGTCGAGGACGAAGCCGAAAAGGAACGCAAACGCGTCGAAGCCGAGCGCGCCCGCGAGGCAGAAATCGACCGGCAGCGGATGGAGAATGAGCGTCTTCGCGCCGAGGCGCAGGCAGCACGGCAGGCGGAGATAGATGCGGAGACCAATCGACTTGACGCGATGGCCGCCACGGCAGAAACCGCCTACATGTTTGCGATTCAACAGAGAATCAGCCGAAATTGGGTAAAGCCGCCGACTGCTACCGCTGGCATCGAGTGCGTCGTGAATATTCGACAGCTGCCAGGTGGTGAGGTCGTTTCCGTGAATATCGGTGCATGCAATGGTGATTCGGTCGTGCGACGCTCTATCGAAGCAGCAGTCCACAGGGCTTCGCCATTACCCGCACCGGCGGATCCGAGCGTTTTTGATCGCGATATCAGGTTAACATTCAGGCCGGAAGACTAGGCACAATGATCATTTTTAACATGGGGTTACCGTGCGCAGACTATTAGTCACAGTATGTTTGATTTCGACGTTCCTGACCGGTGTGGCTCAGGCGGAGCTTGATATCGTAATTACTGAAGGCATCAAGCGCCGGCCGATTGCGATCGTTCCATTCGGTTGGCAAGGGAGTTCGCAGAATATACCGCTGGATGTTGCAGACGTGATCAGCGCCGATCTCACACGCAGCGGCCGGTTCGCGCCGATACCCAGAGACGACATGCTGCAAAAGCCGACGTCAGGCGTTGATATGGACTTTGACGACTGGTCTATTCTCGGCGTCGAGGCCGTCGTTGTGGGGCGTGTCACGCAAACCGGCGACGACGCTTATAGCGTTCAGTTTCAGTTATTCGACGTTTTCGGTCGCGATCAGCTCGTGGGTTACCGCATGCCGGCGAGCAGCAGCACGATGCGTCGTGTCGCACACCGGGCAGCCGACATGATCTACGAAAAGCTCACCGGTATTGCAGGTGTATTCGATACCAAAGTGGCGTATGTGACCGCCGAGGAGCGCCGCAACGGCCGCTTGTATTCGCTGATCGTCTCGGACCAGGACGGCGAGAACGAGTACAAGATCATGGAGAGCAACGACCCGATCATGTCACCGGCATGGTCACCGGACAGTCGTCGCCTGGCGTATGTGTCATTTGAAGGCAATCGGTCGTCGATCTTCATTCAGACGCTGCGAACCGGCAATCGCCTGCAGGTATCGAGCAAGCCGGGTATCAACGGTGCGCCGGCATTTTCTCCGGACGGCCGCAAACTGGTGCTCACGCTGGGTGGCGTAGACGGCAATCTCGATATCCATGTACTCGATGTCAATTCGCGTCAGTCGAAGCGTATTACGACACATCGTGCCATCGATACGGAAGGAAGCTGGTCGCCGGATGGCCGCTACATCTATTTCACGTCGGATCGCAGTGGTGGTCCGCAGATCTACCGCGTGTCGGCCAATGGCGGTACCCCCGAGCGCGTCACCTTCGAGGGGAGTTATAATGCGCGACCCCGCCTGTCGCCGGATGGCTCAAAACTCGCTATGGTGCACCTCGATCGCGGCAACTACAGGATCGCCGTCATGGACGTGGAACGCAAAGACCTGCTGGTGCTGTCGGCCGGGAGCCAGGACGAATCACCGAGCTTCGCACCCAACAGCGATACGCTGATTTATGCAACGCGCACGGGGCGTAACGGCGTATTGGAGAGTGTGACGGCGGATGGATTGATCCGGCAGCGGTTGGCATCGGGGCAGGGCGACGTCCGGGAGCCGGTCTGGTCGCCGTTTCAACGCTTCTAAGTAATGACAATTTAGATTAATAACACAGTTTAATATATTGTATTTAAATACCTTTTCTTACAGAAAGACATCTTTCAAGGACTCTTACATGTCACCTTACAAAATACTCGTTGTGTCACTCTCTTTTGCCCTGCTGGCAGGCTGCGCGTCGCAGGATATCCCGGATCCCGATCGGGACGATTCGGTCTACGGTAGCGAAGACGGCGCGAATACCGACGGCATGGGCGGCAGCGGCCTCGGCGATGGTGAAGCCATCGACTACGATCCGACGGGCGGGGAACTCACCAACATCATCTATTTCGAATTTGATTCCTCGGAATTGCGACCCGATGACGCCGATGTCGTTGCCAGGCACGCGATGCAACTCGCGAATAGCTCGCACCTGAGTGTTCGACTGGAAGGCCATGCTGATGAGCGCGGTTCTCGCGAATACAACATTGGTCTCGGCGAGCGTCGTTCGCAAACCGTGCGCCGCTTGCTGTTGATCCAGGGTGCGTCGGCGTCGCAGATCTCGACTGTGAGTTTCGGCGAAGAGCGCCCGGCGGCGATGGGTAGCGATGAAGACTCGTGGGCGCAGAATCGCCGCGTCGAAATCAAGTACACGAATTGAAAATACGCAAGTCCATAGCGCTAACCCTCTCCGCGCTTGCAATGAGTGGCTGCACATTGCTGCAGCCACCGTCCGAGGACCCTGCGTTGATCAGAATAGACGAACTCGAGCGTCGTCTTGAGACTATTGAGCGGATCGTCGATAACCAGGGCCTCGCTCAATTGACGCAGCAGGTTGATACGCTTGAGCGTCGTGCCGACCAGTTGCAGGGCAATGCGGAGATGCTGCAACACGATGCCGAGAACACGGCTGACCGGCAACGGCAGTTGTACGCCGATCTTGATTCGCGAATTCAGGCGCTGGAGAGGCGTCTGCAGGGGCGCGGCAGCAGCGTGCTCGAGGGCGGTACGTTGCCACCGGGGCAGCTGCCGGTCCCGGACGGGTCCGATCGTGACAATTATCAGGTCGCCTTCGAACTCCTCAAAGAGGAGCGCTACGAGCTGGCTGCGGCGTCGTTCAAGCAGTTCCTGGTCACGTTTCCGGACAGCGGGCTGGCTGACAACGCTCAATACTGGTTGGCCGAGTCCTACTACGCTTCCGACAAGTTTGAGCAGGCGCTGCGCGATTTCCAGGTCGTGATTGATGACTATCCACGCTCGAGAAAGGTGCCTGACGCGCTGCTCAAAATGGGCTACTGCAATTACAGCCTCAAGCAATGGGATGCCGCGCGTGTGACGTTGACACGTGTGCAGGCTGAATACCCCGAGACAACAGCTGCGAGGCTGGCCGGGCAGTATCTCAAGCGCATGGATTCGGAGGGCGTCTGAGGCCAAATCCGCTTGTCATTTGGCCGCGGTTCGGTATCATGCCGCCGGCATTCCAGTGGCGGCCTGCCACAGACCCTGCGGGGCGTTAGCTCAGAGGTAGAGCATTCGGCTTTTAACCGACTGGTCGTAGGTTCGATCCCTACACGCCCCACCATTTACTTCGCAACCTCGTTTGATCGGGTTCGATCCCTACACGCCCCACCACTTCTCGGGTCGAAATATATTTCAAATGAAACAGGCGACGGCACAAAAATCAGCCGCTATCATGCACCGTTTTGCGCTTGGGGCGCTTCGTTGAAGAGTCGTTGGAAAATTCACAAGTTTGGCGGCAGCAGCCTTGCGGATGCTGACTGCTTTCGTCGTGTGGCGGGACTGTTGCTGGACTACCCGGATTCTCGCATGGGAGTCGTGGTATCGGCCATGCGTGGCATGACGGATGCCTTGCTGCACCTTGCGATACTCGCAGAGCGTGACGATGATGCGTTCAACGACGAATTACATGCGATCGGCGAGCGGTATTCGGCGGCTGCGAGAGCGCTGCTCAAGGGTGACCGGCTGGTCGAAGTCCTCGACAGCTGGAGCCAGGACGCCACTGACATCAAAGATGTCCTCAAGGCCATCGCGCTGGTCAAGTCAGCCCCGCAACGCAGCCGCGATGTTGTTGCCGGTTATGGCGAGATCTGGTCAGCTCGATTGCTGGCGGGCCGCCTTGGTCAGGAATCGAGCGAGCGTGGCGGCACATGGATAGATGCCCGGGAGATTTTGACGGTCAGCCAGACCGAGCTTGGTCCAACTGTGCAGTGGCAAGCCTCACAAGCCAAATTTGACCGGCAAGTGCCGCAGGCCTTTAGCGGTATAGCGGTCATCACAGGGTTTATTGCGGCTGATGAGGAGGGCCTGCAAACGACTCTCGGTCGCAACGGCAGTGATTACTCGGCCGCTATCTTTGCGGCACTTAGCGATGCGGCCGAATTGAGTATCTGGTCCGATGTCGACGGCGTCATGAGCGCAGATCCGAATCGCGTTCCTGAGGCGCGTGTCATCGAGCAACTGACATACAACGAAGCTATGGAACTCGCGTACTTCGGCGCCAGGGTCATTCACCCGCAGACGCTCGGCCCGGTGATCGAAAACGACATACCGGTCGTCATCCGCAACAGCTTCAATCCGTCTCATTCTGGCAGTCGTATCGAAGCGGCTCCGGCGACGGCCGACAACATCAAGGGAATTACCGCTATCAGCGGCATGGCGCTCGTCAATCTCGAGGGTTCGGGCATGATCGGCGTACCGGGCACGGCCGATCGGCTGTTTGCCGCGTTGAAGAACGCTGGTGTGTCTGTCACTTTGATATCACAGGCCAGTTCCGAGCACTCGATCTGTATTGCTGTTCCGCAGGACGTTGCGCAACGCGCGAAGCAGGTTGTCAGTGAAGCTTTCGCCGACGAACTCGCAAGCGGCCAGATCCAGAGAGTCGACTTGACCGAGTCACAGAGCATCGTCGCGGTCGTGGGTGACGGCATGGCCGGTACGCCGGGCATTGCAGCACGGTTTTTCGGCACGCTGGGCCGCGCTGGCATCAACATTCGGGCCATCGCGCAGGGATCTTCGGAGCGCAACATCTCGGCAGTTGTCGATTCAGACGAGTCGACCCGCGCACTGCGGGCGGCGCATTCCGGCTTCTACCTGTCGTCAAAAACGATATCAATCGGTCTGATCGGCGCGGGCAACGTCGGCGCTACGTTGATTCTACAGCTCGAGAAACAAGCCAGGCGCCTGGCCGAAATATTCAACCTGGATCTGCGTGTTCGGGGGATCGCGCGTTCGAAATCCATGCTGCTCGGGGATCGTCGTATCGACCTTGCTCACTGGCAACATGAGTATGAGCAATCGTCAGTAGATCTCGACCTCGAGGCATTCGAGCGGCACGTCAACCCCGATCATCTGCCGCACGCCGTCATCATCGACTGCACGGCGGAAGAATCGGTTGCGGCTCGATACGCAGATTGGCTGCAGCGGGGAATTCACGTGATTACCCCAAACAAGAAGGCGGGCAGCGGCCCGATCGCAGACTACGAGGTCGTGCAGGCCAACGGCAAACATGGCAGTTCGCATTTCTTTTATGAGACCACGGTTGGCGCGGCGTTACCGATTATCTCGACGCTGCAGGACCTGATCGACACCGGTGATGAGATCCATTCGGTGCAGGGAATCTTCTCCGGCACACTCGCGTACCTTTTTAACGTTTACGATGGTAAGACGCCGTTCTCGGCGATTGTACGGGAAGCGCGAGACAGCGGTTACACTGAACCTGATCCGCGCGATGACCTCTCCGGCATGGACGTTGCCAGAAAACTGACGATTCTGGCGCGCGAGATTGGGCACAAGACCGAGCTCGGTGACTTTCCGGTGCAGAATCTGGTTCCTGAATCGCTGCGACGTTGCAGTATCGATGAGTTCCTGGGGCAGCTTGCCGAACATGATGACGAGATGAAGGTGATGTACGAGGAAGCAGAAGCCACCGGCAAGAAATTGCGTTACGTCGGTCGGTTGAATGCGGCGGGCGAAGCCGCCGTTGGTCTCGAGTCGGTCGATGCAGATCATCCATTCAGCAACATCAATCTGACCGACAACATCGTGCAATTTGAAACAGATCGTTACTCGTCCAATCCGCTCGTTGTGCAAGGACCTGGCGCAGGGCCCGAGGTGACTGCCGGTGGTGTCTTCAGCGACCTGCTACGACTCGCCAAGTACCTGAACGAGGGCGACTGATATGGGCGACAAAGTTACCGCTTTTGCACCGGCTTCCATCGGCAATGTTGGCGTTGGATTCGACATGCTTGGTCTTGCACTCGCAGGGGTTGGTGACCGCGTTTCGGCGCGCAAAACAGACGCGCCCGGAATTTCTGTAGCTGATGTTCGCGGACTTGATGGCGAGCCGCATCCGTACTTGTCGACTGATCCGGACCACAATACGGCGTCAATTGCCGCGCAGGCACTGTGGAATGATTATGGTGATCGCCACGGGGTCGAGCTGAAAGTCTACAAGGGCGTCCCGCTGCAATCCGGCATGGGAAGTTCAGCTGCATCAGCCGTTGCTGCTGCGGTCGCTGCTAATCAACTGCTCAGAACGCCGCTGCCGACGGCAAGCTTGTTGCCTTACGCGCTGGCCGGCGAGAAATTTGCCAGTGGTGGATTGCATGCGGACAATGTTGCACCCAGCCTGATGGGGGGGATGGTCTTTTGCCCACAGGTATTGCTGCCGGAGATGGTCAGATTGCCGGTACCCAACGGTGTCAGCGCCGTTCTTTTGCATCCTGAGTTGCAGGTCAATACGGCGCATGCGCGACGCAGTCTCGCAAGGGGCTATTCGATGGAGCAGTGGCTTGAGCAACAGGCGTACTTCGGCGGGTTTGTCGCCGCATGTGCCTCAAGTGATATTCAGTTGATCAGTAAAACGCTGAAGGACGTGATCATCGAACCGCAGCGGTCGGCTGCCGTACCCTGTTTCGAGGCGGTCAAAGAAGCGGCGGAACGCGGCGGTGCGCTCGGCGTCAGCCTGTCCGGCAGTGGCCCGAGCATCTTCGCACTATGCAAAGACAATGTGGCGAGCAATCTCGCTGTTGCGATGGAACAGGCGTGTCGCGGTGTGGGCATCGAGTGCCAGTCGTGGGTGAGCCCAATGGATGCACCGGGCGCACACGTGGAGAACTGACAATGCAATTTGTCAGCACGCGTGGGGATACACCGGTCAGCCTCGATGAAGCGTTGCTGAATGGCATCGCAGGCGATGGGGGACTTTACGTGCCGGTCGAACTGCCGTCGTTTTCGGTTGCTGAATTCGACGCTGCGCGAACCATTCCAGAGGTCGCCGCAGTACTGTTGCGACCTTTCTTCTCGGGCTCGTCGCTGATTGGCGAACTCGATCAAATCCTCGCTGAGACTTTCAGTTTCCCCATTCCACTGACGCCGTTGCCGACGAACAATGGCAGTGCCGCGTTACTTGAGCTCTATCACGGGCCTACGGCGGCGTTCAAAGACATCGGTGCCGGATTCCTGGCAGCGTGCCTGACGCGTCTCGAGGGCGATGCAGCCGCGCCGCTGACGATACTCGTCGCGACCTCCGGAGACACGGGAGGAGCCGTCGCAGCGGCTTTTAATCAACGCCCAGGCATGCGTGTTGTTGTTCTGTTTCCCGATGGCCGCGTTTCGGCACGACAAGCGCATCAACTGACGTGCTGGAGCGACAACGTACTCTCAATAGCGGTACAGGGTGCGTTCGACGACTGTCAGGCGCTCGTCAAATCCGTGTTGGCCGACGCAACGCTAGCGTCAAAATATCGATTCAGTTCAGCCAATAGCATCAACATTGGCAGGTTATTGCCGCAGAGCACATATTACGCAGATGCGAGCCTGCGTCATCATGCTGAAACCGGTAACAAACCGGGCTTCGTGATCCCAACCGGCAACCTGGGCAATGCGCTGGCATGTATCATGGCGCGGGAAATGGGCTTACCCATCGGACCGATATTGCTGGCAACCAATTCGAACAGAACGATTCCGGAGTATTTTGAGACGCTCAAGTGGATTCCTCGTGCGAGTGTTCAGACGCTGGCATCTGCGATGGACGTAGGCGATCCCAGCAACATGGAGCGGCTGCGCAGCATGCTCGGAGAAGCCGACGTGCTGCGCGAGTGTCTCGGCGTGTTGTCAGTTGACGATGAGCAGATCGAATCGGAGATCCAGAACGACTATGTAGAATTCGGTTTTGCGACTTGCCCGCACACGGCGACGGCGACTTACGCGTGGCGCCAGTTGGACGCCGACGTGCGCGAGCAGAATGACTGGATTCTCGTAGCTACTGCACACCCGGCAAAATTCGAGACCATTGTCGAGCCGTTGATCGGTAGCGCTGTGCCGCTGCCCGAGGAGCTTTCGGCAATCCTGTCCCGGCCGAGCCGATCGGTGTCGATCCATGCGAATCTCGATGCGCTCGCGAACGCGATGGCGGAGCATTTTGGCTGATGGCAGATTTGATTTCAGTTGAGCAGGCCCGATGGATGCTACCGCTTCTTCTTGTGGCGCTGCTTTTCGTCGTCTGGTACGTGGTGCGTATTCGCCGGGGCGGCAATCGCCTGAAAAAAGTCCTGACAGAGATTGGTCACGAACGCATAGACGCCTTGTTGATTCCGAATGGCGATGAAGGCGAGATCCAGATCGATCATTTGATCCTGACATCGCGGGGTTTGTTGATCATCGATATCAAGGAAGCCGTTGGCACGGTTTTCGGCAGTGACAAGATGCAAGAGTGGGCGGTTATCAGCAAGGACCGTCGCTACACGTTTCCCAATCCTCAGGCGGCGCTGTACGATCGTATTGCGGCAGTGCGACACATTGTCCGCCAGGTGCCGGTTGCCGGGAGAATTTTGTTTCTCGATGGGGCCGAATTCACCAAAGGCGTGCCGAGCCTCGTCAGCAACCTTGACGAACTGCTCGAAGAGTTCGGTGAACAGGATAAAGATGTGGCCAAGGTTAAGGTCGATGCCTTCAAGCCGCACTGGGACCTGATTCGCAAGGCAGATTTGAGCGCGTAGAATCGTAAGATCGTAAATCGACGCAAGATATTGTTCGAGTCATTTAGTGTGATGAAGTCCGCAATCGAAATTCGTGAGGCTGGCATTGACGATGTCGAGGCAATTGCCGCTGTCGGTCACGCGTCATTTCAGAGGGCTTACGAGGAATGGTCCCATCCGGACGACCTGGTTGCGCATCTCGATGCTTTCTTCAGTGTTGACGCGATTCAGAAGGAAATGCGATTGCCGGGACACAGTTACCTGATCGCACTGCACGAAGGCGCTGCCGCGGGATTTGTGAAGATCCGCGAAAATACGCGTCCTGACGAAGTGCCGGCCACCAGGGCGCTGGAGCTGCACCAGGTATACGTCATGCCGGACCAGCAACGTAGCGGCGTAGGCGGTTTGTTGATCGCAGCCGCGGCCAACTTTGCACGTGACAAAGCAGCTGATGGTATTTGGCTTACGGTTTGGGAAGATGCCTCCTGGGCCGTGAACTGCTACCGCAAGTACGGCTTTGAAAAGGTCGGGACAACCGACTTTCAGCTTGGGCGGACCGTCTACAATGATTTGCTAATGTGGCGGCCCACCTGAAGGAAACGCAATGGCGAAGCAAAAAGTATTCAAATACCCAGGTGAGCGCGCAACCGTTTCGTGGCATAGCCGACTCTGCATTCACATTGGTGAATGCGGACGTGCCAAAGGCGACTTGTTCGTCGGTGGGCGCCAGCCCTGGTGTCAACCGGACATGGCTGCAGACGACGACATCTACGATGTTGTGCTGCGCTGTCCAACCGGCGCATTAACGGTCGATTACGAAGACGGTTCCCATGTCGAGATAGCGGATGCTGAGAATACGGTTCACGTTGCCTACAATGGTCCGCTGTTCGTCAAGGGGGATCTCGACATAGACGGCGCACCGCAGAGCGCACCCGGTCTCAGATTTCGCGCAGCCCTGTGTCGTTGCGGCAAGTCCGCAAACAAGCCTTTTTGTGACAACTCACATGAGAAGGATGGTTTTCAGGACTACGGAGCAGTCGGTGAAGAAGGTGCTGAGGACGCAGCCAGGGGTGGAACGCTCGCGATCAAGCCGATCAAGAATGGCCCACTGATGCTCAGTGGCAACGTAACCATCGCGGCCAGCAGCGGACGCGAATCCTGGCACGGCAGTAAAGTTGCTTTGTGTCGTTGTGGCGCATCGAACAACAAGCCGTTCTGTGATGGCCAGCACAAGCAGATTGGCTTCGAGAGCGACTAGTTCAGGCCAAAGAACCGCATTGCATTCTCGGTGGTGATTCTGGCCACGTGTTCCGCACTTTGATCACGCGCTTCGGCCACAACTCGCAACACCTCGGGTAAATACGCAGGCTCGTTGCGGCGCGTCTTGGGCTGCGGCTGAATCGTGCGTGGTAACAGGTACGGTGCATCGGTCTCGATCAGGAGTCGGTCGTCAGGAATCGTTGCGACGATGTCATGTAAATGGGCGCCACGCCGTTCATCGCAAATCCACCCGGTGATACCGATCCACAATCCCATCGCCAGGTATTCTCGCAGCGACTCGCCTTCGCCCGTAAAGCAGTGCGCAACGGCCCGTGTCAGTTTGGGCAGCATCGGTTCCAGCACCTCGACAAAATCGTCATGGGCATCGCGCTGGTGCAGGAAAACCGGCAGAGCAGTCTCAGCTGCAATCTTGAGTTGGGATCGGAAAGCATCGAGCTGTGCCTGTCTGGGCGAGAAGTTGCGGCAATAGTCGAGACCGCATTCGCCCACCGCAACGACAACTTCTTTCGCGGCCAATCGGGTAATCAGCTCGATGCTGGATGCGTCGAAATCCGTGGCATGATGGGGATGCACACCGGCCGTGGCGTACAGGCGACCTGGCTCAGTCTCGGCGAGTCTGACAGCATCGATACTGCCCTGATTGCTGCTCCCGGTGACGATCATCCTGTGCACACCGGCATCACTTGCGCGCTGCATGACCTCGGCACGGTCGTCATCGAAACTGTCGTGAGTTAGATTGGCTCCAATATCGATTAGGGGGTAGGGCATTTATTGGTCTCTGATTGCAACCGTTCGGCCGGCAGGGGTATCTAAAGAGTACATATTCCGTGGGGATTTGAAGATGAGCAAGGCATTAGTCAAAAGCGCGTTTACCGTCGGATTGCTGATTATTCTGATGGCTGTCCCGGTGTACGGCGCCAGCGTCAACAAGAGCATCAAAGTTGCTGCGGGCAGTGAATCCGATGGGGCGACAACTGTCAACGGCAGTATTTCTGTCGGTGAGGGAGCCGTTGTGACCGGCACGCTCAAGACCGTCAACGGCAAGATCCGTGTTGACGAGAATACGACCATCGAAGATGCGGTAACAGTGAATGGTAGCCTGGGTATTGCCGACGGCGTCAAGGCAGACAATCTGAGCACAGTAAACGGCTCCGTCAGCGTCGGTGAAGACTGCACGGTTGACGGCGAGATCGGTACCGTTAATGGCCGCATCAAGCTCGAGAAAGGCAGCAAAGTCGCGCAGGATGTTGGCAATGTGAACGGCGACATCGAGCTTGCGGGCAGCGAAGTCGGCGGCAACGTCAAAACAGTAAGCGGTAACGTCGATCTGAGTGAGGCTGCGGTTATCAAGGGCGACCTGATCATCGAGGAGCCGAGCATGTGGAGCTTTGGCAACAAGAGTTCACGCGTCCCCGAGGTCGTAATCGGTCCCGGATCTGCTGTTGAGGGCACCATTCGGCTCGAACGTGAGGTCAAGCTGTATATCAGCGAGTCAGCCAAGGTCGGCGGAGTCGAGGGTGAGATGTCGATGAGTGACGCAGTTCGCTTCAGCGGCGATCATCCATAGCACAAGAACGTCGTTCGCTTCCCGTGCGAACGTCCGTAGAATAGGCCCCGTGCACGGCGCGGCAGAACAACTCAGTCTGTTTTCGGATACCGAGGAGCCCGGCGATACGCCGGGTTTTTCCGTGCGCGAGAGTGCGCGGGCCAGGCGGTTGTCAATCAAGGTATACCCGCGTGGCCGCGTCGAGGTTGTGGTGCCGCGGCGAACGCGAGCACGGGATGTTCAGGCGTTCGTCGATGAACACCTCGAGTGGATCGCGAAATCGAGGCAGTCATTCGCTCAGGTGCTCCCGCCGGAACCATTCGTATTGCCCAATAGCATCGAGCTGCCGGCCATCGGCCAGGGATTTCGCGTGCGCTACGAGCGACGCGCGGATGCCACAACTGTGCGCTTTGGCTGTAAGGACAGCGTCGTTACGTTGAGTGGCCGCACAGGTGACGACAAACTGTGCATCGCTGCCCTGAAGCGTTGGCTGGCATCCGTCGCCAAAACTGAGTTCCGACCGCGTCTGGAGTCGCTGTCCGCACTGACCGATAACCCGTTCAAGGCCATGCACGTGCGGGGTCAAAGGACTTGCTGGGGCAGTCATTCATCGAGTGGCACGATCAGCATCAATTACTGCCTGCTTTTTCTGCAACCTGCGCTGCTGCGCTATCTGCTGCTGCACGAACTTTGCCATGCGCGGCACATGAACCATTCGCGCCGCTTCTGGCAGCACGTCGGGCGCTTCGAGCCCGATTACAAACGACTCGACAAGGCCCTGGGCGATTCCTGGAAGCAGATTCCGACTTGGTTAGGAATCTATTAAAAACAAATAGTTATAGTAGTTAGTTAAACTTATTTCTCACCCTTGATCCAGGAGCTCTCTGAGGTTGATGACGGCCGCATTGGCGCGCGCCAGGTAATTCGCCATGACCAGCGAGTGATTTGCGAAAAAGCCGTAGCCGCTGCCATTCAGGATAACGGGCGATCCCAGAGATTGCTGGGTGGCCTCGAGCTCGCGGATGATCTGTCTGACGCTCGCATTGGCGTTCTTGTCCTCGAGCACATGTGCGAAATCGAATTCGGCGGCGCGGAAGAAGTGCAAGAGCGCCCAGGCCGTGCCGCGGGATTCGAAGAACACGTCGTCGACCTCGAACCAGGACGTGCGGACATCAATCTTATCCGGCTGAGGATTTGATGCCTCTGCTGATGGGTCGCCAGCGAGGTCCTCGTTGATCCGTGTGGTCGCAACACTGTCCCCAAGGCGGCGCGTAAGACTGCCCAGGCGTTTCTCAACCTGTGCGAGCCATTCTCTGAGGTTGTCCGCTCGCGCATAGAATTGGGCCTCGGTGTCCATGTCGTCAGCAAGACGATCCCGGTAGCGGGCAAATCCTGCGATAGCTTTGCGGTATTCGGTTTCGGCGGCTGGAAATATCCAGGATTTGTTGTCGATAAAGAACGCCTGTTCGCCGTCCCGGACATCCGGGTCTTCCTTGGACTGTGACTGACTGCGGCTGTAATCGTTGCGAATGACACGGGCGAGATCCCGAACCTGCTGCAACACGCCGAGTTCCCAATTTGGCACGTTGTCGAGAAACACGCTTGGCGGCATACGGTCATTTGTCAGATACCCGCCAGGTTTGTCCAGCATCGTCTCTGCCACACGTATCAACGTATCGGTCGTCGAATAACCGACCACGACGCGTTCGTTATCAATGGTGTGATTGACCCAGAAGATATTGGGCGGGCGAGACCAGTAGATACCGAAGATGATAAATATGACCGCCAGACCGCCGAGTACCAGGGCGACTAACCGGGTCCATCGGGGCTTCGAGAGGATGCTTTCAGCTGACTTTTCTTTCACGGTGATCTCGTGATCCGGGCAATAGTTTAGTCTGTCAGAGAGTCTATCAGTTCCGGCAGAACCGACCCGGCGTTGCCTGCAATTGCGTAGTCGAATCCCGCAGACATGCCGGTTGGATTCGGATTCACCTCGATGACTACCGCACCGGCTTCGTTCGCGACCTCCGCGAGTCCGGCGGCCGGGAATACCAGTGACGAGGTGCCGATCGAGAGAAACACGTCACAGTCAGCCGCCGCCGCGAAGGACCGGTCCAGCGCCTGTTCAGGGATCGCTTCGCCAAACCAAACGACGCCAGGACGAACGTTGCTGCCGCAGCCCGGGCATATTGGTACGTCGGCGTCGGCGGTGCAGTCGACAATACGGTCCTCGGCAAAGCACCGGTCGTCAAACAAGTTACCGTGAAACTCGATGACGTCGGTGCTGCCCGCTCGCTGATGCAGGCCGTCCACATTCTGCGTAACGAGCGTCAGGCGAGGAACGAGCGTTGCGAATGTCGCGAGTGCCTGGTGGGCCGGATTGGGTTGCGCCTTCGCAACAAGCTCGCGACGCCAGCGATACCAGCGCCAGATGAGTTTCGGGTCACGCAGGAACGCCTCTGGCGTTGCGAGATCGAGTGGATCGTACTTCTCCCACAGGCCGCTTTGTGCATCGCGAAACGTTGGCACACCGCTTTCAGCCGATATGCCGGCGCCCGTTAACACACAAATGTGCTGCGCACCCCGAAGTGTTGCGATCAGCGCGGTCGGGATGCGGGTTGTTACCGCCAACTAGCGATCAGGCGGCGAGCTGACGGAGTACATAGTGCAGGATGCCACCGTGTTCGTAATAATCGCGCTCTTTCGGCGTATCGATACGGATATCGGCCTCGAACGTGATTGGATCGCCGTCGTTCGGTGTTGCGGTTACGGTCACGGTTGTTGCACGCGCATCCGTTTGGCCTGCGATGTCGAACGTCTCTGACCCGGTAAGCCCGAGTGACTCCGCGTTGTCGCCTTCCTGGAACTGCAGCGGCAAGACACCCATACCAATCAGGTTGGAGCGATGAATGCGCTCGAAGCTCTTTGCGATGACGGCCTTGACACCGAGCAGCAGGGTTCCCTTGGCCGCCCAGTCGCGTGATGAGCCCGTGCCGTATTCGGTTCCTGCGACAACAACCAGTGGCGTGCCTTCCTGTTTGTACCTGAGCGCGGCGTCGTAGATCGACATCTGCTCACCACTTGGCTGGTGCCTGGTCCAAGCCCCTTCCGTACCGGGCGCCAACTGATTCCGCAAGCGGATGTTGGCGAAGGTGCCGCGCATCATGACTTCGTGGTTGCCACGACGAGAGCCGTAGGAATTGAAGTCGGCCGGTTTCACGCCATTCGACTTGAGGTACTCGGCGGCTGGACTGTCCAGCGCGATACCGCCAGCCGGAGAAATGTGGTCAGTGGTGACCGAATCGCCCAGCAGAGCGAGGGCGCGAGCCCCGTGTATTTCCGCAACCGGCGCGGGATCCGCGGTCATGCCTTCAAAGTACGGCGGATTCTTGACGTAGGTCGACGCTTCGTCCCAGGTGTAGATCTCACCTTCGGGGGAGCTGATTGCGTTCCAGTTGCTGTCGCCGGCGAACACACTGTCGTAGCTTGATTTGAACATGTCGGAGTCGATGTTCGCGGCTATCGTGTCGTGAATTTCTTTCTGGCTGGGCCAGAGCTCCTTGAGAAAGACGGGATTGCCATCCTTGTCTTCACCCAGTGCTTCGTTCAGCAAGTTGACGTCGAGATTTCCCGCAAGCGCATAAGCAACAACGAGCGGCGGCGACGCAAGAAAGTTCATTTGCACCAGGGCGTGAATGCGGCCTTCGAAATTGCGGTTGCCCGAAAGCACGCTCGTGCCGACAATATTGCCTTCCTTTACTGCGGCCTCAATTTCAGGTTTCAGCGGACCCGAATTACCGATGCAGGTTGTGCACCCGTAGCCGACTGTATAGAAGCCGAGCGCATCGAGGTCGTCAAGCAGGTTCGATTTCTCGAGGTAGTCGGTTACGACTTTCGAGCCGGGTGCCAGACTCGTCTTCACCCATGGTTTTGTTGTCAGTCCTTTTTCGCGTGCGTTTCGAGCCAACAGACCGGCAGCCACCATGACAGCCGGATTGGAAGTATTCGTGCAACTGGTGATCGCAGCAATGAGTACCGCACCGTCGCGTATTTCGACATCTTCGCCATCGAGGTTCGCCGTTGCAGAACCGCCAGACTCTCGATTCGCGATGGCGGCTGCAAGGTGCCTGCCGTAAGTCGTGTCGGCCATGCTGAGCGCAATACGATCTTGCGGTCGCTTTGGTCCTGCGATGCTCGGCTCGACTGTGCCCATATCGAGTTCGAGTGTATCGCTGTAGAGAGCATCCGGTTCACCATCATGGCGCCACAGACCCTGTTCCTTCGCGTAGGCCTCGATCAACTTGATGTGATCGGCATCGCGGCCCGAGAGTTCGAGATACCGAAGTGTCTCGCCGTCGATCGGGAAGATCGCGCAGGTCGAACCAAACTCGGGCGACATGTTACCCAGAGTTGCGCGATCCGCGAGTGGCAATTGAGCCAGGCCGTCGCCAAAGAACTCGACGAATTTACCTACGACGCCTTTCTCACGCAGCATCTCTGTGACAGTCAACACAAGGTCCGTTGCTGTTGTGCCTTCCGTGAGAGTGCCCGTTAGCTTGAAACCGATAACGTGCGGGATCAGCATCGTAATCGGCTGACCCAGCATTGCCGCTTCGGCCTCGATGCCGCCGACACCCCAGCCCAGCACGCCGAGGCCGTTGATCATTGTCGTGTGACTGTCTGTTCCAACGACGGTATCCGGATAAGCTTTTCTACTTCCGTCCTGTGTGACATCAAAGATAACCCTGGACAGATACTCAAGATTCACTTGATGCACGATGCCCGTATTCGGCGGAACAACACGGAAGTTCTCGAATGCAGACTGCCCCCAGCGCAGGAATGAGTAGCGCTCCTTGTTGCGACTGAATTCAATTTTGTTATTCAGGTCGAGCGAGTTGGCGGCGCCATAGTTATCGACCTGAACCGAGTGATCAATTACGAGCTCCGCAGGTGACAACGGGTTGATCTTGTCGGCACTGCCGCCGAGTTTGACGACCGCGTCGCGCATCGCTGCCAGGTCAACCACAGCCGGGACACCCGTGAAGTCCTGCAGGATTACACGACTTGGCGTGAATGAAATCTCAGTGCTGGGCTCGGCTTTCGGATCCCAGTTGGCCAGCGCAAGAATGTCGTCTCGAGTCACGTCGCGACCGTCTTCATGGCGCAAGAGGTTTTCCAGCAGGACTTTCAGAGAGTAGGGCAGCTGTTCCACGTGCCCTTGTGTTACGGCGTCGAGGCGAAATACTTCAAAATTGTCGCCACCGACAACAAGCGTCGAGCGTGCGCCGAAGCTGTCCTTCATCGTGTGTTCTCCGGGATTGTCGTTGTTAACCGTGACCCGCCAGGTCACCGGGCGGGCGCATTATAGCGAATGAGGCAGCGCGTCGCCTATCGAATTGACGCCATCTGGACCTCGTTGTCGTGCGTAATCACCGGCCTGATTTGATCGATGACCGCGCCGCCGAGACAGTGGTCCGCAGCGTAGAAAACCACGAACTGGCCAGGCGCGGCTGCCCGTTGCGCGGTGTCAAATCGGACGAGCAGCGTATCGTCGGCAGCGTTCTCCACTGTGCACGCCTGATCTTCCTGTCGGTAGCGAATCTTGCTCATGCAGCGGTAGCCCTCTGCGAGGGCTGCAGGCGCCACGCCAATCCAGCTTGGGTTGGTGGCAACGAGGCTCTCACTCAGGAGCAAATCGGTATCGCCCTGATCGACGATCAGGGCATTGTCGTCAATTCGTTTGTCCACGACGTACCAGGGCGCATCGCTTGAATCGTGGCGACCACCAATTCCCAGACCCTGCCTCTGACCCAGCGTGTAGTACATCAGCCCATGATGTTGGCCGACTTCGCGGCCGTCAGGTGTACGAATCGGACCGGGATTTGCCGGCAGGTACTTGCTGAGGAACTCCCGGAACGGTCGTTCGCCAATAAAACAAATGCCGGTACTGTCCTTCTTATCGTGCACAGCCAGGCCGTAGTCACGTGCAATTCTTCGCACCTCGTCCTTTTGCAGGTCGCCCAGCGGAAAGACAGTTTCCGCCAGAGCGTCTGCACTGACCGCGTGCAGGAAGTAGCTCTGATCCTTGTTCAGGTCGGCCGCTTTCAGCAGTACCGGCTGGTCAGCGACGACCGCTGTCCGCGCGTAATGGCCCGTGGCCAGCAGCTCGCCGCCGAGCCGCTTCGCATAGTCGCGAAACACGCCGAATTTTATTTCGCGATTACAAAGCACATCGGGATTCGGCGTGCGTCCGGCACGATACTCGTCGAGAAAGTATTCGAATACACGATCTCGATACTGTTTCGCGAAATTTACGTGATGCAACGGGATCTGTAATTGCTCGCAAACGTTGCGAGCGTCTTGCAGGTCTTCGGCCGCCGTACAGTAGCCGTCCTCATCTTCCCAGTTGGTCATGTGCAGGGCCTGGACGTCGGCGCCGGCCTCTTTGAGCAGCACGGCGGCAACGGCCGAGTCGACCCCGCCGGACAGACCAAGGATCACTTTCCGATTTTTTAGATTCCGTTCCACAACCGGGGAAGTTTACCAAGGCCGTGGGCTGAATGTTTATCGACCGAAGTAAAGCGCAGCGGAGCGAGCCATGAGGGAGATGAACATTCGGCCTATGGCCTCGGGGTTCTATACCAGGTCGGCGTTTGCAAGAACGGCGTCGACGTTTTGTTGTAAGGGCAGCATTCCGGACAGCAGGCCGTCGGCCTGGCGCCGGCCCGCCTCGTAATCGTGGACGCAGCGCAACACGGCTGGTGAGCGTAGCGTACTGCTGCGCTTCTCCATGTCCTCACGCGGCAACCAGCGTCGGCGGATGATGCTATCGTCGAGCGTCCGGGTTTCATCACAGCCCAGAAACTCAGCAACAAAGACGATGCGCAGGAACTGCTGGCGGGTTTGCGGATGAATCCATAAGTAGACCCCCACGAGTTCGCCGCAGGCAACATGGCAGCCAGTCTCTTCGAGCACTTCGCGAATCACGGCCGCTTCGGGTGATTCACCTGATTCGATATGGCCGCCGGGTTGATTCAGCACGACCTGTCCCATCGCGTGTTCTTCAACGAGCAAGTAGCGGCCATTATCTTCGACGACAGCTGAAACTGTCAGGTCTGTTGGGTGCATTGTCTAATCGGGCCGAAGGGCCCTCCTGCTTTTTGTTATATGCCGAGTTGGCGGAATTCCATTTCAACTTCGCTTGCCAGCCAGATTTCGTCGAACATCTTGCTGTACAGTTTTGCGACTGGCGGCTCGTACGTATCGGCGATGCCTTCCCAGCGGCTGGCTTGCAAGCGATAAACGAGAGCGGTTTCATCTGCAATACAGAATGATTCGGCATGTGTTCGCAGGTCCTCGCGAACGTGCCGGAATTCAATATAGGTGTTCAGGCGACGACCCAGATGAACAAAGTTGTTGCCGTTCTTGATCGCGCGCGTTGGGTCCGCAATCAGTACGCGAATGCGTGCGTAAGTTTGGGACAGCACGAGACGCTTTATCACCTCGAGAAAATCCGGATCATCGTAGATGCCGGGTTCGAGATCATGCGTAAAAATCGACACCTTGCGCGAGGCTTCACGAGCGACTTCGATGACAGCCTGACGCATCTCATCGCGCGTGGAAATGACCCACCGCCTGCCTTTTTCTCGTGCCTGTTCCATTTCTTGATCGGTGATAACGAACTCTTGAGGGACTATCGCAGGCCTGTCATCTTACCGGCCGGGCAGGTTTTACTTTGCCAACTGCGTCACGTTTTGGCCCCCGGCCCATTCGATGCGAATCATTCGTATCCTTTGTGGCACAGGCGCTACAGCGGTTTGGGTGGCCATTCAGGCGCGCCCTGTTCATTTCACATATGGTTCGCTTGGCGCAGGTATACGCCGGAAGTGGCGCCAGCCGTCAGATCTTGCCGGCAAGCTCGGCTGCAAGCCCTATGTAGGCTTCCGGCGTTAGCTCAATAAGGCGCTTTTTTTCAGCGTCCGGAACATCGAGTGAGCCGACAAACTCATGCAGCAGTTCCTTGCTGACAGCCTGGCCGCGGGTGAGTGCTTTGAGCTTCTCGTAGGGCTCGGGAATTCCGTAGCGACGCATGACCGTTTGCACGGCCTCGGCCAGCACCTCCCAGGCTTCGGAGATATCCGCCTGAATCGCCGCGTTGTTGACCTGCAGTTTGCCCAGCCCCTTGCGGGTCGACTGCATGGCGATCACGAGGTAGCCAAGCGCCACTCCAAAACTGCGTTGCACGGTCGAATCGGATAGATCACGTTGCCAGCGAGAGATTGGTAATTTCTCTGCGAAGTGGCTCAGCATTGCATTCGCCATGCCGAGATTGCCCTCGGCATTCTCGAAATCGATCGGGTTGACCTTGTGTGGCATCGTCGAGGAACCGACCTCGTTTTTGGCTACCTTCTGCGTGAAGTAGCCGAGCGAAACGTAACCCCAAACGTCGCGGCAAAAATCGATAAGAATCGTGTTGTATCTGACCAGCGCATGTGCGTATTCGGCCATCCAGTCATGCGGTTCTATTTGCGTCGTGTAGGGGTTCGGATCGAGCCCCAGCGACACGATGAATCGTTCACTAATTGCTGGCCAGTCCGCGTCCGGATAGGCGACGGCATGAGCGTTGAAGTTGCCCACCGCACCGTTGAACTTGCCACGGATTTCAAGTTCCCGGAACTGTTTTTGCGCCCGGTCGAGTCGCGCGATGACGTTCGCAAGTTCCTTGCCGAGCGTGGTCGGGCTTGCTGTCTGACCGTGAGTTCGCGACAACATGGGCAGTTTGGCGAATTCCCGCGCCATCGTCTGCAGTTTGGCGCGCAGGTCACGCATCAGTGGCAGCACGACATCCTGGCGTGCCGTGCGCAGCATCAGACCATAGGCGAGATTATTGATGTCCTCGGACGTGCAGGCAAAATGCAGGAAGTCCTTGAGAGCCTGCGTTTCGGGCCCATCTCCAAGACGTTCGCGGATGAAATACTCGACAGCTTTGACGTCGTGATTCGTCGTCGCCTCGATGTCTTTGATACGTTCAGCATCGTCCAGTGAAAAGTCGTCAATAATGTGATTGAGGACGTCTTTCATCACCGTCGACAATGGCTGCAGTTCAGGCACCGATGCCTCGTCAGCGAGACTCTGCAGCCAACGTACTTCGATCAGCACGCGAAAGCGCATCAGACCGTACTCGCTAAAAATATCGCGTAGCCCGTTGACCTTGTCAGCGTAGCGACCGTCGGCGGGCGAGAGGGCTCTCAGCGTTGAGACTTTCATGTGACGGAAACCGGTGTAGACTTGCGTGCGAACCGCAAATCATACATGCGCAGGAGCGCACATAATACCCACGACGGAGTACAGCAGGAAATGAGTGACCAGGCATATCGCATAGAGCACGACAGCATGGGGGAACTGCAGGTTCCCGAAGATGCACTGTGGGGTGCCACAACCCAGCGGGCAGTAGAGAATTTCCCAATCAGCGGCATACCGATGCCACGGCAATTCATCGCGGCCATGGGACTGGTCAAGTGGGCGTGCGCCGGCGCCAACGCGGAGCTGGGACTGCTCAAGACTGACGTCGTGATCGCAATCCAGAAAGCGTCGCTGGAGGTCGCCGAAGGCAACCACGACGAGCACTTCCCGATCGACATATTCCAGACGGGGTCAGGCACGAGCTCAAATATGAATGCCAACGAAGTCATCGCTCACCTCGCAACGGCAAGCCTGGGTGCGGAGGTGCATCCGAATGATCACGTCAACATGAGCCAGAGCAGCAACGATGCGATACCGACCTGCGTTCACGTCAGCGCCGCAATCGCGATTCACGACCACCTGCTGCCCGCGTTGCGGCATTTGTCCGGGGCGCTGGAAAAGAAGGCCGATGCCGTCAGAGACATCGTCAAGACAGGTCGCACCCACCTGATGGATGCGATGCCTGTGACGCTGGGCCAGGAGTTGGACGGCTGGCGGGCCCAGATTGACCATGCCGCAGACCGTCTCAACGACACAATGAAACGCCTGACAGAACTGGCGATGGGCGGCACGGCGGTTGGCACCGGGATCAATGCCCACCCGAAATTTGGCGCAAAAGTGGCCGTGTTGCTGGGCGAGCGAACTGGCCTCGATTTCAAGTCCGCTGCATCCAAATTCGAGGGGCTGAGCAGTCAGGATGCCGCGGTCGAGGCTTCCGGGCAGTTGCGGGTGCTGGCCATCAGTCTGACGAAAATTGCCAATGACCTGCGCTGGATGAACTCGGGACCACTGGCCGGTATCGGTGAGATTGCGTTGCCGGCGTTGCAGCCCGGGTCGAGCATCATGCCCGGCAAGGTGAATCCGGTGATTCCTGAGGCAGTTGCTATGGTGGCCGCGCAGGTCATCGGCAATGACGCAACCATTGCGATTGCGGGGCAGTCCGGTAATTTCCAGCTTAACGTCATGCTACCGGTCGCGACCTACAACCTGTTGCAGAGTATCGAGTTATTGGCGAACGCGAGTGTGGTTCTGGCCGACAAGGCCATCGCGGGATTTGAAGTCAATACCGACAGAATAAATGCGGCAGTCGGCAGGAATCCGATACTTGTCACGGCGCTCAACCCGGTCATCGGTTACGAGCTGGGTGCCAAGATTGCGAAAAAGGCCTATGCAGAGGGCAGAGCGCTAAAAGACGTTGCAAAAGAACTGACGGACCTGTCCGATGACGAACTCGATCGATTGCTCGATCCGATGGCGCTCACTGAGGGTGGCATTAAGAACTAAACCGGCCGCTGTGCCGTAAATTCCATGTCTGCCTCTGAGATGATTACTGCCGCCCATTTGCGCGATCGACTTGCGGGCACTCGCAAGCCACGCGATCCAACCGACGTGGTTATGCCGCCCGGCAGCGAGCACTGGCCGCAAGGGATGCGCGAGCAGCTAACGGCCTCGCTGCAGCCGGCTGGTGTGCTTATTCCCGTCATCGAGCATGGTGCGTCCGGATTGTCGCTGCTGTTGACTCAGCGGTCGGCCGAGCTCAAGCACCATGCGGGTCAGGTCAGCTTTCCGGGCGGTCGCATGGAGATTCATGATGCGGACATTGTGGCGACTGCATTGCGAGAGGCGCACGAGGAGGTTGGCATCGCGCAGGGCGATGTAACGGTCATTGGATGCCTCAGCCCGATGCCGACGATCACGGGCTATGCTGTAACGCCCATCGTTGGCCTGATCGACGGTGGGATCGAGTTGCAGCTCGATGCGACCGAGGTCGAGTACGCGTTTGAGGTACCGCTGATGTTCTTACTCGATCCGCGTAATAAGAAGATGGTCGAGCGCGACATAGACGGCAGGATGATGACACTGGCGGAATTTCACTACGGCGGGGAGCGGATCTGGGGCGCAACCGCTTTTATCATTCAGCAGCTCATTAAAATTCTTAATAAATAATAAGTTATGAGTAGTATTAATAAATTACTTGAAGTTATGGCAAGCCTCAGAGACACGCAGAGTGGCTGCCCGTGGGACCAAAAGCAGAGTTTCGCGACTATTGCGCCGTACACGGTCGAAGAGGCCTACGAGGTGGCGGATGCCATTTCGCGTGAGGATTTTGTCGGGCTGAAGGACGAACTTGGCGACTTGCTGTTTCAGGTCGTTTTTCATGCCCGCATGGCTGAAGAGGCAGGTTTTTTCGACTTTGACGATGTTGCCGGGGCTATTGCCGACAAAATGTTGCGGCGCCATCCGCACGTTTTCGGTGATGCGGCCCAGCGGGCGGCGGGGCCGGTCGCCGGGAGCTGGGAGCAAATCAAAGCAAACGAGCGTGCGCAAGGTGATGACGTGAGCACCTTAGCGGGTGTTGCGAAGGCGCTTCCAGCGCTTAAAAGGGCTCAGAAACTGGGTAAACGTGCCGGTACCGTGGGCTTCGACTGGCCGGATCGCCGCGGTGTGCAGGCCAAGATTCGCGAGGAACTGGACGAACTCGAGGCGGCCGTTGGCGGGCGTAGTGCGCCCGAAATTGAAGAGGAGTTCGGCGACTTGCTGTTTGCCGTCGTCAATCTCGCGCGGCACCTCGATGTTGATCCTGAGAAGGCGTTGGCGTCGGCCAACAACAAGTTCGAGCGGCGTTTCCGGGATATGGAGAGTGCAATTATCGAGGCCGGTGAGTCGCTCGAGGATCAGACGCTCGAGGTGTTGGATAAGGCGTGGCGAGCCGCTAAAAAACGGGTCGGCTGAGAATGGCGACTAACCTGAATCCGACCTAAACGAGCGGGCTGTTTCTATTCAGCGAGTGTTCATTGCCTGTGTTCTAAGCTTTATCTCAAGCTGGCAGAAGGCCGGTTGGAAGCTTGGGAAGGAGCAGGATGATGAACAGCAAACGAATGATAGCAAGGCTCGCCGCAGCAACGATGCTGCTTGCTTTTTCAGTCGCCGGCAACGCGCAGCGGCCGGTCTATGACTACGCGAAGGTGATCAGTGCGCAGCCGATCATCCGCTACGTGTCCGTCAAGACGCCGGTGCGCGAATGCTGGCAAGACACCGAGTATTACACGACCTATCACCGGCCGCCTGGCGCGGCGGGTAGTACGCTTGCCGGCGCAATTATCGGCGGTGTGGTCGGCCATCAGTTCGGCAGTGGCAGCGGCAACGACGCTGCGACGGTTGCCGGGACCCTGATCGGCGCGGCTATCGGCAATAATTCGGCGCACCGGCGGGCTGGAGTCGGCTACGGCCCAGTGCGCTACTCACGCCCCGTCGAGCGCTGCGGGACGCGTTATCGTGACCATCGGGAGCAACGCATCGATGGCTACAACGTTGTGTATCGCTATCACGGGCAGAAGTATGCGACGAGAATGCCCTACGATCCGGGTGACAGGATCAAGGTGCGCATCGATATTCGGCCGGCTGGATGAGACCCGGTTCATTGCAAAACATCAGTTGTCGTACGACACTTGATGGCGGCGATTGACGAGTTGCGATGACCGGAGAAAGGATGAATCTCGTGCGATTTTTACCGATAGTCTTGCTGGCTACTGTACTGGCGCTCACTCCGGTGAGTGCCAGTGCTTATGATCTCGAGCAGGCGCTGCGCGAACTACAGGATCAATACCAGGATGGCGCCAGGCCCGACTATCGCATCACTCAGAGAGGTGGCGGCAAGAGCCTGTCGGAAGCCGTCGACCAGGTCCGTCGACAGACGAAGGGCCGCATTCTGAGCGCTGAGACCAAGGTCAACGGCAATCGCGAAGTCCACCACATCAAGGTGCTGACTGCGGACGGCAAGGTGAAAACGCACAAGGTACAGGGCCGCAAGCGCGGCGGCTGATCGGTATGCGCCTGCTCGTAATCGAAGATGACGCAATTTTGCGCGAGTCTCTGACGGCGAAACTCGGTGAAGCCGGTTTCGCAGTCGAGCAGGCCGCCGATGGCAAGGAAGGTCTGTATTTCGCGCTCGAGTATCCGATTGATCTCGCGATCGTAGACCTTGGTCTGCCCGAGATGTCGGGACTCGACATCATTCGCGAGGCGCGCGATCAGGGCAAGACCTACCCGATACTGATTCTGACCGCGCGTGATCGATGGGAGGACAAGGTCGACGGGCTGGATGCCGGTGCAGACGACTACGTCGTCAAACCATTTCATGTCGAAGAAGTCACCGCAAGAGTGAACGCATTGTTGCGCCGCAGCGGTGGCTGGGCGTCGTCGACATTGACGGCGGGTCCGGTGAGTCTGGATATGTCACGTCAGGAACTGACCGTAGACAATGCGGCGATCGAACTGACCAGTTTCGAGTACAAGATTATCGAATACCTGATGGTCCGTGCCGGGCAGGTCATATCCAAGACCGAGTTAACCGAGCGGCTCTACGATCAGGATTTTGAGCGCGATAGCAACGTGATCGAAGTGTTCATCGGTCGTCTGCGGAAAAAACTGGACCCTGACAATACGATCAAGCCCATCGAGACCCTGCGTGGGCGAGGCTATCGCTTTGCGTTAGAACGCGGCCCAAGCGACTGATGTCTTCACTCAGCGCACGACTCCTGATTTCGGTCAGTGTGTTGCTGATGTTCTTTTTCGGTGTGACGATCGTCGTTCTCGATACCGCTTTTCGCAGCGCCGGTGAACAGGCCCAGCAGGATATTCTTGACGGGCATTTGATGGCACTCCTGGCTGCAGCAGAACCCGGAGAACAAGGCGCGCTCGAAATGCCGCTGGATCTGCACGAGCCGCGCTTCGGCAATATCGATTCAGGCCTCTACGCGGAGTTGCGCGATGATCAGGGTGCAGTCGTGTGGCGCTCGCGATCGGCGCTTGGCTTCGACATGCCGGAAGGTCGGCAGCCCCGCAGTGGAGTTCGGTTATTTCTTGATGAATCCGTTGGCGATGGCACTCCATTACTGACACTCACTCTCGCCGTGCAATGGGAATTCCCGGACGGTGAGTTGCGGCCGTTCGTCTTCAAGGTTGCCGAGAGTCTCGACTCATTTAACGCCCAGATTGCGCAATTCCGACGACAGCTGTTCGGCTGGTTTGGGGCGGTCGCGCTGATCATGTTGCTGTCGATATCAATGTTGTTGCGGAGTTTGTTGCGCCCATTGCGACGCATCGAGAACGAGATCGTGGCCATCGAGGAGGGCCGGCGCCAATCTCTGTCCGGAGAATTCCCGACCGAGCTGACCGGTGTGGCCCGCAACATGAACCTCCTGATCAATAGCGAACGTGCCCGGTCTGATCGTTATCGTGTCACGCTTGGTAATCTGGCGCACAGTCTCAAGACGCCGTTGGCTGCAATGCGCGCGTTGTTGAATCAGGGAAAAGCAGATGATTTTGCCGACCGATTCAACGAACAGATCGATCGCATGGACGAGATCGTGCGTTACCAGTTACGTAAGCCGGCAACGTCAAGAGCCGACAAATTTGCGTTAACACTGGTTCCGGTCAGGCATGAAACCGAGCGCCTCATCGACGGACTCAAAAAGGTCTACCACGACAAGGATCCAACGATTGAGGCCGACATCGCTGACGAAATGCATTTTCGCGGCGATAGCGGTGATTTTCTCGAAATCGCCGGCAATCTGCTCGATAATGCCTGCAAGTGGTGCAAACAACGCGTGCGGATAACGATTCGCCCGGCAGCCGGCGCAGCAAAAGGTGGCGGCATGATCCTGGTCGTCGCCGATGACGGGCCCGGTATTCCGGCGGATGCAGCCGACGCTCTTCTGCAACGTGGCACACGACTCGACGAGTCAACACCTGGTTATGGCATCGGCCTGGCTGTCGTCAAAGAACTCGCCGAGTCATACGGCGGTCAACTCCATATCGGGCGAGCGGATATCGGCGGTGCCGAAATCAGCGTTACGATTCCTTCGCCTTAGTCAACTTGAGGAAAGGCTTGACGAACTCGAGTGGCAGTGGGAAGACAATGGTATTCGTCCTTTCGTTAGAGATTTCCTTTAGCGTCTGGAGATAACGCAACTGCAATGCCTGTTCCTCCTTGGCGAGCATGTTCGCGGCCTCGGCAAGCATCGTTGCCGCCTGTTTCTCAGCTTCGGCGTTGATAACCTTGGCACGCCGCGCGCGTTCGGCTTCCGCCTGTTGGGCAATAGCGCGGATCATGCTCTCATCGAGATCGACGTGCTTGATCTCGACGTTCGCTACTTTGATGCCCCAGTTGTCTGTGCGCTGATCGAGCAGGTTCTGTATGTCGGCGTTGAGCTTGTCGCGCTCGGCGAGCATGTCGTCGAGTTCGTGCTGACCGAGGACGGATCGCAAAGTTGTTTGCGACAGCTGGCTGGTTGCCTCGAATACATTGGCTACGCGAATGACGGCTTTCTCGGGGTCGACGATGCGGAAGTAAATCACCGCATTAACCTTGACCGATACGTTGTCGCGCGAAATCACGTCTTGTGTCGGGACGTCCATTACAATGACGCGCAAATCGACTTTCGTCATCTTTTGGATGCCTGGGACCAGGATGATGAGGCCGGGTCCTTTGACTGTTTGAAAGCGACCAAGAAAAAAGATCACACCGCGCTCGTATTCTTTAAGGATCTTGATCGTGTTGTAGATAATAACGACCAATAGCGCTACACCAATTCCGACAAACGTTAAGGGCATCTGAGTATCCTCTGTGTAAATCAATGACTAAGTTTGCAATTCACCGCCACCGATATCGGCAACAGTCGACGGCTCTACCTCAAGCACAAGCCCGTTAATAGCCAGTACCAAAACTTGCTGGTTTTTCTCGATCGGCACGTTGCTGTGCGCCGCCCACGCTTCTCCCTCAAGCCAGATCTTGCCGTCGCCTGCGAAGTCGTGTAGCGCGGTGCCAATGCCACCGATGATCGAGTCTTTGCCGGACACGCTGCCGCGGCGGCGCAGTCGCAGGATGAAACCGACGAGCCAAATAATCAGCAAGGCCGCGATCACAGCCAGCGATATGACGAACGTGAGTGAGATACCGAAACCGGGCACGCCGCTGTCGAACATCATGATCGAACCAAACACAAAAGCCGCGATTCCGCCGAGTCCGAGCGCGCCGAAACTGGGGGCGAACGCCTCCGCGGTCATCAATGCAATTCCCACAATGATCAACGCAAGCCCGGCGTAGTTGACTGGCAGTACCTGCAGCGCATACGCCGCAAGCAACAAGCAGATGATACCGACCACTCCCGGGACGATTGCGCCCGGGTTCCAGCCTTCGTACATGAGTCCGTACAGCCCGATCAGGCCAAGAAGCAGAACGATCTCCGGATTCGCAATAGCCGAAAGGATCTTGATGCGCCAGTTCGGCTCGTATTCTTCGATGATGACGCTGCTCGTCGCGAGCGTCACTGCCCCGGACTCGACTTCTACCTCATATCCATCGACGAGTTCCAGAAGCTCGGCATGGTTCTTGGCGACGAACTCGATGACGTTTTCGGCAAGTGCATCTGTCGCTGTCAGGGTCGCCGCATCGCGTACTGCCTTTTCGGCCCAGTCAGCATTGCGTCCATGGCGCTCCGCAAGGCCTCGAATGTAGGCGACAGCATCATTGAGCACTTTGCGCTCCATCGATGAACCCGGTTGCGACTGCGGCTCCTGTTCGGCCTCATCTTCCGACTCTTCGTCCGGTGATTCATCGGGCGGCTTGTTCGGCGTCGCATCGTCGCCGGTCAATGAGACGGGTGTTGCGGCGCCAAGATGGGTCGTCGGTGCCATCGCGGCGATGTGACTTGCGAGCAATATGTAGGTGCCGGCGCTGTCCGCCCGGGCACCCGCGGGCGTTACGTATGTGGCGACGGGCACGCTGGAACCCAGAATCGCCTGGATGATGTCTCGCATCGGCGCCATTAATCCGCCCGGGGTATCCATGTCGATGATGATCAGCTCCGCCGCAGTCTCTTCGGCATGCTCGATACCACTAATCACGTAATCGGCGGTCGCGACGCCAATGCCGCCCTTGATTTCCAGGACGACAACCTTGCCATCGGCGCGGACCTCGCCGGCGAACAAGGTAAGGAGCAGGGCGGTAATGAGGGCTATGGTTTTCATCATCTAATGATAGCATTGCGCGCATGTTCATACGCTTCGTTACAACAGGCGGCACGATTGACAAGATCTACTTCGACGACCTGAGCCAGTTCGAGGTCGGTGAATCCCAGATCGAACACATCCTGACCGAGGGCCTCGTAGATTTTGACTACGAAATCGTACCGTTGTTGCACAAAGACAGTCTCGACATGACGGACCAGGACCGTGAGCATCTGCGTGGCTTTATCGCCGCTGACGATGCCGAGCGTTATGTGGTCACTCACGGCAGCGACTCGATGGCGCAAACGGCTGATGCCCTCACGGACCTGGGCGGCAAAACCATCGTGCTGACCGGGGCATTGACTCCGGCGCGCTTCAAGTCGACCGATGCCATGTTCAATGTCGGCATGGCGGTCGCGGCGGCGCAGGTGGCGCCACCTGGCGTCTATATCGCCATGAGCGGCCAGGTCTTTGCCGCAGGCGAGGTCCGAAAGAACCGCGCCGAAAACCGCTTCGAGAAGCTGTAGGAATCCGACGCGGGGCTAGAGCCGAGGGCGGGACGTTCCGCATCGGAAGTAAAGCGCAGCGCAGCGAGCCATGAAGATGGGGAACGTCCCGGTCGCGGCTGAAGATGCGGCTACGGTCGGGTTCCTACAGGTCGAAGTTGATTCCCTGGGCCAACGGCAGGTCGGAGCCCCAGTTGATCGTGTTCGTCTGCCTGCGCATGTACGTTTTCCAGGAATCGGATCCTGCCTCACGGCCACCACCCGTTTCTTTTTCGCCGCCAAACGCACCACCGATCTCGGCGCCCGATGTGCCGATATTGACGTTGGCGATACCGCAGTCTGAACCCGCGCTCGACAGGAAGTACTCGGCATTTTGCAGATTATCTGTGAAGATCGAGGATGACAGGCCTTGCACGACACCATTCTGCATCGCTATTGCTTCATCCAGCGTATCGAATTGAATCAGGTACAGAATTGGACCAAAAGTCTCTTCCTGGACGATGTCCCAATCGTTTTGAGCTACGGCGATAGCAGGTGAAATGAAATGGCCGGGGCCATCAATGCGTTCCCCGCCACACAGGATTTCGCCACCTGAATTGCGAACGGCTGCGCACGCGGCCTCGACCTGCTCTACGGCAGACTCGTTAATCAGCGGACCCATGAGTGTGTTTTTGTCCAGAGGATCTCCGATTCGCACCTGCCCATACGCTTTGAGGAGGGCGCTCTTCAGTTCCTCGTAACGTGACTTGTGAACGATTACGCGACGTGTAGTCGTGCAACGCTGACCGGCAGTGCCGACCGCGCCAAACACGATTGAAGGCACCGCGATATCGAGATTCGCGTGCTCGTCGATAATGACGGCGTTGTTGCCGCCGAGTTCGAGCAGCAGTTTGCCCATCCGCGCCGTGACTTGTCCGCCTATCCGCTTGCCGACGCCGCAAGACCCGGTGAACGAAATGAGATTAACGCGCTTATCTTCCACAAACTTCGTCGACAGCGTGTGGCTGGAGTCGTCGTTAAACAGGAAGAACACCGGCGGTAAGTCCATACCGGCTAGTGCCTCATTAACGATTTTCTGTACCGCGACGCCACACAACGCAACATTTGATGACGGTTTCCAGATGTTCACGTTGCCGCAAATAGCCGCGATGCAAGAGTTCCACGCCCAGACAGCGACCGGGAAATTAAATGCGGTGATCGTGCCTATGATTCCCAGCGGGTGCCACTGCTCGTACATGCGATGCTGTGGTCGCTCCGAATGCATCGTATTGCCGTACAGCATGCGTGACTGGCCGACAGCAAAGTCGGCAATGTCGATCATCTCCTGAACTTCGCCGTCTCCTTCCGCCTTGATCTTGCCATTCTCGAGTGAGACGAGGCTGCCGAGCGCGTCCTTGTTGTCGCGCAAGGCGTTGCCGATCAGGCGCACGGCGTTGCCCCGAACGGGTGCCGGTATCTTGCGCCAGGCACGAAAAGACTCCTCCGCTTGTCCAATGAGGGTCTCATATTCGGAAGTGACAGTAGATCGTACACTGGCGATGACTTCGCCCGTTGCCGGGTTTATGGACTCAATCAACTCAGCGGAAGTGTCTTCGCTGCTTTCACTGCCGTACCAGGTGCCCGCGTTGACGGCCTCAAGGCCCAAGCTGTCCAGAATTTTTTTCATTGTCTCACTCTCCGGTGACGCGCTGATGACCGGTCTCGCCTCGCGCAATTAGTTCTGCAGACTCGATATTCGTGCCGCCGTGCGCGTAGATTTGACCAAAGCGGTTCTCGACGATATCGCTCAAACGGAACTGCTCCTGCGGGACAAACCCCCCGTACTTGTCTGCTTCTGACAGTACGAGGTCGAGAATGCTGCAGACTCCAGCGGCTGTGGTCATCTGAATCGCCGACCACAATCTGCCCGCAACGACTTGCGGGTAGATCTTGTTGACGTAGTTCTCTTCACGCAACTCTCCATCCTGAATTCCTGTGACCGCTGCATAGATTACAACGACGTCCTGCAGGGTTTGTGGAACAGCGTTCTCGAGGATTCGTTTCAAGGTGCCACGATCATGATTCAGTTTCAGGCCATTCATGAGCAAACGCATCTGCTCGCAGTGACCGGGATATCGAATCGTTTTGTAATTCATCGTATTGACGCGGTCGCCATAAGTCTCGCCAAGTGAACCGAGGCCACCGGAGGTGTTGAATGCCTCGTAACGCGTGCCGTCGATCTCGATTTTCTCAAGGCCTTCCAGCGGCAGCACGTCGACTTCCACGCCGTCCACGATGCTCTGACACAAATTGCCATACTCGTTTATGATGCCGTCGGTTGACCACGTCAACGAATACTTGAGCACGTTGTTCGGATGTTGCGGTAATGCACCAACGCGCAGCTTGACGGACTTAAGTGAGTCGAAGTGTTGAATCAGCTCATTCGCCGCGATACTGATGAATCCCGGCGCAAGCCCGCATTGTGGAGCGAAGACTTTTTTCGACCCTGCGGCAAGACTGCGCACTGCCTCGGTGACCGCGACATCTTCGGTCAGGTCGAAGTAATGCAGATCTTCAGCGCGCGCAACCTCGGCAACGGCCAGATTACAGAAATAGGGCAGGCCCGAGACGACAGCGATGGGCTTATGCTTGCGCACGTGCTTCGTCAACGCCGTTTTGTCACTGGCATCGAGTTCAAATGCCTTGATATCGGCGCTGCCATGAGCATTGGCAACTTCGGCCGCGACACCGGGTTTTGAGTCCGCAAGCTGAACGCGATAGTCGCCACACTCGGCGAGCAGGCCGGATATCAGCACGCCGATCTTGCCGGCGCCCAGTACAAGTATGTCCTGCATGAAGTCTGCTCCAGAAATCAACAACCGCCGGTCGAGCGGCGGGAATATGGCGCGCATTGTGCCTATGTCCCGGCGAGCTTTCCACACAGCGCTAAACTGCTGATTACATGAGAAACTTTTGCAGCATTGCAATGCAGCATGGCATAGTTCGCGGTTCGGACGGGCCTGCAGCCCGCGATTTGATGCATGACCACAGGATTTGATGTGAGCCGAACCATCACCAAGACCGATTGGCACCCCGCAAGCTGGCAGAGGATGCCGGCCGCGCAACAGGCCAGCTATCCCGATCAGCCAGCGCTTGATCGTGCTGTAGCGGATCTGAGCCGACTGCCGCCGATTGTCACATCGTGGGAAGTGGACGCGCTCAAGGATCACATTTCGAAGGCCCAGCGAGGGGAAGCCTTCGTCCTGCAAGGTGGCGATTGTGCCGAGACCTTCGACGAATGCACGTCCGAGAACATCGTCGCCAAGCTCAAGATTCTGCTGCAGATGAGCCTTGTCATGTTGTATGGGCTGAAGAAGCCGGTCGTCCGGGTCGGACGCATGGCGGGTCAATATGCGAAACCGCGCTCCGCCGACACCGAGACTCGCGCGGGTAATTCATTACCGAGTTTTCGCGGTGATCTCGTCAATCGCAGCTCGTTTACTGCCGCAGACCGCATCCCCGATCCGCAGATGATCCTGCGCGGTTACGAACGAGCCGCGCTGACTTTGAATTTTGTTCGTTCATTGATCGATGGTGGTTTCGCCGACTTGCATCACCCTGAATATTGGGATCTTGGATGGGTAGGACACTCGGCGATGGCCGATGAATACCATGAGATCGTCAAGTCGATATCGAATTCACTTGATTTCCTCGAGACGATTTCGGGCGAAGCGGTACACAAGACGCAACGCGCCGATATATACGCGGCTCACGAAGGACTGCATCTCTTGTACGAACAATCGCAGACGCGATACCTCGATCGTCGCGAACGCTGGTACAACCTGACGACTCACTTTCCATGGATCGGTATGCGTACCGCTGCGATGGACGGCGCGCATGTTGAGTATTTTCGTGGCATCGCAAATCCGATGGGCATCAAGATCGGCCCTGGCATGACCGGAGAGTGGCTACAGGACCTGATATCGGTCCTGAATCCGAATAACGAACCGGGACGATTGACGCTTATTCATCGCTTTGGATCGAAAGCGATCGAGGAGTGCCTGCCCGACATGATTACCGCTGTACGGGAGACCGGTTCGCCGGTGCTGTGGGTTTGCGATCCCATGCATGGCAATACCGAAAGCACGGCGGACGGCACCAAGACCCGTCGTTTCGACAACATCGTGTCCGAATTGGAGCTGGCTTTTCGTGTCCATGAATCAATGGGCAGCTATCTGGGTGGCGTGCATCTGGAGCTCACGGGCGAGAACGTTACTGAATGCACTGGCGGAGCACGCGGTCTGACCGACGGCGATCTGGCGCGTGCGTACAAGTCAACCGTCGATCCACGACTCAACTACGAACAGGCCATGGAAGTCGCGATGCGGATTGCAGGCTTGCATCATGCGAACGCAAAGATCTCACGCAAGAAAACCTAGCTTGCGGTGCTGCGTAGCTGCGCCCAGGCTTCGCTATTTTCGATTACCCGTATTTTTCCGGGCTGCAGTTCGTCAAGCGACCACGGGCCGACGGAGCATCTGATCAGGCGCAATGTCGGCAAACCGACAGCGGCTGTCATGCGTCTGACCTGCCGGTTACGTCCTTCTGCCAGCACCACCTCAATCCAGCAATCCGCAACTTTGACGCGGTGTCGAATCGGCGGGTCGCGCTCCCATAGATCAGCAGGCGCATCGATTCGTTCGGCTGACCGGGCTGCAGCCGGTCCATCGCGCAGAGAGACACCGCTTTGCAGCTGTGCGAGTTGCGTCTGCGTTGGGTCGCCTTCTACCTGTGCCCAATAGGTCTTCGTGATCCTGGATTTGGGCTGGCTCACACGCGCCTGCAGGCGACCGTCATCGGTCAGCAGCAGCAAGCCTTCGCTCTCGAAATCGAGTCTTCCTGCCGGGTAGACGTTCTTTTGTCTAACGAAGTCGGCAAGCGTCTGGCGCCCATCCCGGTCGCGAAACTGGCTGAGCACACGATAGGGCTTGTTTAGGAGAATGAGTGGCATGTCGACGTCGGAGTAACCATGAAAGGCTTATCGCTATCCTGTTTGATCGGTACAATGCACGCCTTTCGCGGTCCAGTTGTCCGCCCCAGATGAGAGTCACGATGCAGTATGACCACATCAACGTCCCCACCGACGGTGAGGCCATAAAGGCGAATCGAGACCATACACTCGTCGTCCCCGATTATCCGATTATCCCGTACATTGAAGGTGACGGGATCGGTATTGATGTTACGCCGGTCATGCTCGACGTTGTCAATGCGGCAGTCAGAAAAGCGTACGGCGACAGCCGTGAGATCAAATGGATGCAGGTGTATGCGGGGCAGGCCGCTGCAGACCTGTATGGCGAAACGTCGTACCTGCCGGACGAAACGCTGCATGCGTTGACTCGATACATCGTCTCGATCAAGGGCCCGCTGACCACACCGGTTGGCGGCGGGATTCGTTCCCTGAATGTTTCGATCCGGCAGACCCTGGATCTGTATGCCTGTGTGCGACCGATACGCTACTTTCCGGGGGTCTCGACGCCGATGAAACAGTCGGATCTCGTCGACATGACGGTCTTTCGTGAAAATACTGAAGACATCTACGCGGGGATCGAGTACCCGACCGGATCGCGGGAAGTGCAAAAGCTGATTCACTTCCTGCAGACCGAACTTGGCGTTACAAAAATTCGTTTCCCTGCGAGCTCGGGTATTGGTATCAAACCCGTATCGCGCGAAGGCTCCGAGCGGCTTGTTCGCAAAGCGATTCAGTACTGCGTGGAACGCGACTACCGTTCCGTGTCACTTGTCCATAAGGGCAACATTATGAAATTTACCGAAGGCGCGTTTTGCCAATGGGGCTATGACGTTGCCAGGGCGGAGTTTGGTGCCGTGGAAAAGGATGGTGGACCGTGGCTTGCGTTCGAGAACCCGGTTACCGGCCGCGAGATCATCATCAAGGATGTTATTGCTGACAACTTCCTGCAACAGATCCTGATGAAGCCTGAAGACTACGACGTCATCGCGACAATGAACCTCAACGGCGACTACATTTCGGACGCGCTGGCTGCCCAGGTGGGTGGTATCGGCATTGCGCCGGGCGCGAACATTGGTGACTCGGTGGCTGTATTCGAGGCAACGCACGGTACGGCACCGGGCTTCGCGGGCAAGGACCGCGTGAATCCGGGCTCGTTGATTCTGTCGGCGGAAATGATGCTCCGCTACATGGGCTGGACCGAAGCGGCAGACAGCGTCATGAAAGGTGTCGCGAACACGATTGCCCACGGCGAATTAACGTTTGATCTGGCGAGATTGCGGGAAGCGATTTACCAGCCGATTCGAAAAGACAGGCCGCACGACAAGAAAGAGGTCGAACAGGAACTGGAGCAGTTGATTCCGGGTGCGACGCTTGTTGGCACACGCGGCTTCGGTGACGCCGTAATTCGGCACATGGATGACTAGGGCAGTCTTTGACAAGGACTGTCGCGCCTGCCCGCGACTTGCTGAGTTCCTCGATACAGTTGGCGAACGATTCCCGGACTACTATTGCCGGCCCGTGCCGCCGTTCGGCGATGCGGAGTCTGAATTTCTGATCGTGGGTCTGGCGCCCGGCATGCACGGTGCTAATCGTACGGGGCGACCATTCACCGGCGATCACGCCGGCATTTTGTTGTATCAGATGTTGCACAAGTTCGGCTTCGCAACACGCCAGGAATCGCTGGCAGCCGATGACGATCTTCGACTGACGAACTGTCGCATTACGAATGCCGTGAAGTGTTTGCCGCCCGACAACAAGCCAGTAGGTGCCGAAATCAACACGTGCAACACGTTTCTTGCGAACGAACTAACGCTGTTGCCAGAGTCATCGCTGGTGCTTGCGCTGGGTGGAATCGCACATCGGGCGATCATCAAGGCGCTCGTCTTGAGGCAGGCGGATTTCAAATTTGCACACGCGGCTGTACATGACCTCGGTAACATTCGACTCCTGGATTCGTATCACTGCAGCCGCTACAACACGAATACGCGCCGGCTAACGACCGAGATGTTCGAAGTAGTATTTGCGAAGGCACAGGGGTTGCTGGACAAATAGCAACGTGAGCAACGAACGTACATTTGACGAGAAGTCTTTTCTCCGCAGTCTGACGCATCGGCCGGGCGTCTATCGCATGCTCAACGCTAAGCACAAAATCATTTATGTCGGCAAGGCGCGTGACCTGAAGAAGCGCGTATCGAGTTATTTCCACCGCACGCACGACTCTGTAAAGACGGCAGCCATGATGGAACTCGTCGCGAATGTCGAAGTTACGGTAACGAATACGGAAGCAGAGGCGCTGATTCTCGAATACAACCTGATCAAACAACACAAGCCACGCTTCAACGTCATTCTCCGCGATGACAAGAGCTACCCGTACATCTATGTATCAACCAAGCATCGTTTTCCGCGGCTGCAGTTTCACCGTGGACCGCGCAAAGGCAAGGGCCGCTACTTCGGTCCTTACCCGAGTACCAGCGCGGTTCGCCAAACTCTCAACGAATTACAGAAACTGTTCCTGATTCGACAATGTCAGGACAGTTATTTCAGTAATCGCACGCGGCCTTGTTTGCAGTATCAGATCAAACGGTGCACGGCGCCGTGCGTTGATCTTATTAGCAGGGAGCAATACGCGCAGGATGTCGACACGGCTATCGAATTCCTGGAAGGCAGAAACCAGAGCGTTATCGACACGTTCGTCGAACGGATGGACGAGGCGTCAGGCGCGCAGCGATACGAACAAGCTGCGCGATTCCGCGACCAGATAGCGCGCCTGAAGGAAATCGAGGCGCGGCAATTGATTTCGCGGTCTGCGCGCAAGGATCTCGACATCCTGGGTTTCGCGTCAAATGGTGCGATGCACTGCGTAACCGTGTTGTTTATTCGTAACGGCGCCGTCATCGGCAGCCGCGATCATTTTCCACGTCTTGCGGGCGCGGCGGATCAACAGAAGATACTCAATGGATTTGTTGCACAGTATTACCTGGGCCGAGATGCGCCTGCCGAGATTATTCTGGACTGTGAAATTGACGATGGTTCGCTGCTCGAAGCGGAGCTGAGCCAACGAATGGGCCGCAAGATCGCGATTAAGAACCGGGTTCGCGGCGATCGGTTGCGCTGGTTGCAGATGGCCCGAACGAATGCTGAGCAGGGTCTGAATTTACAGGTTGCGAGCAATGCGACGATACGAAAACAATTTGCTGCGCTCGCGGAGGCGTTGCAAATACACGAGCCTGCCGAACGTCTCGAGTGCTTCGACGTCAGCCATACGTCGGGTGAAGCGACGGTGGCGTCGTGCGTTGTATTCAACGCGGCAGGACCCCTGAAAAGCGACTACCGCCGCTTCAACCTGAGTCCGGAGTCGGCCGGGGATGACTATGCTGCGATGGCTGAGGCGTTACGGCGCCGATATACCCGTGCTAAAAAGGGCGAGGTTCCGATGCCCGATGTTCTATTCGTCGATGGCGGCAAAGGACAGCTCGCCGCCGCCATGACGGTGCTCGATGAGCTTGACCTCGATTGGCTCAAGGTCGTTGCTGTTGCAAAAGGGCGGGCCCGTAAGCCCGGGGCAGAGCGGCTGTTCATGGCGGGCGAAACGAGAGCTATGCAACTGCCATCCGACTCGCCGGCGCTGCTATTGATTCAGCAAATACGCGATGAAGCACACCGATTCGCCATCATGGGCCATCGCCAGCGGCGCGCCAAGGCGCGTAACACATCGCGGCTTGAGCGAATCCCGGGTCTCGGGCCGAAGAAGCGCCGCGAGCTATTGCGACAGTTTGGGGGCTTGCAGGGTGTCATTGGGGCAGGCGTCGATGATCTGAGCAAAGTGCGGGGAATCAGTCGATCCCTGGCCGAATCGATATACAATGACCTGCATCTGGACGGACAAAACTAAGAAAAAGCGACCCGGCCTTTGAAACTTAATCTCGCCATCCTTCTGACGCTGTTTCGTATCGCTGCGATACCGTTGGTGGTTGTGCTCTTTTATAGTCCGATGCAGCACGCACGACCAGTCGCGGCAATTCTGTTTGGCATAGCGGCGGTTACTGACATTCTCGACGGGTGGGTAGCACGGCGCTTCGGCCAAATGTCGAAGTTCGGTGAGTTCCTGGATCCTGTGGCGGACAAGCTCATGGTGGCGATCGTGCTGGTCATGCTGGTGCAGGGCGACCCACTCTGGTATGTCGACATCATCGCCATGATCATCATCGGGCGCGAGATCACGATCTCGGCGCTCAGGGAGTGGATGGCGACAATCGGCGAGCGCGCAAATGTCCAGGTAACCATGTCAGGAAAGATCAAGACAGTGCTGCAGATGTTCGGCATCGGCTTCATGGTTTACCAGAATGAGTTCCTGGGTTTTGACATCTACGGGATAGGCTTTGTGTTGCTGGTGGCGGCGGCGGGCATGACAATCTGGTCGATGGCCGTCTATTTGCGTGCGGCATGGCCGTTCATTAGCCTTGACAGCGAGCCTTAAGCGGCTAAAATCTCGGCCCTCCGCGGAATATCGCGGGTAAATCATGCGGGTGTAGCTCAGCGGTAGAGCATCACGTTGCCAACGTGAGGGTCGTGAGTTCAATCCTCATCACCCGCTCCAAAATCGGAAAGGCCGCTCATTGAGCGGCCTTTCGCGTTTTCAGCAGCAGTCCTAGTTCGCTTGCGTCAGTGCGGTAATCGGCAATCGGGCACTCGCAACGCGATGCTCGCCGTCCTTGGTCCGGGTCCAGGCGAAGATCAGGCTGTCCTTCAATCTCACCATCTGTGGCACGGCGAGCGAAGCCGCCGATGTAGAAACTATCAGGACCGGGCCCATTGAGCCATTCCGGGCGACGCGACGGACGAGTACCTCGGTGCTGTCATTAGCACCGGTCCGCAGCCAGCTTACTGCGACATCGCCGCTGTCAAGTAGGGCGAGACCGACCCGACCCAACGTCTCGCCCGTAACGACATCAATGGGATCTCTGAACGTCTCACCGTTGTCGCTCGACGTGCTAAGCCGGATCACCGGTTCAACGGCAGCCGTAAACCACGCAACGGCAACAAACCTGCCACCAGCGACGATCGACGGGCCGTTCACGGGGCAGGCGGATATCTTCCAGTTGTCCTCGGCAATCGTCCGGCCCGACGCCCAGGCGCCGTCAACGAATCGCGCAACCGAAATGTCGCGAACCTCCTCAACTGTACGATCGCGATACGCCGCGATCGGGCCTGAGGCCGCGATCGCGACATCCGTTTGACAACACTCGCAGGTCAGTGCATCGATGAGTTGCTCATCGTGCAGTGCACGCTTGTCGTCAATGAATCCTGCTCGCAAGGTCATGCCAGTTGCGGCCGGATCGCCTCCATCGTGTTCATTGGCCATGTTGCGGCCGTCGAGCCAGATCAGGCCGGCCTTTTTTTCGTGCGGGAATATGGAAACGAAACCGTGTTCCGTCGGTGTGCCGTCGTCGTGGGGTGCTATCGCGCTCGACCACGAAAAGCCGTTATCACTTGATTGAGCGAACGCAACGTCATAGGAATATACGTTGCCGGGCCGCTTAACGAGCCAGTGGGCAGCAAGACGATTGCCGCCGAGCGGCACAACCGAGGGCAGATCGGCCCAATTGACGAACATCTCGACATTCTCCACGACCGTGGTCACCGGAGACCAATTGTCTCGGTAAAATCTCGAAAACTGCAGGGCAGTCCCATCCGGCCCTGGCGCCAGCCAACTCAAAATGACTTTTCCGTCTTTGTCGCCCGCGAGCCGCGGCGCCGTCACATAGCCCCTGGCCGGAACAGCGAGCGGCTCAAACGCCGGGCCCAGTGATGTTGATGGTTCGGAGCAGCCGGTCAGCAGCACGGCAGCGCCGCAGGCAATCGACACGATGGAGTTGCGCATGGCCATATTATGCGAGTTCTGGCGTGATAATACGTGCATTACGCAAATTGATTCTGACCGGCAGGACTGTATACTGCGACGCCTGCTCAGCGGTGTGCTAGCTTCAGTTCAAGGCTTCACGCCGGGCTAACCTCAGGCTAGGTGGCAGAGTGGTTATGCAGCGGCCTGCAAAGCCGTGGACGCCGGTTCGATTCCGACCCTAGCCTCCATTTTTCTCTCCGCACGCCCGGGTGGCGGAATTGGTAGACGCTGCGGACTTAAAATCCGCTGTTCGAAAGAACGTGCCGGTTCGAGTCCGGCCCTGGGCACCAAGACTGCGGCCGGAGGCCGCCGTCTTGCGCCAGGCGGACTCGCCGTTATGGCACGCTGACAATCCACGTAGCTTCCCCGAATCCTCTTCGATCTGGAATGCGTCGCGGCTATCTCATACATGCTGGTCTTAACTGCAGTCAGAAGCTCAGGTGCACTACCTTACTTGGTTCGAGTCCGGCCCTGGGCACCAATACGAACTGGCAGACGCGACCGCTAGTTGTCCTGCGCGCCCTCGTCAATCCAGCGTTTGATGATAGCGACCTGTTCCTCCGACAGCGGTTTCCCGCGCCCCTCGGCCCAGGACTGCTCATGGTGCGGCGGCATACGAATTTCCGGCTCCGTCTTCGCTGCGATTACCCGATACAGGTTGCTCGAGTCGCTGCTACCCGCAATGACGACGACGCCAAGATCTGTTCCTCGCATGACGTTGTCATAGTCGTTCACGCTGAAGCCGCTCGCGACGGAGCCTTCGCCAGTCCGATCGTGGCAATTACCGCAGGACTCGGTAAGTATTGGTTGCACGTCGGCGGCGTAACTGACTGGTCGCTCGCAGCCGAATAGCCCAAGACACAGCGCGACAATACCTACTCTTAACACGATATTAGTGGTCATGTTCTCGTCCTTCTCGCTCACTTGGGCATACGTTAGACGAGCCATTTCACTACATCAATCGTGGCTTTCCACAGCGTTGTCTTGTTTTTGCCACACAGGTTTTCGGAGCTTTTCCTTGTCCCAATTGCTGTCCGATGGGTGTAGACTCACCACAAAAGACGAACTTGAGGAATCGACCGCGGTCCATCCGCGGCAGATACTCAGAATTTCGTTTGCAGATGTCTGCCAGTTTGTAGCTTTTTCACAACACCTGCAACGGATCGAGTTCAACCATTGCAACGAGGGGGAAAAATAATGAAATACCTTGTCTCCAAGGCCGGAACACTGTGTGTATCCCTGGCCTTAGCTCTTACAACCGGAACGGTTCAAGTCGCTCAGGCTCAGGAAACCGCGGCTGCCGACGAAGCGCTTGAGGAAGTCGTCGTTACCGGTTCACGCATTCGTCAAAGTCCGTTAGAGGAGAGTTCGCCGATTCTGCAAATCAGCGAGCAGGACATCGATCGATCCGGGCTCACGTCGATAGGCGATTATCTGCAGAGATTGTCTGCCTCGGGTGGTGCCTTGAACACTCGTTTCAACAGCAGCGGTAATTTCGGTTTCCCGCCCGACGGCGGTGGCATTGGTGCCGGAGCGTCGCAGGTCGATCTGCGATTCCTGGGTTCTAAACGAACGCTGGTTCTGGTCGATGGTGTCCGCTGGGTGAATGGTTCATCCGCAAGTGGCGTGTCGTCCGCGGTTGATCTGAATACGATACCGACCGGCATCATTGATCGTATTGAAGTCCTGGAAGACGGTGCATCGTCGATCTACGGCAGCGACGCGATTTCCGGCGTTGTCAATATCATCACCAAAAAGGACTTCGACGGTTTCGAGATCTCTGCCTACACCGGCGCTTATGACGAAGGTGACGGCGAGACGCAGGAGTACAGCATCTCTCTGGGTTCGGTCACTGATCGTTCAAGCACATTCCTCAACATCGGCTTCACCGATTCGCAGGAAATCCGTGCGCGGGATCGAAGACAGTCGTCGACGCCTATACCGTTCGTCACGACAGGGCAGGGCGGAAGCTCGGGAACACCGCAAGGTCGGTTTTTCTTCAACGACCCGAACACGGGTACGGACGTGGACTGCACGATCAATGACGGCGTGATAGGTATGCCTTTCTATGACCCCCTGGATCCCTGCGGTGCGGGTGACGATTTCCATCCGTTCACCACGGCAGATCGCTTCAACTTCTCGCAGTTCAATCTGGTCCTGACGCCGAGCGAACGGACGAATATTTACGGTCAGGCACAATACGATATTGCGGACAACGTGCAGTTCTATGCGAAGGCACTGTTCAACAATCGTCAGTCGAAGAACCAGGCTGCGCCCGAACCCCTGTTCATCGGTTCGGACGCCGGTAACGGCAACCTGATGGATACGATCTCGATTGACGTGACGAATCCATACAACCCATTTGGATTTTCGATCAACGCCGAGGATCAGCTGTATTTCATGGGGCGCCGACCCATCGAAGGCGGCCCGCGTATCTTCGAGCAGAATGTTGATACGTTCTATGTCGGTGGCGGGTTCACCGGCGAGTTCGAGGCAGCCGACCGCCCGTTCTATTGGGATATCAACTTCGCCACATCGCAAAATCGTGCCGATCAGATCAAGCGGGGTGGCTACAACTCGGCTCGTCTGAAGCGGGCCTTGGGCCCCATTGCCGATTGCACGGGTGATTGCGTGCCGTTCAATTTCTTCGGCGGCCAGGGCAACGGTGATGGCACGATTACCCAGGACATGCTCGACTATGTCGGCTTCATACAGAAGGACGTCAGCGAACAGGAACTTTTCCTGGCTACAGCCAATATCACGGGCGATCTGTTTGAGATGCCTGCTGGCATGCTCGCCTTCGCGGCTGGTCTCGAGCACCGTGAACTGGATGGTTTTTTCCAGCCTGATTCAGTTGTCACCGCCGGGGAAACGGCAGGTGTGCCGTCCTCGCCGACCAGTGGCGCGATCGACATCGACGAGTTCTATCTTGAACTTGAAATACCGATTCTCGCGGATGCCCCGGGCGCTGAGCTGCTGGACTTCAATCTGGCGTTCCGTAGTTCCGACTCCAGCACATTCGGCAGCGATACGACGACCAAGTTTGGCGTCCGTTATCGACCGGTCAGCAATTTCCTGATACGTGCATCCGTCGCCGAAGGGCTGCGGGACCCGGGTATCGGCGAACTGTTCGGCTCGTCGGCGCGTTTCGATCAGACCCTGGACGATCCGTGTTCTGACTTTAATGGCACGGTGCCGGGCAATGTACCCGCAGATGCGGCGACGATCGCGAACTGTATCGCGTTGGGTGTACCGGGTGATGGCAGCTACGTGCAGACCAATCCGCAGATCTCGGTGACTACAGGTGGTAACCCCGATCTGGTTCCGGAAGAGGCTGACAGCACAATGATCGGTCTTGTCTGGGACGCGAATTTCGCGGAGAACGTCGACTGGATCGAGTCACTGAGCTTCGAAGCAACCTACTACGATCACGAAGTGGACGGAGCCATTCAGGCGCTCGACGCAGAGGTTCAGTTGGCAGGTTGCGTTGCGACGCTCGATCCGGGGCTCTGCAACGCCATTTCGCGGACGGGGAGCGGTGTCATCAACGGGTTTTCGAACCAGCTCACCAATATCGGCGGAATCGAAACATCCGGCTATGACTTGACCATCAAGTACGAGAGCCCCGAGCTCTCAGCGGGCACGCTGTCGTTGACTTGGCAGACGACGGTTCTGGACAAATACACGGCAATCATTCCGACCTCGACCGGGTTTGTTGACGTCAATCTGGAAGGTACCGAAACGGGTGACCCGGAGCAGGCGTATCCCGAGATGAAGTCCTCGATCATTGCTGAGCTGTTCAGGAATAACTGGGCTGTATCGTCGACGTTGCGCTACATTGATTCAGTCACGGAGTCATGTGCCGGTCTCGGTCTTGACGGACTGGGTCTGTGTTCGAACGAGCCGGCCGAGACTAACTCGATCGACAGCACGATCTACCTGGACCTCCAGGGCACCTGGCGGCCGTCAGCACTGGACGAACAGCTGACCTTGACGCTCGGCATCAACAATGTGCTGGATGAAGATCCGCCAGCGTGCTTCAGCTGTGCACTGAACGGTTTCGACGCTACGACCCACGACGTACCCGGCGTGTTCTGGTATGCACGGGCAACGTGGCGTTCGGAATAGGAGAACACAGCGCCTAATTGCTTGAAACTTAGCCAGACCAGAAAGGGCCCGATCGGGCCCTTTCTTTTTGCCCAGTCTTGTCGAGCCGCTCCGCTTCGCAGAGGAAGTGTTAACCGTGTCACAGTTTTCTATGTAAACCAACGAGTTATTAGACATTCTTCGTGCGTTTTGGGACAACAAGGCGGGTCCCACGGAGACGCACCATGGCCGCAGCACCTGCACGTAATAATGTCGACTACCGATTGATCGGGCTGATGTCCGACCTCGTGATCTGCAGCAGCTGCTTGCGGCAGGGGCGGGTTACGCCGGTACCGCAAATCGTTTCGCACCGGCATACGCCGCGTTCGCTCTGCGCCGGCTGCACCAAACCGAAACGGCGCAATCTGCGCCGCGTGCTGACGCATCTGATGCGCCGCTAGAATCCCGCTCCCTGTCCAGGGGCGCCTGGAGATAAACGCCGCGATGCGGCACTATCGGCCGCATGGCCAAGCTGTATTTCTATTACTCGTCGATGAATGCCGGCAAGTCCACGGCGTTGCTGCAATCCAGCTACAACTACAGGGAGCGTGGCATGAATACGCTGGTGCTGGCTCCGGAACTCGACAAACGCTACGGCACCGGCAAAGTGACGTCGCGAATCGGCATTGAATCGGAAGCGACGACATTTCGGCCAGAAGACGACTTGCTCGCCGTCGTCGAAGAGCACGGCAAGGACGATCCACTGCATTGTGTACTCATCGATGAAGCGCAGTTTCTGACCAAGGAACAGGTGTTTCAGCTTGGAGAGGTTACCGACAAACTGAACATCCCGGTTCTGGCTTATGGGCTGCGCACCGATTTTCAGGGTGAGCCATTCGAGGGCAGCAAGTACCTTCTGGCCTGGTCGGACAACCTCAAAGAGCTCAAGGCAATCTGCGACTGCGGCAGCAAAGCCACGATGGTCGTACGCTTTGACGAGAGTGGTAACGCGGTTACGGAAGGCTCACAAATCGAAATCGGCGGTAACGACCGCTATGTCTCGATGTGCCGCAGGCACTTCAAAGAGAAGTTCTTTTCCTAGACGCCCGACGTTGGCAGGTTTTCTGTCGGCGCGGGAAGAATCTCGGTGTTCTCCTGCGCGAGTAGCTTGCGCATATCCTCGAGCGTTTTCATGATGGCCGTATCGGTAAACTCCAGGCCTTCAAGCGAGCCACGCTTGGTCGCATGCGGATCATTGAACTTGATGCGATGGTTGCCGAGCGTGATGACATCGTCGTGAATCAGCACATGGTTTGATACGCGCTTCGAATTCACAAATGTGCCGTTCGTGCTATTCAGGTCCATTAGAAAAGTCGCGCTCCCATGACGCACGAGCAGCGCATGATGGCGGCTGATGAATTTGCTCGTGATCGCAATGTCATTGTGTTCGGAGCGGCCGATCAGCAAGCGCGACTTATCGAATGTCAGTTCACGTAATGTCTCGCCGTCATGTGACACGTACAGCGACGGCGCTGCCGGTGCCTCCGTGGACTGCTGCCCAGCCTCGCCAATCTCGGGGTCATCCCAGGTGCCTTGCGGCAGCACCGGCCGTTCAACCTGCTCTTGCGGGACTGGCAGCGTTTCTGCTCTTGCCAGGGACAACAAGGCGATGCGATCCAGGATGCCGGGCCAACCACCTGATGCCCGCCAGAGCTCGGTGCACACGGCGATCGGGAACACAAACTCGGGAACATCACTGCCTGCTGCACGAAGCTTGGTGTAGACGTAGTGCATGGCCTCTTCATTGGTCATCGGGCGCAGATGAAAATCGTGTTTGAGCCGTCTGGAAATACGCTCCATTGCGGGTGCTTCGATGAGGGACGACAGCGGGCGATCGCTAACGAGCACGATCTTCAGAGCACTGGTGCCACGAACCTCAAGATCTGCGAGTTCACACAGCGCGCGCAGCGCACTTGCCTTGAGCGCATCGGTGTTTTCGATAATCAATAACGGTGGTTCATGCGATGCGGCTTGTTGCATCGTAAAAACCTTCAAAAGTCCCAGCAGTTCGTTCGGCGAACTGTGATCAAGCACGTAGCCGAACTGCCGTAGCACGGCTTCGAGCAAACTCGTCGTATTAAGTCCCTTGCCGTCGATAACAGCGATCGAGCACTCCTCGGGCAGTGTATCGACGAAACGGCGAATCAGCGTCGATTTGCCGGAGAGGGTGGGTCCCTGCAGCAGGCTCAGTCCATTGTGTGTTGCGTAGGTATCTTCCAGGACCTTGAGCGCCTCTTCGTGAGACGCATACGGCACCGTCGACAGTGGCCTGCCGTGGGTTCGAAAGGGTTGTTCTGTAAGGCCAGCCGCCCCTAAGTCCATAAGTATTACTCGCAGACGCCTAGTCGCGTACTATTCGTTATTCTTGGGCCCGGCCGTTATGACTGTAGTTTTTTGGCCGGGTCCATCAGTCTACGTTTGCCACCAATTGCTTGTAAACCGCAATAGAGAGTTTCTTTGTAAATCAAAGAGACGCGGCAAGAATGTGGAAAGTAAATTAATTAATACTCATAACCTATTGATAACAAAAAGTGTTTAAAAATCCGTTACATACTGTCTGCCTTCGGCGACGAGGCGTAAGGCATTGACTGCAAAGTTATCGGCAAACGACCTGACCCTGTTCCGTGGTGAAAGGTGCTTGTTCAAGGGGCTGAGTTTTGCGCTAAATACCGGCGAATTGCTGCTCCTGGAGGGCCGCAATGGTAGCGGCAAGACCAGTCTGATGCGGGCAATAGCGGGCCTGTTGTCACTCGAGTCGGGCGAAATCCTGTGGGATGGAGAGCCGGTGCGAGTACAGCGGCAGGCATTTCACGGCGCGCTGGTCTGGATGGCGCACCGCGTCGGTCTCAAGGCCGACCTGACACTGGTCGAAAACCTGCGGTTCGAGGCGCATTTGCGGCCGCAATCCGGCGCGGACTTCGACGAGGTTGTGAAACGCCTCGATATCAGCCGGCTTAAGCGGCTGCCGGTTCGATCGCTGTCGGCGGGTCAGCAGCGTCGTGTCGCGTTGGCACGGATGATGTTGGCACAAGCGCCGCTATGGCTCATGGACGAACCGTTCACCAATCTCGACCGTGAAGGTCGTGCGCTTGTCATGAAGTTGACCGACGAACACCTCGAAAAAGGCGGCATGTGCATCATGGCGGCGCATCAGGACGTCGAGATCGGCTCCAACGTGAAGAAGATCGAGCTGCGATGACCGATTACGACGAGAACCCTGGACTTTTCACGGCAATGCTCGGCGTCGCACGCCGCGATTTGTTGCTCGCGTGGAAGCGCCCGGGCGATATTCTCAATCCGCTGTTCTTTTTTGCGATGGTCGCAACGCTGTTCCCACTCGCTGTAGGTCCAAGTCCCGAACAACTCGAATTCAGTGGGCCCGCCGTGCTCTGGGTCGCGGCGTTGTTGGCCATGCTGCTGTCACTCAACAGCTTGTTCCTGTCTGACTTTGAAGACGGCAGCCTCGATCAGATGCTCGTGAGTCCGTTGCCATTGACCGCGTTGGCACTGGGTAAGTCGATCGCGCACTGGCTGACCAGCGGATTGCCGCTCGTGCTGGTGTCCCCGGTTGTTGCCATTACATTCCGTATGCCGTTGTCCGTGACGGGGTTCCTGATGATTACGTTGCTGCTCGGTACGATCAGCCTGAGCCTGTTGGGATCGATCGGTGCTGCGCTAACCGTCGGGCTGCATCGTGGCACGGCGCTCCTGAGCCTGTTGATTCTGCCACTCGCGATGCCCGTCCTGATCTTCGGCGCCCGAACCGTGTCTCTGGTGGCGGCCGGTGACGGTGTTGCGGGTGGTCTCTATTTTCTTGGCGCCTATGCTGTGTTAGTTCTATCGCTTGCACCGTTCGCAACGGCTGCCGCATTACGTATCAGTAACGAGTAGAATCCCCGCCCATGTGGAAATTCATACATAAGTTGGCGTCGCCGCCACATTTTTACAGCCTTGCGGCACGCATGGTGCCGTGGTTCGTCGTGCCTGGCCTGTTGCTCGTCGCCTATGGCGTCTATGCAGGCTTGTTCATTGCGCCGGCGGACTATCAGCAAGGCGACGCGTTTCGGATTATTTACATCCATGTGCCGTCCGCCTATTTGTCGATGATGACGTACATGATCATGGCCGTCAGCGCGGCCATCGGCCTGATCTGGCGCATCAAGCTGGCGCATGCGGTTGCCGCCGGCGCGGCGCCGCTTGGCGCCTGGTTTACATTTCTCGCGCTTGTTACCGGTTCGATCTGGGGCAAGCCGATGTGGGGCACCTGGTGGGAGTGGGGCGATCCTCGACTAACGTCGGAGTTAATCCTGCTGTTTCTGTATTTCGGGTACATGGCCTTGCGAGGCGCGATTGACGACACGGTCAAAGCGGACAAGGCGAGCGCCGTGCTGGCGATGGTCGGCGCCGTCAATGTGCCGATCATTCACTTTTCCGTAGAATGGTGGAGTTCCCTGCACCAGGGACCCACGCTGGTGAAGAAGGGCGGCCCTGCGATGGACGTGGCAATGCTGTATCCGCTGCTTGCAATGATTCTTGGATTTACCTTCCTGTTTGCCGCGTTGTTGCTGCGACGTGTCAGAGCGGAAGTCTTGTTTCGCGAACGTCGCACGCGTTGGGTGAAAGAACTGGTCTTGTCTGGAGGAACTTAGTCAATGGAAGGATTGTCAATGGGCGGATACGGTGCCTACGTATGGACCTGCTTCATACTGGCTGCACTCGTTTTTGTTATTTGCGAATGGCGCGCACGATTGCGGCAACGCAGGGTCTACAGGGACATTGAAGTGCGCATCAAAGCGCTCGGAGACACGCAATGAAACCGAGACAACAGCGTATGCTCGCCGTCGGCCTGGTGGCGGCCGGCGTCGCTATCGCAACCACGCTATCGCTGCAGGCCATGAAGGACAACATGATGTTCTTCGTGAGTGTGACCGAGGTGGCCGAAGGCAAGTACCCGGACAACAGGAATTTTCGGGTCGGCGGGCTGGTACGTGACGGCAGCGTGCAGCGCGAAGAGGGCTCGCTTGAGATGACTTTCAAGGTGACGGACCTGCGCTGCGACCTGGACGTGAGCTATACGGGCGTTTTGCCCGACCTGTTTCGCGAAGGTCAGGGTGTCGTCGCACACGGACGCTTGGAAGATAGCGGCGTCTTTGTCGCGGATGAGATTCTCGCCAAGCATGACGAGAACTACATGGCACCGGAAGTCGCCGATTCGATGGCTGACCATGTGACGGATCAGACAGCGGGACTGAGTGAAGGCCCGTTGGAGTGCCCCTCGCAATGATCCCCGAGATCGGTCATTTTGCGCTGATACTGGCGTTGTCTCTGGCGCTGCTGCAGGGCATCCTGCCGCTCGTCGGTGCACACCGCAATGACGTCGCAATGATGTCGACGGCGCGAACTGCAGCTGTTGGACAGCTTGTTTTCGTAGTGGTTGCTTACGGCTGCTTAACCTGGGCGTTCCTGCACAGTGATTTTTCAGTTGCGTATGTCGCAAATCACTCGCAACTTGCGCTGCCGACAATGTACAAGGTGGCCGCAGTGTGGGGCGGGCACGAAGGGTCCGTATTGTTGTGGATACTGATACTGTCGTGCTGGACTGTAGCAGTCGGTCGCTACAGCCGCGGTTTGCCCGACACGTTCATTTCCCGGGTCATCGGTGTGCTCGGACTGCTTTCCGTTGGTTTTTTGCTGTTCGCATTGCTGACGTCGAATCCGTTCGAGCGTCTTGCAATGCCGCCAGCCGATGGTGCTGACCTGAATCCTCTCTTGCAGGATCCGGGGATGGCTATTCATCCGCCGATGCTGTACGTCGGCTACGTTGGTTTCTCGGTCGCGTTCGCATTTGCGATCGCCGCGATGTTAAGTGGCAACCTCGATCAGAAGTGGTCCAAATGGACGCGGCCGTGGACGACGGCAGCGTGGATCTTTCTGACACTTGGCATCGCGTTGGGCAGCTGGTGGGCGTATTACGAACTCGGCTGGGGTGGCTGGTGGTTCTGGGACCCGGTGGAAAACGCCTCGTTCATGCCATGGCTTGTCGGCACAGCGTTGATTCACTCGCTGGCAGTGGCCGAGAAGCGCGGACTGTTCAAGAGTTGGACCTTACTGCTCGCAATTGCGGCATTCTCGTTGAGTTTGCTCGGCACGTTCCTCGTTCGCTCCGGCATCATCGTATCGGTGCACGCGTTCGCGACTGATCCAACACGTGGCATTTTTATTCTGGCCTTCCTGGGCATTGTGATCTTGGGCGCATTGACCTTGTATGCATGGCGTGCGCCCACGCTTGACACTGACGCAGGTTTCAAGCCGAATTCGCGCGAAACATTCTTGCTCCTGAACAATGTATTGTTGGTCATTGCGGCGACGGTGGTATTCATTGGCACACTTGCGCCGCTGGTTTTCGAAGTCCTGGACGCAGGCAAAATATCGATTGGTCCACCGTGGTATGCCATTGCGTTCACAATTCCGATGTTGCCGCTTGTCTTTCTGATGGGAATCGGCATCCACACGACCTGGCGGCATCAGCCGGAGAATTTGCTTGCCCGACGTTTGCGGGTGCCTGCGGTCGTGGCAGTGGTAATCGGTATTTTGATTCCGGGCCTGCTTTACGGCCGTTTCGGCCTGATGGTTTGCATTGGCACCATCGCGGCATTCTGGGTTATGGGAACGGCGATTCTCGATCCGTTGCGGTCGTGGCGGCGTCCCAAAGGCACTGCGCGTATCACACCGGCCGTGCTCGGAATGTCGGTTGCACATTTCGGTGTTGGCATGTTCATTCTCGGCGTGACGCTCGTTTCCGCCTTCAACGTGGAAACCGATATGGCCATGCGTCCGGGAGAAACTCTCGAGGTTGCCGGGCATCGCTTCGAGCTCCGTGAGTTGCTGGACGTTGAAGGACCCAACTACGCCGCAGTCGAAGGCGTCGTTGAGATTCGGCGCGACGGCGATTTCGTCGGCGAGGTTCGTCCACAGAAACGTCAGTACCTCGTGCAGAAGAACTGGATGACGGAAGCTGGCATACATGTAGATTGGAACAAAGACCTGTTCATCGCGCTGGGGGATCAGCTCGGCAATAACACCTGGAGCGTACGTATCCAGTACAAGCCGATGATTCGTTTCATCTGGCTCGGGGCGCTGGTCATGGCACTCGGTGGATTGATCGCTGCAAGTGACCGGCGCTATCGGGCGACGGCGTCAGACAAGTCCCGAGCTTCGATGGCGGCGACGGAGCCAGCATAGTGTCACGTTATCTCCTGCCGCTGATCGCTTTTGCGATTCTGATACCGATATTCGTAATTGGGCTGGGCAAAGACCCGAGCCAACTGCCGTCGCCGTTATTGCAGAAACCAGCGCCGCAATTCGAGTTACCGTCGGTGACCGATCCGACCAGGACCGTCGGCTCGGCGAGCTACGCGAATGAGCTGGCAATTGTCAATGTCTGGGCGACCTGGTGTGTTGGTTGCCGGCAAGAGCATGGATTTCTGATGCAGCTGGCTGAGTCCGGCGCAATTCCGATTTATGGACTCAATTGGCGTGACAATCGTGCGGAAGCACAGCGCTTTCTGCAACAACTTGGCAATCCCTACCTCGACTCGGCCTACGATGAGGACGGCAGAGTGGGTATCGATTGGGGGGTTTATGGGGCACCCGAAACTTTCCTGATCGGCGCGGATGGAACGGTGTTATACAAACAACTCGGCCCGTTGAGCTGGGGATTGTGGGAACAACACTTCGTGCCACGGATTGAAGCGGCGAGAAACAAGCAATGAAAATTCTGAGCGGTGTCCTGATTTTACTTTTGTTCACGGCATCTTCGTATGCGATTGATACCGGCGAGGCTTTCGACGACCCTGAACTGCAGGCGCGTTACGAAAAGATCATCGACGAAGTACGTTGCCTCAAGTGCCAGAATCAGACGCTCAAGGATTCGAATGCGTTCCTTGCGTCAGATCTGCGCCGTGAGATCCGTCGCATGATCAGCGAAGGTATGACCGACGAGCAGATTTACGATTTTCTCGTCGATCGGTATGGAGAATTTGCGTTGTACCGGCCCCGTGCAAGCGGCAAGACACTGGTACTCTGGATGGCGCCGGTATTGTTATTGTTTGGCGGCGCCCTGGTGCTGTGGCGTATCTTACGCCGGCGAATGGCTTTGCCGATTGACGACAATTCAAGTGGCGAGGTCTGACACGGATGACGCTCTGGATTCTTCTCGCAGCAATGAGCCTTGTTGCCGTCGGCTTCGCGGTCTGGCCTTTATACAGACACCAACAGGGTCTGACGCCGTTGCTCGGCGTTGCAGTCGTATTCGTCGTGGGGATGTCAGCGGGTCTCTATTACTACCAGGGGAAACCCGACCAGCCATCAGCGGCAGACGCGTTACCGGAGATGGAGGCTGTAGTCGGAGACCTGGCAGCAAGGCTGGCCAACAATCCTGATGATCTCAACGGCTGGAAGATGCTGGGCCGCTCTTACATGACGATGGGAAATTACAGCGGTGCCGTCGAAGCCTTTGAGCATGCTGTGCAGCTTGAATCTGCAGAGGACGCACAAACACTTGTGTCGCTGGGTGAGGCACTGCTTGCAAGCACGGGCACCAGCATCGACGGGCGTATCTCATCGCTGTTCGAGAATGCACTGGCCATCGAGCCGAATAATCCGCAAGCGCTGTTCTATGGCGGTATCGGTGCCTTCAATCGCAACGATCAGGAACTCGCTGCGGATCGTTGGGAAAGATTGCTCGCCCTGAATCCACCTGCGGAAATTCAGGGGATTTTGCAACAGCGCATCGCTGAGTGGCGTGGTGAGCCGGCGCCAGTGGCAACCGAAACACCCGCGCCGATCGAAGATCCGGGAGTGGTCGTTCGCGCCAGTATTTCCTTGGCGGATGCCGCCGCCGCCTCGCTGCCAGTCGAAGCGACTGTGTTCGTGATTGCCCGCGACCCGGCGCAGCCCGTACCGCCGATTGCGGTAGCGCGCAGACGATTGTCCGAACTGCCGGTCACAGTCGAACTTGGCGATCGTGAGTCAATGGTCCCGGGACGCTCATTGTCCGGCTTTGCTGAGTTTGAGCTCATTGTCCGGGTATCTGTTTCCGGTCAGCCGAGCGCACAACCCGGTGATTGGTTTGCAACGCAAATAGTCAAGCCCGCCGAAAACAAAAACATCGAGCTGTCGATACAGCAACAAGTCCCCTGAGGAAGATAGCAATGTCCGACCCGATAGAAGCTGCGCCGATGTGCTTCGCCTGCGGCCAGGAAAACCCGATCGGTCTGAAAATTCAGTTCGACTTTGACGGCGCGGTTTGTACTGCTGAATTTACGCCGAACGAGAATCATGTTGGTTTTCAAGATACCGTGCATGGCGGCATCATCTACACCGCCCTGGACGATGTGACGGCGAACATCATGTACCAGCAGGGCCGCAAGGCGCACACAGCGCGCTGTGAAGTGCGTTACAGGCAAGCGTCGAGAGTCGGCGAAGCGCTCAAGCTCAAGGGGTGGATAGCCAACGAACGGCGCCGGCTGGTGATCCTCAAAGGCGAGGTTCGTCGAGCTGCGGACGACGTCCTTGTCGCCGACTGTGAATCAAGCTTTATGCTTGAGCAACCCTGATTTGATTCGGAGATTCTGATGTCATTACCCGCTGCACTTGCCGGCAGATTGCGACTGCCCCTGATCGGGGCACCAATGTTTATCGTCTCCAATCCCGCCCTGGCTATTGCGCAATGCAAAGCCGGCATCATCGGCTCGTTTCCCGCACTGAATGCAAGGCCGCAAGAAGTACTCGATGAGTGGATCCGCGAGATCAAGGACTCGTTGGCTGCGTATTCGGCAGCGCATCCGGATGAGCCGGTGGCACCATTCGCCGTCAACCAAATTGCGCATCTGAGTAACGCTCGACTCCTTGCGGACATGGAAACCTGCGTGCGGCATGAGGTGCCAATCATCATCACGAGTTTGCGCCCGCCTGCCGAGATCGTGCAGGCCGTGCATGGCTATGGCGGGCTCGTTTTTCATGATGTGATCAACCTGCGTCATGCACGCAAGGCGATGGAGCAAGGCGTCGACGGCATTATTGCGGTTTGTGCCGGAGCCGGCGGTCACGCCGGCACATCAAGCCCGTTTGCTCTCGTCAAAGAGATTCGCCGCGAATTCGACGGTGCGATCATACTCGCAGGGTGCATGACGAGCGGCGCTGACGTGCTCGCTGCTCAGGCTCTCGGCGCGGACCTGGCTTACATCGGCACGCGTTTTATTGCGACCGAGGAGGCGAATGCGCCGCCCGCGTACAAGGAGATGATTGTCGACAGCAAGTCCGCCGATATCGTGTACTCATCGCTATTTTCGGGCGTGCACGGTAGTTATCTGAAGGGCAGCATCGCCAGTGCCGGGCTTGATCCGGACAATCTGCCCGAAGGCGACAAGGCTGCAATGGACTTCAGCAAACGTGACAAAGCCGAAGCGAAAGCCTGGCGCGATATATGGAGTGCGGGCCAGGGCGTTGGTAACATCGATGAAATCCTGCCCACTAGCGACCTCGTGTTGCGCATGGCAGAGGAATACAACGCGACACGCGCACGGCTCGGCATCACCTGACAATGAGAATCGTCCTCTGGTCGTATGTCTTCGTTGCCATCGGTGGTGCACTCGGCGCAATGGCCCGATTTGCGCTCAACGTCATGTTGCAAAGGGATATCGCGTTTCCCTGGGGCACACTCAGTGCCAATTTGTCTGGTTGCCTGGCGATGGGGGTTATCGCGCATCTCGTCGCGAGTTCAGCGTGGTTCAACGAGGCAGGGATCGTTCCAGATCAGTACCGCCTGCTGTTCGCCATCGGATTCTGCGGCAGCTTTACGACCTTGTCTGCGCTGGTCATGGAGCTGCATACAATGTTGCAGCGGAACGAAATCGCGAATTCGTTCGCCTACCTGATGGCGACAATGATCGGCGGCTTCGCCTGTTTCTATATCGGCTTCATCGCGACCCGCACACTGCGCAGTCTTCCAGTATCGTCATAATTCTGTCGAGCCAGGCCCCGTGCTCGGGTTTCATCAGCACTGAGCGCAGACACGTCATTGTCTCTGCATTAGCCTCCAGCTCCGGCAGATAGCTCTGTACGAGACCGACTGGCAACTCGATCAGTGCGAGGTGCAGGTCGTTTTCGGCTGCCAGGGCAAACACGCGACGAGCCCTGTCGCTCGCTTGCCTCGCATCGGCAGCATTGAGCGCATACACCACGATATCGAGCTCGGGCTGCATCAATGGTTGATAGTGCTCGCTGTCAGCCAGTCGTTGCCAGAAATCCCGCGCGGCGAGCAACCCAAGGTCGAGCCATTGCGCGAGTTGCCCGCCTTTCTCCAGCGGAAACAACTGCTGCGTTGCCCACAGGGCGACCGCAGATGCACCGGGCCGTGAGCATTCGAGACTGATCTCTCCAAGATGCAACTCGGCGGAACTAAAATACGTGAACGGCGAGTCGTGTTTGTAGAACTGACCGACATCCGCGTTCCTGAATAGCACACACCCACAGCCGTACGGCTGGAGTCCATGTTTGTGCGGATCGACAACGATCGAGTCGACCTCGGGCAGGCGGTCGTATACCGCCCTGGTTTCGTCGCGTAATTCACTTGCCAAACCGAAGTAACCACCGTAGGCGGCGTCGGCATGAACACGCGCATCGTACTCGTTCGCTAACCCGAGAATTTCTCCAAGAGGATCAACCGCGCCAAGGCCCGTATTGCCAATCGTTGCGACAATGGTTCCGACGTCGCCGGCCTTGAGCATGGCTTCTATTGCTGCCAGGTCCATACGTCCATCATTGCAAACCGGCACCGCAGAGAACGGCAAGCCGAGAACGTCGCTGATCCGGCTGTGCGTATAGTGCGCCTGCTTTGAGCCGAGCACTCGTTTGCCGGGGTGCAGTCGGCCGGCAACCCAAAGGGCCTCGAGGTTGGCCATCGTGCCGCCACCAGTCAGGTGGCCGAGCGGCGCATCCCACCCATACATTTGGCCGAGTTCGACGATGCACTCTTTCTCAAGTGCCGAGCTTGCCTTGCCGCCATCGAGCGCATGGTTATTCGGGTTGACCCAAAGCGACATCGCGTAAGCGATGCGCGCAACCGGATGCGGTGGTTTGAGCATCTGGCCGGCGTACTGTGGGTGATAGTACGGGTAGTTGTCGTGCATGCGTTCGGCGACCAACTGCAATACCTGCGCCGCCGCGTCGGTGTCGAATTCCGCCGTGAACGACGGCAACTTCTCATAGCCCTTCGCCAATGTCGCCAGCGCCTGCTGTAACAGCTCAAGTTCGGCTGGATTGATCATTGATTTCTCTCAGCGGAGCCCGCCGCGGAGCTTACCGCACCTCGGGCCGATGGCGTTACTATTGGTGCATGGATCTGCTCGCCATGGCCGTACCGTTTTTCCTGCTCGCAATCCTGATCGAACTCAGCATCGATCGGGTGCGGGGCAGCGGGTTTTTTCGCCCCAATGATGCGATCAACAGTCTGAGTATCGGGATACTTAACGGGACGTTTGGCTATTTCACGCGACTGTTGCCGCTGCTGGCCTGGGGCTTTGTGCTCGAGAACTTCGCATTGCTCGATATGCCGCTCACCTGGTTTGATGCATCAGCACGCGGCATTACGCTATGGGTGGTCGCAGCACTCGCCTGGGACTTCTGTTACTACTGGTTTCACCGCTTCAGCCACGAGATCTCGATTCTGTGGGCGGCACATGCTGTGCATCATCAAAGCGAGGACTACAATCTCTCGACGGCGCTGCGGCAGACCAGCAGCGGATTTCTTTTTGGCTGGATATTCTATCTGCCGCTGTTCCTGATCGGGTTTCCGCTCGAGGTATTGCTGATCGTCAACGCCGTCAACCTGATCTACCAGTTCTGGGTGCACACACAGGTCGTCAGGCGGCTGGGGCCGCTCGACTACATACTTGTTACGCCGTCAAATCACCGCGTACATCATGCGCAGAACGAGCGCTACATCGACAAGAACTACGGCGGCATGTTGATACTCTGGGACCGGATGTTCGGCTCGTTTGAGGACGAGCGTGATGACGAACCGGTGGTATTCGGCGTTCGCAAGCCCTTGGCTAACTGGAACCCGTTCTGGGCCAATCTGCAGGTCTATGACTACCTGTGGTTTGACGCGGTCAGGGCAAACAGATGGCAGGACAAGCTTGGCGTCTGGTTTCGTCGCACGGGTTGGCGGCCTGCAGATGTCGAAGCGAACTTCCCCAAAAGCCGCTCCGATCTGACCACGTTCGAGAAATTCGATCCGGTCCTGCCTCAATCGATACAGCGCTATGTGCTTGCACAATTTTTCGTGGCCCTGGTCGTGACCCTTGTAATCGCCGAGATGTTCGTGACGGTCGGAGCGCGAGGGGTGGCGATTCCATGTTTCATGTTGTGGGTGCTGCTGTATGTGCTGGGTCTTATAAACGAGGGCAGGCCAAACGCGTTGCGTATGGAGATGTTGAGGCTGCTGCTCGTGGTACCGGCCGGCGTGGCCAGTCTGCAGGCTACCTCTGAAATTGCCGTGGCGGCCGGCGTCATGTGGACAGCGACCGCTGCCTATATCGCGTTATCCGTCGCCTGGCTCTTGATGACTATTAGAAGACAATTATCTAATTAAAACAGTAAGTAACAATAATAAATTAAAGTTAATTATCAATAGGGGATTCGAATGCCAGACGATCAAACGAGAACACACATTCGTTCAGGTGCACGTTGGGAGCCTGTTGTGGGTTACTCGCGCGCCGTGCGGGTCGGACCCTATATCGCGGTATCAGGTACGGCTGCCGTCGATGCCGCCGGCAAGCTGGTCGGCGAGGGTGATCCGTACTTGCAGGCGCAACAGTGTGTTCGGGTCATTCAGGATGCACTCGAAAAAGCCGGTGGCAGTATGCGGGACGTCGTACGGACGCGGATGTTCGTTACCGATATGACGCAGTGGGAAGAAATTTCCCGCGCACACCAGGAAGCATTTGGTGATGTGATGCCTGCGACATCGATGGTTCAAGTCACGCGGCTCATCGATCCGGCCATGCTCGTCGAAATCGAAGCCGACGCTATTGTCGGTGCGTAAGTTCCACGCTATTTCCTGTCGCGGGTCCAGGTATCCGAACGACCGAATAACGACACGCCGATATAGCCCCGGACTTTGATCGTATCGCGATCTACCTGGGTCAGAGTGCACTTGTAGGTTCTGCCGCTATTCGGATCGTAGATTGTGCCACCGGTCCATTTGTCGTTCCCGGAGTATTCGAAACCCGACATGATCGTCATGCCCTCGAGCGCACGGTCTCTGAGGCGCGGATCCGGGTTCTTGTCATCATATCGGGGTGGATCGCCTTCCTTCGTGTTCGGAGAGCCCGCTACGATGCCGATCAGGCTGTTGCCGACAAGCTGAATCTCGATCCATCCATCGCCGTCGCCGCTCAGCCAACGCCCCTCGACGTCGCCTTGGCCAGCCCAGCCCGCGTGTGCGAACAGCGCAAGGAAAATGATGTAAACGCGAGGTAGTGGAATCATGGTATGCGGTGCGTATGATGCAATGACGTCAGAATAGTAGCGGATCAAGGGCCCGGAGATACAGTGATACGCCGTCGTTTTGTGCACCTGCTTGTCAGTGGAATTTTGTTCGCCGCGCTTGGGTTGAAGTCTCGGCGCGGTGATGCGGCCAGTCCATACAGTTTCAAACACGGTGTAGCGAGCGGCGACCCGCTTGCAGACGGTGTGATCCTGTGGACCCGGGTCAGCGGCGGCAAGGGTGAGTCTGTTCGCGTCGACTGGCAGGTCGCGACTGACGCGGCGATGCGCGTGGTCGTGCGGTCCGGCTATGTCGAAACTGACGCGCGCCGTGATTACACGGTGAAAGTCGACGTACGTGGCCTGCCGTCCGGCACGCAACTTTTCTACCAATTTGTGGTGGCTGGCATCGCATCACCGCTTGGCGCAAGCAGAACGCTTCCTGTAGGCGAAGTCTCGGCAGCGCGCTTCGCAGTCGTGTCCTGCGCCAGCTATCCCACAGGGTATTTTCACGCGTACCGCGAAATCGCCAATCGCAGCGATCTCGATGCCGTGGTTCATCTTGGAGACTATCTGTACGAGTACGGTCTGGGTGAGTACGCAACTGAGCATGCCGAGGAACTCGGCAGGATCCCAAGCCCGACCCATGAAATCACCTCGCTCGCGGACTACCGTTCTAGACACGCGCAATACAAGACCGACCGTGATTTGCAGGCGATGCACGCCATGCACGCGGTTATCGCTGTCTGGGACGACCATGAAATCGCCAACGATTGCTGGCGGGGCGGTGCGCACAACCATGATCCGGGCGAAGGACGCTGGGGCAAACGTCGCGATGCCGCGATACAGGCGTATTTCGAGTGGATGCCAATACGTGGCGAGGCTCGTGGCAAGCGCACGAAGATTTTCAGGGAGTTTCGCTACGGCGATCTGCTGTCATTGACGATGCTCGATACGCGCGTATACGGTCGTGACAAGCAGCCCGCTTTGGCAGCCGGCATGCAAAATGACGAGATCCATCGCGTTCTTTTCGACTCCGGGCGCCGTTTGCTCGGCAAACGGCAGGAGCGTTGGCTGCGTGAATCGCTGTCGCGTGGGCAGGACACGACCTGGCAGGTCGTTGCGCAGCAGGTGCTCGTTTCTCCTGTAAGAGCGCCGGATCTTGAACCGCTGATTGACCCGGACGGCCCGTCCATGATGCCGCGCGAAGTACTCGATAACAACATCGTGATGAGCAAGAATAACCCGCCATTACTGCTCGATACGTGGGACGGTTACGCCGCGGCCAGGGAGGATCTGCTCGCCGACTTCAAGGAGATGGCGACGAATCCAATCGTGTTAAGCGGTGATCTGCACACCTCGATTGCCGGTAACCTGCTCCTGCAGGGAGAGGATGATCCGGTCGCGGTGGAGTTCGTGACGACATCGATTACGTCGCCGGGATTCGCCGAGTACCTGCCGGAGCGTCACCCGGGCGCGGTCAGGGACGCGACGCTCGAGCTAAATCCGAATCTGCGTTACATGGAAACGGACCGCCGTGGTTGGCTGTGCATGACGCTTACAGCAGTGGAGTGCACTGGCGAATGGCATCTTCTCGATGATGTAGGATCGACCGAATACACGAGCTCGATTGATCGGCGGCTTTCCGTCGCCGCCGGCAAGATTGCCAACGGTCTCTACGACAGCTGAATGGGACCTAAGGGGTAGATGCGACGGACTCGACTATCGGCGGCTGAGGCGCGGCGCATTGCGCTGGCCGCACAGGGATTCGATCGCGAGCGGCCCAACGGGTCCCCCGACGCACGGCACTTCAGGCGGGTGATCGATTCGCTTGGCCTGTTACAACTCGACTTCGTCAACGTGTTGATGCCTGCTCACTTCCTGGTGCTCTGGTCGCGTTTGGGAGCGTACGACAAGGCTCGCTTCGAGCGATTTGTCTATCACAAGGGCGACTACACGGAGCAGTGGGCACATGAGGCTTCAATTGTGCCCGCAAGCAGCTGGCCACTGCTTGCGCACCGGCGCCAAGCGTACCAGATGCACAAGAATAACCCGATCAGGAAGCTGCGCAATCGCAACGCCTATCTGGATGCCGTACTGCAACAAGTGCAACGAGATGGCGCGCTGACTGCAAGCGAGCTGCCGCCGGCACCGGGTCCAAAACGCAATCCCGGCGACTGGCATCGTTCGATTCCAAAATGGGCGCTCGATTATCATCTTCGACGGGGATCACTTGCGGTATCAAAACGTCTGCGTAATTTCCAACGCGTTTACGATTTGCCCGAACGCGTGCTCTCCGGACACCACCTGCAACGGTCATTGAGCAGCACGGACGCGCAACGTGAGCTGCTCAAACTGGCCGCGGGCGCCCTGGGCATCGCGACCTTGCATGATATTGCCGACTACTACCGCATGTCGCCCAGAGAAACGGCGCCACTCGTACAGGATCTTGTCGATGCCGGGGCATTATCCAAAGTCAAGGTCGAAGGTTGGAGTGAGACTGCTTTTCTGTCGTCGGCAGCACGTTTGCCGAGGACTATAAGAGGTGCCTCTCTGCTGTCACCGTTCGATCCGGTCGTGTGGTTTCGGCCACGCACCGAGCGCTTGTTCAATTTTCATTATCGGATCGAAATTTACGTTCCCGCCCCCAAGCGCAAGTGGGGTTACTATGTGCTGCCGTTTCGTGTCGGCGATGACATCGTCGCGAGAGTTGATCTAAAAGCCGATCGGCAATCGAAGCGTCTGCTCGTCCTTGGTGCCCACGAAGAGAACGGCATCGACCGACCTGGCTGCTGCCAATGCCTTGCAACCGAGTTGCATGCACTTAAAGACTGGCTCTGTCTGAACGATATTCTCGTAACGCGAGGCAATGCTTTTGCACGCAGTCTTGCGGCGACGATTTGACCTCTGGAGATGCAAATGGATGACTCTGCGATTATCGACTTGCTAATTGAACCTGCAACGAAAGACCTTGGTGAATTCACGGTTCGCCGGGCCTTGCCTGACAAACGTCGACAACGGGTCGGCCCATTCATCTTTTTCGATCACATGGGGCCCGCGGAGTTTCCACCGGGTGCAGGCGTCAACGTACGTTCGCATCCGCACATTGGACTCGCGACAATCACGTACCTGTTTGAGGGCGAGATTTTGCATCGCGACAGTCTGGGCTATGTACAGCCGATTCGTCCGGGCGAAATCAACTGGATGACGGCCGGTAGTGGCATCGTTCACTCCGAGAAGGCCTCCCCGGAATTGCTCGCCAGCGGGCAGCGCTTGCACGGTCTGCAGACATGGGTCGCGTTACCGCTGCAATACGAGGAGACAGAGCCGCGCTTTGAGCATTATTCCGCTGACGGTATTCCGCTGATTAGCCGCGATGGCGCAGAAATTCGTGTTGTTATCGGCTCGGCGTACGGCGAAAGCTCGCCGGTACGAACGGTAAGCGAAACGCTCTACGTCGAGGCCAAACTGGATTCTGGTGCGAGCCTCGAACTCCCGGTTGCAGACGAGCTGGCCGTATATGTTGTCGATGGCAAGATCGGCCTTGATGAACATACGATCTCGGCCGGCGTCCTGGCGGTACTCATCGATGGCGCCGAAGCGACGATCCAGGCGGAGACGCAAGCCCACGTAATGATCTGCGGGGGTGCTGCGCTCGAAGGCGATCGTATCGTCTGGTGGAACTTCGTCAGCAGTTCCCGTGAGCGTCTGGAGCAGGCAAAGCGGGATTGGCGGGACGGACGATTCGGTGAAGTTCCGGGCGAAAGCGATTTCATACCGTTGCCGGACAAGTGATGTTCGCGGAGCCAATCACAGTCGCATGTACATAGCAGAGCGCCTCGTCGTCGCTGTCGAAGAGTCAGGAATTTGTGTATGTTGCCCATTCTGAAACCGGGGTGTCTAAGATGCATCGCCTGATACTTGTCGTTCATGAGAGCACCTGAGTGAGGCTGCCCATAATCGCAACGATTGCTGTACTTTCGCTTGTCTGTGGATGTGCAACGAAAGAGGAACTCGTCGCCCGGAGCGCCGATGTCCCTGCTGGCGTCGACTTGTCAGGTCAATGGCGGCTACGAGTCGACAGTCAGGATACGGTGCGGCGCATCAGCGAGGCCGAAATGGAGGCGGCGGGCGGCATAGAGGGCATTGTTCTGGGCCCGGAGCGCAAGCCGAAACGATCGCGGCAACGATCATCCAATGGCACCTTGGTGCACGTGTTTCTCGAGACCGGCAAAGCACTGAAAGTCACGCAGACCGAATACGGGTTGTTCATCAGCTTTGATCGCGCGATCGTCGAGGAATACCGATTCGGCGAGAAACGGCAGATAAACGTTGGGCCGGTCATGGCAGATCGCGTCTCCGGATGGGAGGGCGATTCCTACATCATTGAGACGCTCGACAAGGACGGTGCGAAGCTGATCGAAACGTATCGGCTGCAGCAGGAGGGCGGCAGCCTGATTCGCACGATCTCTATCGTGCGTAAAGATGTGAACGAGATGGAAGTTGTGCAGGTATTCGACCGGGTCTGATTATCGGCTACGTGGAGCCCGCCGCAGGTGTGTACTTGTTGAGAACGGCGCGAACCCGGAGTTTGCCTTTGCGGTGTTGCTCAATAATCACAGGCAGATAATCGAGTTCCTCCACACACCATAGCGTCGTAACGCGTTTGGATCCTTCAGCCTGATGCTGAATCCCGACCGCTTCATATTCGCCCGCAGGCACCTTGACTTTTCGCACACCGATGTTGCGCACGTTCACGGTCCGCAGGCGATCAATTTCGAACATTGTGTATTCGGTGCTCGGCTCATTGTTCAGTAGATCGTGCATCAATTCGTACTGGATTGAGACACGGTCATGAGCGAGCGTATCCATGACGGACAAAAGGTCCTCATCATTGACAGTTCCGCGAGCCTCTCCCGTTTCCCAATCGAAACGAATTGATACTTTGGTCTTGTCGCGCGAGATCGTGTCGCTGGACGAATACTCTGTTGGTCGCACACCGTCGGGAGCTGTATCGAATGCCGAACTCTCGCTGATCGTACCGCGTGCGAACATGCGTGACATACCTGTAGGTCTGATCACGTGGGTCGCCACATAGCCTGTCTGCGTCGACTTAAGCTCGGTTACGAGCTGCCCGCCCAGCACGCTTATCTTGACCTTGTACTCTGCGGAATGGGGCGTCAGCGACGATTCCGCCATCGTTGCAACCGCCAGTACTGCCGTGCCCAGGAGCACAATGAAGCCCTGCCACATCCGGATCGTGGCACGGCTCTTGGGATTTGCCATCGAAACTACCCTCAGTTCGCCCTTAGGCGATCTTCGCATTCTCTCATCAGAGACATGACTGCTTCCTGAACGTTCAGCCGATGCGATTCCACGTTATCAAGACGCGATTCTCGCGGAATCGCATACGGCTCACCTACCGCCAGTATGACGCGGCTGAAGGGTTTTGGAATCATGAAATCGTCCCAACGATCGAGGTACCAGGCGCGCTCGGCCGCACAGGCGACCGGAAGAACGGGCACACCGCCGACGCGCGCCATGACAATCACGCCGGTCTTGATCTCATATTTTGGGCCGCGTGGACCGTCCGCCATCGTCACGATCGAGTAGCCTTTTTTCATCATTGCATGTTGATCACGCAAGGCGAGGGTGCCACTCTCGTTGGCCGATCCACGAATGACTTCTGCGCCATAGGCACGCGCGATTCGTTCGGGAACCTCGCCGTCGACCGAACCGGAGATCAGAAAACAGGCCTTGAAGCCGCGCTTGATCCATTGTCTTACGAGGCCAGAGCACAGAACATGATGCTGGTGCCAGTACGCGGGCGCACAAACTGCCTTGCCACCAAGAAAAGGCTCGATATTCTCCGCTCCGATGACGGTTTCGAAGCGATAGCTCATCGTCAGCAGTCTGGTGACCGCGCGAAGTACCGGCATGCCGAGGAAGTAATACAGGCGGCGCATGGGCGTCATGCGCCGATCCGAGCGGGAGCTGCGGCGGGATTCGACCGACTGATAGTCTACAGGTTTGTTCTTGCTCATCGTGTTTTGCCGGCGCCTCAGCGAGCTGAGTTTGCAGTATCGGTTCGCCGCCGGTCAATGTAATATTGCGCCTGCTTTTTGAGCATACAAGCCATGCAACTCTACGACACGCTTACAGATCTGCTTGCTGCGGCACGAAACAGAGACCGTCAGATTCGTTTCATCGATGGTGAAAACGACGAGAGCACGATGACGTTTTCAGAGCTTTGGAATCGTGCGAGCGCGTTGCTTGGCTCGCTGCAGTCCCGAGGCATGCAGCAGGGCGACGAGCTCGTCATTTTCAGCAAGTCGAATGAGCGCTTTGTCGTCGCCTACTGGGCGGCGATACTTGGTGGCATTGTGCCCGTTCCGGTCGCTGTCGGCATCAGCGACGAGCACCGCCAAAAGTTGTTTCGAATCCTGTCGCAATTGCGGCGAGCGACCCTGTTTACCGAGTCCGATTTGCTTGAGCGCCTGCTGGAGTTCTCGAAACAGCAGCAGCTGGGCGACATCACTGCGACTCTGGGGACGCGGACCGCGCTGATGCGCGATGTTGAGCCTGGCGATAACGGTGAGTTGTTTGCCGCGTCGCCCGACGACATGGCGTTCATCCAGTATTCCTCGGGTTCGACGAGTGACCCGAAGGGCGTGTGCCTGACGCATCGTAATTTATGCACGAATATTCGCGCGATTGTCGAGGGGGTGCAGTGGACTGATGCTGATCAAAGCCTGAGCTGGATGCCGTTGACGCATGACATGGGCTTGATTGGTTACCATCTCAGCGTCTTGGCTGCGGGTATGAATCATGCAGTCATGGACACCAATGCCTTTGTTCGCAGGCCATTGCTGTGGATGATAAAGGCGGCTGAACTTCGCGCAACGCAGTTGTGCTCGCCGAATTTTGGCTACAAGCATTTCCTGAAACTGTTTGAACGCAAGGGGCTTCCGGATCTGGACTTGTCTCGCGTTAAATTGATACTCAACGGGGCAGAGCCGATTTCGTACTCATTGTGCGAAGAATTTCTTGCCGCCCTGGCGCCATACGGGCTGCAAAGAAACACCATGTTTCCCGTGTACGGACTGGCTGAAGCGACGGTCGGCGTTACGATGCCCCAGGTGGGCGACGAGTACTCGAGGATCATTGTGCACCGGCACTCCCTGCGGGTTGGCGACGCCTTTGAACCGGCCGAATTGGGCGACCTGGACGCGGTCAGCTTCGTCAAGGTCGGCAGTGCGATCCGTGATGTCGATATTCGCATCGTCGATGATGCGGATGAATTGCTGCTCGACGGCAAGGTGGGGAATATCCAGCTTCGCGGCGGCAGTATCACGGAGCGCGTGTACGACGATGTGGGAGCAACCGAAGAGCTGTTCTCGGCCGACGGCTGGCTGCGAACCGGTGACTGTGGTGTTTTTGTTGACGAACAACTGGTCATCACTGGCCGCTCAAAAGACATCATCATCGTCAATGGCCAAAACTACTATCCGCACGACATCGAAGAAATCGCTGCGGAGGTCGAGGGTCTGGACCTTGGCAAGGTCGTTGTCGGTGGTACCAGGACTCGGGATAGTCAGACCGAAGAATTGCTGGTGTTTGCTTTTTTTAAGCGGGACATGGATACGTTTCGGCTCCTTTCCGACAAGGTGCGCATAAGAATCGGTGAGCAAACCGGCCTCGAGGTTGACCACGTCATTCCCGTGCGGAAAATCCCCAAGACCACGAGTGGAAAGGTCCAGCGAGCCGCGCTGCTGAACTCCTACCTGGATGGCGAATTTGACGCTGTCATCGAAAAGATGGCACCCAAGGCGGTCGGAGAGCCCACTGACGACGATCCGCTGGTTGCTGAACTGGAGCTGATTTGCCGCGAATTCTCGAAAGAGCGCACGATCGGGCCCGAGGATGACCTGTTTGAGATCGGGGTAAGCTCACTGACATTGACCGAGATCGCACTGGCGATCGATGAGCGTTATCCCGGCAAACTCGATATTAGTGATATCTTCGACTATCCCACGTTACGCGAAATCGCAGCCTTTCTGCGCCGCTGAATCAGCACGAGACCGAATCTATGACCTACTCGCGAATCGCCGGCACGGGTGCTTACCTCCCCGAAAAAGTCGTGGCCAACAAGGATCTGGAGAAGTCGATGGAAACATCGGACGAGTGGATTCGCGAGCGTACCGGGATCTGCCGGCGGCATATCGCTGCCGATGGGGAGACCTGCTCGGACATGGCGCTTGCGGCAGCCCGCCAGGCGATGGAAATGGCCGAAATTGAGGCCACCGCTATCGACCTGATCATCGTCGGTACGGTTACACCCGATAAGCTATTTCCAAGCACGGCCTGCATTATTCAGCGCCGGCTTGGCATTCATGGCTGTCCGGCATTCGATATCCAGGCCGCGTGTTCGGGGTTCGTCTATGCCCTGGATGTTGCCAACAGGCAGATTCAGACCGGGGCCGCAACGACAGCGCTAGTGATAGGCAGTGAAGTGCTCTCGCGGATTACTGACTGGGAAGATCGCGGCACCGCGGTTCTGTTCGGTGATGGCGCCGGGGCAGTAATCCTGCAGGCAAGCGACGAACAGGGCATCATTTCCACGCACATTCATTCAGACGGACAATACGAAGATCTGCTGCATGTACCGCAGGGGTTTGGTACCAGCAGCGACGGCCTGCGTACCGAAGGTGCCTTTATCCAGATGGATGGCAATGCGGTATTTCGCAGGGCCGTGGCGACACTGGGTTCAATTGCCCGTGAAACCCTGGCCGGCAATGGTATTGACAAGCATGACATCGACTGGCTGATCCCACATCAGGCAAATCTACGTATCATCTCGGCCGCCGCCAAAAAACTCGATTTGTCGATGGACCATGTGGTGGTCACAGTCGACGAGCATGCGAACACGTCGAGTGCTTCGATACCGCTCGCTCTGAATACGGCCGTTCGCGACGGCCGTATTCAGCGTGGCCAGTTGCTTCTTTTTGAGGCGTTTGGTGCTGGTTTCACCTGGGGATCGGCACTCATTCGTTTCTGAATCAGCCTCGCCAGGCGACTTTTGGCGGGTCCCCAGGATCGCGTGCCTCGGTCGAAAAAGGTCCAAAAAACACTGATTTTTTCTTAACTTCATTTCTGGATAGTATCAATAAGCAATTGTTTATCAAGTAGAAACAATAATTCACTATACCTGCTAGACTGGCGACCACCACAGCACGCGGTGCTGCGAAAATGCAAAAAAAAGCCACATCATTATAAGAATAAGCAAAGGGGATAAATCATGGGTGTAGATAAAATCGTCAAACTCGCAGGCGTATTGGTAGCGATTGTCGTCGCCTTCGTGCCTTTTAATTACGCCGCCGCCATCGTCGCTCTGTTGGGTATCGCAGGCGCATGGTTCATTGCTGATGAAGATCGCTCCAGATTCCTGATCGCGGCAGTGGCGTTGAATTTTGCGCACAGCGGTCTGGATGCGATTCCGGCGGTTGGTCCGTGGATTTCCACAGCGCTCGCTGGGGTAAATAGTCTATTCCTGGCAGCCGCGGCCACTGTCATTGTTCTGGGTACGATCGACAGATTGAAACCGTAACAAAATCACGCCTGATTCCAGGTGTAAGGACGCAAAGGGCTGCTTCTTTGGAGCAGCCCTTTCTTTGGTTGCAGCGCCTAGCCACAGCTCGGCAATGCGAGAGTTGACATAAGACCCCGAAAAAGCGTCCGTCTGGCGATTTTTGTGTGATGCGGCTCACACTTGCAGGCCACCCCTGTCTCTATACTGCGACATATTGAACTGTCGCAATACGGCGACAGAGGAAGAGCCAAAACCAGTATGGATACAAAGGTCACGGAAACTCCGCTGTCACAGTCCAGCGTATCGTTGAAACTCGAGGAGATTCAAAAGCGCTGCAACGAGCTCATGCATGAACCCAATGCGTTATCAGAACTAACGCTCGAGGAGCCCGTCGCAGACCCTCGCTCAAACGACCCTTATAATCGTCATCGGTCCTGAGACGCCTTCTGTTGCAGGGCGCGTATCAGTTTCAGGCGCCATAGCCAGATCGCAACGATGATGAGCGCGGCAATCGGCAACGAATTGTGCGGGTTCAAAATAACAATAAAATCATAGAGTCCGTGTAGAGCGGCTGCCACGGCCAGGGCCGCGATGGTCGCCTTGGCGACCGAACGACCGGTGAGATGCGCCTGGGCTATCCAGTGCCCCCAGATCGATGCGAACAGAATGTGTATGACCGGACTCGCAAAGCCGCGAGCAAACGCTTCTGTTGGCGTCAGGTATTGCAGATACTGCCAGTTCTCGACCGCGGCATAGCCGAGCCCGATAAATGAGGCGTAGATGATGCCGTCCAGGGGTTCGTCGAACTCCTTGAAACGCAGCACAATCAGCAAGAACGGAGTCAGCTTCGACACTTCCTCGATAGGCCCGATCGCGAGCATCGTGTACGCGATTAGCCGCAACGGACTGTCGACTGCAAGTTCACCTGCATCGAAGCGCAGGCCGAGCACCCCAAGTCCCTCATAAAATACCGTCGAGAGTCCGACCGCGAGCATGCCCAGCCCAAAGGTCAGCAGCAGGTATCCGACCGGTTCCGGCAAATAGCGATCCTTGTGGTAATGGTAGCCGGCCCAGAAAAGAACGGGCACCGCAATAGGCAGGATCAGTAACAGCTGATGCATTGGCTGATTATGCTGCGATTTACGCCATTGGTGCTAGCATTGGGGCCGCGCCAGGCTTACCGAAAGAGGGGATTTTCTGATGGCAGTCGATCTAACAATAAATGGTCAGTCGGTATCACTCGACGTTGATCCGCAGATGCCGCTACTTTGGGCGCTACGCGATGTTGCCGGGTTAACCGGAACAAAATTCGGCTGCGGCAAGGCACTGTGCGGTGCCTGCAACGTCAATGTCGATGGTCAAGTCGTGCGTTCCTGTGTTTTCCCGGTCTCGGCGGCGGCCGGCAAGAACGTGATGACGATCGAGGGCTTATCCGAAGACGGTGATCACCCGGTACAGCTTGCGTGGCGGGCACTCAATGTGCCGCAGTGCGGCTACTGTCAGTCTGGCCAGATTATCAGCGCTGCAGCATTGCTTGAGCGCAATCCGAAACCTTCAGATGCCGATATCAACAATGCGATGAGCGGCAATATTTGTCGTTGCGGGACCTATACCCGTATTCGTGCGGCGATCCACCGTGCAGCGGAGGATCAGTCATGAGCAACATTGAACACATCAGCAGGCGCGAATTTCTACAACGCACCGGCAAAGCCGGCGGCGGACTCGTTCTGGCGCTGACGCTGACGTCGGCCTGCCAGCCGGGCGAAGAAGATATCGCCGATACGTCGAGCGTCGCGCCGAATGTCTACGTCAATATTCGCAATGACGGTATCGTCGAAATCTATTGTCATCGTTCCGAGATGGGTCAGGGAATTCGCACCTGCCTGCCGCAGATCATCGCCGACGAAATGGACGCTGACTGGGACCGCATCGAGCTGATTCAGGCGCTCGGCGATGAAAAATACGGCGACCAGAACACCGATGGTTCGACGAGCATCCGCAGGCACTTTGACCTGTTGCGAACCGCCGGGGCAAGTGCACGAGAAATGCTCATTGCCGCCGCCGCGGCAACCTGGGACGTGCCCGCAGCGGAATGTGTGGCACGCGAGCACGCAGTGCACCATGAGGCCAGCGGCAGCTCAGCAGGCTTCGGGGAACTCGTTGCTGCAGCCGCAGAGATTGAAGTGCCGACGGACGCCACCTTCAAATCACCGAACGAATACCGTTACATCGGCAAATCGATGGACATTATCGACGGCTTCGCGATGACCACCGGGCAAGCCGCTTATGGTATCGATACCGCGTTACCCGGCATGCTCTATGCGTCAATTGAGCGCTGCCCGGCCGTTGGCGGAGCAGTCAAATCGCTTGACGACACCGCGGCGAAGTCCGTTGCCGGTGTCAGTCACGTACTGAGGATGCCCGACGCCACAGCGCCGCCGGTGTTCAATCCGCTCGGCGGTGTGGCCGTGCTCGCCAGCAATACCTGGGCGGCCCAAAAGGGCCGTGAAGCGCTGGATATCGAGTGGGACCTCGGCGCCAATGCTGAATACGACTCCGCGAGTTACCGCGAGCATCTGACGGCAACCGCGCGGAATGCCGGCAGAAGCGTATTGAATCGAGGTGACGTCGAAGCAGCATTTGGTGATGCAGCGACGATCCACGAAGCGGAGTACTTTGCGCCGCATTTGTCACAGGCGCCGATGGAGCCGCCAGCGGCGACGGCCAGAATGGCCGATGATGGAGGCTGCGAAGTCTGGGCCTGCACACAGGACCCACAAAGCGCACAACAGACCGTTGCCGCGATTCTCGGTGTCGACAAGGCGCAGGTCAAGGTCAATGTGACCCTGCTTGGCGGCGGCTTTGGGCGCAAGTCCAAGCCTGATTTCATTGCGGAGGCTGCCTGGCTGGCCAAGGAGACCGGACGCCCTGTCAAAGTGACCTGGACGCGCGAAGACGATATTCGTCATGGCTATCTGCACTCTGTCAGTGCGCAATGCCTGAAAGCGGGTTTGGATGCAGACGGCAACACGACCGCGTGGCAGCACTGCACGGTGTTCCCCTCGATCGGATCGACCTTCGATGCCGCAGCGACAGGCCCTAGTGCCGGTGAACTAGGGCTCGGAATGACCGACAACCCCTACGCAATTCCGAATATGCGACTCGAAGCCGGGGATGCGAAGGCGCACTTGCGAATCGGTTGGTTGCGATCGGTGTGCAACGTTTATCACGCGTTCGCCAACTGCAGTTTTGTTGACGAGCTTGCGTATCAGGCCGGCAGCGATCCGAAAGATCATTTATTGAGGCTGCTCGGTTCCCCACGAAAGGTCGATCCCACTGCTGAGGGCGTGGAGTACGACAACTACGGCCAGGGACTCGATACGCATCCTATCGACACGGCCCGCATAGCGGCGGTCGTTGAAAAAGTCGCCGACATGGCAGGATGGGGCAGGGTACTGCCGCAGGGCCATGGGCTTGGTATTGCTGTGCATCGCTCGTTCCTGAGCACTGTTGGTACAGTTGCCGAGGTGAGCGTTAACGACGACGGCAAACTCGTCGTGCACGAGCTATGGACAGCGATCGACGCGGGCACGGTCATCAATCCGGACCGGGTCAAATCACAGATGGAAGGTGCCGGTATCTTCGGCATGAGCCTGGCGTTACACGGGGAGATTACGGCCAAAGGCGGCGCAGTCGTGGAAGGAAACTTCGACACCTATCCGGTTGTGCGCATGAACGAAGCGCCGGCGGCGATCAATGTCCATATCATGGACGTTGACGCACCGCCAGGCGGTGTCGGTGAACCCGGCGTCCCGCCAGTGGCGCCTGCGATCGTCAACGCGTACTTCGCAGCGACAGGCAACCGGATTCGCGAGTTGCCGTTAAGAAACTCCGGTCTGGCCTAGAACCTCAGCAATCCTTGCACTGCGATGGTGCGGCCAGGATTGTAAAATGCGTAGTTAGACTTGGCTCCGAAGGAACTACCTGCCAGCGGTGTGTCGCCACCGAAACTGAGCACTTTTTCGTCGCTCAGATTTTTGCCGAGCACGGCGATTTCCCACCTGCCCGACGCGTCGCCAATGCCGAATCGGGCATTGAACAGGGCGTAGCTGTCCTGCACCAGGCCAGGATCGAACGTGGCCGAGGCATCGTATTCACTGGTGTAGAACACATCAAACAGCGCGCCAAACTCCATGCTGTTGCCAACCGGGACGCGAAAATCGAATGACACGTTGCCCTGGACGTCTGACACGAGTTGGTTTGAATTGCCGGTGTAACTGCAGAGCTCTGGCGTTCCATTCCCATCCAGATCGACATTGGGCGTTGCCCCGAAATAACACTGGCCATTTTCGAAATCGGTAAACTCGAAATCCGTCAACGCAAAACCGCCCGCTATTGTCAGGTGGTCAGTGGCCGCCCAGCGCATATCGACTTCCAATCCCAGGATTTCCGCGCTCGCAGCGTTGCCAACATTGAAGCCCAAAACGCTGTCAAAGATCGATATCTGCAGATCGTCATATTCGGTAAAAAACGCGGTCCAGTTCAACTCGAGCGCGCCGCCGGCAAGTGTATTTTTGCCGCCGACTTCAAAATTGGACGCTTCTTCGTCATCGAACTCGAAAGACGTCGCCATATCGTCATAGAAGTTCTTGTTATTGGCACGGAAATCAAAGCTGCCAGACTTAAAGCCTTGCGACCAACCAACATACACAAGCACGTTGTCGCCGGCATTGAAGATAAACTTCACTTCTGGCGAGAATTTGGTCTCGTCTCGCGAGCCCTCGACCGGCAACTCACCGAGTGCGCCGGAGCAATCATCAGGGTCGCTTGCGGCGGTGCAGGGCATTGTGTATCCGCCCGGGAACGGGTCGACCCATCCGTAGAAGAGGAAGGCGTCGGCCGGTACGGCTAACTGCGGAACACCCGACTGGCTAAACGCGACCAGATTCGTCGACGTGATGCCGAATCCCTGGGCATACACAAACGGTGCAGTAGCCTGGCCTGCCGGTAATGGATCGAAATTCGCGTCGACAATTGACAAGGTCCTGTCGCCGTCGCGTTCGTCGTTCGTTACTCGACCGCCTATCTGCAGCGTAACTGTATCGTTCAGATGCCAGTTGACCTGTGCGAACGCCGACAACACATCATTTTCGACTGTCGCAAGTCGGCTCGCCTGCGTGTTTGCAATAAGAGGTCCAGGCGCGCCCAAAGCCGGCACCAACACGGAATTGCCAGGGACAATAATCTGGTCAGCGAAATCATGGTCACTTGTCTGGTAGTAAAGACCGGCGATATAGTCGATTTTGTCGCCGAGAGGTGACGACAAGCGGAATTCCTGACTGAACTGATCGTATGTTTCCTGCAGTGCCGCACCGAACACGACCGCACCTGTAAAATCGCAGTCGCAGAATTCGTCGTATTCAAACGATGAGAATGCGGTAATGGATTTCAGATCAAAATCGCCGACCGTCCAATCGAGTGTCAGGACGAAATTCTCCGACTCGTTATCACTAAAGTCTCCGTTCGAAGAACGCACTTCATCCTGGACGACGTTGCTAACGCTCGAGTCCGCACCGAAAACCCCGGTAAGAATCTCGTTATACGCAAAAACGCCGGCGAAGGGTCCAGCAATTGCAATTTGTTCGTTTACGATCTCGATGTGGCGCCCCACGACTTCGAATTCGCCGACTTCAGCTTTGAGAGTCGCTGTGAATGTATCGGACACGTCGAACTCGAGTATTCCCCTGGCCGTCCAGTCTTGACGCGACGGCTCGTCGTTGTTGAGGGTCGCATTCTCCATATGCCCGTCAAGATCGCGTGCTCTCGCTGCAAAGCGATATCGTACCCGGTCGGAAATGGGCCCTGAGATCATCCCTTCGCCTATTAACTCGTTGTTTTCGAACTCGTTAGAAACCATGAGACTGGTTTCGAACTCATCCGCCGGCTTCGCCGTTGTAATGTTGAGGGCGCCTGCAACAGAATTCTTGCCGAACAGAATCGACTGGGGACCCCTCAGGACCTCGACACGTTCAACATCAAGAAACGGTGCACGCCATTGCTGCGCGCGGCCAAAATAAACGCCGTCAATGTAAGTACCGACAGATTGCTCGAATGCCTGGTTAATGCCCGAGCCAATGCCGCGAATGAATGCGTTCGTGCCTATGCCGGTTTCAGTCAATGTGAAATTGGGTACGAGAAACTGGATGTCCTCGGCCTTTTGAATCGCGGCAGCGACCATGGTGTCACCGGTTACCGCGGAGATAGAAATGGGCACGTCCTGCAGCCCCTGCTCGCGATAAGCGGCTGTGACGATGATTTCTTCGAGTGCAATTACAGCGCCATCCTGACCCTGCACAGTAGAAACGGGCAATGCGGCGCTGGTGAAGATAGCAAGTGCAAAAAACTTGCGCAGTTGGTGAGATTCCATAATGCTCCCCCTGATCAAAGCAATATTCTTATTATTGGCAATGTCCTGTATTAGACGCCCGACGCAGGGAGCAGTCAAGAAGCAGGGGTAGATATGAGCAGCAAGATATTGACGCTACTGACGTTTCTGATTTTCGCCTGCAGTGCCTGGAGCGGTGACGGCCGCTGGCATCGCTTACGAATGTCGGAATCCGCAAGAGGACGCCGCCCGTGAATAGGAGTGGCCTGACCTTCGCGACTTTCGCCGCGCTGACAGTCTTGACGGCACCTTTATACGTGAGCGCTCAGCAAGCAGAACGTAACGATGCCTCTGCCGCGACACGAGATGCGAACGACGCTGTAAAGGCAGATTTACCGTTCGACAATGCCCACGACTTCGACCTGGCGGAACGCGGACTCATTGCCCGGCCGTCAAGCACCGTCATTCGAGATGCATCGGGGAACGTGGTCTGGGATATGGATCAGTTCGCGTTTGAAAACGGCGACGCACCGGACACGGTCAACCCGAGTCTGTGGCGGCAAGCGAAGCTCAATGCCAAACATGGCTTGTACAGGGTAAGCGACAGGATTTACCAGGTCCGCGGTTTCGATTTATCCAATCTCTCCGTGATCGAGGGCGACACCGGTTACATCGTCGTGGATCCCTTGATAACGAAAGAGGTCGCCGCTGCTGCGATGGAACTCGTTTTCGAGCACCTGCCGGAGAAACCCGTTGTGGCGGTTATCTACAGCCACAGCCATGCCGATCACTTTGGTGGCGTGAAAGGCGTCGTCGATGAACAGGACGTGTTGGACGGCAAGGCGCGTATCGTTGCCTCTGAAGGCTTCATGGAGTTCGCCGTATCGGAAAACGTCCTGGCCGGCAACGTCATGACACGCCGTGCGTCTTATATGTTCGGTTCGCTGCTTCCCAAAGACGAGAAGGGCGGCGTCGGCGTTGGTCTGGGCAAGGCGATCTCCAGCGGTCAGGTAACGTTGATCGAGCCGACCGATATCATTACCGAGACCGGCGAGGAGCTTGTGATTGATGGCGTGCGATTCGTGTTCATGAATACACCGTTCGCCGAAGCACCAGCTGAATTGATGTTTTCGCTGCCGGATATGAAGGCATTCTACGCAGCCGAGGAAGCAAACGGCACCTTACACAATCTGTACACGCTAAGAGGAGCGCAGGTTCGCGATGCCTTACTGTGGAGCGGTTATCTGCATGACGCCGTCGATCGGATCGATGCCGAGACAGAAGTCTTGTTCGGTGGGCATCACTGGCCGCGTTGGGGACACGCCAATATCGTTGCGTATTTGCAGAAACAGGGCGATGCGTACAAGTACATCCATGATCAAACGCTGCGTCTCGCGAATCACGGTTATACAATGGACGAGATCTCGGAACAGATCGAACTGCCGCCCGAACTCGCACACGCCTGGTACAACCGCGGTTACTACGGCACGGTTAGCCACAACGCGAGAGCCGTTTATCAGAAGTATCTGGGTTTTTTCGACGGTAATCCGGCAAATATGCACCCGCTGCCCCCCGAAAAGTCAGGGGCCAAATACGTCGAATTCATGGGTGGCCCGGACGAACTTCTGAAAAATGCACGCCGAGCCTACGACAACGCAGAATACCGCTGGGTTGCCGAAGTCGTGAATCATCTGGTCTTCGCCGATCCGTCGAATGTCGAGGCGCGACAACTACAGGCTGACGCGCTCGAGCAACTTGGTTTCCAGGCCGAGTCGGGACAATGGCGCAACTTCTATCTGACAGCAGCCAGCGAGTTGCGCAACGGTGTCACGACCGCCGGCACAACTCAGACGCTCAGCCCGGACATGATAAGCGCGTTGTCGCTCGGCAATCTGTTTGATTACCTGGCTGTCCGATTGAATGGACCTGATGCGGCCGGCAGGGATATTGCAATCAATTTCCGATTTCGGGATACGGACGACGACTATCTGATTACCGTGGTGAACAGCGTTTTGCATCACGCCGAGTCGAAACATAGCCGGGATGCTGATGCAACTGTAACGCTCACGCGTGAAGGGCTTCTTGCCATGGCGATGCTGGGTCTTCCGCTACCAGCTCTCGTAAAGAGCGGTGTTATCGAAATCGACGGCGAGGTGGCGGCAGTGCGGGAAATGATCGGACTGCTTGACAACTTTGAATTCTGGTTCAACATCGTCACTCCCTGAGCAAGATCTTACGATGTTAATTCGGTTACACGTCGACCGAGCCACTGCAATGCTGTTTCGGTTCGCTCGCCCCATGGATGGCCGTAACTCAGTCGAACGAAGTTTGAGTATCGATTCGACGGAGAAAAAATCTGCCCGGGTGCGATGCTGATACCGGCTTCAATCGCGTCATCGAACAACTCCACAGAATCAATATCGACAGGTAGTTCGAGCCAAAGTACGGATCCGCCCACCGGCTTTGAGGTTCGGGTATCGGCCGGAAAGTGCTCAGCGACCATTGCACTCATACGCTCCGCATTACGTTTCAGAACAGGTCGTAGCGTTTTCAGGTGACGGGCATAGTTTCCTGAAGCGAGAAAATCCGCAAGTGTCAGTTGTTGCAACAGGCCCGATGAACATGAAAACGCTCGTTTTAGACGCGTAATCTCTTCCATGTATTGATCAGCCACGATCCAGCCAATGCGATAGCCCGGTGCTGCAGTCTTTGAAAACGAACCACAAGTAATAATTCGTGAACTATTACCCAGGAACTGCGCTGGTACAGGTCGCTTGCCATCGAATCGAAGGTCGCCGTAAACGTCGTCTTCGATGAGTACTGTGTCAGACTCTTCGAGAATTTCGACAAGCCTGCGTCGATCGCTCTCGGGCATCGTCACGCCCAAAGGATTTGAGAGCGTCGTCGAAAACATGCACGCCTTGACGGGGTGTTCCTGCAAAGTACGTCGTAATTCGCCGAGCACGACACCTTCTTCAGGGCAGGTTTCAATTTCGATAGCGAGCATGCCCAGGCTGTCGATCAACTCGAGCAAGCCGTGATAGGTCGGTGTTTCAACTGCAATGACATCACCGGGTGATGCGACCGCCTTGAGCGCAAGTAGCAGGGCCTCCTGGCCGCCATTAGTAATAGCGATCTGTTCGGGCTGCACCTGCACTCCGGCGCAATCAAAATAGTGATAGGCGATTTGGCGGCGTAACCCCAGCTCACCGAGAGTGCTTGCGTAGCCCAGACTGCGCTCTTCAGCTCTCGCCATGACGCGTTTCATGGCCCGGTGGAGCGTCTTGGCTGCAGGTTTGGCCATGCTCGGGTTGGCGATGCCCAAGGGAACCAATTCGGGGTGATTGATGCCGTCGTAAACGCGGACCATGAGCGGGCGGCAGTTCAGGCAAACCGGTTCGCCATGTGACGACGGGGCAGGGTGCACGATCTCATTGGTCGCCCGGTGTCGGACGTAAAATCCGGATTGCGGTCGGGACTCGATGCGCCGTTGGCGCTCGAGCTCGACATAGGCCTGACGGACAGTCGGTACGCTGACGCCTGCATTCTGGCTCATTTTGCGGAGTGAGGGCAGGCGGTCACCGGGGCGTAGCGTTCCCGATTCGATATTGTCACCAACTAAATCAATAACTTGTCGGTAAAGATAGGCGCAGTCTTGTTTGTCGACGGTATGCATAACTGTATAGGTAACATTTCGTAAAAACTGTATCTGTTATATACCTAGTATGCTCGTATAGTCAACTCCTCGTAGCAAGAAAACGGAGGACATCACAATGAAACTGCAAAACTATCACCGCGTTGACCTTCATAATCTGCCGAAGCCGACGTGGCGCGAAGCGCTAAAGGCGCTGGCTTCGCCGGCGACTCGGGTACACGAATACCGCAACCTTCACAAAACGATGTTCTACGAGGCATTGCGCGACCTTGACTGCAAGGACGAAAAGTGAGCAATCTTGCGCTATACGTCATCACGGTCCTGATCTGGGGTTCGACGTGGTTCGCGATCGAGTTCCAGCTCGGAACCGTTGCACCCGAAGTATCAATCGTCTATCGATATGTTGCCGCCTCGTTGTTGCTCTTCGTCTGGGCCCGATTTCGGGGCCTCAATCTCGCGTTCGGATTGCGTCAACATGGTTGGTTCCTGTTGCTGGGATTATTCTTGTTCGGACTCAACTACGTGCTCGCCTACCGGGCACAGATTTACATTACATCGGCACTGACGGCGATTGCATTCTCGACAATCGTCTGGATGAACATCCTGAATGCGCGGATTTTCTTTGGGGTCAGGGCGGGGCGCAGAGTGTTGATTGGGGCATTGCTTGGCGTAGCCGGAATACTGACGTTATTTACGCCACAGATCAGCGAGATGACACTCACAGATACGGTCTTCTATGGATCCGTTTTGGCCGTCCTTGGAGCACTTGTCGCATCGTTCGGCAATATTCTGTCCCAGGCCGCGCAACGGCGTGAACTGCCGATAATTCAATCCAACGCCTGGGGCATGTTATACGGTGCCGTACTCACGGCAATTATTGCTGCGGTCGAAGGCCATCCATTTGATTTCGACTGGTCCGTATACTACATGGCATCACTGGCCTATCTATCGGTGTTCGGATCGATCGTCGCGTTTGGCGCGTATCTGACCTTGCTTGGGCGCGTTGGTGCGCACAAAGCCGGCTACGCTATGGTCATGTTCCCCGTTGTCGCACTGATTCTCTCAATATTGTTCGAAGGGCTGAAACTGGATGCAACGATCGTGCTGGGCACGGCACTTGTGCTGGCTGGCAACTTGTTTGTCATGCGCACGAAGCCGCCGCGGGCCAAAGGCCAGTTGACTCAACAGATGCAAGAAGCTGCTTGACAGCACTATCGTAAGCGCGTCTAGTGCCGGTCGAGTGGAAAAATTCAATTTAACAAGAACGCCGACGGGTGATCAGCTGCGTACGTCCAAGAGCGGTCGCGAGATGCTGCGCCTGCCGCTGTATGACAAGGGCACTGGTTTCACGTACGAGGAACGCCGCCGCTTCGGTATAGAAGGAATGCTGCCCGCACAGCATAATGATATTGAGACCCAGGCTGAGCGGCAGTATCTGTCCATCTGTTTCAACCCGGACCCTGTTGGCAGACACATAGACCTGTCGCAGCTTCTCAATCGCAACGAGGTGCTGTTTTACAAGATCCTGAGTATGCATCTCGAGGAATTGATGCCCGTCATCTATACGCCGACGGTGGGCGAGGCCTCACGCTTCTTCTCGCGCGTGTATCGCCGTGCTCGTGGCGTGTTCATCACACCCAAGCATGCGGGACACATCGAGGAGGTCTTGCGGAAATCGGCACCATACAGCGGCGTCAGACTCATGGTCGTAACTGACAACGAGGCAATCCTCGGCATCGGTGATCAGGGTGTGGGCGGGATGGCCATCTCGATTGGCAAGCTTGCGCTTTATTGTGTTGGCGCAGGCATCCACCCGGCACAGACATTGCCGATCAGTCTCGATGTCGGCACTGACAATCAGACACTGCTCGATGATCCGCTCTATCTTGGATGGCGCCACAATCGACTACGCGGCGCTGAATACCTGGCAATTGTCGACGAGTTCGTTACCGCCGCACGAGCCGTCTTTCCGGATGTCGTCATTCAATGGGAGGACTTCCGCAAAGACAACGCCCTGATGATACTCGATCGCTACCGGAACTCGTTGCCATCGTTTAATGACGACATTCAGGGAACGGGTGCGGTCGCGGCCGCTTGTGTGCACGCAGCCTGTCGTATTAGTGGCAACCCGTTTCGCGACAGTCGTATCGTCATTTATGGCGCGGGTGCTGCCGGATTGGGCATTGCACGGCAACTGCGCGGCCAACTCGCAGATACCGGACTCAGTGGAAATGAACTGACGAGCGCTGTTATCGCCATGGACAGTCGTGGCATGATCACCAGCGATAGAGAACGACTGGACGATTTCAAGAAGGAACTCGCGTGGCCGGCCGAGATGGCGGCGCAACTCGGTCTTACGCAAAGCGATCGGGCAAGTCTCGGCAAGGTTGTCAGTGCCTACAAGGCGACCGTCCTGATCGGCACATCAGGGCAGGGTGGCTCGTTCACCGAAGAGATCGTTAAGGCCATGGCGGCCAATACCGAGCAACCCGTGATCCTGCCGATGTCCAACCCGACCGCGATCAGCGAAGGGGATCCACGGCATATCCTCGAATGGAGTAACGGTAATGCGCTGGTTGCGACCGGCAGTCCGTTTGACCCGGTGGAGACAAGCGACGGCCCGCGCCGCATCGGCCAGGCGAATAATGTGTTCGTTTTTCCGGGTATTGGACTCGGTGCGATCGTCTCTGGCGCGACAGAGATCACAACCAAGATGATCGCAGCATCATCAAGAGCATTGGCGAAGACACTGAGTGAAGATGAAATTCAGAGTCAGTGCCTGATGCCTGAAGTATCGCGCCTGTGGGAAATTTGTGGCCACGTTGCGTTGGCCGTGGCCCAACAGGCGATCGATGATGGTGTCGCGAGTTATGCAGACGACGATCCGCTCGAGGCAAAGATCGCGGCATACCGTTGGCTGCCAGAATATCCCGAGATCATCATTACGGATTCGTGAACCCCGGGGCCTCAAACGGGTCCGATCTTTCCAATAAACGATTCAAAACGCAGGATCACAACATGCAATTGACCAAAGTATCCATGTGGATGGTCGGCCTCGTATTGGCACTTTCGGGCTGCCAATCCGGAGATCACCATGGGACAGCAGATGACGCGACGCCGCTGCCGCAAGGCATCGTGTTACTCGAGTCCGTCGAGAGTGCCGATGCAAGCGGCATCGTCATTCCCTACAAGAAGTTTCGACTCGAGAACGGGCTGACTGTCATTCTGCACGAGGATCTGTCCGATCCGCTCGTGCACGTCGACGTGACCTACCATGTCGGCTCGGGCCGTGAAGAGATTGGCAAGTCCGGGTTCGCGCATTTCTTCGAACACATGATGTTTCAGGGGTCAGAAAACGTTGGCGACGAGCAGCATTTCAAGATCGTGTCTGAGGCCGGCGGCACGCTGAACGGCTCAACCAGTTACGATCGAACGAATTATTTTCAAACCGTGCCGGCCAACCAGCTGGAAAAAATGCTCTGGCTCGAAGCCGATCGGATGGGCTTTTTTCTGGACGCGGTGACACAGGAAAAATTCGAGGTACAGCGTGACACGGTCAAGAATGAACGCGGTCAAAATTATGAGAACCGGCCCTATGGGCGCCTGATCGAGCGTGTAAACGAGGCACTGTACCCGGAGGGACATCCCTACTCGTGGCAGCCCATTGGCTACGTTGAGGATCTGAATCGTGTGGATGTCAACGACCTTAAGAAGTTCTTCCTGCGTTGGTATGGTCCCAACAATGCCGCGCTGACGATTGGTGGACGATTCGACGAAGCAGAGGCGCTTGCCTGGGTAATCAAGTACTTCGGGCCGATTCCGAAGGGCCCCGAAGTCGACAATCCCGAGAAGCCGGTCGTGACGCTCGATGCCGATCGTTACCTCTCAATGGAAGACAACGTTGCTTTACCACTCCTCTATATGTCGTATCCAACGGTGCATCTCTATCACGAGGACGAGGCGCCGCTCGATGTGCTGATGTTCATCCTGGGCAAGGGTGAGACGTCGTTGCTCTACAAGAACATGGTCAAAAACGGCTTTGCCGTGCAGGCGGCTGCCAATCACGCGTGTGCCGAGCTGTCGTGCACATTCACGGTTCTAGCGCTGCCTAACCCGGCATCCGGCAATACGCTCGCGGACCTCGAGAGGATTGCACGCGAGTCACTGGCCGAATTCGAAGAGCGCGGCGTGGTCGAAGACGATCTTGCGCGAGTCAAAATGAACATCGTGTCGGGCATGATCTATAACCTCGAAAGTGTTGCGGGCAAGGTCACGCAGCTGGCGATGTACGAAACCTATACGGGCAATCCGAATTTTACGGCCGAGGATATCGCGCGTTACGAAAACGTCACCGAGGACGACGTAATGCGCGTATATCGTCAGTACGTCAAGGACGAACCAGCTGTCGTTATGAGCATCGTGCCGCGGGGGCAAACGTCAATGGTCGCGAAGAGAGACACCTGGTCCCGGTATGACCGCCAGCTGCCTGACTACGAATCAATCAGCGAGGGTGACCTCGCTTTTCGCCCTGCGAAAGACGAATTTGATCGTAGCGTCATGCCGCCATCGGGTGACAACCCGAGCGTAATACTGCCGGAAATCTGGCGCGTTGAACTCGACAACGGTATCGAAGTGCTGGGTGCGATGAATTCCGAGACTCCGACGGCGGCGATCCAGTTGCGGATCGAGGCAGGACAACGTAACGAGCCACTCGACAAACTTGGCTTGGCCGCGCTGACCGCAGGGATGCTGAACGAATCTACAGTCGCAAGAACAAACGAGGTATTGAGTAACGAACTGCAGAAACTCGGTGCTTCTGTGCAGTTTAGCGCCGGCAACGACGACACGACGCTGACCATTCGGACACTCACTGAGAGCCTGGACGCGACATTGGATATCGCCGCCGAGCGTCTGCTGCAGCCAGCGTTCGATGCGGAAGACTTCGCGCGCCGCAAGGATCAAACGCTACAGGCCATTCGGCAAAGCAAGACACAGGCTGCGGCAACAGCAGCAACAGTCTACCAATTGCTGTTGTTCGGCAATGACAACAGCTTTTCCTACCTGAACATTGGCACCGAAGAATCAGTCAGCGCATTGACCCTCGATGACGTCAAAGCTTTTTACAAGGATCACTATTCGCCAAAGATCAGCAGCATCGTGGCCGTCAGCGATCAGCCGCGGGCGACACTCGTCGAAAAGCTTAAAGTGTTCGAGGGGTGGCAAGGACCGGACGTTGCCGAAGTGGCGCTCAACGAATTTCCGAATGTTGGCGAGACGAAGATCTATCTTGTCGACAAACCAGGTGCAGCCCAGTCAGAAATTCGAATTGGCAAGCAGTCGCTGAACTATGACGCAACGGGGGAGTACTACCGCGCGTATCTCATGAATTTTCCATTGGGCGGTGCCTTTAACAGCCGCATCAACCTCAATTTGCGCGAAGACAAGGGCTACACGTACGGTGCCCGTTCCGGTTTCAGCGGCACCGAGGATTTCGGCACGTATACGGCGCAAGCCGGCGTACGCACCGATGCAACAGCTGACAGTATCGTGCAATTCGAGGATGAGATTCGCAACTATGCGGAGTCCGGGATCAGCGAACCGGAGCTGACGTTCACGCGTCGGGCGATCGGTCAAAGAGACGCACGCAGCTACGAAACCCCGAGCCAGAAACTCGGTTTCCTGTCGCAGATTCTTGTCTACGATCTCGAGGACGATTTTGTCGATGTGCAGAACGAGATTCTCGCCGCCATCGGCCAGGATGAGTTGAATCAGCTAGCCGCCAAACACCTGAACATGGATGAGATGATCATCGTTGTTGTGGGCGACAAGCAGGTGATTCTTCCGCAGCTCGAGAAACTCGGTTACGAGATTGTCGAGCTGGACGCTGCCGGTAATGAGGTCTCAGACTGATCGGAAGCGCATAGCGACTGCCACAATTTGACACAAACACGCCCCAGGATCGCCAGAACGATTCGCTACAACCATTCGTAAGCAACAAGAACGGGGCTTATGGATGGAGAATTTCAATGTGCAATGGCAAGACTGGCGCACTCTTTTCGAACGACGGAGCACACGACCACTTCCGGTGCCGGACAATCTGTCCGTGTACTCAAACCTGCCAGAGTCTCTGGCGAAGTCGCTGGCGATCTTTCAGCTGGGAGAGTCGGGCGGCGGAACCATCATCAAACAAGCTCGTGGCAGTAGCCTGCCGCAGATTGACGCCAACTACGCCGAGGCAATGGC
>JAOTYE010000026.1 GCA_029862045.1 Gammaproteobacteria bacterium
ATGTTGCATGACGTCGCAGTCCTGACGGGCGGCCAGGTCATCTCTGAGGAAGTCGGCCTGTCTCTTGAGAAGGCGACGATCGACGACCTTGGTGAAGCCAAGAAGATTCAGATCTCGAAGGAGAACACGACGATCATCGATGGTGCTGGACGGAGTGAAGACATCCACGGCCGCGTTGAGCAAATCAACCGGGAGATCGAGGAATCCTCATCCGATTACGACAAGGAAAAACTGCAGGAGCGCGTTGCCAAGCTCTCCGGTGGTGTGGCCGTCATCAAGGTTGGTGCTGCGACCGAAATCGAGATGAAGGAAAAGAAAGCACGCGTTGAAGACGCGCTGCACGCAACCCGTGCCGCTGTCGAAGAGGGCGTCGTAGCAGGTGGTGGTGTTGCGTTTATTCGTGCCGTTGCTGCGATTTCCAAGCTTAAGGGTGACAACGACGATCAAAACGTCGGTATCGGTATCCTGAAGCGAGCGGTTGAAGAGCCACTACGCCAGATCGTACGCAATGCCGGCGGCGACGCGAGCGTGGTTCTGAACGCCGTTGCCGAAGGCAAGGGCGACTATGGCTACAACGCTGCTACCGGAAAGTACGGTGACATGATCGAGGATGGCATTCTGGATCCGACCAAGGTCACGCGCCACGCGTTGCAAAACGCTGCTTCCGTCTCAGGCCTGTTGCTGACGACCGAAGCGATGGTCGCGGACGCACCGCAGGAAGACGCTCCGGCGATGCCGGACATGAGTGGCATGGGCGGCATGGGCGGCATGATGTAAATCACCGCCAAATGCGACAAACAGGAAGCCCGGCAATTGCCGGGCTTCTTTTTGCAGAGGCCCGCTACAGCGGGCGATAGCGCCAATTTGCTGATCGAACTAGGCTACCCAGCCGAAGTCATACTATACTCAGGGTAGCGCTCAGTGAGCGTTCCATATTCCAGGGGGAGAATAATGAAAGAGACGAATCGTTTTGCGCCGTGGACAATTTACACGGCCGTTGCCATATCCATGGCGCTCAGCAGTCCTGCCGCGTTGTCACAGGAAACGGAAGACGATCTGCTGGAAGAGATCGTAACAACCGGTACGCGCAAGCAAGGTCAGTCGCCGACTGAGACCTTATCGCCGATCGATGTTTTGGCCGGCGCGGTGCTTGCCAATCAGGCCACGTTCGACATGACGGATGGCTTGACGAAGGTCGCACCGTCGATCAACACACAGCGCTTCCCAATTGCTGACGGCACCGCATTCATCAGGCCGGTTTCATTGCGTAATCTATCGCCGGATCAGACCCTGGTGCTCGTGAACGGCACACGCCGCCATCGCTCGCCGCTCGTCAATCTGCAGCTTGCCCCGCTGGGCACAGTGAATCAGGGTGCGCAAGCGGTCGACTTCTCGGCTCTGCCATCCATGGCTATCAAGCGCGTTGAAGTGTTGCGCGACGGTGCTTCGGCGCAGTATGGCTCGGATGCTATTGCCGGAGTGGTGAATGTCATCCTGAAAGACGCCAATGAGGGGATTTCCCTGTCGGCTCAAACCGGCGAGTACTTCGAAGGCGATGGCACACGCACGACGATTGCGGCTAACGGCGGATTCAGTCTTGGCGACAACGGTTTCCTGAACGTGACCATTGAGAGCTCGACGGCGGACACGACATCCCGTGGCGTGCAACGCGCCGACTGTCAGCCGGTTATTGATTTCGTTGGAGAGGGCGTCGTGCCATTGGATGACCTGTGCCAGCGCTGGGGCGATCCGGATGTCGAGACCCTCAAGTTCTTCTTGAACGCGGGAATCGACATCAACGACAGCACGGAGATTTACGGCAACGCCAGCTTCTCCGACAATGATACGATCTCCGATTTCTTCTACCGCCACCCGGTGCTGGATCCTGCGGCGGGGGTCGATGGTCGCAACACGCTGATTATCGACGGCGATGGCGACTTCTTACCCGATCCGGCACCAGCAGCCATGGTCAATAGAATCATTGCTGACGGTGGAGATCCTGCGGACTACCTGACCCCGGATGGGGTTGGCGGTTGGCTGCTCCTGAACCCGATCTATACGGAGTTTCCGGGTGGCTACAATCCGGACTTCGGCGCGGCCATCAGTGATATGGCGTTTGTTTTCGGTGTGCGCGGCGAAACGGGCGGGGGCATGAGCTGGGACATTCGCGGACGCGTTGCAGAGAGCGAGGCGGATTACACGCTCTCGGAAACCATCAATCCCAGTCTGGGTGCTTTGTCACCAACGAGCTTCAAGCCAGGCAAACTGACGCAGGAAGAGACCAGCCTCAACGCGGATTTCGTACAGACCTTTGACGTTGGTAATCTTGCATCGCCGCTGAACTTCGCTTTCGGTGTCGAGTGGCGCGAAGAAACCTACAAGATCGGCGCCGGCGACCCGGCCTCGAGAAACGCAGGCCCCGCGTTCGAATTTGGTGTGGGCTCCGACGGCTTCCAGGGTTTCCCGACCGCGTCTGCTGGCAGCTTCGATAGTGCGAGCTATGCCGTCTATGTCGACGTAGAGGCCGACCTCACGGACAATTTCACTCTCGGCGGCGCCGTTCGCTACGAAGACTATGACGAATTTGGCGACACAACAGACTTTAAGGTGTCAGGGCGCGTCCAGATTAGCGATCAGTTCGCATTGCGCGCAACGGCCAGCACCGGGTTCCGCGCACCAACGCCGGGCCAGGTCAATACGCTCAACACGACCACGAGCGCTGACACCGACGGCAATCTGATCCCGAGCGGCACCTATCCGGTGGGAAGCACTGTAGCAATGGTACTCGGATCGGAGCCGTTAACGCCTGAAGAGTCCACAAGCTTTACGTTGGGCGTAATCTGGTCTCCCGCGGACAACGTCAACATCACACTCGACTACTATGACATCTCGATCGACGACAGACTCGCGCTGTTTAACACGACGATCACCGCTCAGGATGTAGCCGATCTCATCTTGGCAGGGGTAGACCCAATAGCAGCCGGTTTATTGCTTGACGGCATCGCGAATTATTTCGCGAATGCGTTCGACTCCGACGTGACAGGTGTTGATCTTGCCATTACGGCTGATTTCGAGGTGGGTTCAGGCGATCTGATAGTCGATTTGCGTCACAACCAGAACGAGCAGGACGTGCCCAAAGTGGCAGCAGGCACGATCAACGCATCGCGCGTATTCGACCTCGAGAACCAGGTTCCTGACAGCAGGACGACGCTGACCTTCGATTACGATTCGGGTAGTGCGTTTAGCGGCTACTTGCGCATCAATAACTACGGTAGCTGGAAATCGACGGGCGGCCTCTTCAGTGCAGGCGATGCATCGGACGTCTCAAATTATGGTTCTGAAATATTGGTCGATCTCGAAGCGAGCTACCGCTTCAACGACATGATTCGGTTGAGCGTCGGTGCCGAGAATGTCTTCGACGCAGAACCAGATAGCGAGGGAGACGGCACACTGGCGTTCCTCGGCGCAAATACGTCGATAACCTCACCTTTTGGCAATAACGGCGGCTTCTGGTACGCGAGGCTTGTTGCGGACTTCTAGTCCGAGCGCTTCTGGAAACAGCAAAAAGCCCGGCAAAAGCCGGGCTTTTTTTTTGATTTCGGTTCGCGACGATCAAGTCTGTACTTGTACCGATTCAGCAAGGGATGCCAAGTTGAGACCATTACGCTGCGGTGAAATGGAAGCAAGGGAAACGTATGCAAAGTTATGCGCATGGAGGCGATGGCCCCCCCTTACTGGGCCTCACGGTCAGTGGGGTACTCGACGAGGCCGCAGCTCGCTGGCCTGACAAGGACGCCCTGATCGTCGTCGATCAGCAGATCCGCTGGACCTGGAACGAGCTTCGTGATCGCGCCCGCGCGCTCGCGGCGGGACTGCTGTCCACGGGCCTGCATCCCGGTGATCGGATCGGCATGCTGGCGCCCAATCGCGCCGAGTGGCTGCTGGCTCAGTTCGGTAGCGCCTATGCAGGTCTCATCCTCGTCAATGTCAATCCGGCCTATCGTGCGCCGGAGCTTGAATACGCCTTGAACAAGGTTGGCTGTCGTGCCCTGATTACCGAGACGCAGTTCAAGAGCAGTGATTACATCGCGATGATGCAGACACTCGCGCCGGAACTTGCGGCGTCGACGTCCGGTGATTTGTATGCTCACGGACTCCCTGAGTTGCGAGTCGTGATTCAGCTCGGAAAAAAAGCTGTTCCAGGCATGTTCAGTCTTGATGATGTTATGCGCCAGGCCGATGTCGAGTCCTTACAGCGCCTGGACGAGATTGCTGCACAGTCAGACTTTGATGCGCCGATCAACATCCAGTTTACGAGCGGCACGACCGGCGCGCCGAAGGCGGCGACGCTGACGCACCACAATATGATTAACAATGCTTTGATGTCGGCGGCTATCCTTGATTTCTCGTGCAAGGATCGATTGTGTATTCCCGTGCCGATGTATCACTGCTTCGGCATGGTGCTCGGCACGTTGCTGTGCGCAACGACCGGTGCGGCAATCGTCTTTCCCGGGGCGGCGTTCGAAGCCGAGGCGACACTGCAGGCAATCGAAGCGGAGTCCTGCACGGCACTGCACGGCGTGCCCACGATGTTCATCGCGGTACTCGACGAGCCCGAATTCGAGAAATACGACCTGAGTTCGCTGCGCACCGGGATCATGGCCGGTGCACCGTGTCCGACGGAACTCATGCAGCGTGTCATCGAAGACATGCACATGAGCGAGATCACCATTGGCTACGGCATGACGGAGACCGGACCGCTTTCAACGCAGACCTCGCCGCGTGATTCCGTCGAGCGGCGCGTCGGTACGGTGGGCCGCGCATTGCCGCACACCGAAATCAAGATCGTCGACGAGGAGGGACACATCGTCGCTCCTGACGTGGCCGGCGAACTATGCGTGCGCGGTTATAACGTCATGCTTGGCTACTGGGGAGATCCCGAACGTACGGCCGAGGATATCGACACAAGCCGTTGGATCCGCACGGGTGACGTCGCCACGATGGACGAGAATGGCTACTTGCGCATCGTGGGTCGCAGCAAGGACATGCTGATCCGGGGTGGTGAAAACGTTTATCCGCGCGAGATTGAGAATTTCCTCTACACGAATCCCAAGATCAATCAGGTCGAAGTCATTGGCGTGCCGGACCCCAGATTCGGCGAAGAAATCGCCGCCTGCATACAGTTGCAGGAAGGCGAGCAGGCGACAGAGGAGGAAATTCGCAATTACTGTCGCGGCAAGCTGGCACATTTCAAAATTCCACGCTATGTCCGATTCGTTGACGAATTCCCGATGACCGTTACGGGCAAAGTGCAGAAATTCATCCTGCGCGAGCGCCTGACAAAAGAGCTCGAGCAAGCCTTCAGAACATCACAACTCAAGAGAGCAGCAACATGACTAAATCAGCGTTTAGATTCTGTGATGATCTTGGCCCCAAGACCATCCTGCATGTGTATCAACCGACGATCGGCCTCAAGGCAATCGTCGTCGTAGACAATGTCGCGGCCGGCCCGGCCATTGGTGGAGTGCGCATGGCACCCGATGTTTCATTGGAGGAGTGCTTTCGCCTGGCCCGGGCCATGACGTTCAAGAACGCGTCCGCCGGCCTGCCGCACGGTGGCGCCAAATCAGTGATCTTTGCCGATCCGGCAATGGACATTGCCGCCAAAGAAGAACTGATGCGTGCCTACGCACAGGCAATAATGCCGATCACCGACTACATACCGGGGCCCGACATGGGCACCAACGAGACTGCGATGGCCTGGGTAAAGGACGAGGGCGGCCAATGCGCCGGCCTGCCCAAAGAAGTCGGCGGCATCCCGCTCGACGAGATTGGCGCAACGGCGTACGGCGTGGTTGCGAGCGCCGATATTGCGAAAGACCGGCTGGACATGTCTCTTGAGGGCGCACGGATCGCCGTGCAGGGGTTCGGCGCGGTCGGCAAGCATGCGGCACGATTCTTCGCCGAGCAGGGCTCTGTCCTCGTTGCAGCCGCGGATTCCAGCGGTACGATATACGATGCCATCGGCATCGATGTAGCCGCGTTGATCGCCTACAAAGAGAGCGGCGGTCAACTCTGCGACTTCGAAGTCGGCGAGCATCTCGAGTCAGAGGCTGTTGTTGGTGTGGACTGCGACATCCTGGTACCGGCTGCACGTCCGGATGTGATCCGCGCCGACAATCAGGCGACGGTTACAGCGAAACTGATTGTTCCTGGTGCCAACATCGGGATCACCGACGAAGCCGAGGTGATGCTGCACGAACGCGGTGTGCTGTGCGTACCCGATTTCATCGCAAACGCCGGCGGCGTGATCTGTGCCGCGGTCGAATTCGGTGGTGGCACGGAAGGGCAGGTGTTCCAGACCATCGACGAGAAGGTGCGGGGCAACACAGCAGAAATGCTGGCGCGCATGAAACGCGACGACGTATTACCACGCGAGGCTGCTGTTGCAATGGCTCGGGAACGTGTCCTTGCTGCGATGCAGTACCAGCGCTTTAATTCAAGGTGCGGGTTTCAGGAGCCGGGAGTCGACTTCAAAATTCGAGCCGTTCGCTGAGACGAGATTGACCTCCCAGATCTCCTCATCGGGGATCTGGGTGCGCTCACGGCCGGGGAGCTCCCGTTCGTCGTCGACCTGCAGTCCCCAGACACGAACATGACGCACGCCGGCAACGGGGATGCGCTCCTTGTCGAAACGATCACGTAAGGCATCGTCGATTTCATCGCTTGCCCATGTCGCGTAACCGCATTCGATGATCGCAACAACCTCGGGCGGGGCACTACTATCGGTTTTGCTGCTGCTCAAGAGCTTCTCCCTGATGTTGGCATTAACGCATTTCGCCGGACGAAATAGCAATCAGGGCTTTCCCCGATATTGTTCTTGATGCTGCAGGCATATATCTACGACGCTGGCGGAGGACCGCCAGTGTACCAACGGGAAGGAGGTGAGCTATATGTCAATGTTGCACAAATTTGAGCCCCGCAAAGGGCTTGTTGACGTAAAACGGACCGCGCCTCTCACCCGCAGCATGGAGGAGTTCTTCGAGGACTTCCCACCACGCCGCTGGATGGAGACGTTTGAGCCTTTTGGAATGAAGTGGCCAATGGGTATCGATTTAGAGCGGAGCTTCCGCGTCGATATTCTTGATCGCGAAAAAGAGCTCGTTGTCCGAGCCGAACTCCCGGGCGTCGAGAAAGACGATGTCGAGGTCACGGTCATGGGCGACCGCCTGATGATTGAGGCCGAGAGGGAGTTTGAGGAAGAAGAGAAGAAAGAGACGTTCTATCGTCATGAGCTTGGCTTCGGCGAGCTTATGCGGACGATCGCTTTGCCAGTCGAAGTCGATGTAGAACACATCGAGGCCGAACTGAAAGACGGTATCCTGAACGTTATTCTTCCGAAAGTTCAGGCGGCGGAACGCCACACCGTTAAAGTCGCGTAAAGCGATTTATGCAGTGTGACAACCGGGGCGACGTGAGCCGCCCCGGTTTTTTTTGGACACGACGGTTCAATGCCTGCGTTTCCACCAGAGGCGGTAGCCGAGCAACAGCGCGAGGATTATTGCGTAGATCCACGCATCGCTCGTGTCTTTTTTGACCTGCCACCAGTAATGCCAGACGCCGAGAACACCGACGGCGTAGGCGCTGTAGTGCAGCCTGTCCCAACTGCGGCCCATGCGCCTGCGCATGCCGTTGGTCGACGTCACGGCCATCGCGATAAGCAGCAGGAGCGCCGCAAAACCGATTGTGATGAACGGGCGTTCTGTCAGATCCTCCAGAATCGCCGACACGAGTAATCCCTGATCGAGAATCAGCCAGGTCAGGAAATGCAGCAGCGCATAAAAGAAAGTGAACAGGCCGAACATGCGGCGGAAGCGGACAAGCCAGTTCCAGCCCGTCAAGCGGCGCAGCGGGGTCACGGCCAATGTGATCATGATAAAACGAATGGCCCAGATGCCGAAGCGGTCCTGAATGTCCTCGATCGGGTTGGCGCTGAGTTGTCCGGTGAGTCCGAAGGCGTCTGTAACCACGAGTGCCGCTGGCACCAGGCAGAGCAGGAAGACGATCGGTTTGCCGACAAACCGGACTTTTTCAAGCGTGTTCATTGACGCTAGAAGTTCTTGTGCAGATCGAGTCCGTCGTAAAGATGCGCAACCTGTTCGCCATAACCGTTGTACATCAGCGTTGCTTGCTTAGGCGTGAACAGCCCCGCTCCTATGCGGCGTTCGCGCGCCTGGCTCCAGCGAGGGTGATCGACCTCGGGATTGACGTTGGCATAAAAACCGTATTCACGCGGCGTCGCCATATTCCAGCTGGTTCTTGGTTTCTTATCGACGAAACTGATTCGCACGATACCCTTGATGCCCTTGAAGCCATACTTCCAGGGCACGACAAGACGAATCGGCGCGCCGTTCTGGTTGGGCAAGGTCTCTCCGTAGACGCCAACGGCCAGAATGGCCAACGGGTTGGTCGCCTCGGCGATCGTCAGTCCCTCGCGATAGGGCCAGTCGAGTACCCGGCGTCGCTGCCCGGACATTCGTACGGGGTCGTGCAGAGTCTCGAACGCGACGTACTTCGCCTGCGACGTCGGTTGGTAGTGTTTCACGACATCCGCGAGTGAAATGCCGACCCACGGAATGACCATCGACCAGGCCTCGACGCAGCGCATGCGGTAAATTCGTTCCTCGAGATCGAATGGCTTGATGAAATCCTCGAAGTGAAACGTCCCGGTCTTATCGGCGTGGCCGTCAACCGTTACCGACCAGGGCCGGGACTCGAAGTCGGTCGCGTTGTGGTAGGGGTCGTCCTTGGCCGTACCGAACTCGTAGTAATTATTGTAGGTCGTGATGTCTTCGTAACTATTGGCAGCCTCATCGGTGCTGAAATCGCTGCTAGAGACGCCAGCCAGCTTGGCACGCCGCTTGTCGGGGACCATCGCGCTAAACGCGGGGCCCGCAAGCATTGACGCACCGGCAATGCTGCCCGCGCGAATAAACGCGCGGCGGTTGAGGTAGTTATCCTGGCTCGTGATCTCGGACGTGCGGATATCAGCGGGCTTTTTGATCAGCATCATTGCTCCTCACGGTATGTCTGAACATATAGACCGAGTCCAGACCCGGAATATTGCACGATTCTTCGCTAAATTTGGGGCTTACTGCGTCAACCAATCGACGAGGAGTCGATTGACCTCATCCGGCTTCTCTTGCTGGGTCCAATGCCCGCAGTTCCCGAGCATGTGAATCTCGAGTTCCGTGACGCAGGGCTTCATTGCTTCGATTTGTTCGGGTGCGATGATTACGTCATCCTCGGCGCCGATAAACAAGGTTGGCACGGTAACGATTTGCGGTATGCCCTCTAGACTTTCCCAGTTGCGGGACCAGTTCCGGTACCAGTTGATCGGGCCCGTAAACCCACCGGCCGAGAATGCAGCAACGAAATAGTCGCGCTCTGCCGCGTTCAATAACGGCTCGCCACCAGACTCCGTTCTTGCGATGGTCGCAAGCAGGCTTAAGGCTCTTTTCTGCGGTGGCAGCTGCTCAAATTGCTGCCGCGTTATCTGCTTCCTGCGCATCAGCATATCGAAGAAATGACCGGGGTCCGCGTCAAAGGTCCGGTCAGCCTCATCCGAATCCTGGAAATTGACGATGTAAAAGTCGTCGCCGAGCCGTTGCCGGGCCAATTCGATCGGGTCGGACGGCGCTCGTGGCCAAAACGGAATGTTCAGAATTGCCTGCCGTTCCATGCGTTCGGGGCATACCAGACTCATGTGCCATAGCACGAGCGCACCCCAATCGTGGCCGACGAAGACTGCGCGTTCGAGATTGAACGCGTCAAGCAGGCCGATTATGTCGCCGATCAGCTCCTGAATGCGATAGTCGTTAACAGTTGGCGGAATCTCGGTCTGACCGTAGCCGCGCTGATCCGGTGCGATCGCGTGAAAGCCGGCATCTGCCAGAGCAGGCAGCTGAAAGCGCCAGGAAAAAGCGAGTTCGGGGAAGCCATGCAGCAGGATAACCGCCGGGCCTTCGCCTTGCTCGTAGACGGCCATGCGAATGCCGTTGGTCTCGATGAAGTGAGGATCGGGGAACATTTCGTTGTATTCTCACAAAATGCGCGAGAGGTTGCTCAAACTTCGTGAGGAACTCGAGGCCATCGCCGCGATGGGTGAGGAATCTGCTGCCGTTGTCGAGCTGGATCAGTCAAAGGTTGGCCGCTTGTCCCGCATGGATGCCATGCAGGTGCAGGCCATGGCCGAAGCGTCCAGGCAGCGCCGCAAGGCGATGCTGCGCGACATCGAGGCGGCTCTGAAGCGTATCGATGACGGTGATTACGGCCTGTGCCGTGACTGTGAAGAAGCTATCAATCCGAAGCGGCTGGAGTTCGACCCAACGGCTTTGCGTTGCATCGACTGCGCAAGCAAGGCGGAACAATAGTAAGCGGGGTCAGGCCTCGAAATTCCTCGAAAACTGGGGTCTGACCCCGATTTCTGCTAGTGTCTCGCCCAAGACGCTGAAGGGGAAGAGTAGGCGGGCGATGCAGGCCAAAGCGACCGGGAGATGGTGTGAGCCCCGGGGCCGGAATCCGCTGAAGATCACCCCGGAGTCGCTGTCCGAACGGTAACAAGTAGGCGCAGCCGGCTGGCCCCCGATACGGGCGACGGGTCACAGGACCTTTGAGGCGACGGTTGCGAGACTGTTGCGAAACCGGGTGGTACCGCGAAATTCGAAAGTCGCCCCGGACGCAAGTGATGCGTCCGGGGCGATTTTGTTTGGAGAAGTGATTTTGGCATCTAAGAAAGCCTTGTTTAATGAAGTTCAGGGCCGTTACGATGGACCGGCGCTCGAGAAGGATATGCTGGAGTTCTGGCGTGAACACGAGACGTTCGAGAAAACTCTCGCGCAGTCAGAGGGGCGTCCGCGGTTCAGCTTTAACGAAGGGCCACCGACCGCAAACGGCAAGCCCGGTATTCATCACGTGCTGGCGCGTGCGTTCAAAGATATCTTTCCGCGGTACAAGACGATGCGTGGCTTTTACGCGCCGCGCAAAGCCGGCTGGGATACTCACGGTCTGCCGGTTGAACACGAAATCGAGAAAGAACTCGGTATCTTCGACAAGAAAGAGATCGAGGAAAAGGTGGGTATCGCGGAGTTCACCAAGCGCTGTCGCGAGTCGGTCATGCGTTACATCGGTGACTGGGAGAAGATGACTGAGCGTATGGGTTTCTGGGTGCATCTCGACGAAGCCTATTACACGCTCGACAACAGTTATATCGAATCAGTCTGGAACCTGCTCAAGAACATCTGGGACAAGGACCTGATCTATCGCGGCTACAAGGTCGTGCCCTACGATCCGCGTATTGGCGCGACACTGTCCTCGCACGAGCTCGCGCTCGGCTACAAGGAAGTCGAGGACCCCTCGATCACCGTGCGCTTCAAGATCGAAGGCGAGGACGACACATCGTTCCTCGTGTGGACCACTACGCCCTGGACGTTGCCGTCAAACCTCGCGCTCGCGGTTGGTGAAGATATTGACTACAGCTACTGCAAGGTCGACGGCGAAACGCTGATCATGGCCGAAGCGCTGCGCGAGGCCGTCATGCGCGACCTCGAACACGCGGTGACGAAAACCGTCAAAGGCAGTGAGCTGGTTGGCACGCGTTACGAGCGCCTGTTCGATTACCTCGATGTCGACTCCGAGGCCGCCTTCCAGGTCTATACAGCCGACTTCGTGAGCACCGAGGACGGTACCGGCATCGTGCATACAGCGCCGGCTTACGGTGTGGACGATCTTGCGTTCGGACAAGAACACGGACTGCCGGTGCTGCATGGCGTTGGCCTCGACGGCCTCTTCATCGACGCGGTCGAGCCCGTAGCCGGCATGTTCTTCAAGGACGCTGACAAGCCTCTGATTCGCATTCTCAAGGATCGCGGCATCATGTTCCGGTCGGAACGCTGTACGCATAACTATCCGTTCGGTTGGCGAACGCACGACCCGATTATCTACTACGCGAAAAATGCCTGGTATATCCGCACGTCCAATTTTCGTGAGCGTATGACTGAGCTCAATAAGACGATCAAGTGGGTACCGGAGCACATTCGTGACGGCCGCTTCGGCAAGTGGCTGGAAAACAATGTCGATTGGGCGCTGTCGCGCGAACGATTTTGGGGTACTCCACTGCCGGTATGGAGCGACGGACAGGGTGCTTATGAATGCGTCGGTTCAGTGGCCGAGCTGGAAGAGCTGACAGGAAGGTCGTTATCCGATCTTGATCTGCATCGGCCGGCGATCGATGAGATTACTTTCGAGAAAGACGGCAAGACCTGGCAACGCGTGCCCGAGGTGATCGACTGCTGGTTCGATTCGGGATCCATGTCATATGCGCAGTGGCATTACCCGTTCGCGAATGCGGAAGTGTTCGAGAAACACTTCCCGGCCGATTTCATCTGCGAGGCGATTGATCAGACGCGTGGCTGGTTCTACTCGCTGCATGCCATTGCGACGCTTGTGTCGGACAGTGTGGCGTACAAGAATTGCATCTGCCTGAACCTGATCGTCGACAAAGACGGCAAGAAAATGTCGAAGTCGCTTGGCAACATCGTCGATCCGTATGAAGTCTTCGATACCGTCGGCGCCGACGCATTGCGCTGGTATTTTCTCGCGCGCTTGTCGCCCGACATGCCGAAGCGCATCTCGGTCGACATCGTAGCGGATGTCGCGAGTTCATTTATTAACACGTTTTGGAATACGTACAGCTTCTTCGTGTTGTACGCGCGCCTTGATGATGTCGATCTGACGCAGAACATTGCGGTAGCAGATCGGCCCGAAATCGATCGCTGGGCGCTGGCGCTGACACACAAAACGATCGCAACCGTGACGGCTGCGCTCGATGATTACGATGCCAAAACAGCAGGCGAGGCGATTGAATCTTTCGTCGATCAGCTCAGTAACTGGTACGTGCGACGCAATCGCCGTCGTTTCTGGAAATCGACCGATCCGGAGGACAAGCGCGCCGCCTATCTGACCCTGTACGAATGCCTCAATGCCGCGCACAGACTCATGGCGCCGTTCCTGCCGTTCCTCTCGGAGCACGTCTATCAGAATCTCGTTTGTCGCGTCGATGCTGACGCGCCAGAGAGCGTGCACATGACTGAATGGCCGCAGGCGGATCCGTCGTGGCAAAACGATGCGCTCCTGTTCGATATCGACGTCGTGCAGAAAGTCGTTGGGCTCGCGCGGGCGGCTCGTGGCCAGTCCGGTGTCCGTACACGACAACCGCTGTCGCGATTGCTGGTTCGTGCCCCCGATGACCAGGCGGCGAAGGCGCTCGAAGACCATCAGGACCAGGTACTCGAAGAGCTCAACGTCAAAGCGATCGAATTCATTGCCCGCGACGCGGGTCTCGTGAGCTATCGCATCAAGCCCAATCTGCCGCGCATCGGCAAGCAATTCGGCAAGCAAATTCCCGAGATTCGAAAGGCCCTCGAGGAAGCGGACGGCGGCGCGATCGCTGGCGCGGCAGCGCGCGGAGAGTCGTTCGTGATCGAGGTCCCAAGCGGCAAGCTCGAGTTCGAAGGTGACGATGTTCTAATCGAAACCAGCTCGGCCGAGGGCTACGCGTGTGCTGAGGACGCCGGCTTTCTGACCGCGCTCGATACGACGCTCAACGATGCGCTGATCGATGAAGGCACGGCGCGCGAGATCGTGCGATCTGTCCAGGATGCCCGCAAACAGGCCGGGCTTGAGGTGTCAGACCGGATTCAGCTCGGCATTACGGGCTCTGCGGCCGTCGAAAAGGCCCTTGCGACCCATCGTGACTACGTCATGGCTGAGACGCTGGCGACTGATTGGGCGGTTGGCCAGCCCGATCCGCTGTTTTCGATCGAGCGAGAGCTCGGAGATGAATATTGGACGATCGAGATTTGCAGGAAGTAGGTAAGTGCCCCCACTTGCGCGCGACTTCGGATCTCTGTTATAAAAACCCTACGCAGGTATATGAAAGATAGAGAGTAAGAAAGGACTCGCCGGCTGAGAGGACCGGAACTGCAGGAGGTAGTTGCTCTAAAGCGTAATGAAGCCGCTCCGCAAGGAAAAAAGCGGCCTAACAATAATTAAACGCTGGAGTGGAAATGTCGTACCACGCAGACCGCTTTTACGCCGCCGTCGCGGTGCTGGCCGGTCATGGCCATATAAAACAGAGACTTATCAAAGCCTACGAGGAAAATCTCGTGGCAATCAGCGAAGACGAATTGCCCATTTCGGTCAAACAGACGTTTTCGGACCTCAAACATCAGATGCATCGAGTGACGCCTCTCAATGGCGAGGGGCCCATTTGCGCTTCCGTGCGCAAGATGTCTGTCGAGGAAGCCGCCGAATGCGCCGCGTTGGTCGTTGCGCTGCATGGCGAAGTCTCACGCCTGGGTGACGGTGGTCAGGCTGTCTTGCCGCTCGACGGCAAGGAACGCAGAGGCGTGCCGCCGTTCCTCATCAAGTCGAATTAGGTGGACCCGAGGCCGGACCGTTACAGTTTTATCGGATAGTACACGTAGGTGAGCAGCTCGCTCTCCGGCACCTTCGTCGGGTCGCTGACGTAGGATTCCCAGGCATCTCCGGCCCGTTCAACCCCAAGTGCTGCAAGATAGGCGGCGATCTTTCGATGCGTCTCGCCGAGCGTCCGGTAGGAGCCGATGTGTCGCACGCGAATGACATTTCCCGCATAAGTCTGACCGATCCGCACGGATGCACCGTCGCGCGGTGTTGATTCACTAACCCCGCGGACCGGGATCGCAGCATCGAAAAGCAGCTCTGAACCGCTGAATACGCGTGTGATGGAAATCGGTGCACCGGCTTCGGCCAGGCCATGTTGGTCAATGAAACTCAGAATCTCATAATACGCATGCCCCATCGCGTCGGAAATCGCCGCCGGTTCCGGAACGGAGCTTGTCGGCAGGTACGCGATCTCGGTAGCCTCGACGACGATCTGCTCGATCTCGACATCGCCGAAGTCTGCGCCGGGCAGTGTCTCGGCAAGATCTTTCAGGCTCGCCAGGCCTTCCTCATAGTCTCGCTTGACGACGCCGGTCAGCAGCAGTGCGAAATACCGCCCAACGATGTTGTATCCAAAGTCGGTCTCGAAACTCCACGTGACTGTCGTCGTGCCGTTGTCCCCGGAGAGATCGAACCACGACCTCGCGGCACCGGAATTGTCGGGATTGACGGATGTTTCCAGGTATTCGTGCGGACGACTTTGGGTAATGATCTGAGCTCCCGCACCAATAATTGCCCCATCCCAGGTCATCGTTGCACCAACACCTCGTGCGGGACCCGAATACACGATGCGGGCATTCGGATCGGTTTCGATCATTGGCGACCACAAACGGTAGCGGCGAAAATCGTTGATGAGAGCGAACACGGTGGCGGGATGCGCATCAATTCGAGTCTCTGCAGTAACCCGGGCATAGCGGGGCAGCGCCAGTCCGACGATGATCAGCAATGCAATGAATGCACCAATACCGTAAAAGAATTTTTGCACGACCTTACCATTGGCATTAGAGGTGGCGGATTATTCCACAGTACAATGCCCGGATGAACGCATCCGATACAAAAGCCCTGTCAATCGGCGTTTTCGACTCCGGCGTGGGCGGACTAACCGTACTGAAGGCGCTACGCGAAGCAATGCCCCACGAGAACCTCGTGTATCTCGGTGACACGGCGCGATTGCCATATGGCACCAAAAGTCCTGTGTCGATTTCCCGCTATGCGTGTCAAGCAACGGCGCAATTGCAGCAAAGCAACATTAAGCTGCTGGTTGTAGCGTGCAACACGGCGTCGGCCGTGGCGCTCGACGCCCTGCGCCAACAGATGCATCCTTTGCCGGTTATCGGCGTGGTTGAGCCTGGTGCGACGGCGGCCGTCGCTGCGCGGCCTGGCGGCAAGCATCTGGTATTGGCGACCGAAGCGACGGTGCGCCTGGGCGCGTATCGCAAGGCGATACTCGACAAAGATCCGCAGGCCGAGATCGATGAACTGGCCTGTGAGCTGCTAGTGGCACTTGCCGAGGAGGGGTGGAACGACGGTGCGATCGCGGAGTCCATCGTGCGGCGCTATCTCGTTGAACTCGACGCAGCGTCACGTCATCCCGACAGCGTTATTCTCGGCTGCACCCATTTTCCACTGTTGCGCAACACCTTCGCCACCGTATTCGATGACGGTGTGTCAATCGTCGACTCGGCGAGCACCACCGCGACCGCGGCACGTAGCTTGCTAACCGACTTTTCGTTGACCAACGAGCAAAACGCCGCCGGCACGCTTCGATTGCTGGCAACGGATGGGGTCACGCGCTTCGCTCGCGTCGGTGGACAATTCCTCGGCCATGACCTCTCAGCTGAAGACGTGACGCTTGTAGATTTGTAAGGCCGCGGCCGCGATGCCTCTCATCTTCATGGCTCGGTCCGATAGCCCACTAACGATCGGACTGAGACTCTGCACCTTGTTGAGTACGCTGCGCTTTACTTCCGATGACTACGTGCCCTAGGGGTAGAGGCATCCCGTCCGTGGCCTTTTAGTGCGATAATCGCCTTCTTTTTGTCGGGGGACTGCCGGTGATTCCTGGGATTTTTGTGCGGATAGCGAGTGTCTGTCTGGTTACGGTAATTATTGCCTCGTGTGGTGCCGAAACGCCGTCCGAACCCGCCGTTGAGCCGCTCGTCACGGTCGCGCCGCGACCCGAGATCTATGCTGAGTTTTCGTTGACGGCCGATCTCCGTGACCTGAGCGATGCGCAACGCGAGATGATCGGTGTTCTTATCGAAGCGTCCGAGATCATGGACGGCCTGTTCTGGAGACAGGCCTACGGCGACGACTACGAAGCCTGGCTGGCGACGATCGGGAACGCCAGGGCGAGCCGCTTCGCAGATCTGAACTACGGGCCCTGGGACCGCCTCGATGATGAGAAACCGTTCATCGAAGGTGTCGGAGCGAAACCGCTGGGCGCGAATTTCTATCCCGAGGACATGACCAAAGAGGAGTTCGATGCAGCGTACCTGCCTGGCAAGAACGGCCTCTATTCGCTGATCCGGCGCGCCGAGGACGGCAGTCTCAGGCTCATACCCTATCATGTGGCGTACGCTGACGAGCTCAAGGCTGCCGCCGACCTGTTGCGCCAGGCCGCGGGCCTCGCGGCGAGTCAGGATTTTGCCAACTACCTAAAATTGCGCGCTGCTGCGCTGATCAGCGATGACTTCCAGGTTAGTGATTTGTACTGGATGGACGTCAAGGACAACGAAATCGACGTCGTCATCGGTCCAATCGAAACCTATGAAGATCGCTTGTTCGGTTACCGGGCAGCCTACGAGGCGTACGTCCTGATCAAGGACCTGGACTGGAGCGCGCGCCTCGCGAGATTTGCGACGTTTCTTCCCGAGTTGCAGGAAGGTCTGCCGGTCCCGGATGAGTACAAGCTGGAATCGCCGGGATCAGACTCGGATCTGAACGCGTACGACGTCGTTTACTACGCCGGCCACAGCAATGCCGGTTCCAAGACCATTGCCATCAATCTGCCAAACGACGAAGAAGTACAATTACAAAAGGGCACCCGTCGACTGCAGCTCAAGAATGCGATGCAGGCGAAGTTCGAAAAAATTCTTGAGCCCATTGCCGAGGTGCTGGTCGACGAGTCGCAACGCCAGCACATAACGTTCGACGCGTTCTTCGCCAATACGATGTTCCACGAAGTCGCACACGGCCTCGGTATCAAGAACACCATTACTGGCGAGGGAACGGTTCGTGAAGCACTCCTTGAACTCGCCTCGAGCATGGAAGAGGGCAAAGCCGATATTCTGGGGCTCTACATGATCACAGAGCTGTTCAACGCTGATGAGCTCGGTGACGTTGACCTGCGTGACTACTACGTGACGTTCATGGCCGGCGTGTTCCGGTCGATTCGTTTCGGCGCCAGCAGTGCGCACGGTAAGGCAAACATGGTTCGATTCAATTTCTTTGTCGAACACGGCGCGTTTGTACGCGATTCCGAAACAGGCCGATATAGAGTCGATTTTGATCGCATGCAGGAAGCCATCACTGCGTTATCCCGGCAGTTGCTCATGCTGCAAGGCGATGGCGACTACGAGGGTGCACTTAGGCTGACCAACACCAGGGGAGTCATTGGGGATCAGCTGCAGGCGGATCTGGATCGTCTGACACGTGCGAGTATTCCGGTCGATATCACATTCAAACAAGGCCTGACTGAGCTCGGACTCGAGTGAACGCCGGGAACAAAAAGAAGAGGGAAAACCAGTGAAGAAATCAGTACTTCTCGCGGTGCTTGCGAGTTTCGCGCTCGTTGCTTGCAGTGGCGGATCTGACGATGCGGCAGTGCCAGTCGTTGCGGCCAAACCAGCATGGGCGGATTTCGTGGCGACGGTTGTCGATGAGTATTATCGACGAAATCCGGAGTCTGCATCGGACGCCGGGTTACACCAGTACGACGGGCAGATGTCGGACATGAGCGCAGCCGCGCTCGAGGAGTACGCCAGCTGGATCGAATCGGTGCTCGTCGAAGCGGCGACCTACTCAGACCTCGAAGGCATCGAGGCGTTTGAGCGCGACTATCTGTCGTCGAGCCTGGGCGGCCAGCTGTTCTGGCTTCGGGATTCGGATTTTCCGACGAAGAACCCGCTTTTCTATTCCGGTGGAATCGGTATCAGTGTCTTTATCGATCGTGAGTATGCGCCGCTCGAGCAGCGCCTGCAGGCATACACGCAATACATCGGCCAGCTTCCCGGCATGCTCGAGCAGATGCAGGAAAATCTGCAGCCGCCATTGCCGGCACCGTATGTTGAGATGGGTTATCGCATTCTCGCAGGGCTTGTCGAGTATTTGTCGACAACCGTCCCAGAGGTTTTCGCAACGGTCGACGACGAGCAGGTGCAGCGCCGCTTCAAGGCAGCCAATGATGCGGCGATTGAAGCGATTCAACAAACCGTCGACTGGCTTGACGGCCTAAAGGCGACTGCAACCAACGACTATGCGCTCGGCGAAGAACGCTTCCTCAAGATGCTAAGGACCGGACAGGGCGTGAATGTCACTCTCGAGGAGTTGAAAGCAGCAGGGCAACGAAATCTGGACAGTAATCTGCATCGGCTGCACGAAGCCTGCGCCGAGTTCGCACCCGGCGCGAGTACAGTGGACTGTGTCGCCAAAGCGCAAAACAACAAACCACCCGAAGGCGCCGTTGGCGGAGCCGAGCGACAACTGCCGATGCTGAAGAAGTTCGTGGTAGACAACAATATTGCGACGATTCCGGGCACCGAAGATGCGCTTGTGGACGAGGCACCGCCGCACCGGCGGTTCAACTTTGCGTACATCAATATTCCAGGACCGTTTGAGGTTGGACTGCCGTCGACCTACTACATTGCACCGCCTGATCCGAGCTGGTCTGAAGAAGACCAACGTGCCTACATCCCGGGCGAGGCAGACCTGTTGGCCGTGTCTGTACACGAAGTCTGGCCGGGCCACTTCCTGCAATTTCTGCACTCGAATCGAGCCGAGAATAATGTCGGCCAGCACTTCGGCACTTATACCTTCAGTGAGGGTTGGGCACACTACACGGAACAGATGATGCTGGATGCAGGCCTCGGCGACGGCGATCCGGAAGTTCGAATCGGCCAGTTGCTTAACGCCTTACTGCGCAATGTGCGTTATCTGTCCGCGATCGGATTGCATACGGAAGGCATGACGGTTGAGGAAAGTCAGGCGATGTTTGAGGACAAGGCGTTCCAGGACTTCGGTAACGCGAGCCAGCAGGCCTATCGTGGTACCTACGACCCAGGCTATCTGAACTACACGCTCGGCAAGCTCATGATCAACAAGCTGCGTGATGACTGGACGACGGGGAAGGGCGGTCGTGAGGCCTGGGGCAGGTTCCATGATCAATTTCTGAGCTACGGTGTGCCACCGATTCCATTGATTCGCGCGCAAATGCTCGGCGAAGACTACGATGGCGATACGGCCTTACTGCCGAACTAACGATTGCAGGAGCCCGCCTGCCCCTGAGGTCACGCAGTCAGCCGGCGACCACGGCCGCGGTAGGGCAGATTGCTACAAGTCTTCTTTATCCAGACGCGGTAGCTTGTTACCCCACAACGTTGTCAGATAAAGCGCCTTTCTGGTTTCCAGCACGCCCGTAAGCGCGGGAAACCGCGCTGCCGGGTCCTGTAGATTCATCAGCACCTGGCCGTCACCGTTGATTGCGATAACGTGTGAGTAGGGTTCGGCCTTGGGACGAAACGCCGCCGGCAATCGCTGCACGAGCTTGCGCACGAACGGCTTGTCCGACAGGTCGTCCAGCTGCTTGCTGCGTGGCGCGATCATGCCAATCCAGAAGCGCCCATTCCTGCCATTGTTGATGTTGTCCGGGAAGGCCGGCAGGTTGTCCATGAGGACTTCGGTGCTGCCCGCATCGGGCCCCTGTAACCAATGTTTGAGGATTCTGTACGAGCCCGTTTCCGCGATTAGCAGGTACGCCTGATCGTCGCTGATGGCAACGCCGTTTGCGAAATTCAGATCATCGATGATGACCCGGGCTTCGCCCGTCGCCGGTTTGAATTCGATGATCTGCCCGTGTCCGCCATGTTCCATGATGTCGAGCAGGCTGCCCGCGTAGGTGCCGCCGTACTGTGCGGCCCCAAACTTCGTACTGGCTTCCGAAAAGTACACGGTGCCGTCACGGGCGATAGCCAGATCATCGGCGTATCGCAGTGGTTTGCCGTCAACCTCGTCAAGCAGACCGATGACCGATCCGTCCTGCAAAACGCGCTGCAAGCCGAGATAGGCATTCGCGACGAGTAGTGAACCGTCCGCGTCTATTTCGATGCCGAGGGCGCGACCACCGACATCGGCAAACTCAGCGACGTTGCCAAAAGAATCGATTCGCAACACCGCACCGCCGGTGGTTGTCGCATACAGCCGCCCATCATGACCAGCCGTTACGTCCTCGGGCCCGTCGTGCCTGCCCAGATCGATAGCTCGTGCGCGCTTGAGCAGGTCGTTTGTCTCAAACGGATCAACCAGGCCATTGTCGATCGGCGCGTCCCACGCGACCGGGTCAACCGGCACCGGCCAAAGCAGCAGATATGCGCTGAGAATGGCGAGCATCAACGCGACTGTTGCAAGCACCCTCTTCATGGACCGCTCTGACTATCTGGCGCCGTCGATCATGCGCAGGAATTCAGACCGCGTGCGCGCATCCTTGCGAAACGAGCCAAGCATCTGGCTGGTCACCATCGAGACGCCGGATTTGTGAATGCCGCGCGTCGTCATGCACTGGTGCACGGCTTCGATGACAACACCGACGCCTTTGGGTCTGAGTACGTCTTCGATGCAGTTTGCTATCTGCGCCGTCATTTTCTCCTGCACCTGAAAGCGCCGTGCGAATGCTTCGACGACGCGGGCCAGTTTGCTGATACCGACAATCTTGTTATTTGGCAGGTATCCGACATGCGCCTTGCCAATGATGGGCGCCATATGATGTTCACAGTGTGACTCGAAGCTTATATCGCGCAACACGATCATCTCATCGTAGCCTTCGACTTCCTCAAATGTACGCTTCAGGTATCGAACCGGATCTTGCTTATAGCCGCTGAACCAGTCCTCGTATGCCTTCGCAACGCGCATTGGCGTCTCGACAAGTCCCTCTCGGCCTGGATTCTCGCCGGCCCAGAGCAGTAGCGTATGAATGGCCTCTTCCGCCTTTTTTCGGCTCGGTCTGCGAGGTTTTTCGGTTTTTTTGGCCAAGCTACTTCCCCTCAATCGGTCGCACAGTAGATTACAGGTCGTCGAGCGTCCTCGGCCAGTCATTTCTCAGCAGTCGTGACAGCGAGCGGTCTTTGAGGATGCGCGAGCCGGTCCGGCAGTCAGGACATGGCTGTGATCTAGGCGGATTGCCGAGCTACTGCCACACCAGCGGGGCAACTCACGCCTGTGCCGGCGAGTCCGCAATAGCCGCCGGGATTCTTCGCGAGATACTGCTGATGGTAGTCCTCGGCGTAATAAAACGTTTCGAGCGGCGAGATCTCTGTCGTAATCTCGCCGTACCCGGCGTTGGTCAGTTCCGCCTGGTAGCCGGTCTTCGATTGCAGCGCCGCTTCCTGTTGAGAAGCGTCATTCGTAAAAATGGCAGAGCGGTATTGCGTGCCGACATCATTGCCCTGGCGCATGCCTTGTGTCGGGTCATGACTCTCCCAGAACACACGCAGCAGCTGTTCATAAGTGACGATGCCGGGGTCAAACACGACGAGGACAACTTCGGCATGACCCGTTGTCCCGGTGCAGACCAGTTTGTAGTCGGGATCTGCTGTCGTCCCACCGGCATAACCTACTGCCGTCGTATAGACGCCCTCGGTCTCCCAGAAACGCCGCTCCGCACCCCAAAAACAGCCAAGTGCAAATACAGCCTGCTGCAGGTGATGATCGAAAGGACCTTCTATCGGATTTCCGTTAACAAAGTGCATAACTATAAGGCCTGGTATCTTGCGCCGCGGCGCGGCCGATAGATAATACCGTCGGTACCCTGAAAACGCACTGGAATCGACTGCGTGTTGCCCCAGTCCGTAGCCCGATACACCGCAAAGTGCAAGTGCGGCATCGTCGTGTGACCGGTATTGCCCGAATAGCCGATTCTCTGGCCCTGGGCGACGCTGTCACCGACGTCGACGAGCGCACCGTTTTTCTTCAGGTGATAATACTCGCCGGTCGTGCCGTCGCTGTGCAGAATAACGATGAAATTCGAGAATTCTCCGCAACCATCCTGCCAGCACCCCTTGGTGTGCGATTCCTCGATGCGTGCGACGACGCCGGATCTTGCGGCATGCACCGGGGTAGCAATCGGCATATCCAGGTCGATCGCAAACTCTTCGAGACCGGTGTGGCTGAATCGCGAACCATAGCCCTGAATGATGCGATACGATTTGCCGCTCGTGTACGGTAACGAGTAGAGATGATCATCGTCGTGGACGGCATCTTTGTCGCCGACGGTCCAGTCGAACGTATACCGATAGTCACCGCTGCCTCTCTCGCTATCCTGGCTAAGCACCATCACCCGTTCAGATTGATTAGCCTCGAGCGTTCGCGTAACAGTTTTCGGGCCATCCACGCTTAGGTTCCACGTGCGGATTCGCAGCGTATAGGTAATCGTGTATTCGCGGAGGTTTTTTGCACGAAGCTCGACATTGCCGCCCTGATTCACCGCATCGACGCAGATCCACTCGTCTTTACAGTCAGCAGATGCGGTATGCGTTGTGGCAAACAAAACCACGCCGATCAGAATCTCTTTGAATGTCTGCTCAGGAATCGTCTGGCCCCAACGACTGGCGGACTCAGTTTCTTTCGTCAGCCGCGGCTGCAGCCCGGGCAGCGTCCAAATCCGACTGACGGTAGTAGAAAGCGTGCACTAACTGCAGTTCCGGCGTCGGAACGGCCTCGGCCTCTTCAAATCGGGGTCGGAAGAGTCGCTGCCGCAACTCGCGCTGCACATGGCGCTGCATGTTTGTGAATTCCGGTGGGTCGGCCTCGATCATCTTTAGTTCTGTTATACGACCGCGAGTGGAAATTTCATAGGTCATCGTGATCTTGCCCTGCAACAACGGATCTTCGCCTTGCTCGCCACCGTCTTGATCCGACGCATTGATATACTGCGGTAGCTTTCGTAGCCTGAGCGGGACGATTCTCTCGAGTTGTTCGTGGCGGACATTCAGTCTCGACTCATCTTCCGATAACAGATTCCAGACAGTCCGATACGTCTGTCGTCCACGTTGTGGATTGTTGTCGTACATGTAGTAGTCGCCGAGCGCCAGTGACGCCTGAGCAATGATCTGCCAGTTTGAATCCGGGTGCTCTGCCGCAATTCTTGCGGCGCGCCTGAAATAGATCTCAGCCGTCGACGTCCGTACATCATGAAACGAATCTGTGCCTGACGTGTCGATGTAAAAATGTGACTTGCCGAGCATGATCAGAGGCTCGACAAGTTGTAGGTCATCCTTGGCGCTTCTTGCTTCGATGATGCGGATTGCGCGGCGGTAAGTCGCGCGTTCGTCGTTGATGAAGCCTGCCCGATGCTGCCAGGCGCCGCGGCGCATCAACGACGGTACGAGGTCCAGGCTGTCAAGTTCATGTTTGCGGATATTGAGAGCATAGATAGTGTCCTGGGCGTCTTTCGCCAATTCGAGGTCACCCATCCGCAGCCAGGTCTCGGCAATTGACTCGAGTAATTCCAACTGATCGAGGTTGTGCGGACCCTCATTGACATGGGTCACATGCACGGCGCGTCGAAACGTGGTTGCTGCCAGATCGGGGCGGCCGCTTTCGAGCTGTGCGGCACCGAGTCCTTTAAGCGGGTTGATGAGCTGCGCGTTCAGCCGATCTTCATTGTCTTCAATGATGTCGATCGCCGCCTGAAAATTCTGCTGCGCGGCGTCGTACTGCTCTGTCCGATGCTGCACGATGGCGAGATTCGTGAGTGCCTTCGCATATTCGTTGGATTGCGGGCCTCTGCTGCGGATTGCGAGCTCGACAACGCGCTTGGCAACGGTGTCGGCCTCATCGAGGACACCGTCTTGTAAAAGTTGTTTGAAAAGTTCGAACTCGCGGGCAAGCGCATCCGCATCGCCCGGCTCAGGCACCGAGTAATCCTCGGCGCCTTCGTCGACACCTTCTTCGGCGACGGGGACGACCTGTCCAAGCTCTACATACTCCTCGGCGATGTCCTGTTCGGATCTTGCTGGTGGCGTGTTCAGCTTGACATCCAGCGCATGCACATTTGCGGCGCTGAGCGAGAGCAGCGCAAATACGAGCGTTTTCGGTATTCTGGACATCGCCATGGCTAGGTCTTCAGACTTCCTAAGACCGGATAAGTTCTCGAATCCGGTCGCTGCGGGCAGAATCCTAACTATACCGAATTACAAGTCCAGACCAAGCTGCTGCTGGCCCGGTCGTTGAAATCCACTGCTATCGAGGCGCAGTTGATAGCGATCCCCAGCCAGTCGATGGCGGCGGCAGGCGGCCCGGAATCGCTTACCCAACATGTCAGCGTAGGCACCGCGCCCTGTCTGGCGGACACCGAAACGATTGTCATAATCACGGCCGCTGCTCGCCTGTTTGACCAGACTCATGACATGACTTGCGCGGTCCGGGAAATGCGTCTCCAGCCATTCGACGAAAAGACCTTTCACTTCATGTGGCAGGCGCAAAAAAATGTAATGCGCATTTGCTGCGCCGGCCTGTGCCACAGCCTCGAGTACCTGTTCGATTTCATTGTCATTAATGGCGGGAATCAGTGGTGCCATTAGGACGCTGGTCGGAACACCGTGGGATGACAATGTCTCGATCGCCTTGAGTCGGGATTCGGCGGAAGGAATACGTGGTTCCATGATGCGCTTAAGCGCAACGTCCATCGTTGGCAGACTGATTGCGACGGAGCACAAGCCTCGACTGGCCATGCCGGCCAGCAGGTCGACGTCACGAGTAATCAGCGCGCCTTTAGTAATGAGGTTGACCGGGTGGTGGTGTTTGTCGAACAGCTCAAGTAATTGCCGTGTTATGCGTGTCGACTTTTCAGCTGGCTGATACGGATCAGTATTGGCACCGATCGTAATCGGTTTGCACTCGTAGCCGGGTTTTTCCCACTCCTGCAGCAAGCGACTGGCCGCGTTGGGCTTGTAGAAAATACGCGTTTCGAAATCGAGGCCCGGGGACAGATCCAGGTAGCTGTGGCTGGGCCGCGCATAGCAGTAGATGCAGCCGTGCTCGCAACCCTGGTACGGGTTGATTGACCGGTCGAACGGCACATCGGGCGATGCGTTGTGGCTGATGATCTTTCCGGCGCTCATCGCCTTGAGCACGGTTTCGGGCATCGCCGCATTTCGCAGCGCGGCTTCTTCCTCGTTGAATTCGACGGGTCGTGTTACGAAGCGGCCTGGACGGCGTGAAACCGCGCCACGACCCTTGTGCGGACGAGCAGACATCGGTAATCTCAATACTGTATAAAAACACAGTATCCGAAATCGGGCTCTGCTTCAATGATTGGGACGGCCGCAGGCGGGGCGTTGTTCATCGGAAGTAAAGCGCAGCGCAGCGAGCCATGCAGATGAGCAATGCGCCGCCTGTGGCCGTCAGGTTAATTAAGGACTCGGTAGCCTCTGCCACTCATGCACCGCTTGAAAACGTACTGTTTCTCGCGGTCGGCGTCGAGTCCGGACTCTGCGCCACCATAGAGACCACCGTAAGCCGCGCCTTCAGCGACATCGCTGGAATTACCACCAATCGCGCCAGCGACGGCCCCGACGGCGGCGCCCACAGCGCTGCCCTTGGCGATGCCTTTGCTCATCTGCACCTCTTCGCTATAGCCCTCACAGTCGTTCCAGTCCTGAACGAATTGCTCCTGATCGACACCCTTCATGTCAATGATCGGGTCAGGGTGGGCAGCGCAGCCGGCGACAAGCGCGACCGTACCCAGCAGAATGATTGACTTGATTGCGTCCATTACGATTCCCATTAAACTCGGTTACCCTCACAAGAACAACGCAGCGGCACTCTCTGCGTTGACAAAACGGACGGTATATTTGGATGGCCTCAAGCTCACATAGTTCAACGGCTCGCGCGATCCTGTACGCGTTTTTGGCCAATTTCGGCATCGCCATCGCCAAGACGTGGGCTGCAGTCGTCACGGGCTCCGGCAGCATGCTCGCGGAGGCGATCCACTCCTATGCCGACACGGGCAACCAGGTTCTGCTTTACCTCGGTCTGACGCAGTCGCAGCGACCGCCGGATTCGAAGCACCCCCTCGGCTATGGCAAGCTCAGTTACTTCTGGAGCTTCATCGTCGCGCTGTTGCTGTTCAGCCTTGGTGGTCTGTTCTCGATCTACGAGGGTTGGCACAAACTGAATCATCCGGAGGAACTGTCGCGGGTCTGGATTGCGATCGTTGTTCTCGTGCTCGCGATTCTGCTCGAGGGGGGATCATTGCTAGGCTGTCTGCGCGAGATTCGTAAAGTGCGTGGCGACAGACCGTTTGGCGAGTGGCTCAAACACACGCGTAATTCCGAACTCGTCGTTGTGCTGGGTGAAGATATCGGCGCGCAACTCGGCCTGATACTGGCACTCGGCTTCCTGATCACGGCCTCGATAACGGGCGATCCGGTCTACGATGCATTGGGCTCAATATGCATCGGCGTCATTCTGCTCGTGATATCGGTCTTTATCGCCTGGCGCATCAAGTCGCTGCTGGTTGGGCGATCGGCCGACCCAGAGATTCAGGAGGCGATTGACGCGATTATCCGTGAACAAGACGGTATCGAGTATGTATTCAATATCATTACGATTCAGTTTGGGCCTGACACGATGCTCGCCGCAAAACTCAAGATGCAGGAAGGCATGACGATCGAGGCAGCCGTCACCAGCATCAATGCGCTCGAACGGGAACTCAAGGAACGCATCCCCAAGCTCAAGTGGAGTTTTATTGAACCCGACGTCGTCGACTGACACCGGACCCTGTCCGGTCTAGTCGGGCGCCTTGTGGAGGTGCACGGTTTGTTGCGGGAACGGGAACGATATGCCTTCCTTGTCAAAACGTTTCTTGATGGCTTCGGTCAGATCGAATTTGACGCTCCAGTAGTCGCTCGTCTTGACCCAGGGGCGAACAACGAAGTTGACGCTGCTGTCGGCAAGTTCGGACACGGCAATCGTGCACGCCGGCTCGTCGAGGGCACGGTCCTCCGCGGCCATAAGTTCTTCGAGGGTACTGCGTACCTTGTCGAGGTCATCGTCGTAGCTAACGCCGACGACCATGTCGACACGGCGCGTATCATTCGCCGAATAATTGGTGATGACACTATTCATGATCTGGCTGTTTGGCACGATCACTTGCTTGTTGTCACCTGTCTTGAGAACCGTGGTCAGAATCTGCACTTCCTCAACGCTGCCGGAAATGCCCGCTGCCTCGACCCAGTCACCGACTTTGTACGGCCGGAACAATACGATCAGTACGCCCGCAGCGAAATTCGACAGTGATCCTTGCAAGGCGAGGCCAACGGCGAGGCCGGCGGCGCCGAGAATCGCGATGAATGAAGTGGTCTGAATGCCAAGCGCGCTGATCGCGGCGATGATGACGATGATCAGCAGGACCATTCCCACGAGGTTCGATACGAACGTAACAAGTGTCTGATCCACCTGTTGCCGCTCCATCACCTTTCGCAAGCCACGGGTTAGCAGTCTGACGACAATGCGACCGACGTAGAAAATGACGATTGCTGTGGCCAGGTTGATGGCAAAATCGACGCCGGTAGTCTTGAGCAGTGTGATGACTTCGTCCCAGGAGAAACCCAGGTCGGGGAGATTTAAATCATCCATTGTGTTGTTTCCTTATTATTTCCAGTGTGTTGCTCTGCTGCGCAGAATAAGCCAGTTGCCCGCCAGCGTCAGTATGATGCCGACAGCTGCGATCACGGTCCATCGGTAGCCCTCGACGAATGTGGAGATTGCGAGAGCGACGACCGGAAACAAGACCGAACTGTAGGCAGCACGAGCCGAACCGATGCGGCGAATGAGCGCCAGGTAACAGCCGAATGCGATCGCCGACCCGAAGACCGCCAGGTACGCAAGTGAGATAACGTAGCCGGGTTGTAACGAAAAATTGAACTCCCGTCCGAGCAGGGCTGCGATAAGCAACGATAGCAATGCAGACCAGGCCATGGCATGCGCATTTACCGCAACGACAGGGAGCTCGTGCCGGGTATTGACGACTGCTGTCATGTTGCCGAACGACGCCAGAATCGTGCCCATCAGCATGAGTAGGATTCCCACTACGGTATTGTCTTCAAAGCTGATCATTGAAACTTCCGGCCAGAAGATCATCGCTATTCCGGTGAGCCCCAAAAGGCCGGCTATCACGAGCCGGCCATCGATTTGTGTCTTGAAGAAAATACGCTCGTTAATCGCGTTGAATAGCACGATGCTACTAAAGAGCACGGCGACCAGTCCGGACGTTATTCGTGCGGTTGCGTAATAAACGAGCAGGTAATTCAGACAGAACAGCAACGTGCCCTGGAGAATCACGAAAATATAGGCATTAGCAGGGAGCCGTATCCGACGCCGTGACAACAGTGCGTACGCATAGAGCAACAAGGCGGCAATGCCGAATCGATACCCGACAGACACTTCCGCGGCGACGACGCCCAGCTGAAAAGGAATGGCGGCCCAGGTCGATCCCCAGATCAATACGACCGAGGCGTACAAGAGTATGACCTGCATGCGGCTACTGACCCGGTATTCCTTCGGTGCCCGGTTGGAAGCGAAAAACCTTGTACGGTCCGTGGGATCTGATGTGCTCTTGCGATTGCAGGATGACATCCGCTAACGCACTATCGGCGACGTACAGCCAGCCGTCCGGGCCGAACGACAATGCATCAGGCCAGCGCACTCTTGATGAACGAATGAGCGTGCGCAACTCACGTTCCTTGTCGACCTGAAAAATGGAGCTGTGCTCTACGTCGGTAATGTAGACATTGCCCTCGACATCGATGCTCAGCCCGTCGCTGAGCGGTTTCGTTGTGTATCGCTCGACTCTGGCAGCGATCTGCGAATCCGGAATTGAGGGGTCCGTAAGGTCGCGCAATCTAATCCGATACAGGGCTGGTCCGCTGAGTGCACCGTAATACAGCCATTCTTCCCCAAGTGCGATGCCGTCGACGCCACCGCGTAATGAAACGATGCCGCCCGCGAAAGACATCGGCCGATTCTGACTTCGAATCAGGTATTTTTCAGCGCTGACTGACAGGTGAGATTCGAGCACCCGCCGCGCCGATGCCGATTCGATGTCGTAAACGATGATCGCGGGCTTCTTGCGCCAGAAGCTCGCGTCAGCAATTACGACTGTGCGGCCGTCCGCGCTGACCTGCAGGTCTTGCAGGAACGATCCGCCTGGCGCGATGTCTGCAGCGAATCGCTGGTCGTGAACCAGTTCTCCGTTATCGAGATCAAAGGCCAGCAGGCGCGCGCTGCGAATGCCGTGGTTGCCGTGATCGATCGTCCATAAACGATTGAACCGGTCAACAACGACTCCCAGTACTGAGTCGAACAGGCGCGCCTGCGAAGCACCGTCTGGAAACGGAATCGAAGCGCCATCGACGAACTCAAGCAACTTGTTACCTTGTGGCCGGGCCTCAGGGTGCACCGTAAAAAACACACGGCCCGTCGTGCTGACGGCGACATTGCCAATTGGCTGCGGGAAGGACAGGACTTCCTCGAGGAGGGTCTCGTTCAGTAGCGGCGGAGTCGACAGGTCCGGGTACGGGTCGCCACCGCCGTATCGTATCCACGCAAAGGTCGTAAGGACCAATGCCAGAATCACAAAGAACAGCAGAATTTTCTTCATTTTTGGCTGCTGCGCCCCAGTACGCTCATCCGGAACGGGATTCTACATGATTGCGGCGACGTGTCAGGCTTGAAATGCGGTCAACCATGCAGCGACGACGATTCCAAAGGCCGATACGGCGCCGGCTATCTGCCAACGCCTTTGCGTAAGCTGGTCACGCACCAGCGTCAGCAGCATGCCGCCGGCCATACCGCAGAGAAAGCCCATCAGGTGCGCGCCGATGTCGGTATTGGCATCGCCGGTGCCGGTGTACATCAGCAACGCGAAACCACCCACGATAGGACCGACGCGATACGGCCATCTCTCCTGTGACATCAGCTTGGCGCGCCAGACGAATCCGGCAAGCAGGCCGAGCGCGGCAAACACAGCCGTCGAGGCGCCAATCGAACGGTGTGATGACTCCAGCAGTAGCGTATTGAGTGCGTTGCCCGATGCACCGGCCAGCACGATAGCCAGCCACGCGATACCGGGCCCAAGCAGGCGGCCGGCGAACAGGCCAAAAAACGCACCAAATACGATGTTGCCGATCAGATGGCGCAGCCCTGCATGCAGCGTCAGCGCAGTAACGGTTCGCCACCATTCGCCAGCGCGAATCAGGGCACCGTCGATACGTCCTGCGCCGAGCCAGTCCTGGCCAAAGTAGGAAAGGCCAGCGAGCCACGCGACGGCAGAGATGAGGATGATGTAGGCGATGACGCCGGGAAGTGCATTTTGATGCGCGAAGGTCCTGACCTTGCGCGGCCGCCGCGGGGGATTTTCCTGGTCATAAAGCCTGAGTTCGTCCATCGCCTGTGCCGAGAACTCGGCAGGTACGATCAACGCGCAACCAGCGATATCCTCAACCATCTCATATGGAATTTGCAATGACGCGAGCACAAGGGCGCGATCCGAACATGCGCGCCGGTTACGACTTTCGAACACTACTCGCATGTCGTTAATCATGGATTACGGTAAGCTTAACAGCCGTTTTGACGTCGAGACAGGAAGCCCAATGAGACGATCTCTTGCCATACTCGTGATTGCTACCGGCTTGTACAGCGATGCTGCACCTGGCGAGGTTCTTGACGCGGGTCCGGGCGGGTTTTCGCTCGTTCACGACGTGACCATCGACGCTGCCAGGAGCGATGTCTGGCGTGCGGCGGTCTATGAAACCGGCAAATGGTGGAGCAGTGATCACACGATTTCGGGCGACGCCCGCAGGATGAGCATCGACCCCAGACCGCAGGGATGTTTCTGTGAATCTATTGGCGAGCATACTGGCGTTGTGCATTTGACCGTGACGTCCGTCAACACAAATGTACTCCTGCGGCTGACCGGCGGCCTTGGACCGCTCGGCCTGATGGGCGTCAATGGCAACATGACGTGGGAGTTCTTTGATGCTGATAATGGCACGACGGTGAAGTTCTCCTACGCTGTCGGCGGCTATCGACCGGGTGGGCTCGATGAAATCGCCGGGCCGGTTGATTACGTGATCGGCGAGGCGCTGCTGCGCCTAAAGGCGCACATTGAGACCGGCGATGCGGACAACGCTATTGTCGACTGACGCCGCCCCGGCAAGACCGTCATCAACAGTCGTAAATGATACGGTGACAGTGCATTACCCACTACGAAAGACGCTCGAACGCGTGGCGCAATTCGATTCGACCAGGTCACCGTGCGACTTGGCCCTGTGTTGCTCAGAGAGGGGCGTGGTGTGTGATCACCCCGCCTTCAGTCCGGATTTGCTCCGTTGACCGCATTCGGACCGGAAATGCCGGCGTTCTCCGAGCTTGCAACGGGCGTGCGGCGCATCGTTGCGCCGAACCCGTCGATGATGACGGGCCCCGGAACCAATACCTACCTGTTTGGCGCTGACGATATTGCCGTGCTGGATCCCGGCCCGGCTATCGACAGCCATCTCGATGATATTGTGGATAAGGCTGGCGCGCCGATCCGCTGGATTCTCGTGACGCACACGCATCCCGATCATTCGCCGGGTGCCGCGGCCCTCGCCAGAGCAACCGGTGCAGAGTTGCTCGGTATTCCCGCACCGGACGGTCAACATCAGGACAAGTCGTTTGTACCGACGCGGATTCCGGCAGATGGCGATGTGCTGCAGACCGGTGAATTCGGGCTCGAGGCCGTGCACACGCCGGGGCATGCTTCGAATCATGTCTGCTACCGGCATACGGCGCTGCATTGGCTGTTCACCGGTGATCACGTCATCGATGGCTCAACTGTCGTTATCGACCCGCCCGATGGCAACATGCAGCACTACATCGAATCGTTGCGGCGTGTGAAGGACCTGCAATGCAACGCGCTCGTGCCAGGGCATGGCGAGCTCATCGAGGATCCGGAGCGCATCATCGATTGGATCATCGAGCATCGGATGCAACGTGAGGCAAAGCTGGTTGCGGCGATCGAAGCGAACCCGAACCTGACCACGCACGAACTCGTGCCGCACGTCTACAAAGATGTGGACCCGAAACTCTATGGCTGGGCGGAACGGTCGTTACTTGCCCACGTACTGAAACTCGAGGCAGATGGTTGCGCCGCGCGAAGAGACGAACGGTGGGCGCTTATTTGACGACCCGGCTGCTCGGGCTCTTGATGAATTCCCCGACACCCTTTGTTCGCTGCATGCGCGTCGGATGACGATCGAGCCTATGTATTTGTTTTTACTCACGAAATAGGGTTCTGGTTGCTTGTTAGAGGCGGCCGGACCGGGCGTATAGGGGGCAGTCTGGCGTATTCCAATGCACGTGACTCAACGATGAAAAGCGACTTGATATGATCGATAACTTCGCATAGCGTACGCGGGCCAGATTTTGAGGACCGCCACATGACATTCGTTGTCACCGAATCCTGTATCAAGTGCAAACTCACGGATTGCGTCGAGGTTTGCCCGGTTGACTGCTTTCACGAAGGACCGAACTTTCTCGTGATCGACCCGGAGGAGTGCATTGATTGCACGCTCTGCGAACCCGAGTGCCCGGTCGAGGCGATCTATTCCGAAGACGAACTGCCCGAAGAGCAAAAGAAATTCCTCGAAATCAACGCTGAGCTGTCCGCTGAGTGGCCTGTCATTACTGAGATGAAAGACCCGCCCGACGACGCCGACGAATGGCGAGAGGTGAAGGACAAGCTGCAGTACCTGGAACGATAACCTGATCGTCGCGCAGCCTGTGGGCGGGGAGGCCTTCATCGGAAGTAAAGCACAGCGCAGCGAGCCATGAAGATGAAGGCCTGCCGGGCCGCAGGCTTCACGACGTTTCGATAAACGATATTAGTATTTCAGCGAGTTCTTCGCCTTTGTCTTCCTGCAGGAAATGGCCGGCGTTTCGTATCTTTGTATGCGGTTGGTTCTTTGCTCCCGGGACGCGTTCCTGGAAAGGTCGCTCACCGCCACGGGTTATCGGGTCGCGATTACTAAAGGTTGTTAGAAACGGTTTTTCGAATCGTGACAGCATGTCCCATGCCCGCCGGTTGTCCTCGCTGGCGACATTGTCGGGATCGGTCGGGACGAGTGTGGGAAAGGCGCGTGTTCCAGCCTTGTACTGCCTGGACGGGAATGGTGCGTTGTACGCGGCCACTTCTTCTTTTGACAGTTCGTTGATTGTTCCGGACTGAATGATGCGTCCAATCGGGAACCACGGGCTCCATTTCGCGAACGCACGCCAGATTCTGAACGCGCGTGGGAATATTTCATCACCGGTCGGCATGCCGCCATTGCCGAGTGCGATGCGCGCGAAACGGTGCTGATGCCCGGCAGCAACCCGCAGACCGATCAATGAACCCCAGTCCTGGCAGAACAGCGTAATGCCGGTAAGGTCCAGCGCCTCGACAAACCGCCGCATCCAGTCGACGTGACTCGCGTAGCTGTAGTCGCCTTGCGAAGCAGGCTTGTCGGATTTGCCGAATCCGATCAGGTCCGGTGCGATCACGCGATGTCCGGCATTTGCGAGCGGTGGGATCATCTTGCGGTAAAGGTAGGACCAGCTTGGTTCGCCATGCAGTAGTAATACCGGGTCCGCATGGGCAGGTCCTGCGTCGACGTAGTGCATGCGAAGGTCGCTGACCTCGACGTAATGTGGCTCGAAGTCATAGCCAGGAAGATGCAAGAATCGATCGTCGGGTGTGCGCAGAACTTTCATAAATTCACATCAGGTGTGTTGTCACGAGGGCATTGTCTTTATCATAGTCGAATATGCCTGCATCGCCGCCACCCAAGATCAGTCTGCGCGCAAGAATGGTCCGCTTGATCACCAGCGCCTGGTTTCGGGCCATCGACGCAAAAAGAGCAAACGTCCACTCGATGCGGCGTCGCTGGTTGTTTTTGGCAAGGTTGATGTGGACTGCGATTGGTGTAGGAAAGCAGAGCGGCGACGTCAATGGACTCAGTGTATTGTGGCTAACGCCAAAAGGGGCGCCGGACGACAAGCTGCTCGTGTACCTGCACGGCGGTGCCTACATCATGGGCAGTATCGCAACGCACCGGCAGATCGTGAGCCACATCGCACGTGCGGCAGGCGTCCGCGCACTGCTTCCCGAGTACCGTCTTGCCCCTGAACATCCTTTTCCGGCGGCTGTCGATGATGCGGTTGGTCTGTACCGGGCGCTGCTCGCCGACGGCTACGCCCCGGAGAACATCGTATTCGCCGGTGATTCGGCTGGCGGCGGCTTGACCATGGCGACGCTGTTGTCGCTGCGCGATGCCGGTGACCCAATGCCGGCCGGGGCCTGTCTGCTATCGCCCTGGCTCGACCTCGCCGGCAGCGGCGAGAGCATGACGACGCATGCGCACAGAGATCCGTGGTTCAAGCCTGACGACATGCCCGTTGTTGCCAGCTACTACTGCGAGCCGGAGCAACTCAGGAACTCAATCGTGTCGCCCGTGTATGCGGACCTGTCGAACCTGCCGTCGCTGTACATCCAGGTTGGTGCAGAGGAAATCCTGTTGAGTGATTCGACGCGTGCGGCCGAAAAAATAAAGGCTGCCGGCGGCAAAATCGATCTCGAGATCTGGCCGTTCATGTGGCACGTGTTCCAGGCGTTCGTGCATCTGATGCCGGAAAGCCGCGCAGCGATACGCAAGATCGGCACATTTGTCCGACGCACGCTTATGGTTGATGCTTCGTCAGAACGTTGATTGTTTTTGCGAGTCGTCGTACATCTTTGTCAGGAATGAACGAATCGCGGGCTCTGCTTCCTCGCGCGTCATGAGCTTTTGCTTGCTGAGGATGACGGCCATGTCCTTAAGCGTACGCTTGCCATCGATCAGCGACATGATGAACGAGTAAATTTGCGTCGTCATCGCCTGGCTGCGAAAGGATGGAGAAAGCGGCACGGGCTCTTTGCCTGTTACGATCCAGTCCGGCAGTGCCCGATATCGCGGCGGTTGCTCGGCATCACGTTCTTTGTACGCCGAGAAAGTGAATACTTTCTCCTGCCGGCCATGGCGACTGGCGGGTGAGCACATGTATGGAATCGTTGCCTCGGAAACGTACGGGTCGCTGAAGCCATTCTCGGCAATGATCGCCTTGGTTTCCTCGGGACTGTAGCGTCGCGCCCGCTCGGGATGAGCGAATGCCAGGGAGCCGAAATTGATCCACCGCCCGTTCGTCTTCAGCAGTCCGTTGATGCGGGCGGCAAGAACCGGCAGGTCTTCGGTGACAATGTCGATCAGCCAGGGTGTAACCACCGTGTCAAAGGCCTGGCCGGCAAACGGTGGCCGAAGGGCATCACCGAGGACGAGATGGAAACCATCGCGAACGACATCAGGTGCCGACAACGTTCGCAATACGGCGTCGTCTTCGAGAGATTTCGGCGCAATCGGGAATTCGTACAATTTTAGCGACCCGCCTTTGGCGACCGCTTGGGCGATCAGCAGCAGCAACGGATTGAAGTCCATCGCAACGGTATTCGTGCAGTCAATCTGCATGTGCAGGTCATAGGCAAGACGTGCGGCGCCGGCGCCAAGCACAAGCACATTGCCGAGCTCTGCGTTGTCGTGCAGCACGGCGCGAACCTGTTTGAGCGATGCCGAGTTTTCCTCGTCACCCCATGCCCAGTCGCGATGCACGTTGGCGTAGTACGTATTGAGGGCCTGGTCGGCCGGCAAGCGTGTTCGCAACGCCAGATAACTCTCGAAGTTGCCATGCATCGATTGCACGTCGACCGGCTGTAGAATTTTTGCGAGCGATCGGCGGTGCGAATCCGTTGCCTTCTTGTAGCGTTCGATGCGCCGCTTCGTCAGTGCCCGCAGGTCCTTGTTCTTGAGTTCGGCGTCGAGTTTCGCCGATTCCTGACTGAGCTGCTGCAGCGAAAATTGCAGGCGACCGCGCCATTCGCCGAGGGTTGCCTGCGGCTCGGCGAACATCCACGGGATGCCATCGAGCGACGGGAAATCGATCTTGCACGCTCCGCAACTATAGACGCCGTCCAGTTCGGTCAGGGGTGTTTTGTCGCAGCGGGGACACGCAAGAATGCTAAGTAGGTTGTCCGACATGCGCGAAGTATAACTGCAGGGCCGCGGGCAGGACATTGCTCATCGGAAGTAAAGCGCGGCGACAAAATCGCCAGGAACGATTTTGGACGCACGCAGTGCGCCCGAAGGGTCGGCAACAGGATGTTGCTGATCAACCGAGCCATGAAGATGAGTAATGTCCAGGTCGCGGCCCGGTAATAGAAAAACGGCCAGGCGGATCACCGACTGGCCGTCTTTTCCGTTTAGCGGGGGAAAGCTATACGGGGTTGCCGATAGTGCCGTTACAAATCGGCGTAAATGCCGTCAGGCTGTCCTGCATGGCCGCGTTGCCGAGACCGTGGTTCGGGAACACGTTCGCGAACTGGCCTTGCTCACCGTGCAGCGCCATGTAGTTGAGCAGCACGGTATTAACGAGCAAGTTGACGTTGTTCGCTGCCGGCGTCGCTGCACGTTGCACCGAGCCACCTGCGTCCATGTAGCCAATCTGCTGGTGCACGGCGATTTCCTCAGGCGTCGCACCGATAATCGTCGGCCTGCGCCCGGGGTTGTAGACGAGGAAAAAGGCTCCGGCAGTCGATGAGTTATCACTCGACCACTCGCCCTTACCGCGACCTGCCTGCGAGTTATCAATCGTGCCGTTCGAAGACAGTGAGCCATCACTGAAGACGTACATCATCAGCGGTACACCCTGGCGGGCCGCGTACTCGAGGCATGCGCCCATGCAGCGTCCAGCGCGTTCGTCCTTGACTTCGCCTTCGGCCCGGGCACCGCCGTGGTAGTCGTAGCCACCCATCTCGATGGTGCCGGCGCCGGCGTAGCCGTTGATGACGAGCTTCATGATGGCTGCGGTCTTCTGGAACTCACGTGCGTCCCGATCGCCGGCGTTGAACTCGGCGGCGCTGAAGATGCCTGCTGGTCCAACGATCATCGGATCCTGTGACGGATCGATCGGTACGCCGCCAAAGCGATCGGCGATATCGGCGGACTTCAGGTAGCCGCAACGGACCAGTTCCTTGATGACTGCATCCTGGGTGACCTGCGTGTTGACCTGATCCATCTTGCGGTCAGTCAGGCGGTAAATGGATTCCATAACCGCGGTCGCATCGTCTTTCGACAGGATGCCGACGAGATCGCCGGTGTCGACGAGGTTCACAACGTCGCCCGGGCGGTCTACCTTGGTTGGAGTCAGGCTGGGATCCATCAGCGCCTGCGGCAGGGTCGAGTTACCTCCGGAAGGCGTATTTTCGGATCCGGTAAGCGTCAGAATCGATCCGTCAGCGCCAATTCCGCCAGTACCTGCACGCGCGATACCGTTCATCGGGTTGTGCGGGTTGTTGCCCGTGTCATTGTCCGACCGGGCCGGAATGACGGCGCCATTGATTAACGCCTCATTACCCGGCGTCAGGCTGGTCATGATGCCGCGGCGGAATGCGCTGTCCAGATGGAAGCCCAGTCCGAGATCGAAGTTCTCGTACGGCAACTGCAGTGTCGGATCGACGAGACCAGGGATCATGTCGCCCGGCAGGCCCATCTTCTCGTAGCCCGCGGTCGACAGAAAATCCATCTGTCCGCCTTCCTGACCAACCAGCACGTTCGACCCGTTAATATTCGCGCCGCCAGCCAGGTCAAAGCAAATAAACGGAATCTTGCCTGCGCCGTTGGTCGCGATCTGACACGGGTTCAGCAGTAACGGGCTCAGGTCGGCTGACAGGGCCGCCATCGCCTCACGCGGGTTTGAGAACAAGCTCATTATTCCCGCGCCCGTGGTATAGGCAGCGCCTGTCATGAAGCCCTGCGAGACAAACTGACGTCGCGTGACAGGACGCGGATGGTCGGCGTGATACTGCGGCTCATCCCAGTGCCGTGCATTACGTTTCTTAGCCATAGCTATATTCCTTTCCTTGTCCTGTCTTTTATTGAACCAGTGTCGCTGCGTTGCCGATCATGGCGGCGCAGACACCCTTTGAAATTGCCCGGGTATCACTACCACCGGCGATTAATCGATCCACGAGATTGTCAGGTCGTCCACCAGCTGCCTGGAACGTAGCGAGTTCGGAATAAACGTCGGCGTATGCCGGCTGAGTGCCGAGTCCCGTACCCATGATCTTGTTGATCAGCGGGTCAACAAACGCATCGCGGTTTGCCACCGAGAATGCGGTACTTGCCGGCGAGCCGAAATTGAAGCCGGGGAAGTAGGCCGTTGCTGCCGGGTTCGGGCTCGCATTCGTGCCAATCAGTGCATCGCAGTAGGCGATCGCGAGCTGCGCGACCGCGACCTGATGCGACGACAGGAACGTGTTGATGTCTTCAACGGCTGGCAGTGACTGCCTGAGCTCCTGGTACGTCAGGTCGACGTTCGTATAGTTCGGATCGGTCCAGTCGATGCCAAGCAGCGACGAGAACGAAGCATTGATTTCATCGAACGTGCGCAAGCCGATCTGCGACGCCGGAACGAGGTCATTTTCGGTAATCACGAGTGTCGGATAGTCCGGGCGATTGAATGTATTGCCGGCAAGCACATCGAAGGTCAGGAAGAACTCATCATCCTGAGGTCCCTTCTCGAGCGGCAGAACTGCACCGAGTACCGACAGTGGCTGACCGAGCTCGCCAAACAGTGACGCGCTCAAGGTGTCGTTCAGCGTTGCATACGACTGACCAACCGGCGCTTCGAGTCCGTTCATCGCTACACGCACGCCCTGAATCGGGATGCCTTCGGGCGATGAACCGTCCAGGGTAATGAAATGCGGCCGGTCGAACAGGTAAGCGTAGCTGTCGTACTGTGCTACTTCGAACAGGATGTACGACGACTGTGGCGCAGCCTGAATGTTTTCCGAAATGTCGAACAGCAGGAAGAATTTCTCACCCACACCGACATCGAAGTTCTGCACGACCTGTTCCTGAGTCAATGCGCGACGGTGAACGGCGGCAAGACGTACGGTGCCATCCCACGGACCATCGCCGGAGACTTCGTTACCGATTACGAATGCAAAGGTGTCCTGCCAGTCGATCAACGTGCCGCCCGGTACCGGATCGACGTTCGATACGAGTTCGCCGTTGACGTACAGCTCGCGGCCCTCGATCGGATCGTAGGTCATAACCACGTGCTGCAATGTAGCCTGCAGGACTTCATCCGCGTCCGGTGTCGACAGCGCCGGATCACCGTTGAGGCTTGTCTGATCGGTGCGCAGCAGGAAGTCGTAGTTATACAGTGTCTGCTGCAGCGTAAAGTTACGCGCCTGGTCGCCGGCCGAGTAGCTGACGATGCGCGCCATCTCCTGGGTGACATTGGCCGGAATGACCCACGCCTCGACCGAGAACTCGCCGGACTGCTGAATGACGTCGTACATCTTCTTACTGGCCGTCGTCGTACCGCGGGCAATACCGCCGTTGGTGGTGATGCCCCAGCCACCGTACCAGGTGACTTCAGGTGACAGGTTCAGGTCGACCGCCGGATCGACACCACTCGTGTCATAAGCGACGAGGCCGGTGCCGGTCTTGAATTCCCAAAGCGCGATTTGTGCATCCTCGTAACGATTGCCGCCAGACGCGAGCGTACCGTCAACGAGGCTTAAGGCCTTACTGGTAACGAGGTTCGGGTCTACAAGCGTCGGCGTGATGCCGTTGGAGAACGCCGTGATCGCATCTTCCATTACCTGTGCGTTCGCAGAGCAATTGTCCCAGCAGTTGTGGAACTCATTACGCAGACGAATGACGAGGCGCGAGTTGGCTGGTGTATCCAGATTGATCTTCGGCTTCGCGGCGTCGTACGCCGTTGTAATATCCGGATCAGCAAAATACGGCTGTTGCGCAGTCGCCGCTTCAGAGCTGTGACAGTTAGCGCAGTACACCTCAAGAATCGGGTTATGAATCAAAGTCTCGAACGCGGCCGGATCAAGTGGGAAGTTCTTGCTCGCGCCCGGATCCTGCGAAGGAGGCGGTATCAAGACAATCTCGCGTCCGCCGCCGGAAGTGTCGCCAACCCAGTTTTCGATCCAGGTCGTCATGATCGTGGCACATACGCCAGGATCAGTGACCCAGCAATTGTGGCCCGAGCCGACTCTCTCTACTGTGCGAGAAAGCGACGGCTGTTGCGTGTCGGTCACCGTGAGAGCCGCATCGTAGGCCATGTTGACGTCGTCATTTCGCACGAACATCGGCACCTGGCCGAATGTTTCGTTATGGCATGAGCCGCAACGGTCGGTGGTCTTGGCGTTACTCCAGAATTCCTGCTGGAACTTGAGTACCTCGCCATCGCGCGCTACCGGACCCGTGTAAGGAACATTATTGGTGTTGCCGCCACCGTTAGGCGCCGCAAGACTTGTCGTCTGCGCCCCACCACCACATGCGGCAAGCAAAACACTTGCTGCAACAGCAAGAAGCGCGACTTTGAGCGAACGCAGACCGGTCTTGTCGATCGGTGCCGTCTGCATAGCAATTCCAGTTGCCTTATTCATCGTTCAGTCTCCCTACTGGCCCATGCAGTAAACGGCGGTTTCGGCGAAGACATCCTTCATCCGATAACCAAACGTTGTCATGAAGTCGGTTGTCATCTGGTCAGCCCGAGCGCGGTCGGCTGCGTTCTCGGGGTCGCGCAGACAAACGGCACGAAATACTTTTCTGACCTGACAAGAGGCAAATGCCACACTGTTGCCAAGTTCGTCGCCGAGCGATTTAGCCCCGGACCCGCTTCCCGGCAGCGACTGATCGAAGCCGAGGTACGCGTTCTGACCCTTCCGCCAGCGGTTCTCCCACGCATCGTCCGGCGTGCGGAAGCCCTGCGGGAAATTCAAATCGTTGTTGAAGTACTTCGGCTGTACCGTGCCACCAAGGCCGGGGCCGACGCCTGAGTATTCCAAACGACCGCTAACATCGTTGTAGTTGTAGTACGCGAAGGCCTGTGCCATCGGGTCCATGCCCGTGTGACAGCCCACGCAGTTATTCAGGAATAGCCGGCTGTCACCACCCGGGCTGCGGCTTACGTCCTGACGAATTCGGTCAGTCGGCAGCTTCGGATCATGCACTTGCTCCATGTCGTTACACATGTGGTTGAGCAGCGTAAAGCGGAACATCGCACGGTTTGTCCCAGCAATGAAAAATGCTTCGGATGCAGCACGCGAAGTCATGATGCCGGCGGTCGCACTCGGAGGAATGCCGCTAATCGACGACTGCGCTACGTCCGTGAGCTCGTCACGCAAGTTGACGTTGTTCGCTTCGAGCTGCGCGTAGTGATCGTTATTGGCGGCCGATGGCGCAGGACCACTACTGCCGACGTACGTCAGGTCCGCTGACAACAAAGTATTGAAAGGCGCGTCATCACGAACCATGCCGATCACTGTCGCGATGTAGTCGTTTAGGGGAACAAACACTGACTGGTCACGATTCGTCCACGGCGCGGCGAAATTTTTCAACGTGACGTTGTAGAAGTTCGCGTTGTTCATTGCGATGACAGCGGCATCATTGGCCGTGCCCGGCAGAGCAGGATTAATCGCATCCTCCATCTGCTGCAATACGGTGTCAGACGGTGGCACGCCCGCGAGGCGATCATGAATACGCTTGGCTTGTTCCCTAAAACCTGCCTGCGCCGGCGTCATCAGACCCGCCGACAAAACTGCGACGAGTAAAATGCGCCAAAGCGGTGTGATCCATCCCTGGTCTTTGGCTTGTTTCATTGTTGTCCACGTCCTGTTATTCATAACATTCTGCCCACCAAATAAATCTGTACACAAATGTGTTTACTTATTCGAAGTTCTTGGAGATTGATGCCGACGTCGACTGACGTCATTGATCAAACTATCTTGCCTAATCGAGCTACAAATGTCCGTGAAAGCATTCACAGTCCTGGTACCAGCGGATTAAGTAACGTCCAAAAACAATCGATCCGCAATCTATAAAGCAAGTGCTGTGCCAATCTGGCGATGATCGGGAAAACAGCATCGAAAGACTTTTCAAAACAACGAGTTGACATCGGCCTGTAGGGACTAACCGAAACAGCCATATGTCAAGTCAGTGTCGGTAGTTCCGCACAACTATTATGACCGGTCGAGCTAAGCTACTGATTGCAGACGAGTGTGCAACTGTCGTCGAAAAGAGACAGGACAACGATGCGTCGTCACATTCAAACAACAACTACAAACGACACAAAGTTAATGCTGGTTCGAGATGTTGTTCAAAAACACAACGCAATGTTGCGCTGAAAAAACGCATGGAACTGTTTTTGATTTTTGCTCGTGTAATAACACGAAGGTATGTCGAATCAGGGTGACTCGAACGGCTCGAATGCAGTTGGCAAACAGCGTTAAAAAGGGCATTTAACTTTGCGTACTGTCGCCCTTTTTCGACATTACATTGACCGTTATATCTCACCTATACTGAGGTGCGGATTGTGATCGCGTTAACGGTATGAGATGGGCCACGCGTCCACACTAACGTATTCCTCGCGGCTCGCCAGGAAGACTCGAGGTGAAGGGTATGAGCAGTTTATCACGACAGACTATGTATGGATTTGTCAAAAACGGACTTCGCAACGCGGCGCTGATAGTAACAGCGACAGCCATTGCTGCGTGCAGTAGTGGCGATGGCGTCAGCATTGGCACTGGTCAGGATCCCGATCCTGTCGTTATCGATTTCCCGATTGCATACATCAAGGCCCCGATCCCCACGGACGACAACGGCAACTTCGAGCAGACTGATCTGCGTGAGCAGATCACGTTCGATTTCGGTGCGGATCTGTTCTTTCGTGACCGTGCATCACCAAGTGCGGAAGCCATCAACATTACTGGCGAAATGACCCAGGGCCTGGCGGCCATCCGCGACGTCGAGATTGATTACGACGGGACCTCGTTGCTGTTCGCGATGCGCTTCCCGTTCGATCCCAACCTGGCCGAAGAAGATCTTCCGACCTGGAATATCTGGAAGTACACGTTTGAGGGCGACGTGCTCGAGCGTCTAATCACGTCTAACCTGACGGCCGAGATTGGCCACGACATCATGCCGAAGTATTTGCCTGATGGCCGCATTATCTTTTCGTCGACGCGGCAGCACCGGTCGCAAGCCATACTGCTTGACGAAGGCAAGCCTGGTTTCCCGGCGATGGACGAAGACCAGAATGAATTTACATTTAATCTACACCTGATGAACGACGACGGCACAGGCCTCGAGCAGGTTACCTACAACCAGAGTCACGACCTCGACCCGGCGCCGCTGGCTAACGGTCAGATCGTATTCAGCCGCTGGGACCATGCAGGCGCCAACAACGACGCGGTCAATCTGTATCGGATAAACCCCGACGGTGCGGGCCTCGAGCTGCTTTACGGGCAGCAGAGTCATGCGACTGGCACGAACGGCGATATCATACAGTTCACGCAGCCGCGCGAACTCGAAGACGGTCGTATCATGTCGTTGATCCGGCCGTTCACCGATACCGAAGGCGGCGGTGAACTCGTTGCAATCGATACACCGCAATATCTCGAGATCACGCAGCCCACTGCACCAAACATTGGCATCCTGAATGGACCGGCGCAGGAAGACGCGACGGTCAATAACGTTTCGACGATACCGGGTGAGCCTTCACGCGGCGGCCGATTTAGCTCGGTCTATCCGATCCTGGACGGCACCGGCCGCTTCCTGACGAGCTGGAGTCAGTGCCGCCTGCTCGAGCAGTTGATGGACGACGGTGACCCGCTCACCGACGATGTCGCAATTGTCCCTTGCACCGATGATCGAGTTGCGAATCTGTTCGTGCAGCCGGATCCTGATAATCCTGTGACGCCCGATGTCGGCACGTTTGTTGTTGCGCCGCCGTTGTATGGCATATGGATGTACGACCCGCGCGACGATACGCAGTTACCTGTTGTTACCGGTGAAGAAGGCTTCATATTTACCGAAGTTGTTGCGGCCGATCCGAAGATCGCGCCGCCCGTCGTGCTGGATGGCAGTGACATGTTCACTCTGGCGCCGACGCTTGCAGATAATGCGGAGGCAGTGCTCAACATTCGCAGCGTCTATGATTTTGATGGCGGCGCAATAGTCGATATCCCGACGATGGCCGATCCCACACAGACGCCAGCCGCAAATCGTCTGGCACGCTTCCTGCGTATCGAGAAAGCGGTATCGATACCCGACGACGACCTTGTCGATCTTGACAACACAGATTTCGGCATAACCACAGCGTTTGGCATGAAAGAAGTGGTTGCCTATGCCATGATTGAACCCGACGGCTCCGTCATCACCAAGATTCCGGCGAATGTCGCGCTCGCGATCAGTGTGGTCGATGAGTACGGCAAGCGCATCACTGCGCGCCATCAAAACTGGATCACTGGCCGACCAGGCCAGGAAGTCAAATGTAATGGCTGTCACGTCGTGAACAGCGGTCTGTCACACGGTCGCTACGACGCGTTCGACTCTGCTTATGCCGGTGCGCCTTCGGGCTTGTTCGAATTCCCCGGAACACTCATGCAATGGTTCATTGCGGAGCCGGGCGAGACCATGGCCGAGGTTCGCGCGCGCGTAACTTGCTCAGACGGCAGCTGTTCATCTATCGAGCCGTCAATGAATGTCATATACCGTGATGTCTGGACTGCCGATCCGGTAATTGCTGCTGGCAACGTCGATATCGACTATCTGTACACGGATTTGACGACGCAATCGCCCACGACGTTGGCATGTCAGCAAGACTGGCAAGCCCATTGCCGCAGTGTGATCAATTACGAGTCGGTCATTCACCCGCTCTGGAGCCAGCCCCGCCCGCAGTTTGACGATGTGGGCGCGCCGATACTCGACGGCAACGGGGTGCAGATCGACATGCAGTGCACGCTGTGTCACACATTTCCTTACATCGATCCGGCCGATGGCGTCACTGTCATACCGCCGGCCGGCCAGCTCGAACTGACAGATGGACTTTCGATTGACGAGCCCGATCACTTCCACGCCTATCGCGAGCTGTTAGTTACTGATAACCTTCAGGAAGTGGTAGGTGGCGCATTGGTCGATGTGCTACAACCGACAGGTCAGGTCGATATCGACGGGAACCCGATACTCGACGTAGTTCCGATCGGCTCGCCGGCAAGCATTGCCGGTGCGAGGGCGTCTGGCGATTTCTTCGCGCGATTTGAAGATCCTGCTAATAACCCTACGGTTAATCACTACAACATTTTATCTGGCGCGGAGAGACGCTTAATTGCGGAATGGTTGGATGTCGGAGCTCAGTACTACAACAATCCTTTCGACGTCCCGCAGTAATTCGTCCGTCTGGTGTTCCTGCCTTATCGCTCTGGCGCTACTGGCATTCACACCCGGACACGCAGAGGCCGCCGACGACGTACTACGAAAAGTGGCGGTTGCCGACCCGTATCTCGAAATGCATACGGGTCCCGGTCGCGGCTACCCGATATTTCACGTTGTCGATCGCGGCGAATCCGTTGAGATCGTATTGCAGCGTACCGATTGGTATCAGGTGCGTGCTGCCAATGGTGTCGAGGGCTGGGTCGATCAGGCGCAAATGGAACTCACACTCAAACCGGATGGTTCCGAGGTCGACTTCGCACAAGCCACGCTGGACGACTTCACCAACGCCAAATGGGAGGCCGGAATCCTGGCCGGAGATTTCGGCGGCGCCAACATCGTTTCGCTCTATGGCGGGTACTCGCTCAACCCGCATGTCTCGGTAGAGGTATGGGGTTCACAGATTTTGGGTAATTTTTCGAACGGCTGGATGGGCAGTGTTAACCTCGTTCATGAAACCTGGCCGGACTGGCGATTTTCCCCATTTTTTACCCTGGGTGCCGGCGTTATCCACACGTCACCCAAGTCGACGATCATTCAGGGTGAGGATCGCACCGATCAGGTAGGTCACGTCGGCGCAGGCCTGCGTGTGTATGCGACTCGACGATTCTTGCTACGCGTCGAGTACAAGAGCTACGTGGTATTCACGAGCCGTGATGAGAATGAGGAAGTAAGAGAATGGAAAGCCGGTTTCGCGTTCTTTTTCTGATCGCCCTGGTGATCACGCTTTCGGGCTGTGCTGCCACGAAGAACCTGTTCGGCATAGGTGACGAAGAGGCGCCACCGCCTTCGTCCGAGCCACCGGGACAAGTGATTGACCCTCAGGTGGAACGCCGCGAGATCAAGGAACCGGCAATCGATCGCGAGGACTTCGAGGTCGGTGCGTTTGTCGGCATCATGAATATCGAGGACTTTGGCAGCGACACGGTCTACGGCGTGCGCCTCGCGTACCATGTCACCGAGGGCTTCTTTGTTGAGGCGACGGCGGGGCAATCGAAAGCAAGCCTGACGAGCTTCGAGGTTCTCTCCGGGGGCGCCAGATTGTTCGATGACCGCGACTTGACCTACTACAACCTCAACCTCGGCTACAACATCCTGCCTGGTGAGGTGTTTGTTGGCGAAGGTCGCGCCTATAACACCAA
>JAOTYE010000027.1 GCA_029862045.1 Gammaproteobacteria bacterium
TCGAAGCGCTGGATGCAATACCGGTTGCAGCATAGAATGTGCGATCCACATTAGCCAACAGAGCGTAATTCCAAAATGGGCGCCAAATCAGGTAAGAGATTCAAGAGGCCGACGATGGCCGAGCGAGCCGATATTCACGAGTTGTATGAAGATTCGGTGCAAAACGTCGAAAATGAGGTCAGCTTCCTGAAAAACACGTTCAGAGAGTTAACGGGCAGAACGGCCTACGTATTTCGAGAGGATTTTTGTGGTACTGCGAGTCTCGCCTGTGAGTGGGTGAAACAGGGCAGCGAGTACTCGGCGATCGGTGTCGATATTGAGCCTGCGGTACTCGAGTGGGGGCGCCGTCACCGGGTCAGCCGCCTCGAAACCGAGGACCAGGCTCGCGTTAGCCTGATCGAATCTGACGTTCAGACGGTTGAGACGCCGAAGGTCGACATACTCGCGGCATTCAATTTCAGTTACTGGATTTTCGAAGAACGGGCACAGATGGTGGGATACATGCGTCGCTGTCACGGTGCATTGAAGGACGATGGCATTCTGTTCATGGACATGTTCGGAGGACCGGAGTCGTTTGAGGAAACCCGAGAGAAAACCAAGCTCAAAGGATTTACCTATATCTGGCATCAGGCCAAGTTCCATCCTGTAACAAACCACATGCAGTGCTACATTCACTTCAAATTCCCGGATGGGTCAAAGATCAAGAAAGCGTTCAGCTATTCCTGGCGACTGTATACGGCACCGGAACTGCGCGACATGTTGCTTGAGGCCGGTTTTCGCAATGTCACCGTGTACTGGGAGGGCGAAGACGAGGATGGCGAGGGCAATGGCGAGTTCACACCGGACGAAAAGGGTGAAGCAGATCTTGCCTGGATAGCGTATATTGTGGCTGAAAAATAGCTTCTATTTTAGGTAGTTACGGGCACATTATGGCAAAGGACCTTGAAGTCGCGATCGTGTTCGCAGATGTTGTCGGCAGCACTCAGCTGTACGACAAGTTTGGTGATACCAAAGCCAGCGAGACGGTCGCCTTGTGCCTGGAGATCATGAAAGATGCGACTCATAACTACAACGGTACCGTTATCAAGACAATTGGTGACGAGGTCATGTCTACGTTTGCGACGGTAGAAGAAGCGATGGGTGCGGCTGTGATGATGCAAAAGCGTATCTCGGCCGACAACAAGCAAGAAGGTCGCATCCCCGTCTCGATCCGCATTGGTTGTCATTTCGGCCCGGTGGTGCAGGAGCAAAACGACATATTCGGCGCTGCCGTGCACACCGCGAATCGCATGACGTCGCAGGCCAAGGCGCGGCAAATTGTTATCTCGGGCGGCACGGTCGAAAAAATGACCCCGGACCTGCAGAAACAGACGCGCCAGATCGACCTTGCGACAGTGCGGGGCAAGATCGACGAAGTCGCACTCTTCGAGTTGCTCTGGAACCCGGAAGAAGCGACCAGCATGCTGCCGACGATCGAATGGGAGAGTTCGCCACCCAAGGCCTCAACGCTGCAACTTAGTTTTCGTGACCAGACGATTGCGGTCACCGATCAGCGCAAGAGTGTGCTCATGGGCCGTGCCGAAGACAACGATCTCGTGATCAAGGGCAATCTGATTTCCCGCATTCATGCCAAGCTTGAAATGCGCCGCGGCAAATTTTTGCTCGTCGACCAGAGCACGAACGGTACGTTCGTGCAAAGCGATCAAGGTGAAGAGACTTTCGTACGCCGCGACTCCACCGAGATTCGTGGCGAAGGGACGATCGGCCTCGGTCGTGCCGAGGGGCCCGGTTCGTCACTGGCCGTACATTTCAAGACCTTGAAATAGCCACGGGCAGGACAATGCCCATCTTCTTGGTTCGCGGTGCGGCGCTTTACTGCAGACGGGCATCGCCGTGTCTACGGCCAACCTACAGCGCTTGATTCAGCTCCTCGGCAACGCGCTGCTGTTCTGCGCGTAATGCCTCCGGCACTCGGGCGCCAAAGCCGTCCAGGTATTCGCCGAAGTGGTCATTCTCTTTTTTCCAATGTGCGATATCGATCGATAACAACTCGCGCATCGTTGCGGCACTGATATCGAGCTCGCTGGTATCTATGTCGCCGTCCTCGGGCAGGTAGCCCACAGGAGTCTCTTTAGCGCCGATACGGTTTTCGCAGCGGTCAATAATCCAGCACAGCACACGCATGTTCTCTCCGAAACCCGGCCAAAGGAAATTGCCTTCGCCATCCTGGCGAAACCAATTGACGTGAAAGATTCGCGGCAATTTGTCGGTGCGATCGGGGAACGACAGCCAGTGTGTCCAATAGTCGGCAAAGTTGTAGCCGCAGAACGGCTTCATTGCCATCGGGTCGCGACGGATTACGCCGACCTCGGCAGCGTCTGCCGCCGTTGTCTCCGAGCCGACACTCGCGCCAACCAGTACACCGTGATTCCAGTCTTTCGCTTCATAGACGAGCGGCGCCAACCGCGCGCGCCGGCCGCCAAACACGATGGCTGAAATTGGCACACCCTCCGGCGCATCGGCCAGTTTCGAATAGCTGGGATTGTTGGTTGCGGCGACGGTAAAGCGCGAGTTCGGATGTGCCGCTTTGCCATCCGCCGGGTCGTATTCACGGCCTTGCCAGTCGAAGGCTGGCTCGCCATCCTTCTTGCCTTCCCACCACGGCTCGTTGTCAGTCGTGCGCGCCACATTGGTGAAGATCGTGTCGTGCCTGATCATGTCGAATGCGTTCGGGTTGGTTTTCGCATTCGTGCCCGGGACGACCCCGAAATAGCCCGATTCGGGATTGATCGCACGCAACCGGCCATCTTCATCCAGATGCAGCCAGGCGATGTCGTCTCCCAATGTCCAGATTTTCCAGCCAGGCAGCGAGTGCGGTGGAATCAGCATGGCCAGGTTGGTTTTGCCGCAGGCGGATGGAAACGCACAGGCGATGTAATGTGTCTCGCCGTCGGGGCTTTCGAGGCCCATGATCAACATGTGCTCGGCAAGCCAGCCTTCCTCGCGTGCCTGGAAACTCGCGATCCGCAGCGCATGGCATTTCTTACCCAACAGCGCATTGCCGCCATAGCCCGAACCGATGCTCTTGATCGAGAGTTCATCGGGAAAATGCATGATGAAGCGCCGCTCCGGATCAAGATCGCCGGTCGAATGCAGGCCCTTGATGAATTTGCCTTCGCGCTCGATGCGTTCGAGTGGCGCTGCGCCCATACGCGTCATGATTTTCATGTTGACGACAACGTACGGGCTGTCCGTGATTTCGACGCCACAACGGGAGTAGGGCGAGTCGATCGGTCCCATGCAATAGGGGATGACATACATCGTTCGGCCACGCATCGCGCCATCAAATAGCGCGTCAACCTTGGCGTGACCGTCCGCCGGGCTCATCCAGTTGTTGTTGGGTCCGGCATCTTCCTTGTTTTCCGTGCAGACATACGTCAGGTGCTCGACGCGTGCGACGTCGGTCGGGTCGGATAGGTGCAAATAGCAGTTCGGGTATTCATCCTGATTGAGCGCAGACAGTGTGCCAGTCGCCTGCATATCTGCAATGAGTTGCTCGTATTCGACCTCACTCCCTGTGCACCAGTGGATGCGGTCCGGATTTGTTAATTCGGTAACTTCGTCGACCCACTGTTGGAGCGGCGGGAGGCTGGTTGTCATCGGGATGTCTCGGCAAAAAAAATCTATGGTCAGGCGTGGTATCTGTGCACCAGTTCGCAAGCGCAATTATACGAAGAGGAATGCATTCTGCACTACCAAATCTGTGTTATTGCAAATAGTTTCGGGGCGCTTGCCGACCTGTCGGTCCTTTTAATCGGAAACGAACCGTGTAACCTTTACGCGGTGAGGAGCCTTACCGAATTCTTTGGCGACAATAGCCCTTTGAAGAAGCTGCTGCCCGGGTTTCAGCCACGGGCCGGTCAGGCGTGGATGGCTGAGGCCGTCGCCGAGACCATCGCCAATCTCGATAAGCTCGTCGTGGAGGCCGGGACCGGCACGGGCAAAACGTTCGCCTATTTATTGCCGGCGCTGCAGAGTGGCCGCAAGACAATCATCTCGACAGGTACCAAGTCGCTTCAGGATCAGCTATATCACCGCGATTTGCCGTTGATCAGCAAAGCGGTCGGTCGCCCGGTTTCGACGGCGCTACTGAAAGGCCGCGCCAACTACCTTTGCCTGGAGCGGCTCGATCACGCGGACGGCGGCGAGGCGGTGATCGATGATCTGATTGCGGTGCGCGAATGGCGACATCGAACCGAGAGCGGTGATCGGGCCGAATTGACCGACGTCGCCGAGGATTCGAAGGTCTGGCCGCTTGTGACTTCGACCGTCGATAACTGCCTGGGCCAGAAATGCCCTGAGTATTCCGCGTGTCATGTCGTAAAAGCACGTCGTGCGGCGCAGGAAGCCGATCTTGTTGTCATTAATCACCATTTGTTGCTCGCGGATCTGGCGATGAAGGAAGAGGGCTTTGTTGAGTTCCTGCCGGGAGCGGAGGCGATCATTCTCGATGAGGCGCACCAGATACCCGACCTCGCCGTGCAGTTTTTTGGTGTCGCGCTGGGATCGAGGGAACTCGAGCGACTCGTCGATGAGGTTCGGGTGGAGACCATGCCGTTTCAGCAGCCCGAATTGCAGCGCCGCATCGACGCATTGCAGACGGCGATTCGAGTACTGCGCGCCGCAGCGCCAAGACAAGAGGGCCGTCACCAGCTTGGTGAAATTCTCGCCGATATACGCGAGCCACTGGACAGTCTGCGACTTGCGCTCGGTAAACTGAATACGGCGGTTGCCGAAATCGCAGATGCCTCAATGGAACTCGACAAGCTGCACGAGCAATTGACCAGCGCCACGGAACGTCTCGCCTTGCTCGCAAGCGATGACAGCTGGGATGGTCTGCGGTGGCTTGAAGTCAATCCGCGGAGCCTGCGTATCAACCTGACACCACTCGATGTCTCTGCAACGCTCAATGGTCTGATCAATCAAGGTCACCAGGCCTGGATATTCACCTCTGCTACGCTTGCAGTTGCCGAAGACTTTTCGCACTTCGCGTCACGCATGGGTCTGGCAGACGTCAGCGGACTGACATTTCCAAGTCCTTACGCCGTGGAACGAAACGGGCTTGTCTATTTGCCGCCAGACCTGCCACAACCGTCGGACTTCGGACACACTGATGCGGTGCTCGAATCGGTCGTGCCGCTGCTCGATATGACGTCGGGCGGAATGTTTTGTCTGTTTACGAGTCACCGTGCATTAAACGCAGCAAAAAAGTGGTTTCGATCGAACAAGAGATTTCTCGGCGGGCGCAAACTGCTCACCCAGGGCAGTGCTCCGCGTGACGATCTGCTGCGGCGATTTCGAGAGGCAGGGGATGCCGTGTTACTGGGTACCGGGAGCTTCTGGGAAGGTGTTGACGTCCGCGGCCAGGCCCTGACAGTCGTTGCGATCGACAAACTACCGTTCGCATCGCCTGCCGATCCATTGATGATGGCGCGCCTCGAATTTATTCGCCGCGAAGGTGGCAACGGGTTTACCGAGCACCAGCTGCCGCAGGCCGTGCTTGCGATGAAGCAGGGCGCCGGGCGGCTCCTGAGGGATCAGAGCGACTATGGTGTCATCGTGCTCTGCGATCCGCGTGTCACATCGAAGGGCTATGGACGGATGTTTCTGCAGAGCCTGGAACCGATGCCGGCGACGTCGTCTATCGATGACGTCAGCAGATTTCTGGCCGCGCATGAACGCAAGGGCGCGGTCGCATGAAACTGCTCGCGCTCGATACGTCGTCGATCGCATGCTCCGCGGCGCTGCAACTCGATGAGCTTTTGATCGAACGGCACGAGGAAAAGCCACGCGAACACACACGATTGCTGATGCCGATGATCGAATCCCTGCTGCGGGAGTCCGGCGTAACGTTGCCTGAGCTCGATGCGATTGTGCTTGGCAACGGCCCGGGTTCATTTATTGGTATGCGCATCGCCGCGTCGGTTGCGCAGGGACTCGCTTTCGGATCCGGTCTGAATATCATTCCGGTTTCCTCGCTCGCCGCGATTGCAGCACAGGTCTTCGCAGAGCGCGAGGCAACAGAGGTAATCGTCGCCCAGGACGCACACATGCACGAAGTGTATCTCGGCATTTATGAAGCTGGCGATTCGAGGCTGCCGGTCGCGGTATTTCCCGAGCGATTGCATGGCACCGACAGAATTGCAGAGCTCGGTAGTGCGGCCTACGTTGCCGCAGGCGCCGGCTGGCAGCGTTACCCGGATTTGCTTGCCGCTAATCGCGAGAATCTCGGTGACATCTCGGATGTCTTGCATCCGCGGGCGACTCACTTGCTACGACTTGGTAGTGCGGCGCTGCGGGAAGGGCATGCAGTCGAACCGCAGGACATCGTGCCGGCGTATCTGCGGCAAAAAGTGGCGCAAAAACCCGCTCCGGTCTCGTAATGGAATTGTAATATTGTGCTGTTGTTAAGCCCCGGAGTACATGATGAAACAAAAGCTCTTCCTACTGTTGGCGATCAATGTATTCGCCTGGTCCACCGCATTTGGCGCGGTCAGCGACGAAGACTTCGAGCAACTGCGCGAACAGCTTGCGGCGGTGTCGCAACGGCTCGACGAACTTGCCGCTGAGAACACGGAGCTCAGGCGTTCCCAAGCGCAGGCTGTAACGGTTGTCACCGACGTTCAGACAAGCGTTGCGGAAGTTCAGGAATCCGGCGCCGACGCCGCCCCGGAATCATGGGCCGACCGGATCAGGCTGGACGGCGATTTTCGTTATCGCTACGAGAACATCGACGCTCAGGGCAGTCCCGAGCGCAACCGCAACCGCATTCGCGCACGCGCCAATATTCGGGCCGATCTGGCAGACGATGTCGAAGTAGGTTTCGGTCTGGCCACGGGCGGCGACGATCCGGTGTCGGCCAACCAGACCCTGGGTGGTGGCGGTTCGTCGAAAGACATTGCACTGAACCTGGCGTACGTCGACTGGGAAGCGGCTGAAGGCTTGCACGTGCTCGGCGGCAAGTACAAAAATCCGTTGTTAAGCGTGGGCAAGCAGGCCCTGATGTGGGACGGAGACTGGACGCCGGAGGGCCTCGCTCTGGCCTACAAGCGCGACTGGTTCTTTGCCAGCGCAATTGGCAGTTATCTCGAGAGCGATAGCGCAAAGGGCAACAACAACTTCGGCTGGGGCGCGCAAATCGGTGCGGCAGGCGAGATTGGCAGCGCGAAAGTCAAAGGCGGTATTGGCTACTATTCGATCAAGACCAAGGGTGAGGGCACGACATTCGGCGATACCGGTGATCCGGGTGATTTTTTCGGCAATACCGCTGTCGAAACCGGTGGTCTCCCGTGCGGTAGCACGCCCGACACCAGCTGCACCTACGTTTACGACTATTTGCTGACGCAAGTCTTCGCTGAAGCCGCGTTCGATCTCGGTGATTGGCCGACTATCGTCTTTCTCGATTACGTAAACAACAGCGACCCTTCTGATGAGAATACGGCCTGGACCGTCGGAACCCGAGTTGGGCAAGCCAGAGACCGGGGCCAAACGCAGTTCTCTTATTATTACGCCGAAAAAGAAGCCGACTCCGTGCTCGGCCTGTTGACAGACTCGGATTTCGCCGGAGGTGGCACTGACAACAAAGGTCACTTCCTGCAGCTGAACTACGGTGTCAACAAGAACTGGACGATCGGTGCTCAGTACTACATTAACGAGTCCGACCTCAGCTCCGGCAGCAAGAGCGACTACAACCGGCTGATGCTCGACACGCAGTGGAAATGGAAGTAGCCGGCGCGGACACTCCGGCCAGGAGCATCTGCGAGTATGTGATCTATATGGTGCGGGGCAAAGATATTCGCCATACTGGCATTTCTGACGCCTCCGCACTCGAATCTGAATAGGAAGTCATGACCTTACCTGGACGACGCGTACTCAATCTTGCGGGCTTTTTGTGCTGTGTTGGAATGATGGGCTTCGCGCTGTACGCGCAACATGTGTTGCTGCTCGACCCGTGTCCCCTGTGCGTCTTGCAGCGCGTTGCCGTTATTGGACTCGGTATCGTTTTCCTGATTGCCGCCCTGCATGATCCGAGCGGTTGGGGACGGCGGGTCTATGCGGTCTTACTCGGGCTATTCGCCGCCGATGGGGCGACCGTAGCCGGATGGCACGTGCGGCTGCAGAACCTGCCGCCCAGTGAGGTGCCGTCTTGTGGGCCAGGCCTCGACTATATGCTCGAGAATTTTCCGCTCGGCGAAGCCATGCGCATGGTCTTTCAGGGTTCCGGCGAATGCGCCGAAGTCGCTTGGAGTTTTCTGGGGCTGTCAATGCCTGCATGGGTGTTCATCGGCGTAACCGGACTTGGAATCGCAGGTATCTGGAATAATCTGCGAAAGACGGCATAATCGCGACCAGGACATTCGTTGTCTTCATGGCTCGGTCCGATAGCCTACTAACGATCGGACTGAGACTTTGCACCCTGTCGAGTACGCTGCGCTTTACTTCTAACAACAAATGTCCAGCCCGCGGCTATAACAACATAAGCTGCATGATGCGCTCGTAGATTGCAGTTAACGAGATCACGTCCTGGATTCGGACGTGTTCGTTGACCTTGTGTATCGATTCGTTGATCGGGCCGAGTTCGACGACGTCCGTGCCGGCCGGGGCGATGAAGCGGCCATCCGAGGTTCCGCCGCCAGTTGATAATTCCGGTCGTTGGCCGGTTTGATCGCTCACCGCTCGGCTGACTGCGTCGGTCAGTTTGCCGGTTTTCGTCAGAAACGGTTCTCCTGACAAGTGCCAGTTCAACTCATAGTCGAACTGATGCGCATCGAATATCTCATGCACGCGGACCTGCAGCCGCTCGTAATCCCACTCGGTCGAATAACGAAAATTGAATCGTGCATTCAGATTTGCCGGTGTAACGTTGGGAAAACCAAGACCTGACTGAATCTCGACGACCTGGAAACTCGTTGGCGGAAAGTATTCATTGCCCTGATCCCACTCGATCGTATGCAACTCCGACAGAACCGGGGCAAAGCGGCTGATCGGATTGTCGGCGAGCTGCGGGTAGGCGACATGTCCCTGGACGCCGTGGACGGTCAGTATCCCGCTCAATGAGCCGCGTCGACCGATTCGTACAATATCCCCCAGCGTTTGCTGGCTCGACGGTTCACCGAGCACGCACCAGTCAATGTGCTCGCCGCGTGCCTGGAGTGTTTCGATGACTTTGAGCGTACCGTCTCTGGCGCGGCCTTCCTCGTCGCTCGTTAGCAACATTGCAAGGCTTCCCTCGTGTTCAGGGTGGGCTGCAATGAAACGCTCAAGCGCAATAATCATCGCCGCCAGGCCGCTCTTCATATCGGCCGAGCCACGGCCATAGAGCAGACCCTCGCGGACGACCGGTTCGAATGGGTCGCTTTGCCATTCGCTTTCGGATCCTGGCGGCACGACGTCGGTGTGCCCGGCAAAACACAGGACAGGGCCAGCATCGCCGCGCCGGGCCCAAAGATTGGTGATGTCGCCGAAAGGCATCGGCTCGCAATCGAAGCCAAGCGGGCGAAGCCGCGTGGCGAGAATCTCCTGGCAACCCGCATCATCGGGTGTGATCGACGGGCAACGAATCAGCTCGCTGAGGAGCTGCAACACCGGGTGATCGGGGTGGTCTTGATCAATTTCAGTCATCGATATTCGAATCGCGTATTTCGCGTCACGGTCGCGACCGGTGTCATTCCTACAGGTCGTTGTTTTCTATGAAGTCGCCGAAGCGTTTTTCGGAAAAACCGACGGCAATGAAGTTGTCGGCCTCGAGTACGGGGCGCTTGACCAATGTTGGGCCGTCGATCATTGCAGCAAGTGCTTTGTCTCGCGACATGTCATTGCGGTCGACGTCGGGTATCTTGCGCCAGGTCAGGCTTTGTTTGTTCAGGAGCCGCTCCCAGCCTATCCGCTGCGTCCAACGCTCGAGCATCTGAATATCCAGGCCATCTTCGCGCAGGTCATGGAACTTGAATTCGATATTGTGTTCGGTAAGGTACTTCCGCGCTTTCCTGCACGTATCGCAACTCTTGATTCCGTAAACTGTTAGCACTATAGGTCCTGTGATTCAGCGTTGCGAAGCAAGTCATTCAGACTCGTTTTCGATCGTGTCTTTTCGTCAACATGCTTAACGATGACGGCACAATACAAAGAATACTTACCGTCACTCGATGGCAGGTTGCCGGGCACTACAACAGACCCGGCTGGTACCCGGCCATACGTGATCTTTTCGGTTTCACGATCGTAGATTCGGGTACTTTGCCCGATGTATACACCCATTGACAAGACTGAACCCTTTTCGACGATAACGCCTTCAACAACCTCAGATCGTGCTCCGATGAAGCAATTGTCCTCAATAATCGTGGGTCCGGCCTGCACCGGTTCGAGCACGCCCCCGATTCCGACACCACCGGATAAATGTACGTTCTTCCCGATCTGAGCACAGCTGCCTACGGTAGCCCAGGTATCCACCATCGTCCCTGAGTCCACGTAGGCGCCGATGTTGACGTAACTGGGCATCAGTACGACGTCGGGCGCAACGAAGGCACCGCGGCGTACGATCGCGTCGGGGACCACCCGTACGCCGTCCCGTTTGAAGTCTTCTTCCGAGTAATCGGCGTATTTCATCGGCACCTTGTCGTAGAACATGCTGTGCGTGCCGGGTATTACGTTGTTGTCTGTAAGGCGGAAGCTCAGCAAGACCGCCTTCTTGAGCCATTGATTGACCTGCCAGTCGTCATCGAGTTTTTCGGCGACGCGGACTATACCGGCGTCGAGCATCGAAATTGCCTGTCGTACAGCGTCAGTAAGCTGATCCTTATCGGACTCACTGTCCATGCGGCCGCTTTGCTCATAGCCTCTTTCAATGACGTCAATCAGTTCTCGCATGTTTGTTCCTGTGTCTGTGATGCGATCTAGGTCGCTTCACCATTATCGTCCAGTTCGGCTACCAGTTGCTTGCGTAATTTTTCCTGCGCTTTCTTGTCGAGTGCTGCGCCGCTCGTGTCGCTGATATAGAAGACGTCCTCGGCACGTTCGCCGATCGTCATGATCTTGGCAGCGGTGATGTCGACGTCCTGTGCGATGAAAGCCTGGCCAATCTTGCTCAGGAGTCCGGGGCGGTCCGCCGCGACCAGTTCCATGACGGTGCGTCCGTCTGCGGCATTCTGGCCAAAGTCGACCCTGGCTTTCGTCTTGAACACGCGAAGCTGACGCGGTGCGGCGCGCGTCACACTGACCACGCTGTCGTCACCGGCAGTGAGCACACGCGTCAAAGAGCGTCGGATTTTGTTCATTCTCGATTCATCGATCTCTATACGTTTGTCGAGCTCCATGAATATGAACGAATCGAGGCTGTAGCCGTTTTGCAGCGGCACGATTCGAGCATCCACGATCGTCATGCCAAGTTCGTCAAGTACGGCCGTCGCGTGCGCGAATGTGCGTTGTGTATGTGGCGTGTAAATAACTGCCTCGACGCCGTCACCTTTTTCCTGTCGTCGCACGTCGAGCAGGCCAATTTCTGATTCGGTATCCGAATCAGCAAGCCATTCGGTATGCCAGACGATCTCGTTCGAACGATGGCGCATGAAATACGTATCGTTAAACAAGCTCCAGACTGCGTCGATGCGTTCATCGCTGATGCCAGTCGCGTGAAACGATTCGCGCGCCTGCGACTTCTTTTCGAGAATCAACTGCTCGCGATCGATGGGGTTTTCGAGACCGCGCCGCAGCGCACGATGCGTTAATTCGTAAAGATCACGAAACAAGGTTGCTTTCCAGGAGTTCCAAAGCTTCGGATTTGTGCCGCGCACGTCGGCAATCGTCAGTACATAGAGATAGTCGAGGTGCATCGGGTCGCGAACCAGCGAGGCAAATTCATTGATTACGTTCGGGTCGCCGATATCTTTTTTCTGCGCGGTTGTCGAGAGAATCAGATGATGGCGAACGAGCCAGGCGACGATACGTGCCTCGTATTGGCTGAGCCCGTGCTCGAGACAGAATGATTCGGCCTCAACAGCACCGAGTTCGGAATGGTCACCACCGCGGCCCTTGGCGATGTCGTGAAACAGTCCGCTCAGGTAGGCGATCTCGGGTTTCTCGAAATCCTGCATGACGCGGCTGCAATGCGGATATTCGTGGTCAAACCGCGACAATGCAAAGCGCCGCAGGTTGCTGACAACGAACAATGTGTGTTCATCGACTGTATAGGCATGAAACAAGTCGTACTGCATACGCCCGACAATTCGACCGAATGACGGTATGTACAGTCCGAGCACGCCATAGAGATTCATGCGCCTGAGTTCGTGCGTAACACCCTCAGGTGCCCGCAGAATTGACAGGAACAGACGCTGGTTGCGCGGGTTCTGCCGAAACTCCTCGTCAATACGGTACAGATTGCGCTTGATCAGGCCGATCGTGTACGCACTTACGCCCCGAATGTCCGGGTTCTGTTGCAACAACAGGAACAGCTCAAGCAAGGTGGAAGGGTCGCGGGCAAATACCTGGTTGCTAACCGTTTGCAGGAAACCATTTTTGAGCTGAAAGCGCTCGTTAAGTGGCTCCGGCGGTGCGTCGGGGTCCATCAGGATGGCCTCCTCGAAGAGCTGCAAGAGCATCTCGTTGAGGCGGCTCAGTTCCATGACCGTGCGGTAGTAGCGCTGCATGAGCTGCTCGACGGCGAGCGTGTAGGTCGCATCCTCGTAGCCGAGCATTTGCGCGAGATTGATCTGATGATCAAACAGGATGCGGTCCTCACGACGCCCCGTCAGGATATGCAGACCGAAGCGCACGCGCCAAAGAAATTCCTGGCCGTCGTACAGTCGTTGCACCTCTCCTGTTGTCAGAAACTTATGTGCAACGAGCTCATCGAAGGTCGCGACGCCGAAATGCCGTTTTGCGACCCAGCCAATCATCTGGATATCGCGTAAGCCGCCGGGACTGCCCTTGACGTTGGGCTCGAGGTTATAGGCCGTATCGTCGTAACGGTGATGACGTGCGATCTGTTCCTTGCGTTTTTCGGCAAAAAACTCGGTCGGTGGCCAGATCTTTTGTGCCGCGATGGCAGATTGCATTGCCGCGTAAAGCGCGTCCGGACCAAGCAGCAGCCGCGCTTCGATCAGTGTCGTCGCAACACTCAGGTCTCTCTTTGCTTCCTCGTAGCACTGTTGAACCGTGCGCACGCTGTGGCCGATCTCAAGCCCGACGTCCCACAGCGCGGTCACGAAGTCGGATAGCTGCGTCTCGCTGTCTGCCGGTAGCTCATCAGGGAGCAATAACATGATGTCAACATCAGACGATGGATGCAGCTCGGCGCGGCCGTAGCCGCCGACCGCAACCAGCGCCGCGGCGCCAGTGCAGGCGCCCGCGTGTTTGTGCCACAGGTGAATGAGCAATTCGTCAACGAGGCTTGCCCGCAGATGGACCAGTGTGACAACGGACTCGCCGGCGAGAAAGCGTTGTTTGAGATTTTCGCTGGCGGCATGGAGCGCAGCCCGGCTGCCGCCCGGCGAATCGTTGCCCAGCGCCGCACGCAGAATGCCAAGAGCCTCGTCGTCGGCGAACGACCCGGCCCATTCATCTGCTGTGTAAGTCATGGTTTATTAAGGAAAATAGAGCTAGCTTTCACGATCCGCCGCACCGAGCGTCAAGACCTCATAGCTGGTCGGTGTAATCAGCACTGTGTGCTCCCATTGTGCCGACAGGCTGTGGTCCTTGGTGACGACGGTCCAGCCATCGGGCAGGAGCTTAACGTTTGGCTTACCCGCGTTGACCATGGGTTCCACTGTGAGTGTCATTCCGGCTTTGAGTTCGAGGCCGGTACCGCGCGTGCCGTAATGCAGCACTTGCGGATCCTCATGAAATTCGCGGCCGATACCATGGCCGCAGTATTCGCGCACGATCGAAAAGCGGTTTTTTTCAACGTATGCCTGAATGGCAGCACCGACGTCCCCGAGCCGCTTGCCTGCCGCGAGTTCATTGATGCCCAGCCACATGCCGTCAAATGCCACCTGCGCCAGCCGCTGCGCCTGTACGCTGGGCTTGCCGACGAAAAACATACGGCTGGTGTCGCCGTGGAACCCGTCCTTGATCACCGTGACGTCAATATTGACGGCGTCGCCTGCTTTTAGTTTGCGGTCACCCGGAATGCCGTGGCACACGACGTGGTTGACCGATGTGCAGACTGATTTGGGAAAGCCGCGGTAGTTAAGAGGGGCGGGAATCGCGTGTTGCACTTCGGTTATGTATCGGTGGCAGAGCGAATCGAGTTCGCCGGTCGTCACGCCTGGCAGCACATGCTCACCGACCATGTCGAGCACGTCGGCTGCGAGGCGGCCGGCGGCCCGCATCTTGTCCTGCTCAGCGGCAGTTTTTATCGTCACAGTCATTGGAATTCAGGGGTTTGCGGGGTTTTGGCCAAAATCTGCGAAATCGCTGCATATTGCGCATTGTTGGCCGCGACCGGCTATGGTATAAAGCGCGCGCCCTAGAGGCAATTAATCCACACGAACACCGTCACATCACGCTGGGTGCCCCACCTGAAAAGGGGTTGCGAGATGGGGTGTTCGGAGGCCTAACCCGGAGAAACAACATGGCAGACGTATCCATGCGCCAGATGCTAGAGGCTGGCGTGCATTTTGGTCACCAGACCCGTTACTGGAACCCGAAGATGGCACCCTACATCTTCGGCGAGCGTAACAAGATCCACATCATCAATCTCGAGAAGAGCCTGCCCCTGGCTCGCGAGGCCTGTGCGTTCGTCAAGGCGACCGTAGCCGATGGCGGCAAGGTACTGTTCGTTGGTACCAAGCGCGCGGCGCGCCAGTCCGTTCGCACGCACGCGGCTCGCGCGGAAATGCCGTTCGTCAGCTACCGCTGGCTCGGCGGCATGCTCACAAACTACAAGACGATTCGCCAGTCGGTGAAGCGCCTGATGACGCTTGAGCAAATGGCGGAAGAAGGCGGTTTCGAAGGCCTGACGAAAAAGGAAGTACTCGGTTTGAGCCGCGAGCAGGAAAAGCTCGAGCGCAGTCTCGGTGGTATCAAGGCAATGACACGGTTGCCCGATGTGTTGTTCGTCGTTGACGTCGATCACGAAGATATCGCTGTTCGTGAAGCGCGCAAACTTGGTATTCCGGTTGTAGCAATCGTTGATACGAATTGCTCGCCTGATGGCGTGGACTATGTGATTCCCGGTAATGACGATGCAATGCGCGCCATTGAACTCTACGCAGGAATGGTTGCTGACGCGGTACTCGACGGCAAAGCATCACTGCCGGAAGTCGCCTTGGGCGAAGACGAATTCGTCGAGCTCGACGCGGACGGCAAGGTCAAGAAATCCACGGGCCGGAAGAAAAAGACCGGCAAGAAAGCGGTCGTGAAGAAGAAAGCCACGGTGAAAAAGGTGGCTGCGCCGAAAGAAAAGGCAACTGCAGCGAAGGAATCGGAATCCAAGGATTCCGGGAAAGCCGAGGGCAAGCCCGACGTAGCTGCAGAACAAACGCCCAAGCCAGCCGAAGCCAAGCCGGGCGAAGCCGAAGCCAAGCCGGCCGAAGCCAAAGCCGGGCCGGCCGAAGCCAAGCCGGCCGAAGCCAAGCCAGCCGAAGCCAAGCCAGCCGAAGCCAAGCCAGTCGAAGCCAAGCCAGCCGAAGCCAAAGCCGAGCCGGCCGAAGCCAAAGCCGAGCCAGCCGAAGCCAAGCCAGCCAAGGCTGAAGAGCCTGCTAAAGAGCAAGCCGTAGCAGCAAAACCCGCCAAGAAGACAGCAAAGAAGACAGCAAAGAAGGCGGCCAAGAAAACAGCGAAGAAAGCGGCCAAGAAAACAGCAAAAAAGGCGGCTAAGAAAGCGGCCAAGAAAGCCGCTGACAAAGATTAAGAGGTAGAGAAGATGTCGATTACTGCATCGATGGTCAAGGAACTGCGCGAGCGCACAGGCGCAGGCATGATGGAGTGCAAGAAAGCGCTCGTCGAAACTGACGGCGATCTCGACGCAGCCGCAGAGGTGTTGCGTAAATCGGGTCAGGCCAAGGCTGACAAGAAAGCGAGTCGAGTTGCTGCGGACGGCCGCGTTGTCATCGCGCAGGACGGCAACACGGCTGTTGTCGTTGAAGTGAATTCGGAGACGGACTTTGTTGCGAAGGATGAAAATTTCGTCATGTTCGCTGAAGCTGTCGCAGCAGTGGCACTTGCTACAGGTACCAGCGACGTTGCGGCGTTTGCCGCCGAGAAGCTCGCCGATGGCCGCAGCGTTGAAGAGGCACGCGCAGAGCTGATTGCCAAAGTTGGCGAAAACATCAGTGTTCGCCGAATCGAGTTTGTCGAGTCGGACGGCATCATCTCCAATTACACGCACGGTGCTCGAATTGGAGCTGTCGTAGCGCTTGACGGCGGTGATGACGCACTGGCGCGCGATATCGCGATGCACGTGGCAGCCAGCAATCCAACATGCATCGATGAGTCCGGGGTACCTGCCGAGACGCTCGAGAGCGAGCGCCGTATACTGACCGAGCAGGCTCAGGAATCCGGGAAGCCTGCCGAAATCGTCGAGAAGATGGTTACCGGTCGTGTCAATAAGTTCCTCAAAGAGATCACGCTGCTCGGGCAACCGTTTGTGAAAGACCCCGATGTCAGCGTCGGCAAACTTCTGCAAGGCGCGAACGCGACAGTAACGTCATTCGTACGTTTCGAGGTTGGCGAGGGAATTGAGAAACGAGCAGATAACTTTGTCGAAGAAGTAATGGCACAGGTTAAAGGCGCAAGTTGAGAAATATCTCTTAAGCCTTTGATTTAATAGAGACCAGGCGTTGCGAATACGCTAGAATCAACGGCCGCTTGCAGGGCAAAGGCAGCCCCAGGCGACCGTTTGGCTGAGACAACAAAGAAGGCCCGAAGATGACCGACTCTCCGGTTCAATACCGTCGCGTTCTGCTGAAACTCAGCGGTGAGGCGTTGATGGGTGAATTGGACTACGGCATCGAGCCAACCGTCATTCAACGCATGGCCGCGGAGATCGCGACCGCCAAGGAGAGTGGCGTGGAAATTGCGATCGTCATCGGCGGTGGCAATATCTTCCGAGGCGCAGGCCTGGCACGCGCCGGCATGGACAGAGTCACCGGCGATTACATGGGTATGCTCGCCACCGTGATGAACGCTCTGGCTATCCAGGATGCGTTGGAATCCCACGGTGTTTTCGCGCGCGTCATGTCCGCACTGCAAGTTCACGAGGTGTGTGAAGACTATATTCGCCGTCGCGCCGTTCGCCACCTCGAAAAAGGTCGTGTCGTGATACTCGCGGCAGGCACCGGCAATCCGTTTTTCACAACCGACACGGCTGCAAGCCTGAGGGCGATCGAAATTGGTGCCGACGTGCTGCTCAAAGCAACTAAAGTAGACGGCGTGTATGACGCAGACCCCGTCAACCACCCCGATGCCAAGCGCTACGATGTCGTGTCATTCGACAAGTTGCTGGCCGACAAGCTGTTGGTGATGGACGCGACGGCCGTTGTAATGTGTCGCGACAACGATCTTCCACTGCGTGTTTTTGATCTAACGCGGGCCAACGCGTTGGTGCAGGCGATGTCGGGCGACGACGTGGGTACGCTGGTTACGGCCTAGACGAAGCGGTGGCAGCTGGATCGATATTCAGAAGAGGAATTTGAACGTGTTGGACGAGATCAAGAAAGACGCCGGTGAACGGATGGCCAAGAGTGTTGTAGCGCTCAAGCAGGAGCTGACCAAGTTGCGGACCGGTCGTGCACACACCAGTTTGCTCGACCACATCACGGTGGAATACTACGGCTCCCAGGTGCCGCTGAACCAGGTGTCCAACGTCGGTGTCGAGGATTCGCGGACACTGACAGTAACGCCATGGGAGAAAGAAATGGTCGCGGTCATCGAGAAGGCCATCTTGAATTCCGATCTCGGTCTGAACCCGGCATCGGCGGGCACCGTTATTCGGGTGCCGTTGCCGGCGCTGACCGAAGAACGCAGAAAAGACATGATTCGCGTTGTCCGTCACGAAGCCGAAGGCGGGCGAATCGCGATCAGGAACATCCGCCGCGACGCCATCAGTGATGTTAAGGACCTTCTCAAGGAGAAGATGATCGGCCAGGACGATGAGCATCGCGCAGAGGACGAGATTCAGGCGATTACTGACAAATACATCGCTGAAGTCGACCTGGTCCTCGCCGACAAAGAAAGCGAACTAATGGAAATTTAGAGAAGCTCCGACGGAGGTTCTTATCCTTTTCGATGGCTACAGATGACAACATCCCGAGGCACGTCGCCGTCATTATGGATGGCAACGGTCGCTGGGCCAGAAAGCGGGCGTTGCCACGTCATGCCGGGCACCGGTCGGGCGTTGGGGCGGTTCGCGAAACCGTCAAATTGGCTGCCAGGCGCGGGGTCGAATACCTGACCCTGTTCGCGTTTAGTAGCGAGAACTGGTCAAGGCCGCGCGACGAGGTCAGCAGACTCATGCGGTTATTTGTCGAAGCTCTGCAACGAGAAGTCGACGAGCTGCATCGTAATAACGTAAGGCTCGAATTCATAGGTGCTCGAGAACAGTTGCAGCCCGGGCTTATCGACAAGATTGCGGCGGCTGAAAAGCAGACGAGCGGCAATACGGGCTTGCGGCTGATCATTGCGGTCGCCTACGGTGGACGCTGGGATATCGTTCAGGCAGTGCGTCAGGTGGCCGGAAGGTTGGCCGCAGGCGAAATAACGGTCGCAGACATCGACGATGCGGCAATCGCGTCGCAATTGCAGCTGGGCGAAGTGCCCGATCCGGACTTGTTGATTCGAACGGGTGGGGAACAACGTATCAGCAATTTTTTGTTGTGGAATCTGGCGTATGCCGAACTGTGGTTTTGCGACACGCTCTGGCCGGATTTCGGCGAAAAGGAGTTTGATGAGGCGCTCGAGTACTACGCCAGGCGACAGCGCCGTTACGGGCACACGGGTGAGCAGGTAGAGGCAGTCAGTTGATGAAACAGCGAATCATTACTGCGGTAATTGCACTGCTGGCACTGATGCTCGTGCTGTTTGTCGTACCCGAGTCGATTGCGCTGCTCGTCATTGTGGCTGTGATGCTTGCCGCTGCCTGGGAATGGTCGGCGTTTCTTGACCTGTCGGGCAGCAGCGGCCGGATCACGTATGTCATCGCAATCGGTGCATTGATCGCCGCAGTCTCGTTTCTGGCCGTCGATGCCGAACTCGTATTAAAGGTGTCTATGATCTGGTGGCTGATTGCTTTGATCTGGGCGTTCGTGTTCCCGACACCGATCCCGGTCGCCGTTCGCTGGCTCGTCGGTGCGATTGTGCTCGTGCCGTTGTATTTGGCGCTGATCTTGCTCTACAGCGCCGACCCGATGATTTTGCTGCTTGCTCTGCTAATTGTCTGGGTTGCCGACAGCGGTGCGTTTTTTGCTGGCAAGACGATCGGCCGTGTGAAACTCGCGCCGGAAATCAGCCCGGGAAAGACCTGGGAAGGTGTGATTGGCGGGCTTGTCGCGGTCGTGCTGCTGGTTTTGCTGCGGTCACTGTGGGTGGACACCGATCTTGCCGTATTTGTGCCGTTTTGCCTGGCTGTCGCGTGCCTGTCCGTGGTGGGTGATCTGACCGTCAGCATGTTCAAGCGAACCGCGGGGCTGAAAGACAGTGGCAGCCTGTTTCCGGGTCACGGCGGTGTGCTTGACAGAATTGACAGCGTCGCGGCGGCCGCGCCGTTGTTTGCGTTGGGATTGAGCTGGGTGGGCCTGCAATGATGGCGTATTCAGTTGTCGTTCACCTGGCGCAGGCCACACTTCAGGGAACTGCAGCGGGAACTGCCAGTCAACATTACACTGTGGCTGAATCGCGAGAGGAGCCTGTTGTCCATGGGTGATGCACTGACAAGTCTGGTGGCTTTTATCGTTGCGATCAGCGTTCTCGTTGCGATCCACGAGTACGGGCATTACATCGTCGGCCGTTGGGCCGGCATGAAAGTCCTCAGGTTTTCGATCGGCTTTGGCAAACCCATCTGGACCTGGGTTCGTGGCGCAGATCGCACCGAGTACTGTATTTCTGCCATTCCCCTGGGCGGCTACGTGCGTTTCCTCGATGGCCGCGAGGGACCGGTCGATCCAGAGGATGAGGGGCGCGCTTTTAATCATCGTCCGATTCCGGCACGCATCGCCGTTTTGCTGGCTGGGCCCATGTTTAATTTCTTGTTTGCGATCTTCGCCTATTGGATCCTGTTCCTGAGCGGAATTCCGACGCTGCAGCCGGCCGTTGGCAACGTCATGCCGGATTCCCACGCAGCCCGTGCAGGGCTCGAGTTCGGCGACAAGATTGTCGCGGTAGGCGATGTGGACACCGCGGATTGGGAGTCGACGCTTGTCAACATCTTCGACCAGATGGTTGCCGACGGTCGCGTGCCGTTGACGCTGGAGACAGAAAATGGCCGCCAAAGACGAGCCACGATTAACGTAGGCGCAGATGCGGCACGATTGACGGAACCCAATTCGCTTTTTGACGGGCTGGGTTTTGAGCCATGGCAGCCGCCGGCAGTTATCGGTGAACTGGTCGAGGACGGTGCAGCAGCAGGCGCTGGACTCGTGATCGGCGATCGCATCGCGGCCGTGGATGGCGAGCAAGTCAATAGTTATGGCGATCTCGTGGACGTTGTGTCCGTCAGGGCTGGCAAACAGGTAGCGGTCGAATACGTTCGTGACGGTCAAAACCGCGTGGTCGATCTCGTAATCGGTGAGCAGGAAGTCGATGGCGAGACGCGCGGTCTCCTCGGGGTTCGCTCATCCGGCGACATCGGCGCGTACTTCTACTTGCGCAAGTTCGGGCCAATCGAATCGATCTCGCAGGCCGCGCAGAGAACCTGGACATCGACCCTGTTTACGCTGCGCATGCTCGGCCGCATGGTGACTGGCGACGTATCGATCAAGAACATCAGTGGCCCGATCAATATTGCCCAATTCGCCGGTGACTCGGCGCAACGCGGCATGAACGAGTTTCTGGCCTTTCTGGCGTTGGTCAGCATTAGTCTCGGCGTCTTGAACCTGCTGCCCGTGCCGGTACTGGACGGTGGGCAAATTGTTTACCAGACAATCGAGCTTGCGAAGGGCAGCCCGATGTCAGAACGGTCACAAGTTATTGGCCAGCAGTTCGGCATACTCGCGCTTATTCTATTAATGAGCTTTGCGTTTTATAACGACATTGCGAGAATACTGGGCTAGCCCGGCATGCAGCAGATGAGGAACAACAAAAAGAACATGCACAGGCGTTTGAAATTTGCTTTGCTCTGCCTGTTGTTGCCGATGTCGGCGTTGTCACAGGACGGTTTCGTCGTGCGTGACATGCGTGTGGAAGGCCTGCAGCGAATTTCCGAAGGAACGGTATTCAACTACCTGCCCATCAACATCGGCGACTCCGTCGATAAGATCCGGATTCAGGAGGCGATCCGCGCGCTGTATGGTCAGGGACTCTTCGACGATATCGAAATACGTCGTGACGGTGAAACACTGATCGTCGCAGTCCACGAACGACCATCGATCGAAAGTTTTACGATCGAAGGCAACAAAGACATCAAGACCGAAGACCTGACGGAGTCCCTGCGTAACGTCGGGCTGGCAAAAGGCAGGACGTTCGATCAATCGGTTCTCGATGAAGTATCGAGCTTCCTTCGTGAACAGTACTACGACCGCGGCAAGTACGGTGTAACAGTTGCGACATCCGTCACTGACACTGCCAATAACACGGTGCGCGTTCGGATCGATGTTAAGGAAGGCGACCGCGCGAAGATTCGACAGGTGAACCTGGTCGGTAACGCGGTTTTCGAGGAAAAGGATATTCGCGAAGACTTCGAACTCGATACAGCGAACTGGCTGTCCTGGATTCGGCAGGACGATCGCTACTCCAAAGAAGCGTTGGAAGGTGATCTGGAGACGCTACGCTCCTATTACATGGACCGGGGCTATGCCGATTTTCGCATCGACTCAACCCAGGTTGCGATATCGCCGAACAAGAAGGATATTTTTGTCACGATCGGACTTCACGAGGGTGACCTTTATAAGATCTCAGACGTCAAGATTGTCGGCGATATGGTGATCCCTGAAACACATCTGCGCGCGATGGTGCTGGCACAGCCAGGCTCGATCTTTAATCAAAGGATGTTGACGCAATCAATCGAGTTGATGGAATTCAGGCTCGGAGAGCAAGGCTATTCGAATGCCGAAATCGAGCCGGTCCCCGAGCTCAACCATGAGACCAAGGAAGCTGAGATAACCTTTTATGTCGATCCGAAGAGCCGCGTTTATGTTCGCCGCATCAATTTCAATGGCATCAACGAGGTCGACGACGAGGTGCTTCGCCGCGAGATGCGCCAGATGGAGAGTTCCTATCTTTCCAATCGATTGGTCGACCGTTCAAAAGTTCGATTGCAGCGATTGCCTTATGTCGAGAACGTCGAAGTCAATAACACACCAGTCCCGGGAAGCCCGGACATGGTCGACGTCGATTTCGATATCGAATACCGCATGCCGGGTCAGTTCAGCGGCGGACTCGGTTATTCGGATTCGCAAAAACTCATGCTGAATGGCAGCATCGTGCACACGAATTTTCTCGGCACAGGAAATCGGGTTGCACTTGAAGCAGTCTCGGGTAGATTTCAGAAATTCTATAGCTTGTCGCACACTGACCCCTATCGAACGATGGACGGCGTTCGCCGCACGATTAGTATCAACTATCGTGATATTACGCAGTTTACGTCTGCGTCATCCGATTTCTCAACGACAAGTGCTGGTGCGACGCTCGACTACGGCTATCCAATAACAGAATTTCAAACCTTGTCTTTTGGTTTGAATTATCAGAGTGCAGAGTTACTGGCGTCGACATCGAGTACGCAGCAGGCCCAGGACTGGGTAGCGAACAATGGTAATCCTTTCGTAGTGGATACCGGCGCAGGCTTTGCATTCTTCGGTACCGAGTTTGACACCATCGAATTGATTGCCGGATGGACCTTTGACAGCCGCAACCGCGCGCTGTTTGCGAACCGTGGCACCCGGCAGCAGCTGATTTTCTCGATGGCTGTGCCCGGTAGTGATGTCGAGTACTATCAAGCGCGCTACAACTTTACAAAGTACATCCCCTTGTTCGGCAAGTGGGTCGGCAGAATCAATGCCGAGCTCGGTATCTCCGAGGCCCTTGGAGACACGACAGCGGCCCCGCCGTTTAAGCAGTTCTATGGCGGCGGGCCGACGTCCGTGCGCGGATTTCGCGAGTCCTATCTTGGCCCCCGCGACAGTCTTGGCAGACCGTACGGTGGAAACGTATTGGTTGCGAGTCAGCTAGAGCTTATAATCCCGCTTCCGGACAAATGGGCCGGTCAGACACGTGCGAGCCTCTTTTACGACATTGGCAACGTGTTTAACACGGGTGAAGTCGCTTTTACCGATAAGCTCGGGTCGCCGATACTGTACAAGCCGGAAGTTGACGAGCTGCGTGCGTCAGTTGGTATTGGCGTACAATGGTTGGCGCCGCTGGGATTGTTTCGATTCAGCTATGCCTTCCCGCTTAATGAGTACGAGGGTAACGACAGGTATTATGGAGACGAACTGGAACGGTTCCAGTTCTCGATTGGTCAGGCGTTTTGAGGAATGGATTGTTTATGAGTCTTGTAAAGCAACATATGTATAGAGTGGTTTTTGGCATCGCACTCGTTTGTGCGTTTGCATTGCCGGCCAGCGCACAGGAACTGAAAATCGGTGTCGTCAACATCCCGGTACTGATGGAGCGCTCGCCACAGACAAAAGCTGCTATGGATGCTTTGCAGGAAGAGTTCGCGCCACGCCAGCGTGAGTTTCTGGCAAAGCAGAAAGAGTTCGAAGAAATGACGGCAAAGGTGCAGAAAGACGTTGCGGTCATGGGCGAAACAGAGCGCCGCAATGCTGAGAAAAACTTGCGCGACTTGCAGCGTGAAGTAGCGCGCCTGCAAACAGAGTTTCGCGAGGATCTTAATCTTCGTCAGAATGAAGAGCTGGGTCTGCTGCAGCGCTCCTTGCTGAAGGAGGTTCAGGATTACGCGGCGCAGGAAGGCTATGACCTCGTTGTTGGCGACGGTGTGTTGTTTGCAAGCACTGCCGTCAATATTACGGAGGAAGTATTGCGCGCCGTGGAAGCCAACTTCCAGGCGACTGGCGCTCGATAGACCTGGCGTTGTCCGGCGCATGCCGATCAGCCTTCGAGAACTGGCAGAACGATTCGACTGTGAACTGATCGGCGATCCTGACGTCATCATCGACACTGTCGGATCGCTCTGCAATGCTGGCCCCAACGCGCTCAGTTTTCTTGCAGGTTCCGCTTTCAAAAAGCAGCTGGCTTCGACGAAGGCGGCCGCTGTTATCATGCGTGCGGATGACGCCCAAAGCTCTCCAACAGCCGTTCTGGTCGATGACAATCCCTATGCATGTTACGCGCGGATGGCAGCGGTCGTTTGTCCAGGACCCGTATTTAAGCCGGACGTGCATTCGTCGGCCGTTGTAGCGACGACGGCCAGTATTGCGAAGTCGGTTCATATCGGGGCGAATGCTGTTGTTGAGGATGGCGCAACGATCGGCGAAAACACCTATATTGGCCCCGGAGCGATCGTTGGCCCGGATTGCGTTATTGGCGATGACTGTCGATTGAATGCAAACGTCACATTCGTACGCAATGTAACGATCGGCGATCGCTGTATCTTTCATTCCGGTTCGGTCGTTGGTGCGGACGGATTCGGCAACGCAATGACACCCGAAGGATGGATCAAGGTTCCGCAGCTTGGTGGGGTGCGTGTCGGCAATGACGTCGAGGTAGGCTCAAATACGACCATTGATTGCGGAGCGATTGATGACACTGTTATTGAAGATGGTGTCAGACTCGATAATCTGATTCAGATCGGACACAACGTCCATATCGGCGAGCACACGGCGATGGCGACGGCATGTGCGATTGCCGGCAGTGCGCGAATCGGCAAGCGCTGCATGTTCGCGGGCATGGTCGGTATGGCGGGACATATCGAAGTTTGCGACGATGTAGTCGTCAACGGTAAGGGCATGGTGTCGAAAAACATCACCGAACCGGGGGCATATGCGTCGAATTTTCCGATCGAGCCGGTTCGCGACTGGAACCGCAGGGTCGCAAAAATCCGCCGGCTCGATAAATTGATCGAGCGCGTTAGCAAGCTGGAGCAAGACGCCAAGTGAGGGAATACTCCTATCCGCTCGATGTCGATGCTATCAAAGAGTTGTTGCCACATCGTGATCCTTTCCTGATGCTCGACGAAATCGTCGCCTGCACGCCGCATGAAACCGTGATAGCCATCAAAAACGTATCCACTGACGAACCACATTTTCAGGGTCATTTTCCAGGGAATCCGGTAATGCCCGGTGTGTTGATTGTTGAGGCAATGGCTCAGGCCGGCGGTGTTTTGTCGCATATTAGTAATGACGAGCTTGATCCAAAACCACTCTACTTTCTGGCGCGCGTTGAAGATGCGCGTTTCCGGCGCCCCGTTGTCCCCGGTGAACAGCTGGTGATTCAGGTGGACGCAGACAAGGTGAAACGTGGCATGTGGTGGTATCGCTGTGAGGCGAGGGTTGATGAACAGGTCGTCGCATCGGCGATTCTCATATGCGCACCGGGTGGAGAGTCATCGTGATTCATGCCTCAGCAATTGTATCGGACAGGGCCAGCATCGCCGACGATGTAGAGATCGGTCCATTCACGATCATTGGCGACGATGTCGAAATAAGCAACGGCACACGAGTAGACAGTCATGTCGTGATCAATGGCCCGACCGTGATCGGCAAGGATAACCACATCTATCAATTCGCATCGATTGGAGACGATCCGCAGGACAAGAAATATGCCGGCGAGCCAACGAAGTTGAAGATAGGTGATCGCAACACGATTCGTGAGTTCTGCACTGTCAGCCGTGGCACAACGCAAGACAATGGCGAAACCGTCATCGGCGACGATAATTGGATTATGGCTTACGTACATATCGCTCACGACTGCATGATAGGCAGCAAGACGATCATGGCTAATAACGCGACGCTCGCCGGCCACGTGCACGTCGGTGATTGGGCGATTTTCGGTGGTTTCTCAGGCGTGCATCAGTTCTGCAGGATCGGTGCACATTCGTTCATCGGCATGTACGCAGGTGTTAACCGGGACGTTCCAGCCTATACGACAGCCTCAGGAAGCCCTGCCATTCCACGTGGCATAAACAGTGAGGGCCTCAAGCGTCGCGGGTTCGATACGGAGCAGATCAGGAATATTAAAGATGCGTATCGGCTCGTCTATCGCAGGGGCATGAAACTCGCAGAGGCGACCGATGAAATCGCCGATCGTTCGAAGACCCAACCTGAACTCGAGTTGTTTCTCGAGTCGTTGCGATCTTCCGAACGCGGACTGATTCGCTAGGGTCCGGGTCGTGAAGATCGGACTGGTTGCTGGCGAGGCTTCCGGTGACCTGCTTGGCGCCGGACTCATCCGCGCTATTCAAGCGCGGATCCCCGGGGCAACGTTCGAAGGGGTCGCCGGTCCTGCAATGGTCGCGGCCGGCTGTACGCAATGGGAAGAGGTAGATGCACTCGCGGTCTTCGGTCTGGTCGAGCCACTCGCCGAAATTCCCCGCCTCCTGCGGCTGCGCCGCTCACTTGTAAAGCGCTGGAAAGCTGCACCGCCGGATGTTTTTGTCGGTATTGATGCGCCTGATTTCAATTTCGGCCTCGAAAAGGTGTTGCGCAAGTCCGGAATTCGAACGGTGCACTACGTCAGCCCGTCTATCTGGGCATGGCGTGCAGGTCGTATCAAGACGGTCGCTGCAGCCGCCGACCGGGTGCTTTGCATTCTGCCGTTCGAGAAGACTCTTTACGATGCGCATGGAGTGGATGCAGTCTTCGTCGGACATCCAAAGGCCACGAGTTTGCCGACGGACATCGATACGGACTCGGTGCGTGAGATTCTCGATCTTGGCAGTGGGCCTGTGGTCGCAATTTTGCCGGGCAGCCGCGGCGGCGAAGTATCTCGTTTGGGGCCACTGTTTGCCACGGCGGCTGCGATTCTGGCTGAGACTCGGGACGATATCCGCTTTGTCACGCCGATCGCGTCACCGAAGTTACGGCCGTTGATTGAGGAGCAAATTGGCAATGCCGGTGTTGCGGATCGATTCTGCCTGATTGACAGCGACTCAATCGAGGCGATGTCTGCGGCAGATGTCGTCTTACTTGCGTCGGGAACGGCTGCCCTCGAGTCCGCGCTGCTTGGAAAACCGACGATCGCTGCCTACAAGGTCGCGAAAATGACAGCGTTGATATTGCGGCTATTCAGGCTCGTGAAGACGGACGTATTCACGCTGCCGAATCTGCTGACCGAAACGCCGCTGATTCCCGAGTATATTCAGGAGGATGCAACACCCAAGGCCCTGGCGCAGGCGGTTGCGGCGCTGCTCGATGATCCCGCAAGACGTGAGGAGATCGGTAGGCGATTTGCTACACTGCGGACGGAATTGGCACTCGGCGCGGACGACCGCGCGGCAGAGGCCGTCATTGAGCTCGCCACATAGAACGAGACGTCTAGCGTTACAACCGCCGATGCAACAATCACAACTGTTTCGAATGGCAGGACCCGTCGCAGGTGTCGACGAAGCTGGCCGTGGGCCACTTGCAGGGCCCGTCGTTGCGGCTGCGGTTATATTGCGGCCGGAGCGTCCTGTAGAAGGTCTGGATGACTCAAAGAAACTCGGCGCGGACCGGCGCGAGGCACTGGCGGTTGAAATCAGGAGCAATGCGTTGGTCTGGTCGGTCGCGTGGGCCGATCCTGCCGAGATCGACGCACTCAATATTCTTGCCGCGACCATGCTCGCCATGCGGCGTGCGATTCTCGGCCTCGCGATTGTGCCGAGAGGCGTATTGGTCGATGGCAATCGCCTGCCTGACTTGCAGCTCAAGGACCGGCGCGTGGAGGGGGAGGCGATCGTCGGTGGCGATGCGAAAGTTCCGGCAATCAGCGCGGCATCGATCATTGCCAAGACGACACGCGACCGCATCATGGTGCATATGGATCGTTTGTATCCGGACTACGAGTTCGCACGACACAAGGGCTACTGCACGGAAATCCATCGCGCCCGATTAGAAAAGTACGGGCCGTGTGAACAACATCGCCGCAGTTTCGCGCCTGTGAGGCTGGCAGGATGACGGCGGCGCCTTTCGTGCACTTGCACGTGCATACCGAGTACTCCCTCGTCGATAGCACGGTTCGTATTGCTTCCTTGATGAGCCGTTGCGCCGATGACGGTATGCCGGCCGTTGCATTGACCGACCAGAACAATCTGTTCGGCATGGTCAAGTTCTACAAGAAAGCGCTTGCCGCGGGCGTCAAACCGATCATCGGTGTGGATCTTCGCATCGCCAATGACGACGACAGCGGACAGCCGTTTCGACTGATCCTCCTGTGTCAGAACAACACCGGATATCGAAATCTGTCGACTTTGCTGACCAGGGCATTTCTCGAAGGGCAGGTGCGCGGGCAGCCGCTCGCACGACGCGAATGGTTGACGCAGGCGAGTTGCGAAGGACTGATCGCGCTATCGGGTGGCCTGCAGGGCGATGTTGGTCATGCGCTCCTTAACGGACACGCTGAAGAAGCAGGGAATCTGCTCGGCGAATGGCGCAAGATATTTGGCGACCGCTATTACCTCGAACTCATTCGGACCAATCGCGCCGGGGAGGAAGAGTGTGTGCAGGCTTCTCTAAACCTGGCCAGCCAAACCAGTGTTGCAGTCGTTGCGAGCAACGACGTGCGTTTCCTGAGTTGCGGCGATTTCAATGCACATGAAGCCCGAGTGTGTATTCACGAAGGTCGTGGACTTGCTGACCCGGATCGGCCACACGATTACAGCGAGCAGCAGTACTTGCGCAGTTCGGCAGAAATGGCGGAGTTGTTCGCTGATGTGCCGGAGGCGATCGAAAATACACGAGAGATCGCACGACGCTGCAACCTCGATCTCAAGCTTGGCGAAAGTGTACTACCAGCCTTTCCGGTACCCGACGGTCAGACAGAGGCGGAGTTTCTCGCGGTCGTTGCACACCGTGGGCTGGAGAAACAGCTCGAGCGCATTTTCGAGGTCGATGCTGTTGCCGAAAATGAACGCGACGCCGTGAGCGCACCCTACTTCGAAAGGCTGGAGACCGAACTCAATGTCATTCACGGCATGGGGTTCCCTGGCTACTTCCTGATCGTTGCTGACTTCATACGCTGGGCGCGCGAGAACGACATTCCGGTCGGGCCCGGCCGCGGCTCCGGAGCCAGTTCAGTGGTTGCCTGGGTCCTGGGAATCACTGATCTCGATCCCTTACATCACGAACTGCTGTTCGAGCGTTTTCTGAATCCAGAACGTGTGTCAATGCCGGATTTCGATATCGACTTCTGCATGGAAGGGCGTGACCGTGTCATCGAGTACGTTGCGGAGCGCTACGGCCGGGACCGTGTCGCACAGATCATCACGTTTGGCACGATGGCGGCCAAGGCCGTGATACGAGATACCGGGCGCGTACTCGGCCAACCGTACGGTTTTGTTGACCGTATTGCCAAGCTCGTACCGTTCGATCTCGGGATCACGCTCGACAAGGCACTTGAGCAGTCTGAAGAATTGGCAACGATGTATCGTGATGACGAAGAGGTCGCCGCGATTATTGATCTTGCCAAATCACTGGAAGGTCTCGTACGAAATGCCGGTAAGCACGCCGGTGGTGTGGTAATCGCGCCGGGACAGCTGACTGACTTCACCCCACTGTATTGTGAGGACGGTGGCGGTCATATCATTACGCAGCTCGATAAAGACGATGTCGAAGCCATCGGGCTCGTCAAGTTCGATTTCCTCGGCCTGAAGACGCTGACAATAATCAGCTGGGCCGAGAAGATTGTGAACCAGACCGATCCCGACGCGCAGTTCGACATCGATCGCATTCCGATCAAAGACGAAAAAACCTTTCAATTGCTTCGCAGCACACAAACGACAGCTGTATTTCAGCTCGAGTCGAGCGGCATGCGGGATCTGATCAAGCGCATGCGCCCCGATCGTTTTGGCGATCTGGTTGCGCTTGTTGCGCTATTTCGTCCCGGACCCTTGCAGTCGGGCATGGTTGACGATTTCATTACGCATCGGCATGCCGTTAACAAAGCGGACATCGACTACCTGCATCCGGATCTCAAACCACTGCTCGAGGAAACCTACGGCGTCATTCTCTATCAGGAGCAGGTGATGCAGATCGCGCAGTTGCTGGCGGGCTATACGCTCGGTAGCGCCGATCTGCTGCGCCGTGCGATGGGCAAGAAAAAGCCGGAGGAGATGGCGAAGCAACGCGAGATCTTCATTACGGGTGCGACCGAACGCGGCGTCGCGCAACATACGGCAACGCGAATATTCGATCTGATGGAGAAATTCGCGGCGTACGGCTTCAACAAATCACACTCGGCAGCTTACGCCGTGCTGGCGTATCAGACCGCTTATCTCAAAGCTCATTATCCGGCCGCGTTCATGGCAGCCGTGATGAGTGCGGACCTCGACAATACCGACCGGCTTGTCACACTGAAAGACGATTGTCGCAAACAGAAGTTGCGTCTCATGGCGCCAACCATCAATCGTTCTGAATACGCGTTCAGCGTGTCGGATCCCCAAACAATTCTCTACGGCCTCGGCGCGATAAAGGGTGTCGGTCGGGGCGCAGTGGAGAACCTGATCTCCGAACGCAAATCGAACGATCCGTATAGCGGACTTGCTGAGTTTTGCCGTCGCGTTGATCACGATAAGATCAATCGACGCGCTCTCGAAGCGATGATCAAAGCGGGCGCGATGGATGATTTCGGTCAATCGCGCCGCAGTCTCATGCACCAGGTCCCCGAAGCATTGGCGAGCGCGGATCAACAGGCGCGCGCTGCCGCCGCCGGTCAAAACGACATGTTCGGTCTCGAAGAAGCGCCCGCGGTTGTCGAGGCACCCAGGCCGGTCGATTTGACGGAATGGCCGGAACGTATTTTTCTGAGCAATGAGAAAGAGGCCCTGGGACTGTATCTGACGGGGCACCCGTTCGACGCCGTTCGTGCAGATGCCATGTCCTTCGTTGACGGTAAGCTTGTCGATCTGGTCGCCGAACCGGCGCCACAGACTTCCAAGGGCGAGCGCAACTATGCGCATTCAAGTCGTGAGGTGACCGTGGCCGGTCTGATCGCTGATCTAAGAAAGCGCGGCAATCGCGTCAGCGTGACTCTCGACGACGATACTGCGCGCATGGAAGTTAGTTTGTTCAGTGAGGCTTTTCAGGAATTTCGCCATCTGCTCGTGAAAGACGAAATCGTCGTGATTAGCGGTCCGCTGCGCTATGACGATTTCCTGGCGAGCTGGACCGTCAACGTCAAGAATGTGCTGCATATTGACCGTGTCATCGAGAGCCGCGCCAAAAGTATGGTTCTAAGTCTCGCGCCAAATGGGCAGGGCGAGCAACTGCTCGTCAAGCTGCACGATCTGTTGTTGCCATATCGGGAAGGCAGCTGCGATGTTTCTGTGCAATATGTCGGCGATACAGCGTCGGCCCGATTGAACCTCGGGCCGGAGTGGGCAGTCCGCCCGAGCCGTGAATTGCGCGACAAATTGACCGAGCTGTTGGGCAGCAAAAATGTCCGCATGCTCTACGCACCCAGCCGGGAAATAATGTAGGGTTGCGCCTTATGGACCTGAAATTTCTCGATTTTGAACAGCCCATCGCCGAACTCGAGGCCAAAATCGAGGAGTTGCGCTTTGTTGGTGACGACTCCGAGATCAATATCAACGAAGAGGTGGCGCGACTCCGCGGCAAGAGCGAGACGCTAACCAAGAGTATTTTTGCCAAGCTTAGCGCCTGGCAAATTGCCCAGGTTGCGCGTCATCCGATGCGCCCATATACACAAGACTACCTTGAAATGATCGCGCCGGATTTTCAGGAACTGCACGGCGATCGTATGTACGCGGATGATCCCGCGATAATCGGCGGCATGGGCCGCATCGATGGGCGTGCAGTCATGTTCATCGGCCATCAGAAAGGCCGCGACACGAAAGATCGCGTTCGTCGCAACTACGGCATGCCGAAACCCGAAGGCTATCGCAAGGCACAGCGCCTGATGCGCATGGCTGAAAAATTCTCGATGCCGGTAGTGACTCTTATTGACACGCCTGGCGCCTATCCCGGAGTTGGCGCGGAAGAGCGCGGTCAAAGTGAGGCAATTGCATACAGTTTGTTTCTGATGGCTGGTCTCAAGACGCCAATTATCAGCGTCGTGATCGGCGAAGGTGGATCCGGCGGTGCCCTTGCCATCGGCGTCGGCGACCGCTTGCTGATGCTGCAATACGGAATTTACTCGGTCATCTCGCCCGAAGGCTGTGCCTCGATCCTCTGGAAGAGTGCCGAAAAAGCGCAGGAGGCCGCGGACGCCATGCGCATTACGGCCGACAGCCTCAGCAAGTTCGGGCTTGTGGACGAAGTGCTGCCCGAACCATTAGGTGGAGCACATCGAGGCCCTGCGCAGATGGCCGAAGTGGTTCGCAACGCGTTGCTGAAGAACCTGGATGAGCTCGACCAGCTATCCGTGGATCAGCTGCTCGAAAATCGTCAGCGCCGTCTCGCCAGCTTCGGTCAGTTCAAAGAAGCGTGAGCTTCGATCGGGAGACTTTGCTTCGCAAGCTGGCAGAGCTGGCTGACCTTGCAGGCAAGCCCGACCGATATATTGTCGCCTTCAGCGGCGGACTCGATTCCACAGTACTGTTACATGCGTTGATGGCGTCTCATGCAACGCACGAGACGGGCATGCTGGCTGTACACGTCGATCACGGATTACACGATGATTCCGCGACATGGTGTAAGCATTGTGAGTCGTTTGCGAATTCGCTCGGCGTCGACTTCGTTAGCGCGAGAGTCGACGTTGACGTCGAATCCGGGCAAGGAATCGAAGCGGCGGCCCGTACCGCACGATACGACGCGTTCCGGTCATTGCTGCGGGCGGGTGACTGGTTGCTGTCTGCACATCACAAGGACGATCAGGCTGAGACATTGCTGCTGAACCTGATGCGGGGCAGCGGGCCGGCGGGACTTGCCGGTATTGGCGAGGTGCAGCCGCTGGCCGCGGGATGGCTGGTACGTCCTCTACTGTCTGTCTTGCGCAATGAGCTACTGGATTATGCGACCGAGCACGAATTGGCTTGGATCGACGACCCTGCCAATGAGGATCGGCAATTTGATCGTAACTATCTGCGTCATGAGGTCATGCCGCGGTTCGAAGCACGCTGGCCGGATGTTGCGAGTCGCCTGAAGCGTAGCGCCTCGCTGGCGGGCGAGGCGTCAGCTTTGCTGGACCAGCTCGCAGACGCCGATTACCAGGTTTTGGGTGAGCGGCCGGATCGCCTTGAACTCGCCAGGCTTCGCGATATGCCGCCTGAGCGTCAACGCAACGTCCTGCGCTATGTTGTTCGCGAGCTGGGTTTGCCGTCACCGCCAGCGAGCACGTTGCAGAGCGTCATCATGGACCTGATTCCGGCACGTGACGATGCCCAGCCGGTCGTGCAATGGCCGGGCGCAGAAATCCGTCGTTACCGGGACAAGATCTATGTGTTGCCCGCAGACGCGGGGGAAGCAGCAGATGCCGGGCCGCCGAAGGCCTTCGAAGTCGGTATGGACAGCATTCCGTTGAAACCAGGACTGGGTGAGTTGAATCTCGAACCGGGTGCACCACATGGCCTCGCCCGGACCGTCGTTGCAGCCGGCCTGGAGGTCCGATATCGGAGTGGTGGTGAGGAAATTAAGCCATTAGGTCAACCACATACGCGGAAACTTAAGAAATTACTTCAAGAAGAAGGTGTGGTTCCCTGGATGCGGGAAAGACTGCCGCTGTTGTACTCGGACGGTGAACTCGTGGCTGTCGCTGACCTCTGGATTGCGGCCAGCGCAGCCAGCGAGCCGGGTATTGCGATTCGGTGGCATAACCGGCCGGCGCTCCACTAGAATTCGGGGCACTTTACTTATTCAAGTGGCAAGATCGTCCCCTGATTCACGAGTCTTTGATTGTTTCCACAGGGGTGTTCTGTTAACGTTTAAAACCGTCTTTTTCCAACGACGGCGCGTGTTTCCAAGGGTTGGAGAAAAGCACTAAGCCTGATCTTAGGTGCTTGGATCCAGCCCTTTGTTGTTTTCGCCAGTCATAGGCCCACATATGACTTCGTATGTATTTATCACCGGCGGCGTAGTCTCCTCGCTAGGCAAGGGCATTACGTCGGCTTGTCTGGGCGCCATTCTCGAGGCGCGCGGTCTTACGATCAGCATGATCAAGCTGGATCCGTACATCAACGTCGATCCGGGCACGATGAGTCCGTTTCAGCACGGGGAGGTATTCGTTACGCATGACGGTACCGAGACCGACCTCGACCTCGGACACTACGAGCGCTTTGTTCGTACGGCTACCGGTGGGCGCCACAGCAATTACACGACCGGCCGCATTTATGAAAGCGTCATCGGCAAGGAGCGCAGGGGCGACTACCTCGGCGCCACGGTGCAGGTCATCCCGCACATCACCGACGAGATCAAACAAAGCATCAAGAAAGGCGCAGGTAACGCCGACATTTGTCTGGTCGAGATTGGCGGCACGGTCGGTGACATCGAGTCGTTGCCGTTTCTCGAGGCGATTCGCCAGATGGGCATCGAGCTTGGCCATGACCATGTCGTGTACGTACATCTGACCCTGGTTCCGTTTATCCCGACGTCCTCGGAGATCAAGACCAAGCCCACGCAGCACTCTGTCAAGGAGCTGCGCTCGATCGGCATACAACCTGACATTCTCGTGTGTCGTTCCGAGCAACCGTTACCGCTGGAGCAGCGCAAGAAAATCGCGTTGTTCACGAATGTTCAGGAGAAGGCAGTTATCTCTGCTTACGATGCGGACGACTTGTACAAAATTCCGGCGATGATGCATGAGCAGGGCCTTGACGGCATCGTGGCGAAGCAGCTCGGGCTCGATTTGCCCGAGGCTGATCTCAGCGAGTGGGAAGCGATTGTCGAAGCCAAGCAGAATCCGACGAGCGAAGTGAATGTGGCGATGGTCGGCAAGTACATGGACCTCAAGGATTCCTACATCTCCCTTGTCGAGGCGTTGATGCATGGTGGCATTCACACACGTACGCGCGTCAATATTCACTTCATCGAATCACGCGATATCGAACAGCAGGGCACCGACCGCCTGCGAACGATGGACGGCATCGTCGTTCCTGGCGGATTCGGCGACCGTGGCATCGAGGGCAAGATCGAGACCGTTCGTTTTGCCCGCGAGAATGGCATTCCGTATCTCGGCATTTGCCTCGGCATGCAGGTAGCGGTCATCGAGGTCGCGCGTAATCTTGCTGGCCTCGAGGGCGCGATGAGCACCGAGTTCAACAAGAAGACGCCGCACCCCGTAGTCGCGCTGATCACTGAATGGCAAACCGAGAGCGGTAATATTGAACAACGCGACGAGCAGTCGGAAATGGGCGGTACGATGCGCCTCGGTGCGCAAGAGATCAGTCTGAAAGAAGGCACGCTGGCGGCTACAAGCTACGGCAAAACGACGATCGAAGAGCGCCACCGGCACCGCTACGAGGTAAACAATAACTATCGTGATCAGCTCGAGAAGACCGGGCTGCGGTTTTCGGGCTTGTCGGTCGACGATCTCGTCGAAGTGATCGAGATTCCGAATCATCCGTGGTTCCTGGCAAGTCAGTTCCACCCCGAATTCACGTCCAACCCGCGGGATGGTCATCCGCTTTTTATCGGCTTCATCACTGCGGTACGCAAGCACCATGAGGGCCAGTTACCCAAGGTTGCCGAAGCATGAAGCTGTGCGGTTTTGACGCTGGCAACAGCAAGCCGATATTCCTGATCGCGGGTACCTGCGTCGTCGAGAGTGAAGCGATGGCGCTGGATACGGCCGGAGCGCTCAAGGAAATCTGCGGCGGCCTTGGTATTCCTTTCATTTACAAGTCGTCGTTCGACAAGGCGAATCGCAGTTCTGCGGGAAGCTTCCGGGGCCCGGGCATGGAGGAAGGGCTGCGTATCCTCGCCGAGGTCAAGCGTCAGCTCGATGTGCCGATACTGACAGATGTCCATGAGGATACGCCAATGGACGAAGTATCGGAGGTTGTGGATGTATTGCAGACGCCTGCATTTCTTTGTCGCCAGACAAATTTCATTCTGCGTGCGGCCGGTGCGGGCAAGCCGGTCAACATCAAGAAAGGTCAGTTTCTTTCGCCCTGGGAAATGCAGAATGTCGTCGATAAGGCGAAGTCGACCGGCAACGACGCCATTATGGTCTGCGAACGCGGCTTCTCATTCGGTTACAACAATCTCGTGTCCGACATGCGCAGTCTCGCGATAATGCGTGGCACTGGCTGCCCGGTCGTGTTTGATGCGACGCACTCGGTGCAATTGCCGGGCGGCATGGGTTCGGCCTCAGGTGGGCAGCGTGAGTTTATTCCGGTGCTTGCGCGGGCTGCTACCGCCACAGGTGTTGCCGGGTTGTTTATGGAAACGCATCCCGATCCGGAAAAGGCGCTAAGTGACGGCCCGAACGCCTGGCCGCTCGACAAGATGAAATCCCTCCTTGAGACGCTCGCCGCCCTCGACGAAGCGGTCAAAAAACACGACTACCTGGAAGACCAATGATCAAAATCAAAGAAATACACGGCCGCGAAATTCTTGATTCCCGCGGCAACCCAACCGTTGAGGCCGACGTGACGCTCGAAGACGGCAGCGCGGCCCGCGCCGCTGTTCCGTCCGGCGCGTCGACCGGTTCACGCGAGGCCGTCGAACTCAGAGACGGCGACAAAGCGCGCTTTCTCGGCAAAGGCGTTCTCAAAGCGGTTGGCAACGTAAACGGAGCGTTACGCGATGCATTGCTGGGCAAGGAGTTCGCAGACCAACGTGCCGTTGACCAGTGCATGATCGATCTCGACGGCAGCGACAACAAAGGCAATCTGGGCGCTAATGCACTGCTCGCGATTTCGCTCGGCGTTGCAAAGGCCGAAGCGGCAGCGAAAGGCATCTCCCTGTTTCGCCATCTCGGCAACAGCACGGAGATGCCCGTGCCAATGATGAACATCATCAACGGTGGCGCGCACGCGGATAACAGCGTCGACATTCAGGAGTTCATGATCCTGCCGGTCGGCGCACCGAACTTCACGGAGGCGCTGCGCTATGGTGCCGAGGTGTTTCACGCATTGAAGAGTGTGCTGCGTGAGCAGGGCATGAACACTGCTGTTGGCGACGAGGGTGGTTTCGCGCCAAATCTGCCATCGAACCGCGCGGCACTGGATACGATCATGACGGCCATCGAGCGCGCAGGCTTTTCAGCAGGCGGTGACATTCTGCTTGCTCTCGACGTGGCGGCCTCGGAATTCTATTCGGACGGTGCCTACGATCTCGCGTCCGAAGGCAGGAAGTTCGATGCGGCCGGATTCAGCGCATATCTTGCTGAATTGGCCGATGCGTACCCGATTGTTTCGATCGAGGACGGTATGGATGAAAGTGACTGGGCGGGTTGGAAGTTGCACACGGAAGCCCTGGGTAGCAGCATACAGCTGGTCGGTGACGATCTGTTCGTCACCAATACTGCAATTCTGGGCCGTGGCATCAATGAGAAGATCGCTAATTCTATCTTGATAAAACCTAACCAAATCGGTACCTTATCTGAAACTCTTGATGCAATTACTATGGCAGTGGATGCAGGGTTCAGCGCCGTGATCTCACATCGGTCCGGGGAGACATCGGACAGCACGATCGCCGATATCGCGGTTGGAACCCAGGCAACGCAGATCAAGACCGGCTCTCTGTCCCGCTCTGATCGCATTGCCAAATACAACCAACTGTTGCGCATCGAAGAGGAATTGGGTGGCGAAAGCACGTATGCCGCTCGCGAGGCGTTCTCGGTTAAGGCGCCGTAACGATAAAGTTGGGGTCGGGCTTGGTGAATTCACGCTGGATGCTTGTGATGCTGGGGGTTGCTGCGTTGACGTTGCAGGGCCAGCTCTGGTTCTCTGGCGATGGCTTTGGCAAGACCCGCGATTTGCGTGCGGCTGTCGCGGAGCAGCGAGCGCAAAACGAGGAGTTACGCGAGCGAAATCAGGCACTCGATGCTGAAGTAATCAACCTGAAGCAGAGTTCCGAGGCAGCCGAAGAACGAGCACGTACGGATCTCGGTATGATCGGTCCAAAAGAAACCTTCTATCAGGTAGTGCCCGTCGCCGACGCGGCGCACTAGGATATCCATTGTCGAACCTCCCGGATTGGGCCCGCGCGCTCGGCCCAACGTTGTTTGCTGCTCAAATTCGATCCACTCCGGACGATTTCGTCGTGATCGAGCGGCTCGACATCGAATTCAGCGACGACGGTGAACACGACTGGCTGTGGGTGGAGAAAACGGGGGCCAATACGCATTGGGTTGCCGAACAGCTGGCGCAACACGCGGGCATCTCACCCCGCGACACAGGCTACGCGGGACTCAAGGATCGGCATGCTGTCACACGACAGTGGTTTAGCGTTCGTCGTCCATCGGTGAGCGGCACCGATTGGAGCTCATTTGCGGCAGACGGCGTGCGCATCGTTGAACGGTGCCTGCATCGACGTAAGCTCAAGAGAGGCGCGCATCGTGGCAATTCGTTTCGCATTGCGCTGCGCTACGAGGGTATTGCCACCCATCAGGACGGCATTGCACAACGCATGGCGCAAATAGAATTGAGTGGCGTGCCGAACTACTTCGGTGCGCAACGCTTTGGTCGTGGCGGCGCAAACATCGAGCTCGGCCGATCCGTGTTTCACGGCCGCCATCTGTCGCGCAACAAGCGCAGCATCGCGATCTCGGCTGTTCGCTCATTTCTGTTCAACGAGATTCTCGACTTGCGGGTGCGAGATGGCAGTTGGGGCAGAATTCTCCCGGGAGAACTTGCGAATCTGGATGGCTCGGGCAGCGTCTTCGCTGTCGACGAGCTTACGTCAGACCTCGAGGAACGCTGCGCTGCCTTCGACATTCATCCGACGGGAACCCTGTGGGGCAGAGGAACACCACTCGCCGGTGCAGACGTCGCACAACTGGAAGCAATTGTGACAGCTCCGCACCACGATCTCTGCGACGGATTAGTGAAGGCCGGCGTCGATGCCTCGAGCCGCCCACTGCGACTTCGAATTCAGGATCTTCACTGGCAGATCGAAGATGATGCTTTATGGCTCGAGTTCGAACTACCTGGGGGATCGTACGCGACATCCGTGCTGCGCGAGATAGCAGACACGCAGGTCGCGCTCCGGTAGCTGCTCATCTTCATGGCTCGCTGCGCTGCGCTTTACTTCCGATGAACAGCTCCCCTCGCACAACCTGCGTCCCGACGATGCTGGCTAGACGTTGTGCTACGGTTTCTGCAAGAGGACGTAAACGGCGCCGGTACCACCATCGACCTGCCGTGCGGAAACGAACGCCAGAACCGTGTTCCACTTTCGAAGCCAGGCATTGACGCTGTTTTTGAGTACGGGCCCCTTATGGCCCGAACCGAGGCCTTTGCCATGGACGACGCGGACGCAAAGCAGGCCCTGTTGCGCACAATGGTCGATAAAATCCGAGAGCCTCGGTTTGGCCTCGGCAACCGTCATGCCGTGCAGATCGATCTCGGCCTGAACACTGAACCGACCGCGCGCAAGTTTGCGCATTGTGCGGCGGCCGACCGTCTGCCGATGAAAGTGCATGCTGTCGGCATTACCGTGCTGCATCGTATCGATGTCGGCCTCGAGACTCTCACGGAGGGCCTTTTCCTCATCGGCACGTGTAAACCGCGCTCTCGGAGTTGGCTTGTTCTGTGGTTCGGCGACGCGCTCCCCGGAGCGCAGCGGTTTGGCTCCGGACATCGCGCGGCGGAAAATGTCTGTGTCATCATCGCTCAAGGCGGCGTACTCAGGCTATGGTGTGCGGTGAACATTGAGTATAGTGAGCGCGTCGCTAGTCGCCAATCCTCTGAGTCTCACTGCCCGTATGAAAATCCTCGTTAGCAACGACGACGGCTACCTCGCAACCGGAATCAATGTATTGACCGACGCCCTGTGCGACATCGCGGACGTCGTCGTGGTCGCGCCGGATCGCAATCGGTCCGCGGCAAGCAATTCGCTGACCCTCAACGACCCGCTGCGAGTGTCTCGTGTGGCCGAGAATCGGTACCGGGTCAACGGTACGCCCTCGGATTGCGTGCATCTTGCCCTGACGGGATTTCTTGACGAAGAACCCGACCTCGTCGTATCAGGTATCAATCACGGCGCCAATCTGGGTGATGACGTCATTTATTCAGGCACGGTTGCAGCCGCGATGGAAGGGCGCTTTCTCGGCTTGCCGACGATTGCGGTGTCGCTGGTCGGGCATCGACATTTCGACACGGCTGCGCGGGTCGCCACCGAACTGGTTGCGCGGCTCGGGAAATACTCCCTGCCGTCGGAGTTCATCTTCAATGTGAACGTTCCCGATCGTCCCTACGACGAGCTCACCGGCGTGACGGCCGCCAGGCTCGGATTTCGACACAAGTCGGAACCGGTTGTGGAGTCAGTGGATCCGCACGGCCGAACGATCTACTGGGTGGGGCCGGCGGGGAAGGGTCAGGACTCCGGCGAGGGCACGGACTTTTACGCAATCGACCAGGGTGCGGTGGCGATTACTCCGCTCAAGGTGGATCTGACGCGGCATGAGGCGCTGACGCAAGTTGCGGACTGGCTGCAGCGTGATTGACGCACGGCAGGGGATTGGCATGACGTCGGCGCGAACACGCGACCGGCTCGTGCAACGGCTCAAAGATCACGGCATTCGCTCCGAAGCCGTGCTCAATCAGATTCGCAAGGTGCCGCGGCATCTGTTCGTCGACGAGGCGCTCGCGAGTCGAGCCTACGAAGACACGGCTCTGCCGATCGGATTGGGCCAGACGATCAGTCAGCCGTGGGTCGTGGCGCGAATGACCGAGGCGTTGCTCGAGGATTTGGCAGGAGCGACCGTGCTCGAGATTGGCACCGGTTGCGGTTACCAGACCGCCGTCATGGCTCCGCTCGTGAAAAAAATCTACACGGTCGAGCGATTGCCGGAACTGATGAAAAAAACGCGTCAGAGGCTGCGCCAACTGGATATTTACAACGTTCAGTTTCGGCCTGGTGATGGCTGGGAGGGTTGGCCCAAGTACGCACCCTACGATGGCATCATCGTGACAGCAGCTGCACCGGAGCTGCCCGAAAAGCTATTGCAACAACTCGCACCGGGCGGTCGCATGGTGATTCCGGTCGGCCCGCCGGGTTTCCAGGACCTTTTGCTTGTCGCGCGTCGAAATGATCATTTTGAAGAGGTTTCATTGGGCGCCGTGAGCTTCGTCCCATTGATACAAGGATGAAAATCTCACTGTCAAAGCACGAGCGATTGTTCGTCAAGGTATGCGCGCAGTGAAACTGTTCGGGCCGCTCTACGAGCGTGTTCTCATCTGGTCGCGTCACCGGCACGCCGAACGCTATCTCGGTGCATTGAGCTTTGCCGAGTCGTCGTTCTTCCCGATCCCGGTCGATGTCATGCTGGCACCGATGTGCCTGGCCGAGCGATCACGCGCATGGCGCTACGCAACTATTGCTATGGTGTTTTCCGTTATTGGTGGAGTTGCGGGTTACGCTATCGGGCTTGGTGCATTTGAGCTCATTGAGCCCTGGCTCGCGGATTCTCACTACTGGGCGGCCTACGAGACCAGCCGCGAGTGGTTCGACCGCTATGGCGTCTGGGTCATCTTCGTCGCCGGGTTTTCGCCGATACCCTACAAAGTGTTCACGATTGCAGCCGGTGTTGCCGCGCTGAATCTGCCGGCATTCTTCGTCGCGTCCGTGATCGGTCGTGGCGCGCGGTTTTTTCTTGTTTCGGGCCTGGTTGTTCTGGGTGGCGATAAACTCGAATCGACACTCAGAAAGTATGTCGAGTGGATCGGTTGGGGTGTAGCGCTTCTGGTGGCGATTGCAATTGCCTGGTTCATGGTCCGTGGCTGATGCCGGCAGCACGTCGACAACGACGGGGTCCGCATGTTGTTGTTGCGTGCATCGCACTGGCGATCGCGGCCTGTGGCTCGGGATCTGGATACTACGCCGAGCCTGACACACACATCGTACGCCGCGGCGAAACACTGTTTTCGATCGCGTGGCGTTACGGCAAGGACCCAATCGATGTGGCACGCTGGAACAGACTTGGTGATGGTTCGCTGATCCACCCAGGTCAGGTGATCCGTTTGTCGCCGCCGTCAGGAATGACGTCGCGTTCGACAAAAACCAGCCGGCGTCCAACGCCGCAGACATTGCCCAAAGTCCCGACGCAGCCACCGCCGCCCTGGACATGGCCGACCAGGGGCACGATAAACGTCGAATTCGGCGGGAAACCGGGTACCGGAACCGGTGTGCTGATAAACGGCAAAACCGGTCAGGCTATCAATGCTGCGGCATCGGGGCGCGTTGTGTATGCCGGCAGTGGACTGATCGGCTACGGTCAGCTTATTATTCTGAAACATAACGACACCTACCTGAGTGCCTACGGGTACAACGCGTCGTTGCTGGTGAAAGAAGGCGAGACAATAAAGAAAGGCCAGCGCATAGCGACCATGGGTGAGGGGCCGGAACGCAAGGCGCGATTGCATTTTGAAATCAGGCGCAATGGCAAGCCGGTTAACCCGCGACAGTATCTGTCGGCGAGATAACGCGACTCAAGTCTGGATTCACTGCATCGCTCCCGGCGACACAGTGGGGGTTCTGTGGGGCAGAGTCAAAAACTAAAGGTCGCGGTGAAGTCGCGCGATCCGACGCGACTGTATCTCAGCGAGATTGGAATCTCGCCGCTTTTGACTGCGGACGAGGAAAAGCACTTTGCGCGACGCGCTCGGCAGGGTGACGAGTCTGCGCGCCAGCGCATGATCGAAAGCAACCTGCGCCTGGTTGTCAAGATCGCCCGGCGCTATCTCAATCGTGGTCTGCCACTGTTGGACCTGATCGAGGAGGGCAATCTCGGCCTGATCCACGCTGTCAAGAAGTTCGATCCCGAGCGTGGCTTTCGTTTTTCAACCTATGCAACCTGGTGGATTCGACAAACGATTGAACGCGCAATCATGAATCAGTCCGGTACGGTTCGATTGCCTATTCACATCATCAAGGACATTAACTCGTGCTTGCGTGCTGCAAGGCGCATGCGACAGCAGCGGGACAATGAGCCGACGGCCGTCGACATCGCGGAATATCTCGATCGTGATGTCGCCGACGTCGAGCGTCTGTTGTCACTGCACAATCGTGTGACGATTCGCGCGGGAACTTCGGATGCAGGCTACAGTCCCGTCGACAGGCTCAAGGCCAGGCGAGATGCCGATCCTTCGCGTTGCGCGCAAAAAGACTACGCACATGACATCGTGGATCACTGGGTTTGCGAGTTGGGTGAAAAGCAGCGCGCCGTGGTTGAGAGGCGTTTTGGTCTGCACGGGCATCGACGCTCGACGCTCGAGCAAATCGGCGAAGAAATCGGTGTCACTCGTGAGCGAGTGCGACAGATTCAACTCGACGCACTGAAAAACCTGCGCGCCATGATGGAGAGTAATGGCATCTCCGGGGATGTCATTCTGGATTGATGGTTTATCTGTAGGAACTCGCCTTGCGGGCGACATTTTTCAGTCAATGACTTGATGTCTGCTTTCGCCGAAAGCGGTCATTCAAACATCGCGGAAATCGCCAATATGACGGGCAGCTTTCGGCCAGAACCAGCCGTTCAAAGGGTGCTAATTGGGTCTTTCGTTTTGTTGGCCCTGCAATTCGCTCATTCTTGTCTGCGACTAGAGCAAGAAAGGCACGAAAAGGCGTGTCCGCCGCATGTAGTCTCGGTACTCATCTCCGAATCGATCTAAGTTCTCTGTCTCTTCCACTTTGGCAGTCACGATCAGGGCCAGTGTAGCTACACCGGCTAGAGTAAGCGTGATTTCCGTAACCGATTTCAGAAGCGCGCCCCAAGCTAGGAACAGCAGCGAGGAATACATGGGATGTCGGATGTATCGGTAGATTCCGGTCGTGACGAGCATTTCCGTATTTTCCCATTCGAACACCGGCGATTGGTCGGAGGGCGCTACGGACTTCCCCACGCGGCGTAGAAGGACAACTCCCCATACAACCAGGATTATGGATTGCGCAAGAAGTAGCGAGACTGTTTGTTGTATCCCTATAGGATACGCAAACCAGTGCCGGGCATTGATGATGAGCAGTGCGAAGATAGCCTCGAAGGCGAAAAAGCGCGGGAATCCGTGTGACCGAGGCTTGCTAAGCGACGCCCTCGAAACCCAAGCGATCGCAACAGATCCTAAGATGAAGACGACAATGGGCATCACAACCCCACAACAACCACCGAGTCTATGGCCATAACTGTTCGCTATTCTTCATCTGAGCCCCAAATTATGTACT
>JAOTYE010000008.1 GCA_029862045.1 Gammaproteobacteria bacterium
TCGCTGACATCCCGGTTGGATTACAGGCTGACGGCGCCTGCCAGACCTGCCACTTCGGCCTGTTTCCGACGGCCGGCCCTCCCCTCGTGATCCATAGCAGTATTCGCGGTGACGACCGGGCACGTGCGGCAGCCGGCGACAATTTCGTGTTCGAGATCCTCGGCGCGGTTGACACCGGTCCGGGCCAGACGCCAACCGTCACGATACGGGTGACGGATCCCATGGGGAATCCGTATGACATTTTGGCGGACCCGGAATTTGACCTCGCGACAGTCGATCCGGACGGACGAAATCCGGCTGCATTGAATCTCTACGTGCAGTGGGCAACCGCCGATTACTACGGTGGCGACGAAGATGGACTGGTGCACGGCGGCAGGATCAACGATAACCTGACCACCCAGGCCATCCAGGACCTGAACTTCCGCGACGCGGGCTACCCGTTCAGAATGCGCCTCGGAGCGATCCAGGCGGTTGCCGTCCCGGGTGCCGTGGCCGGCAGTTTCGACGTGCCGTTCTACAGGCCATTGCCGGACGCATTCACGGGCGACGTCGTCTTCGGTCTTGGCGGGCATCCGGCGTGGCAATTCACGGATGCCGATGGCATCACTGGTTACGGCAGGGCCGCCGCGGTGAGCGCTTTGTATTTTCCGGGCGCGCCGCGCGTCGCAGCTATCGACAGCGCGAAGTGCAACGCCTGCCATAAGCGCAAGCTGGCGCATGGTGCGAACCGCAACGGCAACATGGAATTCTGCATGATGTGTCACAACGGCGACGCCGCAGTGTGCAGCGTAAACCCGGATCCGCTGGATGGCTCTTGCGCGCTGGGCGAGCTGGACGGTAACGGCAACGTGATCTGGGAAGAGGGCTTCCATTTCGGCCGGATGATTCATTCGATTCACTCCGGCGGAGTCAGCATAGGAGGCCTCGCCAGCGAGAATGCAACGTTCGCGCAGGGCGAATTCGCAGACGTCACCTACCCGCAGAACGCGGCCAATTGCGACAGTTGCCATGTGCCGGGACGCTATGACACGGCCCGCACAACGGCCAGGGCGGTGAGTACCAGCCAGGGATCGGATATCCGCGTCTGGACCGACGATATTGCGAAGACGCCTAACGCAGCTGTCTGTGGTGTCTGCCACACGAGCACGGCGGCCAAGGGGCATTTCGAGTCGCAGGCTGGCCAGGTGGATGACCTGAAGTGCACGATCGTCGGCGCCGGGTGTGCCGGACCCAATGGTGGCAGCGGCCTGCCGAATGGGCAGGAAGCTTGTGCGGTCTGCCACGGCACAGGATCGGAATTCGAGACGTCGCAGTTCCACAATCCGGGCATCGAATAGCGGCAACAAAAAGGTAACGAACCATGTCAAGCCACATGAACTGCTCGGCGCGTATCGCAGCTCTGATGCTTTTCGGCCTTGGTCTTGCCGGCTGTGATGGCGGCACGGGTGTTGCCGGGTCATCGGGCGATACCGGACCGGCTGGACCGCCGGGCGGTACGGGACCGTCTGTTGGCAATAACATCCCCGTTACGTCAGCTGAAAGGATCGATGTAACGTTTACGAGCGTGTCCGTATCAGCCGACGGGGGTGCGCCGACGGTCGAGTATTATCTGACCAACGAGCGTGGCCAGGGCCTCGTGGGCCTGCCCGCCGCCAATGTTCGCTTTGTCATTGCGCAACTGACGCCCGGGACGAAGGGCGGCTCCAGCGCCTGGCAGTCTTACATCACCGGCGACGACGGTGGCGTTACCGACGCACAGGCGACCACAGAGACGGCAACAGCAGGCACGTATGTCGACAACGATGACGGCACGTACGTCTACACGTTTGCGAACGCGCTGACCCAGTACCCGGCCGGCCCCGAGTTCGACGCGACCAAAACGCATCGCCTCGGTATCGAAATCCGTACGAGTTCGGGCGAGTTCTGGCCGGAGAATATCCCGGCCACCAATGCACCATTCGATTTTCTGCCGTCCGTTGGAACACCATTTTTCACGCGCCTCATTGTCGACAACGATACCTGCAATGCCTGCCATGACAATCTGGAAGCGCATGGCGAAGCACGATTCGATGTCGAGTATTGTGTGCAGTGTCACAACCCGTCTTCCCTTGATGGCAACACGGGCAACAGCGTCGACATGAAACGCCTGATACACAATATTCACTCGGGCCGGCCCGATTATCAGATCATCGGCTTCGGCGACCGACTGCATGAATGGTCGGATGTAGTCTTTCCGCAGGACATCAGAAACTGTCAGACCTGCCATGATGAAAGTGACGCAAATACGCCCCAGGCGAGCAACTGGCGCCTGGTGCCGAGTCGTGCAGCCTGTGGCACCTGCCATTATGACGACGGCGATGCCGTAAACGGTCAGCATGATTTTGCGATCGAAGACGGCATCCACCCTGTCGGTTTGGAGTTCGTGGACGATATTCAGTGCGTCGATTGCCACGGCGAGACTGCGACCGTCACGAACGATGCCGGACAGCTCGTGCGCATTGACGAGGCGCACCGAATTCCCGGGCTGGAAGCCAGTGAGAATTTCATCTTCAATGTTCTGGCTGCCAGGAACGTCGTCGCTGGCGGCGCACCACTGGAAGTCGACTACTCGGTAACCGACGCGAGCGGCGTGCCTTACGATCTCGACAACGACCCCGAATTCACCACCTGCGCAGACGGCACCAGCCGTCTCGCGATCGATATCGGCTGGACGACCGATGATTTCACGAACAGCGCTGCGGGTACCTCTAACGCACAACCGGTCGGCATCAACGCACTCGGCGCCGGCTGCGGCGGGGCTGGCACGGACGTTGATGGCGACGGTGTCTACACAGCCGTCGCATCGAGCGGTCTGCCGGCAGGACTGACGGGCTCGATCGCAGTTGCCCTAGAGGGGCATCCGGGATCGGATCTCGATGGCGACGGCACAATAGGCGGCCGCAACGACCGCGTTGCCGTGACCAGTGCAATCGAATACTTCGGCGTCGACGGAGCAGCGGCAACACCGAGACGCAATGCGGTGCTAATCGAAAAATGCGACGACTGTCACAAGCAGCTGTCGATGCATGGCAATAACCGCACCGACAAGCCCGAAGTCTGTGCTATATGCCACAACCCCAATGCCACGGACATCAACCGTCGCGTTGCCGGCAGCGACTGCGTCACCGAGCTTGGCACAGACGATCAGGCCATTGATCTGAAGAACATGATCCACGGCATTCACTCCGGAAACGTCGGTGTTTGCGGCTTTGGTAATTCGGCGCATCCGTACTTCGATGTTGTGTATCCGGGTCGCCTGAATAATTGCGAAGGCTGCCACGCGCCGGGTGGTTATTACCCGGTAGAGCCCGGAGCGTTGCTCGGCACGACCGTCGATGCCAATGACCCATCGACACCCACCGATGACGTGGTCGTATCACCAAATTCGTCAGTGTGCTCAGCGTGTCACACGAGTTCGCTGGCCGCGGATCACATGATATCCAATGGCGGTGACTTTTCTGCCGGCAAGGCCGCGGACAGCTCGCTGATCTCGTCAGGCGTCGAGAGCTGTGTGGTTTGCCACGGTGCCGGACGAGCATTTGACGTGGAAGAAGTACACGGTGTTGGCACTTTTCTCTTTAATTGATTTGACGAGCGGATGGTTCAGATGAAATTGCTTATACAGGCTGTATCTTTTGCCGCTCTCTTCCTTATAGCGGTGCAGCCGGCAAACGGCCAGGAAGTAGAGTACAGCCGCAAAGGTGCGGATACCTGCATTGCGTGTCATGGAGATGCCGAGATCCTGAGCTTGTTTCACACCAAGCATGGGGCACCGTCGAACTCGAACGGGCCTTTTGGTGACGACCAATTGCAGTGCGAGGCCTGCCACGGACCAGGAGGCGCGCATGCGGGCCGTGTCCGGCGCGGACAGGAACGCCCCTCCGTGATTCGGTTCGGTTCGGATTCCGCTACGCCGATCGACGAACAAAACGGCATGTGCCTGACCTGCCACAAGAGCAATGTCGGTTTCAGCTGGCACACGGGCGCTCACCCCAGCGACGAGGTAGCTTGTGTCGACTGTCACGACCTCCACACGTCTACGGATGCCGTCCGGCAGACGTCTACGCAGCCCGACGTCTGTTTCGGCTGCCATCGGATGCAGCGCACTGAGACGCAGAAGGCTTTCTCGCACCCGATATTCGAAGGAAAGATGGACTGCATGGGCTGCCACAACATGCACGGCGACACCGTTGCGACGCAGCTGGCACGATTGAACGTCAATGACACCTGTCACCAATGCCACGCCGAAAAACGCGGACCTTATTTGTGGGAGCACGCTCCGGTCAGCGAGGATTGCACTCTCTGCCATGCGCCGCACGGCTCGAACCACCCGGGCATGCTGACCAGGCGCGCGCCACTCTTATGCCAGAGCTGTCACTCGCAGTCCGGGCATCCAAGTATCGCGCACGATGCCGAAGGTCTGGCAGATGGTACGCCATCCCGATTCCTGCTCGGCCAGAGTTGTATGAACTGTCATACACAGGTGCACGGGTCTAATCATCCTTCCGGCTCGAAGCTGATGCGATAAGGGGTGACGATGATGAAACGGAACTTGATTTACACTCTGGTCATCGGCGCCGCCGCCCTCGCCGGCACAGCGCATGCGCAAGCCGTGGACACCAGCGGGTGGGCCTGCGAGTTTTGCCCATTTGAAGACGGTCATCGTGCCGACTACGAGATAGGCGCGACGAGCGTCGATGGGGACTCGGCCTATTTCGGCGATGCCACCGGTTATGACGAGGACGGTGCTTACGCCAACGTCGATGGCAACGGCTCTTATGCGAAAGACGGATATCGGCTGCGCTGGACCGCGGAAGATCTTGGACTCGATTCGAGAGCCATAGAACTCAAGACCGGCCGGCCTGGAAGTTATGACATCAACCTCGGTTACCGCGAGCTGCCGCGGAGACAGTTCAATACTACCGCCACAATTTTTGAACAGAATGCCGGCGATGCTTTGGCACTCCCTTCAAGTTGGGTACCCGCAGGATTGACCAGCGGCATGACGCAGCTGGATTCGAGCCTGGTAGCGCGCAATATCGAGAGCGACCGCAGTGTATTCGACCTCGGCGCCCGTTTCGTGGCATCCGATCACTGGCGCATTTCAGCGGACTATCGCCGGCACGAGCGCGACGGATCAAGAATCACTGGCGGCTCGTCATTTACACAAGCAAGCTTGCTGCCAATGCCATTCGACTACGTCACCGATGAGGTCGATCTTGGTATCCGCTATGGCGCCGACAATGGTTTTGTAACGCTCGGTTGGTACTTGTCGGATTTCAGCAACGACAACGCGGCATTGACATGGGAACAGCCGTATTCAGTCGATCCGCTGATCGGCAATGACACTTTCTCACGCGCGCAGGCACCCGATAGCCAGTTGCAGCAAGTGTCGTTGCAGGCCGGGTACTCCTTCCCGAAACAAAAGACCGTTGTAAGTTTCTCAGCCGCAATTGGCGAGATCGAACAGGACAGTTCCTTCCTGCCCTATACGATCACCAGTAGCATCGTGACCACCCCGCTGCCGCGCGCCAACCTTGATGGTAGTGTCGACACGAGCAACTTCGCACTGGCCGTTACCTCGAGAGTCATCGATAAGGGCCGCATCAAGTTCAGCTACCGTTATGACGAGCGCGACAACAAGACCGCGCAAGACCAGTGGGACCGGGTCATCGTCGACACTTTCGGCAGCGCCGAACTCGAGGCGAATATTCCCTACAGTTTCGAACGTTCGACGTTGAGTCTGAGCGCGGACTATGATTTGTTCGATACCGTACGTGTATCAGCGGGTTACGACCGCAAGGACATCGACCGCGACTTCCAGGAGATTGGCGAGCAGACAGAGGACTCGGGCTGGGGCAGGCTGCGCTGGCAACCAACGCCTACGCTTGAAATGGATTTTCGCGGCGGAGCTTCGGAACGTGATGCTGACAGGTACGACGAGGTGTTGGCAGCGTCGCTCGAACAAAACCCGCTCATGCGCAAGTACCATCTCGCCTACCGCTACCGCAGATTCGGCGAATTGACACTGACATACTCACCGGCGGACGGTCCGATATCGATTACGCTCGACAGCCTGTACGCGGATGACAATTACAATCAATCGGAGCTCGGAATCACGGGCGGCGAGGAACTGCGCGTCGCCGCGGATCTGAGCTGGGCCATCTCGGACAATGCGTCCGCCTACCTGACGGCCGGTTTCGAAGACATAGAATCGGAACAGGCCGGCAGCGAAGTTTTCGCAGCACCCGACTGGCGCGCAACTCACGATGATGATTTCACGACAGTTGGTTTAGGTTTTCGCGTCCGTAACATTGCAGACAAAGTCGATATTCAGCTTGACTACATACGTTCCGATGGCGCGTCTGAAATTATCGTCGACTCGGCGAGTGGCGGTCCGAGCGAGTTCCCCGAACTGAGTTCCGAGCTCGACTACCTGCGGTTCAAGCTCACCTACCAGTACTCCGCACGGCTGGCGATGAATTTAAACCTGCGCTATATGCGCTTCGTAGCCGAAGACTGGGCGCTGGAGGGCGTCGAGCCCGCGACGATACCAACTGTCCTGAGCCTCGGTGCCGAGCCATATAGTCCCGACGTCTACGCAATCGGAATCGGCTTCCGCTATCGCATCGACGCCGAATAACAACGACTAATAGGCGACGGAGAAACGCTCTCGCACATGCGCCGCATTTTCTGCCTCGTCGATCAGCGCGACGGCAAAATCTGCTCTGGAAATCCGGCTCCGGCCGCGCGTGTCCTCGAGCGCAGTATCGCCGCCGATCCGAAACACACCTGTGCGTTCGCCATTGGTAAAATCCTTCGCCGGCGTAGCGTAGCTCCATTCTACGTTAGTCACTGCGCGTAGATACTCGAGCGCCAGGATCTGCCCCTGGATTTCCAGCTCAATGTTCTTCGGCAGGAATAACTTCGGAATCGTGTCCGCATACAGAACGCCCGGCCTGACCTCGAGGCTGCCAGCGCCGCCGACGTGAATAAGGCGCGGCGCAGCGTCTCCAATCTCCCGCAGTACGTCGACGACCTTCTCCACCGCGATACGTTGGAGTGCATTCTCGGGATTTTTTGATTTGCCGATGATCCCGCGCACCGAAATAATGATGACATCCTGTCCGGCAGCGAGACTCGCAATGCTATCCACATCGAGCAGGTCTCCCCGGACCGCGGCCAGGTTCTGATGCTGCTTTTGAATGCTAGCCGGATCGCGCGAGACCGCCGTTACTACGTGACCACGCTGCAGTGCCTCGTCAACAACGTAAGTTCCGACCTTGCCGGTCGCCCCAAAGACGAGGATCCTGAGGCTCCTGGCGGCCTCCTCCTCTGCGCCATGGCCTGGCCCGGCGAGAAGCAGCAGCGCAACGATTACCAGGCATCGTGACCACAGAATATTCATGACAATACCCGCACTCCATCGACTTCGACCATGAGTTCGCGCCGGCAAATATCTGCATGCAGAAATACTGCATTAGACTCGGTGATGCCCAGCAGTTCCTGCAATTGCGCTGCCACGAACACCCTGTCGCCCGGATCCCTCAGGTAAACACGCAACACGCACTCCTTGTCGAGAACCAAGGCTGGTCCTTCGCTGCGCAAACCGGATATCGCCTTACAGAGTTGATCAAGGTTTTCGAGTGTCTCGCTGGTCTGCAGGCTGACATCATAAGGATGCACGGATTCGTGACCAATGATTGCTGCAGTACCCGACAGCAGAAACAGACTGTGGTTGCCGATGGAGACGCAACCGCCGCGACTGAACTTCGGGCTCCTCGGACCATATTGACGGGGATACTTGAACGCGCTGACCTGACGTGGATTCTCGGCTGCATACAGGCCATGTTTCGATATCAACGCGATAATTGACAGGCCGCTGTCTCGAACACTGCCGACTGCAGTACCGGTCGGGACTGTTTCATCGAGTATTCCGAGCTCCTCGAAAACATCAGCGCGGCCAATCGAAAACTGACGGTACTTTTCCCTGTCATCGTCGCCATCATTTATGCCCGCAAAGTAGTTCCATATCTTGATGAGATGCCGATGCTCTGTCTCCTGCACGGCGCGCAACAAGTCATGGTAGGCATCGTAGGTTGTCTGTCGGAAATCCTCCGGTGCAGAATCCGGCCGCTGTAATATCGCGACGGCGTAGTCCTCGCATTGCGCGATTCTCACATCATCGCATGTCGTGACGTTGACCTCTCCGTCGTACCACCAGCATTCATATATGTCACCGCCGTCGATCGACTCGAGGCCAGGGTTGACGATAGCTGCATGCTGGGTCGACGGCGGCGATGCGCCGAACTGAAATGCGACGAGCAAATTATGATTGCCCGATAGCGGAACAATATCGTCGCTCAGCGTAACTGTGAGCCGCCGTTCGCTTGCCGCGCGCGGCTCGGCTCGATCGGCTCTGGATGCTGCGCTACTCACTGGATAAAGCGCCTTCTTGCAGCTCGGCCTGATTCTTCGGGCGACGGACCTTCCATGCCGCGCGCACGCTGCGCCAGTTAAACATGCACGCGACGGAGTAAAGCGTCTTGAACAGGAGCAGGCGGCGGCGCACAGCACGATTCGAATACACGTCACCCGCCAACATCGAGACTACGCCCTGTACGACCCGAAATGTATTGCGCGGTTTACGAAACATGTAACGCATGACCGGTGATGTGAAGCGATAAATAAACCATGAAAACGTGGCGAGCCCCTTGTGGGTCTCGCGTTCATACTTGCGACACGCCTTGCGGTAAGCGCCCTCACTCGCGGTAAGCCAGGCTTCTGCAACGTCCACGCCCCGCTCTGCACCATTCATGGCCAGATACACGCCGCTGGAAAAGACCGGGTCGATAAATGCGAATGCATCTCCGATCATCAGGAATCCCGGGCCGAACATCCGATCCGACAAATAGGAATAGTTACCGGTGGCTTGCGCTGGCGTTACGGCCTCAGCTCCCCTCATTCGACCGCGGATACTGATAATCCTGTGCAGCGTGTTTAGCAGAAATTCGTCCAGCGGTTCGCGCCGGCTCTTTATGTAGTCGGGATAACATACGGCCCCGATGCTCATTATGTCGTCACGCAGCGGAATCATCCAGATCCAGCCATGATCGAACCAGTACAGGCTGATGTTTCCCTGATTCTCACCTGCTCTTCGCTTGACGCCGCGATAGTGTGCGAAGACCGCGGCACTGGCATGCTTTGGATTGCGTTTCTTCCAGCCGTTTCTGCTGGACATGAACGTATCGCGACCGGAGGCATCCACCAGGAAGCGTGTTTCCCAGATTACTTCTTCACCATCAGTATCGACCGCCGTCACCCTGTGGCTACCACTCTCCAGACGCTCCACATGCGTGACTTTGGTTCCTTCCGAAGCGTTGACGCCCGCCGCTTTACAGTGCTCGAACAGCAGCTGGTCGAATTCCGAGCGGCGTACTTCGAACGCGTGATCCGGACTCTCGCCCAGCGCCTTGCTGAAATAAAACGTCTCATGTCTGCCGTTGGAGTTGGCAATGGTGAAGTCGGCGCCGAGCTTGGGCACACCGATGTCTTTGACTTCGTCCAGTATGCCGAGGCGCTCAAAAATGGGCAGGTTCATCGGCAGCAGCGATTCGCCGATATGGAAACGCGGGTGCTTATCTTTTTCGAGCAGAGTGACTTGCCAGCCGCGTTGCGCGGCCAGATGACCGAAGGTCGTTCCGGCGGGCCCGCCGCCTATCACAAGAACGTCAGTTGTATTGGGCGTCATTTCTCGGCGCGCTCTTTCGCTTGTTGATAAATCCACGCAACAAACTATCATGCACTATCATTTCGCTCAAAACATACGTGAACAAAGACCAGTATGCAGGAACAATCCGAGCACGAACAGGAAGTTGCAGAGCTCATTGTTGAGTCTCTGAACCTGGAAGATATCAGTGCCACTGATATTGAACCGGAGGAGCCATTGTTTGGCGATGGCCTTGGACTCGATTCAATCGATGCGCTGGAACTGGCACTCGCCATCACACAGAAGTATTCCGTACAGTTGACGGCCGATGATGCCAATATCCAGGGCGTATTTGGCTCGCTGCGCAGCCTGAGTGCCTATATCAGCGAAAAAACGGCGTAGACCAGGCGGCATTGCCGATTGTGCAGAGATCGCACCCGATCACGACTCGAGAGCCGGACGAAATTATCGCCCACGGCTCGTCCGGTGCAATCAGAGTAGACCAATTCCTCGCGCACGCAGTTGCCCTTTCGAAGCAGCTTCCGGATCGGCAATACGTTATCAACCTGGCCGCAGACCGCTATACGTTTCTGCTCGGGTTTTGCGCCGCAGTAATTGCGGACCAGTGCACGTTGATGCCGCCGAACAGGCAGCAGCAGACTCTGCAGCAAGTAGCCAACGAGTATGCAGATTGTTATTCGTTCGGAGGGCCCGGTCTGAACAATGTCGAGTCGTTAGACACCTGCGACGTTGACGCACCCGATGTCATCGATGTCGTCGTCCCGGAAATTCCTGCTGATCGACTGTGTGCGATCGTATTCACATCGGGCAGCACGGGCACTCCCACGCCCAACCGCAAATACTGGGAGACACTTCGTACCGGCAGCTTGAGTAATGTCGACCTGCTGACGGAAAAAACAGTCGGCTCGATGAACGTGCTGGCGACGGTACCTCCCCAGCATATGTGGGGATTCGAGACTTCGATCCTGTTGCCCCTTTTCTCTAATGTGGCGGTCAGCCACCTCATGCCATTCTTTCCTCAGGACATTTCCGACGCGCTTGAATCTCTGCCCGAGCCGCGGGCACTGATCTCATCCCCGGTGCATCTCGATGCCTTTCTCAGCGCCAACACAGGGCGGATCAGGATCGACCGAATCTTCAGCGCCACTGCTCCGATGTCGCCGGAACTGGCAAAGAAACTGGAGGGACGCTTCGATGCGCGAGTCGTCGAAGTATTCGGTTCCAGCGAATCCGGAATCATCGCGAAACGCAACACGGCGACCGAAACTCTGTGGCAACTCGCAACGGCATTCGAGCTTGATGTGGGCGAGGACGGTGTCCGGATTCGCGCAGCGCACCTGCCTGAACGTGTCGTCCTGCAGGACATCATCGAGATTGTCGGTGACCATCAGTTTCGCTGGCTCGGGCGGCATCAGGACATGGTTAATATTGCGGGCAAGCGCGGTTCGCTTACCGATCTGAATCACCGCCTGAATGCGATACCCGGCGTCATCGACGGCGTGATATTCATGCCGGACGAGAACAGCAAGCGACTCGCCGCATTGGTTGTCGCGCCGGATCTGGAGCCGTCTGATATCCTCGAGAAGCTGAAACCGGGCATCGAACCGGCATTTCTGCCGCGCCCTGTGTACAAGGTAGCGATCCTCCCACGTCAGGAAACCGGCAAACTGGCAAGGAAGATCGTTGTCCAACTGTTTGAAGAGACGAAAAGGAACAAGGCGCTGGAAGATGCGGGCCCTGCCGACAACTCGACCTGACCTGACCTTGCGAGAGGAATGCAACCGCCAGTGGCTCACGGCATTGTTGCTGGCTGCATCAATGGCGCTAACGGCGCCTTTTGCATGGTGTCTGGAGCTGGCTGTGGTTCTGGAAAATTCGACCGTAACACCGCCGAATAGTGTCGGTTTTCGGGAGGAACGCCATAACCCGATGCTGAAGGAGCCGCTGGTACTGACCGGTCACCTCGAGTATCTCAGGGCCGGGGTTTTGCGCAAGAGTATCGAGACGCCGTTCGAAGAATCCTTTCTGATCGAGTCCGATCACGTCGTCATAGAAAGAGAAGGCGAAACACGCAAGTTGGCGCTGAATAAATCCAGATCGCTGAAAACAATTCTCAGTGCGATCGAAGCAATCTTGTCCGGCGAAGCAGGCAAGATCGAGTCGGTATTCAACTATTACGTAGCCGGCACGCAGGACGCCTGGTCCGTCCAGTTGACGCCGATTTCGCGGCGAATGGGCAAACGACTGATCAGCCTGCAAGTCAACGGAGACGATCAGTCGGTAACCAGCATTCGGATCGATCTTAAGAATGGTGAGTGGCACCTGATGGACATCCTGCGTAACGATCCGGAACCGTGAACGTATCGATCTCTGCAGCGTGGCGGAGATCGGCCCTGTGGGTTGCTGCGGCGGCCGTCGCCATTGTGATTCTTGCCACACGCCTCGAATTGAGTTTTGACCTGAGTGCGTTCTTCCCGCAGCAAACGACTCTCGCGCACGACGTACTAATTGAGCAGATCAGGAACGGCCCCGGTTCGCGTCTGATGGTCATGGGTATCAGCGGTGCTCCGGCCGACGAGCTTGCCGAGGCAAGCGACCAGCTGAAGCAGGCTCTGTCAGTTGACCCGGCATTCGTTACGGTACTCAACGGCGAGTTTTCGGAGGACACGACGCAGACCCCTGAGCCCGTTAATAGCTATTACCTGTTGATGCGCGACGTCGATTACAGCCGCAGCGCGCTGCAGCGAACGCTGCAATTGCGCCTGCAGGATCTTGCATTCGGTGGCGGCTCCGCTCTGTTGCAACTCATCGCTCGCGATCCGTTTCTGGTGACGCTGGATATCCTGGAACGGCTGTCGCCTGTCGATATGACCGGCGACATGTGGTTCGCGGCCGACGGTAGCGCGGTGCTGATGGCAGAGACACATGCGGCATCCATCGACATCGCAGCACAGGCTGATGCGGTAGATACCGTTAGACAGGCACTTGCGGCCTTGCCTGCCACAACGCCGCTAAAGATCGACATAACCGGGGTCGGCGCTTTCAGCGTCGAGCTGCGACAAACGATTCGTGCCGAGGCCACCAAGAGAAGCATTCTTGCCGGTGCTGCGCTGATTCTGGTGTTGCTGGTGGTATTTCGAAATCCGCGGCTGTTGCTGCTCGCGGCCCTGCCGATCGGCACGGGCTTCCTCGCCGGACTTGCGCTCGTAAGCCTGCTGTTCGACACCGTGCACGGCATCACGCTTGCATTCGGCTTTACGCTGCTCGGGATCGCCGTCGACTACCCACTGCATCTTTTTAGTCATGCACAGCACGACTCGGGCCGTTCCGCGATACGACGCATCTGGCCCACAATGCGGCTGGGCGTAATCAGCACGGCGATCGCTTACCTTGCACTGGTGTTTTCGGGGTCCCAGGGACTGGCCCAGTTGGGTGTATTTACTGCTGGCGGTGTGGTCGTCGCGATGCTCGCAACCCGCACCTGGCTGCCGTTATTCCTTGACGGGCGGCAGGCGCCACCGGCAACCGAATCAGCGGCGCAGCAAACGCCCGAGCTGCGATACCTGACCGCGATTGTCGTCCTGATCGCAGCGCTGTTTGCAATTTATCGGACGGTCGGCGCCGGGCTATGGGACGACAATCTGTCGAGCCTGAGCCCGGTGCCGGTAGAGCGGTTGTCGGCCGACCGGGCTTTGCGGTCCGCTACCGTAACACCAGACATGCGGTACCAGCTGGTTTTGCATAACAGTTCTCTGGACGCGTTGCTGCGTGACAGTCAGGCGGTTGACCTGCTGCTTGCCGACGCGGTCGACGACGGCCTGCTCGAGAATTGGCAGTCCGTGAGCCAGCTGCTGCCCAGCCGCGAAGATCAGGAGCGGCGGCAGAATGCCATCCCGGACCAGGAAATATTGCGCAGCCGGCTTGGCGAGGCGCTGGTCGGCACGCCGTTCCGTGCGGACGCCTTTGAATCTTTTGCCGCCAACGCCAGCCTTGCGAAATCGCTGCCGCCTCTGATACCCGCGGATATCGCCGCGACGCCATTGCGATCGTGGCTCGATTCGCATCTGCTGCAGTTGAGCGGCCAGTGGGTGGCACTAGTTTCGGTCGTGCACCCTGCGGCGGCTGACCTGGCTGAACGCGTCGGACAATGGGACGTCGCGGTCGATTTCGTCGATCTGCAGGCATCCTCAGTCGATCTTATGCGCGACTATCGCAATGGCGCTCGCAAGACCATACTGGCAGCAGCGCTGATTATTATCGGCTTGCTGTGGTACGTGCGCGGGCAATTTCGTCAGACGCTGTGGATTGGACTGACGGTTACATCCGCCCTCGCCATCACCGTAGCTGTGGTCACTACGCTGCACAGCAGTCTGACCGTCATTCATCTTGTCGCGCTGCTGCTGGTGCTGGGCCTGGGCCTCGACTACGCACTGTTCCTGAGCCGCTCAGAGTCGCTGCCCGAGCGACGCGCGACAGACAAGGGCGTGCTTGCCTGCGCAACCTCAACCACGCTCGCCTTTGGCATTCTCGCCGGATCATCTATCCCGGTGCTGAAATTCCTCGGCCTGACAGTTGCGGCAGGCTCGGCGGCCAATTTCCTGATCGCCTGGTCCGGGAGCCGGTTGCAGCGCAGGAGCGCTAGTTGAATCGTTGCCGGAGGTCACCCAGCAAGCTGCAAGTACTTTTACCATTGGATGACTCGTCGGCCAGCAAAGACAATAAAATCGGTGACAAGCTCTCGAGTCGCAGACAGTTATCCCTGAGCTCGATGTCCGGACTTGCGACGGGATCCACCAATGCTGCCTTCAGATCACGGAACATCGGAATCGCCGTTTGATCGAAAAATCGGCCTCTGCCCTCAGCGACGTTTTTCTCGGCTGCGCGCTGCCTGAATTTGCTTTGCATCGTCTCGTTCAGCGCACGCATCGCGACGAGCCGCGGCTGAGCCGCTTTGAGGAACGCCAGGTCCGTCATCAATTCTCTAAAATACAGCCAGGTAAGCACCGACCAGTTGTACGCATAGTCCCAGGTTGTCTTGACGACCATCAGTCGCGTATCACCAAACCCCGGATACTGACGCTCGTACAAACTCATTATGATGCTGAAAAATGACTGGTACATCTGCTCATAGATTGCAACATGCACGGGAAATCGCGAAGCAGAGCGCTCGCGCCGGATCAGATCGCAGATAAACGTATTGCTTATGGCGATGAGATCGGAGCCGGGAGAATAGAAGGGGTCGGCAAAAACTCCCGCTTCGCCGGTCAGTGCCCAGCGGTCGGCTGACCAGACCTGATTGCTGTCCTGTGACAGGTTCTTGCGAAACATGAAGTCCATCAGCGTATCGCGTGCATCCAGAACCTCGCTCGCAAGCGTTGGCTGGTGCAGCGATAGCCAGTTGCTGAATTTGTCAAAACTGCAATAGGACGACAGCGGATGAATATCAGGATCGGCAACCAGGCCGACGCTCGTCTTGTCCCCTGCCAGCGGAATAATCCATGCCCAATAGCCACTTCCCATCAGGTGGTTGGTCGACAAACGTCGCGGTTGATCGCACCGTCGTCGCCATGCTTCGGCGTCAGACCAGTCGTCCACTGCAACGGGCTTGTCCAGCCGAAACCACGCAGCACCCATCTTGTGATCACAGGGCTTGCCCATGCTCAACTGCCGCTTGACTATCGCAGCTCGCGATCCGGCATCAACCAGCCAACGGCAACGAATGCTCGCGGCCTCGTCGTGTCGTGTTACCTGAATCGCATGTGCACCACCGTTCTCATTGAACGTCACGTGTTTCACGACCGATTTGTCCTGCACCGTAATACCGCGGTCCTGCAGAATATCTGCGAGGTCGCCCTCCAGTTTGCCGCGATCGATCTGATAGCTGATTGCAGGCAGCGTGCTGCTGATGCCCAGCTCATCTGCCTTGGCGAGATCATCGTGGAGGCCGCCACCGAAAAAATAGCGCAGCCCGAATTTTCTCAACTGTGTGCGCTCGAGCATTTCATTCAACCCGAGCGTGTGCGATAGATAGCGCGCACCGATCTCAACAGTGGACTCGCCGACCTTGTGCGCCGCAATAGGCGGCGGCAGACTGTTGCGCTCCAGCACAACGATCGCGAGATCCGGAGACCCCTGATGCAACTGCAGAGCGAGCGTCAGTCCGGCGAGACCACCGCCAATGATTGCAACGTCGTACTGTGCCGTTGTGTCAGGCATCGACTGCCTTGCCGGCGCTTCCTACAGTAAGTGACAGTGACGAATGTGATGAGATCGGGAACTGCAGTTCTGCCTCGCCGGGTGTCGCGATCGCCGCAAGTAGCGGCAGCAACGTGGCAGCCAGGTTATCCGACCAATTGACGCCAGCGACTTCCGGCAATTCGGGATAGTCGGACTCCTCATTGCGGACACCAAACCGGACTGACGCGAGCGGCGACGCACTGTAAGCAGGCGGTGTCAGAAGCAATGCCGTGGAAAACGACTGCTCTGAATCGTAAAACGGTTTGAATGCCGCCGGCGCCGCTATTTCCTCGACACACACCAGAACCGGAATGTCTTCTTCAAGCGCCTGAATAGCGCCTTCGAGAAAGGCCATTGTTCCCGAGTGTAAATATGCTGAAACGGCATTTGCCGGGCGATGCGACCCGGTCGCGATTGCCCAGTACCCTGTCGACGCATTGTGCACAGAATTATGAAATTTGGTGGGCGAGACCGTGCGCGGCGCTGCATCCAGTGTACGGCACATGTAGTCGGTATTCCGCATATCCCCATACACCGACGCAAAAACTGTCGCGACCTCCGACGGACCGACCGCGCCCATGCGACATGCCTGGTCCATGACTTCCACGGCCATCTTGACGGAGAGCGGTGCACGACGGCGTTCTTTTGCGGGAATCAACTCGGGCTTCAATGGTGTTACTTGCGGGATGGCGCCTCCGGCCAGGACCGAGCAGAACTCATCCCAGTTCGAACAGTACTCGCTCCACACGCCGACGCCCACGATGTCGATGTCAGTCATTGGTCCGCCCAAAAATCAGCACGGCATTATTGCCGCCGAAACCGAACGAATTGGTCATCGCATTGCTAATGGGTTTGTGACTGTTTTCGGTGAGCACGCCGAAGGCAGCATCAGGGTCCTGCTCCTCGCAATTAAGCGTACCGGGAATCAGGCCATGTCGCATTGCCTGCAGCGTAATGACCGCTTCCAGAATACCTGCAGCACCCAATGCATGACCCGTCCAGGCTTTCGTGGAACTGGCCAGCGTGTGCTCGGAGAATCTCTGCGCCAACGCGTAAGCTTCGATACGATCATTGGCCTGGCTGGCGGTGCCGTGCAGGTTTACATAATCAATTGCGTCTGCGGGGACTTGTGCGCGCTCGAGCGCCTGATCTATGGCAGTCACGGCACCCTTGCCTTCCGGGTGCGGGTGAGACATGTGATACGCGTCCGAACTTTCGCCGTACCCGAGCAAGGCAAACTCGCTATCCGGCTGCAATTCCTCACGCATCAGAATCGCGTAACCGCAGCCCTCGCCGATGTTGATGCCGTCGCGGCGCCTGTCAAACGGGCGGCAGAGGCTCGACGACACCAGTTCGAGTGAATTGAAGCCATACAGAATGCTCATGCACAAGCCGTCAATACCACCGACGAGCACCGCGTCCACGAGTCCATGACTAATCCATCTCGCCGCAGAGGCAAAAACCTTCGCACTCGATGAGCAAGCCGTACTGATCGTCATCGAAGGCCCCTCAAGTCCGGTCGCCGCCGACACGAAAGCCCCCGGCGAATGCAGACTGTGTACCTCCGGCTGCCTATATTCTTCGCTGATGAAACCAGAGGGCAGGAGCTTTGTGTATGCCTCTTCGGTTCTGCCGATACTCGACGTACTGGTCCCAATAATCACGCCAACCCGGTCAGCACTAATCCGCTTTGTAAGCTGTGCGAGGCTGTCGAGCAGTCCGTCCTGCTGCAGACCCAGCCAGGCCAATTGATTGTCGCGACTGGACAGATGCGCCAGGTGGCGTGGCAAGGATATCGCTTCCAACGCATCGACCCGGCCGATCCATGTGTCGAGATCACATCCGTCCAGATCATTCGGCCTGAGTCCGGAACTCCGGCCGGCGATAGATTTCTGCATCGCCGCCAGTCCAACGCCGGCCGCTGAAGTGGCGGTATAAGAACCGATTGCTAGTCGCATGCACTGGTCTCGCTCGCGCGGTTGCGAGCATTTTATGGAATACACCACGGTAAGCGTGTGGTGTAGAATAATTGTAACTTGGGCGCCATGGAATTGCCCTGATAATGAACAAGCGCTCGCTCAATTCGCACGCATTCGTCGATACTATCTGACACCGCGGCGGATGAAGTATCTCGATCTTGCCTGGCGATTTGTCGGCACATCTTTGCTTTGGTTCTTTTTCGGCCTGATCGGACTGATCGTCAGCGTGTTTGTGTTTCCGCTCCTGTATCTGCTTGTTCGCGACGCTGACGCCAGACAGATCACGGCCAGGAACCTGATCGCTGCAGCCTTCGGCGCATTCATGTGGGGAGGCTGTCGCATGGGTGTGTTCTCGTTTCGGGTCACGGGCATGGAGCACAGAGACCCTGACGGCGGCCAGCTGATTCTCGCGAATCATCCAACACTCATTGACGTCGTCCTGCTGCTGTCTGTATTGCCGCAGGTGGACTGTGTGATCAAAGAGGCGGTTATCCGAAACCCGTTCATGCGAGCCTCTGTCACGACGGCGAATTACATTTCCAACTTCGAACCCGCCGACCTGCTCGCTTCCTGCGTCGAGCGGCTCGAATCGGGGGCGAGCCTGCTGTTGTTTCCGGAGGGTACGCGCACCAGCAGTGGCCGGCCGCTGGAGTTCAAGCTCGGGGCAGCCGAAGTAGCGATCCGCGCACAAGCGCAGATCCTGCCGGTCGTCGTTGACTGCAGACCGCAGTTTCTGGCGAAGCACGAGCCGTGGTATAGCATCCCACGGTCGCGGCCACACTTTGCCGTCACGATCCTGCCAGCGATATCGGTGTCGAAGCTTGTCCCGGGCGGTCTCGACGAGCGGCATGCGAGGTACGAGTTGAATGAGGCACTTGTGTCGCTTTTCGAGGCCGAACTGGCATAGAATTCCGCCATGGATAGCGACGAACTGTACTCCAGCATCAAGGGCATCCTAATCGATCAGTTCGAGGTGGACGAGTCGGCCATTTCCCTGGATGCGAATCTTTACGACGAACTGGAAATCGACAGCATAGATGCGGTTGATTTGCTGGTGCAGCTCAAGGAGTTGACCGGCAAGAAGATCTCACCGGATGTTTTTAAGGACGTGCGGACTATCAGAGACGTGTTGAGTGCGCTGACAAGTCTGTGACTCGGGCGATCATTTTCCGCGTTACATTTATTGTTCTTCTCGCGCTTTACCCCTTCATAATCTACTTCGGACTCAGGATTTTGCCGGCAAGTTTCTTCGGCCTGATCCTGGCGATTCTGCTCTTGATGCGATTCGGATTGATTCGGCCGCAGGAACGGGCCATGGCATTACCTGTCATTGGCATTTTGCTGGGTTACGCCATTACATCGGCTGTGGTCGGCAGCACAAAAATGCTGCTGTACTATCCTGTTCTCGTCAATTCCATCCTGTTTGTCCTGTTCGCCGGGTCGCTCGGCACGAAAGATCCCCTGTTATTGAGAATCGTTCGCGCTCGCGGCACTCCGATCAGCGACCATACCCCCGGATATCTGACTCGATTGACTGCAGTTTGGGCCGGATTCTTCGTGATTAATGGCATGATTGCCGTCTGGACGACTACCCAGTCAATGGAAATATGGACAATCTACAATGGCATGATTTCCTACGTGCTTGTCGCCGTCCTGGCGGTGTGCGAGTGGATCTTTCGACGCCATTACAAGAGACGACTTGGCGTCAGCAGCAAATGAACCGCCACGAGCCCGGACACACCTGACGAGTCTGCCACATGCAAGAACTTGACCTTGACACCCGGCTGGTCAGTTTGCCTGATGCCGACAGCAACTTTCCTCGAGTCCTGTCGGCTACCGCCGATTCCGGATGCGTGCGCGTGAAACTCGACATATCGCCCGACTTGACCTGGTTTCGCGGCCACTTTCCTGATCAACCGGTCCTGCCCGGCGTTATTCAATTGCATTGGGCGGTAATTGTTTCGCGCGCATTTTTCGAGTTTTCTGGCTCACCACGCGAACTCAAGCGACTGAAGTTCAAGAAAATTGTTACACCTCCGCGGGTGCTGGAGCTGTCCCTTCGCTGGCATGCGTCCAATGAAGTTCAGTTCGAGTTTTGTGGCCCTGATGCGCAGTATTCTCTGGGTCGTCTGGTTTTTCCGGAGGGTGCGTCGTGTTGATGTGCACGGTCGTCCCGCATTTCGATCACGTGGAGCAGTTCAAAGTGCTGTTGCCACAACTTTGCGAGGAGGGTCTGCCGCTCATCGTTGTCGATGACGCCAGTCCGAAAGACTCCTTCGAAAAACTGCAACGCCTGTTGGACGAGCACGCGGACCTATCGATCCTGGTCCGGCATGACGAGAATCTCGGCAAAGGCGGCGCCGTGATGACGGGACTGAAGACGGCGCTTGATGCCGGCTACACACATGCCCTGCAAATCGACGCCGACGGCCAGCATGATGTCGCCGATATCGCCCGATTTCGCGAAGCCGCTGCAAAGCAGCCAGATTGCATCATCTGTGGTGAACCTGTGTTTGACGAGAGTATCTCCAGGCTGCGCTACTACGCGCGCTACATCACGCTGTCATTCAGCTGGCTGGAGTCTCTGAGCACGCAAATTCGCGATGCCCTGTGTGGCTACCGGCTGTACCCGCTGGAGCCCGTGGTCGCGCTGATCGAAAAGAGCAATCCGGGCAGACGCATGGCGTTCGATCCCGAGATTCTGGTTCGCGCCATCTGGGCCGGCATCGGTCTGAAGTTTATCCCCGTCAACGTACAATACCCCGAAGGGGGCAAGTCGCATTTCCATTATTTTCGCGACAACGTGGAGATTTCCTGGATGCATACGCGGTTGATTGTCGGCATGCTATTGCGCCTGCCGACGCTGTTGTGGCGCAAGCGACGCGGGGCACAAGAGACCGTCACCTGATGAGCCGACACTGGGCGACAATTGGCGAGGCAGGCGCGCTGAGCGGACTGCGCTTCATGGTATGGATCAATGCGCACCTGGGTCGCACGGTTTTCAATATTGTTCTTATTCCGGTAATGGCGTATTTCTTGTTGCGCCGGCCAATCGCCCGTCGAGCTTCCGGGGACTACCTGCGCAGGGTGAAACAGCAATACCCGGATCAGCTTCCCGAACGTGTGACCCTGTGGTTGTCATTTCGGCACTTTCTTGCGTACGGCCAGTCCCTGCTGGATAGCGTCGTCGCCTGGACGCAACCGCTGAGCGCATTCCATATGGAGCCCGATGAGCTCGAAATGCGAGCGTCACTGGTGCGATCCCGCACCGGCATCGTCATGATTGGCTCTCACTTCGGCAATATGGAATATTCGCGCAGCATCGCAAAAAGCCACAAAAACCTCGTGGTCAATATCCTCCTTTACGATCAGCACGCCGCCAATTTTGCGGCGATGCTGCGCCGCTCCGCGCCAGAGTCGCGATTGAATCTTATACAAGTCACTGATCTGGACATTGAACTCGCTTTTCGTCTCAAGGAAAAAGTCGAGCAAGGCGAGTGGGTTGTGATTGCTGGCGATCGCGTGCCGGTCGGCAACAGTGCCAATGTGTGCCCGGCGACATTTTTCGGCGCGCCGGCGAACTTCCCGATCGGACCCTACGTCCTCGCGAAGGTGTTGAGCTGTCCGGTCTATCTGCTGCACTGCTTCCGGATGCAGGGCCAGTATCACCTCGGAATGGAGTTGTTCGAGGAAAAAATTCAACTGTCACGTCGGGGCCAGCGCCGCAGTTATGATCAATATGTGCAGAAATTCGCAACATTGCTTGAACGGCAGGTTCGCCGTGAGCCATTGCAGTGGTTCAATTTCTATGATTTCTGGGGCGACCGGAACACGTCGCAGCCACAAACTGATAGGCTACGAGACGATGATCAGGAGTGACTTTTCGAATTGCCTGACGGCCAATATAGAGATACGAATTCCCTTTTTCGATCTGGATCCTGCCGGCGTTGCCTGGCACGGCCGATACTTTCAGTACTTCGAGCTGGCGCGTTGCAAGTTGCTCGAGAGCGTTGCGTACAGCTACGAGGATATGCAGAAATCGGGCTACTTGTGGCCGGTTGCAGATACGTCGGTGCGCTATGTGCGCCCTTTGACGCTGAACCAGGTCGTACACGTGACGGCGTGCCTCAGAGAATGGGAGATGCGCCTGGTTGTGGACTACAAGATCGAGGACGAGCACGGCGTTGTGGTCACGAAAGCAAGAACGATCCAGGTGCCTGTTGACGCAGAAACGCTTGAGCTGACACTGGGCGGTTCGCCGCAGATACTGATAGACAATGTGCACGAACAGTTACGTAGCCTCGAGCAAACCGCCGACTGAATGACAGCGACGATCTCCTCCGAAGAACTCAAACCGCTGGCGGGTATGTCAGCCGCGGAGTTTGTCCTGCATCGTGAGCCGATGCTGTTCCTGGATCGGCTGGTCGATATTGGCGCAGAGTTCGCCACTTGCGAATGGCGCATCAGCGACGATTTCGAGCTCGTTGTGCCGGGTCTCGGTGTGCCGGCCTACGCTGGTGTCGAATACATGGCACAATGCGTCGCCGTGCATGCGGGTGCACGTGCCAGAGCTCGCGGATTTGTGCCGCCACACGGCTATCTACTCGGTACGCGGCATTACAAATGTTCTGTGGCTTACTTTGAACCGGGCGTTACCTATCAGGCCACGTGCCAGGAACTGGTCCGGGACTCACAGGGTATGGGGTCATTTGCGTGTCGCATAGAATTGAACGGCAGCACGATTGCCGAGGCAAACCTTGCTGTTCTCGAAATGCCACAAGAGACAAAGCTCAATGAATGATGTTCAGAAAAGCATCCTCGTAACCGGAGCCAGTTCTGGAATCGGCCGGGCCATAGCTGTCCGGCTTGCTGGCGACGGCTATGATATCGCTGTCCATTATGGGAAGAACCGGCAAGGCGCGGAAGCCACGCTGGACGCGATCGATTCCGAGCCAGGCGGCTGCCGGTTGCTGTCCTTCGACGTAAGGGATGCCGAGGAAACACGGACCGCACTTGAGGCAGATATTGCAGAGCACGGCGCCTACTACGGCGTCGTGTGCAATGCCGGAATTACACGTGACGGTGCGTTCCCAATGCTGGCAGAAGATGACTGGCGTCAGGTCATAGATGTCAATTTGAATGGTCTATACAATGTTCTGCATCCGGTCGTGATGCCAATGCTCAGACGCAGAAAACCAGGTCGAATCGTAACGATCTCGTCGGTATCCGGAATCATGGGCAATCGCGGCCAGGTCAACTACGCCGCGTCGAAAGCGGGAATAATCGGCGCCACCAAAGCACTCGCGGTGGAGCTTGCGAAGCGACAGGTCACTGTAAACTGTGTTGCTCCGGGATTGATTGAATCTGAAATGACGGACTCCTTGCCACTCGACAAGTTGCTCGAAGCGATTCCTCTGCGCCGCCTGGGCCAGCCGGAAGAAATAGCGGCCCTGGTCGCCTTCCTCTGTTCACCGGACGCCGGATACATCACGCGACAGGTCATCTCCGCGAACGGAGGTTTGTGTTGACACACCGGGTCGTAGTAACTGGCGTCGGCGCTTATTCGCCGATCGGCAACGATTGGATTGAAATCGAGCGGAACCTGAGGGCACTGAAGAATGGCGTGCGCCATATAGACGCGTGGGACGAGTACGACGGGCTCAATACGAAGCTCGGCGCCCCCGTCGCACATTTCGAGATGCCGGCCAGCTTCAATCGCAAGCGCACCCGCAGCATGGGCAGAGTCGCAATGCTGGCGACAGCCGCGAGTGAAAATGCGCTCCGCGATGCGGGTCTGCTCGGCGACCCGATACTGCAATCCGGCCGGGTAGGTGTGGCCTACGGTTCGTCAACAGGTAGTACCGACGCTATCACCGACTTCGCCAACATGCTGTTGACCAAGTGCCTCGATGGCATTACGGCGACAACCTATATCCGCATGATGGGACATACGACGCCCGTCAACATCGGCGTCTTTTTCGGCCTGCAAGGACGTGTGATTACGACCTCCAGCGCCTGTACGTCGGGCAGCCAGGGAATCGGTTACGCGTTTGAAGCGATTCGCAGCGGGCATCAGGACATGATGCTCGCCGGCGGTGCGGAAGAATTGTGTCCAACAGAGGCCGCAGTTTTCGACACTTTGTACGCCACGAGCACCGCCAACGACAAGCCCGAAACGTCTCCGAGGCCTTTTGATCGTGATCGCGACGGACTGGTTATCGGAGAAGGCGCGTGCACGCTCTTTCTCGAACGGCGCGATCATGCATTAGCGCGCGGCGCAAGAATCTACGCCGAGATTGTGGGCTTCGACACCAATTCAGATGGTGCGCACGTAACACAACCCTCACCCGAGACCATGCAGCGCGTCATGGAAATGTCATTGGCCGATGCCGGGCTGAGTCCGGACGCGATCGGCTATGTCAGCGCGCATGGGACTGCGACCGACCGTGGCGATGTTGCCGAATCCCTTGCGACGCACAACGTGTTGGGAGACACCACGCCCATCAGTTCTTTAAAGAGTTACATGGGCCACACGCTCGGCGCCTGCGGTGCACTGGAATCTTGGCTGGCGGTTGAGATGATGAACAACGGCTGGTTCGCGCCAACAATCAACCTCGACAATGTCGACCCCGAATGTGCGCCGCTCGATTACGTACGGGGCGACGGGCGTGAACTGGACGTCGAATACGTGATGAACAACAACTTTGCGTTCGGCGGCATCAATACGTCGCTGATTTTTCGCCGGCACACCTGATCAGGCAAACACCGTAATTTGATCAGGTCTGGTTGAACTGTTGCTGGATTGTCGCGGACAGCTTAATCACCCACCCATTGTAGTTGCGATGAATTTTCTGCCGTTTCTCATTGTAATCGAGCTGGCGGCTGTCCACGTACAGGACCGAATACGTCGATTCAGAGTACGGAATAGCAACCTCCGCGTAGTGCTTCCCACGCACCAGAATCGAGCACTTTATCTGCGCGTCGCCATCCAATACTGCCGTCCAACCTCTTCGTTGGCACCCGGAAATTATCGCTTTCCTGACTTCTTCCAATGTCGGACTGGAACCGTCGATACGCACCGGCACCGGCTCATCCACGACATTGTGAATCGGTTTCGCAGCCCAAACAGCTGTCGTGCCTGTCAGTAACAGCCCCACAAGAATGTATTTGCTCAATTTCATGCTCTCGCCCTTTGTCGAATGTTGATACTGGCAAGCCCAATTATAGCGGCCTGATGCACGCTTCTCACGAGTTAGATTGACGAAACTTTCGGGTCATTGGGGCGCTCGAATAGTTACAACTACCTCATGACCATGTCCGGAAAGATGATGCCTGTGCGCCAGCGCCTGATATTGTTGCTGATCCTTTGTGCGAGCCAATCGGCTTGTTCGCTGCTGTTCCCGACCGAGGCCGGCGAGTCGCTGTCGCATTTTGACGCAACTGCACCGGCGGAGGCGGCACCGGCGCCGGACTTTCGACTCACCGATATCGATGGTAATACCGTTGCGCTGCACGATTTGGTTGGCGAAAAGCCCGTGGTCGTGCAACTCGGCAGCTACTCCTGCCCGGTGTTTCGTTATCGCCGCTTTGACATGCAGGAGTTGCAACGCGAATTCGTGGGTCGCGTCGATTTCGTCGTTATCTACACGCAGGAGGCGCACCCGGTCGACAGCATCAATCCCTATGTCGATCGGGTCTGGAACCCCTGGATTAACAAGATCGCGGGAGTGAACGTGCCGGCACATGCGTCAGAAGAGCAACGTCGTGGCCAGGCCTCGGCTACATTCGACCTTGTCGACCTTGACTCTCGCTTTCTCGTGGATGGCATGGACAATGCCGTGTGGCAGCAGTATGGAGCGGCTCCGTCAGCTGCCTATGTGCTCGATTTACGGGGTAATATTTACATGCGGCAACCGTGGGTCTATCCCAGGGAAATTCGCGAGGCACTGAACGAGATCCTGGCTGAGTAAGGCAATCACTATGCGTTTGTGGGTCCTGGCATGATCCCGGAGTCGATTCTTGTCGTTCATACGGGTCTGGACGACTTGCCGCCCACTGTGCTGGCTTGTCTTTCGCAATCGGAGATCCAACGTGCCGACCAGTTCAAGGCGCCACGGCGTCGACAACAATTCCTCTGCGGCCGCGCTCTGCTACGAGCCGTTCTTGACCGATACACGGGCGATCCCGCCGCGTCGCACGTACTCACCGCAAACGAAGACGGTAAACCCCGGTGCGCCAATGGTCCCGCGGTAAGTATCGCCCACAGCGGAAACGTTGTTGTCTGCGCCGCGACAGACGAAGGTGAGATCGGAATCGACATCGAGGTACCCGGCCGCCGACGACATATCAAAGGAATCGCGGAAAACTATTTTGCCGAGGACGAAGCAAGGTGGCTGACGACACAACCCAATGATCGTTTCTATATGTTATGGGTCCTGAAAGAAGCCTGGCTCAAGGCCACAGGTTCGGGTCTCGCGGGTGGGCTTGATAGCCTGAGCTGTATTGTGACTCCACCCGACATCGTGGTGCGTAATGCCGACCACGAACTTAAGGCCCTAAGCCTGTACGCCGTAGAACGCGCATTAATAGGACTCGCAACGACAATAGCGACACACGAAGCGGTTATCGTCAATCAGTGGAAACCCGCGTCCGGCCGATTCGAGACGAACAGCGGAGCCCGGTTAATCGCGGCGACGAACCGGCCTACTCGGCGAGTTTGACGACGTCACCTTTCATCGTAACGCCTGCCACTACATTTCCTGCTCCGCATTCGAATTCCGTTGCGCTCGAAAACTCCTTCTTGTAATAAAAGCTGCGGATGTTGACGACCGCGTTGCCACCCTCAGCGATCGCCCGATCCTGCAAGGACATGATCGCGGACAAAAAAGCCCACTCGCAAGCCTCTTTGTCGCTCTTGTTAAAGGCGTTGGTTTTCTTGTTGGACGTGTAAGTGCCCAGTTGGCGCTCAACGGCAGGATGCTCCTGATCACCGAAGAACAGGCGAATCGAGCTGTTGAGCTTCGATTCCGCCTCCCCCTGCGACAGCGCATCCTCGATAGAGAATTGGCTAATGGTATTCCTGGCTTGGCCCGTCGAATAACTGAACAAAACCATGGAAATCAGCACTAAGTAAGCTAATTGTTTCATTTTGTTTCCCATCGCCGTAACGGCTTCAACATCTGATATCGTGAGTAATGAAATCACTCTCCGCCCGAGACATCAAGGCTAAATACCAGAGCATGAACTCTCGATTAACAAGCTTCGTTCTGCTACCTCTTACGCTGCTTTTATCCGGCTGTTTCAACATGCCGCCTACTGAGGTGCCGTTGCCGGGTATTCAGACCGCCGATCCCGGCGCCCGGCATGATGTGCTCGTCATCATGCTGCCGGGCAGAGGCGATCGCGGGGAGACGTTTATTGCGGAAGGATTTCAGCAGGCAGGCGAACGGCTTGGCTTCGATAGCATCGCTGTCGATGCACACTTCGGCTACTACAGGAAGCGCATCCTGCTGCCGCGCCTGCATGAGGACATCGTCGTGCCGGCGAGAGCTGCCGGGTACGAGAAAATCTGGCTGCTCGGCATATCGGCGGGCGGCTTCGGCTCGCTGCTGTACGCCACCGAGCACCCGGATGAGATCGATGGCCTCATCTTGTTGGCGCCTTATCTTGGCGACCGCAAGCTGGTTGAGGAAATCAACGAGGCAGGCGGGCTCGCGGCCTGGTCCGGTGGCGGATCCGGGTTCAAGGACTACGAAGTCGACGTCTGGACCTGGCTGCAGGGCGCAACGAACGGACATTCCAGGACACCGGTCATTCTCGGCTACGGCGAGTCCGATGGCGGCGCCAAATCGCACGCGGTACTGGCCGACGCACTCGAACCCTCGAGCGTCTACACACTCGAGGGCGGACATAAGTGGACAACGTGGAGGCCGCTCTGGGAAAAAATTGCGGCCGATCTGGAACTCTAGCCGGACACGGCATCGTCCGACATCGCGTCCATTGCCGGCTCTTTGAGCTCATGATCAACTACTTTTTGCGCCCTGCATATATGGCAGCAAGACTGTCCTGGAAACTTTCCACCCAATAGTCGATTGTATCCTCATCGACGTAGACGGCACCAAATGCTCCCAATGTCTTTTTTCCCATCTTGTCGATCCTGCCCTTAAATTCCTGATTACCGGCGTTATCATAAATGCTGATTACGTTCTTGGTTAATGGTTTCGTCGTTGGGGAGAACTGGCCGGTCTTGGTCGCCCATTCCGAATAGATGATTACAAGAAAATCAGCGCCGGTAATGTCAATTAAGGCCAGTGCCACATCTTTATCTATCATGGCCTTGACCAGTTGCTTGCGGTCTTTTGATAACAGCGGCATATAGATGCCGTCGAACATAGGTGAACCGACATCTCTTTGTTCGCCTGCAAGCGAAATAAACTCTGGTTTGGTTACAAATGAGCTGGCAGGTATTACCTCCCAACCCGCAGGAAAGTTGTCTTCGGCAAACTCCAACATGATGTTTAACCGAGACGTCATCAAATCGGTCGAATTCGCATCACTCCAACCTTGCAGCGAACCGCCGAAGTTATTGGCCGAAATGGACACGATGGCCACCTTCGCGCCCTGGTTATCCATAACGATCTTGGGCAGGTACTTGGCCGCCTGGGCGGAGAAGGGGATTAGCATTAACACGACGACGACGGACCGGAATAAGTGTTTCATTTATCTTCCTTTTTTGCGATTTCAGCACTGCTGTGAATTATCGGCGATCGTGGGCAATATGGGGTGTAACTACAAGTGTGTATGTCTCAAAAGTGCCATAACGGCTATCCCGATTCAGGAATTCCCTGACCATTCATACGAGCCGATTGAGACAGATATAGCGGATAGCGACGACACACCGGAGAGTGCACGCGCCGAGCAGGCGCTGTTCTGGCTTGCACACTCTGGCTCCGAAGCAGCCTTCGAATTTCTCGAGACGCTGTTCTAGCGGCTTCGATACACGCCTAGATAGACGAACGGATGCTTTGACCTCTCGCCCGGCTTTACTTCGTCCGGCACCTTGTGAGCAACCGGTGCGATACTGCGCAGATAACTGACAATCGCGGTGACATCTTTCTCACTCATCTTCGCGTAACCCTCCCACGGCATGACAGCAACGCGGCGCCGGAGATGCCGGCCGATTCCAGCCCGAATCGCAACAGCAATCTGCTCGTCACTCCACAAACCCAGGCCGGTTTTCTCATCGGATGTGAGATTGGGCGGGAATACGATGCCGGGGTGTTCATCACCAAGTGGATTGGCAAAGGCGATGCCAATGTCCGACCCGGCCAGCGCCATATCCATCTGTGCTGCGCCCTCCAACGCTCCATTGGTATGACACGCCCCACAACCCAGTAACTCCACGAGATACTCGCCGTGTTTCACCTGAAAAAGATGTTCTGGCGCAAAGTTCCCGGCCAGCGGATCCGGCGCGTCCATAATGGTCGTCGTATCGACCTCTTCGTAGTCCTGCAGCGGGTCGTACTGCGGCTCTGACTCCGTCGCACAGGCGACGAGAAAAAGCGGCGTAATCAGCGCTGGTCGACAGAACTTCATGTCATAACCCTCTTGGAGCCGCGCTATGTCTATTCTGTCCCTGCAACACGTCTGGCAACATATCGGAAAACACATATTACAATTCGGTGGCCAGCCGCGCAGTGTCAACCCGTCGCAAATGCCATATACGACGCGGATCGCAGGCCATGGTCGAGCGTTACGACTCGGAAAACACTCTGTTGAAACCCTACCGTCCACTGCGGCGAATTGCCTGCGTCCTTTGCTGCGCCGCAGCTTTACTACCATCTGGTGTAACCGGCCAGGCACTGCAGCGTCCAGCATCGCCTCCGGAAATGGGCGCACACGAACTCGCAACGGCACCGTCAATCGATGGCGACGTATTGGGTGATGCGGCCTGGAAAGGTGCGAACCCGGCGAGCGATTTCTGGCAGATTCAACCGAATGACGGGCAGCCATCGACGCAAAAAACCGAGGTGTTCGTCGGATTCACTGCCAGGGCACTCTATATAGGTGTCGTGGCTTACGACGACAACCCGGATCTGATAATCGTTACTGACAGCCGGCGAGACTCCGATCTTGACGACACCGATGCTTTCCTCGTCCTTATCGACGGTCTTCTTGACCGGCAGAACGGTTTCATCTTCGGTACCAACGCCGCAGGTATCGAGTATGACGGCCAGGTGGCGAATGAAGGTTCAGGTGGGAGTTTTGGCGGCGGCGGATTTAACCGAAACTGGGACGGGTCGTGGGCTGTGCAGGCGAAGATCGCCGCTCATGGCTGGAGCGCGGAGTTCGAGATTCCCTTTCGTACGCTCCGCTTCGGGCCCGAAGAGATACAGGACTGGGGTATCAACTTTCAGCGCAATATTCGGCGCAATAACGAAGTCGCGTTCTGGGTACCACTCGAACGCAATCACGATCTGACCCGCGTCTCCGACGCCGGAACACTTCGTGGCGTCGCTCCATCAACACAACGCAACTTACAAATCACTCCGTATGTCCTCGGCAACGCGCGTCGCGGCAACGAGCTGGACGGTACTGAGACGGACGGTGATTTTGGATTCGACGTGAAGTATTCCGTCACGCCGAGCCTAACGCTCGACCTCACCTACAACACGGACTTCGCACAGGTCGAGGTCGATGAACAACAAGTCAATCTCGACCGTTTCAATTTGTTCTTTCCGGAAAAGCGGCCCTTCTTTCTCGAAAACTCTGGCTTGTTTTCGGTCGGAACCTCGGAGCAGGTTGAAGTATTTTTCAGCCGCAAGATTGGTATTAGCGATGATGGTGACGTCATTCCGGTCGACGGCGGAGCCAGGTTGTCCGGCAGAATCGGCGAGCGCACCAACATCGGCCTGTTGCATATGGTGACAGACGCGGAGCAGGGGGTCGCTTCTGGAAACGAGTTTACCGTCGCCCGCGTGAGTCAGGAACTTCGCAACCGATCGGGCATTGGCGTGCTGTTTACGAACCGCGACGGAGACGGCAGCCATCTCGTCGCCGCAGCCGACGACTACAACCGCGCACTTGCTGTCGATGGCCGTTGGGGAATTGGCGACAAGATTACATTGGAAGCCTGGTTTGCAAAGACCGATACACCTGGGTACACGGGCAAAGACGACGCGTTCAACATTGAGGGGAATTACAGCTCGGCAGAATGGGAGGCCGACCTGAGATACACCCAGGTTGGTGAAGACTTCAACCCCGAGGTCGGTTTTCTGTCCAGAACCGAGTATCGAAATGTCCGTACTTTCCTGCTGCGCACCATTCGGCCAGACGACTTGTGGGGGCTGCTGGAAATTCGCCCGCATGTGTCCTATACCGGCTTCTGGAAATTCGACGACTTCCAGGAAACGGGCTTCTTGCACATCGACAACCACTGGGTGTATCGCAGCGGCACCGAATTTCACACGGGCGTCAACTTTACGAAATCCGGCGTAATCGAGGCATTCGATATCGTTGCCGGTGTCACTATTCAGCCGGGCACCTACGATCACACAGAGGTTCAGCTCGTTTACTTCACTGACGAGTCGAAGCCATTCAGCTTCCACGTACGCACAAACGTCGGCGGCCGTTTTGGCGGTGATCGCGTCTTGATACAACCGTCCATCAACTATCGTATTGGCGAAACGTTCAGATCCGAGTTTTCGATTACCTATAACGATTTCGACCTTCCTGTACCGAACGGGGAATTCACTGCCAACCTCGCGCGCTTGCGCCTTTCCTATTCATTTACGCCGAAAATACAGTTACAGGCGCTGATTCAGTACAACGAGCTCGACGATACGATCGGCACGAACATCCGTTTCTCGTGGTTGCGGTCTGCAAACTCTGGTCTGTACCTCGTCTACAACGAATTGGATGAGCGCAGCCCAGGTGCCCCACCAACAGAGCGCGAATTTATCTTGAAGTACAGTCACATCTTTGATGTATTTGACTAACGTCGCCCGGGCGTGAGCGAGACAATGAGAAAATCGACACAATTCTGCGTGATGCCGTTGGTGTTTGCTTCGATCGCGAGCGGCTGCATTTTTTCGGAGCTTGAGAGCGACCTGGAAAAGCTCGACGATATCTCGCATCTGTTTACCGGCACGGTATCGACCGAGGTTTTGGAATTCCATACAACGCTCGTAGTGGCCCTGGAGGATCGCCAGGCCGAGAACATCACGAGCTTTCGCATGATGTCCGGGCCCGGTGTATTCGAGATCCGGTCAACCCGGTCCCCGACGTATTTCTTCGCTTTTGCCGACTTGAATAAGGACCTCCGGTTTCAGCCGGACGAACCCTACGGCTGGGCGGCCAGCGCTCAGCCGGTAGCACCAGGAAACAACGCTACGTACAACGTCGATATTGTAATCGGGTCCGGTGAGCAGCCGCCCTACCCTGAGCAGTTGGTGGAAGTGGCGCTCGAAAATCACCTGAATAACTATGCCCGATCGCACATAGGAACTGTATCGTCGCTGGACAATCCATTATTTTCCGACCGGCAGGGGAGCAAAGGCCTGTGGCAACCGTTTGCTTTCATGGAAGACGGCGGCACCGGCCTGCACTTTCTCGAGCCATATGACCCCGACAAGATTCCGGTGCTGTTTGTACATGGCATCAACGGGGCGCCGCAAAATTTCGCATCCCTGATCGGTGAGCTGGATCGATCCCGGTTCCAACCCTGGGTACTGAGCTATCCGTCCGGGTTGCGCCTTTCCTGGCTGTCGCGTGGCATGTATCAGTTTGTCGAAGTACTGCATCGCCAGTACAAATTCGACGAGTTGCACGTGATCGCTCACAGCATGGGCGGGCTGGTGTCCAGGGGTAGCTTGAATCTGTGTGCGCAGAATGGCACCTGCAAATACCTGCGATCCTATACGACGCTGTCGACACCCTGGAACGGCGTGACGTCGGCACAAAGTGGTGTGAAATATGCACCTGCTGTAGTGCCGGTATGGCATGACCTCGGTCCCGACAGCGACTTCATCGCGACGCTTTTTGACACGCCGCTACCGGAGGGCTTGCCGCATCACCTCGTATTCGGATTTCACCAGGACACTATTCTGGGCTCAGAGAGCAGTGACGGTGTCATCAAGTTAAGCAGTCAGCTGCGCGATGCGGCCCAGCAGCAGGCACAAACGGTTCGCGGCTATGATGAGAGTCACCTCGGCATCCTCAATAGCGAGGCTGTCATTACCGAGATCAAAGGAATCCTGTCGCGGTCTGCGCAATAGCTTTCCGGCTTTCGCGTCGACGATTCTAGATGGCGTCGATGATCTCGTTCAATGTGGTGCTTGGGCGCATCGCCCTGGTCGCGAGCTCATCGTCCGGATTGTAGTAACCACCAATATCAACTGCTTTGCCCTGAGCGTCATTTAGCTCAACGATGATCTCGTTTTCGCTTGCAGCCAGAGACTTCGCCGGACCTGCAAATCGCTCCGCAAGCTCGGGGTCTCTGGTTTGCTCCGACATGGCCTGCGCCCAGTACATCGCCAGGTAATAGTGGCTGCCACGATTGTCCAGTTCATTGACTTTGCGCGAAGGCGACCTGTTTTCCGCGAGGTAACGGCTATTCGCCTCGTTGAGCGCGTCAGCGACGATCTTCGCCCTGGCGTTGCCGGTCTTTTCGGCAAGCTCCTCAATCGATACAGCAAGCGCCAGAAATTCGCCGAGCGAGTCCCATCGCAAATGCCCTTCCCCAAGGAATTGCTGTACGTGTTTCGGCGCTGATCCGCCAGCACCCGTCTCATACAGACCACCGCCCGCGAGCAGCGGCACTATCGACAGCATCTTCGCGCTCGTGCCGAGCTCGAGAATCGGAAAAAGGTCTGTCAGATAATCGCGCAGGACGTTACCGGTTACCGAGATCGTGTCCTTGCCATCTTTAACGCGTTCGAGCGTCGCCCGCATGGCATCAACCGGTGACAGAATGCGAATATCCAGCCCGCTCGTGTCGTGGTTTTCGAGGTAACGCTTCGTCAGCATGATCAGATTGCGGTCATGTGCCCGGTTTTCGTCGAGCCAGAAGAAAGCCGGTGTCCCGGTTTGCCGCGCCCGGGTAACAGCGAGCTTCACCCAATCGCGAATCGGCAGGTCTTTCGTCTGGCACATACGCCAGATGTCGCCTTCGTGCACCGCATGCTCGAGCAGGGTCTGGCCGCCTTCGTCGACAACCTTCACACGCCCGTCTGCCGGAATCTCGAATGTCTTGTCGTGCGATCCGTATTCCTCGGCCTTTTGCGCCATCAGGCCGACGTTGCACACGTTCCCCATCGTCGGTACATCGAACGCACCATGCTGCCTGCAGAAGTTGATGACTTCATGATAGATGCCCGCGTAGCAGCGATCAGGAATCACCGCTTTGGTGTCGTGCAACTTGCCATCGGGGCCCCACATCTGTCCGGATGACCGAATTGCTGCTGGCATCGACGCATCGATGATGACGTTGCTCGGCACGTGCAGATTCGTGATGCCCATGTCGGAATCCACCATCGCCAAGGCAGGACGATTCGCATAGACAGCTTCAATGTCAGCCCTGATTTCATTCTGCCTGGCTGCGGGTAGTTCTATGATCTTCGCGTAGACGTCGCCGACACCGTTATTGGGATCTACACCCAGCTCGCCGAAAAGCGCCTCGTACTTTTCGAACACGTCACCGTAGAACACCGTAACAGCGTGACCAAACATGATTGGGTCAGAGACTTTCATCATCGTCGCCTTCAGGTGCAATGACAACAAAACGTCCTGGGCTTTCGCGTCGTCTATTTCGGCTGCAAAAAACTCCCGCAACGCTGCGCAGTCCATTACCGTCCCATCCACCACCTCGTCTTTGAGTACGGGCACTTGTTCACGCAACACCGTTACGCTGCCATCGCCAACTTCGAGCTCAATCCGCAAGCTACCGGCTTGCGTAACGATGGCTGACTTTTCACTCGAGTAAAAATCGCCGTCGTTCATATGCGCGACGTGGGACTTCGACGCCGAGTTCCATTCACCCATCGAGTGCGGATGGTTTTTTGCGTACTCTTTTACCGCCGCTGCAACGCGACGATCTGAATTGCCTTCCCTAAGCACCGGGTTAACCGCGCTGCCCAGCACTTTGGCGTAACGCGACTGAGTCTCCTGTTCCGCTTCGTCCTGCGGCTCCTCGGGATAGTCAGGAATATCGAAACCCTGCGACTGCAGCTCCTCGATCGCGGCGTTTAGCTGTGGTATTGATGCGCTGATGTTCGGCAGTTTGATGATGTTTGCATCAGGCGTCTTCGCCAGCCCTCCGAGCTCAGCGAGCGCATCGCTGTGCTGTTGGCCGCTTGTCAGTTGCTCCGGAAAGTTCGCGAGGATTCTCGCTGCCAGGGAGATATCGCGTGTCTCGACGGCGATGCCCGCGGCGTCCGTAAACTTTTTCACGATCGGCAAAAAAGAATACGTGGCCAGAGCCGGTGCTTCGTCTGTCTTGGTGTAGATGATTTTTGCTGTGCTCATGCTTTTATCGCTTCTGTTTCGAGCTGCCGGCCGTCCGGAGCGGGCGCCATTATATAGGCAAAATCCCTCGGCGCACCGTACAGCACCAATTCAGCCGCCCATCGGTCCTGCGGCAAGTGCGTATATCTACCGAATGGGCATAAACGGTTCAATTCATGAGGGAGGCGGACGGTCATGTCTGAGCTGTTCCAACCAATCGCTGCGGAACAACTAATCGCGTGGGTATTTTCTGAATTAGACACCCGTGATTCGGTTTTTGGCATTCCCCGCCAGCACTTTTTCATCCCGCGTGAGGACGCTCCGTTCCGCACCGCCGCGTTCGGCCATCCACTGGAAACACCATTCGGCCCCGCCGCGGGGCCTCATTCGCAGATGGCACAGAATATCGTGGCGGCGTGGCTGTGCGGTGCGCGTTACATCGAGCTGAAGACGGTACAAACTCTCGACGTGCTCGACGTGCCGAAGCCCTGCATCGACATGGAAGACGAAGGTTACAACGTCGAGTGGTCGCAGGAGCTGAAAGTCTATCAGTCCTTCGACGAATACCTTCGTGCCTGGGTGCTGATTCACGCGTTGCACCACAAACTCGGTTTCCCTGGCGAATCCCCGGGCATCGTGTTCAATCTCAGCGTCGGTTACAACCTCGAGGGAATTCAACAACCGAATATGCAGTGGTTTCTTGATCAAATGCATGACTGCTCCGAGTACAAGCAGCCATTGATCGAGCAGGTTGCCCGCGTCTATCCCGAAGTCCGGAATCTCGACATTCCAAGTCAGCTGTCCGACAACGTCACTCTGTCAACCATGCACGGTTGCCCGCCCGAGGAAATCGAAAGTATAAGTGTTTACCTGCTGCGCGAGAGACGACTGCACACGCTCGTGAAGTGCAATCCGACGCTGCTCGGCCCCGAGCGCGTACGGACGATCCTGAACGCAGATCTGAAATATACCGACGTTGTCGTGCCAGACCTGGCGTTCGAGCACGACCTGAAGTACGCGGATGCCGTGCCAATGCTTGCTAATCTGCGGACGGTCGCGACTGACTGCGGTCTCGAGTTCGGCGTGAAGCTGAGCAACACGCTCGAGGTCGAAAACTTTCGTGCCGTCTTCGATGCGACAGAGAAGATGATGTATCTCTCCGGACGCCCGCTGCACGCGATCACGGTAAATCTCGCCCATGAGCTGGCGGAGGAATTCGAGGGTGACCTGCCGATGTCTTTTTCGGCGGGAGCCAATTGCTTTAACGCGCCAGCTTTGCTCGGTGCAGGCATGCAAACCGTAACCGTCTGCTCTGACTTGCTAAAGACCGGCGGCTACCTGCGCCTGTTGCAATACCTCGAATCCGCCGACGACGCGTTCCGGCAAACAGGTTCGAAGAGTATCGAGGAATTCGTCTTCAAGACGGCAGAAACTGACGCTGCTCTTGCGGATGTTAAGACAGCCGCTCGGCTAAACTTGCGCCGCTACGCAGAGCAAACGTGCAGCGACCGCAGCTACACAAAGGGCACTTTCGACACAGCACATACAAAGACGTCACGCGCGCTGGGTTTGTTCGATTGCATCAAGGCGCCGTGCGTTGATGAGTGCCCGTTGAATCAGAAGGTCCCCGACTACATGCGCGCGGTACGGGGCGGCGATTTCGCGGCGGCGCTCCGCGTAGTTCACGACGACAACCCCATTCCTTGCGTACTCGGCCGGGTCTGTGACCATCTGTGTGAGCAAACCTGTGTCCGTAGCCATCTCGACGAGCCCCTGGCCATTCGCGACGTCAAACGATTCATTACCGACCGTCAACAATTACCCGCTGCAGATCAGCCAGTTACGCGCGCGGGCAGGAAGGTCGCGGTCATTGGAGCAGGTCCCGGCGGAATGGCAGTGGCATCCGAGCTGGCTCATGCCGGATGGCAAGTCGAAGTGTTCGAACAGCACGCCTATGCCGGCGGCATGGTCGGCGGCGCGGTTCCTGAATACCGGCTGCCGCAGAAAGTGTTCGACCGGGATTTTGCGATTCTCGAGGATCTCGGCGTTCACTTTCATTACGGCGCAAAGGCTGGACACGACTTCAACCTCTCGCATTTGCGTCGTGATGGCTTCGAGCAAATAGTGATCATGGTCGGCGCACAGCTCAGCAAGACCCTGAGCCTTGACGGCGAGGATTGTGACGGCGTGATGGATGCCCTGCAGTTTCTGCGGCGCTCGCGAGAAGGACGGCTGGTCGAGATCGGCGAACGTGTGGGCGTTATTGGTGCCGGCGACACGGCGATGGACTGCGCCCGCGTCGCCAAACGTCATACTGCCGGCCAGGTCCTTCTGATCTACCGCCGCACGATCGACCAGATGCCGGCTGACCGAGAGGAGGTAGCACATTTGCTCGAGGAAGGCATCGACGTCCTCGAGCTGTGCAAACCGCAGCGACTCGTCGTTGCAGACGGTAAGCTGCGCGGGCTCATTTGCCGGCGCATGGTCTTCAAAGGCGATCGTGATGCGTCGGGCCGCAAGATCCCGCATGAGGTTGCCGACACTGACTACGAAGTGCCGCTGGATACGTTGCTTCTGGCCATCAGCCAGCACGCGATTCTGGATTTCTTTGGTGACGAACCGATCGCGCTCAATGACCGTGGCTATATCGAAGCTGACCCTGTCACATTCGAGACCTCGGTGCCCGGTGTGTACGCCGGTGGCGATGTGGTCAACGAGGGACCTGCGTCAATCGTCAAAGCGGCGGCAGCCGGCAAAGCCATCGCCGACAGCATACTGCGCCGTCAATCGTCCAGAGCCGGCTCGGCGACTTTGGCAGCAATCGATACAGCAGCGCTGCAGCGACGACGCAGTCATCGGGAGTGGCGTATCCCTGCGCCACACGCAGCGCTCGAGGATCGACATGATTTCAGTGAGGTGGTGCTTACCTACGACGAACAACAGGCGCGTGCAGAAGCTGCCCGCTGCCTGGACTGCGATACCTACTGCAGCCTCTGCGTCGGGGTCTGCCCGAACCTGGCACTCGTGACCTACGAAACCGAGCCTTCTGCTGGGCCCGTGGCCGTGCAGCAGCGCTTTCAGGTCGCGGTGCTGGCCGATCTTTGCAATGAGTGCGGTAACTGCACAACCTTCTGCCCGACCGCAGGTGCCCCCTACCGCGATAAGCCCAGGCTGTATCTCGACCGCGCTGAATTCGAGGCGCAGCAGGATAATGCCTTCATGATCATCAGGAAGGGTGCCGGCTGGGCGATGGACGCACGCCTGCAACAGAAAACGCATCACATCGAAGTCAACGACCGGCTCGATTACACGGGCGGTGACTCGCTCGTGCACAAGCCTGGCGCCTCCATGTATGTTCTGCTGCGCGGCCTGCGGCGCTCAATGCCCCACCTGCCAGCCGCCCGATCCGGCGATGCGGCAGCGACGGGCAGGATTTCCCACCCTGGATATAGGGATTAGCCACGACCGACCCGGGTCCTTCACGGGGTTATTCTCAATGGAAAGAGGCTACTACGATGAGTTCCCTGCTAATCACCAATGGGCGCCTGGTCACGCTCGATGCAGACGATCGCTTCGTCGAGAACGGCTGTGTCTATATCGACGGCAACCGGATCGTCGACGTCGGTGAGATTGCCCCTGGGTCCTGTTCGGCGGATCGCACCATTGATGCCGGCGGCCGACTGGTGATGCCGGGACTCGTCAACGCACATCACCACCTCTATTCGACCTTCGCCCGGGGCTTCACGCCGCCTGGCCCACCGGCACGAAATTTCGAAGAGAATCTGAAAAACCTGTGGTGGAAGCTCGACTCGGCACTCGAGTCCGAAGACGTTTACTACTCCGCATTGTTGGCGTTGATGGATGCGGCACGCGCCGGGTGCACGACAGTCATCGATCATCACGCCTCACCGTCCTGCAGCGACGGCAGCCTCGATCAGGTGGAAAGGGCGTTCAGGGATGTCGGCTTGAGCGGCTGCCTTTGCTATGAGGTCTCGGACCGCAACCGGGACGGCGAGGGCATCGAAGAAAACGAACGCTATATCCGCAAGTGCCGCGAATCGGCCGATGACCAGATGGCCGCCCTGTTCGGCATGCATGCGTCGATGACGCTCGGTGCGAAAACGCTCGAGCGCTGTGCCGCCGCCGCAAGTGATCTCGACGCCGGTTGCCACGTGCATGTCGCTGAAGATCTGATTGACGTGCGCGTGACCGCGGAGCGCGATGGCCAAAGCATCATGGACCGCTTTGCCAGCGTGGGCATCCCCGGTCCCAAGACGATCTTCGTGCATGGCACTCACCTCGAGGCCCGCGAAATGGATCTGATGCACTCCACCGATTCCATACTCGTGAGCAACCCGGAGTCCAACATGAACAACGGGCTGCGTGTCTCACCAATACTGGAGTTTCTTAGACACGGTGTAACCGTCGGCGTCGGCACCGATGGCATATCCTCGCATCTTATTTCTCAAGCCCGGGCCATGTACTTGCATCAGCGTACTGATCACCGCGATCCGGCGCTTGCATTCGCCGAAGCCTCAAAGATTCTGCTGCACAACAACCGCAATATTTGTAACCGTCTGTTTGCGGAGCCTCGCGGTACGCTCGCGCCAGGGCAGCTCGCCGACGTTATTATTCACGACTACATTCCGTTTACGCCACTTAATGCAAACACGTTCTACGGACACTTGCTGTTCGGGCTAAGCTTTAGCCGTATTCGTACGACGATTGCAAGAGGGCATGTGGTTGTCGATGACGGGGCCCTGCCACAGCTGGATGAAGAAGCGATACGCGCACGCTGCGCCGAACGGGCGACAGCAATATGGGCAAGGATTCACTGATCAGGTGCAGCGATGACGAGTCCTCCAACAAACTGCTGGCAAAACTACTACACGCCGGAAACCGTCGCCGAAGCCGTTGCGCTGTTGCAGCGCTACGATGGCCAGGCCCGGGTGATTGGCGGCGGTACCGACCTGGTTGTCGAAATCCGGCGTGGCCTGCACCGCCCCGTCACCGCCATGGTTGACGCCTCACGCATAGCCGGCCTCGACGCCATTACCGAGGAAAACGGCTACATCATGATGGGCTGCGGCGTAACGCACAGCCAGATTGTCAGGAATGCCCAGATCATCGATCGCGGCACCTGTCTTGCCGAAAGTTGCAGCGTTATCGGCGGGCCGCAGGTGCGTAATGTGGGCACACTCGCCGGCAACGTCGCCCACGCGCTGCCAGCAGGAGATGGGACCATCGGATTGCTGGCACTGGGCGGCGAGATCGAGGTTGCCGGCATCGACGGTACACGCTGGATGGCGGTCGAAGATTCATTCCGCGGGCCGGGCAAGAGTCGCATCGATCGCCACAGGGAGGTGCTGACACGGCTGCGCTTCAGGCCAACCGGGATGCGTGAGGGATCTGCTCATCACCGCGTGATGCGACCACAAGGTCTTTGTCTGCCTATCATCTCCATGGCAGTTCGACTGCAACTGGATGACGGCAACACGATTACAGAAACCCGCATCAGCATGGGGCCAGTTGGACCCGTGCCGTATCTCGCGAAACCCGCTATCGAAGTTCTCGTGGGCAATACCGCCTCTGACGAATTGTTCAGCAAGGCAGCGGATGTTGCGCTGAGCAGCGTCTCGCTGCGAGCCAGCAAGTACCGCGCAAGTCATGAGTATCGTGCGCAGATGGTTCGTACTTTCCTGCCTGCCATTCTGGCGCGGGCCGTTGCTCGTGCGACGACCGCCAAAGCGGTTCCCAAAGGGACCGGCTCATGAGCAGACTGCGCATGATCGTGAATGACACGGCGGTAGATCTCGACGTGCCGGAGTCTCGTTATCTGTCCGAGGTGCTGCGCAAGGACTTGCAGTTGACCGGCACGAAGATCGGCTGTAATGAGGCCGAGTGTGGCATCTGCAGTGTTCTGGTCAACGGCACGCCGGTAGTCAGCTGTGTTTATCCTGCGTTCAAAGCGCAGGGAGCGCGGGTGGAGACCATCGAAAGCCTCTCACGAAATGGCGCACTGCACCCGCTGCAGCAGGCGTTTCTGGATCATGGTGCGGTGCAGTGCGGCATCTGCACGCCGGGATTGATCATGACGGCCAAAGGACTCGTCGATGAAAAAGCTGCCGCCGGCGAACCGGTGACCGAAGACGACATCGGCATCGCGCTGAAGGACACGTATTGCCGCTGCACGGGCTACCGAAGCGTGATCCGCGCCATATTGCAGGCATCGGGACAGGATGTTCCGCCACTCCTCCCTGCGACTCAGCCTGCCGGCGAATCGGTAGGCAAGCCCGTACCCAACCTGGATGCTCGTGCCAAGATTACCGGGAGCGCGCAATATACTGATGACTATCGGTTTGCCGGCATGCTGCACGCCCGCACGAAACGTGCCGGCGTACCGCATGCACGAATCCGGTCGATTGATACCTCGGCGGCACGCGCGCTTGATGGCGTGCATGCCGTACTGACGCATGAAGATGTTCCGGGTAGCAACCTGCACGGACTCGTAATCAACGACTGGCCGGTGCTTTGCGGCGACAAGGTTCGCTATGTCGGAGATGCGGTCGCGATCGTGGCCGCCGATAGTGAAGAGGTTGCCGCGGCGGCACTGGAACTGATCGAAGTTGATTATGAAGAGCTCCCCGCGGTCGTAGACGCGACAGAAGCCGCCCGAGCCGACGCGCCATTGGTCCACGAGGAACGCGCCGACGGCAACCTGCTCAAACACATCGAGGTGAACAAAGGCGATGTTGCCGCAGGATTCGCGGCAGCCGATGTCGTCGTCGATCAGACCTACCGCACGCCCGCGACCGAACATGCCTTCCTCGAACCGGAGTGCTCGATCGGTGTGCCGGCGGGATACAACCCTGAGAGCTTCGACGGCAGCTGCGATCCCGACGCGTCTCGCGGCGAAACCGCGAAACACGACAAGACCACCGTCTACGTGGGCAGCCAGATCCCCTACCAGGACCGTGACCAGACTGCGGCCGCCCTCGGTGTCGAGCCGGACTCGGTGCGTATCGTGGCAACGCTGACCGGTGGCGGCTTCGGCGGCAAGGAAGACATCACGGGTCAGATCCACGTTGCGCTGCTGGCCGAAGCGACCCGGCGTCCGGTCAAGATGCTGTATTCGCGCCAGGAAAGCCTGCTGGTCCATCCCAAACGCCATGCGACGGTCATCCGCATCCGTACCGGCGCGACCCGTGCAGGCAAACTGACCGCCGTCGAAGCAACGCTCTACGGCGATGGCGGTGCCTATGCCAGTCTCAGTGAAAAAGTTCTGACCCGCGCAACCACACATGCAGCCGGTCCCTACGATGTACCACACGTAAAAGTCGACTGCTTCGCCATGTACACCAACAACGCACCCAGCGGTGCCTTCCGCGGATTCGGCGTCACCCAGAGCTGCTTTGCGGTGGAAAGCAACATGGACATGCTGGCAGAGAAACTAGGCCTCGACGCGGTGGAGTTTCGCCGCATGAACGCATTGGACATCGGCGCGGTGACGTCAACCGGACAGGTGTTGCGGGAAAGTGTCGGTTTGCAGGAGTGCATCGACAAAGTCGACCGCGATATGCGTGACGGTGATTTTTGCTGGTCCTGGGAGGAAGGGGAAAGGCGCTTTGCCTGGGGAATGGCCGTCGGTTACAAGAACACGGGCCTCGGCGGTGGCGCGCCGGACAAGGCCAGCGCCGAAGTTGAAGTGTGGTTGGATCCGGACCGGGGCCCGCTGGCCGAAGTACGGACCTCTTCCGCGGAAATGGGCCAGGGCTTGCCCGCCGTTCTGGCCGCCTGCGTCGCGGAGGAGCTGGGTATTCCATTTGGCGCAGTGAGCGTGTTGCTCGGCGACACCGACTATTGCCCGGACGGCGGCCCAACCACCGCGAGCCGGCAGACGTTTGTCAGCGGTAACGCCGCGCGGCTGGCCGCAAGAGATGTGGCGCAACAACTTGACGCGGCGGCCGGCGACCCGTCCATGAGCCTGACCGGGAAATTAACTCACGCCATGGAGTCCGGTATCAGCGCACTGGCGCAACATGAATACTGGGCGCCCGAGACTCAGGCACTGGGCAGCGGTGGCGACATGCACTTTGCCTTCGGTTTCTGCGCTCAGGCCGCGTTGTGCGAAATCGACATGAATACCGGTGAAGTTCACGTTCGCAAAATCATCGCCGCGCATGATGTCGGTCGTGCCATCAATCCTCTGACGCTCGCGGGACAGATCGAAGGCGGCATCGTCATGTGTATCGGTTATGCACTCACAGAGCATTACATCCAGGAACAAGGCAAGCCCTGGACCAACGTCATGGCGCGATACAAGATGCCGAGCATCCAGCATACGCCGGCAATCACGTCGCATATTGTGGAACACAACACGTCGACCGGGCCGTATGGAGCGAAGGGCATCGGCGAGTTGCCGAGTATTCCGACCAGCGCGGCCATTACCAATGCGATTTACCGCGCCACCGGTGTGCGCATGCGCAGCCTGCCGGTCGATCAGGACGAGTTGCTGCGGGCGATACGTGCAGGGGCGACCGAAGTTGAACTGGCATGGGGCGATCTGGAACCGATCCCGGTCGTCGCTCTTGGAGGCGAACAATGAAGCTGGTACCCGACATTCAGAACGATGTTCTCGAAAAGACCGTTGCGCGCGCCCGCGAACGCAATATCATCCTGCCGACCTTTGCCCAGCAGAAAGATCCGTCCACAGCGCCCGCGGCAATCGCTACGAGATTAAAGGACGTCGGCTTGTGGGACCTGGATCCGGCAAATCTGTTTCGCATCACCTGGAAGAACGAGCCGGTCGAATGCGGCGGCGGTTTTGGTGCAGGCAACTGGATTGAATTTCCGCGGGCGATAACCGGTGTGGATGCCACGATTATCGGCATCGTCGGCAACTGGTTTCCGACTGGCGCTCACAAGGTCGGCGCCGCCTATGGCTGCCTCGTCCCGCGCCTCGTCACCGGTAATTTCGATCCGGAGTCACAAAAGGCGGTATGGCCATCCACGGGCAACTATTGTCGTGGCGGCGCGTATGACTGCGCGCTGCTCGCGTGCTCCGCCGTGGCGATCCTGCCCGAAGGGATGAGTCGTGAACGCTTCGACTGGCTCAGGGAAATCGGCACCGACGAGATTATTGCCACACCGGGCACGGAATCCAACGTCAAGGAAATCTATGACAAATGCTGGCAACTGCGCGGCGAGCGCGGCGCCGGCATTGTCGTGTTCAACCAGTTCGAAGAGTTCGGCAACGCCATCTGGCACTACCAGGTGACAGGCTCGTTCATCGAGGAAGTCTTTCAAGATCACTACGCCGCTGGACGGCGTCTGTCTGCTTACGTCAGTGCCACGGGTTCCGCTGGAACGATTGCTGCAGGCGATTTTTTGCGCACACAGCATCCCGGTATCCGCGTCATTGCTACAGAGGCACTGCAATGCCCTACCCTGCTCGAGTTTGGTTTCGGCGATCACAGAATCGAAGGCATTGGTGACAAGCACATTCCATGGATTCACAACGTGCGCAATACCAATATGGTCGCGGCCGTTGATGATGAACAGACCCTGCAACTGATGCGACTGTTCAACGAGGAGACGGGGCGCGACTGCCTGCTGCGTGAGGGCGTAGATGAGAGCACGCTCAAGGCTCTGCCACTGATCGGCATCTCCGGCATTTGTAACCTCGTGGCCAGTATCAAGACAGCCCGCTACTACGACATGGATGGCGGCGACGTGATCTTCACGCCGCTAACGGATGCTATGGACCTGTATGCCTCACGCATGCAGGAGATGCAGGACACTCACGGAAATTACACGCCTCGCCTGGCTGATCAACACTATGCGCGCTACCTGCAGGGAATCACGACCGATCACCTTCGTGAGCTGAACTATGCCGACCAGAAAGCGCTGCATAACTTCAAGTACTTCACGTGGGTAGAACAGCAGGGCCGGACGTCGGATGAGCTGCGGCAACTTTGGGATGAGGACTTCTGGCGCGAGACCTTTTCCCAGGCGGTCGTGGATGAGTGGGATCGACTAATCGATGCGTTCAATCAAGCAACCGGATTGACAGGTGAAGCTGATGATGGAGATAAGAAATGAATAACGCTTACTATGCCGGCGCCCGGGAACTCGAAGCCGATCTCGTAAAATTCATGCAGGACATCATCCGCATTCCATCGCTGAGCTCGCAAGAAGGCGATGTCATTCGGCGTATCCGTGATGAGATGCTGAAACTCGGTTACGACGAGGTTAGCGTTGACCCAATGGGCAATCTGTTGGGGCGGATCGGTTCCGGGCCGCGCATTATTGCGCTGGACGGCCACGTGGATACCGTCGATATCGGTGACCTCTCACTCTGGGACCGGGATCCGCTTTCGGCCGACATCGAAGATGGAATCCTCTACGGACGCGGCACGAGCGATATGAAAGGCGGCGTTGCCTCCAGCGTTTATGCGGGTGGCCTGATCAAGAAAAGAGGCATTCCTGAGGGGGTCACACTCTATGTAACCGCGACCGTACAGGAAGAGGATTGTGACGGCCTGTGCTGGCAGTACATTGTCAACGAAGACGGTCTGCGTCCGGAGCTCGTGGTGATCACCGAGCCGACCAGTCTGCGCATCTACCACGGACATCGTGGTCGCATGGAAATGGAGATCCACACGTCGGGAGTCTCCTGTCACGGCTCGGCGCCCGAGCGTGGCGACAACGCCGTCTACAAGATGGCAAACATCATCGCCGATATCGAAGCACTGAACGAACGGCTCGAGCCGAGCGACCCGCTCGGTAAGGGCACGGTTACGATCAGTGAGATACGATCCACCTCACCGAGCCTCTGCGCTGTCGCGGATGGGTGCACGGTACATCTCGACCGTCGTCTTACGATCGGCGAAACCGAGGACACGTCGGTAGCGGAAATCCTGGCCTTACCATCGGTCCAGGCAGCCAAGGCCACGGTAATGGTACTCGACTATGCTGTGCCGAGTTATACCGACCTGACCTACCCGACCCGCAAGTACTTCCCTACCTGGGCCATGCGCGAGGACGACTCTGAAGTAACAATGGCGAAGCAAGCATTCACAGAGGCGTTCGGCGAAGAGCCCGAGATTGGCTTCTGGACATTCAGCACTAACGCGGTCGCGACTGCCGGAATGCATCACATACCAACCATCGGATTCGGCCCGGGTCACGAGCACTTTGCTCACGCGCCGAATGAGCAGACGGAGGTAGAGCATCTCGTTCGCTGTACCGCGTTCTATACTGCCCTCGTGGATGAGTTTGCCGCGAGCGAAGCTGCACACTAAGGAGGTCAATCGCACGTGACTGAAAAAGCAAGAGCAATTCCGGATCGCATGAAGGGCCGCGACTGGCTCATGACGCAGGACTGGTCGGATGAGGAAATCGAGCTCGCGCTCGACACAGCAGATCAGTTGAAGCATGAGTTCAAAAGCGGCGTGCCGACGCTGCATTTGCCGCACAAGACAATGTTTCTGATCTTCTTCGACAAGTCGACGCGTACTCGCAATTCGTTTGAGGCAGGTATGACACAACTGGGCGGCCACGCGCACTTTATTGATTCCGAGACCTCGCAAATCGCACATGGCGAGAGCCCGAAAGACATGGGCACAATTTTGTCCGGTTACGGGCACGGCGTTGCCATCCGTCATGACCTCGTACCGGGCGAAGGCCAGTCGTACATGCGGGACGTCGCCCATTGGGCCGATGTGCCCGTCATCAACATGCAATGCGACGTTGACCACCCGTGCCAGGCTCTGGCCGATCTGATGACGATTCGCGAAGAGTTCGGCAAAGACCTCAGTGAGCTGAAGATAGCGGTGTCCTGGGCCTACGCACCAAGCTACGTGAAACCGATGTCGGTGCCGCAGGGACTGATCATGCTCATGACGCGCTTCGGCATGAATGTGACGTTGGCACATCCTCCCGAGTACACGCTGATGGACGAACCGCTACAGCTTGCCCGCGATAACGCAGAGCGTTCCGGAGCCACATTCGAGATAGTCGGCAACATGGAAGATGCATTTGCTGACGCCGATATCGTTTATCCGAAGAGCTGGGGCGTAGAATCGCTGTTTAGCAAGCCGGACGAAGCAATGCGGGTCGCACAACAGTACCGGCACTGGATCTGCGACGAGGCAATGATGGCGCGCGCGAAAAACGAAGCAATTTACATGCACTGTCTGCCGGCGGATCGGGGATGCGAGGTGACAGACGCCGTCATCGACGGTCCGCAGTCGCGCGTCTATCCCGAGGCCGAGAATCGGCTGCACACGGCCAAGGCACTAATGGCATTGACGATGTAGGGCCGCGACGTGACGACACCATCCAAGAGCAATGCACAACCACTGGTAGTCATCGCCATCGGTGGCAATTCGCTGATCACCGATTCGGAGCACATGAGCGTCGTGGATCAGTACCGGGCTGCCGGCGAGACCAGTCACTACATCGCACCTATTATCAGGCAGGGCTATCGGGTCGTCGTAACGCATGGCAATGGTCCGCAGGTAGGTTTCGTGTTGTTGCGCTCGGAACTGGCTAAAGATCATTTGCACCAGGTTCCGTTAGCCAATTGCGTGGCCGACACGCAGGGCTCAATTGGTATGCAGATCGCACAATCCTTGCAAAACGAATTCCTGCGGCACGGACAGCAGCGACAGGTTGTCGCGATTGTCACCCAGGTAATTGTCGACTCGGAGGACCCGAGTTTCAAAAATCCGACCAAGCCGATTGGCCCGTTCATGAACGAGGCCGAAGCACGGCAACATGCGGAACAGGACGGCTGGTCGATCGCCGAAGATGCGGGCCGCGGCTGGCGCCGTGTGGTGCCGTCGCCCAGGCCGCTGGAAATCGTCGAACTGCCCACCATTCGCGCGTTGCTCGACAGCGGCGCGCTCGTCGTCGCCGCCGGCGGCGGCGGTATCCCCGTGATTTATAAACCCGACGGCACGTTGCGGCCACGTCCGGCGGTCATCGACAAGGACGCCGCGTCCTGCTTGCTTGCCTGCGAGCTTGGTGCATCCGTGCTGATCTTCTCCACCGACGTCGACAAGGTCGCCCTGAATTTCGGCACGTCCGAACAGGTCGAGGTTGATCGCTTGACCGCGGCCGAGTGCCGACGTTATCTCGAAGAAGGGCACTTTGCCGTCGGTAGCATGCGGCCGAAGATCGAGAGCGCGCTTACATTCCTGAAGCAAGGCGGCGAGGAAGTGATCATTACGCAGCCGCATCGTCTGGAAGCGGCTCTGCATGGAATCTACGGCACACACATCGTGCCCTGACTGCGGAATGAATATGAACGGGTACCGTTGTATTGCCTGCGCTGATACGCAAACTGCGGACTTTGCCGATTTCTTATGCCCGGCCTGCGGTGGCAATCTCGAAATTACCTATAACTATGCAGAGATTACGAAAAATGTCGCGCAGGGTCTTGACGACGGCAACGACATCTTTCGTTTTGCACCGTTCCTGCCGGTGGCGAAACTCGATACGCCCTTCCCGCTGCGTGTTGGAGCAACGCCGCTCTACGCTGCGCCTCGCCTCGGTGAATCGCTGGGGCTGCGCAATCTGTATCTCAAGGACGACACCCTGAATCCGAGTGCGTCGATCAAGGACCGCGCCAGCGCAGTCGCGCTGCAGCGCGCCATTGACGTCGGCGCAAAAACCGTCGCCGTCGCAAGTACCGGCAATGCGGGTTCGTCAACGGCTTGTCTTGCCGCAGGTCTCGGGATGCGCGCCGTTATATTCGTTCCCGAAAGCGCGCCGCAGGCAAAACTCGCACAGTCTCTTGCCTACGGTGCCACCGTACTCGCTGTGCGCGGCAACTACGACGATGCCTTTGACCTTTGTCTCGCCGCGTCTGTTGAATTCGGTTGGTTCAATCGCAGCACCGGTTACAACCCGTTTACCCGCGAGGGCAAGAAGACCTGTGCCTACGAAATCTGGGAGGCGCTGAACGGTTGGGTCCCGGACCGTGTGGTCGTGCCGGCCGGCGACGGCAACATTCTGAGTGGCATGTGGAAGGGCTGGTGTGATCTGCAGGCCGTTGGACTGATCGACCACGTGCCCAAAATCGACTGTGCCCAGTCTGCTGCCAGTGCTGCAATCAGCCACACGGTTCGGCGGATTCGCGACAATGGTGACACGGAACCAGACTGGTCATCGGTCCGGGTCGATGAGGTCACGGCTACCACGCTCGCCGACTCCATTTCCGTCAACCGGCCGCGGGACGGCCTGGCCGCAGTCAAAGCGATTGTTCAATCCGGCGGCGAGGCGATAGCGGTCGCCGATGAGGAGATTCTCGCTGCTATTCCGGAAATCGCCCGATCGAGCGGAATCTTTGCCGAGCCAGCTGCAGCCGCACCTTGGGCTGCCGTGCAACAAATGGTCCGCGACGAAAAAATCAACGCGAACGAACTCATCGTTTGTCTTGTCTCGGGAAGTGGTCTGAAGGATGTCGGCAACGCGCAGGCGTGCAGCGGCACGCCGTTGATTATCGATCCCTCAATAGAGGCCGTCAGAGAGAAGCTTACATAGCTTTCACTACCGATCCACGCTTAACAGTGCGTGCAGCAGGTTGTTTTGAAAATCCAGGTTTCCGGTAAGCCGGGTGTGCCGCTCACACAGAAAGATCGGATAGTCCATCGGGAAGAAGCTGTACTCGTGCCGAGCGACGGTGGGATCGACCGATCGCTTTGCAAGTAATGACGCTTTGGTTACCCTGCCGTCTCCGGGCTCCAACATCAGGCTTTCGTAGTCGATACCCGGCAAAGGATTCACAATTTCTTCGGGCGCCAATCGCAATTCCCAATCATCATCAACGGGCTCAACCACCGCACGGGCCGGCGTTAGCAGGCAGTCGCCGCCGAAAACGATGTAGCGCAGCTGCGGATCCGGCACGGGAACCGTAAGTGACCAGCTGAACCGGCGAGCACGTTCGATGTGCTTTTCAAAATAGCGCTGTAGCAACGCCAGGTACGCATCGGCTTCGGCCTCGTCTTCGTACCGCGCCCTGATGCTTGCTTTAGCTTCGTCGCTGTAGACCGAGAACCGGAATGGTTTCCAGAATCTTTCTGCGCTGAACTGGTCGCGTTCCAGCGGCCGCCCGTCCATTGTCATGAACCAGTCGTTGATCGCGTGGGGCAATACCTGGTACGTGCTCGGGAACGTCGCCGTCACATCGGGTGGCACGACGCCAAGCCCGATTCTGAAGCCGCGAATCAGTGTTTGCAGCGCGCCTGTCGAGCCAAGGTTCGGGGTGCCGAGCAGGATTACCCGGCGAATTTTCTCCGCGCCCTTTTGATTGACCGGAAATTCGTTGTTGTCGAGCACGTCCACCGGGCCGTACCGGGCGAAGTATCGCGTAATCATTCCTCCCATGCTGTGAGCAATGACGTCAATCTTCAGATCCGGTTCTGCAAAGTCCTCCCGAATCTTCTCGATGAACACATCGAGTTTGCGGACGGTGTCGACGTTATCCTGGCGCCAGTCGTACAGAAAAACGTAATAGCGTTTTTCACCATGCGTTGCCGGTGTGCCCGGTTCGGCGAAACTGTAACCACCGGCTTCTTCGAGCGTCGACAGTATCCGGCCGTAGAAATCCACGCCGCCGATACTGGTTGTGACACCACTGGTCGTCAGCTTCGACGGCAGCGGCGTCAAGGTCTCCGGATCGATGTCGAGTCTTAGTGAGCGGTAGTCACTGAACGCGACGTTGCCCAGCGATCCCGGCCAATGCTCATCGCCGGTCAATGGATCCTGCAGCCGGCTCCCCAAAGCGCCATGAATAACGACGACCGGCGGCTGATCCGGATTGCCAGCCTGCGTCGCATAGAGCCGTTGCAGGTCCGTCTTTGGCCTGACCGTGCCGCAGGCGGTCAGAACCAGTACGGCCATTACAAGAATTGCAGCGCGTACCCTGCAGCCACTCATTACCGCCTCCACATGCTCTGACGCCGAAAGCAGTCTGCCGCCAATTCCTCAAAATAGATACACTCTGATTCATGACTGAGGGAACCGATCGCCCTAAAGGAAAGTCGCTGCGGCCGCTTCGCGCGCTGTTGCCATATATACGGCCTTACAAGGGAACCCTGTACCTTGCCATTACAGCATTGTTGCTCGCTTCGGCTGCGCAGCTTACCTTGCCGATCGCGGTGCGCTTTCTCATCGACGGCGGCCTGCTTGCCGATGATCCGTCGAGCATCGACAAGTATTTTCTGGGCCTGTTTGCAGTAGCGATGGCTCTCGGCATTTTCGCGGCGCTGCGTTTTTACCTCGTAAGCTGGCTCGGCGAACGCGTTGTTGCCGATCTGCGCAACGCCGTCTATCGGCATGTGGTGCGATTGGATCCGACGTTTTTTGAAGTCACAAAGACGGGCGAGGTACTGTCCCGCCTGACGACCGATACGACGCTGATTCAATCGATTTCCGGTGCGGGTTTGTCATTTACCTTGCGCGCGGCGCTGAACCTGATCGGTGCAACCCTCTTGCTCGCTATCACGAGCCCGAAATTGACGGGCATGATCTTCCTGCTTGTACCGCTCGTTATCGTGCCAATTATTCTGATCGGCCGCCGGGTCCGGGTACTTTCCAGAGCGAGCCAGGACCGAATTGCCGATAGCAGTGGACTCGCCGGAGAGACTCTCAACGCGATATCCACTGTGCAGGCTTTCACGTTGGAAAACCTGCAGAGCGAGCGATTCCGGGATACTGTGCGCATCGCGTTTCAGACCGGCGTGCAGCGTATTCGCGTACGTGCGTTACTTTCAGGTACAGCGATCCTGTTCATTTTCGGTGCGATCACATTTGTTTTGTGGATCGGAACGCACGCGGTAATGCGCGGTGAGATGACCGGCGGGCAGCTGGGCCAGTTTCTTCTTTATGCCATTTTCGTGGCAACTTCCTCTGCCGCACTGAGCGAAATGTGGGGTGAGGTGCAGCGCGGCGCCGGCGCCATGGAACGACTCGTCGAACTGCTCGAATCAAAACCCGGCATTGTCGCGCCGCCCGATGCCGTGGCATTACCTGAGCACAGCGACGGCCGTATTCGTCTGCAAACGGTCTCTTTTCGCTACCCATCCAGACCGGAAACCCTGGCCATCGATAACTTCGACCTCGAGGTCGTCAGCGGCGAAACGCTCGCGATTGTCGGTCCATCCGGGGCCGGCAAGAGCACCTTGTTTCAATTGCTGCTGCGCTTTTACGACCCCGAGTCCGGTTGTATCAAGGTCGATGGCGTCGATATTTCGCAGGCAGCACCTGAAGCAGTGAGGGCTCGTATTGGTCTGGTGCCGCAGGAGACCGTGATCTTTGGGACCACGGCAAAAGAGAACATACGCTACGGCCGCCCCGATGCGACGGATGGCGAAATCGAGGCGGCGGGAGAGGCGGCGGCAGCAGACGCCTTCATCCGCCAGCTTCCCGAGGGTTACGAGACCTTTCTCGGCGAACGCGGTACCCGGCTTTCCGGCGGCCAGCGACAACGCATTGCCATCGCAAGAGCCATATTGAAAGACCCCCCGATCCTGTTGCTCGACGAGGCAACAAGTTCTCTCGATGCTGAAAGCGAGCGTGTGGTGCAGGAGGCCCTGGAACACCTGATGGAGGGAAGGACCACGATTATTATCGCCCACCGGCTCGCGACGGTGCTCAAAGCGACCCGTATTGTCGTCATGGACCACGGCAGAATCGTCGACATCGGCTCACATGACGAATTGATCAGGCGCGATTCGCTGTATACGCGTCTCGCCGAGCTGCAATTCGGCGAAGGCGCGAGGCCCGCCGCTTAGTCAGTACTGAGACTCTGCTTCACGCAACTTCGCATTCGCGGCCGCCAGTCTCGCTATCGGCACACGCGGGCCGGAACAAGAGACGTAGTTCAACCCAGCGTGCTGGCAGAAGCGGATTGATTCCGGGTGACCGCCCTGTTCACCGCAAATACCAATTTTGAGGTCGTTGCGCACTTCCCTGCCGCGTTGCACCGTCATTTCGATAAGTTGGCCGACGCCCTTTATGTCCAGCACCTCGAACGGATTGTCCTGCAGGATTCCGGAGTCGTTGTACATTGGCAGAAATTTATTCTCCGCGTCTTCACGCGAGAACGAGAAAACGGCCTGCGTGAGGTCGTTGGTACCGAAAGAGAAAAACTCGGCACTGGCTGCCAGGTGCTTTGCTCGGGTACAGGCGCGCACAGTCTCAATCATCGTGCCAAAACTGAACTGCAGCTTTTTGCCGGACTCTTTCTCGAGCTGATCTGTCAGTTCGTCGACCGTGCGCCTGACGTGCGCGAGCTCTTGTGCGGTGATGACCTGTGGCACCATGATTTCGGGCCGCACCTCAATACCGTTCTTGGCGCATTCCAGTGCTGCTTCCAGTATCGCCTGAATTTGCATCGCGTAGATTTCAGGATACGTGATCCCCAGTCGCACACCGCGGTGACCCAACATCGGGTTGGTTTCCTGCAGCTCGCGGACTTTTTGCAGCATCATTTCTTTTTTCGTCAGGGCATCAATAACATGTTCCTCGCTGAGCTCGGTGAAAACCTCAGGCAGCGGTGGTGCCGATGCGATCGAGGCGAGCGCAGTCTGACGGCCCCTGACGACATCCCGATAGAGGCGCAAGTTCTCGACCTGCTGCAGCAGTTGATGCTCCGTCGGCAAAAACTCGTGCATCGGCGGATCCAGCAAGCGCACCGTCACCGGATCAGGTGACATCACAGAGAACAACTCAATGAAATCGGCACGTTGGATCGGTAGCAAGTGCTTCAGTGCCACTTTTCTGTCTGCCTCATTATTTGCGAGGATCATGTCGATCACGATGGGCAGGCGATCGCTGGCATTGAACATTCGTTCGGTACGGCACAGCCCGATGCCCATGGCGCCGTATTCATGCGCTTTTCTCGCCGCGTCGGGCGTATCGGCATTGGCCATCACCTTCATGTCCGCGACCTCGTCCGCCCAGTCGAGAAGAACTTTCAGGTCTTCGGAAAAATGCGCCGGCAGCGTCGGTATCGCACCCAGATAGACCTCACCGGTTGCGCCATCCAGTGTGATGATGTCGCCTTCATGAAGGATGTGCTCACCGACCATGGCAATACGTTGCGCGACATCGACCTCTATGCCCTCGGCACCAGCAACGCATGGCTTGCCCATCCCCCGCGCGACCACTGCTGCGTGAGATGTTTTTCCGCCGCGGCTGGTCAGAATGCCCTCGGCGGCGAAGAAACCATGGATGTCCTCGGGCCGTGTCTCTTCGCGAACCAGAATGACTTTCTCTCCGGACTTGCCGAGCTTTTCCGCCAGGTCCGCGTCAAATACACACTTGCCTGCCGCGGCCCCAGGGGATGCCGGCAAACCCGACGCGATCGGCTGCACTGCGCTGTCGGGGTCCAGGCTCGGGTGCAGTAGCTGCTCCAATAACTCCGGATCAATTCGGAGTAACGCCTGCTCCCTCGAAATCAACTTCTCTTGATACATGTCGACCGATGTCTTGACCAAAGCGGCCGCGTTCATTTTTCCATTGCGCGTCTGTAAACAATAAAGCGTGCCCTTTTCGATCGTGAACTCGTAGTCCTGTATCTCCTGATAATGTTTTTCGAGCTTGTTACGCAGTTCCACGAGTTGCGAAAATTGCGCCGGCATCTCTTTGTCCATTTCCTGTAAGGGCTTCGGCGTACGAATGCCTGCGACAACGTCCTCGCCCTGTGCGTTGGTCAGGTACTCACCGAACATCTCGTTGTCGCCGGTTCCGGGGTTGCGCGTAAAACCGACGCCGGTCGCACAATCATCGCCCATGTTGCCAAAAACCATCGTGCAGATATTTACGGCAGTGCCATTGGCCATGTCAGGTGTAATGTGGAATTCGCGGCGATAATCGACCGCGCGTTTACCGCTCCAGGAACGAAAGACTGCTTCTACCGCGAGTCGCAACTGCATCATTACGTCTTGCGGAAAATCGTTGCCTGTCTCACGACGCACCACGACGAGAAACTTTTCGCTGATTTCTTTTAGATGGCTTGCTTCCAGCGACACATCTGCCTTGACGCCGACTCGCTTTTTGACCGCATCGAAATGCTCATCGAATTTTTCGTCCTCGATGCCTAACGCCACTTTGCCGAACAACTGAATAAAGCGGCGATATGCGTCATACGCGAACCGCTCGTCACCGGTCTGTTGAATCAGGCCAGCGAGAGTTTCGTCGTTCAGGCCCAGATTCAGAATCGTGTCCATCATTCCCGGCATGGACAGGGCCGAGCCAGAGCGTACCGAGACCAATAGCGGATTGTGACCTGCCCCAAAGGACCTGCCCGTCGCGGACTCGAGCTGGCCGATTTCGTCTTTGACAGACGCCATTAGCTCGTGCGGCAGTTCGTCTGCCTCTAGATAGTCAAGACACGCCTCGGTGGTGATGACAAAGCCAGGTGGGACGTTGATGCCTATCTGGGTCATCTCGCACAGATTTGCGCCCTTTCCGCCAAGCAATTTCTTATTGTGGCCATCGCCATCGGCAAACGAGTAGATCAGCTGTTTTTTCATGTTTTTGACCACCGAAATGTGTATTTGGGGATGCTTTGCTAGCAAAATGTTGCGTCAACGACCCAAATCACACCATTGGGGCAAACCACTAGCTCCGTAGGTGCGTTTGTATATCGGACCAAACAGCCCGCTACATTAGCGCAGCGATCGAGACCGTGAAAGGCGAGTACGTCGAATTGAGTCGGACTGAGGGCCGGCAGGCTGGCCCCGACCGACAGAAAGAGCTGCCGCTACAATCGGTAGCGACCGTATTTGAGGAATACGGGATCCGATCAATGAGATCTGTGCAACGGCAAGCCAACTCGCCGGGCGATTACAAAAGCGATCGCCTGCCTCGACGCGCCAGCACCGTGATCAAAGCAAGCAGCCACAGGAACGCGGGACCGATGGCTCCGCCACCTTCGTCCTTCGGTGCATTGACTCTCACGGTACCGTCAACGCTGTTATTCGCCAGGTCAGTATCCACCTCATTGGATGACAGGGTCACGGTGTAGCGCTTCCCGCCTTCAGAGACACCGGTGACGCCGATATTCAGCGCCGAGCTCGACTGTGCGGCGAAATTGGCCGCCTGGCAATCGATCTGTTGTGCCGTAACCGTGCAGGTTCCGATCGACCAGGTTGCAGAATCGGCCCTCAACCCCGCGTTAAGCGAGATACTCAGAGTAACGCCGGTGGCGGCCAGAACTGAGCGGTTTTCCAACGTTGCGCTGACCGTCGTGCTTTGGTCAATCCTGACTGACGCTGTCGCCGGCGCGTTCACGACGAGTTCCACTGCCGGATCGACGGTAACCTGCAGAGCTTCCAGGTTATTGCCGGGTACGTCGTCGACATCGGCAGTCACGGCCGCATTCAACATTCCTACACCGACAGACGTGGGTGTCGTCGTAATGGTTATCGTACGATTGCTAAGTCCGGCAACATCGCCCAACAGGCAGTTCACGGTACCGGCACCATCGGTACAAGTGCCTGCAGACGCCGTAACGGACTCGATGGTCAGAGTACCCGGCAGCGTGAAATCTGCCACAACGTTCGTTGCCTGCAGTGTGCCATTGTTGGGTACATCGTAAGTAAGCACCGTGTTCGCGCCGAGCAGTACCGTCGCTACCGGGCTATTCAGAGAAATGGCCATATCCACGGACGGCAACGGATTGATACAGCGTGCCGCCGCTATGTCGTCCTGCATTTCAGTAATGCTGCAGGCGGAAAACTGGTCGTTGCTGTTCAGCGACGGTGCCATCAGAAACGTATCCGGTTCCGATTCGCAAGGGGAACCGGCCTGGGCGTCATGCGGCGCGCCGAAATTGTGGCCGATTTCATGCGCGGCGATCAGGCTGTCAAACGTGGCGCTACCATTACCTTCGCTGAGTCCCGCGCCGAAAAAGCTACTACATAGTGCGCCCGTGTACGCAATGCCGACCGTAGACGTATCAAGATTCCGTCCCGTGTAGAGGTGCGTGAGGCCCTGACTGTTTTGCGCCGGCGTGGCTTGCCGGTAGGTCGCCAACTCAACGAGCAGCGCGCTCGCGTCGCCCGTATCTGTAAACGGATCGGCGGGATCGCTGAACGTTGCCATTTCCTGAATATTTATTTGTACGCCAAGCTGCTGACTGAAGATTCCGTCAACATTGTTGAGACGGGTTGTGATTGCTGCAGCGGCATTCGCGTCGCCGCCCTTGGCGTTCGTGAATTCATAATCGCCGACGGCGCCGAAGTCGATCTCCTCGACAGCACCAGGCGCCTGAGAGATCGTGGTGTATAGTTCGCCGACCAGTTTTTGGTACGTCGCTGCGCCGTTGCCTGACACTGTTTCGGTCCCGCAACTCATGCTCCCGGGCTCGATGAATACATCAGCAAGCCGATAGATGACCGGCGAGCTTATTTGCAGTGCGCTGTCGCCCGGCGCTTCGATCGCAAACAGCTGTTCGCCGTCCCAGACGAGGCCTGTCGGCATACCATCGTACACAACGATACGAACCCAGGACTCCGGGTTACCGGCCATGTGGCCACGATATATCCCGACACCACTCGCAAGCGTATTGCGGGACACCGCTGACATCAGGCCGTGGTTCGGTTCCAGTTGCAGGTCGAAAGCCCTACCCAGGGCATCGAAGCTAAGCGTTACAGGCCCTGTTACCTGAAGCTTCTGGCTCGCCCCAGCGTCTTTATTAACAATGCTCAGTTTTTGCAGCGGTTCGTAATGCGACACGATCACGCCGCTTGATTCACTGGCGTACAGCGTGGACGAAATGCCCAGAACTGCGCTTGCCACTATCCATGTGAAGGCCTTCATAGGTGCCCTGCCCCGTCGTCCCAGACAATTCCTAAGCTAATCAAATGGGCTCGCATACAACAAGGTACCAGCCATCGCTTATGGTCAACCTCGCAGCCAAAAGTGTGCACTGGTTCTCACTTTCCGCGGAATCGCGCTATTTCTCGTCGGAATCGCCAGCAAGCATGAGCGCGCACTCAGCATTCTTGCCACTCGACTTCCGCTCCTCAAATTGTCGCGCGGTGTATAGATAGGTGTGATTGTCGTGCCGGTGAAGGTACATGTTATCCATGGACTCGCCCTCGGCGGACGTCATCAATACTATTTGCCCATCGATACGATACGCACCGCGCATCGGATAACCCGGAAACTGGTCGACAATTTCACCGTCGTCATTCACGACCACCTCATCCGTGAATTTCTCCCAGACGAATTCACCATCGTTGAGCGTGATGTTACTGCCCGCGTATGCGATGCAACTGGGCGCGTAAGTTCCGTCGTGCGAAATACAGCCGGCCAGGCCCGCTGCAAGTAACGCGATCGTGGCTAGATTCGGTTTCATCGTGGCAGGGTACCAGACTCCGGCCGCGCGGTGGTATTCTCCGAGGACAACTGATGAGAGGAAGTTCGTCATGGCAGGCAAGGTCAGGAAATTCTTTAAGTACACCGGACTGACCATTGCAGTCCTGTTGGTGCTGGCGGGTTCGTTCGCCGCGCATGAATGGTACGCGAAACCCTTCTACATCAACAATTTCTTCAATCGCGCGTTCATCCAGTATATTTGGGATAAGCCCGAAACCCTGACCGCCATGGGCATGTTGGAACAGTTGGGGATTAACGGCCACAACGCCGAATGGGATGATAATACGGAGGCAGCCACCGACAGGGACTTTGAATTCCTTTATGAAATCATGGACACGGTGGCCGAGTATGATGAGGACGAACTGACCGCAGACGAGATGCTCTCAGTAAAGGTATTGAAAGAGCTCTTGGGTAACCCGGAAGAGGATCAGAAATTCCGCTACCATAACTATCCCGTCAATCAGTTGTTCGGGCTACAAAATGCGATTCCGCGGTTTCTGGACACCTTTCATCAGGTTAACTCCAGCGAAGACGCAGAGCATTACATCAGCCGGCTTTCCAAGATCGGCATCAAGCTGGATCAAAATATGGAAGGGCTCTTGATCCGCGAAGAGAGGGGGATCATTCCGCCGACCTTCGTCATCGACAAATCTATCGACATTATGCAGGAGTTTGTCGACCAGCTTGCCGAGGAAAATGTGCTCTACGTGTCCTTCAAAGGCAAATTGGAAGCGGTTGACGAAATTGGTGAGCCGGATCGGCAGGCATTCCTGGACTCTGCAAAAACGGAAATCGAGAACGTCGTGTACCCCGCATATCAGGGATACATCGACTACTTTACCGGACTGCGGGCCAAGTCCAATGACGATGCAGGCGCGTGGAAACTCCCCGATGGCAAGGACTATTACAACTACCAGTTGCGCAACAACACGACGACGGACATGACGGCCGATGAGATTCACGCCATCGGTGTGGCCGAAGTCGAGCGCATTCAAGCCGAGATGTTGGAGATATTTGCCGCAGAGGGATACGACGCTTCGTTGGGCGTCAAAGCGCTGTTCGACCAGCTCGCCAATGAGGAACGGTTCTATTACCCCGATACCGATGCGGGGCGGGCGCAGATTCTCGAGGACTATGCCGCCATTATTGACGAAATCGCGGAAGGGATTACTGCCGCATTCAACATCACACCCAAAGCAGACATCGTCGTTAAAAGGGTGCCGGAATTCAGCCAGGAAACGGCACCCGGCGCCTACTACAATCAACCCTCCCGGGATGGCAGCCGGCCAGGGACGTTCTACGCCAATCTTTTCGATATCAAGGCCACGCCCAAATACGGCATGCGCACGCTTGCGTATCACGAAGGCGTTCCGGGGCACCATTTTCAGATAGCGATCCAAACTGAGCTGCAGGGTATCCCCGAGTTCAGAAAGGAATCCCGTTTCACTTCCTACTCCGAGGGCTGGGGCCTGTACGCGGAGCGATTGGCCTGGGAGATGGGCTTTCAAACCGACCCCTACGATAACCTCGGACGCTTGCAGGCCGAATTATTCCGCGCCGTGCGCCTCGTCGTGGACACCGGCATCCACGCCGAGCGCTGGACCCGGGAAGAAGCGATTGACTACATGTTGACCAACACCGGCATGGCAGAAAGTGATGTTGTTTCTGAGATCGAGCGCTACATCGTTAATCCCGGTCAGGCGACCGCTTACAAGGTCGGTATGATGGAACTGTTACGTCTGCGTAACGAGGCGCAGGAAGCGCTTGGTGACAGGTTCGACATTCGTGATTTTCACGATGTGATTCTAAAAGATGGCGCGCTACCTCTGACCGCGCTTCGGGAGCTTGTCATGCAGTACGTCGAGCAGAAGCAGGTATCCTGATCGGCGTTCTCGCGCATAGGTATCTAATCGCTGGTTCGCTCGAAGGTATAGAGATAATGAGTGACCATTTGCCGCATTCGACGAATGCGACGTAATAGCGTAAAATGCAGGCAGTTCGCGTAACTCCGCTTGGGTGTGGAAGGGACTCGAATACCGCTGAGCTGAGCTGTCGCGCCATTCAATCGAGACTGAAAGGGAGGTGCACCCGGCCGGTACGATGGACAGCAACCCAAATCGAGACGATCTGCACAAGATTGTCGTTCTGAATCCGAAAGGCGGCTCCGGCAAGACGACACTCGCAACCAACCTTGCCAGTTTCTTTGCGCGGCGCGGCCCTCCTCCGACATTAATCGACTGCGATCCGCATGGATACAGCATGCGCTGGCTGAACAATCGCCCGGCACAGCGACCAAAAATCTACGGTATTGCCGCCTACGAACACTGCACCCAGGCTGGAAAAGGCACCGAGTTGCACGCATGGCCCGGATCAAGGCACATGATCGTCGACGTTCCGGCAGCATTGTCTGACGATCAGCTCTACTACCAGACGTACGACGCGAACAGCATTTTGATTCCGGTGGTGCCGTCCGAAATCGATATCTATTCCGCCGCCGGTTTCATCGCTAACCTCTTATTGGTCGCTCAACTCGACAGGCGCAACCACAACCTGGCGATTATCGCTAATCGCACGCGACAGAATACAAAAAGCTACCGCATGCTGATGCGATTTCTTACGAGCCTGGAGATTCCGATCATTGCGGAACTGCGTGACAGCCAGAATTACGTATATGCTGCCGCTTATGGCATCGGCATCTACGAGATGCCTGCGTATAAAGTCAAAAAGGATGTCGAGCGGATGGATCCGATCATCACCTGGATTGACAATTGGCGTATGCGCAGATTGGATGCGGCTGCTTCGGGCAACTTCGAACACGCTCCAAGTGCTGGGGTGCTAACTCCGGCTTTAGGCAAACACCAGCACTGACGCGCTAGCTTGTCGCTTCGGCTTTGCTGCTTTCTCCAGAGTCGATCCACACTTTGTCGTCGTTGCAATGATAGACACGATGCACGTCGTCGTCTCGATGCGACTCCACATGCACGTCAAAGCGCCATAGGCGATGCACGTGCTTCAACACTTCCTTGGCGTCATCCTCATCAAGAGGGACGCGATCCCGTTGCAAGTGTTTCAAAGTGATGGAGCGGTCGCCTCGCAGTGACACTTCCCAGACCTGAATGTCCGGCTCCTGCTTGCTGAGATTGTGCTGGTCGGCAAGCTGCTCTCGCACGTGGTGGTAGCCGTCGTCGTCATGGATCGCCGTAACCTGAATCGCGCGATCGGCGTCGTCATCAAGGATGCTGAACAGCTTCAGGTCACGAATCACCTTCGGCGACAGGAACTGCAGGATGAAACTTTCATCCTTGTAGTTGGCCATCGCGTGATGCGCTGTCTCGAGCCAGTCACTACCCGCGTATTCCGGGGAAAAGCGCCGATCCTCATCGGTCGGGTTCTCGCAAACGCGGCGCATGTCGGAGAACATCGCAAATCCCAGTGTGTAGGGATTAATGCCGGAATAGTACGGTGAATCGAATTCCGGCTGATAGATGACGTTTGTGTGCGACTGCAGGAATTCGAGGACATTGCCTTCGGTAATCAGTCCTTCGTCGTACAGATCATTCATCAGGTTGTAGTGCCAGAACGTCGCCCAGCCCTCGTTCATGACCTTGGTCTGGCGTTGCGGATAGTAGTACACAGCGATCTTGCGCACGATGCGCACGATCTCGCGTTCCCAGGGCTCAAGTAGCGGCGCGTTCTTCTCGATGAAGTACAACAGGTTCTCTTGCGGCTCTGCGGGGAAGCGGGGCCATTTCTCCTTTTTCTTCTTCTTCTTCTTTGGAATCGTGCGCCAGAGATCGTTGACCTGCTTCTGCAGGTAGTCTTCCCGCTCTTTCTGACGCTGCTTTTCCTCCTCCGCCGAAATCGGGCGCGGACGACGGAACCGATCGACCCCGAGGTTCATGAGCGCGTGGCACGAATCGAGTAGTGATTCCACGGCGTCTACCCCATGACGCTCCTCGCATTCACTGATGTAGTCTCTGGCGAACAAAACGTAATTGACGATTGCACTGGCGTCGGTCCATTCGCGGAAAAGATAATTGCCTTTGAAAAAAGAGTTATGACCAAAGCAGGCATGTGCAATCACGAGCGCCTGCAAGGTCAAATTATTTTCTTCCATCAGATAAGCGATACACGGGTTCGAGTTGATCACGAGCTCGTAAGCGAGACCGATATGGCCTTTGCGATAACGTTGCTCAGTACTCAGGAACTGTTTGCCGAATGACCAGTGATGGTAGCCGACCGGCATGCCGACAGATGAATAGGCATCCATCATTTGATCGGCAGAGATGATCTCGATCTGATTGGGGTAGGTATCGAGGCGGTACTTCTCGGCTGCGATACGGCCGATTTCCCGTTCGAAGCTGTCCAGCGCCTCGAACGTCCACTCCGAACCTTCCGCGATCGGCTCTCGCTTGCTCACGTCGACTTCCGTTCGAACAAGTCACGGAACACCGGAAAGATGTCTGCGGGCTCTTTCACGTTGCGCATGGCAAAACGGTCCGGAAACAACTCGGGGATTTCACCATAGGCGTGCCACAGCTCCTGTTCCTTGCCTGATGAGATTTCGACGTAGGCGTAATACTGCACCAGCGGCAGCAGGCTTTTGATGAGCAAATCGCGACATTTTGGCGAATCGTCCTGCCAATTCTCGCCATCGGATGCCTGCGCGGCATAGACGTTCCAGCTATCTGTCGGATAGCGTTCGCGCACGATCGTGTTCATGAGTTCAAGTGCGCTCGACACGACGGTGCCGCCAGTCTCCCGCGAATAAAAGAACTCTTCCTCATCGACCTCGTCGGCCTTGGTGTGGTGGCGAATAAAGACGACTTCAGTTTTCTCGTAATGCCGCTTGAGGAACAGATGCAGCAGTACGAAGAAGCGCTTGGCGAGATCTTTGATGTCCTGTGTCATGGATCCTGATACGTCCATCAGGCAAAACATGACCGCACTCGTGGTCGGCGTCGGTTGCTGAATCATGTTGTTGTAGCGCAGATCGAAGTCGTCAAGGAACGGAATCTGGTTTAGTCGTCGTCGTGAACGCTCGAGCTTGGCCGCGATTTCCCGGCGCTCCCCAGAGTCCTCATCAGCGCCGAGTTCTTCAAGTGCCTCCTCGAGGGCTTTGATATCGCGACGGATTGCGCCGCCCAAAGCGATACGCCGTGCTTTGGCGCCTCGAAGCGATTGCACGACGTTTAGTCTGGCCGGAATACCATCGCGCAGGTAGCCACCTTTGACGAGCTTGTAGGAATCAGAATCTTTGAGTTGCTTGCGGACGAGGTTAGGCAGTTCGAGATCCTCGAACATGAAGTCGAGGAACTCCTGCTGGTTGAGTTCGAAAACGAACTCATCCATGCCTTCGCCCTGGTTGCTGGCCTGGCCACCGCCGCCACCACTGCCGCCCTTCGGCCGGTCGATGCGATCGCCGCGAACAAATTCCTTGTTACCAGGCAGCACGCGATGGTGCTTACCGCCCTTCCCCTGGCGGAATATAGGCTCAGAGATGTCTTTTTTTGGGATCGAGATCTCTTCGCCACGCTCCATGTCCGTAATGCTGCGCTTATTGACAGCATCGGTCACCGCTTCCTTGATGTGCTTGCGAAACCGTTTCAGGAATCGCTGGCGATTAACGGCACTCTTTTGTTTGCCCTGCTGCCGTCGATCGATAATGAGAAACGCCATGACACATCACTGCGATTTACGCACCCTCAAATACCACTCCGATAGCAGCCTGACCTGCTTCTTCGTGTAGCCATACTCCGTCAGGCGCTGCACAAAGTCTTCGTGCTTCTGCTGGTCCTCTTCCGAGGCCCGCGGATTGAACGAAATGACGGGCAGCAAGTCCTCGGTGCTCGAGAACATCGTCTTTTCGATGACCAGGCGAAGTTTTTCATAGCTCGTCCAGGCCGGATTGTTGCCCGCGTTTGAAGCTCTCGCACGGAGCACAAAGTTGACAACTTCGTGGCGAAAATCTTTCGGATTGCCAATGCCGGCGGCCTTCTCGATCTTCTCGAGTTCCTCATTCAGCGCACCGTGGTCGAGAATTTCACCCGTTTCCGGATTGCGGAAGTCCTGATCCTGTATCCAGAGATCCGCATAGGTGATATAGCGATCGAAAATATTCTGTCCGTACTGCGAGTACGACTCGAGGTAGGCCGTCTGGATTTCCTTGCCGAGGAAATCGATGTATTTCGGCGTCAGGTACTCTTTGATGAAGTTGACATAGCGGTCGCGCGTATCCTCGGGAAACTGCTCCTGCTCGATTTGCTTTTCGAGCACGTACAACAGGTGCACGGGGTTTGCGGCCGTCTCCTCGGCGTCGAAATTGAAAACCTTGGACAAGATCTTGAAGGCGAAACGCGTCGACAATCCGTCCATGCCCTCGTCAACGCCGGCGCTATCACGATATTCCTGTATCGACTTCGCCTTCGGATCAATATCCTTGAGATTCTCACCGTCATAAATGCGGAGTTTCGAGTAGACGCTGGAATTTTCGTGCTCTTTGAGCCGTGTCAGAATCGAGAATTGCGCCAGCATGCGCAGAGTATCCGGCGCGCAAGGCGCCTCACTGAGCGAGCTGTTGCGTAGTAACTTCTCGTATATTTGTATTTCTTCGGTGGCCTGTAAGCAATACGGCACCTTGACGATGTAAACACGGTCAATAAACGCCTCGTTATTCTTGTTGTTCTTAAACGTCTGCCATTCGGCCTCATTCGAGTGCGCAAGGATAACGCCCTCGAACGGAATCGAACCAATGGCCTCGGTTCCGTTGTAGTTCATTTCCTGCGACGCTGTCAGTAGCGGGTGCAATACTTTTATCGGCGCCTTGAACATCTCAACGAATTCGAGGATGCCCTGATTGGCATGGCACAGTCCTCCCGAGAAGCTGTAGGCATCGGGATCGTTTTGCCTGAACTCCTCGAGCTTGCGAATATCCACTTTGCCAACAAGTGCAGAAATGTCCTGGTTGTTCTCGTCTCCGGGCTCGGTCTTGGCAATCGCTAATTGATTGAGTATCGACGGAAATAGCTTGACGACACGAAACTGGCGGATGTCGCCGTTATACTCGCGAAGACGCTTGGCCGCCCAGGGCGACATGATGCCCTGTACATAACGTGACGGTATGCCGAATTCTTCCTCAAGAATTTTTGCGTCTTCGTTTGGATTAAAAAGGCCGAGTGGTGATTCCTGTATCGGGGACCCTTTGAGGGCGTACAGCGGCTGTCTTTGCATCAACTCCTTGAGCTTTTCGGCTAACGACGACTTGCCGCCACCGACCGGTCCCAATAGATACAAGATCTGTTTTTTCTCTTCGAGTCCCTGGGCCGCGTGACGGAAGAACGACACCATTTGCTCGATGCACTCCTCCATCCCGTAGAAGTCGCTGAACTCCGAGTAACATTTGATGACTTTGTTGGAATAGATTCGCGACAGGCGTGGATCTTTTGCCGTGTCGACAAGTTCGGGCTCGCCAATAGCCAGCAACAGGCGTTCGGCGGCGGTAGCATAAGCGGACGGATCGCTTTTGCAAATCTTGAGGTATTCTTCGAGGCTATATTCTTCTTGTTGTGTATCTTCAAAGCGGGACTGGTAATTACCGAAGATACTCATGGTGTTCCTCCTGGGTTAAGAAAGCCGATTCAATGCATCAAATAAAAAAAGTTTCCCTACTAACCGCCGCATGAGTCATTTCATCCTCGGATCAAACTGTGCTTCCATTCATTGGCTATTCGCGCTCCATAGAGACTACTAGCGCTAGCCGATCGAGAATGTGACGCAGCTAACATTTGTTAACATAAGTCAAAGCATATTTACGTAATAGACCTCCCCAGCACCCGGATAATTCCATTAGTCTGGGACTATCGAGGCATCTCGGGCTATTGAGGCGCGCGGCAGTTGAATCAGCCGTTTGGGCGCAGGTTCTTGTTTTGTTGCGCTCTGATCAGGCGGCGCGATCTTGTGTCTGCGTCCGCGCGCCTGCGTGAAGCCGATCCATGAATTTCTCGGCATTGATCATCACGTCATCCTGGCCAACCTGGTCGAACGGGTTCTCCAGATGCTCCTGGATCTTATCGAGGCTCACGAGCACGAGCGCAAACAGCACTGGCATCACGTAAGTAAGGCCGAAGGAGAAATCTTTCGCGACGTACGCAAAATACGGTCCGTACAGGGGCGGCAAGATGGTGATGAAGAAGTCGCTAAACGCTCGCAAAGTGCGTGGCGTTCGATACTGATATATATGCTTGACCTGCTCGAAGGCGAGCATCATTTTCGAAAGATACTGATTACACCGCGACACTTCTCCCGAGGCGAGACCTGCCTGACGCAGATCCTCTCGAATGAATCGCGACAAGTTTGAGAAGCAACCATACACCTGCTCTTCGCGATCGAGCATTTCTGCGCGCGGAGCATTGAACAGTTCCCGACTGGATCGCAGCAAGTCGCCAAGCAGCGAGCGACATTTCCGCTGCTTGTCATCGTCTGTTTTGTCGAGCCAGTCTCGGGTCGCAAAATAGATAGCTCGGCCGTGCGCCTTCATAGAGGCATAGTCATCCAACACGGCCTCCCTGCGTTTGTAGGCGCTGTTAATGGAAAATACGATGGGAAACACGATCGCAGTCGCAATTAGCGTCAACGGGTAATTGGCCGTCACGTTCCAGCGTATACAAAGATACGTTGACAAAACGGCCAGTGCAGAGATGACGATCGCCTTGCTATTGATGATAAAGGCAATGGTTTTGAAGCGACGCATCATCGTGGTGTTCCTGCTGCCGATAAATTCGGGCAGTAAGTGTCGCGCGCTATCCGGCATCTTGCCCGGGTACGGTTCACGATTTGAAGAACTGCCATGCGGGCTGTTGAGGTTTGCCAGACGCAGCCGCTCACAAACCCGAAGCCCGCATGACGCCTCAAGTTCTCGGCGATCTGGCCGATATAATGACATTGTCCGGAATCTCTGGAACCTGAATGGTGCCTACGTCGCAAGACATCCCACGCGGAGAACTGGGTCGGGCACTCGTGATTTCCAGCGACAGCAAGACCTGTCGGCTAGCCCGAAAGGCAATGGAATCCGAAGGTTATCAGGTCGTCGAGTGCGGTGATTCTGACGCAGCCATCTCGATTATCTCTGAGATGACCCCTGCCGTTATTTTCGTCGATGCCGAAGTTGGGGGAGAGAATTCGCTCGCGCTGTGCAAGTCGATTCGTCGGTCACCCGCCTGCGACTTCATTCCGCTGATTCTGCTCTCGGATAACGACAGCCGACCGGCGCTGCGCCGTGCCTATGACGCCGAAATCACCATGGTCTTCACGAAACCGCTCGACACGAACGCACTCCGCAAGCACGTCCAGTCGCTCGGCGACACAGGGCGCACACTGAGCGGTATCAGAGCATTAAAGACAACTGAATCGGACGTGTTTCACACTGTTCCCGATGCATTCTTCATCGCCGGTAGAAACGGTTCGTTCCGACGATATCTCGGCGGCGGCAATCAGGATCGGGTGCTTTGCCCCGAGGATATCGAAGGGAAAATGATCAAGGACGTGTGGCCGGCTGACGTAGCAAAGCTGGTCTTGCAGAACATAAAGCGCGCTCTGCGGTCCCGCGATGGGAACAGTTTCGAATTTGAACTAAGCAAGGGCGCTGCAGCCAGCAACTACGAGATGCGTTTGCTCGTACGGGGGCGCGATCGCGTACTGATGATCATCCGCAATGTCTCCGACGGCAAGCCTGGTGCGGGCGGCAGGGATCGCAACATGTCGGACACGCTGACGGGTCTCACGACGCGCGACACCTTCATGTCGCATTTCGAAACAGTTGTCGCTGATGCGAAGCTGCGCGAACGCGGCATTGCCACATTTTGCATCGACATCGATCGATTTACTCGAATCAACGAAACGCTCGGTCGCGCGGTCGGTGATGCCGTGTTGCAGGTGACCGCCAGGCGCATCGAACGCTGTCTGCGGAGTTCCGACAAGCTCGCACGCATCGACGATTCGGGCAACAACAGCCTGACCAGAATCAGCGGTGACGAGTTCGTGCTGGTGCTCGCCGATATCGACTCTCGTGAGGACGTAACTACGGTCGCAAGCCGCGTACAGGACGCGTTCGAGGAGCCCGTCAGTTTCGAGGGCCATAATCTTCAGATTACGCCGAGCATCGGCATCGCCCTCTATCCGGTCGATGGTGACAATGCACAGGATCTGTTGAAGAACGCGCGCGTCGCGCTCGATGAGGCGAAGATATTCGGCGTCAATGGCCGCGTATTCTATTCCAATACGATGAAGTTCCGGTCGCTGAAGCGGCTCGACGTCAAGAACGAGCTTCGCTGGGCGATCGAGAAAGAGCAACTCGAACTGCGCTACCTGCCACGCATCGATTTGGGCACCGGCCATGTCGCCGGGCTCGAGGCGTTGCTGCGCTGGATACATCCACTGCGCGGCAGTGTGCCGCTGGACGAGGTGATCCCACTGGCGGAAGCCACGGGCCTGATTTTCGCGATCGGCGAGTGGGTGCTCAAGACCGCCTGTATTCAGGCCCGGGCGTGGCAGCAGGAAGAGCCCATGCTGCCGCCGGTCTCCGTTAACCTCTCACAGCAGGAATTTACGCGCAGCGATCTCGCCGAACTTGTGAGTAAAGCACTTGCAGACAGCGGACTGCCCGCGCAGAAGCTCGAGCTCGAACTGACCGAAGGCATGCTTATGCGAAACCGCCAGGCCGCGGCCGTGCTGCAGGAGCTGAACAATATCGGTGTAGGCCTGGTACTCGATGATTTCGGCCAGGGCCACTCCTCTTTGGCACACCTGATAAGTTTTCCGATCAAGGCAATAAAGATCGATCGCGCCTTTGTCGAAGGCATTCGCGAGCCAGGCGAACAGCAGTCGCTGTGTTCAGCCATGATTGCGATGTCACGCGAGCTCGGCTTGAGTGTTATTGCCGAGGGCGTGGAAAGCGAGTCGCAGGTGGAGTTCCTGCGAGAAAAAGGCTGCGATGCAGTGCAGGGCTTTCTGTATACCGAGCCACTGCCGGCCGACGAGGTGCCTGCGTTCCTGACCGCCTGCCGCGAAGTCGCCGACGAAAGCGCGATCATCGATCTCGACGCGGTCCGCGAACAAATCGACTTAAAACAGCAAGTTAAGAAAAGCAAAAGGGGACATTCCTGATTTAGCGAGCTAAATCAGGAATGTCCCCATTATTCCCGTTATTTAACGCCTGCATTATGTGACGCCCGTCACAAAAATGCTCCGGCCGCTCCTCTGACCCACACCTCTCAAACCAGTCTTTCTTTGATGAAATGTACTCACCATTTCAGGCACCTGCGGACTACACGCACCACGGACAGAAGCCTGAAGTACGCACTCAACAGGAAGACGGTCATGGATCGCAAACTAGTTCTTACTTTCATCGCCATACTCAGCATTGTCGCCGGTACTGGCTTGATCTTGTCTGCTGATGCGCCGATCGAGAAATCGGCAACGGTTGCAGCGACTACGTCTTATATTGTGCAGGGGCAATCAGTGGCAACAGTGGCAGATGCCGTGCGCGCCGTCGGCGGTGAAGTCACGCAGGAGTTGACGATCATCAACGCTGTCGGTGCGCAGTTGACGGAAACGCAGCTTTCCGAGCTGAAGGCCGCGGACCCGTCTATCCGAATCCATCTCGACGGTGTTGTCGAGATAGCTGGTGGCAATGGCCAGGGAATACCCACGGCCGAGCACCCTAATTTGATCGGGGCCGATCAACTGTGGGATGAAGGCATTACCGGTCTCGGTGTCACGGTCGCCGTTCTCGATACAGGGGCCCATCGTTTCGACGGACTCAAATACGACACCAACGGTGCGTCTCGAATCCTGGCTACCTATGTGGTCGAGTTTGACACCGAAGACCCATCATCCTATCCCTACTGGCACGACCCGAACGGGCACGGTACTCACGTGGCGGGCATCATCGTCAACAGCGAGGGCAGCAAGAAGAGCCGCCGGCCGAATGGCGTTGCGCCAGACGCGAACCTCGTAGTAGTTGACGCCTTTGATAGTCTTGGCCAAGCCACTTATCTGGACATCATCCAGGGCATCAACTGGGTGGTTATGAATAAGGCCCGTTTCGACATTCGCATCCTAAACCTATCGCTTAGCGCACCACCGAGGTCCCACTATTGGGATGACCCGATGAACCAGGCAGTCATGGCGGCCTGGCAGGCCGGGATCGTTGTTGTCGCCTCCGCCGGCAACACGGGGCCTGATGCTATGACCATCGGCGTTCCCGGCAATGTCCCTTACGTAATTACCGTCGGCGCCATGTCGGACAATGAGACCCCGAAGGACTCAGGCGACGATTTTCTCGCCTCCTTCTCAGCCGCCGGCCCTACGCACGAGGGATTCGTCAAGCCGGAACTCGTTGCTCCCGGCGGTCACGTCGTGTCCATGATGCAGAAGAACGGCAGAATTGCGACCACACATTCTGAATTTCACGACAAGGGGACCTACTTCACGATGTCGGGAACCTCGCAGGCAGCAGCAGTTGTGTCTGGCACCGTTGCGCTCATGCTGCAGGCGGATCCGTCTTTGACGCCTGACGATGTCAAGTGTCGTGTCATGAGTTCAGCCCGACCAGCAGTCGCGGCGGACGGAACGCTCGCCTATTCCGTGTTTCAGCAGGGTGCGGGCATGGTTGATGCCTATGCCGCCGTACACAGCGACGCAGGCGGCTGTGCGAATAATGGCATGGATATCAACCTCGATCTGACGAACCAAATGCACTACGGGGGCCGCGCCAATCAGGACGAGAACGGCGATTATTACCTCATGGGCCTCGACGGCTACATGTGGACCAATGGCTACATGTGGACAAACGGTTACATGTGGACCAATGGTTACATGTGGACCAACGGATACATGTGGACCAACGCTTACATGTGGACAGACGGCTCTGTCAATGCCGATGGTTACCTGTGGACCAATGGTTACCTGTGGACTAACGCTTATCTGTGGACAAACGGCTACATGTGGACTAACGGATACATGTGGACCAACTCCCTGACTGAATCCGCCGGCATTAACCTCTGGGTCGACCAGGAGTAGCTCACACCGCATTACGATACCTAAGGCCGTGCCGCCGATGACCGGCGGTGCGGCTGCTTTCTTGTTTGGTCCGAAAAACACTTATCCAACAACAGCTTATGATAATGGGGACATTCCTGATTTAACGCCTGCATTATGTGACGCCCGTCACAAAAATGCTTCGGCCGCTCCTCTGACCCACACCTCTCAAACCAGTCTTTCTTTGATGAAATGTGCCCATCATTTCAGGTACCTGACTTTGCCCTTAAGCAACGGACAAAAACCTGATAAATACGCTCTCAAGGAAGACAGTCATGGATCGCAAATTAGTTTTTTTCTTCATCGCCATTTACAGCATCGTTGCAGGTCTTGGTTATTTCCTTTCTGTTGACACGTCGGTCGAAGAATCGGCAGCAGTGGAAATCACCACATCTTACATCGTGCAGGGCGAGTCCCTGGAATCGGTAGCGGCGCTGGTTCGCGCAGCGGGCGGCGAGGTAACGCACGAACTTGGTGTCATTCGTGCTGTAGGAGCAACGCTGACCCAAGCGCAGGCAAATGTCCTGCGAACGCATTCTGACGTGCAGCGTCTGTACGGCAACGGCTCGATCGAAGTGGCCGCGAAAGGTAGTACAGGCGGCGGTAATGATCCCAATGGTGACGGCGGGAACGGCGGGAACGGCATACAGGAGACACATTACCCGACAACGGTGTTGGCCAATAACCTGCATACCTCTGGCATCGACGGCAGCGGTGTGGGTATCGCGATACTCGATACCGGGCTCTGGAAACACGATGGCATCAAGTACGATTCAGCCGGTAATGCGCGTATGAGAGTTGTCTACAACGCGATAAGCAACGAGGTCGCAGTCAATCCCATGAACGGCAACGATCAAGGCGGTCACGGCTCGCACGTCGCCAGTATTGCGGTCTCCAGCCTCGTGACAGAGAACGGTAATTACAACGGCATCGCGCCGGGTGCGCACCTCATCTCGGTGCAGGCTTTTGATGAACTGGGTCAGGGCACCTACGCGGATGTGATCCGCGCGATCGACTGGGTAGTGGCCAACAAGGCCGCCCACAATATCCGGGTGCTCAATCTTTCCTTCAGCGCCGAGCCGCGTTCACATTACTGGGACGACCCCATCAACCAGGCGGTTATGGTCGCATGGCAGCAGGATATCGTCGTCGTCGCTGCGGCCGGCAACCGTGGCCCCGCTGCGATGACCATCGGTGTGCCGGGCAACGTGCCCTACGTCATTACTGTCGGCGCGATGACCGACAACTACACCGAGGACAACGAGGGCGACGACTTCGTGGCCTCGTTCTCATCCGCCGGACCGACTTACGAAGGCTTCGTCAAGCCCGAGGTTGTGGTGCCGGGCGGTCACATGCTGGGTTTGATGCCTAGCCAGTCGCATCTGGCGACAACCTATCCCGAGTTCTACGCCGGCGACAAGTATTTTCAGATGTCCGGTACCTCGCAGGCTGCGGGCGTTGTCAGCGGTGTCGCGGCACTGATCCTGCAAGCAAACCCCGGCCTGAGCGCCGATGACGTCAAATGCACGATCATGGCCACGGCCAGACCCGCCGTCGAAGGCAAGGGCAAGAATATTTCACTGGCCTACAGTGTCTTCCAGCAGGGCGCCGGGCTTGTAGACGCAACGGCTGCGGCGACGATGCCGGTTGCGGATTGCGCCAACCAGGGCCTCGATATTGATGCAGACATCGCCGGTACGCGCCACTTCGGCGGGCGTGCCAACCAGGACGCCAACGGCAACTTCTACGTGATGGGGTCCGACCTGACAGCATCAGACGGCTACACGTGGGACGAGAGCTACTCGTCGTCGAGCGGTTACATGTGGACCAACGGTTACATGTGGACCAATGGATACATGTGGACCAACGGTTACCTCTGGACCAATGGCAGTGTGAATTCCGACGGTTACATGTGGACCAACGGTTACATGTGGACCAACGGTTACATGTGGACCAACGGTTACATGTGGACCAACGGATACATGTGGACCAACGCGCTGACCGAGATGGCATCCATGAGTAGCTGGGTTAACCAGGAGTAGGTCTCACCGAGTCATGGCACGAATGGCCGTACCCCGGCTAACCCCGGGGTACGGCTATTCTTTGAAATTTCATCCGGTGCCACACAGCTCAACGACGACCGAGCGAGTGGCGACGAGCTACGGCGTAGATTCATGAGAGCTGCTATCAGGAAAGTCATTACGCTCGACTTCGGCAAAATGTCTGCCGAGCGGTCTCCGGCCCCGGATATGGGCCCCGATGAGACGATCGAGTTCAAAGGCGTCGCACTCCTGATCACGAACGACAACCTGTCCCGCCAGTGGGCGCCCCGATGGCTGCAGCATGCAGGCCTCGAGGTGCGGGTCGCCAATACTCCCGAAGAGGCGCTTGGCATCGCTTCGGCGACCCGGCCGAATCTCTTGGTCGCGGATGCCGCACTGACCGGAGCACACGGCAAATTGTTGCTGGAATCGCTCCGCGAAATTCACGGCAAGGACGTTCCCCTGATTGCGCTATGCACCAACAATGCGGAGGTCACGACTGCGATCGATGCGGACGTTACTGATATCGTGCGAAGGCCTTACGACTGGCAGGTCATTACACGACGCGCCGTTCGAGCGGTTCACGCGCACGAGAATCTCGCCAAACTCAGAGACACTCGCGACAGGCTCGAGAACATGCACACAACTGCCAAGGCCGCATACCGCGACCGGGCTCGGGCCGCTGGGCTCGACAAGCTGACTCATCTGCCGAACGGCGAGCGTTTTCGCAGCCTATTGCATCGAGCAGTCACGATCCGCGGCAACTCGCAACGCGGCATAAGTGTTTTGGTCATCGGACTTGATCGCTATCGGATGGTCAACGACGCCGTTGGACATGAAAACGCGAACCGGCTGATCAAGCAGTTCTCCGATCGACTCAGAATGTGTCTGCGCGATCGCAAAGTCATCGATAGCGCCGACGGCGGCATGGTCACAGCGGTCGCTGCCCGGCTCGGCGGTGCAAGGTTCGCGCTCTTGATCTCCAATGCATGCGTGGATGAGATCATGCATGTCAAACAGGCGATCCTGGCCGAGCTCGAGCAACCCTTCGAAGTTGCCGGGCAAAGCATCTATCTGACCACCAGTATCGGCGCGGCCATGTTCCCGCGCGATTGTTCAAGCGCAGATAATCTACTTCACTGTGCTGAGACCGCTATGCTTGATGCTCAGGAATCCGGTAGCGGTTTTCAGTTCTTTACACAGCCTGAGGATACCGCAAGCTCTCGTCTCCTGAATCTGGACCGAATGCTACGTGAGGCGATCCGCAACGACGATCTGGAACTCGCCTATCAACCAATCATGGAAGCGGAAAGCGGCCGGGTCGTCGCCGCAGAGGCGCTGCTGCGCTGGCATCACGCCGAAGAAGGGACGATCTCGCCGGCGGACTTCGTGCCTGTGGCGGAAAAGACCGGTCTCATGAAAGAGATCGGCGACTTTGTAATCGCCTCAGCGTGTGCTCAGCTACGCAGCTGGATTGATGCTGGCATGGAACCGATCCGAATTGCCGTAAACCTGTCGCTCTGTCAGCTGCTTCGCGGAGACGTCGCATCGGTTGTCGAAAAAGCGCTGCAAGAAAACAGTATCGATTCGCGCCTGCTGGAGATCGAACTCAGCGAACGAGGTGTGCTCAATCAGCGCCACGAGGTTATCAGCGAAGTTCACAGGCTAAGGGCAGTCGGCGTGCGAATTTCTATCGACGATTTTGGCACCGGACATGCCTCGATTGCTTACCTGAAAGATCTGCCGGTCGATGTTATCAAGATAGATCGCTCCTACGTCAGCGGGGCCGGTCGAAGCGCCCGGGACGAGGCCATCGCTGCGGGCATGGTGGCCCTGGCCCAGCGTCTGCAGGCTACGGTAATCGCAGAAGGCGTGGAAACCCGCGAGCAGCTCGAAACGCTGCGCGATTGGGGATCCCAGGAGTGCCAGGGCTTCTACTTCTCTCCGGCGGTGCCCGCCGATGAGTTCATGGAGAAGTTCGGCTGAGGCAAAACGGATGCCTGAGGACCCGTTAATACCAGAATGGCGACAATCCCATGGCTTTCGTGGCCCGACGAAATTGAGACGCAGGTCGTTGGAAAATATCGGGTTTGGGACCACTATTTGGGAGGACCTGAGATCTGCCAGGCCGCGCCCAGCGAGAGCCGCTGCGGCGCTGTACGCCTGACATCTTTGGCCATGCACGGAGCATTGGATATGGGTCGCGCTATGCGAACGGCGAAAGCAACCTGGAATCGGTCACGTACCGCAGGCCTCGTGTTGCTCGTGCTCGTGGCCCAGCTTTTACCCGCGACCGCCAGCGGTCGCGAGCAAGCGGCGATGCATTTTGACCGGCTCTCGGTGACCGAGGGCCTGTCGCAAAACACCGTGACGGCAATCGTGCAGGATCAGACCGGCTTCATGTGGTTTGCGACGGAAAGCGGCCTCGACCGGTACGATGGCTTGGCTTTCAAGAACTACCGAACCGAACGCGGCAACCCGAATTCGCTGTCCAGCGAGTTCATTCGCAACCTGGATCTGGCAGAGGATGGCAGTCTCTGGCTGGCAACCGATGGGGGTGGGATCTCACGTTGGAATCCCGAAGCGGACAGCTTCACCACGTATCGCCACGATCCGGAGAATGCCGCTTCGCTTTCGACTGATCACATACGCACCGTCCTGGCTGACTCCCGCGGCTTCGTGTGGGTGGGCACTCGTGACTCAGGACTGGACCGGCTGGATCTTGCTACAGGCGAGTTCACGCATTTCGTGCACCTGGCTGACGATGCGAACACGCTTAGCAATGACGCGATCTATGCGCTGGCACGTGACAATGACGGCAACCTCTGGATTGGCACCGGAGACGGCTTGAACCGACTCGAGATTGAAACTGATGAGATAACCCGATATCGCAATAGTCCCGACGATCCGTCCGGCCTGGGTGACACCCCCGTAAGCAGCCTCCTGATTGACCATGACGGTACGTTGTGGGTAGGCACACCCCGCAGCGGTCTGCATAGCTTTAGTACCGAGTCAATGGAATTTAAACACTATGTTCACAGCGACAGCGATCCCCTCAGCCTCAGCAGTAACCGGGTCGAAGTCATTTTCGAAGACGACAAGCATCATCTCTGGATCGGCACCGACAACGGCCTGAATCTCATGGATGTCGAGCGCGGCACGTTTGCGACGTACAGGAACGACCCCACCGATACCGCGAGTCTGAGCAACGACTTTGTCTTTTCGATTTTCCAGGATCGCGGTGGCATGCTTTGGGTTGGTACCAACACCGGCGGCCTTAACAAATGGAATCCCCGCTCGTGGTCGTTTGGCCATTTCCAACCGTCGGTGGGCGACGATGAAAATAGCTTCAGTAACCGAACAGTCACATCGTTTGCAGAAGACCCGGACGGAAACGTCTGGGTTGGCACGTTTGGCGGTGGCATCAATATCATGGATCGCTCCGACGGTTCTGTCCGGCAGTTAAGGCACGACCCCGGCAATCCTGAAGGCCTGAGCGACGATCGGGTCATGGCGCTTCTGGCAGATCGCAGTGGCCAAATCTGGGCCGGAACTATGACGGGCGGCCTGAATCGTATCGATCCACAAAGTGGCACCGCCCGTGTTTATCAGCATGATCCATCGGAGCCGTCAAGCATTGCAGCAAACGGCGTCATGTCCCTGCTGGAAGACAGCGAAGGAACAATATGGGTTGGCACCTTCGGTGGTGGCGTCAGTCGTCTGGATAACCTGGCCGGGGTCTTCACGAATTTCGGGCATGATCCTGCGGACGATGCAACGCTTTCGAGCCCGCGGGCCACCAGCATCGTGCAGGACACGAACGGTACGATCTGGGTCGGCACCGATGGCGGCGGACTCAACAAACTGGAAAGCGCGAGCGGCACGTGGCGGCAGCTGCGCCATGATCCCGACGACCCGGCGAGTCTGAGCTCAAACACGGTCTACGCGCTGCATGTGGATAACAGCGGCAATCTCTGGGTCGGAACTCGTACCGGCCTCGACCGCCTCACTGGTTCGACCGACGCAACCGAAACACCACGTTTCCAGAATATTTCGACGCGCCATGGGCTCGCCGACAACGCCGTCTATGGCATCAAGCCGGATTCTGCAGGCAACCTTTGGCTGAGCACGAACCACGGTCTGACAAGTTACAATATCGAGTCCGGCAACGTCAGGAACTTTCACGAGAGTCAGGGTTTGCAGGGCGAGGAATTCAACTTCGGCGCCAGTTATGCAAACCGCGACGGCAGATTATTCTTTGGCGGATCGAACGGCTTCAACGCATTTGATCCGGCTGAACTTGAATTCAACAAGCGACCGCCGCCCGTCGTGTTTACGTCGCTCTCTATACTCAATCAGCCGGTTTCGACTGATAAGCCCTACGAACTAATGCGCGACATTGAGCTTGACTACACCGACGACGTGGTCACCTTTGAGATTTCGGCCCTGGACTTCGCTGCGCCGCATGAAAACCGCTATGCATACATGCTGGAAGGATTCGACAGCGCCTGGGTTGAAGCCGGTGCTCAGCGGCGCATTACTTACACGAATCTCGACGGCGGTGACTATGTGCTCCGTGTTAAGGCCGCGAACAGCGACGGCGTGTGGAATGAGGATGGCATCTCGATGTTGCTTTCCAAGGCCTACCCACCCTGGCAAACGTGGTGGGCTTATACGCTTTATGCTGCAGTCATTGCGTTAGCGGCCTTTAGCGTCTGGAACCGTCAACAGAAGAGATTGTTACGCGAAGCCGAGTACAGCCATCGCCTCGAACAGGAAGTGCGCGACCGCACCAAAGAGCTAAAAAACAGAAACGCAGATCTTAAGGATGCCAATATCAAACTGGTTGAGGCGAGCACGACGGACCCGCTGACGGGGCTCCGAAATCGTCGTTACCTGTTTGAGCAGATTGCCAAGGACGTCGATCTTGTGCTGCGACATTACCGGGACGGGACAGAAACCATGAAACCCGGTGGCAACAACGATCTGCTGTTTCTCATGGTCGACCTCGATCACTTCAAGCCGGTTAACGACAGTTGTGGCCATGAGGCCGGCGACGAAATGTTGCTGCAGGTTCGCGACGTGCTCCTCGATGCATGTCGATTGTCCGACGACATCATTCGCTGGGGTGGCGATGAGTTCCTGGTGGTCGCCCGCGAGACCAACAGGAAACATGCCGCGACGCTGGCTGAGCGAATCCGGGCGAGCCTGTCTCAGCGGGTTTTCTCGCTGGGTAACGGCCAGGTTGCGCGCACATCGGCATCGATCGGCTTCGCCAGTTATCCATTCATTAAGGACCAGCCCGACATTCTGACCTGGGAAGAAGTGCTCGGCATTGCCGACGCGGCCATGTACGAAGCCAAGCAGAAGCGAAATGCCTGGCTCGGTATAGAAGGCATAAGCTGGTCGAATAGCGGCACCGACCTCTACCGCGCGATCAAGGACGATCCGGGGCAACTTGCCGAAGACGGTGTGATACGGGCCATCGAATCAATCGAAGAGACTACCGAGAAACTAGTCAACGATTGAGAACCAAATCCTGAATTCCGCTCCCGGCTCGACGTTGGTCATATCCACACTACCGTTCATCGCCACTGTCAGCTGGTGCACGATCGCCAGGCCGATACCGGTACCGACGGTTTCTCGCGTCAGTTCGGACTCTGAGCGATAGAAAAGCTGAAATATCTTTTTCATCTGGTCTTTCGGGATTCCGGGACCATAGTCTCGGACTGAGAACAAAATCCGACTGTCGCCCGAGAGCTTACTGCTTATCTCAATGGCTTTGTGTTCCGCGTTGCTGGAAAACTTGATGGCATTGTCCACCAGGTTGATGATGATCTGGGCGAAACAATCCTCATCTATATTGATCGTGGCCTGATCCGCGTCGGCAGCCGAGTTGAACTTGAGCTCAAAGCCCGCGCGTTCGATCTGGCTCGAAATTTTGGATTCGGTATTGCTCATCAGCTCGGCAACTTTTGTTGGCTTGAGATCGAACTGCGGTTCGTTTCTCGTGATCCTGGCAAGTTGCAGAACATTGGAAATGAGTCTTGACAGGCGCTCCGACTCATCGTGGATGAATTCGTAATAGCTTTGCCGTTTTTCCTCGTCTGCCCAGCCTTCTTTGAGCATTTCGCCGTACATGCGAATGGACGTGAGCGGGGATTTGAGCTCGTGGCTGACCGCAGAGACAAAATCCTGCTGTTGCCGTGCCAGGTTGATCTGGCTCAGACCCATCCGGTACAGGGTGACGAAGCCGCCGACAAAAACAATGGCCAGGACCAGTGTGACCCAGCCGAGCACGCTGGCGCCGGGGCCCGGCGGCAAGCGTTTGATGCTGAAGATGAACTCCAGACTGCCTAATGGCGCGGTCAGGCGATTGCGGTACAGCAAAGCACCGTCCAGATCCGCGGCGACGTCGGGATAACCGGAATTGTCACGTCCACCAAATGTGCGAATCACGTCGTCCTGGAACGCGATAATCAAATTCGACATATCGGAAAGCGCGGTGTCCATAAATCTAGCGCCAATGATCTCCTGCGTGAAAGTCTCCTGATCTACCAGTAAGCCCTGGATGTATCGCTGGCCGTCGCGCCACACTTTGCGGAAGAGAACGAAGTGGCCACTGTCGAGGAGGCTGAACTCGAAGGGATCGATTTCGCTTTCAAAGGTGCTGATGCGAAGGTCCGACGGCCCCGTAACATTCACCATCAGTTCACTGCCGGTGACCGGGGCAGATTCCGGCAGGGCGATTTGTTCCGTACGCTTGCTGCGGCCCGGAGCGTAGGCAAAACCATCGGCGCTGAGTTGGCTCTGTGCGTCTTCGCGCTCGGCTTCCTCGCTTTTCTTTTGCAGGTCTGCGTCGAGCTTTAAGTCGCTGACTTTACCGATGCGATTAAGGCGCTGCTCCGTTTGCGAGGCCTCGCCGGCTGCGTGGTCGGACCTCAGTGGGCCGGCATTATTTGAATAATACCGGGTGTCTGGCTTGGGCTGATTCAATTGATCGAACACCTGCTGGCTGTAGCCCTCGTTGCTGAGGACGATCGCTTCGGACAACCTGACTCCGGTCCGGGCAACGGCGTTATCGTCGGTTGCGGTCTCATCCCTGAATCCACCAACGGCCCCCGCTTCGTACTCATCAGCCTCTTTTTCTTCCTCGGGCACGGTCTCGGGCTCCGCGAAGGACGCCGCAAGGCGGCGGCGCATGCCGGTTTCCTGCCGCAACTGCACCAGGCGGTTATCGGCGAGGACCGTATTGATTTCCTGTGCCAGTTGCAGCCGGTTGCTGTATTCGTCTGCACTGATCCCGAAACTGACGGCTTCGGACCCTGACGGTGGCAAGAGCGGGGTACTGAACGTGCCGGCAGTATCAACCTGGAAATAGCCCAATACGCCGGGTAAGTCTTCTGTCACAGGATAGGCAGAGAGTGGCGAGCGCTGCACGAAATTGGCGCTCGGGTCACCGGACACAACCAGAAAAGTGTAGTCCGCGAACGAACGTGCGTCCGCGGTCCTGATCATCTCATTGAGTCGAGTATCGATGCGACGCGTCAGCTCCTCAGCATCGCCGCGGTACTGATGAAAAGCCTCCCATTTGAGCTGGCTGTAGGCCTGCCATATGAGCACCGTAGTCGGCACGGCAAGCGCCAGGAAAAAGAGCACCAGGAGGTTCCGCAGCCGGCCCTTGTCGAAGCCTTTGATAAGGGTTTTGGGCAACATTGCCTAGCCCTCCAGCACGAGACGGTAGCCGGCGCCGCGGACCGTGATGAGCTTTTCCGGCTGCTTGGGATCGGCCTCGATCTTGCGCCGTAACTTTGCGATGTGGATATCAACCGTTCTCGTCTCGATGTCGAGGCCTCGCGCATAGCCCCATACTTTTAACAGTAATTCCTCTCTGGAGACTGGCCGCAAGGAGTTCCGGGCAAGGTAACTCAGGACCTCGACTTCGCGTTTGGTGAAGGCGATTTCGTCACTGCCTTTCAGGCCCGAGAGATTTTCAGTGTCGATCTCGACATCGCCGATGCTTAGCGTCCTGGCCTGTTCCAGGCCAACCTGGGAGCGCCGCAGGACGGCCTCGATTCTGAGGACCAGCTGCTGAATCGAGAACGGCTTCGGCACATAGTCGTCGGCGCCGAGCTTCAGGCCATGGATAATCTCGTCGTCCGAGGTCTTGGCCGTCAGCATGATAATAGGCTGGTTGCGGTCCACCGCGCGAATCCGATCGCAGATCTCATAGCCGTCCATGCCGGGCAACATGATGTCGAGCAGAATGAGCTCAAACTTGCCCGTCAGTGCTTTTTCGAGGCCCTCGGGCCCGGTCGCAGCACTGTCGACTTCGTAGCCGTGAAAAACGAGCACGTCGATGAGGCCCGTGCGGATGGCCTCTTCGTCTTCCACAACCAGTACGCGTATCTGTCTATTCATCAGACACTTAGGCTAGCACTCTGGCGCCGTATGAACAGTGATTCCATGTAACGTTTTTGTAAATTCCGGCCCTCGGATTTTACCAATCCATGTCTTATTAAACGCCCCGCAACTGCCTAGTATTTCTCCATCGAATGTTTCGACCGAATGTGAGGAGGCAACATCATGGCACTAATCAATCGTATCTCGCGGCTCTTTAAAGCGGACTTCCACGCCGTTCTCGATCAGATCGAGGAGCCCGAAGCTTTACTGAAGCAGGCCATCCGCGACATGGAAGATGACCTGGCCAACACCGAGCAGCGTTCCGCCCTGTGCGCGCATGACCAGGAGGCTTTATCCGTACGCAAGGGCGAACTGGAAGGCGCAATTGCTGAGATCGGCGTGCAGCTCGATCTTTGTTTCGAGTCGGGAAAAGACGATCTGGCGAAAACGCAGATCAAGAAAAAGCTCGAGGCAGAACGTCTCTTGAAGCGTCTTACCGCGAAACACGCGGCTAACGAGAAATATCTCGATGAGCAACGAACGATGCTCGATGAAAATCAGGCAACGCTCGAGAGTCTGCGGCAAAAAGCTGAACTGTTCGCACAACGCACGCCCGCGTACACCGGCGGTGAGTCAGAGTTCGATGACATCGCCTGGATGACGAGGGAAATGACGGTCGGCGACGACGAAGTCGAGATCGCGTATCTGCGCGAGAAAAGCATAAGGAGTTCGTCATGAAACGGCCTTCTTTTTTCCACGGCGTGATCGTTGCCGCGGTGCTTGGCTTCTTTGCCAGTGCGATCGTTGCGACGCTAACGCCCTTCGTTGGCTTGGGCGCTGTTCTTCGCTTCGTGATTCCCGCGTTGGGCCTCGCTTATCTGTTGTATCTGTTCAGCCGCAGCGAAGAACGCGTAGGCCGGGTGACCACACTGTTCCTTTGGAGCGTGCTGGCCGCTATTACCTGGTGGGTCGCGCCGCCGTTGCCGTTGTATTTGTTGATCCACGTTGCTGCGGTCTGGCTGGTGCGGTCGCTTTACTTTTACTCGGGCGTGTTGCCAGCGCTGCTGGATCTCGGGCTTAGCACCTTGAGCATCTCCGCCACGGTCTGGGCGATCAGTCGTTCGGGTAGCGTGTTTCTCGCCACCTGGTGTTTCTTCCTTGTGCAGGCACTGTTTGTCGCAATCCCGTCAACAGTGAATCGCAAACAGAAGCCACAACGCAACACGGCAGCCGATAGCGAGAACTTCGAGCACGCCAGGCGCCAGGCCGATCAGGCACTGCGCCAGTTATTTACGCAATAGAGAGTTTTTACCCCTGACCATAGAAAGAGGAATTGAATCATGAAAGCCAAACTACTGGGCATTGCCCTTTTCGGACTCACTCTGGGCGCGATTGTGTATTACCCGCAACTCTCGGCCAAGAGCATCCAACTTGATCCCCCGATAAAACATCACATTACGGCCAATGACAAACCCAAGATCGACGTGGTGTTCGTTCTGGACACGACCGGCAGCATGGGCGGCCTCATTCAGACGGCGAAGGAGAAGATCTGGTCGATCGCCACGACCATGGCGTCGGCGCAGCAAACGCCGGAGATTCGCATCGGACTGGTCGCATACCGTGACCGCGGCGATGCCTACGTGACCAAGGTGGTCGATCTTTCCGACGATCTCGATTCCGTCTATGCGACATTGATGGATTTTGCGGCGGACGGTGGTGGTGATACACCTGAGAGCGTGAACAAAGCACTCTACGACGCGGTACACAACATGTCCTGGAGCCAGGAAGACCAGGCTTACCAGGTGATCTTCCTCGTCGGTGATGCGCCGCCGCACATGAATTATAACGAGGTGCGTTACCCGGAGATCGTCGCATCCGCATCGGAGAAAGGTATCGTCATTAACACAATCCAGTGCGGCGAGATTCCGTCGGCAGTCGCGCCCTGGACGCAGATCGCGAGTCTGGGCCACGGTAACTTCTTCCAGGTTGAGCAGGCCGGCGGCGCTGTCGCATTCACCACGCCTTATGACGAAGAGATCGCCGATTTATCGGCAAAACTCGACGACACACGACTCTACTACGGCACCGAGGAAGAAAAGGAAAAGATGGAAGGGAAAGTGGCTGCGACCGACAAGATGCATGCAGGTCTGTCGTTCGCCTCACGAGCACGACGCGGCATTTTCAACGCATCGGCCGGTGGCCGGACTAACCTGCTTGGCGACAACGAATTGGTCGACGCAGTCGTAAATGGCGCCGTCGATCTCAACGAACTCGAGGAAGACGCATTACCGGAGGCGCTGAAGCCGATGGCCCCTGCGGAGCAAGAGGTCTTTGTTGCCGAACTCGCCGATAAGCGCGTGGACCTGCAGCGACAGATTCGCGAATTGTCGCAGTACCGTGATGGCTATCTTGCCAAGAAAGTCGAAGAAGCCGGCGGCCTGAAGAGCTCGCTGGATCAGAAGCTCTACGACACCGTCAAGGAACAGGCAGGCGAAGCCGGGCTCGATTACGAAGACGGCCCCAATTATTAATTGCCGGAAAGAAAGACCCCGCTTATGGCGGGGTCTTTCGTCACTTCACAGCAAAGCCAATCCGGCAGCTTTTTGCCCTACGGACTCACGAGCGAAATCCAGTTCTCCATAGCTTCAATGCTGCAGCCAAACTTGGTGTGTCCATCGCCGAGCCCCTGCGCCTCGATGATCTGCTCGCATGAACATCCGGCAGTGTCGTGGATATCAAAGGACCTGCGCGGGCCTTTTCCGTTTGGCGGCGTAGTATTGAATACGCCATCCCCGTCCGTGTCCGCGAAGCGATTCGTTCCGAGGCGAACGGTGGGGACAGACTCCGGCAATACGGTCGCAGGACAAACATCGAGATCATCGTTCACGCCGTCCTTGTCCTCATCTCTGAATAGATACAGAACAAGGCCGTCATGATCCGAGGCGCGCAGCCTGAGGTCATCGAGCGTGCCATCGTCCTCAACGAGTTCCTCGGCAGCGTCGGCGTTACCTCGTGCAAACTCAAAGCCGGTGATGAGAGCCCCCAGTCCCTGACTGGTCATCGCATGATCGAGAATCTGTGCATCGCCCCGCGAGCCGTCGGGATTGAAGGTGTCCCTGAAAATAAACGAGTAGCGCTCGGACGGAGCGATGTTCAGTACCTCGTCCGTCAGATCGGGCGTCACCACATCAACGCAGCTATTGAACGAGCAAACCAGGCTTTGATCCGGGTCGAAGTCTCCCTTGACGATGCCGGCGAGATCGACGTAGCCGTCAGTAAACTCGAAGGCGTTGAAATCACCGATAACAACGAGGTTGACGTTCGGGTCTGCCGTCTGAATTGACTGTACCTTCTGCGCCACGGATACAGCCTGCTCGAAGCGTTTTTGCTGCGTCCTTTCGGTTTCAATGCCACCCAGCGATCGCATGTGGAGCACCATCACTGAAATCGGGAAGGTATCGTTGAGCATTCCTTCCAGCAACAGCGGCGGCCGATCGTGCAGCAACGAACCGTCGAACGTGAGTAGCTCCGCAGCACCAAGCTGCGTGACCGCATTCACCTGGACGTTGCCACGCACCAGGAATCCCACATCGATCGTGCCGATGTCGTTGCCTTCAATCAGGTGCGCTGAATAGCTCACAGTCGCATCGAGCAAACTGATCGTTGCCGCAAGATCCTGCAGAACCTTCAAGCTCTCGACTTCCTGAATGGCAAGGATGTCAGGCGATCTCAACAGGTCGACGATGTAGGCGGCGATTTTGGCCGAGCGCCGGGAATAATCTTCGCTCGACAACACCGCATCATCACGTGGACCGTCGGGTGGGTCATCGATGTCATCGAACAGCCGGAACAGATTGAACGAACCCACGGTGCCTTCGGCCGATTCTTTGGCCCGCACGGCAACCGGCAACGGCGCATTATTAACGGTCAACTCGGTGGGCCAGAATTCATAATGATTGAACTCGAATCCGAGTACGCCAACGGCGCTGAACGTCGAACGAGCCGGAATATTGAGGTTTGGCAGCCCCAGCCTGTCCGGATCGAGCTCAAAGACTTCGGGGTTGCCGTCCCAGACCGGGATCAGCGGCATTGCCGGTAATCCCGGCGTTTCAATGCCGGGCTCGCGGAACGGCCGCGTCGGACCCGTTGTCACGTGTACCTCGGCGAACGGATCCGAACCGAATTCCTGATTCGATGCCGCCACGATGCCGGCCGGTATTTCGACCAGCATGCCTTCATAGCATTCGTATTCGATCGAGCAGCTGGGAGCCGACGGATCGGGCGAAGGCACGGTGGCATCAAACACGACCGGATCTGGCAGCGTGCCCTGACCTGTAACCGCTACCATTGGTGAACCCGAGATCTCGGTGAAGCCGAAGAACTCGGTTACCGTGCCGGTCACATCGACCACATCGCCAACGGATACGGCGGGCGCGCCGCCCGTAAAAACGAAAATGCCGTCGGAGGTGTCGGGATCACCGTCACTGAGGTTAGCCGGCATTTGCATGAAGAAGCCATCGGGTGCCAGCGCCGTCACAATGCCGCCCTCAATTCCAACGATAAAGCCGGCGAACGGACTTGCAGGCCCGGCGCCCTGTATCGAAGCGATCCCGAGCGGCGGACATTTGTTGAGCGCGCCGGCCGTTGGCGTGTCCTGCAAGTAGGCGTCCGTGTTGCGCTGTCCGCCGAAGCCATTGGGGCAACGCTGATTGGAGTGCAGGTCCTTGTTGCCGGCGCCTCCCTCGTTGGCCTGCGGTTGGGCGGCGTTCAACAGTACCAGCAGGCCGGCATCGTCGGAGTCATTGGTGTCGTACACCACTGCGTCGAGCAGCCCGGCTGTCGTGACCGGCGTGTCATTCGGGAAATCGGCTGCATCGCCGACGTGCAGAGCGACAGCGTCGGCGCCGTTCTGGATCAGGTTGGAATTCGGTGAGACGTCCAGGTCGCAGTTGGGTACGTTGCCGGCGTCGCCGCAGATAACGAAGAAGCCGTCGCCGTTGGTGGTGAAGCCGTCGAGGTCGATTGCCGGTGCGTAAGACGCGTCGTCCGAACCATTGTAAAGCACCACGACCAGGCCGCTGAGGTCGGTCAAACCATCGCCGCCGTCGTAGATCTCTATGAACTCGGCGTCGTCGGTCGAGGTCTGATCGGCATCCACCTCGTTTATCACCAGCCCGGCCAGACAGTCGTTGGGTGCCCCGGGCGTGCCCAAGTCGCCGTTACCAAACGGGGTCTGCGATTCACACCAGTTGGCGCCGACGTTGTTGTCGAGTGCCGGGTCTTTGAGCGCCATTGATGTACCCGTCGGATCGGGGAAAGTGGCGCCGTTATCCCACTCGACGCGATCGACTTCCGAGAGGGCGGTGTCAAGCAGTATCAGCGCGTCACTGCCGTTGCCGAGAAAGATGTTCGAGTACTGGTAGTCAATCGCGACGCCACCGTTCGCCGCAGCATTGGCGTCTCTGCCGAGAACCAGAAAGCCTCCGGCAGGTATCACCAGTGGACCACCGTTCGCAATAACGTGAAGGTTGCTGCCGTTATCCTTGACCGTCCAACCGTCGATGTCCACCGGGTCGGGTGTGCCGTTGGCCAGCTCGAACCACTCGCCATTGTTGTCCGAGACAGCGGCGGGGTTTTGAATGATCTCGTTAATGACGATCGCCACCACGGGTGGTGGCGGGGGTGCAGCCCCCGGCGTGGCAGCCGCCAGCTGCCAGGTCACCGAGAGGTCCTCGGAGGTTTCGTCGCTGCCCGTGATGCCGTTACCGCCAACCTGCGTCTCGGCGCCTTCGGCAAAATCAATGCGCTGGAACGAATCACCGGAACTGTGCGAGCCGGGCGCAACAACGTCCTGGAGTCCGACTGCGGTGTCCGCTGCATAGAACGACATGGTTCCATCGGCGTCCGGGCCGTCGACGCCAACACCCGTCTTGTCGACAGCCTCCGCGGCATCACCCCAGAGCACATAGTCGATGTCCTGGACCAGGTCAGAAGCGCCATCCCAGGTGTAGAGGATGACAACCTCGCCGCCATTGGAGAGACCGCCCTGCCCGTTTATCGAACCGGGAAGCGCTTCGCGCATGTCACCGACCGAATCGGGACCAACACCATCCTCGAAAAGCTCGTAAGTCGGATCAACGCCGTATTCGGCGAAATAATCATCCGAACCCGGCAGCGACAGCGTCTGAAATTCGCCCGCTGCGATGCTCGCTCCGTCGGGGAAGCGCGCGTGGAAGTCTCCGAAACCGCCGCCACCGGCGTCAGCGCCTGTGACGATGTTGTAATAGAAGGTGCCGCCGCCAGCAAAAGTGGCATCGGTCAGGTAGACGTCGGAGAGATCGATCGCGACGCCCGTAGGGTTATGGATCTCGACGAACTCGCCCGCGGTCGGGGTGACGACCACCTCTGATAGCAGCAGGTCCGGTGCCGGAACACTCGGCGTGCAGCTCGAGTAAGCGCCAATCGGAAATGGCGTTACCGCTGTGTCGTTCGTTGTCTCGCCATCAAGCGCGTTGGGCCCACTAAATGACCAATTGACGAGAACAAACGTGGTGCCGTCAGGACCGGTGCCGTCGCCCCGGTAGGCCCAACCGTCCAGGTATTCCCATGGCTCTCCGTTGCCATCGACGTTGATATCACCAAAAACGTCGACCACGCTGCCCGACATAAAGAGTTCTATTGCATCGTCGCCGTTGATCGCGGCGGCGGCGCTCGTGTATTGCGGCGCAAAACCGAAGAAATTGGAAAAGCCGGCCCCTTCAGATGCTACGTATAAAAACGTGCCGGCGCTGACCGGGCCGGCTGGAAAAGTGAACTCCTCGCCATCGCTCCCACCACCATTGTTGGCCGAACCGATTCCGTAGGCACTCAGATCGGCAACGTCATTCAAAACGCACAGCTCAATTGCCTTGGGCACGCCGCCTGACAGCGGGCCGTCGACCACCCCGGTGATTACCAGGTCCGACGCTGTAGCCGAAGGCGATGCCGCCATTAGCAGTAAAGCAAAGATTGGGAGAGTCGTAATTTTGTGTACGTGCGACGAGCGAAGGTGGCGTTTCATAATGGCGCCTCTCTTATTTGTGTGGGTTTTTTTATTCGATATTTTAGAGAGAGTATAGCCAAATTCTCGATAACCTTAGCTAAGTCATGTTTCGCCGAATTATGTAAACTGCTCGGGAATTCGCAGCTCTATTTCCAGCGGGGACAACGAGAATAACGACATCGAACCGGTAAAAGCTGCCAGCCGCAGGGCCGCTTTTCGCGGCCCCGCGACGTCGATGCTTGCGAACTAGCGGCCTGTCTTAGAGCCTTATGGGCAAATCCCGAACGCGAATTCCGCTCGCTGCGAAGACCGCGTTGCCTATCGCGGGTGCGACCGGGATTAGCGGCGGCTCACCCAGGCCGGTCGGAAACTCTGTGCGGTCCATGAAGCGAATATCCAGCTCCGGTACATCGGCCATGCGCAACGGCGTATACGTGTTCAGATTGTTGTCTTTGACTTGCCCTTGCTCGATCGTCGTCCCCTCGTGCAGCGCGAGGCTAACACCCCAAAGCGTCGCACCTTCGGCCTGGGCCATCGCGCCGTCCGGGTGAACGGCCGTCCCGCAATCAATTGACTGCCAGATTTTTTTCACCGTGATCGCTTTTGATTGCGCATCGACTGCCACATGTGCGATGCAAGCAACCCAGGTCGGCATGTTGCGCTCCTGCCCGTGAGCAACCGCGACGCCGTAACCCTCACCGTCGGGTAACGATCGTCCCCAGTCGGCTCGCTTGCGCACGTCTTCGAGTACGGCGGCCAGTCGCGACGCACCGCCAACAGAGTTTGGTTCGCTACCGGCATTCTTGCCTGCCGCATCGAGGCGCGCGAGTCGAAACTCGATCGGGTCTTCGCCAGCCTGCGCCGCCACTTCGTCGATGAAACTTTCAACACCCCAGCCAATCCAGCCAGGACCTACTGAACGCAACCACCCGGGCAAGAAGGTTCGTTGGGCGAGATCGTTGTTAATTGCGCGGACACGATGATTCGGCAACGTGTACCAATGATCCGCGCCGCTGATCGAAAACGTATCGAACTTGCCGTTACCATCGACACCGTCCGCGAGAAAACCCGGCGCCATCGATAGCGTTGGCCAACCCGCAGCCGCGGCGTGTTCGATGCCCGTCAGAGAGCCATCTGCGTCGAAGGACGCATCAAACTTCGCAACCGACGGTGAACGCACGCAATCGAAGCGACTGTCCTCAGCGCGTTGGAATATGAGTTTGACGGGACGGCCCAATTCGCGTGCCGCCAGCGCCGCCGGAATCATTTGATCGCCAAACAGACGGCGGCCGAAGCCACCGCCGAGGTAGTACTGGTGAATGACAATGTCGGACTCAGGAATCTCCAGAGCATTGGCGAGAAACGGCAATATCAAAGATTGCCACTGGTTGCCCGAATGTATGTGACACACACCATCAGCAAACTCGACCAACGCGTTCTGCGGCTCGAGCGTGAAATGCAACGCCGTACCGGTTCGATACGTCGCCGTATGCGTGCTCGCCGCGTTTGCCCTGGCGGCCGCGACGTCGCCATCATCAACAACCAGGACACCGCTGGCCGAGTCAGCTGCCAGTCTTGCGCCTTCGGCAAAAATTTCGGCTTCACTGACGTCTGCCGTCGGCCCGGCCTCCCAGTCGACTTTGACCGCGGCGGCTGATTTCATGGCAGCCGGAAAACTCTCTGCAACGACCATCCCCCAGCCCTGAATCACGTTGCTTGGATCTTTGATCGTCAGCGTTTGCAGGTAACCTGGAATGTCTTTTGCGGCGCTATCGTCGATGGATCGTATCGTGCTGCCGTAGCGTGTCGGCGGAATCAACGGATGTGCATACACCATGTCCGGCAACTCGGCGTCGAGACCATAGACGGCCTCGCCTTGTGATTTCTCCGGCACATCAAGCGCGGTAGTGTTCTTGCCTATCAGACGGCGTGCAGCCGCCGGTTTGATAGGCATCGCTGCCAGCTCTTCATCGCTGAACGATCGACTGATATCGCCCTTTGCAACGATGTCGGCAAAAGACACCGATTGGTCGCCGGCGACAACTTGCCCCGCTTCGGCGGTGCAATCGGATGCGTCAACGCCAAGCAGTTTCGCGCCGGCATCAAGCAGAACCGTGCGGCCGGCAGCACCGGCTCGCGACAACATGGCAAAACTCGTGAACACGGACCACGAGCCCCCGGTGACCATGTAGCCCCACTTCGGATCCGAATCGACGTGCTTGATTTTCACGCGGTCCCAATCGGCGCCGAGTTCATCAGCGACAATGCGTGCCAGCGCGGTACCAACATGTTGGCCCATTTCCGCCTTTGCAATATTGATCAGCACACTGCCGTTGCCATCGATCTCGAACCAGACGGCTGGCGAGAACACACGGCTCGCACCGCCGGCGGCGATGTCCGTTGCTGCCTGTTCGCGGCTGCACCCCGGCAGCAACGTACCAAAACTCATTACAAGACCTGCCGTGACGCTGCTCGCGAGGAACGTGCGTCGGCTGACGGCGATATTTTTCTGCTGCATCCCCATGGCTACACCTCCTTCGCGTTCGCGGCGGCCTTGATGGCCTTGCGAATGCGCGTGTACGCCATGCAACGGCAGACGTTGCCGTTCATCGCTTTGTCGATATCATCATCGCTTGGGTTCGCGTTCGCGGACAGCAGGTATGCGGCCTGCATAATCTGACCAGACTGACAGTAGCCGCACTGCGGTACCTGTTCGGCAACCCAGGCGTTCTGCAACGCTTGTCCGGCATCCGAATCGAGCCCTTCAATCGTCGTCACCGAGCGGCCTGCTGCAACGCTGACTGGCACAACGCACGAGCGCGTCGCTGTGCCATCGAGGTGAACGGTGCAGGCGCCGCACATCGCGATGCCACAGCTGTACTTGGTTCCTTTCAGCTTCAGCTCATCACGAATGACCCACAACAGCGGGGTTTCCGGGTCACTGTCCGTGGTGACCGATTTACCGTTGATTTCGAACTCGATCATGGCTGTCTCCCGTTAGCTGGACGATTAACTTTACACTTTTTCATGTCGCAGCACCCGCGCCTGTTGTTATGCAAGGCACTCGTCTTGCCGATTACGACAGCGGTTTACGAACTCGGCTACGCCAGGTAAGTCTTTTAGACCGTGCGCAAGACCCGGAGCGTCTAACCAGGATCCGACTCTTTACCCGCCGAGCTCCTCAATAAGCCACGAAACGCTTTTTTCGCATCGCACTTACCATGAACAACGTCATACACCTCGGCCGCAATCGGCATCTCCACTCTGTACTTATCTGCGAGCGCCATAACGGTCGGCGCGCTTTTGACCCCTTCGGCGACCATAAACATCCCGTCGATTATCTCTGTTATTGACTTGCCCCGGCCTAACTCGAAACCAACCGTGCGATTTCGGCTTTGCGCGCTGGTGCAGGTTGCAACCAGGTCGCCCATGCCTGCCAAGCCCGCGAATGTCTGCGGTTCTCCTCCCATCGCAACCCCCAGCCTGGTGATTTCCGCAAGCCCCCGCGTAATGACAGCCGAGCGTGTGTTCTCGCCAGCGCCCTGACCGTCCCCCATGCCGGCTGCAATCGCAATGATGTTCTTCAAGACGCCACCCAATTCGCAGCCAATAACGTCATGATTGGTATAGACGCGAAACAGCCCGCTATGGAATACCCTTTGTAGCTCTTTGACGATCGTCTCGTCCGCCATCGCAATCACGCTTGCTGCCGCGTAGCCGGCCATGATCTCCCGGGCCAGATTAGGCCCTGTCAGAACGCCGGCAGGATGTCCGGGTAGCACGTCCTCGATTATCTCGGTCATGCGCATTTGCGTGTCGAGTTCCAGCCCCTTGGAGAGGCTGACCACAGGAACCCAGGGGCGGATGCAGGCTTTGACTTGTTGCAACACATCGCGAAACGCCTGCGACGGAATGCCCATCACGATGACGTCGGCGCCGGTGACAGCCTGCTCGATGTCGGTTGTTGCAAACAGGCTTTCAGGTAACTTCGCGTCAGGCAGGTATTTGTTGTTCGTGTGCTGGCCGTTGATCTCCTCGACGGTCGCGGACTCACGCGCCCAAAGCGTAACGGTCGTATTTCGCGTCACCAGGGCACCGACAGTCGTCCCCCAGGAACCGCCTCCCAACAGCCCAACCTTAAGATTCACTGATCAGTCTCCCCTGGACACGAGTTCGGCGAGCAGCGTTTTCTCGTCGTCGAGTAGTTGCAGACGCTTCGCACCCGCCTCGAAACTCCTGGTCTTCTGCAGAGCGTCCATAAATGCCGTTTCCCGACTCATGACCCGTTCCTCGCAGGACATCCGGGTCGCACCGAGTGGGCCTACGGCTATCCCGGAATCGGATTTTTCCAGGGAGCCGAAGAAACTGTTGCAGCCGCCGTGGCCTTTGATGCTGCCATCGACTTCGAACAGCACAAACATACCGCTATCCTCGGGCACCGGCTCTGCGCCAATGAACGCAGGCCGCCAGCTGATTGCGGTTATTCCGGCACCACCGCCGGCCATGTTCTGCTGCCCCAGCTGCCGCCCCTGCAACATGACGAAAGCAAAGCCACCGAGAAACAAAAGAAAGAACCCGAATCCCAGCATCGCTTTCATATGCTCGTACTCCGTGTGCGCCAGGGCAAATGCTGGCCGCCGGTATGCTACGCCGCAGCGTCCTCTTTCATAAACGCTTTGAGGTGCGGCTCGGCTTCGCTCATGACCCGTCGTATGGACGGGCGCGAGGCCAGGCGATCCCAGTAAGCGCTGATGTTTTCATAACTATTGAATGGCGCAGACCGCTGCGCATAAAACAGGGCGGGCGTCGCGGCGCAGTCGGACATGCTGAACTCCTCGCCATTCGAGAACGGCTGTTCGCCAAGTTCCTGTTCCATAAAACCGTACATGGTATCGATCCGGAATTTCGAGGTGTCGATACGTTCCTGGTCACGCTCAGACTCAGGTTTCATCGACTGGAACAGCAACGTGCTCACCGACTCATTCAGGTACAGATCGAACATGCGGTCCTTGAAGCGAATTTTCCGGCGCTGGTCGGCATCACCGAAGACCAGTTTCGGCTCCGCAATTCCGTCCAGATATTCGATGATGGTGCTCGACTCCGGAATCGGGTGATCATCATCGACGACCAGCAGCGGTACTTTGCCCATCGGATACAACTCGCGATACTGTGCCCGCGCCTCGGGATCCATGAGCGCGACGATGTGCGGCTCGAATTCGATGCCCTTCTCGTACATCGCGACCAGGACTTTCTGACAATAGCTGGATATTGGGTGGTAATAGAATTTCATCGTTGCTCTCCTCCGCGAAGGCTTTGCGGCCATAACACAACAATAGAAGCAAAATCGCCGGGGTCAAGCGGAAAATACGAATCGGGAGGGCGGGGTCAGGCTGCCTTTAAAGCATCCTCGGCTATACTGACGCTGCGGATCTCGCGAGACTGAGTGAAACCCTTCGAGTCGCGATGCGCGACAACGGCTAGTCGCCGCTCGATGCAGTTGCTGTTTTTACGGGAGCCCCAGGGATGACCAAATGCGATGACACCACCGTCGTCTTCGTGACCGGAGGCGCGTCCGGCGTCGGGCGCGCGATCGCCGAATCCTTTATCGCGAACGAGGCAGCCGTTCATGTTTGCGACGCTTCAGCCGAGCACATTGACGATTTTCTCCGCGACCACCCAAAAGCAAGCGCAACCGTATGCGATGTCGCTGACCCCGGCCAGGTTGAAGTAGCGTTTGCCGATCTGATGTCCACACACGGCAGGCTGCACGTGTTGATAAACAATGCTGGTATTTCCGGCCCGGCCGCGCCCGTTGAAGACATTTCGCTAGACAGCTGGAATCGGTGCGTCAAAGTCAACCTCGACGGCGCTTTCTATGTCACACGACAGGCCGTGCCGCTGCTCAAGCAACAGCAAGGCGGTGTAATAGTAAACGTGGCCTCGAACGCGGGCCTTTTGGGCTGCCCGAATCGTTCACCCTATGTGGCCTCCAAGTGGGGGATGATCGGACTGACGAAGACGTGGGCGATGGAACTCGGACCGTACAACATTCGCGTCAACGCGGTATGTCCCACGAGCGTCGAGGGCGCGCGGATTGAAGGAGTGATCAAGCAAGATGCCGCCAGGCGCGGCCGGACCGGCGACGAGATTCGTGAGGTCTATCAGCGGCAGAGTTCGATGCGCACTTTCGTTACGGCCGAAGATGTCGCAAACATGGTTACCTTTCTTGCCTCCGACCAAGCCGCACGAATATCCGGCCAGGCAATTGCGGTCGATGGGCATACCGAGACCTTATCCAACTGGTTGGATCACTAATGGGCAAAGTCGAGAAAATGCGTGCCGCCTGGTTTAACGAATTTGGTCCGGCAGGGAGCGTACTCGAGGTGGGCGAGTTCGACAAACCGTTACCCGGTCCAGGAGAAGTGCTGGTCCGTCTGCATACGAGCGGCGTCAATCCATCCGACGTCAAGAAACGCGCAGGGTCCTTCCCCGGCTTGCTAGACGAGGGACTCGTGATACCGAACAGTGACGGCGCAGGTGTTATCGAAGCCATTGGAGAGGGAGTGGCTGATAGAAAGGTGGGCGAGCGGGCATGGATCTACCAGGCCCAGTTTGCCCGGCGCTTTGGAACCGCCGCCGAATATGTTGCGATCGACAGTTCGAGGGCGCCACGATTATCCGACAACGCCAGTTTCGATGTCGGAGCGTGCCTCGGCATACCGGCCATGACTGCACATCGCTGCGTTTTCGCCGACGGCGATGTCGATGGTCAGACAATACTCGTCACCGGCGGCGCGGGTCGTGTCGGGTACTATGCGATTCAATGGGCGAGCCACGCAGGTGCGCAGGTCATTGCCACTGCCAGCAATGAGGTCGATGCCGAGTCTTGTACCAGCGCCGGCGCCTCTGCAGTCGTCAATCATCGCGACGAGCGGTGGTCACAGGCCGTCCTTGACGCTGCGGCCGGACAAGCCGTCGATCGCATTATTGATGTCGAGTTCGGCGTTAACCTGGCAACCAGCATTGAAGTACTACGCGTCGGTGGAACAATCGCGACCTATTCGTCGACAGTCGTCCCGCAACCTGAGCTGCCTTTCTTCCAGATGATGTACAAGGATCTGACCGTTCGCTTCGTCATCGTTTACGCAATGCCGGAATCGGCCAAGCAGCTCGCGATTGCTGACATCGAAAAAGCGCTCGACAACGACCTGCTGCACCATCGAATCGCAGCAAAGCTCCCTTTGGAAAAGATCGCCGACAGCAATAAGCTCGTTGAGCAAGGCAAGATCAGAGGATCAGTCATTCTGCAGATTGACTGATCCGACAGAGAATTTCGCCCCCGCAGTGCAGGCAGGGGCGAACTTCACCTGAGTTAGCTCCGGCAAGCCTCAGAAATCGTATTGTGTTCGAAGGTAAAAATACCTGCCGTTCATGCCGATCCCTGACAGCACATCATATGGCAGATGACCGAAGTAATTGATGTCATCGCTTGAAAGGTCGGGATACTCATCTGTCAGGTTGTCGGCACCAATCGCTACCGTCCAGTCGTCGTTAATCTTCGCCGCAAATTCCGCATCGACCGACCAGACCGACCCGTAGGTTTGTTCCGGCTCGAATCCGCCGCCGAAGTCGAATATGCGCGTTGTTTCGCCATATTGGGTCAAACGCAACAACGTTGACCAACGATCGACTATCCAACTGCCAGAAGCGATGAATTTGTCCTCCGGTGATTTGGATTCGACGGTGTTCAAGTCTTCCACGTCAAGCACGCTGGGATTCTTGGCATCGGTCTCAGAATTGTTGTACGAAACGCTCCAGTCAATAGTGCCGGCACCCGCTTCAAGCGTACCGGTTGCCACGATATCGAACCCCGTCGTCTCCGTATCGACCAGGTTGGAAAAATATTCAATGTTGTTTGCCGCGTTGATGAGCGTGACTCGATCATCAACGTCGATCTGAAAATAGTCGACTGTCAGGCTGAATGCGGGGCCCGAATCGAAAACAAAACCTACGCTGAAGTTCGTTGATTCCTCCTCCTTCAGTGGTACGGCGCCTTCCGCGATGGCATCCGGGTTGGACACCGGCAGAATCCGAAACAGCTCCAGCATGCCGCCGTCGCCGAAATCGGTCTTCGACTTTTCAAAGCCGATCTGCGCCAGTGACGGCGCACGGAAGCTCGTTCCCACAGCACCTCGTATCGCAAACGCATCTGTGGCCTGGAACCTTCCCGACAATTTGCCGGTTAGCGAATTGCCGAAGTCGTCATAATCTTCGAAACGCGCTGCGCCGCCAATGGTGAATCGATCCGTTAGATCTGCCTCGACATCGATGTATGCGGAAATCACCGTTCGATCGACGTTGGCCTCGGTGCCAGCCGCCAGCCCGGGCCCGGCCTGCGCTCCGACAGCGGCGTCGACTGGACCGGTTTCGTATGATTCCGGATCGCCGGCGCTTGTTTCATAGTCTTCGAAACGCACCTCCGCACCATAGGCGAATGTCATCGGCGAACTGAGACCACCAAGCTCAAATTCCCTTACGACATCGGCATTGAGCGTCGTCTGCGTAAACTCGAAACCACCCAGATTAAAAGACGTCGGGCTCGCGGCACCAAGCGATGGATTTGCGGAATCCTTAACCCCCGAGTCGAAATCGTTGCTGCCGAGGGTCAGGCTCAGGTCCCAGTCGGATTCAAAATTTGTACCGCGCAAACCCACGGATAATGACGTATCCGTATTATCACCAAGGGTTATCGGCCGAAATCCGTCCGGGTGGACGCTCGGCAGACTTGAGAACCCGTCCGGATAACGGAAGAAACCCGTACCCTCGGTCTCACGATTGGAATAACGGCCGAACGAATAAAACTCCCTCTCGCCGATCGGAACAGAAGCATTGTAAAAAACATAGATGTCATCAGCCCCACCGTCGCCGGGTGAAAAAACGCGCGCGGGATTCAGCGCCTGGTTGGCCGGCGTGTCGTCCTCGAAGAATGGCAGCACGCCAATGCCGGCCCGGTTGGTCGCATCGCGAGTGCGGTATTCGCCGCCAATTCGCAGGCTGCCACCATCGCCAACCGCGAAGCCATAGTCCGCGGCCACCGAGAATGTATCCCCGTCATCGATATCGTCACCGGTCGGATCGAAATCGGTCCGATGCTGTCCATACGAGGCCGTTACCGTACCGCCCTGGGCCGCATCCTTGAGTACAATATTAATAACGCCGGCGATTGCATCCGATCCGTACTGCGCCCCGGCGCCATCCCTCAATATCTCGATTCGCTCAATGGCGATCAGGGGGATCGTGTTAAAATCGAACGGGTTCGTACCCAGTCCGATCGCCGACTCCAGCGCGACGACCGAAGCCGTGTGCTGCCGCTTGCCGTTTACGAGAACCAGTGTGTGATCCGGGCTCATGCCGCGCAGCTGCGCCGCACGCACATGGTCCCCTGCGCCCGAGTTCGACTGACGGGGAAAACTGAATGACGGCGCCAACGCCTGCAGCAGCTCGCCCAGCTCGCCGCCAAATGAGTGCGCTGCAGCGATTTCATCTGCGCTGATAACGTCGACAGGTACGACGCTCTCCAGCGGATCACGCGCTTCGCCGCGACTACCGACGACGACGATTTCTTCAGTTGCCTCCTCCTGAGCCTGCGCTAAAGCGTTACCGTTTGTCAGCAACAACATTGCGAATGCGGTGGTTCCCAGAACTGCGACTGTGCTTGATCGGTTCATTTTTCTATCCTTATATTCCAGCTGGCACCGGATTGAATGTGGAATGTTTCAGAGTAGTTGCCCTGGTTTATTGCCAGGGACACATTGTTAAGGCTGTTCAAATAGAGTAGTGGCTTACCAACCGGAACCCGGCCGAATGTGGGGAAGTAGGGCAAAGTCTGTGTGAATACGAAATCATCGCCATTGGAGATTTGAATGCTGACTATGTCGCCCGGATCCAATTCCAGCGCCTTGAACGTCTCCCGATCGATGTTTGTCCAGATATTGCCGAACTGGGGGTCGAGTATCTCGATGTTGCCGTACACCCGTCCCTGATCGATGCGTGGCTTTTGATAGGGAATCGACAGCACTTCTGCCGGGAGCTCACGTCCGACTTCTGCGAAAGAAATGACATCGGCCGCCAGGCGCGCGCCCGTGTAGGCGTAGACATCGCGACCATGAAACGTGTAAGACTTTTCCGAATTGGCGAGGCGATTCACTGCTTCATCGATTTCCCGAACAGCCTCCACGCCGAGCTGCTCCGCTACCGCCGTCAGACTGCCGTTATCCGGCGAAACGAAGTAATGGCCGGATTTCGTTTTCAGCACCACGGACTTACGCTCCGTGCCAACGCCGGGATCGACAACAGAGACGAAAACCGTGCCTTTCGGCCAGTACTCGGCTGCCTGAGCAAGTCGCAGCGACGCTTCCCAAATATTGTACGTGGGTACCTCGTGTGTCAGATCGTAAATAACGAGGTCGCGGGAAACGCTGACCGCGACACCCTTCATCGATGCGACCGCTGAATCCTTGACGCCGAAATCCGACTGCAGCACCAGCGGACCGGCCGACCACGCAACTACCGCCGGGAAAACCGTGACCACGGCAAGCAATGCCGTCCATTTCTTCATACACTGTCCCCCTCGTGGACCGGATTGTCGCTTGACCACCAGTCTTTGTAGTCAGCGCTCTTCTTGGTCAAGAATATCTTATAAAGACAGAGGCTTATACACAATGTTCCGAGCGCTCAGCCTGCTGATCACTTATTCATTAATTATAGCGCTTACAACGAGCGCTGCTGCGGGCGAATCGCGGCGAGCGTTGGTGTTGCTATCCGACTTCGGCACAACGGAGCGCTTCGTTGCCAGCATGAAAGGCGTAGCGCTAAGCGTCGATCCGGAACTTCAAGTGCACGATTTAACGCATCATATTGAGCCATTCAATATCTGGCAGGCTTCGTACATGCTGGCTGGCACGATCGACTACTGGCCGAAAGGCACGGTTTTCGTCTCTGTTGTCGATCCCGGCGTCGGCACGGATCGCCACTCTGTCGTCGTAAAGACAAGTTCCGGACATTATGTGGTAACGCCGGACAACGGCAGTCTGACTCTCACTGCCGACGCACAAGGTATCCTGGAGGTTCGGCAGATCGACGAAGCGATAAATCGACGGCCCGGCTCTGAGAGTTCACACACGTTTCATGGTCGCGACGTCTATGCGTACACAGGTGCAAGGCTGGCCGCTGCAGTGATTGAATTTGATGACGTCGGTCCGCTTCTCGAACCGAACGTCGTCAGACTGAACTACCAGCAACCGGAAAAACCAGATAACAACACGATCATCGGAAATATTACGCACATTGAAATGCCATTCGGCAACATTGTTACTAACATTCCAAAATCGATGGCCGACGCACTGGATCTTGCGCCTGAAGACAACACAAAAGTATTCGTGGAAATTTCCCGGGCCGGCGAATCAGTTTTCCGACAAAGCATTCCATATGTCCGGTCGTTTGCTTATGTTGATGAAGGCCAGCCGTTGCTTTACTCAGATTCGTTACAGACGATCGGGCTGGCCGTTAACGGCGGCAACTTCGCACACCAGTTTGACGTAAAGGCAGGCGCCGATTGGACGATACGCCTTGTCAAGCTGGCGGCACAGGAGTAATAGTTTTCAAACTCTTGACTGCTTGTGCCTAGATTGTGTCCCAGGGATAACCCTGGCCGCTACAAACATAGTCTGCCAGCGACTTGGTATTCTCGTCTTCATTACGCAGCATCGCCCTGAGACACCGGTTCATGCGCCGCTTCGCCTGCTGGCTAAACAGGTGCGCGGTCGACAGCGCCTGCTCGTATTGCTCGCTGTTGTCGTCGGTCATCGAACCAACCCGGGCAAGGACACACAGTCCGACGAAAAGGTCGATGGCCACATCGGCAGCGCGTTGTAGCGCAAACTGTTTGTCAACAATCGACTTGCCATGACGGCGCAGCAGCACATCTGTCATCCGACCGAGCTCCAGAGCATATTTATCGAATATCAAAGCGTCATCACGTAGAGCCTCCGGCACTATGCCGGCAAACTTGCTCTGCCCGACGGACGTCACGCTGGTGATACGACGACCGGCATAATCGGTTAACAAACCGAAACCCTTAATCGGATTATTGAAAATATCCTCCACAGCTGAGCCGAGTTCCTGCAGCAATCGGCCGGCATCTCTTATCCCGGACATCGCGATGAAGAGACGTAAAATTTCGCTGGTGCCTTCGAAGATCGTCAAAATACGCGAGTCGCGAAAGATGCGCTCATAAGGAAGTTCTTGCATGTAGCCGCTTCCGGCCGCTATCTGCAAACTCTCATTTGCCGCGCGAAACATTGCCTCGCTCGCGAATACCTTGCTCATCGCGGCTTCGATCGAATAGTCCGAATAGCCCGAGTCGATATAGTGTCCGACGATCCAGACCGCACTTTCGGCCGCGAAGCAATCGACAGTCATCTGTGCGATTTTTTTCTTGATCAATCCGAATTCAGCAATGCTCTGGCCAAATTGTTTTCGTTCGATACTTTGCTGGGCTGCAAGGGCAATGCAGGTCTTCATTCCGCCAACTGCGCCACCGCCCAGTCCGGTGCGACCATTGTTTAAAATGGACATCGCAATCTTGAATCCCTTACCCTCGTCGCCCAGCAGATTTTGCGCCGGGACTTTTACGTCGCTGAAGCTCACCGACGTGGTCGATGAGGCGCGGATACCGAGTTTTTCCTCTTTCTGACCTACGCTGACGCCGGGAAAGCTACGTTCCACGATGAAAGCCGAAATCTTTCCACCGTCACCCTCGGTGCGGGCAAACACCGTATAAAAATCAGCAATGCCGCCGTTGGTTATCCATGTTTTTTCGCCGTTCAGGGTCCAGTCGCCGTTCGAATCTTTGACGGCCTTTGTCTGAATCGATGCCGCATCGGAACCGGCTCCCGGCTCCGTCAGGCAGTAAGCAGCGATAAATTCGCCGCTTGCCAGCCTCGGCAGATATTCTTCTTTCTGCGCGTCGGTGCCAAACAACAGCAAACCTTTCATACCTATCGAGCTGTGTGCCCCTATGGTTAGCGATGCGGAGCTGTCGTAGCGACTGCTTTGCTGAAGGACGCGCGAATAGCCGGAGTTGCTGAGGCCGATGCCCCCGTACTCCTCGGGGATGATCAGGCCGAAAAGACCCAGCTCTCGCAGCGCAGCAACAAACTCTGGTGGTTGCTCGCCGCGGCGGTCCCAGTCACCAAAGTCATCCTGCTGGTCCGCAAGAAAGCGATCGACCGATTCAACGACCATGTCCAGCAGCTCTCGCTGCTGCGCGTCGATTTCGGGGAACGGCCAGAACGCCGATTTAAGAATTTCGCCGCGAAACAATGCCTTCGCGGGGCTCAGCTTCTCTTCCTCAACAGTCTCGGGCTGCGAGCCTGCCTGGCTGCCGTTGTCGGGATTTGCGCTCATTTCGACCTCCTCCGGGCTACAGTTTAGTCTGTTTATGGCCAACAAAGGTTCACCGGCGAGCGCCAGTATGCGCCAGGTCCGATACTTGCTCGCAATCTTCGAGAAACTTGATTTGCCAGGAGGTGATCGGCCAGTATCGATTCGTACTCAATATAATCAGCACCAGTCAGGGTGCCGGCAATCGCCCGGACAGAACAGGGGGCAACGTGAAAATTTCCGCAATCCGAGTCTATCAAGTGGACCTGCCACTGGTTGAGGGCCGCTATTCATGGTCCGAGGGCAAGTTCGTTGAGGTGTTCGACAGCACCGTCGTTGAGTTGCTCACCAACGACGGCCATTCCGGATATGGCGAGGTCTGTCCGTTAGGGCCATTTTACCTGCCCGCTTTCGGCCCGGGTGCCCGCGCCGGTATCGGCGAACTCTCAGCAACGCTCATGGGGCAGGATCCAACCGCAATCGGGCCGATCAACCTACTAATGGACAAGGCGTTGTTAGGTCATCCTTACGTCAAGTCCGCCATCGACATGGCGTGCTGGGATCTTCTCGGCAAAGTGACCGGGAAATCGGTCTGTGACTTGATGGGCGGCAAGTTTGGCGAGAGCGTCGCGCTGTATCGTGCGATCAGTCAACGGCCCGCCGATGAAATGGCGGACAACGTCGCAGCCCATCGCGCGGATGGGTATGCCAAGTTTCAGCTCAAGGTTGGCGGTCGTCCGGAGGACGATATCGAACGGATTCATGCAGTCGCCGGGGTATTGACAGAGGGAGAAGTGCTCGTCGCGGACGCAAATACAGGCTGGCGTGTGGATGATGCAATCAGGGTCGTAAATGCCGTTCGTGATCGGGATGTCTACATCGAACAGCCCTGTCGTTCCTACGAGCATTGTCTGACGATCAGGCGCCGCACGTCTTTGCCGTTCATCCTGGATGAGAATATTACCGGTATCGATGCGTTACTTCGCGGCCACAGCGATGGCGCAATGGATGTCATCAATCTGAAAATATCCAAGGTCGGCGGTCTTACAAGAGCACGCCAGATCCGTGACCTCTGCGTGTCGCTGAACATACCCATGACCATTGAGGACAGCTGGGGTGGCGACATTATCACCGCGGCGATCGCACACCTGGCTCACTCGACGCCGGAATCCTTGCGCTTTTCAGCAACCGATTTCAACAGCTACGTCACTGTTCGAAACGCGACCGGAGCACCGAAGCGCGTGTCTGGTCATATGGTTGCCTCGGACGATCCGGGACTCGGCATTGCCCCGGATAGGGATGTGCTGGGCAAGACAGTTGCGGAGTACACGAGTTGACACATGACCAAGCTGTGTTTTCCGGGTGTATTCCGGCGCTCATGACTCCCTGTACCGCGGCGGGCGAGCCAAATTTCGACTCTCTTGCTGCGAAAGGAAAAGAGCTGATCGATATCGGCATGCGTGCCGTCGTCTATTGCGGATCGATGGGTGACTGGCCCTTGCTCACCGAGAAGCAACGCATGACGGGCGTCGAGGCTCTGATTCACGCAGAGGTACCTGTCATAGTCGGAACCGGTGCGCAGAATACTTCCCGAGCAATCACGCTCACCCAACATGCGAGGGATAATGGTGCAGCGGGACTGATGATCATACCGCGGGTACTTTCCCGAGGCACATCCAAACCGGCGCAACGAGCTCATTTTGCTGCGATTCTCGAAGCGGCGGGCGAACTACCGGCTGTGATCTACAACAGTCCCTACTACGGGTTCGAAACCAAGGCAGACCTGTTCTTTGAATTGAGAAACAAGCACAAGAACCTGGTCGGGTTTAAAGAGCTCGGTGGCGCTGCGTCGCTCAGTTATGCGGCGGAAAACATAACAGGGGGCGATTCCGGGTTGATACTCATGATTGGTGTCGATACGCAGGTCGTTCACGGCTACGTTCGTTGTGGCGCCAAAGGTGTCATCACCGGTGTCGGCAATGCCCTACCCAGAGAAGTTCTGCGCCTTGTGGACTTGAGCCTTCTCGCGGCTGAAGGCGATGCAGCCGCATTGCAACTCGCCAGTGAGCTCGATCAGGCGCTTGCGGAACTTTCCAAATTCGATGAGGGCCCGGATCTCGTTCTCTACTACAAACACCTGATGGTGCTCGAAGGGAACCCGGAATACGAACATCATTTCAATACCAGTGATGCGCTCAGTCGTTCCCAGCGAGCTCACGTTGAAGCTGAGTGGCGACGCTTCCGACGTTGGTGGGACGATTGGCCGGGCGCGCGTTCTTGATGGCACGTCGCGCAGGCTTGTAAGTGATCTGACCGGACTAATAGCCGTGGTTGACCTATAGGTACGTATCGCAATGGTATTGATAGCTTAACTTGTCAATACTCGTTTCCGGTTCATTAAGTTCATCAAACGACACCTAAACACAGGGAATTCTGTTGCATCGACAGTCAATCATCCTGGCGTGGCGAATCGCCATGCCGATCGTGTTGCTTCATATCGCCTGTGAAACCGTTGCAGACGTTCTTCCCGATCATGACAACGGTGTTCTGACCGGAATTTTCGGCTTTCCGGAGAGTACCGAAGGCAGTGCGATACTCCTTCGCGGCCAACGCGGTTGGGACACTTCTTTGATCGTCGCGAGCCACAACGTCGACGACACCCGTGGCAGCGAAGACTATCGTCTCGATGGAGAAACTACGCGGTTCGCATTTACTTATCGACATGGACTCTCCGACAGACTCGATATCGGCGTCGAGTTGCCCTACCTGTGGCACCAATCGGGAAATCTCGATTCATTTGTTGACCGTTGGCATGACATTTTCGGATCTTTAGGTGGTGGCGCGCGAGCTAATCGCGAGGACGACCAACTCGAGTTCTTCTATGCGGACTCGCAGGCAACATTTTTAGACGTGAGCAATGACGCGGATGGCATTAGCGACATCCGCCTGCATGCTGGATGGCGGTTGTCGAAATCGGAGGGTCGCAGTACGGCATTGCGACTCGGCATCAAGTTACCGACAGGCGACAGCGATGAACTATTGGGTAGTGGCGGCACCGACATCAGCCTCGGGCTTGCAAGTGACGTTATTGGCTTTTTGGGAAACGCAAAACTGAGCGGCTTTTATCGTGTCAATGTTACCTATTTGGGAGAGCCAGACAGACTGGCAGATCGCTACAACAATCTTGTTGGTCAGCTCTCATTCGGACTTGGCTATCAAGCGCACCGAAACGTGGATCTCAGACTACAAAGTCGCATACGCACAGCGGTTTATGATTCAGAAGTCGGGAGCCTGGGAGGAACGTCCGTGTCATTGACATTCGGCGCCGATTTCCGCGTGTCAGATCGCTACCGGCTTGTGTTTTCGGTGGGCGAGGACGTAAAAGTAGAATCCGCGCCGGACGTATCTTTTCAGATTGCGCTTCGATACACCGCGCAAGAGTAGTTATGCCAACTCTGCCTGGGTGCGCGGTTTAAGCGACGTCGGCACGAATCTTTCTTGGCCGTGTGATCTCACGCGTTGCCAAGGCACCTGCCATACATGACACCGTACCCCCCGGGTGCGTCCCGCTGCCACAAAGCGTCAGTCCCTCGACTGGCGTTTCGTGATTGAAGCATTCCGGGATCGGGCGAATCACTACCTGATCGAGTCCGGGTTCACCGTGATGCAAGTGTCCACCAGTCAGCCCGTAGTCGTTTTCAAGATCGGCCGGTGATGAGAGCTTTGCGGCAATGATCTTTTTGTCAAACCCTGGCGCAAATCGCGAAATCGTGTCGATGACTTTCCTGGTCAGAGCACTTCTCGCATCATCCGTCCAACCGCCATCGAGGTTGTAGGGCGCGTAAGCGACCAAAACACTGACAACGCTCTTGTCAGCCGGCGCGAGGCGCGGATCGTCGATCGTGGGAATCGCAATATCCAGGACGGGTTCGTCTGAGAATCTATCGTATTTGATAGCATCGAACGCTTTCTCGACATGATCGAGTGTCGGTGCGATTCGCGCGTGACACACGTTGTCATCTGCGGATGCACCCTGGAACGACACTGGACCATCGATGGCGAGAAGTAAGTGTGCGGCAGTACCGCAGGTTCTGAAGTTAGAAATACGGTGCTCGGTTGTGTGCGTGAGCGCCTCGACCGGGAGCAAATCGAGCAGCACGGCTTTTGGGTTACAGCTGGCACTTACGGCAGCTGCTTCGATCATTTCGCCATTTTCGAGTTCGACACCTTTGACCGATTTGTTCTCAATAAGGATCTTCGTGACGGCGTTGCCGCTCTTGACCTGCACACCAAGCTCGCGCGCGCGGCGAATCAGGGCTTCGGTCAGCGCGATACTGCCGCCCTTGATCGACTGGCCCGCTATCGACTCATGCATCAGCAAGTTCATTGTCGTGCCGGGTGAGCGTGGTGCGGCGAAGGTGCCTAGAACGGCGTCCATCGACAGGGCACCTTTGATGAAGGCCGATTCAAAATACTCGTTCAGGAAGTCTCTCACGGGCATGGGTGCGACACGGAGGAGCTCGACCATATCGTGCGAGCCCAGGAATCGAAGTCCAAGCGCGCGTGTCAGGACTTCAACGGGTGCCTCCCGCTCTACCTCAAGAAAGTTTAAGGGGCGGCGTGTGAGAAAACGCGAAAGAACCGGTCGGATCCGATTCATGAAGGCGCGGTAGCGCGCGTAGTTCCGTCCGTCGGACGGGGCGTGCTGCGAAATACCGAACGCCGTGCGATTGAAAGGGCCGAAAATGGGGGCGACATGCCCGGATTCGCCGAGCGCGTACACCGTTGGCAGCTCGTTTTGGATGAGACTCTTCAGGCCCAGCGAGTTCATTACCGATTCTGAGACGTTCCCGGTTCCGTGCCAGACGCCAGCGCTTTTGAATCCAGGCTCAAACTCGACTGATTCTGCGAGTCCGCCAAGTGCATCGCGTTTTTCAACGAGCGCGACGCGCTCGCCCTGCATCGCCATGAGGCACGCGGTCGTGAGACCGTTGTGGCCGCCGCCAATAACGATTACGTCAAATCGTTCGCTCATGCGGCGCGCTTCCGAAGAATGGCTCTCGCTGCCAACTCACCCGAGGCGCCCATAATGCCGCCACCGGGGTGGGTTCCTGATGCGCACATCCAAAGGCTACGCACAGGCGTTTTATATTTTGCCCAGCCTGCGGCCGGCCGCAGATAGAGTAGTTGCTCGAGTGACAGCTCGCCGTGGAATATATTGCCTTCGGTCAGGCCAAATTCCTGTTCGAGATCCCAGGGTGTTAGCACCTGACGGTGCAGAATCGTCTCTTTGATGCCCGGGATGTATTCCTCAAGCGTGTCGACTACGGCATCGCCAAACGCTTCGCGTCGTTGCGGCCAGTTCGACGCACCTTCTTTGATGTCGTACGGCGCGTACTGTACAAAACAACTGATTACGTGCTTTCCCGGAGGGGCCATTGTCGGGTCGACGAGCGTCGGGATGACCATATTGATGTAGGGCCGCTCCGAGAAGTCTCCGTATTTGGCCTGGTCGTAAGCTTTCTCGAGGTATTGAATACTCGGCGCAATGGCAACATCACCGTAGAGGTGCGGCCCATCACCAGGACGGCTGGAAAACTCGGGCAGCCTATCGACAGCGAGGTTCACCTTCCCGGAGCTGCCGCGGAATTTGTAGTGGCCCAGTTGCGTGGTGAGTTCGCTATCGAGATGCTCTTTGCCGACCAGACCCAGGTAGGTTCGACGTGGGTCGAGGCCGGATATGACCGTGTCGGCTCGAATTTCGTCGCCATTTTCGAGTGCGACACCTGTTGCCTTGCCGCTCTTGATGATGACGTTGCTGACATGAGCCTCGGTGACGATTTCCGCTCCATAGGACTGCGCGGAGCGAGCAATCGCTGTGCTGATGCCGCCGGTGCCGCCTTTGGCAAAGCCCCACGCGCGCATTGCACCATCAATCTCGCCCATATAATGATGTAGCAAAACATAGGCGGTTCCCGGTGAACGTACGCCCAGGAAGGTGCCGATGATTCCGCTGACGCTCATGGGCGCCTTGAGCACGTCGCTCTCAAACCACTGGTCGAGGAAGTCTGCGGCACTCATTGTGAGAAGCTTCATGTAGATGAAGCGCTGGTCCGCGTTTGCCTCTCTGAGGCCCTGACTGCTACGCAGTGCCTGAACAAATTCAGCCGGATTGAGTGACGCCGGGTTCGGCGCCGGGTTGTCGATAATTGATTTGGTGAACCGCGCGAGCTGCGACATCGCCAGCGAGAATTCCGGGTAGACCTCAGCATCTTTTGCTGAAAAGCGCGCAATCTCGCGGCGCGTCCTGTGTGCATCCCCCCAACGACAAAGCGAGTCCCCATTGGGAAGTGGCGAAAACGATGCTTCAAGTGGAATGATCTCGAGACCGTGGCGGACCAGCTCCAGGTCGCGCACGATATGTGGACGGAACAGGCTCACGACGTAGGAGCACACCGTATAGGTGAACCCGGGGAAGACCTCTTCGCTGACTGCGGAGCCGCCAACGACTGGTCGCTTTTCAAGCACCAAAACGCTTTTGCCGGCTTTCGCGAGGTAGGCAGCGCACGTCAGTCCATTGTGTCCACCGCCGACAACAACAGCATCGTAGCGCGGGTGATCTGGTTTGTTACTGAACTTCATCACCGTGCTCACGCTTTCTTTCTGGGTGGATCGAAAAATGGAGTCTTCGTGACAATGGCGGGCACGCGTCGACGTTCGAATTCGACAGTGACCTCGATCTGCAAGATCGTACCCGGCTTTGCATAAGCAGACTTCACGGTCGCCAACGCCAGGTTGTCTTTCAGGATTGCGGACCACGCCCCGCTCGTCGCCTGGCCGACTTGCAGGCCTTTCTTGTTGTAGACCGGGATCGGCGAGCGCCACGCACCGCCCGGTAACTGGGGTGGCAATCCAAACTCATCGAACAAACGTTCAAAAGCGGGCCAGTCGTAAACGAGACCGACGGATGCCCACACAGATCCGTTTGCTTTTTCGGCCTTGAGGGCATCTTGTCCGATGAACGGGTCGCGGTCGAGGTCTACGGTCCAGCCGAGGCCAATCTCATACGGCGTCGACTTGCGGGATTCAATGAGACAGGTATTTGAGCTGAAGTAGTCGACACCATTCATGATGTAGCCCGCTTCGATGCGTGTGACGTCCATCGCATCGAGGCCGACAGGCTGAATTCTGTGGTCGCGACCACCGGCCATGATGGCGTCGTAGACATTGAGGGCCTGTTCGCGCTCGACCCAGACCTCGTATCCAAGATCACCGGTGTAACCTGTTCGCGAAATGATGACATCGACGCCGTCGAGCTTCGCGTTCGTTAAACCAAAGTAACGAAGGCCGTCCAGGTCCGTGTCGCCGACGTTTTTCAGTATGTCACGAGAATTCGGTCCTTGAAGCGAGAGTGTCCCGATCTTGTCGGTGCTGTCTTCAATCGTGACGTCGAAGCGGCGTGATTGACGCATGAGCCATGAAAACGTGGGCTCGGCCGCCGTGATGCGGAAGTAGGTGTCGTCCAGTCGGGACACAGTTCCGTCGTCAAGAACTTTACCGTGGTCATCACACCAGCACAGGTAAGTGCAGCGACCGACCTTGAGTTTGTTGATGTCTTTGACCATGACGCGCGAAAGGAACGCGGCTGCGTCTTTACCATAGACCTCGTACTTGAAAAGGGGGCTGACGTCGATCAGACCGGCAGCATTTCGCAACGCATAGTACTCGCGCTCGTGACACGTGTCGTACGAGCAAACCGTGTAGTAGCCCGCCCAGTCCTTATAGAAAAGGCTGGTGCAAAGCTCCGAAGTACGCGGATGAAACGGTGTCCCGATGGGCATGAATTGCTCCTGACCAACTCACGGTAATCACGCCCAGCCTCGCAGGCAATGGGGTTTATACGTATCGCCGACTGGCGGACCGCTGACAAAATCGAAGTGGTGTGTAATTATCTTCATGCCCTTCAGCGAGTTTCGCATGGACCTCAAAAGCCTTATCCAACGAATACCGAAGGCAGAGCTTCATCTGCACATCGAAGGAACCCTTGAGCCCGAGATGATGATGGCACTGGCGCACAGAAATCGAATCAAGCTTCGCTATGCCAGCGTGGATGAGATTCGGGATGCGTACGATTTTTCCGATCTCCAGACGTTCTTGGATATCTACTACGCGGGCGCTCAAGTACTGAGGGAAAAGCAGGACTTTTACGACCTGACCTCGGCCTATCTCAAACGCGCTGCCGAGGATAACGTGCGACATGTGGAAATATTTTTTGATCCGCAGACGCATACTGAGCGCGATGTCGATTTCGCAACGGTGATCGACGGCATTCATCGTGCGCTGCAGGACGGCCAGTCGCAGCTAGGCATCACATTCAGGCTGATTATGTGTTTCCTCAGGCATCTCAGCGCAAGCGACGCTCTGGCAACGCTCGAGGAAGCGCTCCCATTCAAAGACAAGATTCACGCGGTCGGCCTGGACTCGTCCGAAGTCGGTCACCCACCTTCCAGGTTCGTGCACGTTTTTGACCGTGCTCGAAAAGAGGGTTTCCTGACGGTCGCCCATGCGGGAGAGGAAGGTCCACCTTCTTATATCTGGGAGGCGCTGGATTTACTCAAAGTCGAGCGAGTAGATCACGGCGTACGCTGCCTGGAAGATCTGTTATTGGTCGCGCGATTGGCCGATGAGCAAATACCGCTGACTGTTTGTCCTTTATCAAACGTAAAGCTTCGCGTGTTTGATACTCTTGAGCAGCACAATCTCAAGCTACTCTTGCAACATGGACTTTGCGCCACGATTAATTCCGATGATCCCGCGTACTTTGGTGGCTACATCGGCGAAAATTATCTACGCGCCCAACGGGCCCTTAACCTGAGCGAAGCCGACATCCATACGCTGACGAGGAACGCTTTCAATGCAAGCTTTCTGAGCGATGCTGACAAACAGCGCCACATTGTTGACCTCGATCGGGCGATGATTTCGTTCTGACAGAGGCTATGCAATTCTGAACCGGTACGGTCTCTTCGAGTCCTCCTCCGCATAGTCGATCCCGATCCTGGGCCCGACAGTGATGTCTTGCGGTGCCACTGGTATCTGTTGATCTTCGATCCAGATGCGATCTTCAAGCAGGCTGGTGCCAGTTAGCTCCGTCTTGATGCCGAGCGCTTGTGTCAGCGTTCCGGGCCCCGCGAGACATATTTTGCCGTTGCCTGGTTGCTTGCGTCTCTGCCGCATAACATCGATTCCTTCCACCGGTTCGGCGGCTCTTATCAAAATCGCCAGGGGCACATCTACATCGCCGACGACGACATTGAAGAGATGATGAATGCCGTAATATAAATAAACATAGGCAGTGCCACCTTGCCCAAACATAGGCTCGGTTCGGCCCGTGCGACGGCCACCGTAGGCGTGACTGGCTCTATCATCAATGCCGGCATACGCCTCGGTTTCAGTGATGATCGCTTTGGTGATCTGATTATCCTGGTTCGAGCAGAGAACCTTGCCGAGTAATTCCCGGCTGACCTCGACGACATCGTTTCGCAAATAGAATTCGAGCGGCAATTTCATCGCTTGATATATTCGCCTCATACAGATTTAGCACCGCAGACATGGTAAACAGTACGCAACGCTAACGCGATAGAACGAGTGAACCGGTGAGCCAATGGAACCAACTCTGAAATTTTACGGCGGGCGACTCGGCGCCGCCGTACCGTTGCTGTTTTTTGTCGTCTGGGCGATCGCGATATCGGTCGCCGGTGTCCCCAGTGAGCACGGTCTGATTCTGGGTATGGTCATCGGGCTCACGGTCGGCATGCTGTTGTGCCGCAGTCGTTGGGCCGACTACGCGAATGCCATTTTCACAGGTATGGCAAGCCCCGTGGCCACCGTTACGATTGTCGCCTGGTTCTGGGCGGGAATGTTCGCACAGGTATTGCGCGTCGGCGGTCTGGTCGACGGACTCGTCTGGCTCGGTGGTCAGTCGAATGCGACAGGCGGCTTTTTCGTCGGTGCCACGTTCGTGCTCGCAGCGACGTTCGGCACGGCGGTCGGTACCGGCTATGGCACGACAGTGGCCTTTTGTACATTGATGTTTCCCGCCGGGCTGATCCTCGGCGCCGATCCTGTCTGGCTGTTCGCCGCGATCCTGTCCGGTGCCGCTTTCGGCGATAACCTGGCGCCGGTCTCCGACACGACAGTTGTCTCGGCGACCACACAGGAAACCGACATTCCCGGTGTCGTGCGCTCACGCGTCAAATACGCGCTGCTCGCGGCATTGCCGGCACTTGTGCTCTTCATTCTGCTTGGCGGGGACGGCATGGATCCCGATCGTGCCCAGGCGGCCGAGCTGCTTGCCGATACGGCTTCGCCAAATGGCCTGGCTCTGCTCGCGCCGTTTGCGCTGGTGATCTTCCTGGCCTTGAGCGGGTATCACATTCTTGTATCGCTGACCTGGGGCATCGTGACTGCCATTGCAGTGGAGCTCTTGCTCGGTCTCGCACCGCCTGAGGCTATTTTGTTTTTCGACCCGTCTACCGATACGGTCGGTGGTGCCCTGGTCGATGGCATCGCCGGTTATCTCGGACTATCGATTTTGATCTTGTTGATCGTTGCCGCTGGTCACCTGATGCGGCTCGGCGGTGCACTCGACGCCCTGATTGATGCTCTCAAGCGATTTGCGCGCGCATCGGTAGCGCGGGCCGAAGCCGCGATGTGGGGCATCGTGTTCTCGCTCAATGCGTTCATCACGATTAATACCGCCGCGGAGATCGCTGCCGCTCCTGTGATTTCGCAACTCGGCAAGCGCTTCCGCCTGCACCCGTACCGTCGGGCGAATATGCTCGACGCCGTGACGTCTGCAATCGGCTACATTTTTCCGTGGGGTGGCGGCGTGTTGATCGGCTATCAGACGATTCGCACCCTCGAATCGCAGTACGACTTTGTACACGCGGTGTCACCGACTGACGTCTGGCCGTTCGTGCTACACGGTTGGTTCCTCGCCGCCGTCATGTTGCTTGCCGCACTCACTGGATTCGGCCGCAGTTACGAGGCCGCTGACGGATCGGAGACGAAGACGCCGCCGGAAGACTTGTCAATGTGATCGACCAATAGGGAACGATTTTCCCGTTTTTCAGTCAGATCCTGATGCGCTGAATAGTGATGAGATAGTGATGTTTCTTGCAATCTCTGAACAAAAAAACCGACTAAGCCTGCTCTCCACAAGTTTGCTTCTTATGTTGCTGTCTGCCTGCGGTGGCGGCGGTAGCAGTGGCGGCGGTGAACCTGCCACTGGCTATACATACCAGCCGCCGGCAAACATGGGCGATGGCTGGACGGTTAGCGATGCCGGCAGTCAGGGCATGTCGGTGCAGCGGCTCGAAGACATGATGGACGCTATCGGCCGCGGGGAGTTTCCAATCATTGATTCAATTGCCATCGCCAGTCAGGGCGCGCTCGTCTTCGACGAAACAATCAGGACGCACCTGGACGACAAGGACAGCTGGGTGGACAACGGCGACCTCTCCATGCATGCACAGTTTTCTGCATCGAAGAGCGTCGCCTCCATCCTCGTGGGAATAGCGGTCGATCTGGGTGATATCGGCGGAGTGGACGTACCGTATTTGAGCCTCTTCGATTATCCGGGCTACGACAACTGGGACGAACGCAAGAATCAAATTACTTTGGAACACGTCCTGACCATGCGTCTTGGATTGCAGTGGGATGAATGGAATCCCTCATACAGCGATCCGAACAATGCGCTGATCCACTTTTACAACCAAAATCATGATTACAGCAAGGGTTTGCTGGATCTGCCGATGGATGCGGATCCTGGGTCCAGGTACGCATACAACACTATAGCTACTGTGTCGTTGGGTCAGGCGGTGCAGAACCGAAGCCCGTTGACCTATGCCGACTTCTTGAATACCTACCTGCTGGACCCGTTGCGTATCACGCGAGTCAATTTTACTGAAACCCCAACCGGCCTGCCGGATCTTGGTGGCGGACTGTATATGTACTCGAGAGACATGGTGAAGTTTGGCCAGATGTATATGGACGATGGCCGCTGGAACGGACAGCAAATCGTCAGCAGTGAGTGGGTCGCGGCATCGATTCAGGCGTACACCGATTTGGCGTGGAGCGAGCCGGAAACAAGGGACTGGCAAGTCGATGGATACGGTTATCAATGGTGGACCGGCTACTTTGAGCATGGTGGTCAAGTGCTCCGTTCCTTTGCCGCACTCGGCTATGGCCAACAGCTTGTAATGGTAATACCGGAACTGGAGCTGGTGATCGCTGTAAATTCGAGCGGCTACGAAGAGCTGCCCGAACAGGGGAATCAGGTATACGACCTGATCGACCGTTTTCTACTCCCCACGCCTCAGTGACATCGGAGACTGCATTAGTCTACGACAGCGTAGCGCTATCTTGCGGAAACGCTTTATTCAAGCGTACGCGTCCGACGTAGGGATTCTGCCAAGGCGAACTCGAAAGTGATTATGTTAATTCCGGTCGGGTCTAACTGGTATATAATCACTGCCGCGAGCAGAACAACAAATCAACAACACTAAAACACCAAGAATTCTTCCATGAGGGGATCGACATGAGTAATAATCCTGTGGCCCGAATCAGCGCCCTGCTGATCGGTATTTTGGCAACTGTTCAAGTTGCTCAAGCAGCAGATGTTTTTCCACGGTCGGAACGCAATATCCGTCCGTTTTCACTTACGGACCCGGAGGCACGAGTCCGGGCAGTTACCGACGAAGTCGAAGTGTTTGTGCGCTTTGATCTCCCATCGGTAGCGGAATACAACGCACGTGCGATACAGGCTGGCGGTAAGATGCCGGCAGGAGCCGCTCAGAGATCTCATGCGGCCAAGGTGTCGGCTCAGCATGGCAAGATGCGCAATAGTCTGGTGTCGCTTGGCGCCACGGAATTGTCTGCACTGCGTGTTGGGGCCAACGGCATGCGTGTGAAAATCAGCCCGCGGCAGCTTGCTGATCTCAAACAGATGCCGAATGTCCTGAGTGTTGCGCCTGTAATCCAGCATTATCCCGATAATGCACAGAGCGTGCCCTGGATCGGTACACAAGCATTCTGGGATACGGTGGGAACCGGCGAAGGAATAAGCGTTGGTATCATCGACACTGGCATCGATTACACACACGCCAACTTCGGTGGCCCGGGTACGCCGGCCGACTATGACGCCAACGATCCGGATATTATCGAAGATGGCACGTTCCCGACCGCCAAAGTCGTGGGCGGCTTCGATTTTGCGGGGACGAACTACAATGCCTCGGATCCGGCCAACGATACCCCCGTGCCCGATGACGATCCGCTGGATGAAAACGGCCATGGCAGTCACGTCAGTGGCAGCGCGGCTGGTCTGGGTGTTCCAGGTATGATCGGTCCTGGCGTGGCCAAAGGTGCCGATCTCTACGGCCTCAAAGTATTCGGCGCAGATGGCAGCACCAACCTGACCTCGGATGCCATTGAATGGGCCCTGGATCCCAACGGCGACGGCGACATGAGCGATCATCTCGACGTCATCAACATGAGCCTGGGCTCGGCGTTTGGTTTTCCAAACGATCCGTCGGCAGTCGCTGCGGACAATGCGGCGGCTCTTGGAATAATCGTCGTTGCCTCGGCCGGCAACTCTGGAGACGTTCCTTACGTGACCGGTTCGCCGGGCGTCTCTGCACGCACGATCTCTGTCGCAGCGACTACAAAGGGCGGCGAAGTGCCGGCCATCGAGGTGTCCGGAGACGTGAACGGCTTGATCGAGGCCACCGAAGGCACCAGCCCGGTCCGAATTGCCGACGGACCTGTTAGTGGGCCGCTGGTACAGCCCGACACGGCGACCAATGTCGAAGGTTGCGGCCCGATTGGCGTTGACATGACCGACGGCATCGCCCTGATATCCCGCGGCACTTGTGCATTCGCGGTCAAATCTGCGAATGCGGAGACTGCGGGCGCCATCGGTATGGTCGTTTATAACGACGGTACTTCCGGGGATCGAATTGCACCGATCGTCATGGGCGGTCTTGGTGGTGCGACGATTCCGAGCGTGATGATTTCGTCCGTCGCCGGTCAGGGTTTATCGGCTGACCTCGACGGGGGTAAATCCGTTGATGCACTGATGCAGGATGGCCTGGTCACCGATACGGCATTTGGCGATTTGATTGCCGGCTTCTCGTCACGGGGTCCCGGTCATGGCGGATCGACGTTCAAGCCAGACGTATCCGGTCCCGGCGTGAACATCATCTCCACAGCTGTGGCCAGCGGCGATCAGGGCGTCAGTTTTCAGGGTACGTCCATGGCGGCCCCGCATGTTGCGGGTGTAGGCGCGTTGATGCGTCAACTGCATCCGGATCTGGACACTACCGGGATCAAGGCACTTATTCAGAACTCTGCCCATAGTCTGAACGAAACGTTCCCAGCGGGCGGTGCCGATCAGCCATTAGCCCGTCAGGGTGTGGGCCGGGTGGATGTTGCAGCTGCCATGAATCTTGGCAGTTACGCGTCTCCGGGCGGCGTGAGCTTCGGACGCGTTAACCCGAGCGAGTTCGCGCAGCATACGCGCAAGGTCACCGTGACTGACATGTCAGGACAGGCGCGGGACTTCGCAGTCACGCACAAGCCTAATCAAACGCTCCCAGGTGTCGAAGTGACCTGTCCGGGCGGCGTCCATGTGCCAGGCAATGGAAACAAGCCGTTCCACGTAAAGATTTCCGTGGATCCCAACAGCGCACCGTTTGACTTCTCGAGCTTTTCGCAGACAGAGGTCGATGGTTGGTGCGTGCTGAATGACGGGCAAGATGAGCTGAAAGTTGGCTACATGGCAACGGTGGATGCAGCCTCACGGATGCAGGCAGTCAAGACCAAGGGCGGTGTCAATGTGTCGAATCAGAACGGGACGGCAGCTGGTTTCGCTGAAGGCTTTACGCTCACTGGCGAAAACGGCTTGTTTCTCGATGGTACGAACAACGCCATCGCGGCGGTAGGCTTTCGAACCGGTGATCCTGCCGCATTCTTCGGGTTCCCTGTCATCGAGATGGCGGTAGCCTCGGAAGCCATCTGGGAGGCTCCTTCCAACCTGCAATGGGATTTCTTTATCGATGTCGATAGCGACGGCACTGACGATTTCCTGCTCCAGGGCATTGATTTTTCGGTGTACGGAGGCGACATCGGAACCATGATCACGGCGCAGTTCGTCCTTGGCGGCGGCGGTTTCCTCGATTGGTTCATTAACATCATGGACTACAATGATCGCGCCGCGGCCATGCCTTTCACTACAATCGGTGGTGGCGGTTTTGTTCCGGACAGCTTCGACTACACGCTGGTCGTAACAGGACGGGACGGCAGCATTGATGTCCAGGTCGGTTCAGTCGACACGGCTGCGGAGATCGTGCCAGACCTCAACAGCTTTGGCATCTTCGGCGGCACATCCGTTGACATCGCCACCAGCGGTCCGCGTGGAGATATGTTGTGGTTGTTCCAGAACAACACGGCGCCAAAGCAGGTGGATGTGGTTCGCAATGTCAAGTAACGGTGAGCGGGAGATGCTGGCTAGCTTACGTTAGCCGCAATACATCCCGCATAACGGGATGATTGCTCGCGTAATCATTCCAAAAATAAAGAAGGGCCACCTCGGTGGCCCTTTCTTATTCGATTCTGCAATTCTGCCGACTATTCCGTCTCGTGGCAGGACTCCAACTCTTGGCAGGAAACAAACACTTCTCCCTCATTATCCGAGTGATATTCGTACAGCCTACCGCGACACTCCATCCTGATTACGAATCCTTCCACTGCTAATTGCTCGTATTCTTTTCCGATCTGTGGGCAACCCAGGCTCGAATTGTCCCAGGTCGTCGGCTCCATTCCGGTAACTGTGATCTCGCTCGGATCAATTTTCAGTCTTTCGGCCAGGTCCACCCGTGCAGCGCGGTAGACCTTCACAACGTTCTGACTTCGGGCCCGTCTCGCTTCGAGTCCAGTCGTCAACCGGTCACAGATTACGGCATTTCCTGCACCGGTGTGGACTGTATAGCTTTCCCCGTTCGCGGAGAAACTCACCAGGTAACCCGGCGTAATGACCTGCAGATACGATCTGCCTGGTTCGGGACAACCTAAGCTCGAATCCGGCCAGTTCACCGCCTGCACCCTCTGGTGGGTGATTTGCATCTGAGAAAGGTCCACTTCCCGGCTCAATGCTGCAAACGCCAATTCCAGTGCTTTCTCTTCATCGGCGTTGAGGCTCTGGGCCGTCAGCTCAGCGCGGGCCTCGGCGATAGCTTCGGCCTGCTCCTGACTTAAGCCAATAAACGCCTTCTGTTCCTCGCCCACCGCCGTCATTCTCGGCTCCGTCTCGCTAACAGGCCCACAGGCGGCCAATAGCCACAGCGCTGACCCGAAATACAGACATTTTATATTATTCAGTCTCACTGGGAATGCCCTCCAAAATTCAAAAACTCAACACGACACCGGTAGCACTCATGCCTAGGGTTTGGGATTCAAGTGTCAGAACCGAAGGTGTCCTCGATCCAGGAAGACAGGATATCCGCTTGCAAGCGCCACATATACAATATATCTGCCAGTGTAGGAGGAGTTCTTTGTACTCGAAGGGGAGTTTGGTAACGAGCACCAGACCCATCCGGCCGACATTCTCGGCGCAAGGCCAACTGGGCACGGCTGATTCAGAAAGTTTACGAGGTCGATCCGCTCGAATGCACTCGCTGCGGCGCCACCATGCGCATCACCGCGCTCATCGACGATGCCGGTGTGATCAGCTCGTAACCGTATCTTCTAGTCGCCCTTTGGACGTAATTCCTGCGACTGACGCCGCTCATACGCGTCGCTGTGACGAATGATGTTCCAGGTGCCAAGGTGGTCACCGTTCTCGAATTGGGACCCTCTCGCAGTGACTTCAATCATTGCCTGGCCGATTTGCGTCGCCCTTACTGCCGCCCCGATAGGCCTGAAAAACCAGTAGAGAAAGTCTTGCCCAATGTGTGCTTCTTCTTTCGTTGGTCCGATATAGTCCGGCCGGTAGGCAATCACACGAAGATTCGACCCTTCGGCAAACTCGAATAGCGCGTTCTCCGCGCGAACCTTCTCGCGTGCCCACATCATGCTCGAGTCCGCCGATATATCGCTGGAACTGATGTAGTGAAATGAGATGTCGGATTTGTCGCTGACACTCGTCCAATCCGCAACAAAACGCAGCGGGAAATCAACGTGAATCATGCCGTAGGTTTCTTCATCGACGCCGACTGCACTCGTGCCAATCGCCCAGAAGACCGCGTCGGCTTCAGCAATCTGCCCGTGCACAGCCGAGTAATCGAGATAGTCCATGTGCAGCGTCATGTGCACTTTGCCCGAGGCCACTCCTTCCTCAATTCGTGGCGTTGCGCGACGTGTAATGACATGGGTTTTTTTGATATCGGGATTGGCCAGCGCAGCTTTCAGTATGCCGTCGCCAGCCGTTCCGCTTGCTCCGAAAATGGCAACCGTTGCGTGGTAAGCGGGTGATTCTTCCAGTACCGCGATCGATTCATCATTGAGCGCCAGTGTGATGACCCCGGCGAGGTACACCAACGCAAACAGAACAAACGGTGTCAGCAGAATTGTCCGTAAACGGGGTAGCTTCATGGCTGATCGATCCTAGCACTGCTGCTCTGCCCTGGCACTTCGGGTGCCCGCGTCTGGCCTGGGCTCCATCGACAACCCGCAGCTGATTGTCTACAAGGCCGTGCCCAACCGGGTGAGCCACATGCAGGAGTGGGCGCTGGAATACCACAACGTGCCCCTGGATGAGGCCTGATTCCGAGAGGGTCGGAAGAATAACCGTTACCAGACGCGCCGTGCTTGCACAGATACGTTGCGCCCCGGCTGATCAATTCCGGAACCGTGACTTCGGTAGCGTCGATCGAGCAGGTTCGAGATGCTGAGCGAAAGCTGCCAGCTATCGTGCAACTCCCAGTCGGCGCGAGCCCCGAGGCTCGCCCAGCCCGGGCTGCCCGCCGGATTGATGCGCACATCGCGCAAGTCTCTTGCGCTAAGTCGGTCCTGGCGCGCGGCACTTTCGATCCAGCTCTCGAGCGTCCATGCCTTGCCGCCGTCAAAAATGAGCGCGAGCCGGCCACTCAGCGGTGGAATTCGATCAGCGGGTTCCCGCGCTTCACCGCTTACGCGCTGTTCGCCCCACGTGTAATTCAGCATCGCTTTTAACCGCAGCACGCCGTTCAGATCGACAACGGCTTCTGCCTCGATGCCGCGGATATGGGATCTGGCGGCATTTACACTTTGTACGACATCGCGACCGTCCGCGGTAAGGTCTCCGGTGAGCACCGACGTAATGCGGTCATCATAGCGCAGCGCGTACAACACGAGCGAGAGCTGCCGCCTCGCGGAGCCGTGGCGGATTCCGATATCGCCATGCAGCACGTGCTCCGAGTCGAGGTCGGTATTGGGAATGTTAAATCGGTTGCCAGGCCGATTGCCGAGCGTACCGAGATCAAAAACGTTGGGGGCGCGAAAACCGGCGCCCAGATTGGCGACGAACTGCCAGCTATCGCTCACATTGTAGACCCAGCCAAGATCGCCGCTGAGGTTATTCGCGCTGATGGACTCCGATGCAGTGACATCCGTATCGGGCACGCTGATATCGACATGACTGAATCGCAGTCCGCCGCGCAACAAATGCCGGCGCGACAGTAACCGATCCATACTGCCGTAAATCGCCAATCGTGTGGCGTTGGCGCCGTCCGGAAATCGGGACGCTACTCGCTGTGACTGACCGGTCGTCGTGTCTTCTTCGCGCCGCGTGCTGTGTACCTTATCGTGGTAAGCCTCGCCGCCTACGATCCAGGAAACGTTGTCGCGTTCGCCGCTGGCGCTGACGGTCGCACCGGCCAGGTCGCTGCGGTTCGATTCGCTCACCCTGTCCAACGCCTCGAAGTCACGCGTAATGCGATCATCCACAATGCGCTGCCAGACGAGGTCGAACTTCCAGTCGAGACCGAGCGCACCGTTGGCCCTTGTATGACGTGCGTGTGCGAACAGCCTTTGATTCGGCGCAAAGAAAAACTCCGACGATGACGGCTGCGTCTGGCCAAATCCAGGCACCAGTTCATCGACACGAGGCGTCTTTGGTTGCTCGAGCAACTGCAGATCGAACAGCCACGACCGTTCATCGGTCGGCGTTGCCACCAGAACAACCCTCGCCGCCTTCGAGTTGAACCCGCTCGGCGAAACCCTGTCCCCGCCACCTGTGCGGCGGTCGCCAGTGCTCAGATATTCGGCACTGAACGACGATGCGAACTTTTTCGTACCGACATCGATACTCGCACCTATCGACTTCTGCAACTCCGCCGTATCGAGCGACGCGTATATCTCGCGTCGTGTCGAGGTTTCGGTCGAATCGAACGTGGGAACTCGCGATGTGATCTGCACGACGCCGCCGACGGCTTCGCTCCCATATAGCGCCGTGGACGTTCCGCGAAGGACTTCGATCCGCTCAACGGCGACTGTCGGAACAAGTGCCAGATACTGCGTCGGTGCACTGCGAAATATCGCATTGTTCAGCCGCATGCCATCGACGAGATGCAGGATTGCCGATCCCTTCAGGCCCCGGATGATCACGGACCCCTGCCCCGGCGTCGTTTGCTGGACATTCACGCCGGCAAGTGATTTCAACGCGTCTGTAGTCAGCTTTCCTTCACGAACGGCCGCGCCCGAAGCGAGACTCAAGGCCGAGGAACTCTCCCCCAGACTCGCCGGGCGTCGTGACGCCGAAGTGGAAACCTCATCGATCGGACCGGCCTCGGCCGACACTGTGGTATGCGCAATCAGGAGCGCAAAAATCTGTAGCAGTTCTTGCAAGTCAAAAGCCCGGAAGGCGGACGGGGCGCTAAGAATACCAAACAGGTCTTCAAATTCCTTGTGCCATGCTAGACTTCATGCGGTTTCGTGCTGAGCCTTTCACAACAAGCAACAAGTTGAAAAATGCCAAACCTGATAAGAGAACTCCGGCGTCGAGAGGTGTTCCGGGCAACGGGCCTTTATGTCGGCGTTGCCTGGATATTGATCGAAGTCGCGAGCGTCCTGTTGCCGGCATTCGACGCGCCGGATTGGGTCATGCGGACCCTGATCATTATCGCAATCATCGGTCTTCCGGTCGCTATCGTCCTCGCCTGGATCTACGACGTAACGGACAAAGGCATCGAGGCACAGGGCGACCCGACCGACACCGTCATCGTACCTTTTGGTGCACGCAAGATGGATTTCGCGGTCATCGGTATGCTGTCGGTTGCTCTTATTTTCTCTGTATATCTCAACATCACCGGTATTCGTTCGACAGTCACTGAAGAAATCGAACCTGTATCAGTGCTCATCGCTGATTTCGAAAACAAGACCGGCGACGAACTATTTGATGGCACGCTCGAGCAAGCGTTGCAAATCGGCATCGAAAGCGCGCCATTTATCACCGGTTATCGCAGGGATGCTGCGCTTCGAGTGGCATTGTCGATGCAGGAGACGAATAACATCCTGGACGAAGCGACGGCCCGACTCGTTTCCGTCCGTGAGGGCATAAAGCTCGTCATGGCAGGCGGCATCGAAGAAAAGAACGGTAGCTACACACTGTATGTCAGAGCTGTCGATCCGAAGGGCGGTGAGGTCCTGGCCTCCGTTGACGTCGGCGCCAAGAGCAAGCTCGATGTGCTTGCAGCAGTCGGCACGCTGGCAGGAGATCTGCGTGAAGAACTCGGCGACGATTCGCTGGACCGTAAAAAGCTCGTCACGTCGGAGACTTTCACAGCGAGCAACCTCGAGGCAGCACAGGCCTATGCCAAAGCGCAGTCGCTGCAGTACAACGGCAAATACGAGGAAGCAATGTCCTTTTACCAGGGCGCACTCGACCATGACCCGAACTTCGGTCGCGCCTACTCCGGACTCGCATTGAGCGCGTCGAGTCTCGGTCGCATAGACGAGGCCAATGAACTCTGGGACAAGGCGCTCGAAAATCTCGACACAATGACGGAACGCGAGCGACTCCGGACGCTCGGCTTGTACTACTCGCGCGTAACCCGCAATCGTCAGAAATCCATCGAAAGTTACCGTGCGCTCGTCGAAAAGTACCCGGCAGACGATGCGGCACACAACGGCCTGGCGATTCAGTATTTCTATTCGCTGGATTTCGAGAACGCATTAAAGGCAGGTGGCGCATTGCTCGAAATCTATCCCAGCAGCGTGATGGGCCGATCGAACTATGCGCTGTACGCGATGTATGCGAGTGACTTCGAAACGGCGGTTACGGAAGCGAAAAAGGTTCGGGACCTGGACCCCACCTACTTCAAAGCCTGGTTACCGGTTGCCGCAAAGGCGTTGGCCGACGGCGACATCGGCGCGGCGAAACAGGCATATGACAGCATGTCGCAGGCGGGTGGTCGCGGCGAGTTGACGAGCGCTCTCGGTCGTGCCGACGCAGCGCTTTACTCCGGCAGTTTCGAGGCGGCCGGAGAAATGCTGCGACAGGGTATCGGGCAGGCCGAAGCTGCCGGCAGCCAGTATTACTTGTCAACAAACTATGTCGCCCTTGCAGACACCTATGTGCTCGAGGGGGATTCAACCGCAGCGATCAAGGCAGTCGAAGCTGCTCTGGCCATATCCGGGGGGCTGTCACGGCAAGTGCCCGCTGCATTGATCTACCTGCAGGCCGGCGACCCGGTCACTGCCAAGGCTATCGCCGATGAATTAGCTAATAGCCTGCAACCGCAAAGCCGGGCATACGCACGCCTGATCGACGGGCTGATTGCGCTTGATACGGGCGAACACGTCGAAGCCATCAACCTGATTTCAGCCGGAGCCCGGGACGCCGATCTTTGGCTGCTGCGCTATTACCTGGGTAAAGCCTACTTCGAGGCCGGCTACTTCGCCGAAGCACTCGATGAGTTTTTAGCGTGTATCGATCGTCAGGGTGAGGCAATGTCGATCTTCCTCGACGATCTGCCCACTTACCGGTACATGGCGACCGTGCCTTACTGGCTGGGGCGTGCACAGCAGGAACTGGGCATGCAGGAGGCCGCCACAGAAAACTACACGGCGTTTATCAAGCTGCGCCCCGAGGGCGGACCGCTGGCAGACGACGCGCGCCAACGGCTGCCCTGACTACTCGTCTACTGCACCGTCATGGGCGGGGAGAACTGTTTCTGACCGGTGCTCAGGGTGCTTTCGACGACGGCACAGTAATCACCCGGATGGGGAACGATCGCCTCCCAGTTGAACTGCCAGTAGTCATTGGCCTTGTAGCGGAATCCGCTCGTACCGGGATCGCCGGCCATGCTCAGTATGATGTTACCTGACGAGCACTCCAGGATGCTGAGCATTTGAACGTCACCGGAACTGTCAACGGGATTCATTTCCTCGTCCAGCCAGGCCCACAACAATGGATTCGAGCTTCCCAAGTTCACACGAGTTTTTCTCGGATCGATACCTGTGGCTCCGGCATAACGGAACCTTACAATTACTGTACGCGTGAGTTCGGCCGTATTTCCAGAGGTATCCGTCGCTGTAATGAACACCGTGTACGTGCCCGCTGTCGTGGTATCTACGTCGCTGGTATCAATGTCTATGTCAACGGGTTGGTCGGAGTTATCGTCGGCAGTGGCGCCGGCATCAACATACGGACCCGTACCCGATTCGATGGAGATCGTCGCAGCACCGATCAGTGTAATCACCGGTGGCGTCTCGTCGAGGATAGTAACTTCGAAGGAACCCATCGCAGAGTTGTTACCGGAGTCGGTTGCCGCGCATTCAACCAACGTCGTTCCGATAGTGAAGTCATGAACGAACACGTACAGGCCGTTGGCGATGTCGGAGCGTGCGTCGTCCAGCATGCCAACGGAGCACGAAACCATTGGCATCGCGTCCGCGTCGGAGACGTTGAACGGGCCCCAGAACAGCATGAATGAACTCTTGTCATCGTCAAGCACGAATGGCTCTGTCCGATCGAACAACGGCGGGCTGATATTAGTAATCTCAGGAGGGCTCGTATCCTGAACGGTCACGACAAAGCTGGCCGTAGCCTCGTTCATGCTATCGTCGGTCGCCAAGCACTCCACCGTCGTCGTCGGTCCCGGGGCGGTCAGAGGAAATGTGCTTCCGGACGCGGGATTGCACACAACATCCACGCCCGAATCAACGCCATCTTGATCCGTCGCGGTAGGCGTAAATGCAAAAGCTGCGCCTGCCGGACTTTCCGCCTCGAGTATTACGTCGCCCGGTACGCTGCCCGCATCAAACATCGGTGCAGTCGTATCGAGCACGCTGACCAGGACGTCGACCGAAACAGGGTCGCCATTCTGGTCGAGCGCTGTGCATGAAAGAGAGGTTGGTCCGGGATCGGGCGTGTTGTCGATGTCGAGCGGGACGAAACCCCCGAGCGCCGGCGTGCAAGTCACCGGGACGCTATCGTTGCCCCGGACGGCCTGCACGAAATCGGTTGGCAAAATCGCGCCACCGGCCGTATTCGCTTCCAGAGTACCGGTGTCGCCAGTCTGGAAATTGAATACTGTCGGTCTGTTGATGATCAGTTCCTGATTATCATTCAGATTGTCGGACAAGGTATTGGCGACCTGCGATGAGAACACGTACGCGATCCTGTCCGACGTCAGTCGCGGCGCGATCTGTTCCATCAGGGCTCGCGGTGCGATAAAGCGCAGTGTGTTTTGCAGCACATCACCCGGACCAATTACATAGGTCAGTATGCCCAGGCGATTGTTGTTGATATCCGGTATCTCGAGCGTCGCGAGATCAGGATTGTTCACCGCTGCAACGACACGGTTCTCGCTGATGATTCGTGGCGCACAGAACTGCACGTCATCGATCTTCTTGTCTTGCCAGGCGATCAACTGAGTCGCCAGTTCGCCACTTGCGATGAGATCGAGAATGAACGGATCGGCAATCAAAAAATCGACTGTATAAGGTGTAATCGTGTTGCCGACATTCTGCACGCCATAGTTAATGTCGAGCTTGACGACCAGGCCGTCGATATTGCCGAGGTCCGGATCCGGAATCTCGTCGTTGTCGAGACTTGCCGGATCAATCAGCGGCGAATTGAATTCGTCCGGATTGAATTCATCGGGATTGAACTCATCGGGATTGAACTCGTCCGGATTGAATTCATCGGGATTGAACTCATCCGGATTGAATTCGTCGGGGTTGAATTCATCGGGGTTGAACTCGTCCGGATTGAATTCATCCGGCGTGTACAGGTCGGGGTTGAACTCGTCCGGATTGTATTCGTCCGGATTAAATTCATCGGGATTGAATTCGTCCGGAGTAAACACTCTCGGGTTGTGAATTTCGAAATCGTTGAGCGTTCCGTCGGCGTTCAGAAGCGGCCCCGATTCGACGGCACCGTTGGCCGTGATCGTATTGATCAGGACCTCTGGTCGATCACTGAAAACCTCGAAGATGTCGACGGCAACAGGATTAAAAGCCGCTGCGGACACAACGAACAATGCTGTCGCCTCGCTGGAGCGTGGACCGACGGTGATCGTCTCACTTACGTTGGGTGGTATTGTCGAAAACTCCGGAAGTAGCGGATCAAACGGCAGCTGATCCCAGGACGCGCGGGCTTCGGTCGGAGCACCGACCGGTTGATTCGCAATTTGCAGTCGGAAATTCCTGGTCGACGCGCTAGCGTTCTCGGCAACGATGACATATGACCGCTGAATCGAACCAAGCGTCTTGTTTGGATTGATCGAGAAAGCGGTGGCTGGATTCTCGATCAGCGCGCCATAGATATCGAAATCCTTGGTACGATTATTGAGCGCAGTAAATGGCCCCGGGGGTCCCGGGTTTGGCGCGGCGGTACACGGATTCGCGCCCTGATTAAAGTCCTCGACACTGAGCGCAAGCCGGGTCTCGTCATCGTCGAGAATCGGCGTTGGCGCTTTGCGGCGCGTCCCAGCGGCCGTCGTGGCGCCAGGCGTTGGTGCGAACGGCACCAGGTCCGTTACCTGCGCCGTGTAAATGTCACCCTTGACGTTGCGTGAGGAGATAAACGACATCCAGAACACAGGTTCCTTGCCCGGATTCCGGGCGTCGAGAGACGAATTGTCTTCCCAGAACGGCGGGTCTCCACTTTCCGGATTAAACACGTACCGATGTTTGGCCGACGTCATGCCACTGTAGTCGCCCATAAACGGCACGCTGCTGGTCTTGTACGCCTTGATGTTCCAGCCATCACCCTCGATCTCCCTGACGCTGCCGTTGATGAGCGCTTTGCGGTAGCGGGAAACGACGACGGGCGGATTGTCGGTTGCGACGGGCTGACCGCTGTCGATCAGCACCTTGGTGGTCAGCACCCTGGCGGTACGGCGAAACTGGATCACAGAGTTCGGCCCGGTGTTGTAATTGAAGTCCGCGAGCACCGGGTAGGTCAGAAACGCAGTCAATGCGTTGGCGGCGAAGGGACTCGTACTGACGTTCTCCAGATAATTCCGTACCCGCAGTGTATCGAAGCGGCTGTCCCACCAACCGACCTGGCAGACGCCCAGCGAGCAATCCACGACCGGCATGAACTGGAAGCCAACGTCGGGATACGGCGCGATCTTTTCCGGAGTGCCCCAGCTTCTGCCATTGGCGGAACCCACTACAGCCATGATTCTGGAGTCAGTGGGTTGGTCGAACGTGGTGAAACAACCACCATCCGAGCTCGGCTTGCGCTCCGAATAGACGAGTATGAATTTCTTGCCGTTGTTACTGACGGAGGGAAAATCATTGGTGCGGGCCGCCGCCACGGACTGATTGTCCTGGTTTGGGAACGTTGGTACGTCATAGGCACACAGCGGCGATACGATGTCGAATGGCTGGCCGATGCGCTGCCCACCGTCGTTCGAGATGGCACCACGCATCGCGGAAGGTTGATCCTCATCGGGAAAAACGCGAAATACATACAGCACCGTGTCGCCCATGGCAGTGACACTGACGCCCTGATCCCGCCCTGAGGTCACGGCTACCTGTTTCGCGTTGCTGAACGAGTCGCCGTAGTTGTCGGTGTACAACGAGAGGATCTCGATGTCGTTCTTGCTCGGATTGAACAGTGCGAACGTCACGAGAATGCGCGCTTTCGGCCACTGCCGCGTTATCGTCTTGACAGAGCCGTCGGGCCCTTCGACCTGCATCGTGACGTCGATGGTGCCCGGATTATCCTCGTCGAGGATGTACGTGCCATTGACCTTGTCCGCGAACTTACTGCCCGTGCTGCGGTAAACCTGAACCGGCGTGGGTTCGAGTGCCTTGCGAAAACCGAGTTCGGCATTCAGGTCCATCATGCGCTGCATGTAGATGCCACCGCCGGTGCCGCCCGCCTCGCCGCGATTCGCACCGATGTGCAGGATGCCGCAGCCACCCGGCCAACAAAGCGTAATTGGGTCCGCCGTAAATTCGACGTTCAGACTCGTTGCAGGATTCAGCTTCGTGCCGTTGATGTAGCGATTGAAAAACGTTTTGCCGCCATCGAGCGTTTCCGACATACGGATCGCCGTATCGCCTGGACCGGCCGGATCGTCCGAACCGCCACTGGCATTCCAGGCACAGACAATGTTGCGCACCAGCAGCGGATTGATGGCACAGCTCGACTCGTTGTCCTGCATCGCGGGTATGCCGCGATACTGACCCGGGGCCGTCCTGCCAACAACGTTCGAATTCAGTTCGACCGATGAATTCTGCGCTGCTGCCGGCTGCACCTGAGCCGAATACGTCAACACGGCGAGGCACGCCGTCAAGAAAAAGGATTTCGCTCTCATACGTTATTGCACCTGGACATTCGAGCCGCGGAGTGCCGCAAGGCCCGCATATTATTTATTCTGGATTATGTTTGCGAACTATTATTTTTGCGAACTGCTTCATTATTGTGTCGCCCGATCATTATAAGGCAACGCCGAACCGAATACGCTAACTGTTCAGAGTGGCGGTTACATTATGTCAACGCTTTACCTTATACTATCAACCAAATAACAAGAACAATCGTTGGGGAATCACCACATGGCAGGCTCTTTTACGCTCGCAGACAACGCGCGAGTACGTTACGCCACGGGCTCCATCATGTACTTCGCCCAGGGCATTCCACAGGGCCTGCTGGCGATCGCCATACCCGTGTGGCTCGCCAGTCAGGGCGTTGGCGCGGGCGATATCGGTTCGTATCTCGCCGTCATCGTATTGCCCTGGGCCTTCAAGCTGGTCACAGGCCCGCTAATGGATCGCTACGAGTTCCTGCCGATGGGAAGAAGAAGGCCCTGGGCGATCGGCGCCCAGCTCGGTCTGTCGCTGTCATTGCTTGCCCTCATGCTCGTGGAACGCCCTGCCGAACAGGTCGGTTTGTTGATGATCATTGGCGTGCTCATCAACAGTTTTGCGGCAACCCAGGACGTTGCGGTCGACGGCATGTCAATCGATCTGACGCCAGTCAGGGAGCAGGGCCGCCTGAATGCCTTCATGAGCTTCGGCAAGTCCATCGGTTGGGCATCAACAGCTGCTGTGTCAGGCATGCTTCTCACCACGTGGGGCCTGAGCGCAACAGCAATAATCGCCGCCGCGGTTACAACCATCGCTTTGATCGTCATGCTCGTCGTTCGCGAGCGCGAGGGCGAGCGAACGCTGCCCTGGGCCGATGGCAAGGCGGCCTCGGTACATCGCGCCAACACTTCTTTCCGTGCGGTGTTCAGTGAGATCAACAAGGTCCTCTGGGTACGGAGCAGCCTGATCGTCATGGCCATCATGTTTTTTGACGGCCTGATATACGGCTATGGCCAGGCATTGATGCCCATCGCCGCCGTGAATCTCTTCGGCTACACGACACCGCAATGGTCGCAGCTGGTTGCCATGATGGGATTGATCGGCGCCGTCCTCGCGCTCACGCTCGGGCCCGCGATCGACAAGATGGGCGCGAAACGCATGCTGTTGCTCGCCGTCGCGCTGCTCGGCTTACACGCCATTCTGATCGCTCAGACACAGCACCTGTGGCAGAACACACTCTATGTGCGGGCGATGTTGTCGATCTGGGTAATGATGCTGCCGGTCGTGATGGTAGCGAGCATCGCGTTGGCCATGGCGATCTGCAAAAGCATCAATTCCGCGACGCAATTTGCCATCTACATGTCGGTCGCAAATCTCGGGCATTCGGCCGGATCGAAGATCTATGGAACAGTCGCCGAGAAATCGACCTACGTCCAGTCCTACACAATGCTCAGCGCTCTCATCGTCGCGATGATCATCGTCCTCTTGTTCCACCGACACCACCATCCAGGAGAACAAGGCACGGAGCCAGGAGGCAAGAGACGGGAAAGCCGAAGACACACCATCGGCATCGGTGGCAACGAGGCCGGAATATTCTGGTCTGGCGCCATGCGCTGCCCGAAGTGCAGGGCCGACATGGAACAGATCAGCTATGAAGGAACCGAAGTTGATCGTTGCAGGATATGCAACGGCATCTGGTTCGACGCCGGAGAGATCGATCTTATAAAGAACAAGAAGGCGGCAGCTGCGATCGACACCGGTGATGCAAAGACAGGAAAACAGAGTAACGCGATTGACAGCTATCAATGCCCGCGCTGCAGCGGTGCGATGGTCAAAGTAGTCGACCCGCGCCAGACCCACATCTGGTATGAGACCTGCGGTTCCTGTCACGGCTCCTATCTGGATGCCGGTGAATTAAGAGACTTGTCCAACGTGGCCATTTCGGACTTCTTCAGGGGTCTCGCCGTGCCAGAACGAAAATAGCCGCAACGTACGGCCAGATCTGGTCTCGAACGCGCTTCATCGGTCAGTCGGAAAAAGACGGATTGACTCCCCTGCTACCTGGTCCCGCAATGACAGACCGTTATGAATAAAGAGACGAATTCCTCATGTAAGATTCTCATGTATGCCCACCAACGTCTCACCCGAATACAAGAAAGCCGAGGAGGCTTACCGCAAGGCGCGCGAGCCCCGGGAACGCCTGGATTGCCTGCGGGAGATGCTGCGGACGATTCCCAAGCACAAGGGCACGGACCACCTGCAAGCCGATATCAAGACCCGCATCAAGCAGCTGACCGAGGAGCTCGCGGGGCCTAAGAAAGGCGGGCGCCGCAGTGGCCCGTCCCATGTCGTGCGCCCCGAAGGTGCCGCACAGCTTTGCCTCGTGGGACCGCCCAATGCCGGTAAATCCAGTTTGCACGACCGGCTGACCGGATCACACAGCGACATTGGGCCGTACCCGTACACAACGCATCTGCCAGTGCCGGGTATGCTCCCTTATGAAGACATCCTCTTCCAGCTGGTTGATCTACCGCCTGTGTCCGCTGACTTTATGGAGCCGTGGCTGATCAACGCACTGCAGCCTGCCGATGGGGCGTTGCTCGTTATCGACGTGAGTGACCCCGATTGCCTGGATCAGGTCCCCGCAATCATCGCGCGCCTGGCGGAAAAGAAGGCCTTCCTCACAGCGGCATGGCCGGGACTGAAACAAGCGAAACCGCAGGACCCGCGTGAGACAGAAGATCCGTTTCGTCTCGACTTGCCCACCGTGTTAATTGCCAACAAGAGTGATCTCGATCCCGGTCCCGAGGAAGTCGAGATCCTCGAGGAATTGCTCGGATTGCGTTTTCCCGCTCTTACAGTGTCGGCGAAAACCGGAGATGGCCTGGATGAGCTCGGACCTTTTCTTTTTCGCGCGCTTGAAATCGTCCGTGTCTACACCAAGACGCCGGGCAAACCGGCAGATATGGACAAGCCCTTCACGGTGCGTCGTGGCGGCACGGTGCTCGATGTAGCGCGCCTGGTGCATAAAGACATTGCACGAGATTTGAAATTTGCGCGCATATGGGGTCCCGAGGTATTCGACGGTCAGCAAGTCGGTCCAGATCATCTCGTCTATGATGGCGATCTTGTTGAGCTGCATTTGTAGATGCAAATAATGGGGCCAATTGGGTCAGCCTTGAATGCAAATCAACAGCAAGGGTTGCTAGACTCGGTGCATGTCATGACAACCTCAATATTGGGTCTCGCACATGCATAAAGCGCTCATTCCGTTTCTGGCCCTTGCCACCATTGTTCCCTTGTTGCTCGCTCCGCCAACGAGCCGCGCCGATGCAGCAGAGGTTGCACCGCCGGCGGACGATGAAACCCTTATCTACGTCATCCGGGAAGGAAGAATGCTCGGTGCAGCAGTCGGTCACTGGATTGCCATCAACGACAAAACCGTAGCCCGGCTCAAAAGTGACAAGCACGCTGTGATCCGGGCGAAGGCCGGCCTGATTACGCTGAATCTGGCCAACTCCGGCGTCCCGGTGTTCTCCGTCGCAATCGATGATCGTCCCGGCGAGACGGTGTATCTGAAGTGGCGCCTGGGCGACAGGGAAATGACCGAACTGGACGAAGCGGCCGCGGCAAAGTTCCTGCGCAAGACCAAACCGATGGACCCGATCGAGGCACCGTCGCCGAACGCCGAAGAGATACTGGTGTTGATTAACCTGTCGCGACTTGGTTTTGATCTGATGCAACCGGCAAGCAAGGCGATTGCCCCGGACGACGAACACGGCGTAATCACGATATTTCGCCGCAAGGAAGCGGACAAGATCGACCTGGGCGTTTGGAACGAACACGGTTTTGTCGGCACACTGGGGGCCAACGAAGCGGTCAGCATCGCTGTACCTCCCGGCACGCATTTTTTTCTTGCGGGAAACGTCGGCACCACGTTGCTAAAGGCGGAAGTTGCGGCCGGCAAGCGCTACTACGCCTGGCTCGACTACGGCAAGATGTTGGGGCGGGTTCGATTGACGCCGGTATCGTCGAGCCAGTCTGGAGAATTGCAAGGGTGGCTCAAAAAGACGAAGCAGGTGGAATTAATTCCGCAGGCGGTCACGAATCGTATTCGAGAACGCGAGGAAATTGTCACCGACTTCCTGCGGCTGGCTATCGAGCGGGCTAACAGTGGCGCCGCCGACTTTACGTTGTTGGGCAGCGACGACGCGCACCTTCACTAAACCTTCGTGACGCCGTATTGCTCGCGATCGCGATAGTCGAACCGTTGACACTAAATGGGCTGTCGATGAATCCAGCGCAATTGCAGGCTGATGCCGACCAGGAAAAGGGCCAACAGGCCCAGATAACACATCTTCAGAATCGGATCTTCGATTGACGTCAGAACAGGATCGCCAACCGGTAAGCGCAATAAGCCGTCAGTTACCGCGGGAATGCAATGAAAGAGCAAGGTCGCCGAGTAACTGACCGCTTGCACGTACCGTGATAATTTTCCGAACGGTTTCATTGTCGCAGCTACCGTCCCTGCTACCAGCGCCAGCAACGTCATCACCGCCAAGGCATGACCTGGACCAAACTCGCCGCGTTGAAAAATGGCCAGGGCAGTGCCCGCGGTAATCAAGGTGGCTGCCAGATAGATCTGCCCCGATCGTGTATGCAGGGATATTTCCTTGAACTTGGCCAGTGTAATGCCACCACTTACAAGTGCGATGATGCCCATGGCGGTGTGAAACCAGCCCAGTGGGATAATCTCAGGCATGCAGGGTTCTCAGATCGATCGTTGGAGCGATGCTATCACGACGTCGACGATTCGATTTGGGCCGAGAGATGAGTCGGCCAAATAAAGAATGGTGGCCGGGGATGGACTGATCGGCGAAGTCGATTGGACAGATGACCGAAGCGAATCTGCCCGACTGGCAAGCGCGGCGAGCCGATCGAACCGTCCGGAATAGATCGCCAAACTCACAGTCAAGCTGACCTCACTAGCGAAACACGCGGATTTTCAGTCGCGCACGGAACCGCCTGAGGCTATACATTTCAATAGGGTACCCAGACGCCCCAAGCACCACCCGTTGCTCCATTTGCCACCCCGTTCCGCGGCAACTCGTGGTTTGAGCGACCGTTCTCGAGTTTTGTCCCTCACGAACACGATAGAATTTCCCATCCTTGGGCGCGGCGTTAAACCGTTCTATGAACCATAACTCAATTACAGCAACTGGCCGCAAGCCTCTCGGGACCCCGCTGTTACCGTTGGTCTGCTTCTCGGGACTGGCGATCGTTAATCGCGGACTGAGCCTGCTGTTATTGCCTATCTATTTGAGACACATTCCACCAGCTGAATATGGTGTATTGGCCGCCGTTACCATCGTGGCGACAGTGATTGCTGTCGTATCGACACTAAAGCTCGATGCGGCCATGCGGACCTTCTATTTCGACTATTGCGAAGATCCCAACGCCTTGCGAATCTATCTCCGCCAAGTTTTCTCGACGTCCGTCTACGTTGCCGGCATCGTCTATGCTGTGATGCTAGTAACGGGCACCGAGATTTTCAGTCTAATCTTTGCACATGAAGAACTGCGATTTTTCCCTGCTGGAGCAATCGCACTAGCAACGGCGAGTATCAATGCCTGCCTCGCAAGCTACCTAGTCTATTTGCGCAACAGTTTGCTGCTTTGGGAGCTCATACGTTGGCAGCTGCTGACAGCAACAAGTACCGTTGCGTTGCAGCTTATCTTCGTGGTCGTCCTGGACCTGGGGTTATACGGCGTATTGTGGGGGTCACTGCTGCCGGCGGCATTGACTATGTTGCTGCTCGGCATATTGCGGCCTGGCTTATTGGGCGCCCGTCCCGATTGGCGATACCTGTTGCCTTCGTTGAAGTTCTCTTTGCCACTGACTGGGCTGGGCCTGGCCTTGGCACTGGGCTCTCGGTTGGATCGCCTCATACTTGAGCGCTACGTCGAGCTTGAAAATCTCGGTGCCTACGCGGTCCTCGTAAGTCTTTTCGGCCTGGTAGGTATCGTTCTCAATTCGCTGAATAACGCAATCCGGCCATATCTATACCCCTACCTGAAAACCCGTGCCGAGCCAGCCAACGAAACTATCGACTTATACCTAAGACTTTACGTGGCGGCTGGGTTACTCGCACTGTCGTTTGCCGTATTTCTTGGCTCGAATATACAGTTCGTGACAAATCGACCTGCTTACCTCTCGATACAGAATTGGTTGCTTTTCGGCGCGACCGCCTTCGTTCCTGTGATATTCACACAGTACTACGCTCTGTTTTATGATTTTTACAAGCGCTCCGTCGACATGACCGTGGGCATTCTCGCGCGTTTCGGCATATTGTTGGTATTGCTGATGCTGCTCGTGCCGAAATTTGGGATCGCCGGGGCATTATCGGCAATTCTCGTATCTGAGTTTGTGACTGCGGTCCTTTTTTGGTTCACAGTACAACGGTTATGGGCTATCAAAACGCCATTGCGAAACATTGGCACGCCACCGGCCATTTTTCTGGCCACAATTTGGTCGCTCGGCTATTTCCTATACAGCGAGGCGAAAGCGATCTTCGGCGCATTACAACTACTCGTCGTGATGGGATTCCTGCTTGCGGCGAATCGTCAAACTCTTCGAGCGATATTCGCTGAAACCAATGCACGAGAATCCACATTAAGACGTAATGATCATGACTAGAGTTATTCAGATCGCGAAGCCGAAGAGTTAGCAGCGTGCGATATTTACTCGGCTTTCTCAAATCGAAGTTCATGTATGAGTACGTGCCCGGACGGCGCCGCGGCATGATGTCGTTTTACGCAGACTTAGTGAACAAAAGGGATCTGTGTTTCGACTTAGGCTCTCATTTGGGTAACCGAGCCCATGTGTTGACGAATCTGGGTTGCGAAGTTGTCGCCGTGGAGCCGCACCCTTTTCTTGCTAACTACCTCAGGAAGAAGTTCGCCAATAATAAACATGTGATTATCGAGGAAGTCGGGCTGAGTGATAGCGAAGGTGAAGCGAAGCTCTATTGCTCTCCCAACCATCTGACGGTATCGAGCTTAAATAGTAAGTGGGTCGAATCCCTGCATAAACTTCGCCCTCACAGCATACGGTTCAGTGAGCATTACATGATTAAGACAATTACGATAAATCAGCTCATTCAAAAATACGGTTTGCCGAAATACTGCAAGATCGACATCGAAGGGTTGGATGTGGCGGTCCTTAGGACCCTCTCGCAACCCATCACAATCATATCGTTCGAACACTTACCTCACTTGTTCGAGGAAACCGTCGAAGCAATAGATGTCCTCGAAGGCCTTGCAGATTATCGTTTTAATTTCTTCCCGAGAGAAACACACAAATTCCGTTTCGAAAAGCCGGTGTATAAAGGAGACCTTATCAAATCGCTGCATGAAATAGCTTCTCTCAAGTGCGCATGTGATATATACGCATTTCGTCACGATGATGCCCGCGATCAGGATGCAGCAAGCGGGATCCAGCGCGGTCACTAGAGAGAAGGCGTTTTAGAGGGTATTGCGAGTGTCGGTTCGACTACGAAACGAGCGGCTGGTGGTCACGTTGGCTACGATCCCTTCACGCGTCTCGAAAATCCGCCCCGTCATCGACTCGATCAAGGCGCAGACGCGTAAGCCTGATCAGATATACATCTGCATTTGCAAGTTCTGCGCATGGGAGCAGTCCTCATACGATGTTCCCGAATGGCTGGCCGAGGACGGCGAGGTCCAACTTGTTGTCTCGCGGAGAGATTATGGCCCGGCGAACAAGCTGCTCAGCATGCTTCACGAGGAACCGAATCCGGCTACGCGTATCGTTATCGTCGACGATGATTGGTCGTACAATCCGGATATGCTGGAAGTGCTCCAAGAGCGATTCGAACACTACCAGCGATGTGCGATCGGATCGTCTGGCGCCCGTCTACCTCGCAAGTGGTCCGTAATGGAGGCACGGATCGGACCGGAGATTCATGCCACGCCACAGATGCGGCATCATCTGATTTTCGTCGCCGAGTCGCCGGAGGACCATGTAGTGGACATTCTGCAGTTTGGCTTCGGAGCCATGGTACTCAGAGAATGGTTCGACGATGATATCTATGACCTGGTCCAGCCGCTCGAACCACTGTATTTCTCCGATGACGTTATGTTCTCGGGTTATCTCGAGAGCAAAGGCGTCAAACGAGTTTGCGTCTCCGGGATGCCGCTACCACGCCTCCTCGATCACTGGAACGTGCGACCGCTGCACGGCGAAGGGCGCGCGACCAGAAACTACAAAGCGGCAATTCCCGAGATCTCCTCGACGTTGAATATCTGGTCGCCGGAGACGCTATTCAATCCTCCGCGCCCACCAGCACTCAGTGTGCTGAAATACTGGGCCCTTAGAGCAATACGAAAAGCTCATCGGGTCGCTATCAGGCCGTTGCTGCGGAGGGCCGGCCTCCCGGCGGTTCGCGAACGAAAGTAGTCCAGATGCTTGGCACTCTCAAATTGAATACGATCAAGAACGTTTTGAGACGGATTCCAGGAATCCAGGCCCTTTATCGCGCGTTATGCAACGCATACTTCGAGTATCTTGTTAAACAAGCACGAACGGAACGGATATTCACGTATATCCACAAAAAAAAGCTCTGGGCCGCAATAGACTCTACGTCTGGACCAGGATCCGATAGACATCAGACACGCGCCATCACCGAGGCTCTCCCGCAAGTTTTTCGTGATTACAATATTTCGACCATGCTCGACATCCCCTGCGGCGATTTCTGCTGGATGAACCGGGTGGATAGAGCCGACGTTGATTATCTTGGAGCAGATATTGTTCGAGATCTGATACGGGAGAACAAACAAAAGTATGAGAAGAATGATCAGCGCTTTCAAGAATTGAATTTGATTACCGACAGAATTCCAAAAGTGGATTTGATTTTTTGCAGAGATTGCTTTGTCCACTTCTCGTTTGACGACATACTTTCCGCCTTACGCAACATTTGTGATAGCCAATCCGATCTACTTCTAACCACGACATTTATCGGTCGACAGGAAAACTTCGACATTCTCACTGGGCAATGGCGGCCACTCAACCTGGCAATTGCTCCATTTCTTCTTCCTGGCCCCTTGGTAGTGATTAATGAACAATGCACAGAAGGCAACGGCAAATACGAAGACAAGTCGTTAGCACTGTGGCTAATTGAAGATATTCGAGCGGCAATGCAAAGTGGTTAACCTGCGGCTGCAGCCGCACTTTCGGCCTCGACACCAGGATTCAGCGCGCCGCTTTCCATTCCGGGGCGCTCGCCGGCTACAATGTTTACTGGGGTACGACGCCAGGAGTCTATCCAGATTCTGTAACAGTGAATAATCCGGGCATCGCGACCTACGTTGTCGACAACCTTGCCCCGGGCACCTACGAGTTCGTTGCGACGTCTTTCAATGCGTCGGGGGCTGAGAGCGTTTATTCCAATGCCGCGACTAAACTCGTTCCGTAACACGCCGTAAAAAAATGCTATGACTATCCAACGAATCGTTGGCTGGGCGGTCAATATCGTAATTACAGGTGCAATGGCGGGGGCTATCGTCGTGCGTGTATTGATTATCTGTAGCTGTACGTTACTGGTGGCCGCCTGTTCTCCCGGCAGCGGCAAAGGCCTCGACACAAGCGGCCGACCGATTGGCGACACGCCGGAACCGGGTGATTTGCCTACCATCGAGAACATTCAGGCCCGCGTATTCACGCCCATTTGCGTCGTATGCCACATAGGCGCCGCAGGGCCTGCGACTCGATTCCGTCAACGATCAGCAAAATCGCTACAGCGCGGTGTTGGAGATCTTCCCGGTGCAGAACCTGCAGATACGGTTGGGTATTCGCGAGTACAACGGCATCCCGCAGAGCGACCCGCAGAATCGCAGCGAGGTTTTCGCGCAACTGCACGCGTTCTTCTGATGTGTATCAGGCGTTACTCAACCTTCGTACGACACCCAGGCATCGTGCGTTTCCTTTAGCCGGACGCAAATCCTGCCATCGAAATGAGGCTTGGCCATAGCGGCGACCGCATCGTGTACGTAGCGTGCGACAAATTCCGCAGTCGTCAGTTTGCCCTCGAATTCCGCCAGCTCATCGAGGTTTCTGTAGGCGATGGGCTCAAGGGACGCCCTGGCAATGTTTCGCGCAATGCCGATATCGATGACGACATTCTTGTCGTTCAGGTCATTAGCCACGAACTCGACATCAACCACGTAGGTCGCGCCGTGCAGGTTCTGTGCCGGTCCGAACGCAGGATCGGCGAGCGAGTGGGCGATCATGACCGATTCGCGGACGGTTACCGAGTACATAGCTGTCAGCCCCTCAATAAGTTATCAGCCAGATGAGCCCGTCTCCCTGGCGGCCATCGCGCAGCGCGTCGAAAAATGCCGGCGAGTCAGCAAATGCTACCTCGTTTGTGATCAGCTCGTCGAAGCTCGCGTCGGCGAGCAGGTCGCTTGCGATGTCTTTTCGTGACGCGCTCGTTTCACGTCCCTGCAAATGCGCGGGAATTGTCGATACCTGGGAGCTGAGCAATTGCACCCGGTTGCGATGAAACGCGCCGCCGAGATTGACATTGAGCGGATCGACGCCGTACCAGCTCAGCTCGACGATAATGCCGTCCGGAGCACAATGGTCGATACAAAACTGCAGCCCCGCCGCGCTGCAGCTCGAATCAATAATGCGCGCATGCGTTCCTGAGTACTGTTCCGGAGCAATTGCTTCGAATCCAAGTGCACCAGCCTTGTCCCGCCGCCACTTGTCAGTTTCGACAATGACCGGGCTCAGTTGTTTGTCCAAGCGCAGCGTGTTGGCCAGCAGAGCACCGATGTTACCGAAGCCGCACAGCATGACGTCCTGATGATCGTCGAGGCGCACATCCCAGGTTGCCATCACCACGGTTTCCATATTGCTCAGCAGCGCCGCCCGTCGCGGTGAGACCGATTCGGGGAGCGTGTAGAGGTCGTCGGCGTGGACATACGCAACCGACTGGTGCGGGTGCAGACAGTGAACGATGTTGCCACTGTAATCACGGCCGACGAGCGAGTAGCCGTACTTGATGGGAAATCCAAAGTCGCCTTCGACATAGGGAGCGTCAAGGGCAGCACCTGCAAGTGCGGCGCGGCCCGTCGCAACGAGCCGTTCGGTTCCGGTGGAGACCATGGAAAATGAGCTTTCAACGGCGACCAGCGCAGTATCGGGTGGGGGCTTCACCGCACGTAGCTCAGACTTTGTCGGGCTCGTGTGCCACAGCGCGCAGTTCATACCTGGCCCGTGATCATAATGCCGTCGTCCATGCCCGTGTAGAACGCATTACGGAACCGGATCGCTTCATTAACAGCGTCGATCGATGGCAGTGTGAGCACCGATTTGCCGGAGCCGAACAATATCGGCGAAATATGCAGTTGCAGCCAGTTGACAGCTCCGGCCGAGAGAAACGATTCGGTGGTCGTTGGTCCGCCTTCGATAAGGATGGAACTGATGCCTTCGGCACGCAGTAGTTCGAGCACAACGGGGATCTTCGACTCGGTGCCGTTACCGTCGTAAGTGATGACCTTCACGTCTGCGCCGTACTCGTGCCCGGGAATGCCGTTACTCGAGCGGATCAGGATAGTCTTCCGGCCTTCGACGACGGGCAGCTGTTCGGCATCGTTGAACGTGTCGCTCAGCACGATCCGGGCCGGATTTCGTCCGCTGACACGGCGCACATCCAGCGAAGGCAGGTCCTGTTTTGCCGTCGCGCCGCCGACAATGACGCCGTCGACAAGCGCACGCAGTCGATGCGCGTGCACAAGATTCGCTTCATTGCCAATCCACTTACTGTTGCCGGACTCGGTCGCAATCCTGCCGTCAACGGACTGCGCCATGTGGGCGATGACGAACGGCCGATCCGGGAAGAAATGTTTCGCGGAGCACAACGGGACGTAGAGTTGCAAAATGCGCACGAGCCCGCGATCGGCCCCAGGGGGCAGCTGCATGACCAGACCGCCATCAACAATCGGTACTGGTGTCCAGCCGTCGAGACTTGTGCCGGCGCCGGAAAAAACCACGTCGCTGGCTTGTACTGCGTCACTGCTGTCAACAAATGCGTACGAATCATGCCGCATAGTCAGCAACGGTCCGCGCTCGTCACCCGCGGCACAGGTTTCGCGCAGATCGCGTAATACGGACCAGAGAGATTCTGAAATCTTCACGCGCGCTCAATCCAGTAGCTCAGAGGCCAGATTATGATCAGAATTTCGTCAGTTTGCATCGACCAGCGGCGTCCCGTTTTCCCGGTAGTCGATCCGCAACTCCGGATCTTGCCCATGCGACACGTTCATCGCACGCATAAGCAACGACAGGAAACCCTGGTGTTTTATTGGCACGACCTGCAAATCGGAAATGTCCAGCGTCGGTGCAAAGCCGTTGTCAAGAAATTCGACAATCAGATCCGGATGTCGGGCGATGACGTGAATAGGTGTGTGCTTGCCCATTGACTCCGGAGTGATCATCGGCGGCTGGTGATCACCGAAGGCGATCAACAAGAGGTCGTCGCCAGCGTTGTCGATGATGAATTTCAGTATGTACTCCAGTTGATACTTGATGGATTGGATGTAAGCGGTGCGAGCGTCGGCATGTTTGCCGGTTGCGGCTGACGGAGCCGATTGGTCATTGAGTTGGCGCCAGTCTCCCACGACATCAAAATTGGACGTCCAGGGATAGTGCGAGTTCAACGTGCAAAAGAACAGCGAAAATGGCGAGCTCCCGGAATTGCTAATGGAATCATAAGCATAATTCAGTGAATACTGATCCGGTGCCGCGTACAGATCGTTCGGGACGAAGAAGCTGTGCGCGTTGCCCTGGTAGTTCAGGCTGTCGAAGTCAAAGATGCGTTGTGGGCGAAAGCAACGATCAATGCTGTCCCAGTTGACGTATCGGGATGCGACGCCACCGAGTGGGCACAACAGGTTGTTCGCATAGCCGTTGCGCTCGAGAATGTGAAACAGCGACTCATAGCTTCCGAACGCACTCTTGTTGTCAAACAAACTATCGTACACGTACGCATCGTCGAACAGCGTTCCGTACGTCAGCGACGAGTAACTGAGCCATGATCCGCCCGCGAAAATCGGTGCCTCTGTAAAATTTGACGCGATGCTGTAATCGTGGGCATGCAGCTGCTCATTGAACGCCTTGGCGGTGTCCGCGATTGCCGCCCGCATTGCAGGGTCCTTGAATACGATGCTTCCGTAAGACTCGATACAAACCAGCACGATGTCGGGCCCACGATCAAACCGAATAGCCTTGAACGGGTTCAGACGGTCAAAGTATTCCCCATCCTTGGCCACGATTCCCTTTGTGCGACGACTAAACTCGATGTTTCGATACAAGTGTAGAACAGGCGAGTACGTGACCCGCCAGATGAATTCGGAATAGAGGGCACCACGCCAGTGATACAAGCAAGGAGCAATAAGAAATGTGGCCATAAGCAGTAACGCGGGCTGGCCGTTCGGTGCAAATGCGTACGCGTATTGGACGACGGCTTTCGCGAGCACAATCAGACCGGCGAGAAGTGCGATCGTGGCAATAACGATCAGGTAACGATAGCGATGAGCCACCGACCATCCGGCCTTCAAAAGAGCGATGTCACTGGTCAACGAGGGCGCGCGCCGGAATATCAGCAGCATAATGGTCGAGTACAAAATTTCGACGTATCCGAATACCAGTATCAGTGTGAGGCCGCCCAATGCCCACTGGGATGTCGTCTCGAAATAACTTGCGATCAGCATCAGAAATGTAAAATCGAAATTGATTCGGAACGGATCGGTGTACCGTTTTCTCGTGTACAACAGCCTGAGCGTTGCTTTGCTGAAATATTCCGTGTCTCGCAGGAATGCGAATGGATTGGGCTGTTCTCTGATATTCAGCGCGTACATGGGCAGGAAACACGCGATATTGATCAGGGCAAGTACGACGTAGAATGTCACGGTCGTTCCATTCCGCCTGGGGTGGCGACGAAGATCGCCTTGTAGTGCATGTGGCCGGCATCATAGAGGCGATCCAGGTACGCGCCGCCGGCAAATGCAGCGGCCACTCGTGGATCCACGACCCGCCCCAGGAAGCGTCTGAGGCCTGACGCGATACGTCGCCTCGCCCGAGTCAGGGGGCCGGCTGTTCTCACATACCGGTCCAGATCAACCACGCGAGTTGCTGTCGCGTTAGATCCGGCAATGTAGTCTGCTTCGCTGAAAAGCCGCGCCAGCCCCCAGTTGGCGATGAGTTCGGCCGCATCCGTATTGTCGTGGGCGCCCGAATAGCAATCTTCAACGATGACGAGTTGACCGCCTTGTCGCAGCGCGGCGGCCATGGTCTCGAGCGTTGTTGGCAGGTCTTCGCTGTGTTTCAGCGATTCAACGGCGACGATCAGGTCGTAACTATTCGCCGGCAACGCCTCGAAATCTGCCAGCTCAAACGCCACCCGCGTGCGCGCCGGCGAATTCACCGCCGATCGTCTTGCGGTCGCGATCTCAGCCGGGCTGATGCTGATTCCTCGAACGCGCCCGCTGCATTGCTCAGCCATCCTGATCGTACCGAATCCGACACCGCAGCCCGCGTCGAGAATCGTGCCGTCGTCGGGCAGTCCGACCTCGGCAATGATCCAGTCATAGACGTCGTGAATCGAGGCATCGTCAAAAACCAGCCGCTTGTGTACCGGGTAACTGTTGCCTTTGCGATAGCGCGACTCAAATGTATGCAGCGCGTCGTAGAGGCCGGCAGCAGAACGATGACTCAACGGTCTTTCTCGAGCAGGAACAGGAATTCGTTGGCGCGATCGAGGCGCGCGGCAATCGGTCGATTGAAGTCGACAGGGCGCAGGAACAGCGACTTCCACTGCGCGCGCACATGCAGCGGATACTGATCCGGCAATACCGATTGCACCGCAAAGCCATTTGACTCCAGCAATTGCGTCCAGCCCTCGAGCGTGTTGGCACCGGCATTACCCTTGTTGCGCGCGAACGGCGGCATGGATTTTAGCTTCCAGCTGAACGTTTGCGAATTCCTCACGAGAATGCAGAATCGTGCGTTCGCATTACCGACTCTCCGCATTTCAGCGAGCGCCGTTTCAGTGTTGAGCACACGCTCGAGCGAGCCAATGCAGGTCACAAGATCGAAACTCGCATCGGCGTACGGTAATTGCTCCGCATTGCCGTGCTCGATCGTCGCTTCGGCAACGTTTTGCCTGGCAGCAGCGACCGCAACATTCGAGATGTCGATGCCGAACATTTTCACACCATAGGGACGCGCTGCTTCGAGCAATCGGCCGAGTCCGCACGCGACGTCGAGCAGACGCTGTCCCGGCTGTGCCTGCAGCAGTTCGAGATAGATTGTGTACGCGCGCGTCGGCCGCAGGTAGCGATCGCCCTTCTGTGCGTAGGCGGCGTTAAACCAGTCAACGATGGCCTTCTGCCTTGCTGCTGCGCCGGTATTTACCACAGGTACCGGCCCGTAAGTCTGCGATATTCATCGTAGTGCTCGCCGAACTTGCGCGAGAGAAAATCTTCCTCCATCCGTATTTTGAAGTCCATGTAGGCGATATACACAACAATGCCGACTGCCATCGTCAGCGAGGGCATCATCAGCCATATGCCCGCCACAAAAAGGTACATGCCTACGAGCCCCGGGTTGCGCGTCCATTTATAAAGACCGGTCGTGTGCAGGAAAAATGACTCGCCGAGCTGGCGATTATTGATCCTGATCGAAGAGGTCGCGGACAGCGTGACGATGCGCCCGACGACCAGGGTTGCGGCGCCGGCTGTCTGCAAGCTGTCCACTGGAATGAAGAGGTAGTCGCCCAACGGATCAGTACCCTGCACGACGACAACAAGGGGATACGCAAACAAGGCATAGATAACGCCGATTGGCGCGACGAACAGCAATATTTTGGTAGTCCGGGAGTAACGGAACAATGCCGCGTAGCGCTCTGAATATCCTGCATCGGTGTGCGATCCGGTCGACAGTATCTGCAGCGTCGATGCAACGCTCGGCACGTGCAGGAAAATGAGCTCTCCGACGAGCGTCAGGTAGGCGGCCAGCAGGAGCGCTGTATGCGCGGTGTTCATGTCGCATCGCTCAGGTAGCCGAGGAAGTCTTCGCCGACCTCGTCCCAGGTTCGACTGGTCCAGTCGTCGTGTCGACGCAGTCGCGCGTAGGCAGCTTTGTCTGTAATCAGTGCGGTGAGTGCTGCGGTCGATTCGGCTGCATCGTCAAAGTACTGGACGAGGCCCGACTGCTCAAAGCTCTGCCAATTGCCGGTCCGTGACGACAAGGTGGGAAGCCCGCCTGCAATGGCTTCGGCAGTCACCATCGACCAGGTTTCGTGCGCGGAAAATTGCAGCAACAGGTCCGCGTCAAGCATCGCCTGTTGCACTGCCTCGTGAGCGATCGCCTCCCCGACATGTACGCGATCCTCGAAGTCATTGCTGATGACTCGTTGTCGGATCACTGCGAAAAACCCGGGATCGAGATCCGTATTGCCATGCAGGCGCAGCGACCAGGGCAGGTGTGCCAGGGCTGCGAGAGTCTCCAGCAGCTCTACATGACCCTTGCCCGGCAGGTAGTTGGCAATGCACAGCAGGTTCCTGGCTGTCACAGAGTACTCCGCGCGGCACTGCCAGTTTGCTGCGACGCCTGGCTCTATAAGCACGACCTCGCTCGCATCATCCGGGCACACGGTGCCAATTGACCTGCGCGTGAGGGCGCCGGACGCAACGACCCTGAAGCGCGTAAACAACGTGGTGTAGTCATCAGTCGAACCCCGGGCTGCGGATCCGCAGATTTGCGGCGGCAGCATATGCATAAGCAGGATCGACCGCGCCGGCAAATGAGTGAGTTGCTGCAGCTGCTCCGCAACAATCAGGCTATCGACAATGGCGAGGTCACCGGCTGCGTGTCCGGCGACATCTGCCGGGTCCGAATGATAAGCAACGGCAACGCCGTGATCATGCAGGTACTCGATCACCCTGCGATTGTAGATAAAGCCGCCCGAAACCTGGTCGATCGGACCCCTGCTATAGAACTGGACTCTCATACCGGTGTCGCACCAGGCGCCAAAAGGAAACCAGGAACGATAATGTCACGATCGCCGTCGATATAACCAGTACGCCGACGCGGTAATCCTGTGGCACTGCAATGGCAATCAACAACAAAACGAAATTGACGCCGGCCAGGAACGCGGCGAGCGATTGCCGTTGTCCCGCTATTGACGGATTGCCCATAGCCCAGGCAACGAGTCGATACGCATAGGGCAATAGCCCCGGCACCAGAATCCACGCTGCGATACCGGTTGCGATGTTGAAGTAAAGGCAGGCGACGAGCACGTAAATGGCATCTACTTCCCGATCAAAGATCATGCCGAATTGCGTTGCCTGGTTGAGTCGCCGCGCGATAAAGCCGTCAATCACATCGAGCAGGACGTTGCCCGAAAACAGGACGAGCAGCCAGCGTGAATCAATGTCGCCGATGCGCCACGCCGCATAGCACAGCAACAACAAACGCAGCAACGTGAGCTGGTGCGCGTAGCGACCGGTCGCCCTGCGCTTCGACGCAGCCTGTCCGCGCCGGATCAGCAGGTAGGCAAAGGAGGCGAGTGCCGCGGCCGCAACGGGAATAGTCGAATCGAGCAGGAAGACCACGACTGTCGCGGCCAGCATGACGACGGCATGGACGTTGATCCAGGTGTCGATCGAGGCAGCGCTGTCGTCGGCAGCCGAAAGCATGCCTGACTATAAGCTATCCATGCGTTGGTTGCCGATGGCGTTTTCTACGTTCAGGCCTGTTCAAGGTATTACTGCCGTCGCCCGAGGCGGTGTGAAACCAACCTGGTGGGATAATCTCAGGCATGCAGGGTTCTCAGATCGATCGTTGGAGCAATCCTATCACGACGTTGACGGTTCGAGCCGGGGCATCCGTTGCCTAATCGGCACGACTGTGCCTAACTAAGCACGACTCACTCACGGAATACTGACACAACGTATTCACCATCGATGACGATCGAATCCGTCCAGTACACCTTGCAAGACCACGTTGCCACCATTCGCATAGACGATGGCAAACGTAACGCGCTATCGCCGCAGGTACTTCGCGAGATCAATCAAGCGCTTGATCAGGCCGAATCCGATCGTGCGATCGTGATCATGACCGGTCGGGAAGCCGTCTTCTCGGCGGGCTTCGATCTCCGCGTGATGAAGCGCGGCGGTATCAATGCGCTGCGCATGCTGCGCGCGGGCTACGCCCTGACCGCCCGTTTGATGGCCTATCCCTACCCGGTCATCGCCGCCTGCAACGGTCACGCGCTGGCGATGGGCGTCTTTCTGATGCTGTCGGCTGACTATGTGATCGGTAGCCGCGGCGATTTCAAAATCGCGGCCAACGAAGTAGCCATCGGACTGACCATGCCGCGCGTTGCCGCGGCCATGTTACGCCATCGGCTCAATCCGGCTGCCTTTCAGCGCGCGGTAACCCTGTCGGATTACTTCGACGCGGAATCCGCATTGCGCGCCGGGTTCTTCGACGAGCTGGTCGATCCGATCGATCTGATACCTCACGCCGAGACTCGTGCAGAGGAATTGCGCGAGCTTGACCAGCGGGCGCACACGGCCTCCAAACGCAGAATCCGCGCCGCACTCATTCGGAAAATCCGGTTTAGCATCCCGCTGGATCTGCTGGATGCCGCACTGATGGGCTTGCGACGCGCGCGGGCGCGTTAACGCACTGCTGCACCGGGCACTCTTTGTTAAGCAATTGGCAAAACCGCGGCGCGCGGCGCGCGGCCAATCTTTAATCGACAGGCGAAAAAAGGCCCGCAGAATGTGCGGGCCTTAGGTGTGGTCAGCGAGTATATGCCGCTGATGAATCAGCGACCTCGATGACCAGCTCATGCGTAAGCAACAACGCCGATCATGGACGTAGCGATTGCCACTATCCAGGATACGCCGTAGCGGATTAGCTTCCGATCAAGTTGCGGTACGTAGTGCATTGTCATCATGCTTTGTATTGTCATGAATGGCATTTTGGGCCTCCAAGCGATTATAGAACTAACGTCAATTGACGAACTTCATGTGCCGTTCGTCAGGAGCAACGATACTTGACCGATACCTGTCGGCAATCGCAAAGAACTCATCCGTGAGATGAAAAAAACTCACTACCGAGCGTTGGCAGGGCCTGCAGAGCGAAGTTGGCGGGATTTCACTTGTTTTGGTTGTGACGCAGGTCACACTCTACCGCCGCGCAAGCTGTCGTGTCATAGAGAGGTCGCGTTCATTGCGCGACGGCCTGTTGGGCGCGCGTGATTAGAAGACAATGGATCTTACAAAGCTGATTAAAGCGATACCAAAAGGCTGAGTAGCGCCTGCACATCGAGGGCGCGCTCGATACGGGGCTCGCACAATGAAGAAGATATTCCAGCTCTTTTATCGTACAGGGTCCGGACTGACGCCAGAACCCATTGGCACCGGTATCAGGCCATTTGTCTTCGCGGCGCCACGTCTGCCACTGTGCCCCGGCGCTTCCACATTGCGACGAATGCAGCGCCCGCATCAGTCAGTCGATAATTATCGAAGCCATCCGTCGAGCCGATGACGTGGTCGAGCATCTTGTTCCTGCTAAGCTTGTCGAGGCTGCACTGAATCTGCGACGGGCGCATCGTAAATTCGTCCGCGAGCTCCGGAGCCGAGAGGGCGAAACCAGGGCCTCGCGCCGATGCGGAGCGCAACACGGCCAGGTCAAGATCATCGAATTCCACCATGGGAATCGGAGACAGCTCGGCCGGTTTGCGCTGCGGCAGCAGTTCGCGCACTTTCAAAATCAGTTTCGTCTTGAAACTGCACACTGCCGTGTAAATTCGAAAATAGAAGACCCTGATTGTTGTGCCAGCGATCCTCGCCGTGCTGCGGAGCAGCCGCAGAAACATCCACAGGGCTACAAACAAAAGAATCCACGACAGCGAGGATAGAACGACGGGCAGCTTGGTACCTGCCATCTCACCGGCGATACCGAAGCGCTCCGCAGAAACCGGCGCAATCGCGACAAACCGCGATAGCAAAAACTCACCCGGCAACATAAACGCTTGGTACACCGCGTCACCGATATTATTGAGAATAGTCAACAAGTGTTCAGCCATGCCGTTCGGCTAACACTATGGTGCGGATTACGGCACTGATCCGTGACACACATCACATTCTGCCGATTCACCGTTTTGCGTGGCTGAAAACGGGATATTGGCCGTATTCAAGTGGCAGCGGCAGCAATTTGAGGCGCAGTTCACAGATAAAGTCCTTTATTTCCTCAACACTAGCGCTTGCCTGCGACCGTAATGTCATGCGGTGCGCTGTTGGCAGTTACATATGGAATATGTAAACAATAAAAGGATTTTTGAGATGTCGAGACTCACCCGCATTTCAATGCTGGTACTGCTGGTCTGCAGTCCGATAGCTATTGGTGGCGCACAGGAGCTGTCCGGAGACGACATCCGGAGTCTGGACGGTCAGGTTCAGGAGATTAAATCCGACGTACTGAATATTGCCTCGGAACTTAGCAATCTCGAAGAACGCCTGCTCTATCCCTCCAATACGCAGATCGCCGTTTTCGTGTCAGTCGCGGAAAGCGAGAAATTCCGACTCGACTCTGTGCAAATCGAGATCAATGGCGAGCTGGCTACGCACCACATTTACAGCTTCCAGGAACTAGAGGCGCTGCAAAAAGGTGGCGTGCAACGCATATACACCGGCAATATCGTTACCGGCGACCATGAACTCCGCGTCACGATGTTGGGCAAACTGGAGAACGGCAAGGATTTCAACGCATCAGATAGTTTCGGATTTGCCAAAGGCGTCAAACCCAAAGCACTCGGAATCACCCTGGCCGGGCCCGAGTTCGGAGCGAGCGGGATCCAGGTCGGAGACTGGTAGATTATGAGTAGAGCACCGCTCTCTCTGATCGGGCTCCTGCTGTTCGGTTGCCTGGCAACGAGTCCAAGTCAAAGTGACGAGCTGAAGGATTTGTATTTCGGTGAGGCGCTGTACTACGCGCACCAGGGACATTTCTTCGAAGCGCTGGAGCGACTTGATACCGAAGTCAAACAGCATGACGAGCTCGACGAACCGGCACTCGACACCCTTTATTACCACATAGACGACGCCGAATTCTCCCTTGGCGATTTCGAGCTGCGTTACAGGATGCATCATCGAGCGGGGCGCGCGATCAAGGCTGTGCTCGAGGGTGCGGTCGACGAGATTGTGCGCAATGACGCGGCGTACAGGCTGGCTAGAATTCATTTTCAAAAGAACCAAATGGCGGATGCCATGCGGGCACTTGAACGTATCGACGGCAAGGTGCCGGATTCGATTCGTGACGACATCGAATTTCTGCGGGCGAATATCTATCTTGCCGAGGGACGTCCGGCGGAGTCGATCGACGTTCTCAGGAAGCTGCAGGACTCGGACAGCTTCGGCGGCTTTGCTGCCTACAATCTCGGCATCGCCTATCTGCAGGATGGGCAACGGCAAGCGGCGTTGGAACAACTGGAGCGGGCCGGTCAGATCGCTACCGACGAACCCGCCGAACTGGCCATACGAGACAAGTCCAATCTCGTGCTTGGCACGATATTGCTCGAAGACGGTGAATACGGCAAAAGTATCCCGTATCTGAATCGGGTGCGCCTGGATGGGCCGTTCTCCAATCAGGCCCTGCTGAGCTCGGGCTGGGCAAGTATGTCCACTGACAGTTTCGAACGGGCGGTAGTTCCATGGAACATCCTGGCCGACCGCGAGGCAACCGATCGGGCGACACAGGAAGCCATGCTCGCGCTGCCTTATGCATACGGCAAGCTGAACGTCCATGGTCGGGCAGCGATATTCTACGGTCGGGCGCTGGATTCGTTCAGTACTGAAGTCGATAAGCTCAACGCGTCTATCGAAAGCATCAGGGAGGGCAGGTTCCTGGAGGCCCTAATTCGCGAGGAGATCCGCAAGAACAAGGACTGGGTCATTCGGCTTCGGTCATTGCCCGAGACACCGGAAACGTATTACCTGATGGAGCTGCTCGCCTCGCACGATTTCCAGACGGGTCTGCAAAACTATCTGGACCTTGCCGACTTGCGCAGAAAACTCCTTGCCTGGGAGACGAGTTTCGATTCTTTCGATGAAATGGTGGACATACGTCACGCTCATTACGATCCGCTGCTGCCCGATATCGACACCCTGTTCCGCGAGCTCGACTCGAGGATTCGGCTGCGTATCGAGCAGCACAAGATGCTTGTGAAACGCCGCGACCACATGCTCACGACTCCGCGGCCCGAATTTCTGGCAACACCGGAGGAGCAGGCCATCCTGGGGCGCATAGAGCATATCGAGACGCAGTTGCAGGGGTCTGAATCCGCGTTTGCCGTGTCTTCGTTGCAGCGCCTCCGGCGACTCAAGGGCATGCTGACCTGGACGCTTGAAACGAAGTATCACGAACGCCTGACGGAGTTCGATCGCAATCTGCGTGGGCTCGACCACGCAATGGCAGTCGTGCAGGAACAGTACGACCAGTATGTCCGCGCACGGCAGGCCGCGACGCACAGCTATGTCGGATATCAGAAGCCGATCAAGCGCCTCCGGGCGCAAGTGCGAAATTCCGTCACGAAGATCGAGCTGCTGATGGTTCGTCAGGGACACCTGCTCGAGGTCGTGGCAGTCGAGGAGCTGATCGCGCGCCGTAGCCGCCTCGAAAACTATGGCGATAAGGCACGCTTTGCTCTGGCAGACAGCTATGACCGCGCAACACAGGCGCAAGCCAACATGGATGAACAATGATGAAACGGCGTGCAATCCTCCTGTCGCTAAGCTGCTCAGGCATAGTCGCCTGCGCGACGACTAGCAACCAGGGTACGCTCGCCGAGCTGGAACAGGTTTCGGCAAATATCGATGAGGTGTACCTCGACGATAGCCTCGAGCGCGCGGCACAAAGTTACCGCCGCTATCTCGAAGGGACGGCGGAAAGCGCACGGACTCCCGAGGCGATGCGACGCCTTGCCGACCTGCAGATCGAGCAGGCATACGGCGTCCTTGGCAGCGGGGAGCTGGTCGAGATGGCGGCGCCCGAAGCCGCAGCGCAAGCTGGTTCGATCGTCGCCGAGAAAGAACCGACGGGCCGCGTCGAGCCCTCGGAATCCGAACAGGAGTTCGAGCGGCGGGCAACGCAGCGCGAAGAGCTGCTTGCCGATACGGCGCAGTTCGATACGGTTCTGCCAGGCGCCGAGGCGGGATCGGTGCCAGCCGGACCGCGCGAAGCCATCAAAACGTATCAGCAAATTCTCGAGCAATACCCGAACTATGAGCGCAACGACAAAGTGCTCTATCAAATGTCACGGGCATATGACGAAATCGGTCAGCCCGACGACGCGATGGCGGTCATGGACCGGTTCATCGCCGAGTACCCTTATTCGAAGTACGTGGACGAAGTCCACTTCCGGCGGGGCGAGTACTTCTTCGTCAGGAAAAAGTACATTGCCGCGGAAGAGGCATACGGTTCGATCATCAGTATGGGTACGACTTCGTCGTATTACGAACTGGCTTTGTACAAACTGGGATGGACTTTATACAAACAGGAGCTTTACGAGGAGGCTTTGCACAATTACATGGCCATGCTCGACTATCGACAATCGATAGGCTATGACTTCGATGAAGACTATGCAGAAGAAAATGAACACCGCGTCGCCGATACCCTTCGCGTCATCAGCCTGAGTTTCTCCAACCTCGGTGGCCCCGAATTCCTGGACGAGTACTTCTCGGCAAACGGTCATCGCAGCTATGCCGACAAGATCTACGGTAATCTTGGCGAGTTCTATTTCAGCAAGCTCCGCTATGATGATGCGGCGTCCGTGTACAAGTCCTTTGTCAATCTCAATCCGTTCGACAAGGTTGCACCGCACTTCAGCATGCGCGTCGTGGAAATATACGGCGAAGCCGGATTTCCGCAGCTTGTCGTGGAGGCCAAGAAAGAGTTCGCAACAATCTATGCACTGGATGCGGATTATTGGAACCACTTCAAACTCGGTGACTCGCCAGAGGTCGTCGGTTTTCTCAAGACGAATCTGACAGACCTCGCAGGTCACTACCACGCGCTCTATCAGAGCGAGAACCTCATCGACGGGAAGCCGGCGAGCTTCAACGAGGCGCAACGCTGGTACCGTCAGTTTCTCTATTCGTTTCCTGCGGATGGCCAATCGCCGCAGGTCAATTATCGGCTTGCAGACCTGCTGCTCGAGCACGAGGATTATGGCGAGGCGGCGATAGAGTACGAACGAACTGCGTATGAGTACGATCAGCATGAACAGTCATCGGCAGCCGGCTACGCCGCGGTGTTTGCGCACCGGCAGAATCTTGAGGTGGCAACCGGCGCGCGCCAGCTCGAGGTCAAGAAATCGACTGTGACGAGTTCTCTCAGGTTCGCAGACACTTTCGCAGAGCATGAGCAGGCACCGGTGGTGCTGGGCGCTGCCGCAGACAACCTTTATGAGATGAAAGATTTTCATCCTGCTATAGAGTCGGCGCAAAAACTCATCGACCGATATCCGGCTGCGGACGGCTCTTTACTGCGCTCTGCCTGGGCCGTTATAGCGCACTCGTCGATCGACCTGGCCGAGTATCAGAATGCCGAGCACGCCTACATGAATGTGCTCGCGCTCACGCCTGCTGACGATGAGTTACGGTCCGCGGTTGTCGACGGTCTGGCTGCGGCCATCTACAAGCAGGGCGAGCAGGCGAATCTCCTCGAAGACTACCGCGCAGCAGCAAATCACTTCCTGAGAATCAAGGACGCCGCGCCAACGTCGGACATACGTACCGCGGCCGAATACGATGCGGCGGCCGCCTTGATGAAGCTCCAGGACTGGACCATGGCATCCAACGTACTGGAGCAATTTCGGGCGACCCATCCCGAACACGAACTGTACGCAGAGGCAACGAAACAGCTCGCGTTCATCTACCGCGAGGACGGACAGATCGAACGATCTGCCGCCGAGCATGAAAGAATTGCCATGGAGTCCACCGATGCGGAGCTAAGCCGCGAGGCGCTTCTGACGGCCGGGGAATTGTACGACCAGGTTAATGTTCTTGCGGACGCGATTCGAGTGTACGAACAGTACGTTACCGAGTATCCGCGGCCGCTCGATATTGCGATGGAAACCCGAACACGGCTCGCGGAAATATTCAAAGGCGAGCTCGACTACACGCGCTATCACGAAGAGCTGAACGAGATTGTCGCCGTCGACCGCAACGCGGGAACAGAGCGGACGGACCGCAGCAGGTATCTCGCGGGCCGGGCCGCCCTCGTACTCGCCGAGCAGAGCTATGCGCATTTCGCCAGTCTTGAGCTTGTGCAGCCGTTTGAAGAGAGTCTCGCGCAAAAACAACAACGCATGGACGCGGCGATGGAGGCGTTCGAAAATCTTGTTGCCTATGAGGCTGCAGAGGTCACGGCGGCGGCAACATTTTATATTGCCGAGATCTACATGGAGTTCAGTACAGCCCTGATGGAGTCAGAGCGCCCGGCAGGCCTGACTGAAGCAGAGAGGGTCGATTATGAGTTGATCATCGAAGAGGAGGCCTATCCTTTCGAGGAGCGGGCGATCGAGGTACACGGAGAGAATTTTGAGTTGCTCGCCGGAGGCATCTACAACCCGTGGGTGCAGAAGAGTCTCGATCAACTGGCTGTTCTCATGCCCGGGCGCTACGCCAAGAACGAGATAAGCGGCGGTTTCCTGGGGTCGATCGATACGTATGCGTACCGCATGCCGATCGCGCCGAAGATCGGCATCGACGCTGAGAATGATGGCGATGTTCCGGAGTTGAGCGAAACGGAAGACACGCCGGAAGTCGCCGCACAGATGACCGATGGCCCGGGTAGCAAGCGGAACTAGCGGCGAGGGATGTCAATATGGACGTATTCAATCCAGATCAAAAGTACTCATTCAGGACCCGTGCAGTACTTTTGTTAGTAGCAACAGTCACTGTTTCCGCATGCGCTACATCAGAATCATCACGCTCACCGGCGCGTATCGAAATCCAGGAAGAAGTCGGATTTACAATCACCGAAGAGGCGCGCATCGGCAGCGACGTTCGGATCGAATACGATAAGGCCGTTAAATTTCTCGAGCGGGGCGAACTCGAGCAGGGCATTCAATTGCTCGAGGCAGTCGTCGCAGCGGCGCCTGATCTGAGCGCGCCGCGTATCGACCTCGGCATCGCCTATCATCGCGGCGGTAATCTCGACGCCGCCGAAGACAACCTACGGCTTGCACTCGAGTCGAACCCGGATCATCCCATCGCCCGCAATGAGCTCGGAATCGTTTATCGCAAGACGGGACGTTTCGCTGAAGCGAGGCAGAGTTACGAAGCCGCACTGGCTATTTATCCCGGCTACCACTTCGCCAGACGCAATCTGGCTGTTCTTTGTGATTTGTATCTCGCTGACCTGAACTGTGCGCTGCAGAATTATGAAGCGTATATGGCGACGGTCCCTAGCGATGATGAGGCCGCGATGTGGATAACGGACATCCGCTATCGAATCGGCCTACCGGAGGAATAATGCTGAGACTACTCATGATCAGTGCTGCGCTGGCGCTCGTCAGTTTCACAGCCGTCGGTGAAGAAGCCGAGGACGAGGCACAAGAAACCGAGACGGAGGCGGCGGCAGAACAGCAGGGAGATGGAATCGAGAAGCCAAAAACGATGTCGGGAATGTCGATTCTCGGCAACGAGGAAGCGCCCAAGGCACTCGTAATCATCCCCTGGAAATCATCTGAGCTCGGCGACGATATCAGTCTTTCTGACACGCTCGACGATCGCGCCCGACCTGTGGACAAGGAAGTTTTCCAGCGGGAACTGAGTTTCTACGAAATTCGCTCCGCTGAACGCGAGCCCCGGACCGCCGAATAGGCGGTATATCTGCGAATTCGGCGCCCCTGACACGGGTAGATCTGTGAGGCACGTCAAATCAGCGGCAGTTGCCAGCAAACATAGCGGCTGAACGTGCGCTGCGTCACATTCAAGACCGTGATCGACCTCTATTCTTGTTCCCGTTCTGGGAACAACTCAGGACATTTTGTCAAATGAGGAATTGGTAATGGACTTCTTCTATTCGATTTTAGGTTTCTTCGTGTCAGGTGGCGTATTCATGTATCCGATATTGGTCGTGTTCGCCGTCGGCTTCGCGGTTGCAGTCGAACGCTACACCACACTGACGCTGGTGACGAACAAGAACCAGGCGGTATGGGACAAAGTACAGCCACTGCTCGCCAATGGCGAGTTCGACGAAGCGCGTGAATTGACCAGTAAGGACGAATCCACGATCTCCCAAGTCCTGAATATGGGCTTGTCGCTGCAAGGTGCAGTGCGACGTCGCGAAGACATAGAAATCGCGATGGAGGAGAGCATGATGGAAATCGTGCCGCGCCTGGAAAAACGGACGCCCTACGTTGCGCTCTCTTCGAGCATTGCCACGCTGCTGGGTCTGCTCGGTACGATCATGGGCCTGATCCAGGCATTCACGGCCGTTGCCAATGCAAATCCTGCGGAAAAGGCTGACCTGCTGTCGGCGAGTATTTCCGTTGCGATGAACACAACGGCGTTTGGCCTCATGGTCGCGATACCGCTGCTGATCACGCACGCCGTATTGACGAGCAAGACCGGCGATATCGTCGACAGCCTCGAGATGGCGACAGTCAAGTCCCTCAATGTGTTTTCCAGAAGGACGAAGCGAATGGTTGAGGCTTAGCCGACATGGCCAGACGCCATCACTACAAGCGTCGTACCAAACCCGCGCACGAACTCGATGTAACCACCTTTCTGAATCTCATGGTGGTGCTTGTGCCGTTTCTGCTGATTACAGCGGTGTTTTCGAGGCTTACGATCGTCGAACTCAATCTGCCGAGTTCGGCTGGAGGAGCGACCGATAAAGCGGACGGTTTCCGCGTCGAGGTAATCGTCAGGGAGGCCGGTATCGAGATCACCAACGGCAAGAGCATTATCGCGTCCATACCGAAGAAGGACGACGAGTTCGATTTGCAGACACTGTCCGACTTCATGGTTGAGCTAAAGCAGGCATACCCGGAACAGGATGCCGCATCCGTGCTGATGGAAGCGCAGATACCCTACGATTACCTCATTCAGGTGATGGACGTGGTCAGGAGTGTGGAAGTGCGCGTCGAAGATGAAGAGCAAGGTGAAGAGCAAGGCGAAGAGCCAATTGGAGAGCAGTTTGAACTGTTCGCCCTGTTCTCGGAGATTTCCGTCGGAGATGCGCCATGAGAAACTCGCGTCGAATCAAGCGAATGTCGCGCAACCGCCTCAAGATCACGAAGATGAATCTGACATCACTGATGGATGTCTTCACGATTCTCGTGTTCTTCCTGTTGGTTAATTCCGGTTCCGTCGAGCTGGTCGAGGCGCCGAAAAACGTCAAACTGCCCGAATCCCGCATCGAAACCAAGCCACGCGAAACGGTTGTGATCTTTGTGAGCCAGGAAGATGTGCTTGTGCAGGGCGAACTCGTAGCACGCGTCGACGACATCCTGCGGGGAGAGGCGGGGACGACCGACCTTATCACCTTACGTCTTGCGGAACTCAAAGAGAACATCGTGGGGCCGAGTACGATGGCCGTTGCGGACAGCCAGGAAGTTACGATATTGGCTGACAAATCCGTGCCGTTCGTCGTGATCAGGAGGATCATGTCTACTTGCACTGACGAAGGATATGAAAACGTCTCCCTGGCTGTCATTCAAAAACCGACGCAAGTAGCAGCAGGCTAGTACCTGAGGGACCAGGGTGACACTGTGAGCGCAAAACATTCTAGAGAAGAGCAGACGCTCTGGGAGAAAGTCGGGCAGTCCGAGTCCGTGCTCGAGGATCTGGAACTCGAACTTCAGTCGGTCGATGTCGAACTCGAGGCGCTCCAACAAAGAATGCATAATTATGATGTCCTGGAGCGGGCCTGTTGCGCGCTCGAGGAACTGGATGGTCTTGGCGCTACGCACCTATTCTGGGACGAGCGGACCGGCCCCGACAATCCGATCGAGCATCTTCGCAACGCCCGCCAGAAGATAGACGAATTCGGCGCGGAGATCGCCCGGGTCGAAGAATGGCGCCAGTCGATTATGGACAAGATCGGCGATCAGAACGACGCTCTCGATTACCTCCATTACGATCTCCGCGATGCTATGGAGCACGCGGAAGATCAAAGGAAAGAGTGGCTGGTCGAGCGCGAGATCGACGAACTGCCCTATCGAGCTCAGGTCATGCCATGGGCCCGGGGATGCGAGGAGGATAAACGTTTCCGCAAGTCGCTTGGCACATCGCTTGCGGCATCACTCGCGATTGCCTTTCTTGCCGGGATAATCGCTCTGCCGATAGTTGAACGCACGACAGTCGACCAACTACCAGAGCGGGTCGCCAAACTTGTTCGCAAGGAAATTCCCAAGCCGGCTCCGCCGGTTGAAGAACTGCCTGCTCCAGAAGAAGAGCTGCCCGAGCCCGATCCGGAAGTCGCCGAAGAACAGCCTCCCGACACACCGGTCCTTGCGAATGTTGAGCAGCCGGAGACCAAAGAACAGGTTAAGTCGAAGGGTATCCTGGCGTTTCGTGAAAGCTTCGCCAACCGCGCGAATCTAAGGCCAAGCGCTCAGCTTGGTTCCCAGGCTCGGGTAAGGAACACCGGAGCGGATGCCGTCGGGCGTCCCGAACGTCTTATGGTCGCCTCGTTGGCGCCGGGTTCGAGCGGTGGCATCAATCTGTCCGACATCAGTCGCGACGTCGGCGGCGGCGGCGGTGGTATGGATGGGGTCGCGCTGACGCGCGTCGCCAGTTCGATAGGAGGCGGTAACGGACCAAACCGGCCTTTGAGCGGGGGCGCGTTGGCCGGACGCACCGACGAAGAAATACAAATCGTGTTCGATCGTTATAAAGCGGCGTTGTACCGGCTTTACAATCGCGAACTACGAAAAGATCCCACGTTGCGAGGGCAGCTTGTACTGCGGCTAACGATCGAGCCCGACGGGACGGTATCGCTGTGCCAGCTGCACTCGTCCGATATGGAAGCCCCGACACTCGCGCAACAAGTCGTCGATCGTGTACTGACATTCGACTTTGGTGCCAAGGAAGACATCGTTGCGATGACGATTATCTATCCGATCGACTTTCTGCCGGCCGCCTGACTACACTTTTATTCAACATAATCACGAATTCGTGCCCGGCGCGCTCGCGCGCGGATGCGCTGTCGATAGCAGGTTCGCAGGCCTTACATAAGGGCTGCGTGGAGGCCCCGGCTGTGGCGGCCTGCAGGCCGCCAAAACACTGGTCTGCAGATCATTTGCTGCGGGCTATCGAAGCTGTGATCCAGTTCACCTAATGGGCGCAGGCAATGGAGGATAGTTTCGTTTCGGTACCGACAAAAGCAGCGCCGCCGCGAGGTGGCGGTGCAATGTCGCCGGCCTGAAGGATCAGCAGGCTCTACGGCGGCGGGGACCGCTCGAATTTCAGTATTTTATCGAGTGGTCTGCGCCGGTGAGGTAAGCGCACAGGGATATGTAGCGACTGGCTATGGTGCAACTTAGTAACAACTCGCGAGCGTTGCGCGGCAATGGCTCGTTGGCGCAACGATTGAAATCGGCGCGGCGGGCCGTCGCGTTGTTTGCGGTCGCTTTGTTGTCGCTGGCGGCCTTGCCGGCACAGGCGCAGGACTGTTCCGATTACCCTAACGGCACACTCGACGGTTTCTTAGGTGTTGTCGCTCCGTCGCAGCTGCAGATCGATCGCAACTGTACGATTCGCAACTATCCGGCCAGCAACCCGATCAACACCAACTTCACTTTCTTTACGCAGCCGGGACAGACCAATGAGCGCTGGCTCATCATTTTCGACAACGTCGTACACACGGGCAACATGTCGTGTAACTCCGTTCTCGAACACAAGATCTGGTTCACGAACGGCTCGTCGTCCAAGATCA
>JAOTYE010000028.1 GCA_029862045.1 Gammaproteobacteria bacterium
CATCGGGCACCTTCGCGCAGAGATTTTTGGATACACAGACAAATTGCGCATGCGGACCATTCGAGACGACACGGTCGCCAACAACGAATCCGCTCTGCGCCGATCCGAGTTCGCTTACGACACCGACATTGCAATAACCCAGCGGCAGCGGCTGATCCAATTTGCTCGCGATCGCGTCTATCGTCGATAGCAGGCCATCCGTTTTGACTTTTTCGAGCGCCATCCTGACCTTGTCAGGTTGCTGACGTGCCTTGTCCAGCCAGCCCGCACGTCCGAAGTCGACAGCCATACGCTCGGTGCCCGCGGAAATCAGCGTCTTGCCGGTCCTGATCAAGACGGCATTTGGGTCAACGGCTGGCACAGGCACGTCTGCCACAAGGGTCTCACCGGTCTTTATGTTCTGCAGCACCTGTTTCAAACGTTGATTTCCTTTTCAGTTCGATCAAACAGCGTACAGCATCTTGCGTTCGGCCTCAGATGGGTAGTTAATCAGGACAGCCTTATACGCGCCCTTGAATACGAACAGACTACCCGCTGCGGCCCCCATGACACCCAACTCCGCAAGCATTGCCTGCATATCGGCAATACTGCCCGCACCACCCAACGCAGTAAGCGGTACAGATACGGCATCCCTGATTTGCCTGAGAATAGCCAAGTTGTAGCCTTCCATGACGCCATCGTTAGAAATCGAATTTACGACGATCTCACCGACACCGAACTGCTCCAGCAATTTTGCAAATTCGACCGGGCATTTACCACTATTATTCTTGCCATTGCATGTCCAGACCTCGTAGCTTCGTCCCAGGCGCTTTTTCCTAACATCAAGCACGGCAATGACGCTTTGCGATCCAAGCTCGCTCGCGATTTCTGTGATTATCTGTGGCTGTTCTACCGCAGCGGCACTGAGCGCCACTTTTTCTACGCCCAGCCCTATGATCTTCTTTGCCTGGTCCGCGTTCTTGATGCCACCCCCGTAACAAAACGGCATACGACATTCCGCGGCTAGAGTCTTGATCATCTCGTAGTCTGGATCCAATCCGTCCTGGGTTGCATCGATGTCCAGCACAATCAGTTCATCGACTTTCTTTTCATTAAATATGCGTACTGCGTTGATTGGGTCGCCAACATACTTGCCATCGCCAAACCTGACGGTCTTGACGAGGCCTTTGTTTCTGACCAACAGACACGGAATGATTCTCGGTCGAAGCATGATTCAGAGTTCCGCAAAATTTCTCAGGAGCTTTGCACCAAATTCATGGCTCTTTTCCGGGTGAAACTGAACGCCATAGACATTTTCGCGGTTGACAGCGCATGAAAACTTAACGCCATAGTCGCAACTCGCAAGCTCATCTGCCACATCCGAGCAAACAAAGTAATAGGAATGCAAGTAGTAGAACCACGCATCTTTATCCAGATCATGCAGGAATTGCGTGTTCCTGGTCATCGAAAAGTTGTTCCAACCCATATGGGGCAGACGAATCTTGACTGCAGATTCTTCAAGTGAGAATTTCTTCACATTACCGGGAACCCAACCTAGACCCGGTAACTCTCCTTCATCGCTGGATTGAGCCAGCATCTGCATACCAACACAGACCCCGAGCACTGGTTTCTTCTCGACCAGGACGATCTGATCCAAGTTTTCCCGAAGCCCCGACTCATTCAGTTTCGCCATCGCATAGTCGAATGAACCGACACCCGGCAAGATGATCCGATCCACACCTGCCAGGTCCTTCGTTGTCTCGACTACCTGGTACGAAATGTTCATGCGTCTGTACATATTTGCAAATGCCAAGACGTTTCCTACTCCGTAATCGACGATACCGATCACCGTTTGCCGCCTCGCTCCAGACCGAAAACTCGCATCGCTCGGCCGCCCAAGTCGTATATTCGACGTTGCGAGCGATAATCTTTGTAACTGCGGTTTGGGCCGGTCAGATAACTTTGCAGTTCTTCGCTCGCGATACCGAGTTTGGAAGCTATGTAATCGAATTCGTGTTCTATCTGCTCTTCGTCGTAAGAGGGGTGCTTGAGTTTTTCCAGTGCCTCGTCCCTGGACATCTGCCCCGTCAAGATTAAGCTGGAATACTGCACCTTACGCGTGTCGTAACCAAATTTCTTGGGCAACCAGTAGCCCTCATAGAACCTCGTAAAACGAGACTCGAAATGCTTTTGCCCATAAGGCTGATATCCAAACTCCTTAACCATGAAGTCCAGCGCCCCTTGCTTGTCATACGGCAAGAAATCCAGTGGACGGATAGTCTTGATTCGTTTTATGTACGGTAGATAAACCTTGTGCCATAGAATATTAGTCACTGGAAATGATTTCAGCTTCCCCTTGCCGTGCTTACGGTAGATATCGCGCAGCTGCGTCGAATCGGACTGGTAATACATCCATTCAAGAGGATTCCGGACGCATTCGGTCGAGTAATTGCCACCCGTGAGAATGTACTTTACGTCGTACTCGCTCGCGAATTTGTACATCGTGGCAAAGAACGCGTGATCCTGCGGAGTGTCAATATGCGGTACGCCGGACTTGAAGTAAGCGAGCTGGAGATCCTTCATCTCCTCCCAGTCGATAACCTCAGTGTAAAGGTCAAGGCCAAGGCCATCGATTATCTTCTCAATGTTATTGACTGCTTCCTGGGAATTCCAGCCAGCGTCTACATGAAAAACCAGCGGCCGAAGGTCGAGTCTTGCTTTCGCAAGGTATGTTAAATAGGAACTGTCGACACCACCGCTAATACCAATGATGCAGTCGAAATCCTTGCCCTTGCCTTTTTGCTTTATGTCTTGCGCAATCTTCTGAATTTTCGCCCAGCCAAGATCGTCGGGGTTCCAGAATGGCTCTATCTCTGCAAAAAACGTGCGGCAATGATCGCAGACGCCTAAGTGGTCAAAACGGATACTACTATCTGTCGTATCCATCACGCAGTTTACACAGACACGAAATACGTCTGCTCTCATTCCCGATATTTCTCCTGATGTGGTTCCGACTAGATGTATGAAAGTACTCGGTAATGAACCAGCGATCGGCGATGGTCAGTTGTGCATGACACGTTTAGCCAATTAAGTCAGTGCAGCTCGAATCATTATCGATCGATAGCGCGAAGTATATGGAAGAGTTAGGTTAACTTGCCGACCGATCATTTTCTTGCCGATGTTTTTCGCAAAATTGATTACTCCGTCCTTTCTTCTTCGTCGAAACTCGATAATCTCGAACCCCGCATTAGTCAAATAGTCCTCGATGTTTTTCTCGCCTGCGAACACCAGATGGTCCGGCAAGTCCAGCTCACTTGGTACCTCGCGGGCGTCCAAATCGCCGATATTCCCAGTTTCAACAAAAAACTCACCGCCAACTGACAATACTTTTTTGAGATCTTTCAAGAATTCGTGAAAATTCGGAATATGAGAATAAACATTTACAAGTGACACGAAGTCATATCTGCTCTTTACATCAGACAAATAGCCTTCTCGCATTGCGAGCCCTCGCTTTCTTGCGGCATTTCTTTTCGGCTCCATTGGCTCTAGTCCCTCAATGGTGCTGCCTTGTGGTGCAAGATTCGCGACCGCCTCAATCACCTCGCCATAACCGGCGCCGATATCAAGCCAGGAAATAGGCGTCGTTCTCTCCCATACGTCTGAATACATCGATGAGAAGATCTTCTCATAGACCCGCACATTTGACGCAGCTCGTCGGACTATAGCCGTTCGACCATGGTCTACATCGCTATGCACGCCCGTCTTGACAGCCTCATCGATCAGCGTGGCAATCGGTCTCGGATTCACATAAACAAGCCCGCAATCTGAACATTTGACCGCAGTGAATCCATTTTCCTTTGTCCAATACTCACTTTCTGGCCCGCTACAAAACGGGCAGTTAATAACCTCTGTTGTTGGGCCGCCATTCACTCGAAATCTTCCTTATCTCTTTGGCCAGTTGATCGACTTCGCTAGTATAAACGTAAACACTGCGTGGTAACGCAGTTACATTTCTAGTCCAGGTATCCAGATCCTCAGTCGTTATCGCGGCGATTCTCTTTACGACTGGGTCAATTCCCTCTTCCGCGATAACCAATCCGATATTGAAGCGCTCAACTTCACCAGCATCGCAGCTACCGGCACGTGAAACCAAAGGCTTTCCAAAGAGGCAACTTTCGTAAAAGCGATTCGGTCTCGCCCAACGTAGATTCCAGTCGTTTGGGCCAATGTGCTGATAACACGCCCAAACAAGATCGATTTGCGCATAGAGCGACGGAAGATCTTGTGGGGATCGATACTCGCCCAAATACTCGATATTGTCATATTTGGTTACTTCATCCGGAAGATTGCGTGGGTTCATCGGGTAGCCCGCCAATATGATCTCCACGTCTGCCGGCCTGACGACGGCAAGATCTCGCAGCACACTCCAGGACCACTCACAACGTAGACCTCCAAAATAACCAATTCTGAGAGACCGTCTGTCGGCATCGGTGCGAACGCGACCTGAATCGCGCATAGCGGGTGCGCTAGCTTTGTCAGCGAAATCTGCTTCCAACTTATTTTCAATGACAATCGCTGGAATAGGAGAATTCAACCATTCCCGATAATATACGTCGAGAAACTTAGGGGCAGTCACCACCAAAAGCGCGCAACGATTTAGCAGTCGCTTATCAAGCCATCGAATAAGTCGTCCAAAAATACCTGCCAACAGCTGCACTTCCCGAATATCACCGACTTCGAGCACGACGGGCTTTCGAAGTCCGAGCCCAGCAACTAGCGCTAGCAACGCCATATCAGGACCTGATGCGTAGACGACGTCGTTTCGCCGCATCGCTCGGCGAACGGTCGGCAAAACTCTGACCATTTTGAGTAATCGCCTAATGTAGCGGCCACTTTCAATATCGCCCAGCGACCCAACCTGGCAATCGGGCAACCGCCCAGAGTGATAGGGGCGATTGAATGCGACCGCTTCGACACAAAATCCAGCCTGCTTCAGCATAGAAATGCGCTTTGAGTCGCGTGGGTGGCCGACTAGCGGCAGAGCACTCAGGATGTTGACTGCGTTTTCGGTCATTTGGTCCTGATACCTACTATGCCTATTGGGCAGATAAGACAGCAGTCACGTGTCTTTACCATGGCTCACTATTGAACCAATTCTATCCGTGCCGACTGATTAGGCCAAGGAGTCTTTTTGGATTTGGTCAAACGAACAGATCCGCCATTGACACGTTTCTGGATTATAGTAATTTGTAGCGCTGCATGAGCCACGGACGTATCGATGCACGACATGAATCACCCTAAGTCTAAAGAGCAATACATCATTCAAGGGAGTGATTTCAAAGCGAGGCGTTGGATGGAACCATTTGGGGATAATGCAAAATTCTTTATTTCCGCTCAGGATTTGCTGCGCATGCTATTCCGACCTGGGCGAAAGCATGTCATCTTTCGATACCAGAATTCATCACCACGCCTGACTACTGATTTGGCATACACGCTGGTTATTCTAATACTGACAACAGTCCGAAAACTTATCAGAACCGAAATTTACTGGATCATGCACAACATCGACCGGGAAACCACCGACAAGTTTCCAATTCTGACCAAGCTTCGAAGAACGAGTTTAAAATGGGCTTCAAAATACGTATTTGTTACAGATCCGCTGTTTAAAGAAAGATTTTTTTCCGCAGATAAAAAAGTCAAAAGTATCTCGTTTGGGCCGAAGTTTGACGGTACCGTTGGTCAAGACACTTTGGACGCAATTATCGAATTAGGAAAGCAGCATGACCTCGTGGCCTTGTGTCTTGGAGCAAGCGGAGACAAATATGTTCACTTTTGCCGTCTTGACAAACTTAGCGCGCTTGCCGCGAAGCACAAGAAAACACTGCTTCTAATCCTGCCGGAACACGCAGTTTATAAAGGCGACAACGCAATACGAATAAAAGAGAAAAACATCGATGAAAAAGCGATGGCACCTTACGTCGACTTCGTTTATCGAATTAACGACGACATCAGTATGCCATACACTATCTATGCAGCCTGCGATGCGGCGATTCCTGTAGTAACCGGACGTGATTTCTTCACTTATGAGATCATCGAAAAATACGAAATCGGATTCTCCGAGGAAGACATCTTCCTGGCATCCGAGGCACAAATGGCATTTGCCAAATTAAAGATGAGGGAATTCATGCAAGATCGAACATGGCACAGCCTCGCGGACGCGCTTGCCCCATGATAAGTCTCATAAAGGTCAGAAAAACTTGATGGTCCACCGACAGTGAACTCGACGCTTGCTGATTCCAGGAATGTCGTCTATTTCGTAAGAACCGACTCTCTGCAGAAAGAAGCCAGAGTTGCCCGTCTGTTTCGCGCCCTAAAGGAAAAAGGGTCTGACGTTGAGGTATTCGGTATAGTCAAGTCCGAGGACGGGTTTTCATATTCGTATCGCGAATACGTCTGCCGCTCGGACAGCGTAAGATGGAAGTTACTAAAAGTCCTTCTGAAATTAATTGAAATACAGGTTACCTCGCTCAGAACTTTTCGGGCCCACTACAGAAATCGCGACCTGTTAATAATCGCAAATCACGAATTTCTCCTTGTTGGCCTCATAATACGTTTATTCACGCGCATGCCTGTCGTTGTTGACCTTCATGAGCATTACTACACCTGGCTTTTCGGCATAAAACAGTTTAGCCAATTCTTTTTCCTGCGGTTGTTTTCTGGCGTAATATTTGCCAATCGACCACGTGCGAAGGAATTTCTCTCCGATCGCGCAGCTTCCAAAAACGTCGCTATTGTCAGAAATTTTCCACAAATGCGGCCGGGCGTAGTATTCGCGCCCCGCCTTTGCTCAGATAGCTTGTACCGGGTGGGAATCGTCGGCGGGGACGTACCCGGGAGATACATCGGAGATTCTGTACGAGCATTAGATCGACCTGAATTCAAGAACCAGATAGAAATAAGAACTTTTGGACAGCCGCTAGGAATTCGTCCTGCGCATGTCTCGATCGCCGAACATGGTCCTTACAGGCATTGGGAAATTCTCGAATTACTTAAGACCGTCGACAGCTCATTGGTATTCTATGATCCGCATAAAACGGCTAACAATCGCTTATGCGAGCCAAATCGATTCTTCGAGGCATACAACTCGGGATTGACAATCTTCTGCTTTGATCACTCGAGCCTTTCAGAGTTCTATGATGAATTTTGCAGCGTTGTCGATCAGCATCAGTTTGAAGTCGACTTATCGCGGGCAATGCGAATGGCCATCGAGGATAAAATGAACAGGCAGCGCAATCTCGATTCGACAATTATAGTAAAACGGCGGCTACTGGTATTCGACGAAGGAATCGAGAATCTCGAATTCCTAGTCCAAATCAAAAGAAACTAACAAACGTCGCATCGATCAAATTCCGATATTCGGAAATTGGCTGTTGGCCGAGCGTCACAACCTCAATCAAAATCTGTATGCGGTGACTTTTTCCCCGTGCTTCTCAAATTCTGAAAAGTCTTTCGTTGCTAGGTAAAACGCTCGATCGCACCCCATACATATCCTATCGTGCAACTCAGCTGTAATTACATCCACCGAATGAATCCATTCAGATGAATTCTCCAATACATCTTTTTCACCACCTTCGATATCCATTTTCAGAATATCAATCTTGCTAATTTTGTACTCACTCATAAAGTTGCTTATCGTGACACAATCAATTTCCTGACCGGTTGAGGTTACTTTATTTTGGGTATCTGAAATCGTGTAACCCCAATGACCTGTATCGCGGTTCTTAATAACTCTCTTGTCTGCAGATCCCCATATTGCGGCTTTCACTGGAATAATGTTTTCATAATTAACGGTATTCCTCGTTAGCAAATCGAAGTTGCCATTTTCCGGCTCAACCGCATATATCTTGGCATCGGGATACTTCTTCGCGAAATAAATTGCCGATGTGCCAATATTCGCCCCAACATCGATAATGGTTCTGGGGTTGGCGCACCGTATGTTTTCGTACTCCTTTTCGAACAGACTGCTTATGGCTACTTTCAAGTCTGGAGTATTTGATCGCACGACTATTTTCGTGCCTCCAATACTTATCGTGCGCTCGACCTCTCTTTTTAATGCTTCATCGAGAATGCATGAATATGCACCAATTCCGTCAATTGCATCGAGATACTGGCGCGCTTTTCGCGAAAATCGAATGGTTTTTCGAATCACTGAATACGTATCACTTGTAAGCAAAAGTCCCTAGACAGATTTGCGTTGCAGATTACCACTCAAACTCTACAGTATCATCGTCATCAAGAACTACATTTTCTTCGACCAAAACTGAAACTCCATCATTCGCAATTGTGTTGCTCACAATATCTATTTGCGCCGGAGTCTGTGCCACTAGCGCACCCACCAAAGCAGATACTACATTACTTGATATCTGAGAATAGCCATGTCCGGTCGTGACATGAAACTCTGCTCCACGAATTGTGGGATAACCAGTTGCACGTATACCGTCCAAGCAGATGGCGCAGGCCAAGTTTCGTCGGTATCCACAATTTGGTCGGAACAATTAAGCGCATTTGTAAGGAATTCGGATTTGATTCCCACCGACAAAGTAGCTGGTTCGATTTCGCATTGCCTCACTATGTTGCCTGCGCGGGCGAACGCAGTACCAATGACTTTTCCATATATGTCCCAAAGACCATTCGGAATGAAATTGGCAGTGCCTGTGTCTCGTGCCTTGCAATTATTCCTCTCTTACCAGAAACTTGGACGCGGAACACGATTCCGTTGATGAAACTTTAAGAAGTTACTGCGCACCTAGGAAATCCATATGTTCAAGGGTTTGTCGAAAACCATGATAAGCAAACTGGGATATGAAATTAGGCCTGTTCGAAAAGAAGTTAATACCTCCGGTTATGTCCTCTATAGTTATCTAGATCAGGATGGTTCTTTTGATTATGAAAAGTATCGCAAGATACAAGAAGAGGGCAATAAAAGGAAAATCTCACAAGTTTGGGCCATTGAGGAAAATATTGCCTTTCTCGCGGACTACATTAAGACTCGCATTGAGTCACCCAAATTCGGAATATGCCACGGAACGCGGCGCGGTAAAGAACAGTCCTGGTTCAGTGCTGCCCTCGGCTGCGACGTAATTGGTACCGAAATCTCCGACACAGCAGAAGATTTTCCCAACACAATTCAGTGGGATTTCCATGAGGCGAAGCCGGAGTGGCTCGACTCTGTTGATTTCATCTACAGCAACTCTTTCGATCATAGCTACGATCCAGAAAAGTGCCTGAACGTGTGGATGAGTTGCCTGAAAAAGAATGGGCTATGCATTATCGAGCATAGCTCGCTACATGAGCCGCAAGGCGCTAACGAATTGGACCCGTTCGGCGCCGAAATCTGGGTAATGCCCTATCTAATTACGATGTGGGGAGGTGGAAAATTCGTCGTCAGACAAATCCTTACTGCTCCACAAAAAAATGATCGTGTGACTCACCAACAATTCATCGTAATCCAGAACTTTTGAGCCGAGACTGCTGTCCTGCCAAAGTCTAGAAGCGACGATTGGCGGATCGATGCTTTCGTTCTCGGTCTGACAAGATTTCAGTCATAGTCGCGTCACTCGATGCGTCTTCGCCACAAGAAAGTACCGGCAACAGCTACGATAATTGCCCAGCTGACGTAGAGAATGACATTTGCCATACCAGCTCCCGACAAATCGAAATGCTGCATCAAAATCGGAAGACAAATTAGATACAAAATCGTCGAAATCACTATTGCGAACAGCGATAGTCTCGGAAGCCCGACGGCAAGAATCGCTGGAGTGATAGGAAATGCCGCGGCAGAAATTGCAGCTCCAAGCGCATACCAGACAAGGACCGTATAACCATCGGTATATTGAGCGCCAAAAACAAGAGCCAGAACGTACTCCCCAAAGAGAATCAAGCAAATCCAAAAACCGAACGACACCATTCCAACCATCACGCTAGATCGCCTAACTACCTGAAACAATTTTGCATATTGCTTCGCGGCGGACAGCCTGGTTAGCTCAGGGTAAATAGACTGATACAGCGGCTGCACGAGTCGTGTCAGTATTCGTGCTGTTTCTTTCGCAACCTTGTAAATACCTGTGGCGGCATTGCCGAGAACGAACGAAACAATCAAGAAATCAAGCTGATCTGGGATCATCCGAAAGGTTGCATGCAGGTTGGTGGTCACTATGTAATTCATGATTCCTTTGTTTTCCCGCATTGCTTGGGCGGCCGAGCCCTGGCGCACAGGTTTCAACTTGAGCCTGTGAAGCTGCCAGAACGAAATTCCTATTAAAACGAGATAGCCAATTACCTGGCATATCGCTGCCAGACCCACAAAGACGAGCAGTGAATCGGTCGTCGCAAAGGCAATCACCGTTGCAATTAACTTGACCCCAGCGGCGATGACTTTCTGGCCACCAAGTAGTCCAAACTTATCGTGCAGACGAAGAACTGCGATGCATGTTCCTTCTATGTTAAACGCGATAACTGCGCTATAAAAAACAGCATACTCGACAACAATGTGGCTCCACTGCAGCCACGAACCCGCCCAACGCGCGAGAGATGCCGCCACAATCGCACCGATCAATGCGGTACTCAAATCTATCAAGAAACCTAGCTTAAATATGTCTTCGAGTGGTTCACGCTTCTCGCGTGCACGATGTTCCGCCCCGAATTTGATCAGGGCCTGCCAAGATTGAAAGTTCACGATCCTGTCAATAACCGCGACGTAGGTTTGCAGTAGCACGAGAATTCCGAAGTTGTCGACACCCAGCGCTCTCGCGGTCAGCGCTATGGTAATCATTCTCATTGCGGAGGCCAGAAGATCACCGCTGAGCAGATAAGCGGCGTTTTTGAACATCCGATTAACCACGCGATCGCGAAACCAAGCGCCCACATGTGATAACTCAGTTTCTACTCGATGCTTAATGCGAATCCCTCTAGCGGAAGATCATGAACACACGCCTCACAAATACTACGTCGAAAGGACACCGTGCCGTCCTTGGTGTCAGCGGCCTTCAATAACTGCCTTGTAACTTTGGGTGCTTGATCGGCGACCCCATACCAACATCACAATCAGAAAAACAACTATCTGGAGCGGAAGTTTTGATCGCTGATGAGTCACACCATAAAGGTGAAACGAATAAATTGGCCAATAAGCTAGAAATGTAAGTACTAGGATTGTCTGTTCCTTTCGCAGAGCCCTAAGTACGGAAATGGCAGTTTGCCAATGCGCCACCAGGTAGATGATCATTCCGTAGTACACGGTTTGATGAACAAGTCGTACTACGTCATCAACAAGTCCCCACATTTCGCTACCACCACTCATCGCTCGCTCAAGCATCGATGTGGGAATTGGCGTCGCCGCATAACGAACCATCGAAACAACTAAATCTTTAAGAATATTCTGTGATTTATACGCTGATGCGATTCTATCCAGATGCTTAACACGACCTTCGCCGGTCGTGAATATGAACTGCCTGTAGTAAGAGATCGAAACTTCTAATATCGGTTCCCAAAAGACTATTATTACCAAACCCGCAAACACACTGCCGGCCGCCATTCCTACAACTGCTCGCTTTGACACAATTCCTTTGAAAACGCCGCGTAATAAGCGCATCAGTTCAACAGCACCAACGATAGCGCCCAGTACGAACGCAGCGAATGGGCGCAACATAAACAGGAGAATTAGCGGAACGATTGCATAGTACTTTTGAGCGCCGGGCTTCGCGTACAAGAATGCGACCAATGTCGTGGTCAGCAGTATTGGGACGTCTCGAAGATTGAACGTTGAAACCCAAAGGCTGTAGGGGAGAAATATCGGCAAGAGCCACACGATTTTCCTCCGATCAAAGATCCTAAATAGGCAGTAGATGAGCAGGGCATAGAACGGGATATTGACTACCTTGAGTGCGAGCCCGTTTAGGCCAATATCGACATTCAAGACCCAGTAATTCACGCCATGCCATAGCGCCCTCTTCTTGTCAAACAACTCGCTCAATTCAGTCGAGGTGGCGGTCTCTATGTAGAATAATTCGTCGCTCTTGAGTGGATCAATCGAGCCGCTGATAATTTCGAGCCCGGCCAGGCTGAGGAAAATACCGGCCAGCGCATACAGCCCAACATAGAACTCCGCGCCACCATTCTTCTCGCGGCACACTATGAGCCCGGCAATCAAAGTTAGGAATAGAAATAGGACCAAAGTATCTGCCAGAGATCGATCGTCATTGCGCTAATTCGTTAGGCGTGTGCCTGACTGTAGAGCATGTCAGTGTATGTCTTCGCGCCGTCGGCTCCGGACCGCGTTGTAAATCAGTGCACAAAAAATACCCAGCATTCCGCCGCAGAAGGTCATCAGAACAACGATCAATGGCTTTCTGGGCCTCGTCGGCTGGTCAGGAACTCGGGCCGGATCGATTACCGTAAATGCATATTCGTTTTTTGCCTGAGCGAGCATTATTGTCTGCATTTGGCCTTCAATCAGCCTGGAAATTGCCTGCCTTAGTTCCACGAGATTAGCGACCTGAAGTTGACTCTGAAGATATTCGAGCTGGCGCCGCGCATCATCCAGGTCTCGAGTCCGCAACTGATCATTTATCCGTTCAACAAGCTGGCCCACCCAGTTTGCAGCGACCTCAGGATCGGTCCATTCGATCGAAAGCTCGATGAGACCCGAATCTTCATTGACTGCGACCAACCGAACGCTATTTGTAAAAAACCGAACAGCATCACGAATGTCCGGGTGCTCGTCAGGACCTTCACTAATCCATTTTCCGTCTTCGGCGTTCCATTGGCTCGCGAAAAGTACCGGAATGAGGTCGTTATCAATAATGAAAGACTCGGCAAACGCTCGGGATCGAAGCGTCGCCAAAGCATGAGTACTGTCCCCTTGTCTGCCGAGATTTATTCCGGCAAGGCTTGCCAATCCGCCGAGGCCCGCAGCGAGGTTGGACCCTCGGTCTTCTTGCGCTGATGCAAGCACCACTTCTGCACGGTAAACGGGTGTCGCCACCAATGCGTAGACAATACCAGCTATCGCCAATACTGCTGTGACTCCGAGAATCAGCCACTTGCGTTCCCAGAGGCTCGTTATGACACGCACCAAGTCAATATTGTCTTGGGTCGCCTCGCCATACATCACATACGCCGGCTGTGACGGCGGCATATGATCTGGCCGTTCTGGCGTATCAGTCATTAAACGAATCAACTGCTGCGAGAGCGATCGCCGCCTGATACAGAATCTGCGTAACGCCCGTCCACAGCGTCAACGGTCTGATCCGATTCGTCTCCAACGGTACGACGATCGTATCGCCTGGACGAATCTCTGCGTTATTTCGCCGGCCAAACCACTTCGAACGATTGCCAGCGATTACTGCACCGCTGGCTCTGACTACATAAATCAATTGCTTGTCAGCCCTTCGGGTCAGGCCACCGCTCATCTGAATATAGTCGTCACGTGACAGCCCTTGCTGGAACAAATGCGAAGTATTCTGCTGCGTTTCCCCGATCACCGTGACTTCTTGCGCGCGCTTGGGCACCAGTATCTGATCGCCGTCGCGCAGTTCAACATCGCCCACGATATCCGTATCGGGCGCAGCCACGGATACTTGCTCGAGATCGACAACAAGACGGCCTACGGCCTCGGTTTCTTCAAGCTGAGCAAGCAGCGACTGACCAATACGCATCGACTCTTCATTCGATTCATTGCGATTCTCCAGAGACAAGGAGTTCAAATCCGCCTGCATACGTCGAGCAAGGACTTCAAGTTGTTCCTGCTCACGTTGCCGAAGCGCTTCACGCAAAAACACCGCCCCTTCCGGAAACGCGTCGTCCGTTAGTCCCCCCGCACGATCGAGAATCTGGCGCAATGTTTCGCCACCACGAATTCGATACCGACCAGGAAAAGTCACCTCACCCTCCAGCTGTACTGCCCACAATGAGTCCCACTCTGGAACTTTGCTGATTCTCAAATTGTCATGTTCCTGGAGAACCAGATCAGCGGACATATTGCCACTGAGAATCGCATCGAGATCGATGTCAATGACCTCTGTATTACGGAATTGCCCACCGGATATTGCGTAACGCGCAATCTCGGCTTTGAGCGTATACGCCTGTTCGGCCAAATTGCCGCCCGCCCGAATCAAATCGCTGACCCGCATCCCGGACTCCAGTGGATAGCTGCCCGATGCCTTAACCTGGCCGGTGATGCTGACCTCGGTATACGGTTCACCGTGTTGTGACTGAAGCTGCAATTCTTCCAGAATTGGTTGTATTACTCGCTGGCGGCCAAATGCTGCGTTGAACACCTGCACAGTATCGCGCGCTTGCAAGGCTGTATTGGCTTCTGAATTGGGGTCAACCAGCGCCGCAGCCAGGTTGGCCGACACAACGCTAACCTTTCGATTACGGGGGTCCTCTCGCCGTATCAACAAGTAATTCAGGTCGCCACCCGGCTTCAGCGCCAGCGCAGATTCCACGAGATCGGTCAGGCGCATTCCCGGTTGCCATTGATACGGTCCCGGTCGATGCACGTGCCCGCTCAGTGTCACCACGCGCTCAAACTCAGGCAAAATGCTCGGGATCATCAGCAGGTCACCCGCATTGACTGCCATGGCTGCAGCCGCCGGACTGTCCGCATCGACGGAAATAACGATGCGCTCCTGCCCGGCTTCGATGCGCTCGATGCGGGCGCCGTCAGGATACGCGTCAGGCAGCAGCCCCCCCGCCATCGTGATGACATCGTCAATGTCCGCGCGCCCACGTATTTCGTAGATCGCGGGACGCTTGACGGCGCCTGTGACGCTGACCTGCGAGCCGATCGGTGTCACGAAAATCACATCGCCCGGCTGCAAGCGGTTGTCGCCCGATGTGTCTCCTTTGAGCAGCAGGTCGTAAAGATCGAGGCGCGCCGCAACGTTGCCGCGCCGCTTGAGCTGAATATCGCGCAGCGAGCCAATGCGGCTTATGCCGCCACTGCGATATAAAGCACTGCTGATAGTGGCAAGGCTGTCGACCACATAGGAGCCGGGGCGATTAACGTCGCCGAGTACGAAAATACGAATCGTGCGCAGCTGCCCCATCGTCACGCTGACCTGCGTGCCGATCAACATCTCCCGCACTCGCCGATTGACATCCTCGCGAAACTCCGAGAACGACAGGTTCGCTACGGTGACAGGGCCGATTTCCGGAATATTAAGGATACCGTCACGCGTAACATCAATCTCATAGATGCCGTTGACGTTACCGAACAGTTGCACGCGTACCGTATCTCCGGGACCAAGAATATAGTCGGGAGGCACCGGGCCCGTCATTGGCGGATCGAAGCTCGCCTCTTTGGGTTCGAAGATGTCGTAGCCGAATGGCTTGAGCGCTTCAACGCCCGTCGGTTGCGTTTCCAGGATGCGAGCATCGATGTCAAAAGCAGACAACAGCGATTCGGCTCCCAGACGCCGCTCGATGTCGGGTTCGGTCAGCCCCAGCAGCGGAATTGATTGAATGCCAAGTAACGACAACACGCCGTTGTCGTCAAGTACATACGTGCGACTACCGCTAAGTCTGCTCAGCGTACGATCGGCCTGAAGCTCCTGCAATTCATTGTTGCTCAGTGATTCTTTCGGCGTGAAATTGACGACGAGACGGCTGTTGGCACTCACCCGCAAGGTCTCCACAACGGGAAACGACGCGATGGCAGGGGACAGCGCTGAGGACGGCGTATCGACGGTTTCCTGAACCCGCTCACCTACACGCAGTGCGGGGCCGCTCTTGTTCTGTTGTAGCGCTTCCAGCGCCTGCTGACGCTGCGCCGGCGGCAGTGAATTGATCATCAGCTCCTGCTGCGGCGTCAGACCGGTCGATTGTGCCCCGGCTGGCACTGCGATGAGTAAGAGAGGAATCACGCTTGCCGCGATGATCGCTTTGATTTTATTCATTATTCCTACGGATGGATCTCGCATATGTTCGGCGGATTGTACCAGCGTTGGTCTTGAATCATACCCATGATGCAATCAGTAGGAACTGCGCCATTGCAGGTATCCGCGAGCTTCGTTCACCGACCCGCCGCTCGCCACGTCGTCGATGCGTTCGTATCCGACGCCAATGTCCACAACGCCGAAGCTGAAGGCCCGACTGTGCGACAGGTCAATGCTCGTGACGTCCTGGGGCGTCGCCGTCAACGTGTGACGTGCATCCGGCGAACCACCATCATTGAGCTTGCCGGATCGAAGTAGCGCGCGCCATTGCGTATCCTCGGCATCGACGGCAATGAGGCCTGCGGAGATCAGTTTGGCGTCGTTGTCGGCGCCGTGACCGATGGACCGGCTGCGGAATCGGTAGCCGGTTTGATAGATGCCGTGATTGTATGCGCAATTGAAAAGCTCATTTGACTTGGAGAAATCACAGCTTGTTGCTGCGACCTCGACATACCAACGAAACGACCATCGATCCATTGCGTAACCTGATCCTTCCAGTCCAAGTTGCCCCAGATACCGGCTCGGAAAACCGCCCGCCTCGTCCTCGCCGATGAATTGACCGTACAGCGCGACTGGCACGTCGAAAAATCCGGGCGCCCATCGAAAGTCGATGCCGGCGAGTTGATTGCCGGGCTCATTTTCCTCGCCGATTCCTGCATCGCCAATGTTGTCCTTGCCCAAGAGCAGATCAACAAACGTATCGAAATCGCATGGCCGATCATCGCCACACCATTGCGCAGTTCGTGACAGGCCGATTTCGAGCGAGGGTATCGGGCGAAAATTAAAGCGCATACCAAAGAACTGCGCGTCCGGGACTGCCCGTTCCTTTTCCAGTTGCCCGAACATCACGCTTAGATCCCAGGGACCCAGCCAGCTGAGCCACTTGCTCTCGAAAGCGTCGGTAAAGACTCGATCGATCGTCAGCGAAGGAATCGGCCGTGCGTTGTTCGACAGGATCAGGCTGCCATCCCAGCCCGGCCCCCACCAGCGTTCCTCAGTGCTCGCGGCAATGGACCAATTGCCGGCGACAACGCCAATCATGCTGTTGTCGATCCTCCCGTCTTCATCGTCCTGGTCCGAATCCACGTACTGGACATTGATATCCGCGCTGAACCAGTTGTCGATCCAGGATATCCCGGCAGACACCTCCGCCCGCCCTCGCGGCGTATCCTGATACGAGCGTATGCGTGTCGCGTTGTCGGCGAACCCGACTTCTGTATTGAACGTCAGTTCCTGCGTTCTCGTCTCCCAATTGGCGCGCTGTCTGATACGTACGAGCGCGTCGACAACTGCAGGCGGCAGGTCCGTCGCGTCAGCGTTATCGATGTCGTCGAGTATTGGGCCCCAAGCGAGCGGCCAGGTTGTGATCGTGCCCTTGATGACACCATGGTCAGCGAGGCGCTGGATGTCGTGGCGCAGCGCGAGATCACCGGTCGCGATGTTCGGGCCGGCGAGGGCCGTGGATGTGCCGAGTATGAGCGCGATGGCGATGATGCGGAGCATGCGGCGATGGTAGCAGAGCTTGGCGGAGAATCGCGGCTGGACGCTGCTCGGAAGGGTCGGCCGCCAGGAAGGGCTCCTACAGGCGTTTCTTTCTGATTTGTTGCAGCAGATTTTCTGTCGACGCGTTGCTGCCCGAATAGCGCGCCTCGCCAGCCACAACGCTGCTGAGCGCCGTTGCGACCTTCTTGCCGAGTTCGACGCCCCACTGGTCGAACGAATCGATGCCCCAGATCACGCCTTCGACGAACACCTTGTGTTCATACAGCGCGATCAGCTGGCCGAGTGTCTCCGGCGTCAGCTCCTCGAACAGGATCGTGTTGCTGGGATTGTTGCCCGGGTGCACACGATACGTCTCCAGACCTTTTTCATCGAAGCCGTCCATCAATGCCTCGGACTGCGCGAGGCAATTTGCGATGGCGAGGTCCTGTTGTGATTGATCCGCACCGGATGACTTGATGGGTAACAGGAAGTCTACCGGCACCAGTCGCGTCCCCTGGTGCAGTAGCTGATAAAACGAATGTTGTGCGTTGTTGCCCGCCTCGCCCCAGATCACCATGCCGGTTTTGCACTTCACGGGCTTGCCGTCCATACGCACGCTCTTGCCGCTCGATTCCATCTGTAATTGCTGCAAATAGGCCGGAAAGCGATCGAGGCGATTGTCGTACGGCAGGATTGCCTGCGTCCCGGCCCCAAAGAAGTTGTTGTACCAGACTCCAAGCGACGCGAGCAGCACCGGCATATTCTCGTCCATGGGCGCCTGCTGGAAATGCTGGTCCATGACACGGCCACCAGCGAGCAAGCGGCGAAAGTTATCCATGCCGATAACGAGCGCCAGCGATAAGCCAACGGCCGACCACAGCGAATAGCGGCCGCCAACCCAGTCCCAGAAACCGAAACGGTATTTCGGATTAATGCCGAACGCATTCATCGCATCATGATTTGTTGAAGCTGCCACGAAATGGTGCTCGACGGCACTGTGGCCCATCGTCTCGATGATCCAGGCACGCGCCGCCCGCGCATTCGTCATCGTCTCGAGCGTCGTAAACGTTTTGGAACAGACGACGAACAGGGTGCGCTCGGGATCCAGTTCGACCGTGAGGTCCGCAAGCTGTGTGCCATCGACGTTCGACACACTGTGAAAACGCATGCCCTCTTTCCAGTACGGCCGCAGCGCCCGGCTCGCCATGACCGGGCCCAGGTCCGAGCCACCAATGCCGATGTTAACGATGTCGGTCAGTCGCCGGCTGGTACTGCCGTGGATCTGATCGTTGTGCACGCCTTCGACGAACTCTTCCATATTCGAAAGGACTTCCCAGACTTCCCGGACGCCGGGCGTCTCGAGTGCCACCTGGTCCGAGATCTTCGACCGCAGCGCGGTATGCAGCACCGAGCGGCCTTCAGTCTGGTTGATCGGCTCGCCGGTAAACATCGCCTCGATCGCCGCTGGCACCCCCGCATCTTTCGCAAGTCTCGCGAACAACTTGCGCGTCGTACTGTTGACGTGGTTTTTCGAATAGTCGAGTGTCAGATTGCCGGCACTGAGCGAGAACCGGTCAGCCCGCGCGGTATCCCGTGAAAACAGATGCGCCAGCTCGCGCGTCCGCATATCCGCATAGTGCGTCTTGAGCGCCTGCCAAGCCCGCAAATCAGTGGGATATCGGGCTGAGAGTTGTCTATTCGTGTAGCGGTTGACTACCACTGGTCTCGATATCAGGCACTTTGCTTGAGTTCGATCTGGTAGAACTCAAGATACCAGTCGACAAAGTTTTTCACACCCACTTCGATCGGCGTTGCAGGCTGGTAGTCGACATCGGCCACGAGGTCCGTCGTGTCTGCCCAGGTATCGGGGACGTCGCCAGGTTGCAGCGGCAGCAGGTTCTTTTCCGCTTTCTTGCCGACGCACTCTTCAATCACCTCGATGTACTTCATGAGCTCAACGGGCTGCTGATTGCCGATGTTGTAAAGCCGATACGGCACCCTGCTCGTCCCCGGATCCGGCATTGCGGGATCCCAGGCCTCATTCGGCGTCGCCGTATGATCCATCGTACGAATCACACCTTCGACGATGTCCTCGATGTAGGTAAAGTCGCGTTTGTGATTGCCGTAATTAAAAACATCGATCGGTTTACCCTCGATGATGTTCTTCGTGAACATGAACAGCGCCATGTCGGGGCGTCCAAACGGTCCATAGACTGTGAAAAATCGCAGGCCCGTTGTTGGCAACCCGTAAAGGCTCGAATATGTGTGCGCCATCAGTTCATTGGCCTTCTTCGTCGCACCGTAAAGCGCGAGCGGATGGTCGACGTTCTGGTGGATCGAGAACGGCATCGTCGTATTGGCGCCATACACCGAACTCGATGACGCGTAAACGAGATGCTCGACGTCGTTATGCCGGCAACCCTCGAGGATGTGCAGCGTGCCCACGATATTGCTGTCGATGTAGGCGTGTGGGTTCTCGAGCGAGTAGCGTACGCCCGCCTGTGCCGCGAGATGCACGACCTTGTCGAACTTCTCTTTTGCAAACAGCGCGTCCATCGCCTCACGATCAGCGAGATCGATGCGCACCATCGTGAACTTGTCGAAGCCATCGAGAATCGCCGCACGCGACTCCTTTAGCGTCACATCGTAGTATTCGTTGAAGTTATCGAGCCCGACAACAGTCTCGCCGCGCTCGAGCAACTGCCTGGCAGTGAAGAAGCCGATAAATCCGGCGGCACCTGTTACGAGAACTTTCACGTTGGACTAAACCCTATAATCGATCGTCGACAGAATCGGACGGCAGCACGTATTTAATATCGTACAAGATCGACGTCCCCTTGCAGAATGCCCGGATGCCCTGCTCGCCCAACTCCCTGAACTGGTCGTGCGCAACCGCCACAACCACGACATCATACGCCCCTTTTTTGGGGTCGTTGACCAGATCAACGCCGCACTCAGCCTTCGCTTCGTCAGCATCGGCCCACGGATCGCAAACATCGACGCTGGCACCGTAGGATCGCATTTCGGTGACAATCTCGACGATCTTGGTATTGCGCACATCCGGGCAATTTTCCTTGAACGTAAGACCAAGGACCAATACACGTGACTCGAGCGGCTGAATTCCCTTCCTGAGCATGCGCTTGATAATCTGCGAAACGACGTACTGCGACATGTTGTCGTTGATGCGACGGCCCGCGAGAATCATCTGTGGGTGATACCCAAGCAGTTCTGCCTTGTAAGTCAGGTAGTAGGGATCGACGCCGATGCAATGCCCGCCAACGAGCCCGGGGCGAAACGGCAGGAAGTTCCATTTCGTGCCGGCCGCTTCGAGTACCTCTTCGGTATCGATGCCCACTCGATCGAAGATCATTGCGAGTTCGTTGATCAGCGCGATATTGACGTCGCGCTGCGTATTCTCGATGACTTTGGCCGCCTCGGCGACCTTGATGCTGGACGCCTTGTGCGTGCCGGCCGTGATGATCGACTGATACACGCTGTCGATGAAATCAGCCGCCTTGCGCGTCGATCCCGACGTCACTTTGAGAATCGACGGCAGCCGATGTTCCTTGTCGCCCGGATTGATGCGTTCCGGACTGTAGCCGACATAGAAATCGTCATTCATCTTCAGGCCGGAGCCCTTCTCGATGATCGGCACACAAAACTCTTCGGTCGCCCCCGGGTACACCGTCGATTCGTAGACGACGATGTCGCCTTTCTTTATGACGTTGCCGAGCGTCTCGCTCGCATTGCGCAATGGCATTAACAATGGACGATTGCTGTCGCCGATCGGGGTCGGCACCGTCACGACATAGAAGTTGCACTCGGCAAGGGCCGCGACATCGGTCGCAAGGCTCAAATGCCTGGCGGCCTTGAGTTCTTCCGCGCTGCACTCGAGCGTCGAGTCGTTACCCGCTTTAAGCTCGGCAATGCGCTCGGCCTTAACGTCGAATCCAACGGTCGGGTATTGCTTGCCGAATTCGACAGCGAGCGGCAGCCCGACATAGCCAAGGCCGATTACGCCAACGCGTATTTGTTTGATATCAAATGACATGGCGCACTAAATACCACATGTGGCGCATATTTGCGCGACAGTAATTCGCGGCTAGCCCAGGTACCAGAGCGCCGCGAGACCGGTGATGCTCATCGTGACCGTGTACGGAAAGGCCATGATCACCATGCGCCCGTACGACAGTCGAATCAGCGGTGCCAGCGCCGAGGTCAGCAGGAACAGAAACGCCGCCTGGCCATTCGGTGTCGCAACACTCGGAATGTTGGTGCCGGTGTTGATTGCGATGGCCAGCGCATCGAACTGCTCGCGGCTGATTTCGCCGCTCAGAAACAACTCCTGAACCTCGGAGATATACACGGTCGCGACGAATACATTGTCACTGATCATCGACAGGATGCCGTTCGCCATGAAGAACAACGCTTCTTGTGTCTTGCCATCGTAGGTTCTGACCCAGTCGATAACGGGCGAAAACAGGCCCTGATGGTCGATCACGGCAACGATCGCAAAGAACACGACGAGCAGCGCGGTAAACGGCAGCGCCTCTTCGAACGCATGACCGATACGATGTTCTTCCGTAATACCGTTGAACGCGGTCGCCAGCACGATCACGAGCAAACCGATAACACCTGGCTCGGCAAGATGAGCGCCAAGCGCAACGACTAGAATCAGGCCTACGATTGCCTGCACGCCGATGACCGCACTCTCAGACTTGGTGCGCTTCTCGGTCATCTCGTGATCGTATTCCTCTAGAACTTCGCGAACCTTGTTCGAGAGCTGCGTGCCATAGCCGAAAGTGCCGGTTACCTCGAGCACGATGCAGGTCAATAGCCCTACGGCGAGCACCGGCATTGAAATGTGCGCCATGACCAAGAAAAACTCCAAGAACTCCCAGCCCATGATCTTGGCGATCAGGAGATTCTGCGGCTCACCAACGAGCGTCGTGACGCCGCCGAGTGCCGTCCCCACTGCACCGTGCATCATCAGGTTCCTGAGGAAGGAGCGAAACTGCGCCAGGTCCTCCCGGTGCAGTTCGATGATCTGCGTATCCGACCCATGATCGTGGTCATGCTCGAACTTCTTTCCCGAGGCGACTTTGTGGTAGACGCCATAGAAACCGACCGCCACCGTAATAATGACGGCCGTCACCGTTAGCGCGTCGAGAAAGGCGGACAGGACAGCTGCGGTAAACGAGAACAGCACCGACAGCAGCACCTTCGAACGCACACCGAGCAAAATCTTGGTGAACACATACAGCAGCATTTCGCGCAGGAAGTAGATGCCTGCGACCATGAACATCAACAGCATGATCACCGGGAAGTTGACTTCGGCTTCGTGGAACACTTCGGCAGGCGATGCGAGGCCGATAACGATGGCCTGAACGGCCAGGAGCCCGCCCGGCTGCAATGGATAGCACTTGAGCGCCATCGCCAGCGTAAAAATGAACTCGAGCACAAGCACCCAGCCCGCGATGAATGGGTCGTACAACGCCAGGATCGGATTGAGGATCAGGAAGCCTACGATCGTAAGCTTGTACCAACTCGGTGAGTTGCCGAGGAAGTTCGCGCGCAGCGCATCCGCCGTCGTGTGCGACATAGAGCATTCCTTAGTCTAGAGAACGAGCGATTCTAGACGGTTTGGGCCGTATTTGGCAGTTGACACTAGGCCTTGGTGACGTTGTCCCAGACGCAAGTCCCTGATTTTCTTATTTTATCGAGCAGAGCTTCATGTGCCGCAGCCTCTTCGTCGCTCGCTTTGATGACGACGAGGTTCAGGTCGCCCGTACGGCGCGCGCCTGCCGAGGCTTGCACGTTCCTGGCAGCTTCTTCGATATCGGCGTCCAGCGACAACGCCGTCTGGCCACCCGTCATCGCCAGGTAAACGCGAGCGAGCAGCTCGGCATCGATCAACGCGCCGTGAACATCACGTTTCGAGGCGTCGACCTCGTAGCGTTTGCACAGCGCGTCGAGGCTGTTGCGTTGTCCCGGGTGCATCTTGCGCGCCAGTGTCAGCGTATCGAGCACCGTCGCGTGTTGCGTGATCTTCGGCCGCGCGTGCTGCATGCGCCCGAGCTCGTGCTCGAGAAAGCCGACATCGAACTCGGCGTTGTGTATGACAAGTTCGGCATCTTTGAGGAATTCGAGCAAGTCGTCGACGATCTCGGGGAAGCGCGGCGCCGTCTCGAGGTCGGCACGGCTGATGCCGTGGACCCGCTCCGCGCCCTCATCGATATCGCGATCGGGATTCAGAAAACGATGAAATTCGCGGCCCGACAAGCGGCGATTGACGAGTTCCACGCAGCCGATTTCAATGATGCGGTGGCCGTGGCTGGTGGCGAGACCCGTAGTCTCAGTATCTAGGACGATCTGGCGCATCGGCGTATTTGACCACAGGTTTGCGGCTGCGTCTGCAAGGCCGTAGGCGGGGCATGGCTTATCTTCATGGCTCGCTGCGCTGCGCTTTACTTCCGATAAGCCATGCCCCGCCTACGGCCCTGCGGGCTCGCCTACAGTTTGTCGATACCCCGATTCGCCAGCTCGTCGGCTTCCTCGTTGCCGGGATCGCCGTCATGCCCTTTGACCCATTTCCAGCTGATGTCGTGCCGCTTTCGTGCTTCATCAAGCGCTTGCCAGAGATCCTGGTTCTTAACCGGCTTCTTTTTCGCCGTCTTCCAGCCGCGCGCCTTCCAGTTGTCCATCCACTCCGTGATGCCATGCATGACGTACTTTGAGTCGGTGTGCAAGTTGACTTTGCACGGCCTCGTCAACGCATTCAGTGCCTCGATCGCGGCCGTCAGCTCCATGCGATTGTTGGTGGTTTCGGCAGCGCCGCCGTGCATCGTCTTGCGACGCTTGCCCGCGATCAGCAATACACCCCAACCACCCGGCCCCGGATTGCCTCGACAGGCGCCGTCAGTGTAAATCTCAACTCTCTTGGTCAAAACGGATGCGGGGAACTCCATTGGATGTTTCTGCCAACCCTGCGACGACTTTCGGCTTACGCCGCCACAGCGGGCGCACAGGCGTCAACGTGGTGACACGTTTCTGGGCCGTGAGCATATAGCAAGCCGCCAACTCCGGCCACCAGCGCTGCCCACGCTGTTCCCAGTGCGGCGAGCTCGCGCCGCGAATGCCCGGCAACGGCCAGCGGTAAAAGAAACGCGTTACACCGTGGATGCGCAGATCGAGCAACTTCAGCCAGTCACGCAAGCGGCGCTCTGGCACGAGGTGCTGGGCATCGGGCGGCAGGCCCGCGCCAGGAATCAGACGACGCAATCCCCACAACCCGCCGGTCTTGAAGCCGAGAATCACCAGATGCCCATGCGATGTCAGTACGCGATCGACCTCGCGCAGGATCGCGTGCGGACGATCGCTGTAGTCGAGTACGTGCGGCAACAGCACACAATCGATCGTGTCGCTGGCGACCGGCAAGCGATGCAGCTGACCAATGGCCGATGGTCCGTCCGTGCCGGGCGCCTCGTCGATCAGCGACGTACGTTGTGTGCGGGCGTGCTTGAGAAACGCATTGGACTCGCCCCACAGGCCGAGCTGCAGGCACTGTTCGCCGAATATGCCGTCGAGCGCCTCCTCGACGATGCGGCTTTCCTGCTGCACGAGTGCCTCACCCAGCGGCGTCGTCAACCACTGCTGCACAGACTCCGGATAATGTGTCGGTCGATCCAATTTTCTGTCCTGTGTCTCGAATTGCGGCACGGACACTTGCACCGTGGCATTTGCCCGGTACGATAGCCCGATGCCATCGATAGAGCCGCAATTATCGCAGAGAATTCGCCAGCTTGGTGCTACGGTCGTCACCTTTTTGTTGCTGACCGGGGCTTCGGCCAATCCTCTGGCCTGGCCAGACGTGTCGGCAGCGGCCGGGCAGGAGCCGCCCAGCCTGGAGCGGATATCGCCGCTGGACGGCCTCTGGGACCCGCTGGAGGCCGTTGGGCCGCCAGCAGACGACCTCCTGAACCGCCTGCGCAATGGTTTTTCGCTCGATCGCGCGGACAACAAGAGAATTCAGGCCGAGTTGAACTGGTTTGTCCGCCATCCTGACTACCTGACGCGGGTTTTCACGCGTGCGCAGCGCTACCTGCCGCACATTACTGACGAGCTGGCCCGGCGTGACTTGCCGCTCGAGCTTGCCCTGCTACCTATCGTCGAGAGCGCGTACGACCCGTTCGCCTACTCGCACGGGCGTGCTGCGGGCCTCTGGCAGATGATCCCGGGCACGGCAACGCGATTCGGCCTCAAGCAAAACTGGTGGTATGACGGCCGCCGCGATGTCGTCGAATCGACCCGCGCCGCACTCGACTACCTCGAGCATTTGTACGACTTCAACAACGGCGACTGGCTCAACGCGATCGCGTCTTACAACTCGGGCGAAGGCAACGTACGCAAAGCCGTGCGACGTAATCGTGCTGCCAACAAGCCCGCTGACTTTTGGAACCTGCGCCTGTCGAAAGAAACCAGCAGTTACGTTCCGCGGCTGCTGGCGCTCGTTGAGATCGTGCGCGATCCCGCACAGTTCAATGTCACGCTGCCGAAAGTCGCTGACGAAAAACAGTTCGTCGTCGCCGACATCGGTTCCCAAATCGATCTCGCACTGGCCGCTGAACTCGCCGGCGTCGATGTCGATACGGTCTACACCTACAACCCGGGCTACAACCGCTGGTCGACGGATCCGAAAGGACCGCACAAACTTGTTCTTCCAGTCGCGGTAGCCGAGGGCTTCAGCGCGGCGCTTGCCGAGATTCCCGCGAAAGAACGCGTGCGCTGGAAGCGCCACAAGATCGGCAATGGCGAGACGATTTCAGAAATCGCTTTGCAATACCACACGACAACGGCCGCGATTCGTGCCGCGAACAACCTGCGCGGCAACACGATTCGCGCCGGCCGGCACCTTATGATTCCGGTTGCAACCAAACCGCTCTCGGCTTACAGCAAGAGCGCCGATGCACGACTCGCAAAAACACAGAACAGACAGCGTGCCGCCAACAAAATCGAGCATGTCGTCGCTACGGGCGAGAGCTTTTGGACGATAAGCCAGAGATACAACGTTACAACGCGGCAACTCTCTGCCTGGAATGGCATGGCGCCGCGTGACACGTTGCCCGTCGGACGCAAACTCGTCGTCTGGACCAATGCCGACGTCGCGCCGCGCACATCGCCCACCACGGCGCTCGGCAACACGACGCGCAAGCTGCGTTACAAGGTACGGACCGGCGACTCGCTGTATCTCATCGCGAACAAGTTTCGCGTCACGATCAGTCAAATCGCACGTTGGAACAAAATCGACAAGAACAAAATTCTAAGGCCGGGACAGACGTTGACGATGTACGTCGATGTGACCCGCCAATCAAGCTAGGAGATCGCCCGCTGGCTACGTGCCCTTGGGGTAGGCGGGCTCCAATAGGGGAAAATCTATGGGCTTCATGGCCGGCAAACGTGCACTCATCGTCGGAGTCGCAAGCGAGCGCTCGATAGCGGCAGGAATTGCCGAGGCATTCGCGCGCGAAGGCGCTGAACTCGCGTTCACGTATCAAAACGACAAACTCAAGAGTCGTGTGGAAAAGCTCGCTACCCGCCTGGGTCAAGACACCGAGCTGCTGTATCCATGCGACGTTTCCAGTGACGAGGAAATCGACGCCGTCTTTGCCGGATTAAGCAAGGAATGGGATGGTCTCGACGTCCTCGTGCATTCGGTCGGCTATGCACCTCGAGAACAACTGGCTGGTGGCTTTGTTGAATCCATTACGCGTGAGGGCTATCAGATCTCCCACGATATTTCGGCATACAGCCTCGCCGCCCTGGCCAAAGCAGCATTACCAATGATGGAAGGCCGCAACGGATCAATCCTGACGCTTACCTACAACGCGGCAACTCAGGTCGTGCCCAATTACAACGTCATGGGTCTCGCAAAAGCGAGCCTGGAGTCCTGCGTTCGCTTCCTGGCGGCTGATCTCGGTCCCAAGGGCATTCGTGTCAACGCAATATCGGCCGGTGCGGTTAAGACCCTTGCAGCGGCGGGTATTGGTGGCTTTCGCAAGATGTTGAACTATGCAGAGAAGGCGTCACCGCTACGCCGCACGGTCACGATCGACGAAGTGGGCAATACCGCCGCGTTCCTGTGCTCGGACCTCGCGAGCGGCATCACGGGCGAAACGACTTTCGTTGACGCCGGCGCGAACATCATGGGCATGGTATTCGAGGAAGATAGTTAAACCATGCAGCCACGAGCGAGGTACTCGTCGCCCTCATGGCTCGCTGCGCTGCGCTTTACTCCGGTTGCCGAGTACCTCGCTCGCGCCCTACTCCTTCAGGCCTAAAGCTACGTTAGTTTTCTCGCCCTCCAGGCGCGCCACGATCGTGGCGCAGCACGCGTCGCCCCAGACATTGATGCTGGTTCGGCACATATCAAGGATTCTGTCGAATACCATCAGTACGCCGATGGCTTCAACGGGCAAACCCACGGCCGCCAGGATTATCGCAATCGCTACCAGCGATGCGGACGGTACGCCAGCAACGCCGATCGACGTCAGAAGCGCGATGACGACAATCGAGAACTGCACACCGAAGCTCAGATCGAGACCATAAGCTTGCGCAAGGAAGACCGCCGCCGCACATTCGTACAATGCCGTCCCGTTCATGTTGACCGTCGCGCCGAGCGGCAACACGAAGCTGGATACCTTATTGGACACGCCGATATTGTCCTCGAGACTGTCCATGGTAATGGGCAGCGTCGCCGACGAAGATGCGGTGGAGAATGCCGTCAGCATGGCCGGCGACACCCCAGCCATAGTTTTGAACGGCTGGACTTTTCCAATGTACCGCAGCATGAGCGGCAACGTGATGAACGCGTGGAAAGCCAGCGCTGCCAGCACTGACACAGCAAAAATAGCGAGCGGCTTCGCCGCCTCGAAACCGGCAGTCGCCATCACCTCCGCAACGAGCGCAAACACTCCGATTGGCGCGAACAGCATGATCCACTCTGTCATGCGCATCATGACGTGGAACACGGCGTTCCAGAACCGGTACATCGGCTCGGCGTACTCGTTGTCCAGGTGCGTCATGAAGTAGCCAAACAGAATTGCGAAGAAAATCATTCCGAGCATCTGACCTTCCGCCGCGGCTTTCACGATATTTGCAGGGATCATTCTCTTGAAGACTTCAGCTACATCGCTGACACCCTTGCCTTCAACCTGCGCCGAAATATCGGTGGTATTCGCCTCAAGCGCCAGAATTTCGCCGGCTGGCACACCATTCGAGATTCCGGGTGCAACGGCGTTGATAATGACCAGACCCACGAGAATCGCGGCCAAGGTCGTCGATGCATAGAACAACATCGTTTTGCCGCCGAGTGACCCGAGATTTCCGCCCGACCCGATGCCCGCCACACCAACGATGATCGACGATGTGATCAGCGGCACGATGATCATCTTTAGCCCATTGAGAAACATCGTTCCGATGTAATCAAAAATCGTAACGAATGAAACGCCGAAAATATTGGGCGTGAAGTCTTCGCTGGTCGACGACTTCACGAAGTAACCGACGACAATCGCCAATACAATAGCGATTAGTATTTGCCAGTGCAGCTCGAGCTTGCGCATTGCTCCCCCCACGAAGCCGCGCATGCGGCCCGATTCTTATTTTGGGATCAGCTTACTGCAACAGGTCTTGCGCGGCCAGCGCGTCCTGCGAGATGACAATGTCGGCCTTGTCGTAAAGCGCTTGTACGAACGCGAAATAATCCGAGGCACCGGCTTGTTGGGCGAGTTCCAGCTTGCCGCGGTCACGATCCGCAAGCGGAATCGACTCGGGGCGGCCCGGCAGCACAGCATCCAGACTGAAGACCGTGAAACCACCCTCGGCATTGGCCACCTGCCCTGTCACCGGCGAATTCTGACTGGGCTTTTTCGCCATGAAGACCTGCGCGAGCACAGCCTGATCCGCTTCGGCATCCTGGCGCGACAGCAGCGTCGGCGCCGATACAGTCGCACCGGCGGCTTCCGCAGCCGGACCGAATTCCTCGCCCGCATCGAGCGCGGCAAGCAGTTGCTCTGTTCGCGCGAAGACGATGCGCTCGGCTTCCTGAGTGCGAATGGCGTCCGTAATCTGATCTCGAACGTCGTCAAGCGGCTGACGTGATGCCTCGTAGTGTGCCGTTACTTTGAACACGGCTGAACGATGCGCATCCAGCTCGATCACTTCGGAAATCTCGCCGTCGAGCAACACCCGCTCGTCGAAAACGGCATCGATCGCCGCCTGGTTCGAGCCAAGTGGGGCAGCACCGCTGCGCGTAAATCCTGCGATGGTTTGAATATCAAGGCCTGTAGCTGCAGAAATTGTCTGCATGTCTGCTGCGTCAAACAAAACGTCGGAAACCTGACGCTCAAGCTCACGGAACGCCTCCTCGGCCTCGCGTTCGCGCAGCTCACTCAGCAATTCACCGCGCACCTGATCCAGCGGTAATGGCCCCTGCTCGAGGACGCTGTCGAGTCGCACAATGTGAAAGCCGAATTCACTTTTAATCGGCCCTTCAACATCGCCCTCGTTCATCGCGAAGATCGCGCTGCCGAGTTCGCCAGGCAGCTGCGAACGCGTCAGCACGCCAAGATCACCGCCGCGCGATGCCGTACCACCGTCACCTGAGTTTTGCTGCGCCAGCTCTTCGAAAGACTCACCGGCCTGCACACGCGCAAGCAGTTCACTGGCCGTAGCTTCGGCCGTCGCTTCGTCGTCATCAAACAGGATCAGGATGTGGCGCGCCTGGCGCTGCTCGTCCTGAAGGTAGCGATCTTTGTTGTCTTCGTAATAATCAAGCAAGATGTTTTCGCTGATCGCGATGCTATCGGCCACCGATTCGCGACGTAACTCGATGAATTCGATGTCGGCACTTTCCTCGGTCAGAAACATCGTGACGTTGTCATCATAGAAGGCCGTGACCATTTCGTCGCTCACTTCGATTTCGTCGCCGGCACTCCCGAGACTAAATGTGGCCATCGATACGAGTCGTTGTTCCGCAATAAGATTCAGGTAGCGGCGATACTCGGCCGGCGTAACCACGGCGGTTCCACCAATTGCCCGCCGCAACTGGTCTTCACGTAACGCCCGGCGCTGACTTGCCTCGAACTGCTTCGGATCGAGACCGTTTTGCAACAGCAATGATTTATACGTCTCCATATCGAAAACGCCGTCGACCTGAAAGTCCGGCACGCCTTGGATTGTTGCGGTGAGCTGCTCATCCGAGATCTGATAACCGACCTTGACCACGTGCATCTCAACGAGTCGCTCGCGAATCAGAGACTCAAGAATGCTCTGACGGATCTGCAGTCGGTACTCGTCCGGCAATTGCGCCCACGTCGGATTGCGATCGAGCTGGTCCCGATATGCCTGCTCGAATTGCGCCAGGCCGATCTTGCTACCGTCCACCGTGGCAGCAAATTGCTGGCTCACGAAGCTCGTGTTGACGCCGAAGAACAGAAACGGAATACCAATCAGGGCGAGGATCGCGATGGCAACGCCACCGGTAAACTTTTCACGAATTTTAGTCAGCATAGGTCGATTTGCAGGGTCTAAATAAGGCGTGCGATTCTACTTGAGGCACGTGTCAATGTGTAGGTAAGGACGGGAATGATTGAACGGCAGCTGCGCTGCCTCGCAGCCGCTGCGCGGCTGCGTCTGTCGACCGGCTGCGCCGGTCTCGGTGCGCCGCTTACACCAAAAAAAACCCGGGCCCCCAAATTCGGGGGCCCGGGGTTTTTTAGTGGCGGAGTGGACGGGACTCGAACCCGCGACCCCCGGCGTGACAGGCCGGTATTCTAACCAGCTGAACTACCACTCCGAACCTTGGTGGGTGCTGAGGGGATCGAACCCCCGACCCTCGCCTTGTAAGGGCGATGCTCTCCCAGCTGAGCTAAGCACCCTGCAAGCTCAGTGCGGATTGTTACCGCAAAATCGACGCCGATAATGGCCCGAAAACCGCATAACTACGGCGTTTTTCCGTCCCCCGGTATCGAAGGGCGCGCTAGTTTACGGCATCCTTCAGGCCTTTGCCAGCCTTGAATCCGGGAACATTGCTCGCCTTGATATGAATCGCTTCGCCGGTTCTCGGGTTACGTCCCATGCGAGCTGCACGCGCCTTTACAGAGAAGGTTCCAAAGCCGACGAGCGAAACGGATCCGCCCGCTGACAATGTTCCCTGAATGGCATCAAGTACTCCATCTACCGCTTTCGTTGCATCAGCGCGTGACAATCCTGCCCTACCAGCAACTGCATCTACCAATTCACCCTTATTCATGCTTTCACCCTTGCAGATTGATTATTGACAAAAAACTATTTGCATCAATCCAGCGAGCTCCCCCAAGAGTCGCAATCCGCTGAATCGCCGTACGAGGCTCCGTGCACCCACGCATGACTGCGATGCTTATACCAAGCGGCAAAAACACCGTCAAATTTCCTTTAACCACGCGGGTTTCAGCGCTTTAGTGAGGTCGGACAATATCCCCGGATTTCGACTCTTTGGCGGCCGATTCCGGCTTGGATTTTCCCTTGCCTTTTGCGGCCTTGGGCAGCGGCATATGTTGCAGTGCGTGCTCGAGTACCTCGTCAATCCATTTCACTGGAACTATCGTGAGCTTGTCCTTGATGTTCTTGGGGATTTCGACAAGGTCCTTTTCATTTTCGTGCGGGATCAATACCGTGCTTATGCCGCCTCTGTGGGCCGCCAACAGCTTCTCTTTGAGGCCACCAATAGGCAGGATTTCGCCACGCAAAGTGATCTCGCCTGTCATGGCCACATCGCTCATTACGGGGATGTCGGTTAATGCCGACACGAGGGCAGTACACATGCCAACTCCCGCACTCGGTCCGTCCTTCGGAGTGGCCCCTTCAGGCACATGAATGTGCACATCCAGCTTCTGATGGAACTCCTCATCGATGCCCAGAACGCTTGCCCGACTACGCACGACGGTCATCGCGGCCTGGATTGATTCAGTCATGACCTCACCCAGCTGACCCGTATACGTTTGCTTGCCCTTGCCCGGAACCACGGCTGCTTCGATGGTCAGAAGCTCGCCACCGACCTCGGTCCAGGCGAGACCAGTAACCTGCCCGACCTGATCATTGTCTTCGACCTTGCCATAACGGAAGCGACGCACGCCGAGGTATTTCTCCATACTCTTGGGCGTAATCGACACGCGGGTGTCACGCGGTTTCAGTAGCAGTGACTTGACGACCTTGCGGCAGATCTTCGAAATCTCACGCTCGAGGTTGCGGACGCCCGACTCACGCGTGTAATGCTGGATGATGTCGAGTACGGCGCTCGGCGAGATGTGCAATTCCTTATCCTTGAGGCCGTTTTCCTTCAGCTGTTTCGGAATCAGGTAACGAAGCGCGATGTTGAGCTTCTCGTCTTCGGTATATCCCGGGATGCGGATGACTTCCATGCGATCGAGTAACGGTGCCGGGATATTCAGGGTATTCGCCGTGCAGACGAACATGACGTCTGACAGATCGAAATCGACCTCGAGGTAGTGATCCTGGAAAGCCGAGTTCTGCTCCGGGTCGAGGACCTCGAGCAGTGCCGATGACGGATCGCCACGAAAATCCATCGCCATCTTGTCGACTTCGTCGAGCAGGAACAGCGGGTTGCGAACGCCGGTCTTGCCGAGGTTCTGAATGATCTTGCCCGGCATCGAGCCAATGTAGGTGCGGCGATGACCGCGAATCTCGGCTTCATCGCGCACGCCACCCAATGACATACGGACGAACTTGCGATTCGTCGAGCGTGCGATGCTCTGCCCGAGCGACGTCTTGCCGACGCCGGGAGGCCCGACGAGGCAGAGAATCGGCCCTTTGAGGCGCCGCACGCGCTGCTGTACGGCCAGATACTCAAGGATGCGCTCCTTGACCTTCTCGAGCCCGTAGTGATCCTCCTCGAGGACCTGCTCGGCGCGTTTGAGGTCTTTGAACACTTTGCTGCGTTTCTTCCACGGCGCTTTCAGCAGCCAGTCGATGTAGTTACGCACGACGGTTGCCTCGGCTGACATCGGTGACATCAGCTTTAACTTGTTCAGTTCTGAGGTCGCCTTTTCCTTGGCCTCTTTCGACATGCCGGCCTTGTCGATCCTGGCCTCGAGGTCTGCGAGTTCGTTGGGCGCATCTTCCATCTCGCCGAGTTCTTTCTGAATGGCCTTCATCTGCTCATTCAGGTAGTACTCGCGCTGGCTCTTTTCCATCTGCTGCTTGACGCGTCCGCGGATGCGTTTCTCGATATGCAGAACGTCGATTTCGCCCTCGATGATGCCGAGGATTTGCTCGAGCCTTGCCCTAACGTCCTGAATCTCGAGGACGCGTTGCTTCTCGGAGAGTTTCAGCGCCATGTGCGCGGCGACCGTATCAGCCAGGCGTCCTGGCTCGTCGATGCCCGAGAGCGACGTCAGAATCTCAGGTGGCACCTTCTTGTTCAGCTTCACGTATTGCTCGAACTGCACGATGATCGAACGCACGAGTATGTCGATCTCGCGTTCGTCATGGCGATCGTCCTCGCTGAGCATCGTGATCTCGGCCGAGAAGTGATCAACAACATTGATGCGGTCGATCAGCGCTCGCTCGCTGCCTTCGACCAGGACTTTGACTGTGCCATCCGGCAGCTTCAACAGCTGCAGAATCGTCGCAAGCGTGCCAACTTCATATAGATCATTGGGTTGGGGGTCGTCCAGATCCGCCGTTTTTTGTGCGACGAGCAGAATTCGTTTGCCGGCCAGCATTGCTTTATCGAGCGCAACGATCGATTTGTCTCGCCCGACGAACAGCGGAATGACCATATGGGGGTAGACGACGACATCTCTGAGCGGCAGAACCGGTACACCGGACAAATCGTCCGTCGTCTCGACATCGGCAATCAAGTCTTGTTCAGACACCAGGCATCACCTCGTAGAAGATACTGTCAGCGGACATGCGTCCGAATCGCAAATATTCAAGCTGGGTTATAGGTTATCGGCCGCAATCGAAAAAACTGTGCCCTGACGCATAATACTGCGCCGATCGCCCGGAATTGGCTAGGCCCCGTCGGACCCCGTCGCCCTGGGCGGCTGTTGCTGTTCGATGTTCACAGTCGGCGTTTCCTCGGATTCGTAAATCACGTAGGGTTTGGTCTCGCCCGTAACGACAGCCTCGTCCACGACCACTTTCTTCGCGCTCGTCGATGACGGTAAATCGTACATCGTGTCGAGGAGCACATTTTCCAGGATCGTGCGCAGACCGCGTGCACCGGTCTTGCGTTCCATGGCGCGTTTCGCCACGGCAGCCAGTGCGTCGTCACGGAATTCGAGTTCCACGCCTTCCATATCGAACAACTTGCGGTATTGCTTCGTCAGCGCGTTCTTCGGCTCGATCAGAATCTTGACGAGGGCTTCCTCATCAAGCTCTTCGAGCGTTGCCACGACCGGCAAACGGCCGACAAATTCAGGAATAAGACCGTAGCGAATCAGATCTTCGGGCTCGACTTCATACAAGAGCTCGCCGATGCTCTGCTCGTTCTCTTCGGTTTTGACATCCGCCACGAAGCCGATGCCGCTCTTGGAGGAACGATTCAGGATGATCTTGTCGAGGCCGGCAAACGCACCACCGCAGACAAACAGGATATTGCCCGTGTCCACCTGCAGGAACTCCTGCTGCGGGTGCTTGCGGCCGCCCTGCGGCGGCACGGATGCGATTGTTCCCTCAATTAACTTGAGGAGTGCTTGCTGAACGCCCTCACCCGATACATCGCGCGTGATCGACGGATTGTCGGACTTGCGCGAAATCTTGTCGATTTCGTCGATGTAGACGATACCCGTCTGCGCTTTGTCGACGTCGTAGTCGCACTTCTGCAGCAGCTTTTGAATAATATTTTCGACGTCCTCGCCCACATAACCGGCTTCGGTCAATGTAGTCGCATCCGCGATGGTAAAAGGTACGTTGAGAAGGCGCGCCAGGGTTTCGGCCAGCAGCGTCTTGCCGCAGCCCGTCGGACCGATCAGCAGGATGTTGCTCTTGGCGAGTTCGACGTCTTCTTTGGAGCGCTCGTCGAGGCGGTCATGAAGCCGTTTGTAATGATTGTAAACGGCGACTGACAGGACCTTTTTGGCCCGCTGCTGGCCAATGACGTACTCGTCGAGAATGTCCTTGATTTCCTTCGGCTTGGGCAGCTTGTCGTGCCCGGCCTCGCCCGTGTCCTCGAGTTCTTCACGAATGATGTCATTGCAGAGCTCGACGCACTCGTCGCAGATAAATACGGACGGACCCGCAATCAACTTGCGAACCTCGTGCTGGCTCTTGCCGCAAAAAGAACAGTAAAGGAGTTTGCCGTCCTCGTTCTTACCGCGGGATTCATCGCTCATAAAGGGATGGCCTCTGTGACATAAAAATCAGTGTGTTACAGCTGTGTGTGTATATAACATGCAGCATTTCGGGGTGCAAAGCACCACGTCGCATATGGAGTACGCGCTGCTTGTAACTGCTTGAAATATAAGGAATCAGTCCTTCTTGGGCTCGCCCATTTCCTTGCGTTCGGCCAATACGGTGTCAACGAGTCCGTATTCCAGAGCCTCGGTTGCGCTCTTGAAGTTGTCGCGCTCGAGATCCTGTTCGATCTGTTCGATAGGCTGACCCGTGTGCTTGGCCATGATGTCGTTGAGCCTTGCTTTGAGTTCGAGCGTCTCTTTGGCGTGAATACTGATGTCCGTCGCCTGCCCCTGATAACCCGCGCTGGGCTGATGCACCATGACCCGGGAATGCGGCAGTGCGAAGCGTTTGCCCTGGGTACCGCCAGCCAGCAGCAGCGCACCCATCGAAGCGGCCTGGCCGCAACAGATAGTGCTGACGTCGCAGTTGATGAATTGCATCGTGTCGTAGACCGAGAGCCCCGCCGTAACGACTCCACCCGGTGAATTGATGTACAGGTGAATGTCCTTGTCTGCATTTTCGGACTCGAGATACAACAGCTGCGCCACAACGAGATTGGCCATCTGGTCCTCGACCGGACCGACGATAAAGATGAGGCGATCTTTGAGCAGCCTTGAATAGATGTCGTAGGCGCGTTCGCCCCTCGCCGTCTGCTCGACAACCATCGGTACGAGATTCAATGCCTGTGCGGTCATTTCTTTTCCTGTTAGTGGTGTCTTCAACTAGCGCCTATTTTCTCACGAAAATCGGCCGTTAGGCATTCATATAGTCCTTGAATGCCACCTTCTTTGTGGTCGTTTTGCCATTTTCCAAGAGCCAATCCAGCGCTTGCTGTTCGAGCACCATCGGCTGAATCTGTTGCACGATCTGCGGATTACTCATGTACATGCTGACCATGTCCTCTGCGTTCTCGTAGCCTGCGCACATTTCCTCGACCCGCTCGCGCACCTTGTCCTCGTCGACCGTCAGCTTCTGGTCCGCAATCAACTGGCTGACCAGCAGGCTCAGGCGGACGCGCTTCTCGGCCATCTCGGCAAAGTTCTCCATCGGTGGGGCCTGGCTGTGGTCCTCGACCCCCATGCGTTGCATCGCGTCGTGTTGCAGCGTATGCATTTCCTGTTGCTGCAGCGTCCGGGGAATCTCGATCGGATTGGCTTCGAGCAGGGCATTCATGATCTGTTCGCGCAGGTCGCTCTTGACCTTGCCGTCGGCTTCCCGCGTCATGTTTTCCCTGACGTCCTGCATGAATTGATCGATACCACCTTCTTTAACATCGAAAGACTCGGCGAGACTGTCGTCAACGGGCGGCAGAATTTCCTCTTCGACACGATGCGTCACGATTGCAAAATCGACCTTCTTACCGGCCAGATCATCCGCGTGATAGTCCTTCGGAAACTTGACCTTGAAACTCTTCTCGTCACCGGCTTTGATGCCGAACAGCGCTTTTTCAAAGTCGGGCAGCATCTGGCCCTGGCCGAGCACGACCGGCACGTCCGTGCCCTTGCCGCCTTCAAACTCCTCGCCCTTGAGCGTACCCGTGAAGTCGACAACGACACGATCGCCGTCCTCACTCGCACGCTCGACCTCGCTCCATGTCGCCTTTTGCTTGCGCAGCTTCAGGATCATATCGTCGAGATCGCTGTCATCGATTGTTACTTCGGGCTTTTCGATTTTCAGCTTGTCGATACCCTTGAGTTTGACCTCAGGCATGATTTCAAACGTCGCGGTATACGCGAAGCTCTTGTCGTCATTGCCAGCCTCGGGCTGAATTTTCGGCCCGCCGGCGGGATTGAGATTTTCCTGCATGACGGCATCGGTGTAGCTCTTTTGCATGAGGTCGGAGAGCACTTCCTGGCGGATCTGCTTGCCATAGCGCTGCCTGACGACTTTGGCCGGTACTTTGCCCGGCCGAAATCCCTTGAGCTTTGCTGTGCGCCCGACCGACTTCAGCCGCGTGTCCACCTCACGTTCAATGCGCTCGGCCGGCAGTTCGACGCGCATACGTCGCTCCAGCTTTCCGGTCGACTCGACTTTAACCTGCATGTTGTACTTTCCTGTAACGATCACCGGGCGACCTCAAGAGCCGCCCGTGAAGAATAAAATCTAATAAATACAATTAGTTAGTGCCATTCGGGGCATGGTGCGAAAGGAGAGACTCGAACTCTCACGGGTTGCCCCACTGGCACCTAAAGCCAGCGCGTCTACCAATTCCGCCACTTTCGCTTGCCAGCCGGCAATTATAGGACGCGCTTTTCGGCAATGCACGCACCGAAATCCGGGAGCGACCTCAACCGCGACTGCAGGAACCGGCCTGCCCCCGGGCCACGTGGCCAGCGGGCGACCCGCTCAGGCCAGGAACTTGTATTTGCGGGCCAGCATCTGATCGAGTCCCATCGTCCGGCCCGCATGCAGGCCCGCCAGCACGATGAAGATGAAGAACCAGATCGAATCATGATTCTGCCCGGACAAGACGCTCTGACCTTTGGCGAACCAGAAACTCGCGAGCATGATGGCGCCGGCAACCGCGGCATAGCGGGTTGCAAGACCTAGGATCATCGCGATGCCGATCGCCAGCTCTCCCCAGGACACGAGAAACGCGAACAGCCCCTTGTTCGGCAGGACAACCGACTCAAGGAATGGGCGAAAGAACCCGAAGCTGTTCTCAAGCTGCATGTTCAAAAAGCCAGTCATGCCATCGGCGAAATTGCCGCGGCTTATTTTGCCGGCGCCGTGGTAGACGAAGAAAATGCCTGTGTAGACCCTGAGTAGTACGATTGGCCAATCGCGAATGGGTTTGCTGCGTGGTGCGTCGAGATTTGTCATTCTGATTTTCCTCTCGATAAACAGGGTTTAGCGTATCACGACGTGGCAACTACCTATTGCCCACCGGATACGGCCGCATAGGATCAATTCGCATATGCCGCAAAATCGTCGATCCGTCAATAAGTTAGCGCACCTGCACAAACTGCTGTGCTTCGAGCGGGCGTTTCCGGCGTCCCTTGCGGAGCAGCGTAAAGCCCGCGCGCAACTTCTTGGGTTCGAAGACCGTGTCATGGCGCTGCCGCGCACGGATCGCAGCAAGCTGTGGGACAGTGGCATCGCCGGCACACCGGTTCATTACCGTTTTTCCTTCGAAGTCGCTCGCTGGCTCGCTCGGCGCGCACCCGGAGAAGTATCGATCGACTGGGCGGAGATTCGTGACACGACACGACTCGATGAATTGCTCACGCACTTGCTGCAAGCCTCTGAAGACGAGCATTTCGATGGCGGCTACGTAAGCAGCCGGCAATGGATCGAAACCGCGGCTCGGGGCAGATCGGGAACGGATTTCGATTGGCTCCTGGCACAATTGCAGGACAAGCGCCTGCAACCGTTCTGGTCGCAGCTTTATGACGCGGCGGATCTGCCGCTGGTCTGGAATCTGCAGAGCAGCAAGTTTTCGAAATCGAAAAATGTGTTCGCAGTCGATGCGATCCGGACGCGTGAGCACGGCATGCGCAAGCGAGTGCGGAATGTCAAAAAGGAAATTCAACGACCTTTTGATTTCGTCGCACGACTGTCCGCGCGTGACGGGGCGCGATTGGTTGATGTTGCAATGGCTTCGCTCGCGGCGCGGCATCGCGAGACCTATCACTTCAACTACGCCAATGCGAAGGAAGTGTACTTGGCCGATGTCGGTGAAGGTGTTGCGATTGCCGTGTTTGGCTTGCTGCCCAAATACCGCTTTCCACTCGAATGCACAATGGGCTACCTGATTCTCGCAAACGGAGTCCCGATCGGCTACGGCGGCTCGAGCATCGTGTTTCGGCAGATAAATACCGGCATCAACATTTTCGACGAGTATCGCGGCAGCGAAGCATCGTACCTGTGGGTTCAGGTCATGCGCGTCTATCACGCGCTGGTCGGCTGCACGCGATTTATCGCCAACCCGTATCAGTTTGGCGCTGATAACACCGAAGGACTCAAAAGCGGTGCGTTTTGGTTTTACTATCGGCTTGGTTATCGACCGGTACTTGCCAGCGTTCGTAAGTTAGCCGGTCGCGAAGCGGCACGCATGCGTCGCAACAATACCTACCGAAGCGATATCAAGACCCTGCGCGAACTCGCGAGTTGTGACATGCACCTGACGTTACCCGGCGCACGCGCCGGCGACCTGTTCGACGAACGCTGGCTCGAGACAAGTTCGATGCTGGCAAACGAAGTACTGGGTGCCGCGGGCGGCGGTACGCGCGACGCAGCGGCGCGTAACGTCGCGAACGGCGTCGCCAGAGATTTGGGATTGCGGTCGTTACATCGTTGGTCGGCGTCCGAGCGACGTGCGTTCACGAATATCGCGCCGCTCGTGGCAGCTGCAAGCCCCCATGGCTGGTCAACAGAGGCCAAGCGCTCGATGCGCACATTACTGCGCACGAAAGGCGGTGAACGCGAGGCGCGCTACGCGCAACTACTGTGCAAGCACGATAAGTTCCTAAATTCCCTACGAAAAGCCTGCCGTCGGGCAGACGCAGAATAAGACAAGGTTCACGGCGAGTCGGGCGATGCCCTGCTAGGCTGCCGGGCATGAAGGGTAAAATCCTGGTTTCGCTGTTTGCGCTGCCGTTCTTCGGCGTCGGCGTCTGGATGCTTTGGTCCGTCAGCAACACGTTCGTCGATGCGTATCAAATGCGCAGCTGGGTACAGGTTGAAGCCCGATTGTCAGCCGCTGGCTACCGGACTCACACGGGAGACGACTCCGACACATTCGAGGCGTACGCACGATACAGCTACACGTATCAGGGCGAGACTTATGTCGGTGACCGCGTCTCGATCTCGAGCGACGCTGACAACATCGGCGACTATCAGCGTGACATTGGACGCAAACTGAGTGGCGCACAGGCACGTGGCGAGACCATCTATGTCTACGTCGATCCAGGCAATCCTGCGGACTCGATTATCGATCGCGGCATTCGCTGGGGACTAATCGGCTTCAAGTCGATCTTTCTATTTGTTTTTGGCGGCGTCGGATTGGGGCTGTTGATCCTCGCGTGGCGGGCGCCGAAAGAAAAAGACAAGACCGATCCGAAATTTGCCGACAAACCCTGGTTGCTCAATGACGATTGGCAAACCGCGACGATTCGTTCGAGTTCCAAAGCATCGATGTACGGAGTGTGGGCATTTGCTGCGTTTTGGAATCTGATCTCAGCGCCGTTACCGTTCATCATGTACGACGAAGTCGTCAACAAGAAAAACTACATCGCCCTCGTTGCGTTGTTGTTTACCGCTGTCGGCATCTGGCTCTTGGTATGGGCGATTCGCCGCACGCTCGAATGGAAACGGTTCGGTGCAACACCGGTAACGCTCGATCCGTTCCCCGGCTCGATCGGCGGTCACGTCGGCGGCACGATCGAGATCGGCGTGCCGTTCAATGCAGCAAACGAATTTGAGCTCACGCTGACGAACATCCATCACTATGTTTCCGGCAGCGGCAAGAATCGCGACCGCAAGGAAAAGGCGAGATGGCAGGATGCTTTGATTGCACATGCGGAGCCTGGCGGGCGCGGCACGAAGCTGACGTTTCGTTTTGATGTCCCGGCGGATCTCAATGCATCGGACACGGATCAGGACGACAGCTACTATCGGTGGCGACTCAATCTCAGTGCAGAACTGGATGGCACCGACATTGATCGCAGCTTCGACATTCCAGTCTATGCGACCGCAACCCAGTCTCGGCACTTGTCCAATCTCGCGGTTGAACGGTCCCGCGAAAGGCAGGAAACCGCCTCGGACAAGGCGATTCTCAAAATCGTGCGGCTCAAACACGATGCGGGAGGCAGGCGCATGGTGTATCCGATCGGGCGCTTCGCCGGTTCATCGCTTGGCGCGTTCATCGTTGGCGCGACGTTTGCCGCTGTGGGCTGGTGGCTGATCGTCGCGGAGGGCCAGACAATATTTGGCAGTATTTTCGGTGGCATGGGTGCGCTCGTCGGTATCGCCGCCTTTTACATGATGACCAATTCACTTGAAGTCTCACAGGACGGTAGCGGCATTAAGACGGTGCGTCGCATCCTCGGCATTCCAATCAAGCGCAGCTACATGCACCGCGATGCGTTCGTGAAATTCACGAAAGACAGCTCGTTCCAGTCGCAGGGTGGAGGCAAGCACGTCATTTACTACTCGATCTACGCTAACGACATTGATGGCGACAAAGTCGTTGTCGGCGAGGGCTTCAAAGGTGAGACCGAAGCCCGGGCAGCGATCAGGCTGATCTCGAAAGAACTGGGTCTCGTGGCAAGGGCCGACAACAAAGACGATCAGGCGGAACCCGAATCGCCGACATACAACGCGCTCGCCGCGGACCGGTAGGATTGGTGGGCCCCCGGGGACTCGAACCCCGAACCAATAGATTAAGAGTCTACTGCTCTGCCAATTGAGCTAGAGGCCCAAACAAATGCCTTGGGAAGGCACGCTGGACGCGCGATACTAGCAGAACGTCGACAATTCTCGCAAAGCTTTCAGGGAGATACGGAATATGCAGTCACTTGCCGTAATTTGTGTGTCTTTGGTATTCACATCGACGGCGTTCGCCGATCTGATAGAGGACGTTCGCTGCCGGGAGATTGGTTTTAGCAAGTCGGTAGAGGCCCAGGACCGAGAGCTGTTCGCATCGTTTATCGACCCTGACGCGAGATTCGTCGGCAACTCCGTGTCGCATGGTCCCGACGCGATTGCCGAGGCATGGAGTGTCTTCTTTGCCGAAGATGGCCCGACGATCAAGTGGCGGCCGCAGTTCGTCGAAGTGCTCGAAGATGGCGAGCTGGCGCTGACGCGCGGACCGTATCAAATGATCGCAACAAATGAGCAAGGAGAAGAGATCGAATACTGGGGCACTTTCAACTCAGTCTGGCGCCGGAACGCGAACGGCGAATGGAGGGTTGTTTTTGATGCAGGCAGCGAGTCCAACGAGGCGCCACCGGATGAGGTGAAGGCACTGCTGGATCAGGAGGATAACTGCGGGGATTAAGCGGAATTGGGGTGGACGATGGGACTCGAACCCTAGTCGAGCAGAGCGCATAGCGTCCTCTACCACTCTGTCCAAAATTGCGACCGACCGGGGTCACCAACAATCGATCCCGGTCGTTGTGACAACTTCAGCTGAACGAAGCTGGTCACCTTGAAATTGGGGTGGACGATGGGACTCGAACCCTGGTCGAGCAGAGCGCATAGCGTCCTCTACCACTCTGTCCAAAAT
>JAOTYE010000029.1 GCA_029862045.1 Gammaproteobacteria bacterium
CGCTAACTCGTTGAATGTATGGTGCCGGCACCAAGAGTCGAACTCGGGACCTACTGATTACAAATCAGTTGCTCTACCAACTGAGCTATGCCGGCTGCTGTCAGGGTGGCGAAGTATTCGCCATCCGGCCTTGCCTGACAAGGCCTTACATCGCATTTTCTACCGCGACTGCGGGCAGGTCGCTGCATCACGCAACAGTACTTTTTCCTCACCGTACTTGTCCACGATCGCCCCGGCGCCCTTGCCGGGCGGCAATCCGATATCAACGAAAAACACATCTCCCTCACGAGTACGCGGCGTAATGTCCGCGGGCAAATCCAGCGACTTGGCCTGCAACTCGACCTTTTCCGCCCTGTCCAGCTCGCCGAACAGACCGAGTGAGACGTTCAGACCACTTTCTTCGGTAGGCACAAGATACGCGTCTGACAGACCGCCGCGCCGCAGCGTCTCAAGCATCTCGTTGCCCGTTTCACGATCTGCGATATCACGGATCATTACCCAGTGGCCGACGAAAATCTGTCCGTGCGCCGAACGCAGGCTGGTACGCATGCCTTCACCCGCGTATTGCGTCAACGCAATGTCCGCATCGGAACTCGCTTTGAATGGCCCGATCGTGACGCAGGAACGGCCCACGACTGCCGCCAGATCCGACGGTTCCCCGGATCCTAGCACTGCCCCAACACTTGCGGCGCCGCCAGCGTCGCGGTTCATGGCAACATCCAATGGAGGTCCGAGATCCTTTTCGTCGACAATCGCGATACCTGGTTCTGATGAATCGTCTGCAAACATGCCCCAAACGAAATACAGGATGTTCGCAAGTAACAAAACTAACAGCAGATTCTTCATTGACGATTTTCCAGCAGCTGCGCCAGACCCTGCAGTACCAGGTGCGGACGATGTATCGGCTCCTCGCCGAGCAACTTAAGGATGCGTGAGGCATCACCACCGGTCAAGATGATAGTTGGCGTATGGCCATTCTCCCGCATGACATTCGCAGCTCGTTCAATCGCGCCGACAACTGCATTCGATGCCCCGTGGCCGACAGCCCCGGCCGTGGTACTTGCGAACATCTCCATACCGCGCCCCTGACTTGCTGCGCGACGCTGTATATTCGGCACATCGCTCGTTCGCGACGCGAGCGTTGCAGCCATCAACGTCACTCCAGGCAAGATCTGGCCACCGAGGTGCAGGCCGCTGTCATCGAGTGCATCGAGCGTCACGGCAGTGCCGGCGTCAACTATCAGACAGGCAGTGTTGACTTCGGCCCGAGCGCCGATCATGGCGACCCATCGATCAACGCCCAGGCGCCGCGCCTGCCGGTAGCTATTCGTCACACCACAAGCTTGTTTTTCGGTATGCGCAAAATGCATATCGGCGCTGCAGTGCATGCCGACGACGCCCGATAAGCGCGTTGCAAAACTCGTTCCCGCGACATTGCTCGCCAGCACCGAATCAACGCGCCGCGGCAGTTTGGAGGTGAGCGCCGCCAGCCCCTGTTCACGAATTTTCTGCTGCGAAATATGACCGGTACGATGGATGGCATGGTCATCAAGCACACCCCACTTCAGGCGGGAATTGCCAATGTCCATTAGCAGCGCCGTCATCGACTGATCTCCGCTTGTCCGGCCATGACGATTGAACCGGAGATGACACGTGTGCGGCCACTTTTGCTGTCGACAAGCAACGCGCCGTCGTCATCGACGCCGGCTGCAACGCCTGTAAGCTGCCTGTCAGGCATGTCGACGGTGATTTCCCGGTCGCGTAACCAGTCGTGTCGCTGCCAGGCCTCCGCGAATCCTGCAAATCCCAGATTCTCGAATCTGCTAAACGTCCGGTACAGGTGTTCAATGATCGTGCCCGCGAGCAGCTCGCGTACGGGTGGTTTCTTTTTGATGCTATTAAGATCAACGGCACGGTGCGCCCAGTCGGACTCGGCGCCGAAATCAATGTCTTCACCCAGTTGCACGTTGAGGCCGATACCTGTGACGACCGTCACCCCATCGCCGGTGTCCGATTGGACCTCGGTCAGAATACCGCCGAGTTTGCCATCGAGCGCAACAATGTCATTGGGCCATTTCAAACTGACACCGTCGACAGCCAGATGCTGCAGCGCCCCGATCACACCGACGCCGATTGCAAGCGTCAATACCGGCAGTTGTTCGGGCGTTGCCGAAAACGTGTATGCGAAAGACAAACAGAGCCCGGACCCGGGCGCAGAAATCCAGCGTCGGTCGTGCCGGCCGCGGCCCGATGTCTGGTGATCGGCAATCGCAACCCGATACCGGCCTGCGGCCGGCCCCGGCTGTGCAAGCAGATATGAGTTTGTCGAGGCGATGCTCGAAAAAATTTCGAGCTCATCCAGCTTCGAGTTCGCAAGCTCACTGAGCGGGCGCTGTACGCGAGATACGTCAAGGTTTTTCATCATCAGCGGCCTAGCGTTTGCTGCTAAATACCATCAGCCTCGTATTGCGGTGCTCTGTGCCCTCCCGCATACGTTGAATGTTAATGCGGTGCCAAAGGACGATGAAAGCGGCCATCACCGCGCAGTAGATAAACAGTGGTTGCTCCGCCGGCAATCGTGTAACAGCAATCCAGATCGGTACAGCAATTGCCGCAGCCATCGTTGCCAGCCCCACATAGCCGGATATCACGAGTACCGCCGCCCAGACGAGCAGTAACGGCAGAATCAGCCAGGGCCCGATGATGATCAATGTGCCAACGAGTGTTGCGGCCCCCTTGCCGCCCTTGAATCGGTGATAGACCGGCCAGACATGACCGAACACCGCGGCCGCCCCGCAACACAGTATCAGCCATTGCCTTGATATGGCCGGGTCAGCCGCAACAAAGGGAAGCTCCAGCCCCGGCACGACACCGGCACCCAGCACGCCTTTGCCGACATCAATCAACACGACACCCGATGCAAATATGACTCCCTGGGTACGCAACGCATTGGTTCCGCCGGCATTACCGCTACCCATCGTCCGAATATCGACGCCGCCCCGCAATCGGCCCACGATCATTGCGCCCATTAACGAGCCGATGAAGTAGCTGATCAGGAATTTGACACCGAGCTCGAGCATGAAGGAGTCCCGTTTTGCGTGAACTGATGCCGCCATTGTAGCATCGGCTCTCCAACGCCCGCGGCAGCAACATGACGGTACAACCTGTTTCGTTGTTCATCAATCCAACCGCCGGTCGTGGTCGTGCCGGTCGTCGCCTGTCGCGAATTCAGGAGATCTTTGTTGAGTCCGGCATCGAAATCGACTTGCATGCCAGCCGCGCCATGGGCGACCTTGAGGAATTGGTACACGCCGAGGTCTGCGCCGGCGCAGACAGAATCATCGTTGCGGGCGGAGACGGCAGCATCCACGAGGCCGTCAACGGCATCATGCGGGCTGAACCAACAGCGCGGCTCGGTATCATCCCTACCGGCACGGGCAACGACTTTGCCAAGGCCTGCGCGATTCCGCTCGACTGGGAACATGCGACACGGCTGTTGGCCAAACGTCTCTCCGCGAATGCCATCTCACGTCGCATCGACATTGGCCGCATGAACGACCGCTATTTCGCGAATGGTGCCGGCATCGGCTTCGACGCGAAGGTAACGCGTGTCGCACAATCCTACCAATGGCCGATTGGTGACCTGGTCTATCTGTATGCGATCTTCCGTTGCATGGCCGACGGCATTGCGACCCCCGACATGACCCTGGTGACGGACCACCTGCAATGGAGCGGTCCCGTAACACTCGTGAGTATCAGTAACGGTCCGTGGGTCGGCGGCATGTTTCACATCGCCCCGATGGCCGACAATAGTGACGGACAACTCGAACTGATAATCGCCGATCCGGTATCCCGCCTGCGCATCACCTCATTGTTGCCCAAACTCATGCGCGGCAAACACATGAGCGAACACGAAATCACGCATACGAGCGTGCGCCGTGTTCACATCGAAGCATCAGCGGCGGTGCCGTCACACCTCGACGGCGAAGTACAGCCGTTAGCCACAAGCTTCGACATCGACGTGCTAGCGGCAGCACTAGACCTGCTTTGATGCCTGTCGCGAACCCAGGTAAATAGCGAACAGCGCGATTGCCGCCCCGGCAAGCTCCGCAGCCGACATCGGACGGGCGAAGAACAGCACGTCCCAGACAAAACTCAGCGTCGGTTGCAGCAGCAGCGCCAGACCCGCTTCGGTCGTTGTCACCTTGGGCAGACTACTCGCGATGAATAACAAACCCGCGCAGTGCGACACCAAACCATAAGCAAGAAGAAAAGATGCGTCGGCGAACGTCGGTATCGTGAGCGACACTCCCTCCGCCATGGCCGACAGCCCCAGTATCGCGGCGGAACCGATGGACACAATGGCGACTTCCCGCGTCGGCAACGGATGCGCCGAGCCGGTTCGTGCAGCGCGCATCGTCAGCATGTAGCTGGCGTAAGCGACGGCCGTTAACAAACCGAATATGACGCCGAGGCGATAATCGGCCGGCAAACTCCGCCAGTCGAAACCCACAATCATGCCTAGACCAAACAAGGCGAGCGGTACCGCGACTAACTGCACGGGCCGTGGCCGTTGCCGCAGCAACACCACACCCGCCAGCATCATGAAGAACACCTGGAAGTTCGCCAACAGCGTCGACAGGCCGGGTCCGATGTAGTTGATGCTGCGGTGCCAAAACCACAGGTCGAGTGCGAAGAAGATGCAGGAGAATACGAGTATCACCCAGATTCGTTTCGAGAGTTGCAGCCGCTGCCGGGTGACGAGCAGAAAAAGAGCGAGCGCGACCCCGCCAAAAAACACACGATAGAATCCGCTCGTGGTTGGCGACACATTGACCAGCTTCACCCACACCGGTGAAAAGCTGATCATTGTCGCGCCTACGAATAGCCGAAGGGTCGGATTGCTGAGAACGTGCACGGCTTACTTTGCGTGCAGCCAGGAACTTCGCCGATCGCTTGTTGCCTCGCCGGTGTCGCTGGCGAGCTGCAGGTAGCAGGTACTCTCAGGGGCAGTCACCAGGTGGACTCGTGTCGAAATCAGTTCATCGCCACGAAATACAAGCAGCTCGAGCGCGTCGCCGTCTCGATAGGTACGCAAGCGACGGCCACAGTTGCCTGCGGTGAATGCAAGACCATCGAGCGCGACGGCGACGTCGCCAGGGGCAATGCCCGCAAGCTCGGCGGGTCCGCCGTTCAGTACAGTAGTGAATACCGACTTGCCAGCCTTCTCAGCCAGTGTCGCCCCAAGCCACGGTCCCTGTTGTTTGCTTTTGTCCGCTGCTTTGCCGCCCTTGTCCTTCTTACCGCTGGAACGACGCAGATGATACTCGACGCCATGGCTCGAGAGCAGCGCCTGCAACGGCAACTCACCAGTGCCGCGCACGGCTGCATCAAAAAAGTCGGCGAGGTCGAGCTCCGAAACCTCGGCGCAGACCTGCTCTAACCCGCCTTCGGGCATCCCTTCTCCGGTCTGACCCCATCGGCTCCAACACAGCTGCATGACGTCGTCGAGTGTTGTGCGGCCGTCCGTTTCCAGGCGCATTTTCAGGTCCAGTGCGAGCGCAACTAATGATCCTTTGGCGTAGTAGCTGACGATCGCATTGCTGGCATTCGCATCCTGCTTGTAGAACTTCGTCCAGGCGTCGAAACTCGATTCTTCGATGCTCTGTCGTAATCGACCAGCCCCGCGCAACACGCGCGTGATCGTCTGGCCGAGCAATTCAAGATAGCTGTCCGGCGAAATCAGTCCGGAACGCACCAGCGCCAGGTCATCGTAATAGGACGTAATGCCTTCGAATACCCACAGTAGTCCGGTGTGTGTTTCTGCGCTCAGGTCATATGGCGTAAACGCAACAGGTTTCATGCGTTTCACGTTCCACAAGTGAAAATACTCGTGGCTGGCGAGCCCGAGAAACGTCCGGTAGCCGTCGCTGACGTCCGCATCCGTACGTAGCGGCAGATCGTCTCTGGCGCAGACGAGACTCGACGACCAGCGGTGTTCAAGCCCGCCGTAACCACTGCCCGGTGCATGCAACAAGAACAGGTAACGATCGAGATCATCCGGCACGCCGAGCAAACTCATTTGTTGGGCGCAGACACGTTGCAGATCATGACAAACACGCGCGATGTCGACGCGTGTATGACCACGGATCGCGATCGTGTGGGGGATGTCGTTAACGTCAAATTCGCCGATCAACAGGTGGCCGATTTCGACCGGGTGGTCGATCAACTCTGCATAGTCGTCGGCTTCATACAGGCCGAACCCGTATCGCTCGGCTTGCTTGCGCCGCATTGACGTTGCCACGCGCCAGTCCTGGCCCACGTTTTCGTCGGGCGGCAGAACCTCCAGCTCACATCGGACATCGTCCTGGTCCACAGCTTGGAGGAACACGCACGGCCCGTTGAAGTAAGCATGCGTTGTGTCGAGGTGCGCGCCCCGCACACTCGGGTCGTAGGCAAAGATCTCGGCAACGACAGTCAACGGCCGCTGCGATGGCTCGGCTTGCCATCGGCTCTTGTCGAGTTTGCGCAGCTTAACCGCGAGTCCATCGGATTCGGCACGAATCCCGACAACGTGCCTGGCATAGTCGCGAATCATGTAGCTGCCCGGAATCCATGCCGGCATCGCGAATACCTGACCCGATGGGTCCGGCTTCGCAACGGTCAAACTGACCTCGAACAGATGTGCGGCCGGGTCCTTCGGTCGAATGCGATACCGAAGCGCGGCGCTCATGCGCTGCGGACCGGCTCAGTGAGTTTCAGGCTCAGGCACTTCGCTGAGCCGCCCGCCTTGAGAAACTCGGTTAGCTCGACTTCGTGAACCTTGAAACCGGCCAGCATCAGACGCGCCTTCAACGGATCCGACGCCCGGTGCAGAAACACCCGATCATCGATGTTGATCGCGTTGCAGGCGAAATTGCCCGCATCGAACGTGTCGACAATGATGCGCTTGTGCGGCGGAATTCTGCTTTCGATCGCGATGCGCGAGTCGTAGTCGAAAGCGGGCGGGTGATACATCAGAAAACCATCGGTCAGCGGGCAGAAACACGTATCGATATGATAAAAACGTTCGTCCGTTAAACGAATTGACACCAGCTCGATGTCGAAAAACTTCTGAATTTCGGTATGTGCTTCGATTTCAGTACGAAATCCATAGCCGGTCCAGAGCCACGTCCCGCGGCGATCGAGCAGGCAATCACCCGCACCTTCGAAACCGATTTTTTCGTCGAGCTCCAGTAACTCGAAGCCGTTATCGCGAAACCACTGCTTGAACAGAGGCTCCTCGGGGCGGCGCTCCAGTGGCATGAAATGACTGGCAATTGCCTTGTCGCCATACACGACCCCGGCGTTCGCCGTGAACACCATGTCGGGCAGATCCGGATCCGGCTCGACAGTGACTATTTCGGCATATTTGCCGACTGTATCGCGTAACTCCTGCCACTGCTGCTTCGCTTTTGTGAGGCTGAGCGTGTCTTCATGGCCCGCCATCCACGGATTGATCACATAGTCGACCGTGAAATAATCGGGCGGACACATCAGAATCCTGTCTTTGAATTTGCTCATTTCTTATTGTTTATTCTTACTTTGGAGCCCTGAACAGAAAACGGGAGCCGGTCAATTCGGCTCCCGTCACATGGTTGCACAAGGTGCAGCCTATTGCTGCATCGTTTGCGTATCTCCAAGGTGCATCAGCGGCAGCGGCATTGGACTTGAACCGTCCATGAAATACATCTTGCTGGCCGGGTCCTTTGAGATCGCTTTGAGCGCCTCTAGTGACTGCAACTGAATATACGCCGGATTCCTCGCGATCGCATTGTTGATCTGCGTAATTTCGTAGGCCTGGGCGTCCGCAAGTATCACTTTGCGGGCAGCTTCTTCCTCGGCCGCAGCCCGACCGGCCTCAGCACGGGCGACTTGCTGCTGCAATTCGGTCCGCACGCGCTCGAGCTCGGCACGTTCGCGCTCAACAGCCTGCTCGCGTTCTTTCTTCTGCTCGATCGCTTCAACAATGAACGGCGGCAGCGTGATATCACGAATCAAGACCGCGGAAACGATGATGCCTTTCGGCGCGAGATAGTCTTTGAGCCCCTCGGTCAGAGCCGTCTGCAAGGTATCCTGGGTTGCTTCAAGAAAGAAATCCTCAGCACGCTTGATGCTCTTGCCCTGCTCGCGCAACAGCGACCTGAGCTTCGGAATCAGGTGTACCCGAACAGCAGATTCGGGATCACCTGTTTGCTCGAGAATGTCCGGCGCCATGCCGCCGTCGATCCGATACTGCACACTGACGTCGAGCCGCGTTTGCAGCTGATCCTGACTCGGCACATTGGCCGTCTCCAAATGTGTTTTCTGCCTTGCATCAAACGTCGTCCACCGATACAGAGGATTGACGGGGACATGCAGTCCCTGCGTATATCCCTCAGCCTGCACATTGCCGAACAGTGTGGCGACGCCGACTTGTCCTGGTGGAATAGTCTTTACAAACTGCATGCCGACAAGAACAACGAGCGCGACACCAACAACAATGGCTACAAGGTTACGCTGTGAATTAACTCTAGCCATGGAAAATCTCCTTAGGTCGAGGGCCAAAAAGTTGTTTACGATTTGAGGGCGAAAACGCCGATTTAAAGGTCAGATGTCAGTTTCTTGGCAAGTGAACTTCGGCCAGCATGCAACGCACGCTGCCGCCGGCCGATGCCTCAATCTGGTCGATTGCAACGGACAGGACCTTGCCATTACGTTGCAGCATTGACACTTGCTCATCACTCAGCGAATCGAACGCTTGCTGTGACATCGCGATCAGTCGCCCGCCATCTTGGGTACGCAATTCGAGCATATTGCCCGCAAACGCCTCAAGCTGGTCATAGCTTAGCGAAATGATCTCGTGACCGGTGTCCTCCAGGCGCTGCAGAATAGCGCTGCGTTGTTGATCCCGGGAAATAGCCTCATCACAAATCACCGCAAGTTTCTCGCCGACATTCATCAGGACATTGGTGTGATAGATCGGAGCACCGTCACGGTCAACGGCCTCGAACGTAACGACGTCGTAGTCCATGCGCTGCGCGAAATCGCCGAGTGCATCAAGTTGTGTGCGCGATGAAAGGCACGCATAGGCGATTCGGTTCACCCTGTCGAGAACCATGCTGCCGGTACCTTCCAGATAATGTCCGGCCTGTTCGTGATGCGACAGATCAACGATCTCACGCACCGTGTAACGCAGTTCGGCGTCGAGTTTCTCGACGACGTCCATGCGGCGTTCCGTGCGCCGGTTCTCCGCTTCCATCGGGTACAGAACCACGCGGCCATCGGCGTGGAAGCTGATCCAGTTATTCGGAAATATCGAGTCCGGCGTATGCGGCTCAGCCGTATCGGCAACGACGATTACAGCTACACCATGGTCACGCAACTGCTCGACCAGCGAGTCGAATTCGTCGAGCGCCGCATCTTGCTGTTCCTCGGAGGAGGCTTGTGTACTGCCCTGGAAACGATTCGATGCCGCCGTCAATGGATTGCTCTCAAAACGAACAGGTCGGATCATCAATACCGTCGATGCAAGTTGTGACTCTGCCTTTTCGGTCATTCTTATGCTCCGCTCGCCGTCAGGCCCTGGCACTCGGCCGCGACGATACGGTCTCGTACCAACGCTTGAGATTCATCGCATCGTCCGGGATGTCGATCTTGATCCAGGCCGCAAAGTCCACGAACACCAGGGCTGTGACGTCGGCGATAGAGTACCTGTCGCCAGCTACGAATTCCTCATCAGCAAGTTGTTGCTCCAGGCGCCCGAGAAATGCGATAGCGCCCTCGCGGCCACGGTCGGCAAGCTCCGGGATTTGCTCGTACCCAATTGGTCCCGTCAACGCATGGCCTTTTAGTCCCTTCGCGGAGTTTCGAAACGCATCCCGCATCGCCACGAGTCCCTGTTGCTCGACCTTGATCGCCCACATCATGGCGCTCGCCCGTTCTTCGGGCGTATCGCCGATCACTGCCGGCTCTGGCTGCAGTTCCTCGAGATACTGGCAAATGGCCAGGACCTCGGTGATGCGAGATCCGTCATCGAGTTCGAGCACCGGCACCACACAATCCGGATTGATCTCGCGAAAAGCGGCAGTGAACTGCTCGCCATTGGCGAGATCCACTTCCACGGTCTCCAACTGCATGCCCTTCTCTGCGGCGAATATCCGTACCCGCCGTGGGCTCGGTGCCGTTTTGCAATCGTAGAGTTTCATTTATTCATCCAGCTTCTGTGCTGCGTCGAAGACCGTTTTGGAATCCTGGTCGAACATGATGGCGTGGGCTTTGTCGCTTCGTGTTTCGTCCCGTCGCCAGTCTTTGCCAAGCTCGACGCCGCGACGAACTGCCGGCCGCACCTTCATCGTATCGAACCAGCGTCGCAGGTTTTCAAAGCGATCCAGATCGTTGCCGAGCCTCTTATAAGGAAGGATCCATGGAAACGATGCGATATCCGCTATCGAGTAGTCTCCGGCGAGGAACTCCCGGTTGCGCAATCGCACGTCCATGACCGCCAGCAAACGATCATACTCATTGGCATAGCGATCCTGAGCGTATTGCACCGTTTCCTTCGTGTAGCTGACGAAATGACTCAACTGCCCGGCCATGGGGCCCAGCCCGCCTGCCTGCCAGAACAACCATTGCAGAACCTCGAATCTGGCCTTGTCGTCAGTCGGAAGAAACTTGCCGCTTTTCTCCGCCAGGTAGATCAGGATCGCACCCCCTTCGAACACTGAGATGCCAGTGTCGTGGTCAACGATCGCCGGCATCCGATTGTTCGGGCTGATCTTGAGAAACCCGGCCGCGAACTGATCGCCCTGACCGATATTGACCGGAATCGTGTCGTACTTGAGCGCACACTCTTCGAGCATGATCGAGATTTTATGACCGTTGGGAGTCGGCCAGTAGTAGAGGTCAATCATCGGCAGGGCTGCTCGTATTTAGTAGCTGCAGTCGCGGGTAGGTTCAGTATAGGATGTATTGTAATGCTAAATCACAAGCACCAGATTCTGGCTGCTGCCGATGGCCACGAAATTCATGTGCAGCTCTGGCAGCCAGAGAGCGAAGTGTCCTGTGTCATCCAGGTCGTGCACGGGCTCGGCGAGCATGCCGATCGATATGACCGCTTCGCGGCAGCGGCTGCGACGCGCGGCTATGCCTTGTGTATTCATGACCACCGGGGTCATGGCGGTCATGGTAACGAGCCCGGGCACTTTGCTGACACCAATGGCTGGCACAAGGTCAATTCTGATACCGAAATGGTCAATGATTTCGTTCGCGAGCATTTCGAAGGCCTGCCGATCGTACTCCTCGGGCACAGCATGGGCTCCTTCATCGCCCAGACGTTCGCGATGCACTTTGGCGCGCGGCTGTCCGGACTGATTCTGAGCGGCTCAAATTGGCCATCGAGGCTGCAGCTTACACTCCCCTATGTGCTTGCCCGAGTTGAATCCTGGCGGCTCGGCGGCCGGGGCAAGAGCGCGCTGGTCGACCAACTCGGCTTTGGTAATTTCAACAAACCGTTTTTACCGGCGCGGACCGATCTGGACTGGCTATCGCGGGACGAGGCCGAAGTCGACAAGTACGTCTCCGATCCATTGTGCGGCGGCCCCTACAGTTGTCGCCTGTGGCTCGACCTGATTGGCGGGCTGTTCAATGTCGCGTCCGACCATGCGCTCACCCGGGTTCCCGCCGACCTGCCGATTCTGATTACCGGCGGCGGATCAGATCCGGTCGGCGGCGACAAAGGCATGACGCGGCTTGCCATGCACTACGCGCAGACTTCTCATCAACGCATCAAAGTGAAGATCTATGACGAAGGTCGGCACGAAATGCTGAATGAGATCAATCGAGACGAAGTAACGGACGACTGGCTTAACTGGATCGCCGCTACCACAGGTACCTGGCGCTCAGGCTGACTTGCCGGCCCACCGCGGGCGTGCCCGGGAATTGCTCGTAACTGTCATCAGTGAGATTGTCCGCCGCGATTGCGACGCCGAATCCTCTGCCGTCGGGCGGCTCCCAGGCAAGCGCGAGCGACATAAGGAATGTCGCATCGGAACTGCCGCGCAACGGATTACGCCGTTGCTCGCGGTACTCATTGTCCCAGCGCAATTCGAGTCGCTCGGTGAAGCGATAGCGTGCAGCCAACGTGGCTCGATGCGTTGCAAAATTCAGAGCGTAAAAGCTTGCGTCGACAACAGCAGAACCATAGTCCGCATCTTTATCGAGGTAGGTGTAACTGCCGACAATGTCCAGTGCATCCCAATGCCGGCGAATAAATGCCTCAACACCAAGCACGTCGATGTCGACCGGATTCGCCTGCCGGGCAAACGGTGCGCCACTTTCGAAGGTCCAGTCGACCAGGTCGTCGTCCTGCCTGTAAAACAAGGTCACCTTGCCGTCCCAACCGGCCGTTTCCTTGCCAGCCGAGAGCGACACTTGCCTGGCCTTCTCACGGCCGAGATCCGGATTGCCACCGAACAAGCCCGCCGGCGGGGAATTCAAGACCGTGTAGCCCGGTAGCTGTGCGCTGCCCGCGTACTCGATCGAATAATAGTGGCTGCCGTTGGTTGCGGTCTTACGCAAGGTGGCCCCGAACACGGGCGATACCTCGCTACTATCGCGGTTAGACCAATCCAGGGCCGCACCAAATCGCACGGTGACGATTCGATCGTCGGTCCGCGCGATATCGATCGAAGGAACAATGCTGCCAGAGGCATAGCTGCGTGAATTGAAATCGCCTTCCGTCAGGTCGGTCGACGAAACGAGCTCGTCCGCTGTCAGCTGTGCCGCATAGTGCCAATTGATCGCATCACCTCGATGCAAACCCTGGAATCCAACGCCATAGACCTCGGTTTCATGATCGAAAGAGCCCGGCGCTCCGGATTCCTGCGTCGTTCGATCGAAGTCGTAGTCGTCTTCGAGCCGGCGGTAAAACGCACCCACTTCCCACCAGCCACTGCGGACCTCACTGCGGTTGTTCAGCAGCAGCAAGGTTGTTTTCGTGTGGTCCGTCTCGGGCAGCGACGCGAAGCCCGTGTACGCGCCAGGCCAGCCGTAGAACTTGTCCTGGTAACCCAGAACCAGGTCGGTCTGGTGTCCGTCTTTGCCGCGTTGCAGGTGAACGTTGTAACGCTCGAACTCGTGGTCACCGTCGGGCACGGTTCCGTCGCCTTCCGAGCGCGACACAGAAAACGCGACTCCCAGCTCGGCGCCCGCATTCGTCGTCGCGGCGTTTGCCAATCGCAGCGATTGAAACTGCAGGTCGTCGCTGCCTGCGCCGACGAGCAGCGAACCACCATCGCTGATCTTGCGCAGCGCGTAAATTACGGTCGCGATATTTGAGTTGAAACCGGCGAGCGAGTTGTCGATGCCGGTCAGGAGCTCAGGTGCCGACAGGAACTCCGGATCAATTGGCAGATCAGCAGCGTAATGCCCTGTTTGCGGATCCGTCACGGTAACGGCCCCGGCCTTGAATCCCGTATTCTCGAATAGCCCGCCTTGCACTGTGACGTCGGCCTGACCTTCGGGTAGACCGCGGGACTGCAGTTCGGTCAGCGGGTCGAAACGCAGCATCGTCGCCGGCGACGAATACGTGCCTGCAGGCCGCGTATTCGCGACGCGGGCAGCCGTAACGGTGATCTCCGAGAGTTCTTCCGTATCGGCTTCGTCGGCATGCCCGACCGAAGACATCATCGGTCCGCAAGCTGTCAGAATAACGAATGTCAGCCTCCACGCCATTGCGTGCGTTGTCCCCCCATAGCCGTCGCACAAACGATCGGTGAATGTGCCACAGCACAATGTGCCTGTCATTGAAAAAAGCCACACCCTTTCGGGTGTGGCTTTTCGTTGCCGGAGTCTTGTCAAACCCCGAATGTTGCAGCAACTCCTACCAGTTGTAGGACGCCCTCAAGTACCAGGCGCCACCTTCGTAGTTGGCGACGGTACGTCGCGGATATTGCAATCCGACGCTGATACGATTGGAGAATTCAGCAGAACATGGCGTGACGATACCAGGATCACCGGCTTCACAACCAGAGGGTGGTGAATCGCCGATTTCGTCAATAAACTCATCGAAAATATTGATTCCTCCAAGGACAACACGCCAGTTGTCATTGACCTGGTAGCCGAGTTCCAGGTCCACAAAGGTCGATGCATCAATCTCCGCCGACTTACCGACAATAAAAGTCGGATTGTTTGCATCAGCTGAACCAGCTATCGTACCGCGCTCATCGAAGTGCTCGCCGTAGTAGTTCACACGAGCCATGACATTGAATCGCTCACCGATGTGGAAATTTCCAGTCAGGACGAAGCGATCTTCCGGATAATTATTCTCTATGTCCTCAACGAGACCGTCGTTGACCGGCTGCACGCCATTGATCAACTTCTGGCCGGTAACGTCGATTTCATTGTGAGCATAGACGAATGTCAGGTCGAGATCCGACGCCGATCCAAGTTCGACATTTCCGGTTACGACCACGTCCACACCTGTATGCTCGACATCCAGCGCATTCGTATAGAACGAGATGGATCGTGCCGGCGCATTCGGTGGGTCCGTCGGCAACGGCGGAACGGGTATGTCGCCCGTACGGTAGATACGATCGTCGACTTCGATCTTGTAGACATCAGCCGTAACCGACCAGTTATCGCCAATGTCTGCCGTAAAGCCGGCGCTGATGTTCAGCGCCGTCTCTTCTGTCAGTGCCGTGCCACCCGCTTGTATAACATCCGGGCTGGTAGCCGGGACAAGGCCTTCTTCAATCTGCAGGCCGGTGGCGCCGTCGAACGTCGTAATAATCGTGCTGACGTTGGCCTGGCCCGGCGTTGGAGCGTGGAAGCCGCTTGATACCGCGCCGCGGATTGCGAATGCGTCGTTGATCCGGAAGCGGGCAGCGAGTTTTCCATTCAGCGTGTTGCCGAAGTCCGAGAAGTTCTCGTATCGGGCTGCATACTGCACCAGGAATGCGTCAGTGACATCGTGCTCGACATCCGCATAGATGGCGATGTTGTCACGCTGGAACTCTCCGGTTTGAGTAATGCCGCCGAAACCACTCGAGCCGCCGCCGAAAGACGAATTGATTTCACCGGCAAATGCAGTGAACGTTTCCTCGCGGTCCTCGAATCCGAAGGCCAGGTTGATGCTATCCGATACGGGTACTGAGAAGTCGACATTCAGGTTTCTCTCCTCCTGAGCGTATCCGCCAACGTCGAAGCCCATCTGCGATATTTCGCAAGCGGGGCAGACACCAACAAGGTCAAGATCTCCGTTGACCGTGTTATTCAGGAAATAATCCAGTTCGCTCTTGCCGTAGTTGAAGCTGATGTCATACAGCATGCCGCTATCGAACTCACCATCGACACCCACAACGATGCTGGTGTCTTCCTGATCACCGTCCAGGTACGGCGTGAACCCGCCCGGCAATCCGGTATAGCCGTCAGCGCGATGCTGGGTCAGGCTGGAATGAGTCGGACTACGATAGAAGAAACGATAGCGACCTTCAGTATCGGCAAGGCCGAATCGTGCGTACAGCTGCGCCGTGCTGCTGATGTCGAAGCCCGAATTCACGAAGATGCGTGTGCCCTCGGTTTCCGGACGTCCCCAGCTCTGCGCAAACGGAGCATCACCGAACGGGGCATCCTGGCCGACTGCGGTATTACCGCCATCGATCAGCGCCTGAGCGTCAGGACGCTGTATGCCACGTGACAACGCGTCATTATCGATGTATTCGACACTCGCATTGACGAAGCCATTTTCACCGATAGCAAAACCGGCATTCGCCGCGACTTTGAGACTGCTCTCGCCGTCGAAATACTCGCCACCTTGCACCTGTACCTGGCCGCCTTCCGACGCATCCTTCATGATGAAGTTGATAACGCCGGCGATTGCATCCGAACCGTATTGTGATGCCGCACCATCGCGCAGCACTTCGACCTGCTTCAAGGCAATGCTGGGGATCATGCCGATATCAACACCATGGGCGCCGTTACCTGCGGCCGGCGCGAAAAATTGCACCAACGCAGAACGGTGGCGCCGTTTGCCATTGACCAATACCAGAACCTGATCCGGAGCTGTACCGCGCAGTGATGTTGGCCGGACGAATGCGCTGCCATCGCCGGTAGCCGGTGTCGCCGTATACGACGGCACCATTGCTCTCAAGTTGTCCGTCAGGTCCGCCGTGCTGCCCAATGCGTTGAATTCCTCCGCATTAATGACATCGATTGGTACAGGCGAGTCGGATGCGGAACGCGGTTTCGCACTGCGAGTACCGGTGGTGATGACCTCTTCGATCAACTCGTCCTCGCCCTGCGCGACCGCGAACTGCGCCGGCAGGCCGACAGCGGCCATAGCTAGTCCCAACACACCAACGTGTTGCCAATTCGTCTTCATCTCAATAACCCCCTCTTAGGAATTCAGCTGTTACGACCAATCGTCCTGCGCGTACCTGCGTCCCGGAGACCGGTTTTGTTGTAGTCTAGCTACTATAGTCGCCCGCCAAGCTCGAAACCAGCGCAAATGGCCGTTGCAACGGCCAGATTGTGTGTTTTTCGCAACAAACAGGCTTGTCTTGCGGTGACTGAACACCCATCGCGCGATACATTGCAATTCCACAAATCGCGGTGTGTAATAATCCGGAAAACAACACGAAAAACCCGATAAGCATTTCATTTAACAATATTCGGCCCTGGCATCTGCCATGGGCACGGGTCGGTTTTCCGCTACATGAAGACATCTGGAGAGGAACTATAATGAGCATTGCAAGAACAACAGAAATATCGGCTTCGTCATCGAAGAGCTTCGAGGACGCGGTACGAAAAGGAATCAAGAGATTCAGCAAGACCATTAACCGTGTCGAAGGGGCATGGGTAAAGGAGCAGAAAGTCGTCGTGAACGACGGCGACGTTTCGGAATACAGGGTCACGATGAAAGTGACCTTCGTGCTGGAAGATTGATTGATCAATAACCACTAGATTACGAGGAATAAGTGATGGCGGGAAAATTCGAGTGTTACAAAGACAAGGCTGGCGAGTTTCGGTTTCGGCTGAAGGCAGGCAACGGCGAGAACATTCTTTCGAGTGAGGGGTACAAGGCCAAGTCCTCTTGCATGAACGGAATCGCATCCGTACAGAAGAACTGTTCGAATCCTGACTGCTTCGAAATGAAAGAGACTGCGAGTGGCAAATTCCGTTTTAACCTGAAGTCGACTAACGGCCAGGTCATCGGCACGAGTCAGAATTACGAGACCGCGGCCGGGTGCGACAACGGTATGCAGAGCGTCGGCAGATCAGCTCAAGGTGCCTCGATCGACGATCAGACCTAGAGAATAAGGAGCAGTCATGGGCCTTTTAGATTTTGCGAAGGATGTCGGGCGACAACTCTTCGATACCGACGATGAAGCAGCCGACAGTATTCGGCAGCATCTCGAAATCAAACTCTCCGGGATCAAGAACCTGGACGTCAAGTTCGACGACGGCGTCGCCACCATTTGTGGCGATTGCCCGAACGAGGCTACACGCAGTTCGGCGCTATTGATCGCAGGTGATGTCAAAGGTGTCGAGAAAATCATTGCCGACGACCTGACATTTCCGGAGCCAGTGGAAGAAGAGAAAGAAAGAATCGAGCTCTATGAGATCGTCAGCGGCGATACTCTGGGTGGCATTGCCAAGCGTTTTTATGGCAAAGCGTCCCTGTACACGCGCATCCATGCGGCGAACAAGGAACTGATTCCTGACCCGAACAAGATATACCCGGGCCAGAAAATCAAGATTCCGCTGGATTGACTGTCGCGGTCTAGACGATCGGCTTTCGACTGACCCCTTTGGGTCATCGGGAAAAAGAAAAAGGCCGGCCCTTATTCAGGCCGGCCTTTTTGTTGCATGCTTGTTGCTCGCGCGACTAGTTCGAGCGTAATGCGTCTCTGATTTCCGTTAGCAAGGTTTCTTCTTTGCTCGGTGCCGGCGGCGCTGCCGGAGCTTCTTCTTCTTTCTTCTTCATGCTATTCATCGCTTTGACAACCATGAAAATTGCGAAAGCAATAATCACAAAGTCGACGACAGTTTGAATGAAGACACCGTATTTCATTAGCACTGCCTCGCCGCCCTCGCTGGCCGCTTGCAGCGTTACCGCGAGATCCGAAAAGTTGACATTGCCGAGCAACAGACCGATCGGTGGCATGAGCACGTCGGCGACAAACGATGAAACGATCTTGCCGAACGCCCCGCCGATTACGATACCGACAGCCATATCGACCACATTGCCTTTCATGGCGAAGTCTTTAAATTCTGACATCATGGACATAACAGTTCCCCAGTTATTATTGTGTTCGTACCCGAATATTTTCTCACTCCCCCCCCTGTTTTTCAATCGTGGCAATTGTGAACAATTGCAAATTCTTGCTTAAAAACTAGGCATTTACATCGCCGGCCGCATCGCTCCTCACATTGCGCCACATCCGAATGAGGAGGAATGAAATCAGCACCAGCGTGACGAACTGGACTGGTACCCACAGCGTTTGCCAGGTTGCTGGAACACCACCCGTACAGATCGCAGCATTGTTCACATTTACCGTTTGAAATACCTGCCAAACGCTGCGAATGGCGAACGGAAGGAGCAGCAATAAGGGTGCGCCCAACCAACGCAGAATGCTATGGATCTCGGCAAATGGCCGCGTAACTTGAAGCAGGAATGCGAAGCCCAGAGCGATTGGCGCGAGACCGAGAAGTACGCCGTGCATTTCATTACCGTCCGGGCCACAACCCATAGCGTACAGCGCCGCGAGCCAAAGGAAATGTGCGTACAGCATCATCCACGCAACTAGCGCGCAACCAAGCCGCAGAAATACCTCAGCGAATCTCACTTCGTCCAAGGGCTCGGCAGAATCGGGCTAAGACTCTTCAAGCGCCTTCTCCAGGTGGTCGCCGAATGTTTCCAGCACCTTGATGCGGGCAAAATTCTTATCGTTTGCTGGAACGAGCTCCCACGGTGATATGTGCGTACTCGTGTACTTGACCATATCGTGGGCTGCCTCTTCGTAGGCATACCATTTGCTGCGGTTGCGCCAGTCCTCCGACGTCAGCTTCCAGCGTTTGTACGCCGTTTGTTTGCGATCCTGAAACCGCGTCCACTGCTCTTCCGGCGTTATATGCAGCCAGAACTTGACGAGTATGGTGCCATATTCGACGAGCTGGTCTTCGAAATCATTGATCTCCGCGTACGCGCGACGCCATTCGTCGTCGCTGGCGAGTCCTTCGACCCGCTCGACCAGTACGCGACCGTACCAGCTGCGATCGAAAATCGTCAGCTTCCCGGTCCGGGCCAGATGGCGCCAGAACCGCCACAGGTAATGATGCGAGCGCTCTTCGTCGGTCGGCGCACCGTATTGGAGGACGCGATAGTTGCGTGCATCCAGCGTCGGGATGATGCGGCGTATGACGCCACCCTTGCCGCCGGCATCCGGGCCTTCGACTACGAGGATGGAAGAGCGTTTTTCCTGCAGCGCTTTGCGCTGCAACAGATGAATGCGTCCCTGTTGTTGGCTGAGCTGCTGCCGATAACTGGTCTTCGGCAGTTTGGCAGACATGTCGAGTGTGCTGAGCACCGTCACCAGGCCTTCGGGTCGTTCGGGTAACGGATCCGCAACATCGATTTCACTATTGTCGGCGGGTAGCCCGGCTGCGGGGGTGAGGTCCGACGCAGGCAGTCGCGACTCGAGCGCATCGAGAATGACTTGCGACACCGCCAGCATCCTGAAATTTTGATCGACTCCTTCGACGATATGCCACGGCGCATAATCCGTGTTCGTTTCCATAATCGTGCGCTCGGCAGTTTCGATGAAGCGCTCGTATATTTCCCAGTGTTCCCAGTCCTTCTCTGTCACGCGCCACGCCTGTTCGGGATCTGCCTCCAGGGCCTTGAGGCGCTCTTCCTGGGCATCGCGGCTCAGGTGCATCCAGAACTTGAGTATCAGCATGCCATCGTCCGCCAGCGCGCGTTCAAATGCCTGGATTCGCTTCAGTTCCGCGACATATTCCTTGCCCGAGATGCGCCCGTGGACGCGGTCCAGAAACGGATTAGAATACCGGCCGCTCAGATTCAGGCTGGTCCTGCCTTTGGGTGGCAGGGTGCCCCAGAAACGCCAGAACTTCGGGCGCTCGCGCTGCGCTTCGGTCATCGGGCCATACGCGTTCGTGGTGATCAGGCGCGTATCCAGCCACGCGTGCAGCAGATTTACCGTCGATCCTTTGCCAGCGCCATCGACACCGGCAAAGTCGATCATGACATTGAACCCGGCATCTCGACTGAGCAGAATCTGCGCTTCAAGCAGGCGCTGACGCAGCTGTCTGGCGCGCGTTTTGAAGACCTGCTTGGGGACGGCTTGTCCGAGTTCGGCTGTTCTGAACATATCGCTTCTTTTCGCCTCGGGTTACCTGAATTCTACAGCAAGCCGTGCGATTCGAAGTGTAAATGCAGAATTGGTGAGTTTCGCAGCTCGCCGGTCAGTACAGTTCGCGAGTGTAAATGTGTCGATCCTGGCCGCGGAAAATACCGAACACTGCGGTACCGGCCGGATCTTCGAGGCCTGGCATTGCGGCATCCCAATCGTATTCCAGCCAGTCGGGCACGTCCGCCGTTGCCGTCGTGCTGCCGTCGTTGGTGGCGCCCGGCGCACGCAGGTGCAGATTGAAGTCACCCCCCAACGGCGGTTCTCGGAACCGCAACCCAGGTGGTCCCGCAGCTACGCAGCCTTCGCCACTGTCCCCGGGCGCGCCGATATCCAGTACACAGGTGTCCCCGGCAACCAGGTTCTCGGTAAATGCTCCAAGGGACAGGTCAACCGTGGCTGTGCAACTGTCGTCGATATTGGGCACGAATCCGGTGACCGTATCTACGAAGTATTCCGTCCTGAACGGCAACGCGAGATTCACGAGTTCGGAGCCGTAGGCATTGAGTAGCCGGCCGCGACCGTAGCGCATGTTTGCGCCCGAATCGAAAAGTATGCCGCCAGGGTCACCGAAAGTGATCGGGTTGCCAAGTGCCGCGGCGCTGTCCGTATCGAGCACGTTAATGCTGAGACGAACATCCGCGTCGAAAGGCGCTTGCTCTGCGCCGTGCGTAAACAAAAGGCCGGTGCCACTCGAAAACGTCAGCGTGCCAACGCCGGCACCCAAAGACGCGACAGTTGGATCGCTGGCTCCCGGCGGCAACCCCGAGGTATCGAGTGTTGCCGGCACGGCCGTGTACACGGGGTCCGGGAGACTCGCGTTGTCTATTTTGAAAAAACCGCCGACGTAGTTTTCCGTAATCTCACCGGCAAGCGCTCTTGCAGTGACCGTGATCACCGGGTCGTTTGAATACGTGAACGACTCGCCGATATAAGTGAATGATCCTGCCGCACAGCTCGTTGCAAACGTTGGGACGTTCAGCGCCGTCGTGAAATGATGTGCGTAGAAACGCCCAACATTACCTGTTGCAGCGCCGGTGACGTCCCCCGCGCCGAGATAGTCATTGTCACCGATAGACGGCATCAAACTAACGATACCGACCTCGGGCCAGCTGAAGTTCGTGCCGGTCGACTGCCCGGCTACGAAAGGACCGAAGCCGGTCGCCGCACCGAGCGGCGGATTGTCACCTGCTACAGGGTCGACAAGGTTGGGGGTCAGCAGCACCGTTTCGGCGATACTTTCCTGACCATAGTTCGGTGTGACATCGCCCTCGGCGTCGACCGCTGTCACTGTGGCCGAGAACACCTCGCCGGCCGCAACGAACGCGGCACCGGCGGAATCCGCAGCGGCCGGATTCGGATTACCGGCGCCGTCTTCGATATTTGTCAATTCGAAATGATCGGGTTTCACGACGAAACCTGCTGTCGCGCCGCGAATGCCGTTCGGCAAATCCGGATGCGCAAGGCTGTCGTCCTTGACGTCAATCTGGATTCGGCCCACATCCTTGTATTTGCCCGTAACGGCCGCCTGGCCGTTCGTGAACACGACTGGCTGATTCGCCGCCGCCGCCTCGGCAGACGGGATCCCGACCGTGTCTATGGACGTGGCCACAGTGCCAGCGACAGGGTTCATATAGTCCATCCAGAACTTGAGGTTCTTGGGGCCTGTGTAGGATTCGATGATGCCACACACCGGGTCGTTTGCAGTCACGCCATAGGCGGCGATGTGAACGGCGAAATCGGTGCCGGCTATTTGCGGTGTGGAAAACGGCACAATGAGGGCCGGCGGCGGATTCGCGAGCGCAGCGGCTGTGAGCGTGAATCCACTGGGTGCGAAGACGATCGTGCCCTCGGCATCATTATCACGTATGCCGGTATCGCTGCTCTGATAGACGTCAATGTCGATGTTTGCCGGTCCCTCGGGATAGGAGAGCGCGAAAGCCGCCGACGATTCGCCGAGCGGCCAGGCGTAGGTTGCGAGGCCGTCATTCAGGATTGCATCGTTGAATCCGCCGCTACCCGCGACCGGGCCCCAGGTGCCGAAACCAGATTGAGTATCGAGCGTGACCTGCTCGTTGTAGTCGATTTTCGGCGTGCCACTCGTGCTGTCGATCACCTGTACCTGCACGACCTCGTCCTGGCAGTGAATGCCATAGCTATCGTGGGTGATGACGAACTGCGGCAAACCAAGCACCGGACAGTCGACGCACTGGCATACCGTAAGCTCTTTTTGCTTGCCGGCGTAAAATGCGTTGCCGGCCGGCGACAGCCAATCGTCCTTGAACTCGTTCGTGCCTTCCTGCGTTTCTGTCCAGGAGGTCCCGTCGTACTCGAACACCGCGCCGTTTTTGCCGACCGCCAGCACGTCACCGTTTTGCGACCAGCCGGAAATTCCGAGAAGCTCCTCGCCAGCCGTTCCGACAACTGCACAGGAGGCTCCATCGTAAAGGTAAACATCGCCGCTGCCGACAAGATAGATATTGCCGCTGCTATCTCCCCAGAGGTCCTGGAATCTGCTGCCGCTGGTGCAGGACGTATCAGGCGGCAGCCAGGTGCCCGTTAGTCGGTCGTAGCGGTAAAGACGGCCATCGTCGCCAATCGCGTAGAAATAATTGACGTCGCCCCACGCGTCTTCGAGATCTTTGTTATTCGTACCCGCAGCCGCGCTCTCGTCAGTCCAGACGCTGCCGTCATAACGATACAGCGTGCCCTTCTTGCCGACCGCATAGGCCTCGGTCGCCGAAGCCGCCCAGACGCCGAACAGGTCCTCATTGGTAAAGCCGCCGATCGAAGTCCACACACCGCCCGTCAGCTGCAGAACCTCGCCCTTCTTGCCGACAGCGAATGCGGTGTTCGCATCCACGACTTCGACATCGTTCAAGTCCTCATTGCCGGGGTTGGTCATCGCGCTCCAGCCCGAACCATCGTAGCGATAGATCGTGCCTTTCTTACCCACCGCGATCACATGAGTATCGGAATCCCCGGAGATACCGCGAAATTCCTGGTTACCAACATTCTGAGTGGTACACACCTGTGTCGCGGCAGCGTTCGTTGCCGCGAGCAACAAGCAGGCGAGAGCCATTAGTCGCATATCACGTCGCATCGGTCACCGTGCTCCGTATGCGCCGGGATGCGTAATCGGGCGTACCGTAACTGCCCGACCAGGCGAACGCATCGATCACAAAAACAGTTACCGTGTTCGGTCCTTCGGCATGCGTCGTGCTGCTGCAGCTCGTGTCCACCGAGAATCCGGCTAACCCAACCTCGGTCAGGGCCAGCGTCGATGCGGCACAGCTGCCGTTTACAAGCGCCTGATAAGCCGACCAGTCGATGCCGGACCTCGCAGCGGCATAGGCACGACTACTCTGCATCGCAAGCACAACCGTCTGCTGCTGTACGCCAGCGAGACGGACGGCGACGATTCCCAGCGCAGCGAGCACGACCAGCAGGAACAGCGCGGGCACCAGCGAAAAACCATTTTGTGATTTCGTTTGCATGCGCATTGCTCAGGGAACGTTGTCCACATGGACCTGGTGTAACAACGAAACAGTTTCGCCCGTGTCCGACACCGCGAGCGCAATCGATACGAGCCCGGCGCGCTGCGACGTGCCCGGCGCATAACCCATGGTGCATGCGCTGACGCGATTTGTGATCAATGTTGATTCGGCGCCAGCCGCGAGCAACTCCGTGTCGCTGTCGCGATCGGTCTGATCGGACGTAATCGTGTAGCCCGAGTAACGAATCAGCGTACCGGTGCCGGTATCACACAAATAGCTCACTGCGCCATCGACGAGAAACATGCGCTGGCCCGGCGACGCGAAAGCAAACTTGAACGCGGGCGAGAGCTGTATATTATCTTCGCCAGGGATCGCGTCTGCGTCGATATCGATCTGGGTGCCCGGCGGCGTGATGACATTGGCCAGTTCGTAGGCGTTTGCACCAGGGACGCCGACGTTGTAGATCGAAAGATAATGACCGTTCGACGAGAACGGCTTCGCGATATTGCGGAAACTTCCGACGCTGTTAAAGGCATCATCGGCCGACGAAAATTGCAGGCGCTTCGACGGGTTGCCGGGTGGCGGCCGATCCCGGTAGCGTGCTCCGTCCACCGTGTTCAGTAATTCCAGGGCAACCGTGCCGCCCGACACATTCAGGCGGATGCTGTTCGGCAAGGCACGATGAATATCTCTCGTTATGCGGCGCAGGGAATTCTCGGCCAGATCCACGAGTTCCGCGCGGCGGCCCTGATCGTTGTATGCGCGCACGGGTCCCGAGATGAACATGGCCATGAACGAGACGACGATCGTCGTTAACGTAATCGTGATGACGAGTTCGACGAGCGTGAAGCCTTTTTGAACGCTGTGCATCGTCTCAAAACCTCGTGCGATAGCCGCTCAGCGCGAAGTTGACGGCGTTCGAGTGCGTGACGACGACGTCAACGCGCAGCGCGTCCGCAACGGGAACGGCGGGCAGCGCCGCCGACGGCGCCACTGTCACGGCGACGTTGTAATCACCAAGGCCGGCCATGGGTAAGCCAAACTGATCGCGAGCCCCCGCGTCCGACAGGCCGTCATAGTCGTCAAGGTCATCGAAGTCGGCGCGCGCCGCCTCGCCATCGACACCATCGGGATCGGTCAACGGCTTGAGCAGTATTTCCTCGAGATAGGATTCGGCGATGGCGGCCGCCTGGTGACGGATCATCGGATCGGCACTGTGTGCCGTCGTCATCGACAGCACGCCGAGCACGGCACTCGCGGCAATCGCGACGATCACGATCGACACGAGAAGCTCGACGAGCGTTACAGCGCGCTGTGATTGCTTTGCCGGCGTCATGGCGTCACCACGAGCCCGCTTTCGGCTTGAATCGCGAGCACGCGGCCGCCGACGCTCAGGACCTGGTTGGCGGCAAGATTCGTCCGCCCAAGCGGTCCGTATACAAGTGTGATGGCGGGGGCAGCGGTAATTGTGCCGGGCGCGGCACCGTTCATGGCCTCACCTGACGGTAACAGCACGGGCACGGGGAAACTTACGTCGGCCGGGTCGCAGTGCCCGGCAAGAGGCGATTGCTGCGTTAGTGAGTAAGTTGTCGCTGTGATGTCCACCTGGACACGACAGCCGCTCGCCACAGCGACTTTCTGTGCGTAGCGCAGCGAAGTGACGAGCTCGTCATGGTAGGCACGCTCGTCGAACGTGGAATTATCAAAGAAGCGGGGTCCCGCTATCGCGCCCAGTACGGCGACGATAACGATGACAAGGACGAGTTCGATGACCGTGAAGCCCGCGTTAACACTGTAACTGTAGCCACGGGGCCGCCGATCACGCTTACCGATCCCGGTTGTGTGCGTTCGAAAACAGCACGGCATTTAGCACCCCGACACATCTACCACGATTGCCGGCGCAAAACCGACGACGGCTGTTGTGTAGGCAACGCTGCAATTCGCCGGGGTTGGGGATCCGGGCCGTGTGAATGTACCCGTGCCTGCGGCCGCTGCGAACGTATAACCCGTGAAATCGGCGAGCGTGTCGTCGATGTCGTCACCAATCGGATAACCGTTGGTCATATTAATGACGTTGCCTTCCACGTTGACCGTGGGCGGGTTATTTTGCGTCAGCGACAGACTATGCGCGAGCGCGGCGGAACTGCGTACGCTGCCGGCCAGGCCCTGAATAGCTGCGATTCGCGCCTCAGTTTCCAGAGAAGCAAAACGCGGGATCGCGAACGCCGCTAGAATGCCGAGGATCGTAATCACGACCACCAGTTCGATCAGCGTAAAACCGCGCTGTTTGCTGCAGTTTATTGTCTTCATTGCGATCCTCCTTTAGTCAGTACGAACGCAAGAGAAAAAGGCGCCCGCGAACGGGCGCTTTTTCGGGGTTCCAAAACGACTTCACCATTTAGCAATCGCTGTCATCAACGGTGATCGTCGGTGGCAGGTTTGCACCCGCTGGCTCGACATAGGTAACACTGCAGTTAGCCGGCGTCGTCGCGCCATCTTTGGTAAACACACCACCTGCGAACGTAAACCCGGTGAAGTCCACCAGAGCATTGTCTATGCTCGCATCCTCCGGATAGCGTTCGGCCATGGTGATCGTTTGACCTTCCATGACGACGTCAGCGGCAGGGGCGAGACCCTGGGCCAAAGACAAGCTGTGTGCCAGCGTGGCCGCACTGCGAACGCTACCGCCCAGACCTTGAACCGCGGCCTTGCGTGCTTCGATTTCCAGATTTGCGAAGCGTGGAATGGCGAATGCCGCCAGGATTCCCAGAATCGTAATCACGACCACCAGTTCGATGAGCGTAAAACCTTTCATTGCCTTGTTCATTTTGAAACCTCCAATATCTTTTCGCCGATTTACGTTGGGCGAATAAAGTCAACCACTAAAAAACTCTTTCAAGAACGATAAGTTACGCGTCACAGGCGGTGCTTTTCGCATCCCCTGTGGATTTTCCGCACGGTCGAGTTGACGGTCTGTGACGGTCTTCACAGTTATGTAAACCTGTTTCCTCCGGTTCATGCACATACCCTCCCCTCACCCCGCGGAATCCCTTCCGACGAGCCATACGGAGCCTGCTTCACGTTGCAGGCGTATGCCGTACAGCTCGTCTGTACCCGGTTCGAAGCGGCCATTGCCGTTACGGTCATCGAAGGCAACGCGAACTTCGAACTCGGGGTTATTCATGGACTCGTTGTCATCGGACCAGCTAAATCGCCGTCCTATGCGATACACGAGTCGTCGTGTATTCAGATCGAAATACCAATTGCGGCGCGGAACTGAATTTTTGTCATATCCGCGCAGCTCGCCGACGTAGTTGTCCGGCGTTTCGAGCATGAGGTGCATAGGATTGCTGCCATCGAGCTCAGAGATGCTGGCTGCTTTACCGCCAGCGATGCGCTTTGCCGCCGCCACCATCAATGTGCTCTTGATCTGGCTCTCAAACGTCAACACGCCGATTCGTTCCGCCTCGTCGATGTACGGCAACAGGCGATCGAGCGCAACGGCCACGAGTATGCTGATAATCACAATCACGACGATGAGCTCGAGCAGTGAGAATCCGGGTGAAGCGGTGCGGCTCGCGTTTTTCCTGGCATTGAGCCCTGACGATGTGCCGGCACGTACCATCATCCACCTGCCTTCGCCTGCGAGATCATGTCCCACATTGGCAGGAACACACCGAGCGCAAGTATCAGCACTACGACCCCGACGGACACGATCAGAATCGGCTCGAGCGCCGCGCTGAGATTGTCGAGATCGTAATCCACTTCACGTTTGTAATAGTCGGACGATTCTTCCAGGAGCTCAGGCAATGCACCTGTCTCCTCGCCCAACGCGATCATCTGCAATATTAGTGGTGTAAACAATCCGCTGTTGGCCCCAGTGCTCGACAATGACTCGCCACGCTCTATGCCCGTGCTCAGCAGCGACATCTTCTGGCCTAGCCAGTTATTGCCTATCGAAGCGGACACCGTGCGCAGGGTTTCGTTGATCGGCAGCCCGGCGCTTAGTGACACAGCCAATGAACGCGTTATCCGTGACAGCGCAGCATTGCGCACAATTATTCCGGTCACAGGAATGCTGAGCTTCCACCTGTCCCAGCGCATTCGACCCGCTTCAGACTTGATATATGTCGCTATTGCCACGGCCACAACGACGGCCGCGCCGAACACAACCATCCAGTAATTGATGGCGAAATCCGAGACGCCCATGATTATCCGGGTCGGTAGCGGGATATTGTCACCCAGGGCACGAAATATCGGTGCGAAATTCGGGATCACGAAAACGGTAATAATGGCAAGTGCGATTGCGATCGCGATCAACACGATGGCCGGGTAGCGTATCGCGGACTTGACGCGGTCGCGTATCTCCTGGTCCATGCTCAGATATTCGTACAACCGTTGAAATGCGACATCCAGCGTGCCGGTTGCTTCGCCTATCTCGATGAGATTCACAAACAAAGGTGAGAAGACCCTCGGATGTGCGCGCAGCGATACCGCAAGTTCGCGGCCTGACTCGAGGCTGGCGATTACCTCGATCAGCGCGGATTTCAGGACCTCATTGTGGGTCGTTTGCATCAGCCCGGTCAGCCCGCGCAACAGCGGTAAACCGGTGCGTGTAATGGTATGCATTTGGCGGCAGAACAACACCAGGTCCTTGGTTGTCGGCTGACCACCCCCGAAACGCGTGACGAGGTCCGACATCGTCAGGCTGCCCGCAGTGGCCAGATCGCGAATCTCGACCGGAGTAATGCCGATACTGACAAGGCGCCCGGCCACCGCGTCGGCAGAGTTGCCATTTAGCTTGCCGGTTACCAGCCCGCCGCTGGCGGATCGTCCCTTGTAGGCGAATTCAGCCATCAGTGACCTCGCCTGCCGCTGCCGCAGCTTCGTCAACGACAGTCTCGTCGTCGCCGTCGAGACCACCGGCAATACGAATCACTTCTTCAAGCGACGTTACGCCCGCAACCGCATAGTCCAGCGCGCAATTGACGAGCGGTACGTAACTGCGTTTCTTGCTTGCCAGCGATACAAACTCACTCAACTCTTCACGCCGTAATGCGTCGGTGAGTCCGTCGTCCATCTCCAGCATTTCGTAGACGCCGATGCGCCCGCGATAGCCGGTGAGCTGGCAGTAGTTGCAACCGCGTCCGCGTACAAACTTGGGCTTGGCTGAGCGCTTCGATCCCACCTGCGCCTTAAGCCAGGTGCTTTGTCCGGGCGAGAGCTCGATCGGTTCGGCGCAACTCTCGCAAACGCGCCGCACCAGTCGTTGCGCGACTATGCCCTGCAAAGCAGCCCCGATCAGATAGCCCGGCGCACCCATGTCCAGCAGGCGACTTGCGGTAGCCATGGCATTGACCGTGTGCAGGGTCGAAAAGACCAGGTGTCCCGTCATGGCGGCGCGCAGACCGATGTCGACCGTCTCGCGGTCACGCATTTCGCCGACCAGAATGATGTCCGGGTCCTGACGTAGCGCGGTGCGCAGAACGCGGCCAAAATCCAGGCCAATTCGTGTATGCACCTGGACCTGATTGATGCGCTCGAGCCGGTACTCAACGGGATCTTCGACCGTGATTATTTTCGTCGCTGGTTTGTTGACGTAGTTCAGGGCCGAATAGAGTGTGGTGGTCTTGCCGCTGCCGGTCGGTCCTGTCACCAGGACCATGCCGGACGGTCTCTCAATCATGCGATAGAAACGATCCAGTACGTCCTGCGGCATGCCGAGCTTTTCCAGGCTCAACAAATTCGCCGAGTGATCCAGTAGTCGAAGTACGATCGACTCACCAAACTGGACCGGCAAAGTGGACACGCGGATATCCAGTGTCGTCTTATGCACGCGGATAGAGAAGCGGCCGTCCTGAGGCAGTCTCTTTTCCGAGATATCGAGTCCGCTCATCAGCTTCAGACGAGTCACCAGCGCACTCGCAACACCGCGGCCGTCGATTACATGTTCCTGCAGCACGCCATCGACTCGTTGCCGAATCCGCAGCACGAATTCGTCGGGCTCGATATGAATGTCCGATGCACTGACCTGCACGGCGTCCCGAAACATCGACTGCAGCAATTTGATCACTGGTGCTTCGGCCGAATCTTCGTCGGCTGTCAGCTGGTCGATATCGATGCGCGCCTCGCCGAGGTCTTCTTTTACTTCCGCCGCAAGCGCATTAATTTCATCCGTGCGCCGATACATGATGTCGATCGTGCGCAGCAATTCTGTTTCGTTGACCAGCGCGATGTTCACGTTCTTGCCAAGCAATCGATGGAGTTCGTCATGCGCGAAAATATCGGTAGGATCCGCCATGCCGACCAGCAAATCCTCTTTTTCACGCTTGAGCACGAGCGCGCGCAGTCGGCGCGCCTGCACCTCCGGTAACAGCATGACCGTGTCGGCCTGCAGCTTGATGCTGCTCAGGTCCAGATAGTCGATTTCCAGGCGCTTGGCGAGAAACTTGTACAGTTCGCTCTCTTCAATCGCACCGACCTCGGTAAGCGCTCGACCGAGTTTGTGCCCGGTCTGTTTTTGCAGCGTTAGCGCCTGCTCAAGCTGGTCCTGCGTAATTGCACCGGCCTCCAGCAACAACTCTCCAAGCCGCAGCTTCTTGCGGCGGGATATTCTCGATACTGCAGCGCTCGGTTTACTCATGTTCAGCCCTTGCCATTACGTGCCGGCATTGCCCCTGATTCGCTCTAGCGAGTCGCCGGCCATCTTCGTCCAGGTGTCGTCGCTATCGATAACGATGGGCTTGAGCAGGATGACGAGCTCGGTCTTTCTTTCTACCGCACGCTTGCTCTTGAAAAGCCTGCCGATACCGGGAATCTTGCTGAGCCCCGGTACGCCGAAATTCTCTTCGGTCGTTGAATTACGCATCAGGCCGCCAATCACGATGATCTGCCCACTACGGGCTTTGACGATGCTGTCGGATTCGCGGATCTCGCTGAATGCGAGTGGCAGCGTATCCGTCTCTCCCGATACCGTCAGGATCTTCTGCTGATCAGTAACTTCGCTGACCGTTGGATGGATATGCAACGTGACTTGACCATCCGCGCTGATCTGCGGCGTTACGTCCAGGGCAATACCGGAGAAGAACGGCGTCAACTCGACATCCCTGGAGGTTGTTGACGAAGTGCCCGTGACCGTATTACTCGAGACATCGGTGACGAAGAACTCGTCAGTACCTGCCTTGATCACAGCTTTTTGATTATTGAGCGTCGACACTCGTGGACTCGACAGTACGCGCGTATCGCCTTGTTGCTCCAACAGTTCTATAAACGCATTAAAGTCACCGATATCGAAGGCCATCGTGAACGCCCCACCCAGTGTCGATGAAAGGAATCCCGTAACCGGGTTTCCTGGCTCGAGGGTAATCGGCGCGCCGCCGAGGTCACTCGGGTCGCCGGTATAGCCCGGTGGTGGCGCATGTTGTCCGAACGTATACGTGTCGCCGTCGCTGTTCTGCGCAACGGCGACCCAGTTGATGCCCGACTGGAAACCGTCGCTGAGTGAAACCTCGACGATTTTCGCTTCCAGCACGACCTGACGTTGCGCGATTTCCTGAATCGTCTCGAGGTAATCACCGATGCTTCGAAGCTTGTCCGGCATGGCGCGGACAACGATGACGCCAGTCTGGGAGTTGACGACGACCTGATGCCCCTCAACATCGCCGATCATTTGCTCAAGCGTGTCCTGCAGTTCGGCCCAGAAATCGGCCTTGTAATTTGTTTCGATGCCCGAGCCGCTAATCTGCTGGTTGTCGCGTGATGATTCTCGCGACAACTGGTTGGCCAGTCCGCCAACCAGGGCACTGTTGTTTTGCCGGCCATTCTGTCTTGACTCGCTGACCTGACCCGAGCTGATGCGGGTACGCGATACGCCGGAGCGTTGCAGGTTGAGGTAGTCGATCTGGAATATTCGACTCTGCAGCGTCGCCGGGAACACAACATAGCCCGCGGCACCGCGCCGAAAAGAGTAGCCGTAGACTTCGCTGACAAGCTCGAGCACCTCTCCGACAGTCACGTCCTGTAGCTGCAGTGAGATGGCGCCGGCGACTTCGGGATGCACAACGATGTTGTGCTCCGTCTGGTCGACGAGAGCCATGAAAAACGCCTGCGCCGGTGTGTCTTCGCTGTTGAGGTTGAAACGCTCCTCTGCCGGCCTTACCGGCATCGGTAGTGCTGGCTCAGCAGGCTGTGGCACGGCCACTTCTGCGGGCGGCGGGCTTGTGGAAGCATCCTCCAGCGCCGCTTCGATGCTGTCACGAGTTACGTCGCCGCGAGCAGGTGCCGATTCGCGCGTTGGCATCGACGCGTCGCAACCACCTAGCACCAGGAGCACAGCGCTGACAGTCAGAGTTTTCATAAACATGAGTTGTGTTCTCCAATGATCTTCATCGGCGCGACGGCCTTTCGTTCAGTCCGGCCGTTATGCGCTCGCCGTCCTTTTCCAGGATCAGATGATCTTTCTCAATTGTGATGACTGTCGCGCCGTCCACTGACCCGCCGACACTGACGCGTCGTCCGTTGACGATCGCGACGCGGCGCGCCGACGAAACGATGATGGCGTTGACCGCGAAGCGGGGCGCATCAGCGGTGCCCAATGCGTAGGGCACGTAAGGACGTGTAGGATCTCGCAACATTTCACCGCCGTGGCTCAGGGCAGAGAAGCCAGTCAGTAGCAGCACGAGGATGGTCAGGTTCGTGATTCGCTTACGCACCGATCCACTCCTCGTCGAGGCTCAACGTGCTCACCTCTATGCGGACCCGGTTGAGCGGATAGTCGATAACATCGAGTTCAAGCACCTGCCAATACAGTCGCCATGGCAGCGACTCAATGGTATTCAGGTAGTCGAGGAATGCGGCGTAGCTCCCCTCCACCTCGATTTCGAGGCCATGCCGATAAAAGGTGACCCCGCTCTCGTCGTCGTCCGTGGAAAGAAACTCGGGCGTGGTATTGCGGATACGCACGAGCGTCAGCCTGGATTGCTCTTTAAGAACGCCTTCGAGTACCCGGGCCATTTCTGATGGATCGATTAGTTCGGCGGCATGATTGCCCAGTGTCGCGTTGATCTCGTCGATTCGTTTGCGCAGCGATGCGATACGCGACCGCTGCTCCTCACCGCCGCCGGCAAGCTGCAGAATCTGATCTTCCAGGCTGCGGTTTGCAACCGAAATGCTTTCTTCGAGCGCCGTCAATTCGGCGCGAGACTCACTGGCGCGTTGGCCGAGCGGTTGCATCAGCAGCATATGCCACAACGTCGCGAACAGTACCAGGCAAGTCATCAGCACCAGCAGCCGCTCACGCGGTGACAGCGCGTTTATTCTCGATAACAGCGGTTCGAGCCTGGTCCGGATTTCGTCCACGTAATCCAAAGCTAGCTACCCGGGTCCCCGGCCAGCAAGATGTCGCTGTCCATCGAGAAATGCAGCGCAGTTTCATCATCAGCTACCGGACTGTTGATCTGGAAGTGATGAAAACGTTGCTTCGCAAACGGCGGTTCAGCGGTCAGGTCCTGAACATACAGCGGGATCAGCTCAGCGCGTATGGCGCGGCCTTCCAGTCGCGTCTTGTCCCCAAGCGCCGACAACACGATGTGGGTCAGCCAGACGCCTTCAACGTCTTGACGTGCCAGTGCCCGCAAGTGGCGGGAAAAGCCTTTGGTGTCACCGAGTGACGATCCCTGAATCAGACTCAAGACCGCCTGACGCTCAGCGAGCATCCGCAAACTGTCGTCCAGCTGCTCGGCCCAGTTTGTTTCGCCAGTCACTGCATTAATTAACGGTCCGATGTTCTGCAGCCGCTCATGTGCAACGGACTCCAGTCGGGTCACGATTTCCAGTTCCTGTTCGATGCCGTTAATGCGTTGCTGGGCAAAGCCGTACATCAGCAGCATGGCGAACAACAGAATGCCGGTCGCCTGCAACATGAACCCTGCCGGGAACATGCGCGTCTGCGGACGGTACTGGATTTGATAAAGATTGATCTGCTGATTCATCGCGATTCCGCACCTTGCGTGTGTGTTTCCGCCCGCAGCGCCGCGCCGACAGCCAGCAGGCAACCACCTTGTTCCGCCGGAGCGATGTCGTCCTCCAGGTGAAACAGGTCGTCGAGGGTAATTCGGTTTACGGTGAGACCAAGATGCTCTGTCAATGCGGCCGGTAACGCCTCGAGATCGGCGCCCGGACCGAGGATGATTTCAGTTATCGGCCGGCAATCGTAGTGACTCTCGTAGTAATCAAGCGAACGCTGTACTTCGAGCGATATTCCTGCAGTTCGCTCCTGCAATGTAAATTGGTCATCGGCGGCGGCGGCCAACGCGCGCCTGCCGGTCTTGAGACGGCGAATCAGGTGTAAGACGCCCTGGCGTGTGATCGTCAGATAACCACAGTCATCGGTGAAGTGCAGGAAAGCAACGCCATCTTCGTCCTGTGGCAGCATCACAGCAATGTTGCGCATACACATCTCGGGGATATCGATGGCATCCAGCTGCAGATCGGCCCGCTTCATCAGGTCAATCTGTTGCAGTATCTCAGTGTGTTTTGTTACCACCGCATAGGCGATGGGCGTATTGCCCGGATTGGCCTGGCGAGGCATTTCGAACATCTCGACGACCGCGTCGTCGAGCGGAAAGTCGATCAGATCTTTGATGCGCCAGCGCACCGCGGCAAGCTGCTCATCTTCCGGGACGTTCGGCATTTCGACGAGCTGCAATTGATACGCATCTGCAGACAGCACAGTGGACACCGGGGTCTGGCCAAGGTCCATGCCCGGGACTTGTGACGCGGCGCGATCGGCCCACGCATCGTCATTATCGGCAGTCTCCAGCACGCGGACTGCGAGGCTAAGACTGCCATCGTTCAGTCGCCGGACACGCGCCAGCCCAGCGTGCGCGCCATCGAGCGCCACGCCTGCCCGTACATTGGGGTCAAAAGCTCTTTTGAATGGTCGCAACATCGCCCGGCACCTGCCGCCGTTTTACAAAACACCCTTTAGCTATCGGTAGGGCGGCGGTAATCTTTAGCGGGCCTGAAGCGGTCTGAGGCCTTTATTCATGCGCCTTGGCAGGATTTTGTCGGACGCGTCTGGCCCTGGCCTGCCGTTTCCAGCCAAAAGCGACTCGTAGCAACGGTTTTAGACGCGATAGAGGCTGCGGCAAATAAAAAAGCCGCTCCCTTGCGGGAACGGCTTCTTCGAATATAAATCCTGGCAGTGTCCTACTCTCACATGGGGAGACCCCACACTACCATCGGCGCTGAACGTTTTCACTTCCGAGTTCGAAATGGGATCGGGTGGTTCCCGCTCGCTATTGCCGCCAGGAAAACTGGTCCGGGAAATGGGGACATTCCTCTTTTCCTGGCACGTCGTGCCACGTCCCTATTACCCATCAGGAAAAGAGGAATGTCCCCATTTCCTTCGAATAAATAACAATCTGGATAAGTTTTTGATGAGTCGAGTTTTCTTCGTGTCGCATTACATGTTGCGCACCAAAAATTCTTTGGTGTTATATGGCCAAGCCTCACGAGCAATTAGTACTGGTTAGCTTCATCCATTACTGAACTTCCACACCCAGCCTATCAACCTCGTAGTCTTCGAGGGCTCTACAGGGACCTCTAGGGTCCAGAGAAACCTAATCTTGAAGGGGGCTTCCCGCTTAGATGCTTTCAGCGGTTATCCCGTCCGTATATAGCTACCCGGCAATGCCACTGGCGTGACAACCGGAACACCAGAGATACGTCCACTCCG